>JBPOJB010000054.1:0-41441 GCA_052034005.1 Planctomycetota bacterium | reverse complement strand
GTTTCTGACGCATCCTTGTCCTCCGTGTAAATGAGTTGTGAATAACCAGAGGATAAGGATGCGTTTCTTTTGGTCAATGCGTCCCGCGCAAAAAGACACGCGGATTTCCTTTCCGCAACAGAAACTCAATAGGAGAAACGGGGGATCGTTTGGCAAACTGCGGCGACGGTGATGGGGTGGGGAACAGAATTTCCTTTTTTGGGAGCACGGTCATCGATGACTCGACGGCGAAAGGGGCGGAAATCCAGTCGGGGGGAACGCAAGATTCGGAACGCGTGGCGCGACTACAAGAGCGGCTCGAGCGGGCCTTGCGAGAGGTGGCTCAGATCGAGGTCGAGCTGAGTCGGGCCGATGGAACGATTCGAGCCAGGGGTCAGGACTCGTTGGCACTGTCGGCGGTAAGCGGTTTGCGCTCCGACCTTTAGAGCGCGAGTCGCGGCGCCAGGTCGCGTTGTGCATGGTTACGACGGTTGCTGTTGTCAGCATCGGCTGGATTCCGTCACCACGTATCGGTGCGTGGTGCATGCGCGCAGTCTCTACGCGGATCGCTATCGGCGACCTCATTTCAGCTGCCTGTTTGCTACCGACGCGAAGGGCTCCTCTGCAGTGTGTGTCGCCACACGGATACCGGCCACCAGGCGGCCACGTGCCGCCGTCGGGTACCCGTGCTCAGGTAGCGTGTCGGCGCAACTCGGCGCGCAGGACTGCGCGGGATCGCTGCATGAGCGGGTAACCGTGTCGTCGCCGCTTCAGGACACGCGGTTCCAGTCGTCCCGGACGATTGCCCACTTCACATTCGGCGATCTGCGTGAGCATCACCTTCACGTAAGGATCCAGCCGCGCGGGGGGGATTAAGCCGCTCGACAATTGCATCCACGAGGCCAACACATACTGACAGGTGCTGGTGAAGCTGATCTGTCGGGGTTGCTTGCCGTGCACCAAGGCGGCACCGGCAGCCGTGGTGCGGATCAGGTTGTATCCCAGGATGGTCGTCCACAGTCCGCGACGCACCATCTCGGGAGACTTGCAGCGCACATGCCCCAGGTTCAGCGAAGTCTGGATGCCTCGCCCGAGCAGCAACGCGATCATCAGGAAGGAGCAGTAGTACCGATCCGCCACGGCGATGTCACCGCGGGCCAAGCTGCCGAGCAGCGACCGCAACAAGGCCGGCTCCCCCGTCTCTTGACCCTTGTACGGGCCCAACGCCAGATCCATCACGCAGGCGGTCGCCAGCGACAAGATCGCCACGACCCGCGCGATCGGCAGTCCCACGCCACGCTTCTGGGACGCCGGTTGCGGATACTGCGCCTGGTTCTTAGCGGTGTCGGGCATCGTGAACGTGAAGCCATCGATCAACTTGGGATGGAGACGGCCTTTCCACAGCCACGTCGGGTCCGCCGCCGCCTCCATATCCGCGGCGACTTTGCCGTCGCGCAGCACTTGAGATAGAAACGCCCAGACCATCACGGCGACCGTGTAGATCCCATACAGGCCGAACAGGCAGCCATGTTGGGCGAAGACACGTTCAATACGTTCGGCGGACAGAATCTCGGCAAACGGCAGCCCCTGGCGGGCCAGAAACGCATCCGCAACCCGTTGAAAACTGCCGCTGCCTCGACGCGGCGAATCGGGTATGCAGGCAACCATGAAAAACCCTCCTTGGCTTTTTACTGCAGGTGTCGCCAAGGAGGGCTTGACAATTTTAGCCAAGCGAGGCCAAAACCTGAAACAGCGCTTGGGCTGGCCAGAGATTCTCAAAAATCTTCGCGCGAGTCAATAGAATTGGTGCGCAACCGCCCGATGCCGACAGTGCCATTCGGGTCAGGACTCATTAATCCGGTTTGGGGCGAAAAGGTGGGGGAGCGGGGTGTCTGGTCCATCTGTGGCATCGAAGCCACAGTGACTGCGGTCGCCACGGGCGGCACGTTCCGGTTGGCGTTTGAAGGGTCTGTGACCGCGCCGTTGGCCTACCACGCCACGGCAGGGCAGGTGGAGGCCGCGCTTGATGCGCTGGGGAGCATCGACCCAGCCGCTCTTGCAGTCGCGCCACGCGTTCCGAATCGTGCGTTCCCCCCGAATGGAATTCCGCACCTTTCGCCGTCGAGTCATCCCTGACCGTGCTCCCCAAAAAAAGGGAATTCCGTTCCCCACCCCACCACCGTCGCCGTAGTTCACCAAACGCCCCGCCCCCGTTTCTCCTATTGGCCTTTTCCGACCCCTGCCAACCAGCGCAAAAGCTGAAATGCACCCCGGTGCCGGGGGCTGGCGGGAGGCGGGTAGCCCGTCCGCCTGACGAGATATTACAATCACAGGCACCGGTCGTCCCCGTATCTTTGTCTTAACGCTTACTGGAAGATGTGACCACGATGAAGAAGACTCTGCCAACTGCCGTCCGAGTGATTGGGTGCAGCTTGATCTGCCTGCTGTTGTACAGCGCCGCGCGCGGCGATGTACGGCTGCCGAGCGTGCTGAGCGACCACATGGTGCTGCAGCAGCAACAGAAGATCCGGGTTTGGGGCTGGGCCGATGCCCGGGAGCCTGTCGCGGTGACAGTCGGTGCGAATACCGCCAAAACCACTGCCGATGAGGCTGGCCGATGGCAAGTCGAATTGCCGCCGCTGGCTGCCAGCAAGACGCCGATCGGGTTCAAAGTGCAGGGCCGTAACACGGTCGAGCTCCAGGACGTGCTGGTGGGAGAGGTCTGGTTGTGTTCAGGCCAGTCGAACATGGAGTGGCCGGTTGGCGCATGCAGCAACGCGCAGGCGGAAATCGCTGCCGCCAGGTTCCCGCTGATTCGCCATATCAAAGTCCCGCTGGTCGCCTCGCCAGTCCCGCTGGATGATTTCCAGTCCAGCTGGCAGGTGTGTTCACCGGACACGGTCGCCGCGTTCACGGCGTGCGGCTACTTCATGGCTCGGCACCTGCACCAGGAACTGGATGTGCCCATCGGCCTGGTGAACTCGTCGTGGGGCGGCACGCGGATTGAGCCGTGGACGCCGCCGATTGGCTTCCAGCAGGTCGCGGCACTGCAGGACATCTATCAATCGGTCGTCGGCCGTACTCCCGGAACACCCGAGTATCGAAAGCTGCTGACGGCGCACATCCGGGCGCTGGAAGACTGGTTGTCACAAGCCAAAGCGTCGGTGGATCTGCAGAAGACCCTCTCGCCCAGCCCGAACTATCCGGCCGAGCTGGTTCCGTTTGCGAGCAACCAGGATCCCACCGTGTTATACAACGGCATGATTCACGCCCTGCTCCGGTTCCCGATCCGCGGGGCGATCTGGTACCAAGGGGAATCCAATCACACGGAGGGCATGCTGTACCTGGAGAAGAAGAAGGCGTTGATCAACGGCTGGCGGGAGTTGTGGGGGGAGGGCGACTTCCCGTTCTACTACGTGCAGATCGCGCCGTTTGAATATGGGGACGAAGACCCGACGATTCTGGCCACGTTCTGGGAAGCCCAGGCGGCCGTGCAGCAGATCCCGCACACCGGCATGGTGGTGATCAACGACATCGCGACGGTCGGCGATATTCATCCGCCGAACAAGCAGGATGTCGGGCTCCGGCTGGCGCTGCTGGCGCTGAAGAACGACTACGGTCGGCAGGATCTGGTGGCCGACAGTCCGGAAGTCGACGGGCTGGAAGTGCTGGGCGACCGCCTGAAGGTCCATTTCCGCAATACGGGAGGCGGGCTGAAGACGCGCGATGGCAACGCGCCGACGCACTTCGAGGTCATCGGCGCGGACTCCGACGGCTTCCAGCCGGCGGCGGCCCAGATCAGCGGCGACACGGTGATCCTCTCGTCCGAGAAGGTCAAGCGCCCGGTGGCGTTTCGCTTCGCCTGGCATAAGCTGGCCGAACCCAACCTGACCGGTGGCACCGGCTTGCCTGTCGGGGCGGTCCGGGGTGGCGACGCGCCGGATGCTCCCTGAGCGTGGGCCTGGCTGCCGGCGCGGACCCGCGGCGCCTTGGCGCGTCGGATTCGCGCGAGCCTGGCACCGCGTCGAGCGTGCGCGGCGGGCAGTCGCCGGCGGAACGGGGTTCTGCGGTGTCCTGCCCCGAGTATGCTCGGCGCGCGGCGGATGATGGGGTAGACTCAGGTCGCCGAGCAGGGACGATGGCGAGCCGCGTGGCTCGCCATGTTGTGCCTGTCCGAGGCAACGCTACCATTCGACTGAAGAAAGGAGGTCAGGATGCCTGACGAGCCCAAGGTAGGTTGTGCTCGTCCGACGGGAGGACCTGTCGGGGAGCCCGCCGTGACGCAAGAACCAGCTCCTGTATCGCCGGCCACAAGGGAACGCACCATGGTCCAAGTGGGAAAGAAAGCACCTGATTTCGTCGCGCCCGCGTATCTCAACGGGTCGTTCACCAGCGTGAAGTTGTCGGATTACTTGGGGAAGTGGGTCGTCCTGTGTTTCTATCCGGGCGACTTCACGTTCGTCTGAGCGACCGAGGTATCGGCGGTCGCCGATCGGTATCCCGAGTTCCAGAAGCTCGGTGTGGAAGTCCTGTCCGTGAGCGTGGACAGCGTGTTCGTCCACAAGATGTGGAACGACTACGAGTTGACCAAGATGGTCGATGGCGGCGTGCCGTTTCCGATGCTGTCCGATGGCGGCGGGAAGGTGGGTGCCGTCTTTGGCGTCTATGACGAAGACGCCGGCGTGGAGATGCGCGGCCGGTTCCTGATCGATCCGGACGGCGTGATTCAGGCGTATGAAGTGGTGACGCCGCCGGTGGGCAGGCAGGTGGACGAGACGCTCCGTCAGATTCAGGCCTTTCAGCATGTGCGCGGGAGCAACGGGACGGAGGCCACGCCGGCTGGGTGGACGCCGGGCAAGCCGGCGCTCAAGCCGGGTCCGGAACTCGTCGGGAATGTCTGGAAAGTGTGGAAGCCGGGCGCGGGCAAGTGACTGAGTGGTCCTGGACCACTCAGGCCTTGGCGGTGGGCGCGAGTCGGCCGATTTTTCGGGCGATGCGGAGGAAGAGCGGCGCGGGCACCGCGTGCTGTGGATCCCAGCGGCCTGCGGACCTGCGCTTGCTGTCGAGGGCCAGGAGGTACTTGGTCACCTCTTCGGTGGCCCGGTTGCGCAGCGCGGTGATTTCTCCGCACGTCATGGCCGCATTGCGCGAGACCGCCTGGAATTCGGAGTATTGGCGGTAATCCTCGGAGCGGATCCAGCCGTTCTGCTGGGCGATGGCGTGGAACTCGGTGCCCGGCAGCGGCGTGGCCACGGAGAAACCGAATACGGTCGGCTGGATCTCCTTGGCGAGCGTCACCGAATCCTGGACGGTCTCGGGCGTGTCCCCCACGTTGCCGACCATGAATGCGGCGATGGTCTTGATCCCGGCCGCGTGTGTCAAGCGGAAGGCGCGTCGGATTTCGTCGAGCGTGGTGCCTTTCTTCATGATGTTCAAGATCTCCTGGTTGCCGCTTTCCACGCCATAGAAGATCATCCAGAACCCCGCCTGTTTCGCCTTCTGCAGGAGTTCCTCGTCCAGCAGGTTCCGGTTGACCCGGAAGGGCGCCTTGATGGCGATGCGTTGGTGGAGCCCCCGGCCGATGATCTCGTCGCAGACGCGGAAGAACCACTGCCGGTTGACGTTCATGGTGTCATCCTGGCAGAAGATCTCGTTGATGCCGAAGCGGCTGTGGAGCCACTGCATCTCGTCCACGATGTTCTCCGGGCTCCGGAACCGCACCTGGGCGCCGAAGACCGACTTCGAGCAGAACGAGCAGCGGTACGGGCAGCCGCGTGACGCCATGATGTGCATGGACGGCGATTTCAATGTCGGCTGGGCGCCCGGGTAGCGGCTGAGGTCGCCAGCCAACTCAAGGGCCGGGAAGGGCAGGTGATCGAGGTCCCGCACGGGACCGCGGGCAGCCGTCTGGTGAATCTGGCCCGCGTCCCAGTACCCGATACCGGCCACGGTCGACAGGTCGCCGTGGCGGTCGAGCACCTCTGCCAGCTCGACGATCGTCTCTTCCCCTTCTCCGTAACAGGCGATGTCGAACCAGGGGCAGTCTTCCAGCACGCGGCTGCGCAGCGCCGAAGGGTGCGGGCCGCCGACCAGGATCCGGAGGTCCGGGTTGTGTCGCTTGAGGGCCCTGGCCAGCTCCGCGGCCGCCTGGTACTGGAACGTATTCATCGTCATGCCGACGACCTGGGCGCCGCAGGCGTCGAGCCGCGCGGCCACGTCTTTGGGCGTGAGCTGATCGACATCGGCATCGATGTAGGTCGCCTCGTGTCCGCGCTTCCGCAACACGGCGGCCAGGGACAGCAGCCCGCGCGACGGCAGGATGCTCCAGAGCTGGCCATCGGTGTATCTCGTATTCGGCACAATCAGAGCGAATCGGAGCATCTTCTAATAACCTCCTGCCACGGCCATCGACATCAGCTCGTTGCGTTTCGTCAGCTGCGCGGGGGCGTACAACTGACACATGAAATGGCCGTCCTGGAGGAAGTCCAGCGTGTCCAGGCCGGCCAGATTGGCCACCAGCTCGCGCGATCGGCCGGTGAAGAAGTACAAATGGAACCGCGTGTATTCGTACAAGTACTCGAAGCAGGCTGTCGCATGCGCCATCCGACCCTGCGGCGCCAGCAGCCCGCGCAGGAACCGCAACTCGTCCACCGGGTGGCGGAGATGTTCGAGCACGTTGTTCGAATAGATCCCGTCGAACTGCAGCTCCCGCAAGTGTTCGACCCGGGTAATGACATGCGGGGACGCGACCCGGGCATACGGTTCGTATCCGAACACGGTCCAGCCTTGCGACCGCAGGTGGTCGATCGACTTGGACCAGGCGCCGCTGCCGAAGTTGAGATACACGCCGCCCTTCTTCGGGCGCAGCGCGTCGAATGCCCGGATCTCGCTGGCCGTCGAGTCGCCTTCGGCGAACGCCCTGTAGTGCCATCGATAGTCGGCGCTCAGCTCGTCCCGGGAGAGCGCAAGCATCTTCTGGGGTCCGAAGATGACGTCGCACGCAGGGCACTGGTGGCGCGTCAGTCGGCCGCCGCCGAACATGCAGGTCGACTCGTACACGCGGCAGTCGCTGCGCAGCTGTGCGCTGTCGCAAAGCGGGCATGTCAGCACAGGCGGCAGCGGCTGACTGTCCAACACCAGATCGGTCAGCGACCACCGGACGGCAATCTGGTGCTGCAGCAGCCCGGTCTGGAGATCCGAGATCTGGCGGCGGATGTCCTCGGCCTGGCGCCCAGTGATCATCCGCACGACGCGGTTGGCGCGGAGCGCCCGTTCCAGGCGTCTGGTGAGCTTCGTGAGCTTGCTCATGGGGGCATGATTCCAGGTACGTGCAGGAGCAGGCCCGTGCGCGCGCGGGTCGTCAGCCTGCAAAGGGTACGTTCACGCAGCCTTGTTGGCCGCCGCAGGAGAACCGTCCTGGGAGTATGGAGCTGCGATACACTCGGGGCCGGCGACCGCCGCATCGCGGCCTGCGGCGCTGCCCGACCTGCCACGCGCTCGCCGCGCCGCGTGCGCCAGGCACTTCTCAAACAACTGCGTCGTGCTGGTCGTCCAATCGGTGGCCCGGTAGCGGGTCGGCTCGCGGACGCCGGGGAACCCCGCCCGGTGCTCGAACTCGGCGATCAACGCCGCCAGCGACTCAGGGCGGTGTGGATCGAAGAACGCGCAGAAGTCCCGGCCGACCTCCCGATGCACCGGGATGTCGCTGGCCAACACCGGCAACCTGTGCTGCAGCGCTTCGGCGATCGGGAGCCCGAACCCTTCGGCGAAGGAGGCGAAGATGAATGCCTTCGAGTGCCGGTAGCAGTAGTCGAGTTCCGTGTCGCTGAGCCCTTCGAACCAGAACAGGTCGCGGCCGAATCGCGGGTGGCGGCGGATGCGCGCCACCAGGTCGTTGGCCATCCAGCCCTGCTTGCCGGCCAGGCACAGCCGCATCTGCGGGAACCGGGCCCAGCACTGATCGAACGCGTCCAGGATGGCGGCGTGATTCTTGTGCGGGGACAGCGTGCAGACCGACAGGTACGGCGCCGGGCCGGCAAAAGCCTTCCGCAACGCCGGCCGCACGATCCCCGCCGGATGACACATGTCCAGGCGCGATCCGAGCGCGAACCAGGAGAACGCCTCGGGCGGGTGTGACAGCTGCGGGAAGTGCTCGCCCACATACTGCTGGATGTCCCGGCCGACGGTGCGCGAGATCCCGACGAAGAAATCCACCTGCGGGATCAGCGCATGCAGCCGCTGGGCAAAATGCGCGACCGCCTTCGGCGGGCAGAATTGCGGGTAGTGGATCGGGATCAGGTCGTACGTCACGAGGCCGACCGTCGCGCCCTGGGCCCGTATCGCGGACAGGTCCAGCGTCGGATGCATCCAGTAGGCGTCCAGCAGCAGCAGCACGTCGCCCGGACCGAAGGCGACCGGCGGCAGCGGGTCGGTGCGGGATCGGTCAGCCCGCCACTGGTTGAACCGGTGGGCGATCGACCGGTGCACGAAGATCTTCCGCAAGCGGGTCGCCACCGGCTTGCCGATCTTGCGGATCTTCCGCCTGATGATCTCGCCGGCAGATGCGCGCGCGGACGGGTCGTGGGGCAACTGCCACCTCACCGGCTGCCACTCATGATGCTGAAGCAAGACGCTCTCCCAGCTCACGCCCAGGCGCGACGCGACCTTCGGGGCACACGCGACGATGTTGCGCACCACCCGCTGGATGCCGGTCCGCAACTCGGGATTGCGGTAGGTGCAGGTGCAGTCCAGCAGGAGACGTTGTACCGGTGTGGCTCCGGTGTGGCTCTGGTCTTGGTTGCGTTTGGATTGCATGGCGGTTTGCCGGCTCGTGGGTGTTGGTATGAACGAGACATTCTCCGGCCGACGATGTCACGCGGCTCGCTTGGTAATGATCAGCCCGACGGATGTCGTGGTCCAATTGGCCAGTCGCAGGCGGAGGTGCGTCTGCTGGGGATAGGGCGGCAGATCCACGTGGCGGTCGGCGGGCGTGTCGCCGAAATCCAGTTCCAGGGGCTCCACCGTGTGCCCCGCGCCGCGCAAAGCAGCTGCCATCTCGTCCAGGTCGCGCCGCCGAAAGATCACCGTCACGCCTTCGCGCAGCGTGTCCTCATTGGAAGTCACATTCAGCTCCGTCGTGTGCACGGCGACGCCGCCCGGCCGCAGACACTCCATCTGATTGATCAGGAACTGCCGGCCCAGCTCAATCGAGCCGCAGTGTTCGAAGGAGCAGGAGGACCACGTGAAGTCAAATCCGCGCAGGTCGGATGGGATGTGGTTCATGTCCACAGGCCGGTATCGGACCCGCTCGCGGAATGCAGCGGGTTCACACAAGCCCCGCTCATTGAGCACTTGCAGGCTGTCGGTCCATTGGGCCGTGTCCGCCCACTGCCTGCAGCGCTCATCGTCCGCGGGCAGGTCGGTGGCGACGACCCGGCAACCCCGGGCGGCAAACAACGACGGCAACGGCTCCTGGCCGACCGCGAAGCCCAGCCCCTGCCGGCCGTCGCGGAGCATATCGCGCTCGTACAACGCCTGGCAGACGTAACAGAATTCCCACAGCTTGCGGTGTAGACGCCAGTTCTCGCGGAGCTGGTCGGCCCAGTACCGGAAGGCCGGCGATTGGAGGAACTCCGCGCGGCAGAGGCAGGACAGCAGGTGCTCGTTGGCGTCCGTCACATCCGCCGCGGGAAACCGGAGCTGATCGGGCCGGACGGGCCGGGCCGCCTCCCCGGGGTCCCAGCTCTCGGGGAGGAGCGACTCGGGTTGACCCCGGGCCGCCCGCGTCCATTTGCGCCAGAAGTTCTTGACGTGACGTTCCCACCCCTTGATGCGCAAACGGGTGGGCCGGGCTGCGATGGCCCGCGTGGCCGGGCTGGATCCCATGGCAAATCATCCTCCCACGACGGCGGCCTCCGGCGCCGCCTTCAACATGTCCGGTGGTTCCTGTCGCTCATGCCGCCTCCGAGAACTGATGCTGGAACAGACGCCGGTACAGCACGCAGCGCGCCATCAACTCGTCGTGCGTGCCCTGGTCGACCACCCGGCCCGCATCCATCACGACGATGCGGTCGGCCAGGGTCAGGGTCGACAACCGGTGGCTGATAAGGATCGCCGTGCGCCCGCGGGTGAATTCCTCGAGTGCGAGATGGATCAGCTCTTCGCTCTCGATGTCGATCTGGCTCGTCGCCTCGTCCAGGATCAGGATCTCCGGATCGCGGATGATGGCCCGCGCCAAGGCGAGCCGCTGGCGTTGACCGCCGGAGAGCCGCCCGCCCGCCTGGCCGACGATCGTCGCATAACCCTGGTCCAGCTCCTCGACGATGAACCGGTGCGCATGGGCCTTGCGCGCGGCCTCCATCACTTGCTCGTCCGTGGCCTGGGAATTCCCATAGCGGATGTTGTTCATGATCGTGTCGTCGAACAGCAGGGTCTCCTGGGTCACCAGCCCGATCCGCTGCCGGAGATCGCTCAGCGACATCTGCTTCAGGTCGACCCCGTCGATCGTGACCGCGCCGTGCGACGGGTCGAAGAAGCGCGGTACCAGGTTCACCAGCGTGCTCTTGCCGCAGCCGTTGGGCCCGATCAGCGCCACCGTTTTCCCGAACGGGATCCGCAGGCTCACATCCTGGAGCACGGGCTGGTCGGGCAGATAGCTGAAGCCCACATGGTCGAACACCAGCTCCGTGTGCGGACGCGGCACGCACCGCGGGGCGTCCGGCTCACGCACGACCGGCGCCTGCTCCATCATCTTGCAGATCCGGTCGGCGGCCGTCACGCCGCCAATCAAAGTGGCGAACAGATCGCTCATCTTCCGCGCAGGGTCGGCGACGCCGGCGAGCATGGCGAAGAAGATCAGCAGTTTCGTGGCACCCAACGGTTCGTTCGCCATGCGGATCCCGAACAGATGCGTCCCCTGATGCAACACCAGGTGGGCGCCGACCAGGCAGGCGATCGATACGATCAGGATGCCCATGATCTCGCCGATCGGCTTGAACAGCGCCATGTAGGTCACGCCACGCATCACGCGCCGCACGTACTCGCGGCCGGCCTCGCGGAAACGCTCCCGCTCGTGGGCCTCCATCGTGAATGCCTTGACCACCTTGATCCCGTTGAATGTCTCCGACAAGCGGGCGTATAACACGGCGATCACGTCCATGCTCCGGCCCGTCGCCCGCTTCATCGATCTGCTCACCCACCGCAACAGCAGTATGCCGATCGGCGCAGTCATCAAGGACACGAGCAGGAGCTGCCAGGAAATCAGTGCCGCGCCCACCAGGCAGGCGATTGCTTTGAGCGGCTCGCGAACGGTCGGCCCGAACAAGGCCCCAATGCCCGCCTCCAGTATCCGCAAGTCGTACGTGAACCGCGCTAACAAACCGCTCGTCCGGTGCTCGCCAAACGCCGCCAGGTCCATCGTCAACGTGCGCGCAAAGAACTCGTTCTGCAGATTGAACACCGTCAACTGCTTCACCCGCTCGACGAGGATAATGCTGATCACCAGAAACGCCGACTTGAGCACCGTGGCCAGGAATAATGCCCCGATCACCAACGCCAAATCCAGGAACGCATCGTCCGGCAAGTAGCGGCGCACCAGGTCCCGGTGCCGCTGCGACCGCTCCAGGCCCCGCTGGGCAGACCCCAATTGAGCTCGTGCCTGCTCCAATTGCACGACCAGCTCGTCCTGACCTGCAGGCGGCGTCTCAGCCGCCGCACGCTCCAGTTCGCCCACCGATTTCTGCAGGCCGACGACTGTCTCCACCTCCGATGCCACCTGACGATCCATCCAGACATGGAAGGAATCGCCCCGAAAGACGACCTCCACGAACGGATACAAACCCGCAATGTTGCCGCCCCACAACACGCCCACGGCCAGGGAACACAAGAACGCGCCCGCGATCGAAAACGGATAACGGGCCGCCAGTCGAAGCACCTTGATGAAGTTGCGCATGATGAATGAACAAGTGCCTGTGCAACGATAGATGTCAGTCTCAGGAGGCTCGCCGGCGAACCGCCGCCCACGCACCGCCGTGGACGCCGAGTGGACGACGTGACCCACCCCCACGTTGCAGGGCCCGGCGGACTGGCGGAGTGGGGTGCCATCCGCCACCCAAGGTGGTCGCCCCCCTCAGGTCCCGCACGCTCGTCGGGACGGTATCAAAGGCAGTCCGAGCGTGCAACATCATTTCCGATGCCGTGACTGCTAGCAGCGGCCGGCTCCGCGCGCAGATAAACTGTTGCCAAACGCCGACTTCCGGTTAGAAAAGAGTAATAGTGGGTGAGACGAAGCTCCGGGGAACGGCCGACAAGAGGTGAGATATCCAATGAATCGTTTCGGGACCCTGTTTTCGAGGGTGGGGGTATGGCCCGCATGCTTCCTGCTGGCGTCCATCCAGGGACTGGTGCCGCTTGAGGCTTCCGCCCAGGCTGACCAAGAAGGCCGGGAAGCGCGCCCGGCCGCGACGCTGGATGTGGCGACGTTCGGCGCCGGATGTTTCTGGTGTACGGAAGCCGTGTTCGAGCGGGTCCGAGGCGTCGAGAAGGTCGTGTCCGGCTACTCGGGCGGTGCGGTCGAGTTTCCCACATATCAACAGGTATGCAGCGGCCAGACTGGGCACGCGGAGGTGGTCCAGATCACGTTTGACCCGCGCACGGTTTCCTACGCCGATCTGCTCAAGATCTTCTGGAAGACCCACGACCCCACGACCCTGAACCGACAGGGCCCCGACCGGGGCACCCAGTACCGTTCGGTTGTGTTCTACCACAACGACCAGCAGCGGAGAATCGCGGAGCAATACAAGCGTCAGTTGGACGAATCCAAAGCGTTCCGCAAACCGATCGTCACGGAAATCACGGCGTTCTCGCACTTCTACCCGGCCGAACAACACCACCAGGATTATTTCGAACTCAACCGCCGCGCGCCCTACTGCCAGAAATACATTGGCCCGAAGATCGAAAGCTTCAACCGGCTGTTCCCAGACCAGATCAAGCGGCAGGGGGAGTAAGGTGCGGCGCGCACCGCGAGAGGACCGAACGGGCGGGCGGAGGCGGCCCCTTGATTCCGCATCATCGCGGCATGGCCCGGCGCCGCGCATCGGGTCCTGCCGACAAGCCGCGGATTGTGCCGGAGTCAGAGCATCAGCAGTGCGACGCCCACGACCGACAGAATGGCACCCCCGACCGCCTGGGCGGTGATCCGTTCCCGGTAGATGATCGCGGCGAACGGCAGGATCAGCACGGGCGTCGTCCCGATGAGCGTCGCGGCCACACCCGTCTCGCAGCGCCGGATCGCTTCCAAGGACAGGGCCACTCCCACGAACGGCCCGATCAGCGAGCCGTAGGCCACGATCGCCATCGCCTGACCATGGTGCGCCGCGGCCCAAATGGTGCGCCAACGCCGCATGATGGTGATCAGGACGATGAAGCCCACCGTCCCCGCCAGCACGCGAATGAACGTACCGGCCACCGCGTCGTACTGGCCAATGCCCCGCTTGCTGAATATGTAGCCGATTGCCTGCGCCAGGCAGGCAGCCACGGATATGATCAGACCCTGGCGGAGGCTCGTGCGGTCGACATAGGAGACGGCCGGCGCGGCGCGGCCCAGAATGACCCAGCTGACACCGGTCAGCGTCAGCGCCATGCCGAGCCAGTCGAGTCCGCTGAGCGTCTCATCCAAGAACACCCACGCCAGCAGGGCTGCCATCGGCGGCGACATGGACTGGATCAGCAACGAGAGTCGCGGGCCGATCAAGACCAGTGCCCGGAAGATCAGCAAGTCGGCCAGGAAGAATCCGAAGAAGCCGGACAGGCCCAGATAGAACCAGGTGTCGCGGCCGGCGTCGGAGGGCAGCCACAGGCCGCGCATCAGCCGCCCGTAGACGGCCAACAACAGCGCGGCGGCAATCAAACGGATGAAGCTGGTCGACAACGCTCCAATCCGCTTGCCCGCCTCGGTCCAGGCCATCGCCGAGAAAGTCCAGGCCATGGCCGTTCCGAGCGCCGCCCATTCTCCAATGCCGATCAACTCGAAAGACTCCATCAGGGATGCCGTGTGCAACGGGCCTGGGCCGACGCGAACGGCCCTATTGTCCCCGCGGCGCGACGCGGGTGGAAGAGGCCTGCCGGCGCTTCGGGGCCGCACCGCCCGGGCACGGCGCGAACCTCCATCTGCCGGGCCCCGGCCATCCTGCGCGCCCACCGCCCGCCCGCAATCCGCTGCCCTCGACCGCATGTGGTCATACCCCGGTCCGCGCTTGTACAATGGGCGGACCGAAACGGCGTACCTGTGATTGGCTCGATGTGGTGCGGTGGGGAGACAGCCTGATGAAATTGCGTATCATCCTGTTTGCGTTGGCAACGGGTCTTGCAGCAGCCTGTCCTGGTCGTCCGGCGGACGACTTCCTGCGTCTGTCGGTCCAGGAGTACCGGGACAAGATGAAGGCGGGATGGGTCGGCCAGATCGTCGGCGTGTCCTGGGGTGCACCGACCGAGTTCAAGTGGCAGGACCAGATCATCCCGGCGGACCAGATGCCCGTCTGGCGGCCGGAGATGATCAATGACGCGTTCGGCCAGGACGATTTATACGTCGAGATGACATTTCTCAGGACGCTCGAACAGTACGGGATCGACGTGTCGATCCGGCAGGCGGGCATCGACTTCGCGAACAGCGGCTACCCGTTGTGGTGTGCCAACAACGCCGGCCGGACGAATCTGCGCCGAGGCATCGCGCCGCCCGACTCGGGCCATCCGCAGTTCAACAGATGCCCGAACGACATCGATTACCAGATCGAAGCCGACTATTCGGGCCTGATCGCGCCGGGGATGCCCCAGGTGGCGGTGGACCTGGGCGAGCGGTTCGGCCGGCTCATGAACTACGGCGACGGCATGTACGCCGGCCAGTTCATCGGCGCCATGTACGCGGCCGCGTTCTTTGAGGACGACCCGGTGAAGATCGCCGAGACGGCGGTGCGGGCCATTCCGGCAGACTGCCAGTACGCGGAAATGGTGCGCGATCTGATAGCCTGGTATCGTGCGAACCCGGACGATTGGGAGGCGGCGTGGGAGAAGTGCCAGGCGAAGTACCGCCGCGATCCGGCGTACCAGCGGGCGTCCAACGGCGGCATCGACTGCAAGATCAACGGCGCGTACGTGCTGATGGGCCTGTTGTTCGGCCAGCGGGACCCGGAGCGGACGATCGTCATCTCCTGCCGCTGCGGCATGGACTCGGACTGCAACCCGTCCAGCGCGGGTGGCGTGTTGTTCACGACCATCGGTTTTGCAAAGCTGCCGGCGCGCTTTGCGACCGGTCTGGATGAAGCGCGCGAATTCAGTCATACGGCATACAACTTCCCACGCCTGCTGGACGTCTGCGACACGTTGGCCCGAGAGTTCCTGGCGCAGCAGGGCGGCCGTGTCGAGCGGGACGGCCGCGGGGAGGAGTATTTCGTGATCCCGGTCAAAGCGCCGGTGCCCAGCCGGCTGGAACTCAGCTGGGAGCCGGGCCCGATTGCCAACAGCCGTTTCACGCCCGAGGAGATGGCGCAGATCCGGTTCGACAGCCTGCCCCACGGGATCAAGGAGGCTGTGGCCGAATTCGCACCCGGCTGGGCGATCCAGGACTGTGGTCCGGACATGAACCCCGGCTTGCGCGCCCAGTGGCAAGGCCGGGCGAACGTGCTGTGCGTACACCCGCTCGACCCGCAGACCGGCTGCGTGTTGACCAGGACGGTCGCCGTCCCTGCCGGCCGGAAGACCACGCTGCACCTGGTGGTGGGCCACGATCCGCAAGGCGACTTTGAGCTGGTCGTGCGTGCCAATGGCAAGGAGTTGCTGCGCAAACCGGTCAGTCCCGCGACCTGCACCGAGGGGCATTGGCTCGCCCAGGACATCGATCTGTCGGCGTTGGCCGGCCAGGAGGTGAAGCTGGAGCTGGTGAACCAGCCGACCGGCTGGGCCTACGAGGCGGCCTACTGGGCCGAGATTGCGATTGTGAGCCCGTGAGTCGTCCCCACGCTTTTCGCTGCCCGAGGAACCCCCGGAGAACCCGTTCGTGACCGCCATGCCTGACACACCTGCGGCCCTGGCCAAACCCGCGACCACCTCGCGGCGCCTGGCCTCCCTGGATGCCTATCGCGGGTTCGTCATGTTCCTGATGATGGCCGAAGTGCTGCACCTGGCAACGGTCTCCGAGCGGCTGCCGGGGAGCGGATTCTGGGCGTTTCTGGCCCATCACCAGAGCCACGCGCTGTGGGTGGGATGTACGCTCCACGACATGATCCAACCATCGTTCTCGTTCATCGTCGGCGTGGCGCTGGCTTTCTCGTTGGCGAGCCGGTCCGCGCGCGGGCAGGCCCGGTGGGTCATGACGCTCCACGCGTTCTGGCGCGCACTGCTGCTGGTGGCGATGGGGATCTTCCTGCGGTCCATCGGCAGGAGCCAGACCTACTACACGTTCGAGGACACGCTCACGCAGATCGGGCTGGGCTACGGGTTCCTGTTCATGCTGGGGTTCCGTCCCGTGCGGGACCAGTGGATCGCTGTGGGCGTGCTGCTGGTCGGGTACTGGGCCCTGTTCGCGCTCTACCCGCTGCCCGATGCGAACTTCGACTGGGTCAAAGCCGGCGTGGCCGCGGACTGGCCGTACAACCTGCACGGCTTCGCGGCGCATTGGAACATGAACACGAACGCCGCCTGGGCTTTCGACACATGGTTCCTCAACCTGTTCCCGCGCGAAGAGCCCTTCACGCACAACTACGGGGGATACCAGACGACGAGCTTCATCCCTACGTTGGCCACCATGATCCTGGGATTGATCGCCGGCGGCGTGTTGCGGAGCGAGCGGGCGCCGAGTCGGAAGGTGGGCTGGCTGGTCGCCGCCGGCGCCCTCACGCTCGCCGCCGGCGCGCTGCTCGGCTACCTGGGCGTGTGCCCGGTCGTCAAGCGCATCTGGACCCCGAGCTGGACACTGTACAGCGGCGGGATCTGCCTCCTGCTGCTGGCCGGTTTCTACCTGGTCGTCGACATCTGGGGATGGAAAGCGTGGGCGTTCCCGCTGATCGTCATCGGCATGAACTCCATCATGGCGTACTGCATTGCGCACCTGTTCGAGCCGTTCCTGCTTGACGCGTTCCAGACCCACCTGGGGCCGGACGCCTTCAAGATCCTGGGCGATCCGTACCAGACTCTCTTGAGCGGCGGCTGCATCCTGCTGGTGTACTGGCTGATCCTGTACTGGATGTACAGGCACAAGACGTTCGTGAAGATCTGAGGCGGGCGTGCCGGGATCGACAGGGCCTGGGCGAGCGGACTTACCACTTCTCGGTCACGCGGGTTTCGTCGTTGACCGCATCCTCATAGTAGTAGTGGCTGCACGGAATGAACGTGGACTTGGGGACTTCCTCCCCGTTCATGTACTTGACAAACGCCTCGACGGTGCCCGTGGCCATTTTGCGCGGGAACTGCTGAGGGCTGTCGTAGAGCTGCTTCTCGAAGACGGCCTTCTTGCCGGCGGGCGACGCGTCGAACCCGATCACGGTGATTTGATGCTGCTTGCCGGCCTTCACCACGGCCCCGTAGGTGCCCAGCGCCGACGGGTCGTTGACGGCGAAGATGCCCACCAGATCGGGGTGCGCCTGGAGCATGTCGGTGGCCACGGCGAGGCCTTTGTCCCGGGCACCCATCGCGCTCAGCTCCGCCACGACTTCCAGCTTGCTGTCGTGCGCCTGCAGGTAATCCATGAAACCGTCGCGACGCTGCTTGGCGGACGTGACCTCCGGATAGGTGATCAGCGCGATCCTCCCGCTGTCGCCCGTCACCTTCATCATGCTCTCTCCGGCGAGCTGCCCGCCCTGGTAGTTGTCGCTCCCGATGTGCGACACGACCAGGTCCTTCGCTTCCGCGTCGGTCACTTCGACGTCAAACGTGAAGACCGGGATCCCGGCCGCGTGGGCTTTCTTGACGCCTTCGCCGGCGGCTTTCGAGTCGACCGGGTTGAGGAAGATGGCGGCATATCCTTGGGCGGCGAAATCGGCGAGCTGGTTGTTCTGTACGGACGGGTTATTCTCTCCGTTCAAAGCCACCAGCGTATAGCCGTGCTTCCCGGCCTCGTCTTCCATGATATTCGCGATCAGCTTGAAGAACGGGTTCGTCAGATCCATGCAGGTCATGCCGATCTTGCCCTTGGTGCCGACCGCCTGCGGCGCATCCGCGGACGGCTGGGCACAAGATCCGGCCCCCAGCGCCAGGGCCGCGACCAGGACGATGGATGTGTACTTGGATCGAATGATCATGACCAATTCTCCAGCCAATACAGCTAGGTGCGACTCCTGAACAACCCGGCCAGGCGGTTGTCGCTGCGGACCTTGTCCAGCAGGACGGCTCCCAGGATGACGCCGCCCAACACGACCTTCTGCGTCTCGCTCTTCATCCCCAGCAGGTTCATGCCGTTCTGGATGACAGAGATGATGAACGCGCCGATCAGAGTCCCCAGGATCCGGCCCGACCCGCCGGCCAGGCTCGTGCCTCCCACCACCACCGCGGCGATCACGTACAACTCGTACATCGTGCCTGAGGTCGGCGTGCCGGTCTTGATCTGCGATGCCTGGATGCAGCCGCCCAGCCCGGCGCACAGCCCGCTCATAATGTACACGAACACGATCACAGGCGTCACCGGGACGCCGGACAACCGGGCGGCCTCGATGTTGCCGCCGACGGCGTAGATGTAGCGCCCCGGCCGCGTGTAGGACATGAAGATGTGGGCGGCGACATAGAGCGCGATCAGGAGAATGACGGTGTTCGGCACGCCCAAGGTCCGCCCCTGCCCGAGCCAGGTCAATTCGTCGGGGACCCGGTAGATGGAGAAGCCCCGCGTGATCATGAACGCCGCGCCGCTGGCCATCATCATGATGGCCAGCGTGGTGATGAAGGGCGCCACCTTGAATTGGGCCACCAGCCAACCTCCCAGGCCCCCCACGACGCCGCAGGCCAAGATGCCGGCCGCGAACCCCAGCCCCACGGTCCAGACCGGCGCCTCCTCCCCACCGAACCGCTGCATGATCACCGTCGCGATCACCGCCGACAGGGCGATCAGGCTCCCCACCGACAGATCGATGCCGCCCGTGATGATTACCATGGTCATGCCGATGGCAATCACGGCGATCACCACGATCCGATCCACGATCGCCAACAAGTTCGATTGCTTGAGGAAGTCCGGCCACAGCCAGGCCCGGCTTGCGGGCGTCAGCAGCTGAAAGCCGGCGGACGCCGGATAGTTGCTCGGTATCTGCTCGATGGCCGGCCAGAGCGCGACATCCCCCGCCGTGACGATCGCGGCGCACGACCGGCCTTGGCGCGTGATGTCATCCAGCGCCAGGCGCAGCTCGCGCGGCGTGCCCACGACGACCTGCACGCCGGTGTAACCGCCCTGCTCCAGCTGCTGGCCCACCGCCCGGGCCAGCGCCGCCGTGTCCTGGTTGGCGGCGCCGAGCACGAGGATCACATCCGTCGTGGCGCACCGCGCCTTGACCTGACGCACCAGCTCCGCCGCCGCCGCCGGGCCCTCCGGCACCTGTTGCTTGAGCGTCAGCAGGCTGAAGAGCACGCACAGGGCGGCCAGGACCAGCACCATGCCATAGTCGGTCAGCAATCTCTCCACGTGTGATGACTCCCCCGCCGCGCTCATGCGTACGCCAACGACAGGATGTGCTCCTGAGTGGCCTGCGCCACCTGCGTGATCTCGCCTTTGATCCGGCCTTCGTGCATGACGATGATCCGGTCGCTCATGCCCAACACCTCCGGCAACTCGCTGCTGATCATGATCACCGCCTTGCCGTCGGCAATCAGCCGGTTCATGAGCAGGTAGATCTCGTATTTGGCGCCCACGTCGATCCCGCGCGTCGGCTCGTCAAAGATGATGATGTCCGCATTCTTGGCCAGCCACTTCGCGAGCACCACCTTCTGCTGATTACCTCCAGAGAGCGTGGCGGTCGTCTGCTCCTGGCTGGCCACGCGGATCTTCAGGTCGAGGATGTACCGGGCCAGCTCCTCACGCTCGCGGCGCTGGTCCAGGAACAGCCCGTGCGCCAGCCGGTCGAGGTTGGGCAGGCCGAAGTTGTGACGCACCGACTGGGACAGGATCAGCCCCTGGCTCTTGCGGTCTTCGGTGAGCAGGCAGATCCGGTGGCGGATCGCATCGCGCGGGTGCCGGATCCGCACGCTCCGGCCGTCGACGTAAATCCGGCCGGCGTCGGGCAGATCCGCGCCGAACACGCACCGCATGGTCTCCGTGCGCCCCGCGCCCGCCAGGCCGGCAAACCCCAACACCTCGCCGCTGTAGGCGCAGAAACTCACATCGCGGACCATGCTCCCCCTGGCCAGACCCTCGACCCGCAATCGTTCCCGGCCGCGCTGCGCGGCGTGCTTCGGGAACTCGGATTCGATCGGCCGGCCGACCATCAACTCGATCAGCCGCTGGCGCGACACGGCACCCACCACGTCCGTGCCCACCTGCCGACCGTCGCGCAGCACCATCACGCGATCCGCCACTCGGAAAATCTCGTCCAAGCGGTGGCTGATGTAGATGATGCCCATCCCCCGCGACTTGAGGTCTCCGATGAGCGCCAGCAGGTGCGCGACCTCCTGGGATGTCAGCGCCGCGGTCGGCTCGTCCATCACGAGAATCCGCGCGTTGATCGACAGCGCCTTGGCAATCTCGACCATCTGCTGTTGAGCAACCGTCAGCGCGCGGCAACGTGCCTTGGGATCGATGGGCAGGCCGAGCTTCTGGAACAGCCGGCCGGCTTCCTGGTGCTCCCGGCCGGCGCGGATGAACCCGCCGCAGGTCTGCTCGCGCCCCAGGAACACGTTCTCGCGGACCGTCAGGTCGGGGATCAGGTTGAACTCCTGATAGATGATCGAGATCCCCGCCTGCTGCGCGGCGCTCGGGTTGCGGAACAGAACCGGCACGCCGTCCAGCAGAATCCGGCCGCTGTCCGGAGGATGGGCGCCCCCGAGCACTTTGATCAAGGTGCTCTTCCCCGCCCCATTCTCGCCGACAATGCCCAACACCTCCCCCCGCCGGAGCGCCAGCGACACGTCGCTCAGCGCATGGACGCCGGGAAACGACTTGTCGATGCCCTGCATTTCCAGCAGCAGTTCGGGTTGGCGGCCGCTGTGCGACATAGTGTGTTCCCCGGGTGCAAGCTCCGATTGTAGCGTGTGCGGTAGCGGCGGACCACGAGTCCTGTTATGAATGGACCAGGCGCTGCCGTATGCGACTAGCGGGAGGAGATGAACGATGAGCGACGCGATGAGCCGCCGTGACTGGCTGCGGGCACTGACGGTCTCCGGGGCGGCGGCCGGGCTGGGAGCGTCACGGCCCCAGCTCACTGCCGCGCAGAATCCGGGCGAGCAGAGCGGTTTTCAGAGTAGCGTGATCAATCCGCGAGAAGTCCTGGCCCAGCGGTTCAATCCGACGGTCCAGGACGGGCGCGTGCTGCAGCCTGCGCGCGAATTGCCCGTGCTTCGCACCACCGACGTGCTGGTGGTCGGCGGCGGGCCGGCCGGAGTCTGTGCCGCCATCGCGGCGCGGCGAGCGGGTGCGCAGGTCACGATCGTCGAGCGCTACGGGCACTTCGGCGGCCTGTGGACCGGCGGACTCGTGCTGCTGGTGATCGGCCATATCGTCAAGGGCGGCCAACAGGTCTGCCAAGGGATCGGCGAGGAGATGATGCGGCGCCTGGACGGCATGGAAGGCGCCATTGTCGACCGCCGGCCGGGGACGGCGCCGACGGTCGATGCCGAGGCCGTGAAGTACCTCATGGTCGAGATGGTCGAGGAGGCGGGAGTCGACGTCCTGCTGCATTGCTGGGGCGTGGATGCCGTCGTCCAGGGCAACCAGGTGCAAGGCGCCGTGTTCGAAAGCAAGTCCGGCCGCCAGGCGATTCTGGCCCGGGTCGTCGTTGATGCGACCGGTGACGGCGACCTGTTCGCGTCGGCCGGCGCCGCCTATGAGCGGCGTTCCCATAACGTCGGCCTCGTCTCGCGGATCGGCAACCTGGACCGCGTGGATCGCGCACGCTCAGCCGGGGCGCCTGAGCCGCGGCATTTGGGCAACGTCACGCCCGTGCCCGGCGTGCGGTGGGTGAACATGCACGGCCCGGAGGTCGACGGCCTGGACGTGGAAGTGCTGACCCGCCTGGAATTGAACCATCGGAAGTTCATCTGGAACAACGTGCAGAAGACGCGTCGGACGCCCGGCTACGAACCGGTGTATCTGGTCGAGACGGCGCCGCAGCTGGGAGTGCGCATCACGCGCGTGCTGCGCGGACTGCACACGATCACGCTGGATGACCTCAAGAACGGGACCCGATACCCCGACGTGATCGGCGTGGGCGGCGCCTCCAGTGCCGAACATGGCCCGTGGCAGATTCCCTACGGCGCACTGGTGCCGGAGAGGATCGATAACCTGCTCGCCGCCGGCCGCTGCATCAGCGCCGAGATCCGCATGGCGGATCTGGTCCGGTTGATCCCCAACTGTCTCGTCACCGGGCATGCGGCAGGGGTGGCGGCGTGCGTCGCGGTGCAGGACGGGTGCCTGCCGCGCGAGGTGGATGTGGCCAGGGTCCAGCGGATCCTGCGGGACCAGGAGGCGTATCTGGGGTGAACACGCAGCAGCCTGAAGGTGTGCAGGGGGGAGCCCGCCGGCGCTGGACCCCGCGCGTCCACCCGCGCCACCTGACGCGGCTCGCCGCGCTCGCCGTCGCCGTGATGCTGTTGCGCGCGGTGGCCGAGCCTTGGCCGATCCTCGTGCCCGCTGCGAGCCCCCTGGTGGTCGCCGCGAGCGCACTTGCGAGATGGACCGTGTCCGTGTTCGCGATACCGGGGCTCGTCGTCGCGCTGCTTGCCTGCGGATGGCGCCGCGGGTTCTGCCGCTGGATCTGTCCCACCGGTTGCGGCGCCGACGGGGCGAGCTGGTTGGGACGCCGCTGCGGGCGGCGGCCGCCGCGCCGCCTCCCGCTTCTCGGCCAGGCGCTGACGCTCGTCATCCTGGCCGGAGCGGCCCTCGGTTACCCGGTGCTGCTGTGGCTCGATCCGCTCGCGCTCCTGAGCGGCGCGGCCGGCACGGCGCACGGCCGGTTCGGCTTCGCCCCGAGTTGGGCGGCGCTGGGGCTGGCGCTGGTGTTGGCGATCAGCCTGTGGTGGCCGCATGCATGGTGCACGCGGATCTGCCCGCTCGGCGGGCTCCAGGATCTGCTGGCCGCGGTCACGCGGCGTGCCCTCCGACTCGCCGTGCCTCGCGCGACTCGGGTGCCGCCCACGGCTCCCCCGCCGCCGCGGACCGGTCTTTCGCGTCGTCTCGTCCTGGGCGGCGCGCTGGGCCTGGCGTGGGCCGCCATCCTGTCGCGATGGAACCCTCGCCGCCGACAGCCGCTGCGCCCGCCCGGCGCCGTGGCTGAAGAGTGGTTCACCAGCCTGTGCCTGCGCTGCGGGAACTGCGCGCGCGCCTGTGCCGCAGAGATCATCCAGCCCGACATCGGCCGGTACGGGATCGGCGGGCTCCTGGCGCCGCTCATCACCTTCGACAACGACTACTGCTGGGAATCATGCAACCGATGCACGCTGGTCTGCCCGAGCGGCGCGATTTCACCGGTCACGTTGTCGCAGAAAGTGCACGCGACCATCGGCGTCCCGCGGGTGGACATGGACATCTGCCTGTTGGGCCGCGATCGCGAGTGTGCGATCTGCCGCAACCGCTGCCCGTACGGCGCGATCCGACTCGTCTTCGACGAACAGGAATACACGCTCACGCCGCACGTGGATCTGCAGCGCTGCAACGGGTGCGGCGCATGCCAGGTAGCCTGCCCCACCCAACCGCGCAAGGCGATCGAAGTGGGGAGTCGTGAGCCCGAGCGGAGCGGGACGGGATGACCCGGATGAGCGGGGTCGGCAGGCCGTCGACCTCCGGCCTGTGCCCGGGTCTCCCGCCCGGATGTGCAACACTCAAATCCACCGCCACCGCCGGAACATGTAGAGCATGCCGCCGGCGACGGCCGCACAGAACAGCCAGAACCAGACATGCAGGCCCGCCTGGATCTGTCCCGGGATCCAGATATTCATGCCGTAGACGCCGACCAGGAAGGTGAGCGGGACGAAGATCGTCGAGACGATGGTCAGCGTCTTCACGATGTCGTTCATCCGATTGGCGGCCAGCGACACATTGGTCTGGGCCAGGGAATCCGCGAATTCACGGTAGGTTTCGAGCAGGTCTTGCACCTGCACCAGGTGGTCGTAGACATCGCGCAGGTACGTGGCCGTCGTCTCGGACAGGCAGACGTGGCTCTCCCGGTGCAGCTTGAAGATCAGTTCTCGCATGGGCCACGCCACGCGACGCAGCAGGGACAGGTCGCGCCGGAACCGGTAGATGTCCGGGAGCACGCCCTGGCGCGCGTCACTGAGCACGGCCGCTTCGATGTCGTCCAGGTTGGCGGAGATCTCCTCCAGGATCGGGAAGAAGCTGTCTACGAGGTGGTCGATCATGGCATACAGGAGGAAGCTGACATCATGTTGTCGGAGCCGCGAACCGGGATCTCGAATCCGGCCCTCCACCGCGTGCAGCAGGTCGGGGGTGTTCTCTTCGAACGAGACGAGCGTCTTGCGGCCCAGGAAGAAGCTGATCTGCTCCGACTCCACGCGGCCCCTCCTGCGCGCCACGGCGCGGGCGATGATGAACAGCCGCCCCGGATGCTCCTGGGAGAACGGGAAATCCTCCGCCTTCGGGCGCTGATCGAGGCTCATTACATCCTCGATCGCCAGCGGGTGCAGTTCGTATTTGTCCGCGAACATCCGCACTACGGCGGGATCGCAGGGCCCGGCGATGTGGATCCAGCGGACTTCCGACCAGGTCGGCCGGTGCCGCGCCAGGAAGCGCACGACGTCGGATATCTCCTGGATCGTGTACTGCTCGCGGCAGTAGTCGACGCAGGTGATCTGGGCGCCCTCGCCGGGCCGGACGAGCCCGTCTGCACCCGGCGCATGGTCTGTCGCCGGCACACGGTCCGCCGGCTGGGTCAGGTCGAAGACCTCGGCCCAGGGGCGTTGGACATCCTGGTCGTCTGCCCGCTCGGATTCGTCGCTGATCTCGCTCACGCTATAGTCTCGTACGGGGTCAGATGCTGATGTGTACGACTCCCTGTCGGGATTGCTCCGCAGGCTCGCCGACAACCTTTCACGCGAGAGAGAACCTCTGGCGGGCGAGTTCGACGATCAATCTGGCCGCGCCATCCACGCTGGTGCGGGCGCAATTGATGACCAGGTCGTATTCGTGGGGGTTGCCGATCTCGCGGCTGAAATGCTGCTTGATCAAGTCACGGCGGATCGTGTCCGTGTTGCGGATGTAGCGCCGGGCCTCGGCCTCCGAACACTGATGGGCTTCGCGGACCCGTTCGATCCGTACGGCCAGCGGAGCGACCAGGAAGACGCACACGCCGCGGTCGCTCGGCAGGAAGTACTGGGCCCCCCGCCCCACGAAGACCTTGCTGGAATGCTGCGCGGCAAGCAACACGATCTGGCCGAGATGCATGATGTACTCGCTGTGCGTGACCAGCCGCGGATCAAGCCACTTGCCGAACACCTCCACGAGCCAGTTCGACGTGGACCGATCGACCATCCCCACCATCGCGCGCGGCAGATTGAACTTCTCGGCCAGGTGGTCGAGGATTTCGCGGTTGAGCACCTCCCACTGGAGCAGTTCGCCCACACGTTGGGCGATTGGGGAACCGCCCGCCCCCGCTTCCCGCGAAATCGAAATGTACGGTTGGACCTGCGGAGTCGCCATGCGCGTCGACTCCTCCTTCAGCCGCCGGCGCTCCATCTCCAAATGCATAACCCACTCGTGGACACGCTGTTCGGCCAAACGTGAAGCAGACGTGTCGCGCGGCGCTCCCGGTTGAATGATCGCCATGGCACCATCTCCTCTTCGGCAATGAGCAGCATATTCGGGCAGATGAGTCTCGACCCCCCACTATTCTATCAGGCGACCAAGGGGCAGCCACAGGAGAATGCTCATGGCATGCGCCGCACCACGGCGTCCGCGAATCGTTCGGGGGCCTGGGGGTCATATGGAAAATAGAGCGAGGGCTCGATCAACTCCAACTCCATCAAGGCCGGACGGCCGTCGGACAGCCGGACCAGGTCCACGCGCGCGTAGAGCGTAGGCCGGTCCAGGGCGTGCATGACCTGGTCCCCGGCGGCGACCAGATCGTCCGCCGGCTGGACGCTGCGGATGATGCCCCCATGCTCTTCTTGCACCCGGAAGTCGCGTGCCTTGGGCCGCTTCAGGATGCTGTGGCTGTACCGGCCGCCGAAATAGAGCAACGAGTATTCACCCGTAGTAAGAACGTCTTCCACGAACGGCTGAGCCATCAGTTCGCGATGCGAGAAAGCGGCGAGCGCGGCCGCCCACGCCGGGCCGGCACCGTCCTTGTCGAGCAGAAACGTGTCATCCGCGTTGGCACCCACCGTCGGCTTGACGATCAATTGCCGCGATCCGAACTCGTCAAACAGGCGCGACAACCCGGCCGCGTCCAGCCGGTCCAGCCAGCGCGTCGGCACAATGTGAATGCCCCGCCCCGCCAGGTCCCGCAGGTACGCCTTGTGGATGTTCCACGACACGGTTTGCAGGTCGTTCTGCAACTGGGCGCCCGAGGCCTCGATCCGCCTAAGGACGTTCAGGAACGCTTGGGGGTCCTGCTGGTAGTCCCACGGGGAACGAATGACGACCAACTCGTAGTCGTCCCACCGGACCGGTTCACGCCGCCAGGGGACCTGTTCGACGCGCCATCCGCGGCGCGCCAAAGGCTCCACCGCCAGGTGATCGTAAGCGACGAACCCCTCCAGGCTGTCCATGGTGAGAAATGCCAGCGATCTCATGCGACTCCTGGTTCGTACGCGGACCCCGTCCGATCGTGTCAGCACACCTTGTGACAGGATAGCAGGGAATCCATCATGAGGCGATGTCGACCTCTGGAAGCTCTTGGGATACAGTCGTGATCGGCGCCGGCGCGGCCGGGCTGATGGCGGGCGCGCGAGCCGCCGCGCGGGGCCGCCGCGTGTTGGTGCTGGAGAAGAACGCCAAGCCGGGCGCCAAGGTCCTGATGTCGGGCGGCACACGCTGTAATCTGACCCAGGCGGTCGGCCCGGACGGCATTGTCGCCGCGTTTGGACGCCAGGGACCGTTCCTGCACTCGGCGCTCGCCGCTCTGCCGCCTGATCAGGTCGTGGCGCTGTTCGAAGCGGAAGGGGTGCCGACGTGCATTGAAGCCGAAGGCAAGGTATTCCCGAAAAGCGGCCGGGCGGTGGATGTGGCCAACGCGCTGCGACGCGTCCTGGCACGCCACGGCGCGACGTTGGCCCTGCAGGAACCGGTCGTCGACGTGCTGACGCCCGCCGACGGAGCCGGTTTTCTGATCGTCACGCCGCTGCGCCGGATACGGGCAGAGAGCCTGATCGTGACGACCGGCGGCCGGTCGTATCCCGGCTGCGGCACCACCGGCGATGGATACGCCTGGGCGTCCCGGTTCGGGCACACGATCGTCCCGCCACGTCCCGCCCTGGTGCCGTTGACGATCCGCTGCGACTGGGCCACGTCCCTGCGCGGGGTCACGGTTCCCGACGTGGCAGTCCGCGTCATGGAGGGGGACAAGGTCGCGGCCGGCGACGGGCCGGGCGATGGATCGCGGAGCCAACGGCGGGGATCGTTCCTGTTCGCCCACTTCGGGCTCTCCGGCCCGGTCGTCCTGGATGTGAGCCGCGTCGTGTCCGCACACCCGCGTCCCCGCCACCTGGCGTTGGAATGCGACTTCGTGCCGCACTTGGGCCGCCCGCTGCTGGAGAAGGGACTGCAGGACGCGGCGTCCCGGCAGGGCAGGAAGCAGGTGGGGGTGATCCTGACCGCCTGGGTGCCGCGTCGGCTTTCCGACGCCCTGCTCGCAGCGGCAGGCGTGCCGGCTGCGCGGGTGGCCGCGGAGCTGAGCCGCGCTGAACGGATGCGGCTGGTCACGGCGCTCAAAGCGACGCGGTTTCCTGTGACCGGCACTCTGGGTTTCGAAAAGGCCGAGGTCACGGCGGGCGGCGTCGCGTTGGACGGCGTCAGCTCCAGCACGATGCAGAGCAAACTGGTCCCGCGTCTCTACTTCGCCGGCGAGGTCCTGGACCTGGACGGTCCGATCGGCGGCTACAACTTCCAGGCCGCGTTCAGCACCGGCGCGCTGGCGGGAGAGAGTGTGTAGCGTTCGCAGCGTTACACGCCCATCGCCTCGTCGGGCACGAATCGCTGCAGAATAGCCCGCACTTTCTGGCGCTGCGGCGGCAGGAAATGGTTGAAGGGCTCGGCGAGGAAATCGCTGCAGATGCCCATGAGCGACAGCGCACTCTTGGTGGCCTTGATATAGCGCGAGGCGTACTTGCCGACCGTGTAGATCTCCTGGAAATCGTGGATCTGCTGGATCAGCTGCTGGGCGCGATCCATGTCCCGCCGCGCCGTCGCGTCGTAGCAATCGGCGAACAGCCGTGGCAGCACGTTGGATCCGCCGCAGACGCCGCCGTCGCCGCCCAACTGCACGGCCACGCAAAGCAAGTGCTCGGGGCCGATCAGGATGGACCAGTCCGGGCGCAGTTTGCGCAGGGCCACGAGTCCCGCGAAGTACTCCAGGTCGCCGCTGCTGTCCTTGACGCCCAGGATCGTGCCGATTTCCGCGAGTTGGCGCAGCGTGTCCAGTTCGAACGAGACTTTCGTCAGGCTCGGCATGTTGTAGAGCATCATCGGCAACGGCAGCTCCTGCGAGAGATGCCGCACGTAGGTAATCAACTCGGTCTGACCGGCCGGGAAGTAGTACGGGGTGGACAGCACGACCGCATCGGCATGGGCGTCGGCCGCGGCCCGGGCCACCCGGAGCGATTCGACGAACGCCGTGTCAGTGATCCCGACCAGGACGGGCACGCGGCGATGCACCAGCTGGCAGGTGAGACTGACCAGGTCGCAGCGCAACCGATAACTCAGGCTGGGTGCCTCACCCGTGCTCCCCAGGATGAAAATGCCCTGCACGCCCCCGGCAATGACATGTTCGACGAGCCGTTTCAAACCCGGTTCGTCCAGCGTATCACGGTCCGCCAGGGGCGTGACCAAGGGCGTGATGATCCCACGGAACCGCCGGTGCTTGAAAGCGTCATGTTCAGTCACGGTGCTGTCCCCCCTTCTTCCTCGCGGACGCCTGCCCTCGCTGGCAGGCGGTATTGTAGCAGATCGAGCGACATGATCGCGAGCCGCGACACACGCCGCTCGGCGACCGGGCCGTGCACGTTGCGACGGATCCACCACGCACGGCCGTTCAGCCCGCGGGGGGCACCTTCCGCGCATCGCCCGTCCCATCGACCAGCGCCTGGCGGATCTCCAGCAGGATCTTGGGGAGCAGCACGATCCCCGAGTAGTGATCGACCGGGAGGACCAGGTGGTGATCCTGCGGGAGGCGAGCCGCGTCGGCCAGCGCCACGGAACAATGCGGCGGCACGACGTTGTCCTGCGCGCCGCGGTACAGCCAGGTCGTCTGGGGATCAATCCGGTGGGCGAGCCGGAGCGGCTCGATGCCCCACGTCAACGCACGCACCTTCTCGCCCTCGATACCGATCGCCTTGAGCTGTTGGCGCAGCTGAGCTACATCCAGTTCGCCTTCCTGGATCACCTGATGCAGGTTGCCGCCGGCCAGCAGGATGAATGTGCGGTGGTAGCCGTGATCGAGCCCCGCCACGGTCGCGGCGACGAATCCGCCCAGACTGGTCCCCTGCAGAGCGATCATGTCCGTGTCCACATACGGCAAGGCAGCTACGGCATCGCGCGCCCGGCGCACGTCCGCGATGGCCTGCCGCAACTTCACGAACATCTCCCCCGGCTCGTTCGAAGCTGTGGACTTCCGCACGCCATACCCGGGCAACTGGACCATGAACGTGTGCACCTGCAACGCGCGCAGTCCGCGGGCAACCATCCGCCCGACAGGCATGGATCTGCCCGACTCGTGAACCACGACCACCGCCGGAGCGCGGAGCACACGGCCGTCCGCATCACGGGCCGGATACCACTCCATGGCCACCAGGTCGTTCGCCGCATCGCCCGTGTCGACCGGCGAGGGGAACCGCACCAGCAGCTCGCCGCAATCGTCGCGCGCCGGCTCACAGCGGACTTCGAATTGGGACGGGGCCCAGCGGAGCCCGGCGAGACACTGCCGGGCGTCTTCCACCGCCTCTTCACCACAGGCCAGCGTGTCCTGCGCCTGGTAACGGCTTCCGACGGGGACCGGCGGCTCGGCCGCGCCCGGCGACCCACTCCACAAACCCCAGACGCAGAGAAACGTCGCATACGATGCGGACCAAACCCGCAACCGGCAAGCAGAGCACATCACGCGATTCCTGTAAAACGAAAGCCCAGGGCCCGGCAGGGCCTCCGGGATGCATCAGACCTGGCGGACCCGGTTGTGGACGGGGCGGGCGACCAGCCCACCGGGCAGCCGAGAAGGCGCCTCGCCACGAGGATTGTATATGATCGGCTCGCCCGTTGGGAGCACCGCCGCGTCAACAGCTGGCGTGACCGATGCGGATCGGGTACACAGGGGTGTGCCCCAGTCGCAAAACGAGCATCTGCCCTACAGGAGTCCGTCGATGAACTCGCCGTTTCTCACCTCGGTCCTCTGCCTGACCGCCTGTTGGACACCGACGGCACTCCATGCGGCCGATGGGCAGCTTGCCGACAAGACGCTGGTCGTGTGGGTCGCACCGGCGAACCTCACGCAGTCGGGCGGATCGGCGCTGACCGTCAACGATACAACCGAAGATCATTTCGACGGCATCGTGTTTGCCGAATTGGAGCCGCGCGTCTGGATGCCGGGCAGCAACGGGTACAGCCGCACCTGGAAAGACCAGTCGCAGTGGCCGAAGGAGACGGCGGGTCCCGACACGTTCGTGCAGATTGTGGTCGTCTACCAGCAACAGACCATCACTGTCTATCGCAATGGTGAGCTCTACGCATCCTATGCCCAGGACAGTTCGGCGAATGTCTTCGGGCCGAACACGGCGATCCTGTTCGGCCAGCGCCATTTGACGAAGGGTGTCGATCACTTCTTCGGGCGAGTGCGGGACGCGCGCGTCTACGACAGGCCCCTCGATCAGGAGACGATCGCCCGCATGCAGCCGGGCCAGCCGATCCCGGAGTTGGACCCCTGGGCCTGGTGGGATTTCGCCGACACCGGCATCTACGACCGTGCCGGGCGTTTCAACCAGGTGCGATTGGCGGGCGGAGCGCGCCTGGAAGGCGGGTGCCTCGTGCTGGACGGGGACCAGCCGATCATGCTGGCCACGATGGTTCGCGACGACGCGGCCGGCACAGCCGGCCTGCCGGCGCGCTGGTCCAAGACAGACCCGGTGCCCGGACCGGTGGTTGAATCGACGCGGCTGCTGCGCGAGAGACTGCTCGCAGACCCCTATCGACCGCGCTACCACTTCTGCGTCCCGGAAGACAACGGGGTGCCGGGCGATCCGAACGGCTGTTTCTTCGCCAACGGGCGGTATCACTTGATGTACCTCTACAACCGCACCGGTGTGGGCTTCTGCTGGGGGCATCTGTCCAGCTGCGACCTGGTGCACTGGCGCCACCATCCGGACGCGATCGGGCCGGGCCAGGGCGATGAAGGGTGTTTCAGCGGTGGCGGGTTCGTCGACGACGATGGGACGGCGTACCTCACGTACTGGATGCTGTGGGGCGCCAAAGGGATCGGCATTGCCCGGAGCTGCGATCGCGGCTTCGATGTCTGGCGGAAGTCGCCGGCCAACCCGGTCATCCCGTCGACGGAGTGGGGCCTTACGGAAGTCGCCGACGCGGCGGGCGAGACTCTGATCTACGGTTCTGCCGATCCGTCCAACATCTGGAAGGAGGACGGCAAGTACTACGTGCTCACGGGCAACCTGCTGGTCCTGAACAAGTACGGGCGTCAGCCTGACGCGCCCGCATCGACCAGAGGCGACCGGCTCTACCTGTTCGAATCGGAGGACCTTGCCAGGTGGGAGTACCGCGGAGTGTTCTACGAGCGGAACCCGCAGTGGACGGATGACAGCGAAGACAACATGTGTCCGAGCTTCCTGCCGTTGCCCAAGCGGGCGGAGGGCGGTGCGCCGAGCGGCAAGCACCTGCTGCTCTTCATCAGCCACAACAAGGGCTGCCAGTACTACGTGGGCGATTACGATCGCCGGGCCGGCCGGTTCGTGCCGCTCAGCCACGGCCGGATGAGCTGGATCGACAACACGTACTTCGCCCCCGAGGCGCTCGTCGACGCGCAGGGGCGCCAGATCATGTGGGCGTGGTTGACCGACAATCCGGCCGGCGAGATGGAGCGGGGCTGGTCGGGCGTTTACGGCCTGCCGCGCACCTTGTGGGTCGACGAGGACGGCGCGCTGAGGATGGCTCCCGTCCCGGAGCTGCGGATGCTGCGCGCGCACGAACGGGAGTGGCGCGACGTGACGCTCGCCGGTGACGAAGTGAAGTGGCTGGAGGGCGTCCCGGGCGACGCGTGCGAGCTGGAGATCGTCATCGACTCGGCCACGGCCGCGCAGTACGGCGTGCTGGTGCGCCGGTCGCCCGGCGGTGAGGAAGAAACCCGCTTGTACTACGACGCTCAACAGGGGCGGCTCTGCTTCGACGCGACGCGCAGCGGCGTGGACGGGCGCCGGGTCCTGGAACAGGCGCCGCTGGCACTCCCCGCCGGCGAACCGCTGACGCTGCGCGTATTCGTCGACCGATCGATCGTCGAGGTGTACGCGAACGACCGCCAGGCGATCGGCCGGCGCGTGTTCCCGGGGCGCAGTGACAGCCTGGGCGTGGCGCTGTTCGCCACGGGCGGCAGCGCTCATGTGTCAGCGGTCCACGCGTGGGAGATGATGCCGGCCAACCCCTACTGAGCCTGCTTCTCCGCGGAAAAATGCACGCCCTCGACCGCCTGGCCGATCTGGACGTGACGCGAGGTCTCGTCGAGCGGCGTGCCGAGAATCGAGACGTCTTCGAACCGTACATTCTGAACCATGTGCTGCGCATCGGCGCCCTGCAACTGCACCAGGTACGCACCGTCCCGACCGGTCACGGCGCACTTGGAGAACCGGACGTTGGACACATGCCCGGGGACCTTTGTCCGCATGTACTGGTTCACCACGGGCTGCAAGCGGATCAACGACTGCTGGCCTTCACCGTGGATGCGGACATCCTCGACCGTCACGTCTTCCAGGCGCATCTCCTCGCCCGGCTCGAGCAGGAACGCCGTCATGGTGAAGTGGATGATATCCAGATTCCGAATCGTGATGGCTCGCATATAAGGCGCCCGGCTCTCGTGCCCGAGCAGGAAGATCCGCGCTCGATCGCACCAGAGTGTCGAGTTCTCGACCGTGATCCGCTCGACGTTGCTGCTCGCGCCGCGGTCCGTGAGACCTTTGAGCGCAACGCAGTCGTCGTCGCTGCGTATGAAGCAGTCCGTGATCAGCACATCCTGCGAGTTGCACGGGTTGATCCCGTCGTCGTTCTGCACGCGCGAGTTGCAGATCTTGACGTTCCGAATGGTCACGTTCCGGCTGTGGACCGGCACGATGGTCCAGTGCGGGGAGCCGCGCAGCGTGATGTCGCGGACCTCCACGTCCTGGCTCTGACGGATCGCGATCAGGTTGCCCACGGGGCCGGTGCGCCACTCCCAGTCCGAACCGTCCAGGACGCCCCGTCCGCAGATGCGGATGTGCTCGCCGCTGACCAACACCTCCCCCTTGACCACTGCGCCGCCGGCCAGATACAGCGTCTGGTTGCTGTGCAGCTCGATCGTGTCGGCGTGGTGTAGGCCCGGCCCGAAGTAGACGACGTTCGCATCGCCGGCCTGCGGCGGCGAATCCTCGAGCGGGTTGGCGAACAGCAGCAACGGCCCGCGCGTCCCGTCCGGCTCCACGCTCAGTTTCCGCGGCTGGTCGAGCGTGATCGTCAGCGTGTGATCGTCCGCCACCACCGGCTGGATGCCCAGCGACTCCGGCCGAATGACCACGTTGCGCAGGGAGCGCGGCGAAGTGATGCGGACCGTGACCGGCCCCGCCATGTCGAAGTTGGCGAAGTAGTAGGTGCCGCCGTAGTCCCACTGCTTCCCGGCAAACGGTGCGTCGAGCGCGCGCGCGGCATACAGGTCAACGCGCTGGTCGCCGGCCCAGACCTCGTAAGGCGCCGGCTGCAGCAGCTCCTCGCCAGGCGCCGCGTAGGTGATCACGTCGGCCGCGTGCGCGGGCAGCCCAGCAAGACACGCGATGAACGTCAGCAAGTATCGCATGGGTAGGGTCCTTTGCAGAGAGAGTCAATGTGCCACTACCAGGCGCGCTGCAGGATCTCCAGGAGTTCAGGGGGCGTGAGCGGAACGGGATTGCCCTGCATGCTGCTGGCGCGCAAGGCGCTGTCGATCAACGTGGGAAAATCCGCTTCGACCAGCCCGTACGTTCGCAGCGCGGGAACGTGCAGGTCGCGACACAGGTCCGCGACCCACCGGACACCGTCGGCCGCCCGTGCCCGGGGGTCGCCCGTCAGGATCCGGGCGACTTCATCGTAGCGGGCCAACGCGGGGTGGTCGCCCTGCCGGCGCGCGAGCGCCGACACGTTGGCGGCCATCACGTGCGGCAGCAGCGCGGCACAGGCTGCCCCGTGAGGCACCGGAACCATGCCGCCCAGCGGGCCCGCCAGGCCGTGTACGGCGCCGAGCTTGGCGTTGGCCAGGGCCAGGCCGCCGAACAGGCTGGCGATCGCCATGTCCGTGCGACCCGCGACATCCCGGCCCGAGGCATACACGCGGCGCAGCGACCGCCCGGCACGCCCCAGCCCCTCCCGGCACAACGCGTCGGTCAGCGGGTTGGCGGCGTGAGAAACGTAGGGTTCGATGAGCTGGGTGAGCGCGTCGAGCCCCGTGGAGGCCGTCACCTGGGGAGGCAGCGAGTAAGTCAGCTCGGGGTCGACGATCGCCAGGCGGGGCAGCATCAAAGCGCTCCGCAGGCTCACCTTCACCCGGTGCTCCGGTGCGCCCAGCACGGCGTTCCGCGTGACCTCGGCGCCAGTGCCCGCCGTGGTCGGAATGGTGATGCACGGGAGCGACGGCTGCGTGATCGGCCTGCCCCGGCCGACCACTTCCAGGTAGTCCAGCGGCGGGCCGCTGTTGGTCACCAGCAAGGCGATCGCCTTGCCGGTGTCCAGCGCACTGCCGCCCCCGATCGCGATGACCATGTCACAGCCCGCGTCGCGCGCCGCCTGCACGCCGTGTGCCACACTGTCGACCGTCGGCTCGCCCGACGCCGCCAACAGGGTGACCGGCACGTGGCGCGCGTCCAGCGCCGCGCGCAGCGGCGCCGCCAGGTCCGCCGCGCCGGCGGTGACCAGCAGCACGCGAGTACCCCACGCGGCTGCCGCCGGAGGCGCCTCGGAGAGCCGCCCGGCGCCGAACACGATCCGCGTCGCCGTGGCGAATTCAAACCGCATCGATCCGCTCCCAAGAGGACGGCTCGGGGTAGACGTGCGCATACTTCACGCTGGACCGCGGCTGGGCCATCATGTCGGCCACCGCGTCACGCCACGCTGCATAGTGCGCCGTCTCCTTGTGCCGGCTGGGGTCCTGCTCAGTGCGGTAAATCTCGATCAGCACGAACCGTGTGGGATCGTCAAGCTGCTGGATCACGTCGAACCGGATGATGCCCGGCTCCTGCACGCTGTGACGCGCGTTGGTGATCGTCGCCAGCCGGAACGCTTCCACATATTCCGGTTTGACCTGGACATGGACATGGACAATCAGCATGGCGGGTGACCTTTCTTGGCGGGCGGCCATGGTGGGTTGGGAGGCGAGCGTGCCGAACCTGTTTTACCGCTTGGCAGGCGGCAGGCCTATCCCCCGTGACGGGCCGGAAGCCCATCGGCGCGTCAGCGGCGGGCGTCGAGCCCTTGCCAGCGATGTCTCCAGCCGTTGGGCCCAGGGCTCTCGACGTACATGTAGTCCCCCTCCCGCCAGTAGCGGAGCGGTCGCTCGTTTTCGTCCTGGAGGTATCGCGCCGACATAATGCCCGTCTCGACCAGTGCCTCCAGTGAATCGGGCAGCCGGCCGTACGCCAACCGATACGCGTACAGCGCGCGGCCGATGCCCAGCCGCACGAAGTGCGCCTCGTTGTGCGTCTTGACCTGGCGGCCACCTGGCGGCGGCAGCTTGAGCATGCGCAGCATCTCGACCGCCAGCGGCCTGGCGATGCCGGGTTCGCCGCGCTCCGCCACATTCACGGCCTGGAAGGCCAGCTGGTGGGGCCCTTTCTGCAACGTCAGCGTGCCCAGCGGCAGGTCCAGTTCGTTCTCTTCCGGGGCTGCCAGATCCGCCACGGCCACCCGGCCGTCATCGATCAGGATGTCATAGCGGCCGTACTGCGGGCCCTGCAGGGCCGTCAAACGCAGCGCATACTCTCCGTCCTCCTCCACGGCAAACGGCAGGGTGAGACGCGCCCCCACTTCGCTGTTGGGCCACGCCAGCAGCGGCCGCGCGCCGAAGAACCCTTGCGTCTGCACGGCGACGGTCGCGGTGCCCGTCGTCTCGGCTTGCTGGAATGCGCGCACCAGGTGCCGATGCTGCCAGGGCACGCGCCGCGCGTGCCAGGAGGGCAGCTCCGCGAACCGCTTGGGCACGCCGGTCTGGTACCAGAACGCGACGCTGCTGATGAACTCCGGACGCTCCACGTAGAAACCGGCCAGGTCGTCGTCGTAGTTCCCCTTGTGCTCGATCGTCACGCGCAGCGATCGGGCGAAGCCGACCGGGTCCAGCACATGCCAGCGGTAACAGACGCCGCTGTCACCCGCGCGGTCGCCCTGCCAGCGCGGCTGGCCGAACCACGGACCCGTGCGCGGCCGGAAGCCCCAGGCGTCGTTGAAGTAGTCTTCGCTGCCGGTCCCCTGCAGGCTGGGCACCGCTTCGCCGTCAATGAAGAAGAAATCATCCCCTTCACCGAACCAGCCGTCCTGCGCCGGGGTGATCGACATCACAGTGCCCACGTACTTTCCGCGCCCGGCGAGGTCGGCGATCAAGTAGTCGCGCCCCGCCGTGGCCGGATACTCCTGCCGGTACTGAGCGTGGAAATACGGCGTGTCGGGCGGAAGCTGATCCAACTGCACCCAGTCCACCTGCCAGTACAGGCCCGCACCACGGTCCGGGTTGTCGTTGGCAATGACGATCCGCGCGGATTCGGCGAACGGCATCCGCCAGTAACAGGTCAGCGCGCCGGTCGGGGACACCTGGACCGGCACGCTCTCGACCGGCGCCGGCTTGCCCTGCCCGACCGCGAAGAAATCGCCCAGCGGCGCTTCCACTCCCGGTTCCTCACGGCCGTCCCAGTAGATGCGAATGCTCAGCGCATTGAGTTCGTTCGCCCAACCGGAATGGCTGGTCAGCCACATGTGATGGATGTAGCCCGGGCCCTGCAGCAGCGGCATCTCCAACACCTGGCCCGGCTGGAGCCACGTCATGTCCAGGTTCGCGTCGTTCCAGTTCGGCTGCTCGTTACTGGACACGCGCCGGTTGCGGCCGACGGGCGGCGCCAGCAGCGCGCCGAGCGCGTCCTGGCACGGCCACGGCGCAACCGACTGGGCCGCGCACTCCCCCGGAGATCCGGGCTCACCGGGCGGCACCGCTTCGGGCGCGCCCGCGATATCCACCCACGCCGCGTCATTCATGTACGTGCGCACATACTCGTACGTCATCAGCCCGTCGCGGCTCGGGCCCGACGTGTTGCGGATCAGGAACAGGCCGCCGCCCGGCTGCGCGGCATCGTCGCGGAAGCCGACCAGCAGCACGCTGTGCCCATCGCGCACGGCGTCCCGCGGACAGCTCTGCAACACGCCGTCCACCCAGCGCGGCTGCTTGGGCCACAGGAAGCCGCCGCACACGGGATAGCGCCGCTGCAGCGTCTGCTTGATCTCCGCGAATTGCCCGTCAGTCAGTCCGCGGCTCGGGTCCCACGGCTTGATCCAGTGCAGTTGCAGGCCGAGCGCCTGCAGCGACCTGGCCTGATCCAACGCGTCGCCGGCCGGTTCGGCCTGCGGGTCGAACTGGTCCTGGTACGGCATGGCTTCCTCCGAGCAGGCGCCATACTCCGTGAAACCTCGCCAGAGGTCCGAGAAGAAGCCGCCATCATCGGCATGGTGGGTCGCCTTGTTGGCGGCCCAGTTCAGGAACTCGACGCTCAGCCTCGGCGCGCCGCCCTGCTTGCCGGCGATGGCATACTCCATCGCGCCGGCGATCACGAAGACAGAACACGTCCCTCGCTGGCCTTGGACGCGCGGGGTCAAGCCGCGGGCCTCGAAGGCGCCTCTCAGATCGACCCCCTGGATTCTCTCGCCCGCCGCGACGGCGGCGGCCGGGACATCCTGGGCGGGACAGGCCCGATCGATTGTCCCGGTCGCCAGCGCGGCCGCGATGGCCGCGGCAGGCAGCCAATGCAGGTTGGTGGACACGACGCGCTCTCCTCAGTGGAAGCATCTGGGTACGGCCGGCTCCGAGGAAGCCGGACGCTCACATCGAATCCACCACACTACCGTGCGCGGACGTGGAAGACAACCACGTTGACAACCGGCCGGGAATCCCGTTACCTGAGAGGAGTACCGGCCGACGGAATAATGGGGAGATCGACATGAGCCTTGAATTGCGGACAGACTGTGCCTATGCCTTGCTCGTTCCGACCAGCATGGGAGTGCGCCTCACGCCGACCGTACGTCAACCCGTGTACTGCAGCCGCACGTTCACGATGCAGGCAACCAGCGCGGAGACGAATGTCGCCAGCGTCGCCGCGTACCTCGGGCTGCGCGTGAAGGTCCTGACCGCCTTCGTCAAGGGCAGCCCGATCGCACGGTTCATCAAGGATGACCTGGCGAGCCGCCACATGGATTACGAAGGGAAGGAAGTCGAGCAGGGCGGGCCGTGGGGGTATCGACACCAGTTCAATATCGCCGACAGCGGCTATGGGCCGCGCGGGCCGGTGGTGCATAACGACCGCGCGGGAGAAGTCGGCCGGACGCTCAGCGCCGGGGACTTCGACTTGGCGCGGATCTTCGGTCGCGAGGGCGTACAGATCGTCCATCTGTCGGGTCTCATCGCCGCCTTGTCGCCCGAAACGGGCGCCTGGTGCCGGGAGATCGCCCGGACCGCCAAGGCACACGGCACGCGCATCGCGTTCGACCTGAACCATCGGAAGTCGTTCTGGATAGACCGCGAAGCGGAGTTGTGCGAGACCTTCACCGAGATCGCTGCCGCGGCCGACATCCTGGTGGGGAACGAAGAGGACTACCAGCTGTGCCTGGGCATCGAGGGTCCGGAGGGAGGCGGCCGGAACCTCGCCGACAAGATCGACAGTTTCCAAACCATGATCCACCGGGCGCGCCAGGCCTATCCGGGCGTGTCGGTCTTCGCCACGACCTTGCGCGAAGTGGTCAACGCCAACAACCACCTGTGGGGCGCGATCCTGTTCGAGGACGGCAACTGGCACATCGAGGAGCCGCGCGAGATCAACGTGTTGGACCGCATCGGCGGCGGTGACGGTTTCGTGGGCGGCCTGCTCTACGCGATCCTCAAGGGGTGGGAGCCGAAGGCATGGGTCCGGTTCGCGTGGGCCAGCGGCGCGCTGGCCGCCACGCTCCTGACCGACTATGCCCAGCCGGCCGATGAAGAGCAGATCTGGGACATCTGGAAGGGTCTCGCGCGGGTGAAGCGGTGAGACGCATCGTATGACGAGTGTCTGTCACTATACCAGCAGGCTCGCCCGCTCCCGGGCGGCGGCCGCACAACGCCTTGAAGGATGCTCCATGTGAAAGGGCCGGACATGACGCGTCGTGGGTGGACCGTGGTGCGGTGGATCGGACTGGCGCTCGCCTGGTCGTGCGGATCGGCGTGGGCCGGCGAGCCGCCGCAGGATGTGCTGGTGGGGGCCAACTATTTCGCGGGCTGGTGGGAAGCCCCGCCCAACAAGTGGCAGGGTCCGGACGGAGAGGACTGGCGGGCGAAGTACCCGGAGCGCGTGCCGCTGCTGGGCCAGTACAACGAGCAGGCGACGATGGACCGGGAGATTGCCGCGGCCGCCGAGTACGGGATCGACTTCTTTCAGATCCTGTGGTACGCGGCGGACAAGCAAGTCCGGGATACCGACCGGATCAACGTGGCGGTCGCGCAGTTCATGAATTCGCCGCAAGCCCACCGAATGAAATTCGTCGTGGAGTACTGCAACCATCCGCCGTTCGGCGTGACGGACCCGGCGCGGTGGAACGAATGCGTGAAGTTCTGGGTGCAGTGCATGCAGCACCCTTCCTACTTGCAGGTCCAGGGTCGGCGCGTGTTCAAGGTCCACGGCGCCGGCCTCTTCCTGAACCAGTGTGGGAACGACATCGGGCAGGCACAGCGGTTCCTGGAGGAGCTGCGTCAAGCCGCGCGCGTCGCCGGGCTCGGTGAGCTGCTGATCGGCGGCGGCGCGGTCGGCCCGGCCCGCATCGCGCCCGAACACTGGCTGACGCAGGTGTTCGACTACACCAACGAATACATGAACGTCCCGGACCTGCCCACGCTCGAGCAGGACTATCCGTTTGAGAGGCTCGCCGAGTTCCAGGCGCGGTGGCGCGCGGCACACACGGAGGACGCCATCCCCTCCGTGCCGTACCTCGGCGCCGGGTGGAACCCGCGCCCCTGGGGCGACCCCCGTCCGCGCTTTCTGCTGCCCGATCGACAACAGTGGACGGCTGCGCTCCAAGCGCTGAAGGCCGACCTGGCTCAAGGCCGCCTGGGCTTCCCCGGCTCGGCCGGCACCATCCAGCCGGCCGTGACGATCTACTGCTGGAACGAGTTCGGCGAAGGCGGCATCCTTGCGCCGACGCACGGCGAACAGTACATGAAACTCGAGGTGATCCGGGACCTGTTTGGCCCGTCGGCCCGCTGAGCCATCACCAGACGAGCGGGAACGTGCGGGAGTGGTGCGCGGACCTGTAGGACAGTCAGGTGTGCGCGCGTGACAAGCGCGGCGACCTGTCCCTTGCCCTCGAATGGCGCGCCTGCGCCCGGGGTGTCAGTTGTTCGTAGTGACCCGATTCATCGGGTCTGGGAATTGCGCATACGTTTTCTTGAACGTATCGGCATAGCTGGAACGGATGTTGGGTTTGTTAGGCGGCGCAACTCCGGCGTTGACCTCGGCCGTGGGGCGGTACTTCGCCGACGCAGGCGCCACGCAGGACGTTGTGCGTGAGCGTTGCATCCGGGGCGTCTTGCTCCCAGTGGTAAGGTAGGGTGTTTGTCCTTTCACCTACCAGGGAGATTGAGAATGGCTCGAAAGATCAGCAAGGAGAGGGAGCAGTTGTGGCGGGA
>JBPOJB010000057.1:0-19808 GCA_052034005.1 Planctomycetota bacterium | reverse complement strand
CCGTCACCGCCTGCGCCGGCGGCGCCCGCGTGGGCCCCCGCGCGGCCAACCAGCCCAACGCGCCGCGGCCGCACGCCGATACCACCCGGCGCCCGTCGGGCCCCAGGCACACGACGATCGGCGCGGGGGTCTGGGCGGGCGCGGCCGTGTTGGGCGCGACCGCGGGGGGTGGTGTGGCTTCGGGCGGTGTGGGCGGTGCCGGCGCGCGGGACTGCTGGGGCAGCAGCGCGGCCTGGTAGAGCGCGGCTGGCAGGAGCGCGGCGGTGACGGCGGGCGCCGATTCCGCGGCGGCCGGGGTGGCGCTCGGCGCCGACGAGTCTGTGGGCGGTTGGGCGGCGGGCGCCGGCGGCGGCAGGTCGGGCAGGATCAGCGGGTTGGGCGCGATGGGCTTCCAGCTCCGTTCCAGCTGCTGGAGATACTCCGTCATCTTGTCGCCCGGCTGGATGTTCAGCACGCGCGTGGTGCCGCCCGCACCGGCCTGGCGGGGCATCTCGCCCAGCTTGACCAGGATGCTCACCACCTCTTCCAGCTCGACGTCGTTGGCCCGGACCAGTAATCGATTGTGGGCCACGTCCGCTTCGATGCGGAACTGGTCCTCCGACTCCTGTTCGCGTCCGCGGCCCCTGGAGCCGTACCCGTAGATGTAGTCCAGGTACTCGGGCCGCGATCCTTGCCGATCGGCGGTGGCGCCCATGAGGTTCTGGATGGTGCCGGCCACTTCGTCGGCCGCCAGTCGCCGCAGGGGGATGACTTCCACGTGTCGGGCGCTGCTGTCGAGTTTTTCGATGGTCGAGCGGATGGTGAAGTGATCGGCGGGCGACGCGTAGGCGATGATGGCTCGGTTGGCGGAATCCACTTCCAAGCGCGTCGTGGGGTCCAACCCGCCCAGCGCCTCGAGGGACGCGACCAGCTTCTGTGGATCGAGTTGTGCCAGCCGGTACACCTGCATGCGGCCGAGGTAGGCCTGCAGCGAACGTGCTCCTTCTTCCTGGACGTCGAGCAGCTTGATGGCATCCGCGATGATCGCCATCTTGTTCGGCGGCGCTTGGACCAGGACGCTGTTGCGGCGCCGATTGACGATCATCCGCACCGGCTCTTCCTTAGGCGCCATCATCGGGCTGCCGCGCCGGGCGCGGCCCGGGCGCCCGCCCGGCTGCGGCCCGCCGGGCTGGCCCGGTTGCATCGCCTGCTGCTGCTGGGCCATCTGCATCTGCATTTGCATCTGCTGCTGCATCATCTGTTGCTGCATCTGCATCTGCTCGGGCGTCATCCCGGCCGTCAGGATTTGCGGGCTGCCGCCGGTCCCCAGCAGCTGTGACAACTGCTCCTTGATGTCGTCGGCACGCGCATAGAGCAGCACGAACTCGCGGACCAGACGCGGCTCTCCGTCCTCCGACTGCTGCTCGTCGTCCAACAGCTGGCGGATGTCCCGCAGGTTGACGACCGCATCCATCACCTCGATGCGGTTGGTGGCCGACATGGCAAAGACCTTGCCGTTCTTGCTCAGAAGCGGCTCGAGCTCCTCCGCCGCTTCGTCTGCCAGGATCCAATCCAGCTCGAACAGCACGCGCACGTACTCGTGCGGGCTGAGCGTGTCGAGCTGCTGCTGGGCCACTTGCGGCACCAGGCCGGCGCTGAGCTGGTCGCACTTCACGACGATCAGGAACTCGTTCTGTCGGAGCATCGTGAATCCGCGCGCCAGCAGGTGACGGTTCAACAGGTCCCGCACCTCGTCGATCGTGTACCCGCGCTGAGTGGCGATGTTCAGGTAATCGCCGGGCAGTTCCTGCCAGTCGACGCTCATGCTCGAGATGTCGCCGTACCACTCGAGCACATCCGGCCAGGACTGCCCCCGGAACTGGAACCGCACCAGGCCGTCCTCGCCGGGCCGTGCCTTCAGCTCGTCTGGGTCCGGGGGCGTCGCCGGTTTCTCCGGGCGCTTGACGGTTGCCGACCCCGGCGCCTCCTTGCCAGCCTCGCCCGGCTTGTCGGGCGTGGGCGACCCTGGCGCGCCGGGCGGTTGTGGCCCGTCTGGCTGCGACCCATCCGGCCGCGACTTGGGTTCGCGCGAGCCGGGCGCCGGTTGATCGGGGGTCGGCTGACCCGGCTTCAATTCCACGACGACCCCTGGAGCACCGCCCAAGGGAGCCGCCTGGAAGACCTGGACCGTCGGCGGTGCACTGCCGTCGGCGGGCGGCGGTGGCTTTTCCTGCCCACGCGATGCCGGCGCGCACAGACACCCGGCCAACAGCCAGCACACGACCATTGTATTACGCATGCTCAGGTACCCGTCTTTCACGGTTCCCAGGTCGCCGCCCATCCACCAGGGACCAGTCTGCACGATATCATGCGGGCAGACCGCGTGCAAACGGTTTCACCTCATGAACTTGCTCACCAGCGTCGCCGCGCCGGCCACGAGCATGCCGGCGGCCGAGAGCCACAACAGGCTGTCCCAGGCGCGTCCCGGCGCGATCCGGGCGTCGCAGCGGCGGTAGCGGAAGAACAAGGCCGCGAAGGCCAGCATCGGCAGCATGATCGCCTGCATGACACCGCTGAGAAACACCAGGCCGACGGGGTTGGGATAGCCCACGTAGATCACCAGGCAAGCCAGCGGGAACAGGCCGCTCAGCACCCGGACCCGGCGTCGGTAGCCCGCCTCGGTCCCCGCCGCCAGCCCCAACACGCGCAGTGCATCCGAGAAGACGCGGGCGTGGCCGGCATTGGCCACGAAGTAGGTCGAGTACAGCACGGCAAACGCGCCGAACAGGAACAGGATGCCGGCAGCCGGGCCGAACACTGGTTCGTACATGGTCGTCAACGTCTGGATCAATTCGTCCTCTTTCGGGTCGAGCCCCGACCGGCCGAGTACCGCGGCGCCCAACACGTAGAACGCGACGGTGGCGAACGTGTACACGATCGCCGAACACCACGCGTCCCATTGCATGACGCGCATCCAGCCGCGGGCGCGATCGACCCAGGCGGAACTCGCGTCGCGCGGGCCCGTGAACCGCGCATAGCCTTTCTCGAGGCACCAGTACGGGTAGGCCACCAGCTCCGCCGCGCCCACGCCGATGATCCCAACCGTGGCCAGCGCCGTGGCTACCGGCCGAGCACCCGTCGGCGGCAACCGAAACTGCATCCCCTGCCAGATCTCGGTCCAGCTTATCGCCCACGCGCTCTTGGTCTGGAGCATGATGACGTTCAGGACCGTCACGAACGTGAAGGCGGCGACCATGGCCGTCGACACGCCCTGGATGGCGCGATAGCGCCCGACGACCAGGATCACGGCTGTCCCAAGCGCCATAATCAGGGCCCACAGCCGATCGTCGATCGGCGGCGGCGGCCGGTGCCCCAGCTGCGCGAAACGTTCCGCGCCGACACGAGCCACGATCCGCTGGTCGCGCCGCGCACGTTCCGCGTCCAGCTCCGCGATGCGGGCCTCCAGCCGATGACGTGCCGCCTCGGCGTCGGCCGTCGCCCCTGTGGTGCGGTCGAGGGTCGTTGCGGCGATCTGACGCTCAACGGACATCTTCACATACTGGTTGAACTCGCGCCCCTCCTGGGTCAGCGGAATGCTGATGGTCAGCGCCTGCCCCACGGCGCCGACGATCCCGCCAAGCTGGCTGATACTAGCCAGGAACATCAGAAACCAGTACCAGACGATCCAGTTGCCGCGGCCGGCAATGCGCGGCCCGGGCACCTGGGACAGGCCGTCCATCGTCGTCTGACCGGTGACCATCGAGAAGCGGCCCAACTCGATCTGCGCGCACACCTTGATCAAGCAGCCGACCACGATGAGCCACATCAGCCAGAACCCGGCCCTCGCGCCCGTGATGGTGGTCGCAATCAACTCGCCCGAGCCCACGATCGAGGCGGCGATGATCAGCCCCGGCCCCAACCGGCGCAGCACTTCCACCAGGGTCCGAGGCGGCGACTCAACGCTCTCAGCTTGTTGTTCGGGTACGCTCATGACCTGCCACTCTCCATTGCCCCACCTCCCCACCGGCTGCCCGTGCGCGCACTTCACCGAAGGTTGTGATCGATTGCCGCCGTTGCCGCCGCCGTCGCCCATTCTGCCATCCTCGACCGGCCGATGCCACCGCAAGGGCCGCGGGCGGACGATCATGCACTGTGGAGGGGGACGCCGCACGCTCCCGTCCAATGTGCCGATTCGGCAAAGTTTCTATAAAGCCCCCAATCGTCAGATGCCGAATATCTTGATGATGTGGCTGCCGGTCCACCGGGGAGGAAGGTCCGCATGAAACGCAAACTCCGCCTGCTCCTGTGCCTCTGTATTGTCGCCTTGCTCAGCGGCTGTGCCATGTGCAGCAACTGCTGGGATGACGCTTACAACGCGTATGGCGGCGCGATGGACCGCCAGGACCGGTTCCGGGGGCGTGTCGGATCGGTGCTGAGCGACCCGATGACCCAAGTGGAAATCCAGGACGCGGCCGACCAATCGCCCACTGAGGCCGATCTGTACCCGGAGGAATACCTCGACGGTCCAGCCCTGCAGGACGCCATGGAGTGAACGCTACCCGGCTTTGGCCGGCGCGCTCCTCCAGGGGAGCGCTTCGAGCAGCTGTTGGACGTGTCGGAGACAGACGTCCGCCTCGGCGTCACCCTCGTAGTTGACGGCCACGGTCCGCAGCCCGGCGGCCCTTGCTTGCTGCAGCGCCGCAGAGTCGTGTCCGACATACCACAGCTCGCTGCGCGGCAGGCCCGTGAGCGCGACGGCGACATCCACACTGCATTGGCCGGGCTGTGCCCGCATCACGTTCACTTCCGCGACCACGTGTTCGAAGAACCGGTCGACCCCCAGCTTCCTGAGTTGGTGGCGCACGCCGAGTTCGTTGAGGTATCCGGAGCTCAGTACACTCAGGCGGACGCCGAGGTCCTGCAGGCAGCTGAGCACTTGCCGCACGCCGGGCAGCGGGAAGATGTCGGTTTCGCTCGCCCGCAGGCGCGCCTGGCCGGCCGCTTCCACCTCGTCGATCTGGCCGTGGCTCAGCCCTGCTGCGCGCAAGAACTGCCGCAGACCCTGCCAGTAGTCCAGTTCACCGCACTTGACCCTCGGCAGATACTCGCGTTGCCACACTCGGAAGAACGGCGTGTAGTGCGTATCCAGCCCGAGGCGCGCGACCAGCTTCAGGAGCCACCGTGACCAGACCGTGTCGTCGTAGAGCACTCCGCCCACGTCGAACAGCAGCCCGGCCACGGGCGGTGCCGGATCGCGCAAGCAACGCAGCATTTCGAGCGGTTTGACACGCTCCCGCCTGCCGGACCAACCGCCCGAGAGTCTCGCGCCACCCATGGTTGCCCGAGTCCTTTCTGCACCGTGGACCGTCTCCCGCCCGCCCGGTCGCCGGCGGACGGCACGTGCCTGCGCCCGTCGTCCCGAGTTGGTGCCGCGTCATCGCTGACAGCAGCGAGCACCCGGGAACGGGTCTGACGAGCCGGGAGTCTAGCACCGCGGGCAGAACGGGGTCAAGAGCGGCCGTCCGGATGTCGTCAGCACGTCAGCACGGGGAGCACGGGTGCACGTACGATGGTCCCCTGGGCGCAGTGGCGAACTGGGCACGCGGATTCCCGGCAGGCGATGACCCCGATCCTCGATGGACTTCGCCTCTGGTGCGACGGACAATAGGGACACGCTGTCCGCTGGCGTGTCCGACCTTCGGTTGCGCTGGGGAAAAAGGGCAGGTACATCGAAGCGTTCCTCGAGAATTTCCATCGTATGGCCGTGTGCGAACTGTAAGCCATGCCGTGGCATCAGGTCTATGATCCTGTGGGCTCAGCACTCTTCTCGACGATCCTAGCGGCGCTGCCGATCGTCGTGCTGTTGGGTGCCTTGGGACTGCTGGGCTGGCCGGCGCCGCGAGCGGCGTTTGCGGGTCTGGCCGCGGCGTTGGGCGTGGCGTTGGTCTTCACGATGCCCTGGGATGCGGCGGCGGCCGCCGCGTGCAGCGGAGCCGCGTTCGGGTTGTTTCCGATCGGCTGGATTGTGCTGGGGGCCGTGTTCCTGTACTCGCTGACCGTCGAGACGGGCGAGTTTGAGAAGGTGAAGTGGTCGGTGGCGTCGCTTTCGCCTGACCGGCGGGTCCAGGCGTTGTTGATCGCGTTCAGTTTCGGGGCGTTTCTGGAGGGGGCGGCCGGATTCGGCACACCGGTGGCGATTTCGGCGGCCCTGATGATCGGGGCGGGCTTCCGGCCGCTGCACGCTGCCGGGCTGGCGCTGATCGCCAACACGGCGCCGGTGGCATTCGGCGCGCTGGGTACTCCGATCCACACGCTGGCGAACGTGACCGAGTTGCCGGAGATGCAGCTGAGCCAGATGGCGGGTCGGCAACTACCGTGGTTCTCGCTGATCATCCCGGCCTGGATGGTGGTGGCCATGTCCGGCTGGAAGGGCCTGCGCGGCGTGTGGCCGGCCGTGCTGGTTTCCGGCAGCAGTTTTGCGCTGGTCCAGTTCCTCACGTCGAACTACCTGGGCCCGACGCTGGTGGATGTGGCGGGCGGTCTGATCTCGCTCGCGCTGCTCACGTTGTTGCTCCGGATATGGCGGCCCGCGACGATCTGGCGGTTTGACGGGGAGGCGGCGGCGGAGGAGGGGCCGGACGTTCCGGCCGACGCCCGGCCGAGCTCGTCATCGCCGCCGGACGCCCTCGGGTGCTACACGCGTCGCGAGGTGGCGCGTGCCTGGGTGCCCTGGGTGATCCTGTCCGTGTGTGTGCTCGTCTGGGGGCTCCCGCAGGTGCAGGCGTGGCTCGATGGCGGACGCCCGGCGGGTGCGGCGTCGGCGCGGGCCGCGGAGGGCGGCGTCGTGGCGTTGCGGTGGTGGGAGCGTCCCAACGGGCTGCGGGGCTGGACGCTGCTGACGTTCTCGGTGCCCCGACTGGATCAGCGGGTCCTGCGCGGCGAGGGGGTGGCGGAGACGCCCGGCCAAGGGGAGCGCGCGGTGTTCAAGTTCAACTGGCTGTCGGCGACCGGGACGGGGATCTTCGTGGCCGCGCTGCTCTCGGCCGCCTGGATGCGTGTCGGACCGATGCGGTTCGCCAGGGTGTTCCTCGCGACGCTCGCCCGGATGCGCTGGCCGCTGTTCACGATCGCCATGATGTTGGCCATCGCCTATACGACGCGTTACAGCGGCACCGACGTGACGCTGGGTCTGGCCTTCACGAAGACCGGTGTCCTGTATCCGTTCTTCTCTGCGCTGCTGGGCTGGCTGGGGGTGGCCCTGACCGGCTCGGACACCTCTTCTAATGCGTTGTTCGGCAGTCTGCAGAAGGTCACGGCGACGAAGCTCGGTCTGAGCCCTGTGTTGATCTGTGCGGCCAACAGTACGGGAGGCGTCATGGGCAAGATGATCGACGCTCAGAGCATTGTGGTTTCGGCGGCCGCGACGAACCAGCCGGGTGGCGAGGGCCGGATCCTGCGGTTCGTGTTCTGGCACAGCGTGATCCTGGCCGCGCTGATGGGGCTCCTCACCCTGGCGCAGGCACGGCTGCTCACCTGGATGGTGCCGGGCGGTTGAGGGCCTGGTAGATCCGCGGATCGGCGAGGGAATCGGCGATGAAGCGCGTGCCGGCATAGGCGTGGCGGCCGGAATGGAAGCCGGGCACCGCGACCGCAAACGTCCCGGCCTCCACGGCGGACCGGCAGCCGTTCTCACTGTCCTCGAGCACCATGACCTGCGGCGGCGGGACCGCCAGCCGCCGGCAGGCGGTCCGATAGATCTCGGGGTCCGGTTTCCCCTCTGACACGTCCTCGGCAGTCAGCAGGAACTCAAAGCGCGGTTCCAGGTCGAACCGCGACAGCACGTCGACGACGAACGCGCGGGGGCTCCCTGTGCCGATCGCCTTGGGGATGCCGGCCTGTTCGAGCGTCGCGAGCAGCTCGAACAGGCCCGGCATGGGTGCCAGCCGCGTATCGAGCAGGTCGGCGAAGATGGCGTCCTGCTCCGCCTCGAGTTCCGCGACGGTCGCGTCGAGCTGATACCAGTCGATCATGATCTGGAGCGACACGTGCGCGGGGCGGCCCATGAGTGCGTCCAGCAAGGGCGCGGTGAACTGGCAGCCGCGCCGGCCAAGCAGTTCCGCGCCGACGATCTGATAGAGTTCCTCCGTGTTGAACATCAGTCCGTCCAGGTCGAATACGACCGCCCGTATCGGCCCGTGCAAGGTCATTCGTCGGCTCCCATATACCAGGACGATTGGGGCGCGGGAATCGTCTGGGCGGCGCGTGCCGCCGGGGCGCCCCGGTCGCCTTGAAGGTGTAGCAGGCCGGATGGGCCGTGCCCAGTGGGGCTTGGCTGATCCGCTCCGCCAGGGAGCAGAGCCACGCACCGTGGCGCCGTGGTCCGCGCCGACGCGGGGCGGGAGCGGTTGTTTGTTGACCCGTCTGGTCGCGAGCAACTAAAATGGCGTCAGAGGTGTCGATCGTGGACGGCAGGAACGGCTTGTTGACGCTGGGTGTCTACCTCACGGCTGCGATGTTGATCGTCCTGGCCGCGTTGGTCGGCATCTTCCGGTACACGACCCGCGCGCATCTGCCGCCGTTGCAGCCGATCGAGGTCGAGCCGGTTCCCGAATGGGCGGTCACACACACGCAACTCGACGCGGAAGCCGACGCGCGGCGCGTGCGGGCTGCCAACATGGAGAAACAGCGTGTCCGCCTGCTGGAGACCATGTTGGAGGAGAAGACGGATCGGCTGCGCCAGTTGTCCAAGCTGCTCGATGAGAAGACCCGCGAGCTGGACGACCTGCGGGTGCGGTATGACGAGGCCGTCATGTTGACGGTCGAGACGCTGACGCGCGACCCTGCGGAGTCCCTGCTGCCGGAGGAAGAGGCCGCTGACGCGGCGGCGGACCCCGCCCAGTTGGAAGCCGAGCTGTCCCTGGCTCGCGAAATCCAACAGTCACTGGTCTCGGATGTGACCGTGCTGCAGGAGGAGCTGGGCCAGGCGCAGCAGGAACTGAACCAGCTGAAGCTGGTCCAGGGCCAGGAGACGATGGAGCGTCTGCGCGAGGCGGCGGTTCTGGAGAACGCGGCCGCCAGCGTGCTTGTGACCGTCGGCCGCCCGGCCGTCCCCGCGCTGCGCAATGCGCTGAGTCACCCCAGCCCGGTCGTCCGCCAGTGGGCCGCCACCGTGTTGGGCAGCATCGGTGCGGATGCGGCGGATGCCGTTCCCGCGTTGACCGAGGCGTTGTCGGACAGCGACCCGAACGTGCGTGGCGCCGCACGCTGGGCATTGGAATCCATCGCGCGTTAGGGGATGGGTGCGGCGCCCGGTGCAGCGGCTCGACCGGCTCGATGACCGCTCCGCTAACGCACCTGCTTGATCACCACCAGCCGTTCTTCGGTCGGCGTGGCCACCACGAGCGGCACGCCGCGTTCGAGCGATTCCTTTTCCAGCGCTTGGCGGAACTGCTGCACGGTGAGCACGTCCGTTTTGCGCACCTTGGTGATCAACATGCCCTGCGCGATCCCCTTGGCTGCCGCGGGGCCCCCGCCGGCCACGTCCGTCACGAGCACGCCGGATGTACGGTCCGCGTAACCCAGCTGGCGCGCGAGCTGTGCCGTCAGGTCCCGGACTCCAATCCCCATCGCCTTCTCAATCTCCGTCGTACCCGCTGTCTGGCGCGGGGCGAGCGGCCGGCCCGGGCGGCGTTCGGCCAGTGCGGCGGGTGGCAGGTCCTCGAGCACCACCGTCATCTCGTGTGCCTCGCCGTCGCGCAGGACCGTCAATGCGACCTGGGTGCCCACCGCGAGTTTCTCCACCGCCTGTTGCAGGTCGCCCGGCGTGCGAACGGGCAGCTGTTGGAACCGCGTAATGATGTCGCCGAACTGCAGGCCCCCTTTCTCGGCCGGTGAACCGGGGTAGACACGTTCGACGAACACGCCCTGCCCGACCGAGCCGCCAAACTGGTTCACCAGCTCGGGCGTCAACACCACGACCCCGACGCCCAGGTAGGAGCGTTGCACGCGGCCGTCGCGCACGAGCTGCTCCGAAACCCACTTGATCAGGTTCACCGGGATGGCAAAACCGACTCCCTGGGAGCCTCCGGTCGCCGACGCGATCGCCGTGTTGATCCCCACCACCTCGCCCCGCATGTTGACCAGCGGGCCGCCCGAGTTGCCCGGGTTGATCGTCGCGTCCGTCTGCAGGAACTGCGCGCGTCGCGCCGCTTCGAGTGACCGCCCTTTCGCGCTGATGATGCCGGCGCTGACCGTGTTCTCCAGGCCGAAGGGGCTGCCGACTGCCAACACCCAGTCACCGATCTGCAACTGGTCGGAGTCGCCGAGCGTGGCGGCGGGCAGCGGACCGGCATCGTTGATGCGCAGCACGGCGATGTCGCTGCTCGGGTCCGTCTTGATGTCGACCGCCCGGAACTCGCGGCCGTCCGGCAACTCGACCAGGACGTCGTCCATCCCTTCTACCACGTGGTTGTTGGTCAGCACGATCCCGGCCGGATCGATGATCACGCCTGATCCGAGCCCTTCGCGTCGGGGCACCATCTGCAGTCCGAATCGGTCGCTGAAGAAGTCCTCGAACGGGGTCCCCTCAAACGGGTTCGGGCCCTCGTCCAAGCCGCCGCCCGCCCGCGCGCTCCGAGGGTTGGCCGACGTTTTGATGGTCACGACCGTCGGGAGCACCTTCGCGGCAGCCTGCCGGAAGGCGCGCGACAGCGCTTCGACGTGCTCGACCGCCTGAGTGTCGGCTTCGGGCGGTTGGGCCGCACAGCGGCCGGTCACCGCCAGCAGGAGCAGTCCGAGAGTCCACACCAGCCCGGGCGCGGGCAGCGGCCGCCGGAGCCGGCGGCGAGGATGAATTACAGTCGAGTGGGACATGCGAGAGTCCTCCGCAGCGAGTCGATGCCGCGGGCTGGGGGACGCCCCGGCGGCGTCAGTACGACCATCAGCCCCGCATTAACGGACTGTAGCGGGCCGTTACAGGATCGGCAATGCGGCTTGGGCGGCGCGCACCGCGGGGCCGCCACCGGCCCTCCGGTGCGTGGAGGGCCGTCAGAAAACCCGCAGCCGGTGGGCGTTTGCCAATCAGAATGTCCGGATTGCTCTTGGCAGGCGGGGACCACTTAGCACATACTGGTTCTGGCCGCAAGCCCGGGCCCGAGTATACTTATGGGACGAAGGGTGTTGATGGAGGCCTTTCGCCCACCCGCCCGCCGCAAGTTGCGGGGTGCGTTGAATGGCATCCCGCAGTCGTGTGTCCAGATATCCTTGCAGAAGCCACGCCGGGGTGCGGCCGCGCGTGCTGTTCTGCCCCGAGCTGGTTTGGTTCCGGTTGATCAGGTGTTCTAAGCATGTACGAGACTTACGCTCCCGAGGACGAGCAGTTCGAAACGTCGGCGCCTGGCGAGGCAGGCAAGAGTACCGCGCCCCATTTCGGTTCCGACCTCGACGCGGAACTTGATCTGGATGCCGAGTACGACATGGACTTCGACGGGGATGCGGACTTGGTTCTGGATGGGGACCCTGCCGACGGCGATGTCGCGCCGCACGCCTCGACGGACTGGGATGACGATCGGGCGCAGGTGGCGGCCGACAACATCACCTGGCCGGACGACCCGTTGCGCCTGTATCTGAATCAGATCGGCAAGATCTCGCTCTTGTCGCATCAGGAGGAGGTGGCGTTGGCGCGGAAAGTGGAGCTGTCCCGGCGCCGGTTCCGCCGCGAGTTGCTGAAGGTGGCGTTCGTCATTCGATCGGCTGCCCGGACGCTCGAGAGGGTGCATCTGCATGAACTGCCGTTTGACCGGACGATCCAGGTTTCGGTGAGCGACCGGTTGGAGAAACACCAGATTCTGGGCCGTTTCCCCCACAATCTGCGCACGCTCGCGGTGTTGCTGGAGCGCAACCGGGAGGATTACCGCGTGATGGCCTCCAAGAGCGCATCGAAGGCGAAGCGGCAGCATGCGCAGCAGTCGCTGGTGCGTCGGCGCCACCGTGCGGCGCGGCTGGTCGAGGAACTCGGGTTGCGGATGGAGCATTTCGAGGCGATGTTCCCCCGGTTCGAGAAGGTGGCCCAGCGCGTGGCCGCGCTGGACCAGTGGCTGGAGACGCCTGACTGCGGCTCGCCCGAGGACCGTGCCAAGTGGTCGCGCGAGTTGTGCCGGCTGCTGCGGGTGACCCAGCACACGCCCGATGGGATCCAGCGGCGGTTGGAGAGCCTCCACAAGTCGCTGGCAGAATACCAGGCCGCCAAGAAAGGCCTGTCGCAAGGCAACCTCCGGCTGGTCGTGTCGATCGTCAAGAAGTACCGCAACCGCGGCGTGAGCTTCCTGGACCTGATCCAGGAGGGCAACGCCGGGCTGATGCGCGCGGTCGAGAAGTTCGAGTATCGGCGCGGGTTCAAGTTCAGCACCTACGCCACCTGGTGGATCCGCCAGGCGGTCACGCGCGCCGTGGCCGACCAGAGCCGCACGATCCGCGTGCCCGTGCACATGGCGCCGGTCATCGCCCGCGTCAAACAGATCTTCGGCCGCCTCTACCACGAACTCGGCCGCGAACCGACCGTCGAAGAGACCGCCCGGGCCGCCGACCTGCCGGTGGAGGAAGCACGCCAGATCCTCCGCATCCGGCAGATGCCGGCCAGCCTGGACCAGTCGGTGGGGCGGGGCGAAGACAGCAAGTTCGCGGACCTGCTGTCCAAGAACGAGCACGAGGGCCCGGCCGACGGCGCCGGCCATCAGATGTTGCAGGGCCGCATCCGGAACCTGCTGCAGACGCTGGGATACCGGGAGCGCGAGATCATCAATCTGCGCTACGGCCTGGGAGACGGCTACAATTACACGCTGGAAGAAGTCGCGTCCATCTTCAAGGTGACGCGGGAACGCATCCGTCAGATTGAAGACCGGGCGCTGCGCAAGCTGCAAGAGCCGAGCCGCAGCGCCGAACTGGTCGGATTCCTGGACTAATGGCTTGCCATGGACAACTGTCGCTCGGCAGTACCCGTGCTGACGGTCCTGGCCGTGCTCCTCGCCCCGGCCGCCGGATGCAATCCGCCCGCGCCCCGGGCGCCCGCCCAGAAACCTGCCAAGGAGCCTGCGATGAGCGGCACACTCACGCTTACCAGTGACGACTTCGAAGCCGGCCAGGTGATCCCCACGGCCTGCACCGGTGAAGGTGACGACCGCTCGCCCCAGCTGGCCTGGGACCAGGTGCCGGACGCCGTGCGGGAGTTCGCGTTGATCTGCGACGACCCGGACGCGCCCACCGCCACGCCGTGGGTGCACTGGGTCATCTACGGCCTGGCGGCGGATCTGCGAGCCCTCCCGGCCAACCTGCCCACCGACCGGACGATCACGTCCCCCGTCGCCGCGCTGCAGGGACGGAACTCCTGGCCCAGCGGGCAGACGGTCGGCTACCGCGGTCCGCTCCCGCCGCCCGGCCACGGCGTGCACCACTATCACTTCAAGCTCTATGCGCTCGATGCACGGCTCGACCTGAAACCGGGACTGACGAAGGACGAGCTGCTCAAGGCCATGCAGGGCCATATCGTGGCCACCGGTGAGCTGGTGGGCACCTACGAGCGAAAGTGAGTCGCGGCGGACACGCCCCGGGCCGAGCCGGCCGCCGCAGGCCCGATCAGATCCGGTCGGGTCAGATCAGGTTGCTCGTGTAGGAGACGAGCGTTTTGACGTAGTTGCCGCGATGGTAGGCGCTCGGGTCCGGGCAGTTGGCCAGGCTCAGGCTCCCGCGCAACTGCGATACGCTCGTGTACTGGTTGCTCTCAATCCAGCGCGTCGTCTCGGCCAGGACCGATTCGAGCCACGGCGGGCCGTACCGCAGCAAGGCTGCGGCCATCATCGTCACGTCGGCGCCCGCCAGCAGCGCTTTGATCACGTCGTCCGAGAAATGGATGCCGCTGGTGGCGGCCAGCGAGACGTCCAGCTGGTCGCGCAACGTGGCGATCCAGCGCAGCGGCAGACGCAGCTCGTGCCGGTCGCTCAGGGTCAGGCTGGGCGTCACCTGCAGCAGCTCCGTGTCGATGTCGGGGTCCAGGTACCGGTTGAACAGCACCAGCCCGCGCGCCCCCGCGTCCACCAGGCGACGCGCGAAGTGCGGCAGGCTGCTGAAAAACGGACCGATCTTCACCGCCAACGGGATCGAGATCGTCCGGCAGACGGCCGTCACCAGCTCCAGGTATCGTGCTTCGATCGTCTCGGACGACTCATATCGATCGGTCGGCACGAAGTAGATGTTCAGCTCCAGTGCGTCGGCGCCCGCATCCTGAATCAGTCGGGCGTACCGGACCCACGAACCCGTGCTCGTCCCGTTGAGGCTGCCGATGATCGGGATGGACACCGCGCGTTTCGCGTGCCGGATGTGGTCCAGGTACGGTTCGGGGCCGGTATGCCACCGGATCGTCTCCGGCACGTAGCTGAGCGCTTCCGTGAAGGACTCGCTATGGTACTCGTGCAGGCTGAGTTCCTGGGCCTCATCGTGCTCCAACTGCTCCGCGAACAGCGAGGGCAGCACCGCCGCCGCCGCGCCGCTCCGTTCCAACTGCTCGAGCGAGGCGACGGTGAGCGTCAGCGGGCAGGCCGAGACCACCACGGGGTTCTTGAGCTGCAACCCGAGGTACGATGTTGTGAGGTCGACTGCCATTCTCGACTCCTCCTCCCCCTCCCTCTTCTGCGCGCTTGAGCGCAGCGCGCCCGGGCCGGCGGAACGTGTAGGCTCGAGGCGTCTTCCAGGGTGTCCGATCGCGCCGTGCAGGCATTCTTGCGGCCGAACCTCGATCTGGCAACCGGGGGCTCCCTACTCGCGTCGGGCGTGTTCGGTTACGCTGTGGGGGTCGCCACCCCGGGGTGCGACGGGAGGTGGAGTCGTGGAAAGTTCGGACATCGCAGTGATCGGCGGCGGGATCGTGGGACTGGCGACGGCGTATCGGGCCACGCTGCGGCTCCCGGGTCGGACGCTCCAGGTGTTTGAGAAGGAGCCGGAGGTAGGTCGGCACCAGAGCGGCTGCAATTCGGGCGTGTTGCATTCCGGCATCTACTATGCGCCCGGATCGCTCAAGGCCCGGAACTGTCGGGCAGGCCGGCAGGCGATGGAGGCGTTCTGCCAGGCACAGGAGATCCCGTTTGATCGGTGTGGCAAGGTGATTGTGGCGGTGGACCGGTCGGAGGTCCCGGCCCTGGAGCGGATCTATCAGCGGGGCGTGGCCAACGGGGTGCAATGTGAGCGGATTTCGCCGGCGCGGCTTCGTGAGCTGGAGCCGCACGCCGCGGGGGTCGCTGCCGTGCACGTGCCCGAGACGGGGATTGTCCAGTTTTCGCACGTGTGCGGCCGGTTGGCGGCGTTGATCCGAGAGGCGGGCGGCCAGGTCCGGACCGGGACGCGTGTCGTGGGCATCCGCCCGGACGGCGACCGGTTCGTGCTCGAGACGACGGCCGGCGCGTACCGGGCGGCGGCGGTCATCAACTGTGCGGGTCTGCAGAGTGACCGCGTGGTCGCGATGAGCGGCCGGCAGCCGGCGGTGCGGATTGTGCCGTTCCGCGGCGAGTACTACGAGTTGGTGCCGGCGGCGCACCAGCTGTGCCGGAATCTGATCTACCCGGTGCCCGACCCCAGTTTCCCGTTTCTGGGCGTCCATTTCACGCGCATGCTCGAGGGCGGCGTGGAATGCGGGCCCAATGCGGTGTTGGCCTGGGCGCGGGAGGGATACCACAAGACGAGTATCAACGCGCGGGACCTGTGGGATGCCCTGGCCTACCGAGGGTTCCTCAGGCTGGCCGGGAAGCACTGGCGCATGGGCCTGGGCGAGATGGTGCGCAGCTTCAGCAAGCGGGCGTTCGTCGCGGCCCTGCAACGGCTCGTGCCGGACGTCCGCGGGGAAGCGCTGGTGGTCGGTCGCAGCGGCGTGCGGGCGCAGGCGGTTTCGCCCGACGGCACACTGGTCGATGACTTCCTGATCCAGCAATTCGGGCCGTTGATCCACGTGGTCAACGCCCCGTCACCAGCTGCCACGTCCGCGCTGAATATCGCCGACCTGATCGTGGACAAGCTGACCGACGTGATTGCCTGAGCAAGCCAGGCTGTCGTCCGTCGCGCGTTGGTCGAGAGTCGCGATCTCCAGGCGCACCAACTGCCGCACGAGTTCCGCGGCAGTCGGCCGGCGCAGCGGTTCCTTGGCCAGCATGGAGCGCAGCAGGTCTTGCACTTCGCGCGGGAGACCCGGCAGCCGGCGCCGCAGTTCGGGCATCGGACGCTGCAAGTGGGCGAGCATCAGGCGCCCCGGGTCTTCCTCGAGGAACGGGGGTTGGCCGGCGAGCAGCTCATAGAGCGTGATGCCGAGGCTGTAGATGTCGGCCTGTTGGTCGATCGGCAGGGCCGAGCTGATCATTTCCGGCGCGGTGTATGTGATCGTACCACGCAGGGTTGCGCCCGGTTCACATTCGGCGCTGCCAAGCCGCAGCGCGAATCCCAGGTCGATCAGCGTCCCGTGTCCCTGAGGCGAGACCTGGATGTTGTCCGGTTTGATGTCGGCGTGGATCCAGCCGGCCTCGTGCAGCGTTACCAGCGACTCGGCGATTTGCCGCACTAACCACAACGCCTGCGGCGTCTCGAACGGTCCGCAGGCGTCCAGCGCCTTGCGCAGGGTGGCGCCGTCGAGCAGGGGCATGACCAGGTAATACGGGGCGGTCTCGACTTGGGCCGAGAGCACGGCGATCAAGTGCGGGTGGATCACGGTCCGGCCGATCATCGCCTCGCGCGTCAGCAGCGCCTGAGCGTGCTGGGCCTCCCGGCCGGCCGCCTGCGCCACCTTGACAGCGTAATCGGCCGGCCAATCGGCCGGGCAATCGCGCGGCCGCGCACGGAAAACGGTGGACCACCGGCCCACGCCCACCGGTTCCAGCAACTCCCACCTCCCCAGGCGCCGGGCGTGCCGAGGCGGCGCCACATGCCGCTCCAACTCGGATTGAAGATGTGAAGTCGAATCCATCGTTGCCGCGTTGCGCATCGGGAGTGCGTGAGATGAGATCACCGGGGCGTGCGAACCGGTTGCCCCTTACTCATCGATCGGTTAGCCGGGCGGGGAAGTTCACCCGTAGTCTGCCGACCGTGCCGACCGTGCCGATCGTACCGAATGTAACGACGGCGTTCCCTCCCCCACTTCTGTTGGGCTCACAATGTGCGTCCTGGCCCTTGTTGGCGTAGCGCGGCGCGTCTACAATCGCAACTCGTGTTGACGCAACTTCTTAGAGGAGGTTTTCATGTCCGTCCGCAAAACGTTGTTCGTGTGTGTGTTGGCACTGTTTGTGACGCTCCCGCTGGTGGGCTGCAACGGCTCGACCGACAAGGCCAAGCCCTCGGGCGGCAGGTCGATTCCGAGCCCGACTTCGAACACGACCAACGCCGAGTAGTGCCGGTCCCGATCGCACCGCGGTCCGGGCGGTTTGTCGCCCGCTAGTGGCCTGGGTCGTGAGCCACCAGGTCGGCCAGGAACTGCCCGGTCACGGAACGCGGTGCGCGGGCCACTTCTTCGGGCGTGCCGGCGGCGACGATTTCGCCGCCCTGGCCGGCGGCTCCCGGACCGAGATCGATCAGGTAGTCGGCCGCCTTGATCAGCTGGAGGTTGTGCTCCACCACGATGAGCGAGTGCCCGACGCTCAGCAGGGTATCGAAGCAGTCGATCAGCCGCACGACATCGGAGAAGTGCAGGCCGGTTGTCGGTTCATCCAGAATGAACAGCGTCCGGCTCCGTTTCGCGCCGGACATGTGGCTGGCCAGCTTCAGGCGCTGGGCTTCGCCGGTCGAGAGCGTATTGGCGCCTTGGCCGAGCCGCAGGTAGTCCAGTCCGACATCGAGCAGTCGTTTGAGTCTTGCCTGGACCTTCGTCTGGCCGCGGAAGAAGGCGAACGCCTCGCGGACGGTCATGTCGAGCACTTCCGCGATGTTGCGGCCGCGATAGGTGACCTCCAGGATTTCCTTCCGATACCGCTTGCCGTCACACTGGTCGCACTTCATGTAGACGTCCGCCAGGAACTGCATGTCGATTTCCTTGTAGCCGTCGCCCTCGCAGGCTGAACAGCGCCCTCCCTCGACATTGAAGCTGAAGTGCCCCGGTCCGTAGTTGTGCGTCCGCGCGTCGATCGTGGCGGCGAACACCGCGCGGATCTCGTCAAATGCCTTGATATAGGTCACCGGGTTGGAGCGAGGCGAGCGGCCGATCGGGGTCTGGTCGACCAGCACCACGTCGTCGATCTGCCCGTCCCCGAGCACTTCGTCGTACGGATAGGGCTTGAGCCCGTTCTTCCGCTTGCGGCGGCAGAGCGCGCCGTAGAGTGTGTCCTGGACGAGCGTGCTCTTGCCGGCGCCGCTCACGCCGGTCACAACGCACAGCACGCCCAACGGAAACGCCACCGTCAGGTTCCGCAGGTTATTCCCGCGTGCGCCGTGGAGCCGGATCCAGCCGTGGTTCGTCGCGCGCCGTTGCCCCGGTTCGGAAATGCCCAGCCGCCCGAACAAGTAATCGCCGGTCAAGCTGCGCTGGGCCGCCGCCAGGCCCGCGAGCGTGCCGTGGAAGACAACCTCCCCGCCACGCTCGCCGGCCGCCGGCCCGATTTCGATCAACTGATCGGCCGCCCTCAACAAGGCCTCCTCGTGCTCCACCACCACGACCGTGTTGCCGCGCCGCTTCAAGTCGCCCAGGGCCTCGATCAGCCGCCCGACATCGTGCGGGTGCAGGCCCACCGACGGCTCATCCAACACGTAGAGCATGTGAACCAGGCTCGATCCCAGCGCGGATGTGAGCGCCACCCGCTGAGCTTCCCCGCTGCTCAACGTGCGGAGCATGCGGTCGAGCGTCAGGTACCCCAGCCCGACCGCCTCCAGGTACCCCAGCCGGGCATGGATCTGCGCGAGAATCTCGCGGGCCACCTGCTGCTGCCAGGCACTGAGTGACAGGCCCTGTATGAACTGCCGGGCCGCGCGCACCTCCAGCCGGGACACCTGCCCGAGGTTGTGACCCTCCAGCTCGACCGCCAGGGCGGTCGGCCGCAGGCGATCGCCGTGGCAGGCCTCGCAGGTCTTGTAGCTGCGCCAACGGCTCAAGAACACACGCAGGTGCATCTTGTACTTGCGCCGCTCGAGCCAGGCGAAAAACCCCTGGAGCCCGCCGAAATCCCGCTCCGGCACCCCCTGGCAGATCATCCGCAGATGCTCGGGCCCCAATTCGCGAAACGGCACGTCCACCGGGATCCCGTAGTCCTCGGCCAACGCCAACAGTTCCTCCAACTCGTGCGCGTAGGCCGGCGTGTTCCAGGGCGCGATCGCACCCTGCCGCAGGCTCTTGCTCGGGTCCGGGACGACCAACTCCAGGTCCACGTCCAGGATGCTGCCGAACCCTTCACACACCGGGCACGCGCCTAACGGGCTGTTGAAACTCAAAGCGCGCGGTTCCAGCGGCGGGTAGTCGATACCGCATGCCTCGCAACGCCGCGACTCGCTGAAACGCCATACCACCCATTGCTGGGAGTCGATCACCAGGGTCTCATCACGCTCGCTCGGATCGGCCGCCGCCGACGGTTGGTGAAACACGGCCCACCGTCCCCGCCCGCCGGCCCGCGCCGCCTGCGCGGCGTGCTGTAGGCGCGCCCGGCCGTGCTGGCCCCCCCCCAGCCGGTCCCCCCGGACCCAGACCTCGGCGTGCGGCGGCAGCTGGCCGTCGGGCACCGCGGGCGCGGCTGCCGAGCCCGACCGGTCCGAGCCGATGTGGCTGATGCGGCCGCCGACCAGGACGCGCCCGAACCCCGCGTCCCGCAACGCGGCCAACCGGG
>JBPOJB010000072.1:0-28554 GCA_052034005.1 Planctomycetota bacterium | reverse complement strand
CCCCCCCCCCCCCCCCCCCCCCCCCATGAGCGGCAAGTCACGGCCGACCGGCCGGCAACGCGCTGCCGCGGGGGCGCGACAGGATGTAGCACCACAGGGCCGCCACGCCCACCAGTAGCAGACTGCTGACCATCTGAGACAGGGTCCAGCGAACATTCACGGACAGGATACTGGGTTCGTCGGTGCGGATCATCTCCTCCAGGATGCGTACGATCGGATAGATGGTAATGAGCAGTGCGAAGACTTCGCCGTCCCGTCGGCGAAACGGGTAGTAGGTCCACAAGAACAGGCAGATCAGTGCTCCGTCAATGGAACTCAGGATCTGGACCGGATAGACGCGTTGGCTGCGGGGGCGGAGCTCGCGGAACTGCCAGGTGGCGGCTCGCCCATCCACGGTCCGGACGGACACTTCCGCGTGCGGCACGGCCTGGCCGTTGCGCATCCGATTGAACTGTTCGGCGTCGGGGAGTTCGAACCGCTCGATCACATCGCCGACTTTCAAACCGCGCCGGTCCGCCAGCCCGCCGGGCTGTACTTCTTGAATGACGTGGTTGCCGCTCGCCGGGTCTTCTTGCACGCGCATGTCGAGCAGCGTGCCGTTTTCCAACTGGGCCACATATGGCGGGCTGCCTGGTGGGAATGTGATTCCCAGGACGCTCTGGTCGCACTGGCCGCCCCAGCAGCAGCCGTTCATCAGGCAGCCGATGCGGCCGAACGCCACGCCGATCATGAGCCCGGGCGCCAGCAGGTCGGCCATAGCCAGCAGGGGCAGGCGATGTGCGAGCAGGTAGGCGACCGCTGCCAACGCGGCGCCGATGAAGCTGCCGTAGACGACCAGCCCGCCATCGGTGAGGTTGATGACGCGCACGATCGTCTGGCGGGTCGTCGGCGAGGCAAACTGTTCCCAATGCTGGACCACGTACAGCGTCCGAGCCCCCGCGAACCCGGCCACGACGATCCAGAAGCAGATGGCAAACACCACGTCCGAGTCGACGCCCATCCGGCGTGCCTCGCGCATCGACAGCCCGATGCCGGCGGCGATGCCCAGCAGTACCATGACTCCGTAGGCGCGGATCGGGATCCCCAGCGGTGGTCCGCCGGCGCTGGGCTGCTCCAACCAGGGCGCGCCCCACACCACGACCGCGCCCAGGATCAGCAGCGTGGGGGCATCGGCCAGCGCTGCGCGGCTCCAGCCGAGACGAGACACGCGGTAGGCGATCAGCGCCGCGCCGAAGAGCGTCACGAGGAGCAAGGCCCAGCCGCAGCCGAACAGCGGGATATTCCAGAACGGATCCGCGTGCGGGATGTAGAACAACGTCGATCGCACGGTCATTCTCCACCAAGCTGCCGATTGTCAATCAGCCGCGTGCCGCCGACGAAGGCGGCGATCAGGGCCACGGTGTCGTCCCGGACCGGATCGATGTCGGTCAGGCTCAAGGGGTCCACCAGCGCCACGTAATCGATGCGTGTGATGCCGGCCAGTTCCAGCACGGACCGCATCTCGGACAACAGGACGGCTGCGCGTCGTTCTCCGCCGCGCGCCAGCTGAGCAGCGCGGGCGAGGCTCTGCGAGAGGCCCAGGGCCTGCCGGCGTTGCGCGGCATTGAGATACTGGTTCCGCGAGCTCATGGCGAGCCCGTCGGGCTCGCGCACGGTCGGGCAAACCTCGATCCGGATAGGGATGTCCAGATCATCGACCATCGTCTGGATCACGCGTGCCTGCTGGTAGTCCTTGCGGCCGAAGAATGCGACGTCGGCCGGGATCAGGTGGAACAGTTTCAGCACGATCGTCGCCACACCGCGGAAATGCCCGGGCCGGCAGCGGCCCTCCAGCGGCTGGGCCACCTCGGGCGGCTCTACGTAGGTCGAGAACCCCGGACGGTAGATCGTATCTGCAGTCGGAGCGAACACGAGATCCGCCCCTTCGCGGCCGAGCAGTTGGAGGTCTGCCTCCATCGTGCGCGGATATCTCGCGAAATCCTCCTGCGGGCCGAACTGCGTGGGATTCACGAAGATCGTGACCGCCGTGAAATCGCACTGGCTCACCGATTGCCGTACCAGGCTCAAATGGCCCTCGTGCAAGGCGCCCATCGTGGGAACCAGGCCGATGGTTCGGCCCGCTGCGCGCGCCGCGCACAGGCATGCTCGCAAGGCATCCCGATCGGCCACGACTTGCGGCTTGACCGTCCCGTCTACCGATGCGTTCTGGGCCATGTTGCAGTTCCGAACCCCTGACGATCTCCGACCGCGCGTCCGCACGTGGGCGCCGCCGGCTTCCGCGCGCGCGGCGACGGTCTGCCGGCGATCGCCGCGAACCTGTCTCACCGGCTGATTCTCCACCATTCAGCGCATCGCGTCTATGGCCGCCGCCAGCTCGGTCGCGGCGCACTGCAGGTCTCCACCGGGGATCCGCAGGACCGGGCCCTGGCCGGTCTGGGACAGCTGCCGCGCCAGCTCCCGCATCGGCCCCGCCGCGCTGCCGCGCGCGGCCGCGTGCGACTCGGCCCCGTTTTCGGCATCGTGGCTCCTGTGTACGCCCCGCGGACGCTCAGCGAGAAACACGATGCACTGCGGCAACGGCATGCGAAGCATGGCCCGCGCACAGGCGCGCTCCACCCGCCGACGCTCCCGCCCCGCCAGCACCCCGCGCGCGACCGCCAACGACTGTGGGAGCCAGTAACCGCACACGTGCCAACGCCCGGCCGGCCCGTACCGACCGGCCGCCAGGGCGCTCAGTTGCTCGCGCCGGGCGTCGACGGCCCGCAGCTCATGGTCCGCCGAGACGGTGCCGGCCTGAGCCGGCGCACCATCCTGGGCAGGCGATCCGGGGTCGAGCAGCAGATGCGCGCCCGAGTCCCGGGCCGACCTGATCGCCAGATCCGCCGTCTGAGTCGCGTCGAGCCCGGCGATCGCCACGTACTGCGGCGGCTCGCCGAGCCGTTCGAGCAACCGGGCGACCGGCCAGCCAGTCGGCGGGTGAATCATGTCGGCCGCCACTTCACACGCGGGCTCCAGTACGAACCGGCGGATCGCCATGCGGGGGTGTGGCAGCACCAGTCTGTCCGTCTCCATGACCAGCTGGTCGTAGAGCAGGATATCCATATCGATCGTGCGCGGGCCCCAGCGTTCACGCCGTTGCCGACCAAGCTGTTGCTCGACATCGTGCACGATCGCCAGCAGCTGCCGGGGCGACAAGGACGTGGTGAGGCGCAATGCCGCATTGAGGTAGACACCTTGGCCAGCCGGGCCGCCGACCGGTGTTGTCGCATGAAGCGCGCTCCGTAGGCAGTTGTGAATCTGCGGGTGGCCGCAGAGCACGCGGCAGGCCTGCTCCAAGTGCGCCGTGCGATCGCCGAGATTCGAGCCCAGCCCGATCAGACATTCCGCCATGGTGGCTGCCAAGGCTCAGCGCATGAAACGGGCGGCACGAGACAGCGTCCAGTCATCTCAGGCCGCCACATGCACCGTTGGCGCGTTCCCTGCGTTCGATGCTACGACGAAGAAACGGGGGGGACCTCCGAACCACGACCAAGGCCGCCGACAGTCGCTCCGATCAATCGCCGCCCCCCGGATATAAAATCCCCGGAAGTAATGCTATCACCGATGAATATAATGCGCTATCGGCATCCGTTGCGCGTCGACCGATTTCGAGACGCCAAGTACCCACGCGCGCACGACACGCGTGCGCGTTGGGTCGCGATCGAGCGATTCTGACAAGGCAGCGGCTGCACGTAGCAGCCGACTTCAAAACATCGTCGCACACCGACGAAGATAGTTGGCTCTCGAAACCACTGTCTGTTTTCCAACAACTGACCCATTGTGCCGAGTGAAAACGGATTGTCAAGCAACCTTGGCGAGAGATTTCTTTTTTTTGTGCGAATGCGGTTGCTGGTGCCGTCGCGCGGCAGCGCGGGGGTGTTGAAGTGCGCGTGGAGGGAGTACCATGAGCAGGCATCCTGATCGTGCGGAGTGTCTTGACCAGGTGCTTGATTCTCGCCAGCAGCATCCCGAGTCCGGCCGTGAGTACTTCAGCATCCCATGAGCCCGAGCGCCCTTCGAGCGGCGATCTGCGCGCGGGTGGCGCCCGGCAGCGCATGCTGGACCAATTGCTGTCCGGCTCCGGGTCTGTGACGCGCGCGGAGCGGGTGGAGTTGTTGCATCGCGTACTGGGCGCGGACGTGTGTCGGCAGTTGGGCATCTATCCGCTGCCGCCGGACTTTCTGTTATCGGTCGTGATCCCCGTCTACAACGAAGCGCGGACGATTGAACAGGTGCTGGCGCGCGTGCGCGCCACGGAGCTGCCGCTGGAGATGATCCTGGTGGACGACGGCAGCACGGACGGCACGCGCGAGGTGCTGCAGCGCGTGGCGCTGGGCGAGGACTGTCGCGTCATTCTGCATGAGCGGAACCAGGGGAAGGGCGCGGCCGTCAAGTCGGGGTTGGCGGCGGCGCGGGGCCAGGTGGTGGTGATCCAGGACGCGGACATGGAGTACGACCCGCGCGACCTGCGGCTGCTCTTACAGCCGATCGTGGAGGGCGACGCGGATGTCGTGTATGGGAGCCGGTTCATCCACAACGATCGTCCCGTCTCGCCGCTCTGGCACCAGGGCGCCAACCAGCTGATCACGTTCTGTGCCGTGCTGGTGTCCGGGTACCGGTTCACGGACGTCGAGACCTGTTACAAGATGTTCCGCCGCGACCTGGTGCGCGACATCGTACCGACGCTTCGCGAGCGGCGCTTCGGGATCGAGATCGAATTGACCTTCAAGCTGGTCCGGCAGCGGGGCGTGCGGTTCTTCGAACGGCCGATCTGCTATGCGCGGCGATCGTATGCCGAGGGGAAGAAGATCGGCTGGCGCGATGGATTCGCGGCGCTCTGGTGCATCCTGCGCTACGGCATCTTCCGCTGAGCGGACCCGGCGGCTGGGGGAATCTTGACGTGCACGGCCCCATCGTTTAGTGTGCAGGAGCGATTGGCGGCTGCACGTGGGCGGCCGGCCGGGGCGCGCGGCGCGCCGGGCCCGGCGACGTACAGGGGGGCAAGGTCAACTGATGAGCAACCCATCGACAGTCGGGCGCCCGATGGAGATCCTGCTGATCGAAGACTCGCTGGTCGACGCGCGTGTCACGATCGGTGCGCTGGAACGCGGCGGATTCCGGCACCGGCTGACGCTCGTGCGCGACGGCGACGAGGCGCTGGAGTTCGTCTTCCATCGCGGCAGGTTCGCCCAAGCGCCGCGCCCGGACCTGATCCTGCTGGACCTCATGCTGCCGCGCCGGTCCGGCCTGGAGGTGCTCAACGAGGTGAAGTCCCACGAGGGGCTCAAGGACATCCCGGTGGTGATCGTGACCGCATCGGAGGCCGAGGAAGACCGGCTGCAGTGCGATTCGCTCAAGGTTGACGGGTACATCGTCAAGCCGGTGAACATGGAAAAATTCCTCGATCTCGTCCGGTTGCTCAAGAAGTACTGGCTGGATGACGTCATCCTGCCCGCGATGGAGTAACGTCGTGCTCGCCGCTGGAGAGCCGTGCCAGCCATGTCCGCATATCCGCGCGTGTTTCGCCTCCGCCAGCATTTCCCCCGCCCGCGCGTGACGGACGTGCCCGGCGCCGTGGAAGCGGCGCTGGCCGCCCTGCCGCTCGCGGCACGCGTCCGGCCGGGCCAGCGGGTCGCCATTTCGGCCGGCAGCCGCGGCATTGCGAACATGGCGGTCATTCTCCGCGCGGCCGTCGATCACCTGCGCCGGCTGGGTGCCGAGCCGTTCATCGTGCCGGCCATGGGCAGCCACGGCGGCGCCACGGCGGAAGGACAGCGCCGAATCCTGGAAACCTACGGCATCACGCCCGACGCGTGCGGCTGCCCGATCCGATCGAGCATGGACACGGTGGTCGTGTGCCAGGCGGCCGAAGGGTTCCCCGTGCATTTCGACCGCTACGCGGCGGAGGCGGACCACGTGCTCGTGTGCGGACGGATCAAGCCGCATACGCGATTCGTCGGCGACATCGAGAGCGGGCTGATGAAGATGATGCTCATCGGGCTCGGCAAACATGCCGGAGCGCTGGTCTATCATCAGGCCATCCAGGACTTCAGCTTCGACCAGATCCTCCGCAGCGTGGCCCGCGAGGTGCTCGAGCGGTGCCGTATTCTGGCCGGCCTGGCCATCGTCGAGAACGCCTATGACGAGACGGCGCGCATCGTCGGCGTGGCCCCGGACGAGTTCGAGACGCGGGAACCGGAACTGCTGCGGCAGGCCCGCCAATGGCTGCCGAGACTGCCTTTCGACCGGGCCGATATCCTGCTGATCGACCAGATCGGCAAGGATGTCAGCGGCGCCGGGCTCGACACGAACGTGGTGGGCCGCAAGTACCTGGATCATGCGGCGCGCGACGATGAGTCTCCCAAGATCAAGTACATCGCCGTCCGCGGATTGACCAGGGAAACGCACCGGAACGCCACCGGGATCGGACTGGTCGAGTTCTGCCGGAGCCAGGTCCTGCGGGAGATGGATGTGCGCGCCACCCGCATCAACTGTCTGACCGGCAGCCATGCGACGGCCGCGATGATCCCGCTCGACTACGAGACCGATCGCGAGATGCTCGATGTCGCGCTGTCGGTCATCGGCCTGCGCACCGCCGCACGCGCAGAGCTCATGTGGATCCAGAATACGCTGAAAGTGGCCGAACTGGAGTGTTCGGAGGCGTACTACGAGGAGGCTCGAGCGCGATCCGACCTGGAGATCCTGACGCCCCTCCGCCAATTGCCCCTGGGTGACGACGGCCAGCTGCCGGCTGTCGCGACGTTCGTCGCCTAGCCGGCCCAGCGCCGGGGCCTGTGCGCTCCCAGCCGGCCGAGGACGCCGGGCCGAATCTCGAGGCGGCAGAGCCCGGGCAGCGGCCGGCGCCGCCTACGAGTCGATCAGCGGGAGCAGTTCGCGCGGATGGTGGATGATGGCCTGGGCCCCGGCGTCCCGGAGCTCCTCCACGTCGCGGAACCCCCAGGTCGCGCCGACGGCGAACATGCCCGCCTCCCGCGCGGTTTGCATGTCGACGGCCGTGTCGCCCAGGTAGCAGCAGGCCTCGGGCGGCACCTCCAGCTGCGCCACGAGTTCCCGCACGCCGGTCGGGTCGGGCTTCGGCGGGCGATCCGCTTGCTGACCCAGCACGGCCGCGAACGGGTATCGGCCCAGGTAGTAGTCGACGCACTGGCGCGTGGCCGCCTGGGGCTTGTTCGACAACACGCCCATGCGGATCCGGCGCTGGACGAGCGCGTCGAGCAGCTCCTCGATCCCGTCGTAGAGCCGTGACTTGACGTTCCACGCGCGGTGGTACTGCTGCGCATACTCGGCCAGCAGCGCCTCGATCAACGCCGTGTCCGCTCGATGTTCGAGCGGCACCAGGCGGTGGACGAGCCGGCGCACACCGTCACCGACGAACAGCCGATAGGCATCGACGGGATGCACCGGGAGACCGTGCGCGGCGAGCACGGCGTTGGCCGCGTTGGCGATATCTTCCAGCGAATCGAGCAGCGTCCCGTCCAGGTCGAACACGGCGCCTTGTACTTTGTTCTTCATCGATTGGGGACTCACATCGTGGCGGTCGGGTGTTGCGTCTGGCCCCTACGGAGCTACCTGAGCCCATTGCTTCTCGAGTCGCTGGGCGGACACGCTCAGGCAAGTGCCCAGCTGCTGTGCGAACAAGGATACCCGGAATTCCTCCAGCATCCAACGGAACAGGACCAGTTGCGGATCGACCGTGCCGCGCTGGCGGTGTGCCGCCGCGCGCTGCGCGCAGGGGGCGATCCAGCGTTCCAGCTGCTCGAGCGCCTGCTGGTCGCGCAGTTGACCGCCGTGGCGCAGCTTGTCCAGCCGATGCACGATGGCGCGGAAGTAGCGCGGGTAGTGCTGGAGCCAGGTCCAGGGGGTGGCCGTGAGGAACCCTTCCGGGACCAGCGCCGCCAGTTGACCGGCCACATCCCGGGCCGCCGCGGGCCAGCGGCCCTCGGGCAGCGTTTCGAGCGCCAGCCGCGCGCCGTGATAGGACTCGAACAGCGGGTACAGCAGGGCCGTGACGTCCTGGACCGCCAGGCTGACGCGCTCCGCCGCGTCCGCCAAACGCTGCTCGTATTCAGCCCGTGTCCGCGGCAAGTCGTCCTCGCCCAGAAACGCGCGGTCGGCCAGCAGCAGTGCGAACTGCTGCTCCAGGGCCGCCCGCCCCGGGAGGTTGCCGGCCAGCAGCTTGATCTCGCGCAGCCGGGGCAGCCACGCCACGTGCGCCTGGAGCGCCTTGAGCTGGGCCAGGGCATACAGCCGCCGCACGCCGATCCGCGATTCCCGGCACGCGCGGTCGGCCGTGTCCAGCAGCCGGACCACGACGCCGTCCTGCTGGTCGAGCACCGCCGGATACGCGGGTACGCGCAGCCCGCCGCGCGTGATCGTCACCTCGCGCGGCAGGTTGCCGAAGTCCCAATCGCGCGTCGGCGGACGGTTCCAGGCCGGATCGGCGATCTGGCCGCGCGGCTCGGACTCCGCCGCGGCGTACTTCGCACGCAGCCGATCCAGGCTTGTATCCACGGCCAACGTCTTACCCCGCTCGTCCACCAGGCGGATCTTCATGACCAGGTGGGCGGGCAGCCGATCGAGTTGGAACGCCTCGACCGGGATCCGCTCGCCCGACAACTGCTCGAGCACGCGCGCGAGCGTGGGCAGGAACGGGCCTTGGCCGAACGGGAGCATGGCCGCCGCCTTGCGCGCGCTGTCCGGCGCCGGGACCAGGCCCGTGCGGATCGGTTTGGGAAGCGACCGGATCAAGGCCGTGATCTTCTCTTCCAGGTGGCCGGGCACGAGCCAGTCGACGTCGGCGTGCGAGATCTGATTCACGGCGTGTCGCGGGACCGTCATCGTAATGCCGTCTTCCAGCTCCCCGGGCGCGAACTGGTAGCGGAGCGGGAAGCGGGTCTTGTGGATCGCCCGCACATCGGGATACCGACTCGATGTGTCGGCCTCGCAGCCCTCACCCAGCAGGTCTTCCCGCCGCAGGTGCAGCGCGGTCGGGGTGTCCGTGCCGGTCGGCAGCCAGCGGGCCAATTGCCGCGCGTCGCACACCTGTTCCGGCAGCCGGCGGTCGTAGAACGTGTAGAGCGTCTGTGGACTCACGATCAGGTCCGTGCGGCGCTGCTTGGCGGCCAGCTGCTCGATCTCGCGCAGCACCCGCCGGTTGTGTTCCAGCAGCGCGAATCGCTGACGCAGATCGCCTTCGACCAGTCCGTGCTGGATGAACAGCTGCCGCGCGGTGGCGGGGTCCACCGGCGCGAGCGGCACGCGCCGCCGGGACACGATCGGCAGGCCGAACAGCGACACGCGCTCGTACGCCAGGGCCGAACCCGCGTGTGAATCCCAATGGGGCTCGTCGTAGTGGCGGTGTACCAGGTGGTCGGCCAACGGCTCGATCCATGCCGGATCGATCCGTGCGACAACGCGGCAGTAGCGGCGATTGGTCTCGACCAATTCCGCCGCCATGATCCACTTGGGGCGCTGGGCGAACAGCGCGGATCCCGGCCAGAGCTGCAGGCGGATGTCGCCCGCTCCCGTGTACTCATGCGTGCCGCTGCGATAGGCAACGCCCGCCAGCAAGCCGCTCAGCAACGCCTGATGGACCGTGTCGTAGTCGTCGCGCCGTGCCGGCAGGCGGCGGCCGCTCTCCTCGCACAGCATCCGCAGCTGCCGATAGATGTCGGCCCATTCACGCAGCCGGTTGAACGACAGGAAGTTCTGGCGGCAGGCCTTGCGGAGCTCGTTGCGCGACAGGGTCCGCTTCAGGTGCTGGTAGAAGTCCCACAGCTTCAGGATGCTGAAGAAATCGGACTGCTCGTCCGCGAACTGCGCGTGGCACTGGTCGGCCGCCTCGGCCTTCTCGCCGGGCCGGTCGCGCGGGTCCTGCACCTCCAGCCCGGCTGCGATGATCAGGACTTCCTCGAGGCAGCGCCGCTGGTCGCCCGCCAGGATCATTCGGCCCACACGCGGGTCGACCGGGAGGCGGGCCAGTTCGCGACCCAGCGGCGTCAGGGCGCGGTGACGATCGATGGCCCCCAATTCGAAGAGCGTCTTGTAGCCGTCGCGGATTGCCTCCGGGCGCGGCGGGTCGAGAAACGGGAAGTCCTCGATCGCGCCAAGCCGCAGCGCGAGCGTCTGAAGGATGACCGACGCCAGGTTCGTGCGGCGGATCTCCGGCGTCGTGTACCGGTCGCGGGCCAGGTAGTCCTCTTCACTGTAAAGCCGGATGCAGATCCCCGGGCCCAGACGGCCGCACCGGCCCAGGCGCTGATCGGCCGAAGCCCGTGACACGGCCTCGATCGGCAACCGCTGGACCTTCGAGCGCGGCGAGTATCGGCTGATGCGCGCCGTACCCGTATCCACCACCGCGCGGATGCCGGGTACCGTGAGCGACGATTCGGCGACGTTCGTGGCGAGCACCACGCGCCGTGTCGTGTGCGCCGCGAAGACCCGGCTCTGCTCCTTGGCCGGCAGGCGCGCATAGAGCGGGAGGACTTCGAGTGCGGCCGAATGCCGCGGCTGCCGTCGCCCGAGCGTCGTGGCCACCTCGCGGATGTCGCGCTCGGTCGGCAGGAAGACCAGGATGTCGCCGGGTTGCTCGCGAAGCAGCTCCTCGACGGCCGCGGCGATCTGGGTCCGAATGTCCGGCTCCGGCTCGTCCGGCAGGCTCTCCGCCGCCCGGTAGCGCACTTCCACCGGATAGCTGCGGCCGCTCACCTCCAGGATCGGCGTCTCGCCGGTCACGGGCGCAAAGTGGTCGCGGAACCGGGTGGCGTCGATCGTGGCCGATGTGATGATGCAGCGCAGCTCCGGCCGCTGCGGCAGCAGACGCTTGATATACCCCAGCAGGAAATCGATGTTCAGCGACCGCTCGTGCGCCTCGTCCAGGATGATCGTGTCGTACTGGTTCAGGAACCGGTCGGACGGCGTCTCCGCCAGGAGAATCCCGTCCGTCATCAACTTGACGTAGGTTTCCGGCCGAGTGCGGTCGGTGAAGCGGATCTTGAAGCCGACGTCCCGGCCCAGCGGTGAGTGCAGTTCTTCGGCCAAGCGGGCCGCGATCGTCCGCGCGGCCAGCCGCCGCGGCTGGGTGTGCCCGATCAGCCCGTCCACGCCACGGCCGATCTCCAGGCAGATCTTGGGCAATTGCGTGGATTTACCGGACCCGGTCTCGCCGCAGACGATGACCACCTGGTGGTGAGTGATGGCCGCGGCGATCGCCTGACGGCAGGCGTGGATCGGCAGCGATCCGTCGTACTGCACGCGTGGCGCGCGGGCCTGGCGCGCCGCACGGCGATCGGCCGAACGCTGGATGTCCGCGCACAGGCGTTCCCAGGCGCGCGGGTTCGAGGCTCGGCGCGCGGAGTCGGCCAGCGCCCGCCAACGGGCACGCAGCCGATGGCGATCGGGCGCCAGGGCGGCTTCAATCGCCGACTCGATTGCGAATGCGGGGGGCTCGGCCATGCGTATCCTGCCGGAGTGGGGAGTGGCGGGCGGACGTGTTCTCCATCCTATTCGCGGCCGGCCTGCGGTCCAGGCCTCCTCCACGCCACACTCCAAGCCACATGCGACGCCACACTCCAAGCCGGCCTGGATTCGTGGTTCCCAAGCGATATACTGGAACGCAGCTGAGCGGGGGCGTATCGAGCGGCGGGCACGGTGGGATTCCATCGGATCGCGGGGGATTTCGTACCCGCGTCGTGCCCGTACCTGGGCGTTTTTGGTGTCGGTTTTTTCCTCTCGGGAGGTAGGGTGCGCATGGCGAAGAAGGAGGAGGCCCTCGAGGTGGAGGGCATTGTCACCCAAGCTCTAGCCAATACGCGGTTTCGCGTCCAGCTGGACACGGGTAATGAAGTGCTGGCTCATGTGGCCGGCAAGATGCGGAAACATTTCATCCGCATCGTGCCGGGTGATAAGGTCACGGTGGAACTCTCTCCTTACGACCTGACCAAAGGTCGGATCACGTATCGCGAGCGGTAGTGCTGATCGGCTGACCGCTCCCATTCCCCGTTACGTGCACATCTTGTCGCGCTGACAAGAGGATAGCTGGCCACTGCCCATCTGGACGCCACCATGGGGTATCTCCGCGCGCCGCGCGTCCACGCGGCACGGTCGACACACGCCTTTTCGGGCCCCGGGAGGCCGGTTCCGCAAAACTCGCCGGACCCGGGCCGGGTATAAGCGCACGTGCGTCCCCTCGAGTCCAGCGGGCCGGGGAGCCATATTCAGGGAGCCATATTCAGGGAGAACCGTCTGGTGAATCATCGCATGTCTCGACCCCGTGGGTGCTCGTGGGTCCTTGCTCTTGGGGCACTCGTCCTGCCGGTTGCGACGGTCGCCGCCGCCGATGCGCCCCGGCCCGTGGCCGTATTCTCGGTCGCAAGCATCGACCACGTGATGGGCGACCTCGCTTACCTGACCAGCCTGGTCGGCCGATCGGATGTGGATGGGCTGATCCAGATGGCAGTCACTCCGCTGATGCGGGACCTGGACCGCGCGAAGCCGATTGGGCTGTTGATTACGATCGAGGGTGACGAGCCCAAAGGGGTCGCTTTCCTGCCGGCACCGAATCTCGAGAAGACTCTCAAGGTCGCGCGCGATCGGTTCCACGCGCACGTAGACGACTTGCGTGACGGCGTCAAGAAACTGGATCTTGGCAAAGGCGTGTTCTTGAAGCAGCAAGGCGAGTGGCTGTTCATTTCCGACCAGCCTCAGCATCTGGCCAACTTGCCGCCCGATCCAGTCGCGCTGCTCGGCGGCTTGGACCAGCAATACAGTCTGGCCGCGCGCTTCCACGTGCAGAACGTGCCGCAGAATCTGAGAGACCTGGCGGCGTTCTATCTCCACAGCCAGATCGATGACGGCGCCCGGTCGGTCGCTCTGGAGGACCCGGAAATCGACGGCGCGTTCCTCAAGTCGGCGTGCCAGGAGTTGAAGACTGCCATTAGCATGCTGTTCGACCAGGCCGACCAGATCACGATCGGCTGGTCGGTCGACAGCCGCAGCGCATGCATGGTCGCCGACCTTCAGGCGACAGCCGTCGACGGTTCCGCCTTGGCGGGCCAGTGGTCGGCACTGGCGCAAAGCCGCACGAATTTCGCCGGATTCCTGGTGGACAACGCCGCCGTCACGTTCCAGGCGGCGGCGCGCTTGTCGGCTCAAGACGGGCGGAAGATCCAAGCGGTTGTGGAGTATCTCCGCAGCAAGGCGCTCCTGGCAATCCAGCGCGACCCCAACGCGCCCGCCGCCCTCAACGAGATCGTCAACGGCGTGCTCGATGTCGTGGATCGCACGGTGCAGGAAGGGAAGCCGGAGGTCGCTGCCAGCGTCGTGCTGGCCCCCAAGTCGTTCAAATTCGTCGCCGGCCTGCATGTAGCGGACGGCCGGGCCCTGGCCGACGCGTTCCAACAGCTGTTTGAATTGGCCCGACAACAACCAGACGTGCCGGACGTCCGGTTCTTCGCGGCCAGGCATGGCGAGATCGACCTGCACATGCTCACCGTCCCCATCTCGGAACGTGACACGGACTGGCGCCGCACGCTGGGAGATCACCTGGACGTGGTCGTGGGGACCGGCCCGCAGGGCCTGTACTTCGGCCTGGGTGACCAGAGTGACCAGCTGCTCAAGGAGGCCATTGACCGGTCAGCGGCGTTGGGAGAGCAAGCCGTGCCGTCCGTCCAGTTGCGGATCGCGGCCAAGCCGCTCCTGGCCTTCCTCGCCAGCCTCGAAAAGGCCGACCAGAAGCTGACGAAAATGGCAACGATCCTCAACCGGGCGCGTGGCGGTGATAGCATCCTGCTGACCACCACCCCGCTGAACAACGGTTTCGGTTGCCGCCTCCAAATCGATGAAGGGGTGTTGGAAATGTTCGGCAAGACCGCTCAACCGTCGGAGGATTAGCCGATAGTTGACAAATGTACAGTACACCATAGAATTGGGTGAAACCCGTAATCAGGGAGGTTCTCACCCATGATCGCGCCCCGACTTTCCCGCATGAGGCCCTTTGAGCGAATCGGCGGCGTACAGCCGTTGAGTTCTATCGTGCCAGCCCTGCTGCGGCGGTACGGCATCCAATTCCCGCCCGAGGCGCGGGTTTCCGAGCGGACGCCATGGGGCCCGGGCGGGGCTGATGGCTCGCTGTGCGTCCCCGGCGATACACGTTCGGCCGTATGTGGATGCGGTGACCACGGCCGAGCCGGCTCGGCGCGGCTGGCGTAGCCGCAGGCTCGCGACCAGCCGTCTTTCAGGTTCCGTGGACCTGCGCGGCCATGTACCGCGGCAGGCTTTGACGATTGGCGTGCCGCACGGTACCCTGCTACAGCGCCGTGGGCACGTGTCTTGTCTGGCGGGGCCGCCTCGCGCACGGCGGTGTGCGCGCGGCCAATCGGCCGATACGGCGCGTCGTGCGGACCCGAAATGGGATCTCGCCTACTCCTTGGGATGTGAATGGGACGCCATGTCGATCGATTCCACCGCGATGTGCGGGTGCCGGACCGAGATAGCGGGCGTGCCGATCAGCCAACTGGTGGATCGGTTCGGGACGCCGTTATACGTGTACGATGAGGCCAGGATCCTGGAGCGGGTGGACGAGCTCCGGCGTTTTGACGTGATCCGATACGCCCAGAAGGCCTGCTCGAATATCGCCATCCTGGACTTGATGCGGCGTCACGGTGTGCTGGTGGACGCGGTCAGTGCGGGCGAGATTCACCGTGCGCTGACGGCCGGCTATGTGGCCGTCAGCCGGCCGCCGCAGATCGTGTACACGGCGGACATCTTCGACCAGGACGCGCTGCGCCTGGTCCTCGAGCACGGCATCCACGTGAATGCCGGTTCGCCCGACATGATCGAGCAGCTGGGCGAGGTTGCGCCGGGCAGCCAGATTACGCTGCGCATCAATCCCGGTTTCGGACATGGGCACAGCCGGAAGACGAACACGGGTGGCGAGCATTCCAAGCATGGGATCTGGTTCGAGCAGCTCGAAGAGTGCTTGCGACGTGCCGACCACCTGGGGCTCGGCGTGACGGGACTGCACATGCATATCGGGTCCGGCTGCGACCTCGAGCATCTGGCCCGGGTATGCACGGCCATGGAGCGCATGGCGATGAGCGCCGGGCGTTCGATCGTCTCGATCAGCGCCGGGGGCGGACTCCCGACGCCCTACCGGCCGGACGACAAGCCGGTGGACCTGGACGGCTACTTCCAGCTCTGGGATGCCACGCGCCGGCGGCTGGAGCGCGCGTTCGGCCACGCCGTGTCGTTGGAGATCGAGCCGGGGCGATACCTGACCGCCGAGAGCGGTTATCTGGTGGCGGAAATCCGCGCGGTGAAACGGACGGCGGACCATCTCTTCTACCTGCTGGATGCGGGGTTCAACAACCTGGCCCGACCCATCCTCTATGGTGCGTACCATCCCATGTCGATCGCACCGCGCGACGGGGACGTGCGGCGGCGCGGTCAGGAGGTGGTGGTTGGCGGCCCGCTGTGCGAATCGGGCGACATCTTCACTCAGGAGGAGGGCGGGTTCGTGTCGCACCGTTGCCTGCCCGTGGCAGCGGTCGGTGACTGGCTGGTCATTGAGTGTGCGGGGGCCTACGGGTTCGCGATGTCGTCCAATTACAACGCCAAGCCGCTCGCCGCCGAAGTACTGGTGCGTCAGGGCGGGGCGCACCTGATCCGGGCGCGGCAGAGTTATGCGGACCTGATGCGCGGCGAGCGTATCCCGGGGTGAAGGTGCCGACCGGCGGCTCGGTCCCGTCGCGCGTCCCAGGCAGGCTAGGCGGGCAGGCGCGCCAGGCACGCCTGCAGGTATGCGATGCTATCCCGCGCAAGCGACTCGACGCCGGGTGCATAGTCGAACACTTCGACCGACACCCAGCCGTCGTAGCCCACCTCTCGCAAGGCGCCCAGGATGGGCACGAAGTCGATGTCGCCCATGCCCGGCCCGCGCCGGTTGGCGTCATTGGCGTGGAAGTGCTTGAGCGGCGCCGCATGGCGGCGGATGATCTGTTCGATCGGCTGGTCCTCGGTCGACATGGCCTTCACGTCCAGATGCAGGCGGCAGTAGGGCGAACCCACCATGTCGACCAGCGCGTGTCCGAGTTCGGCCGTGGGCAGGAAATCGCCCTCGGCCGGGCCCAGCGGTTCCATGGCCAGCGTCACGTCGCAGGCCTCCAGGACCGGCAGGCAGCCGCGGATCACATCGGCCGCGTACTCCATGGCCGCGTCATGGGTCACGCCGGGCAGCAGGTTCCGCTGCTGGGGCGATCCGAACACCAGGACTGACCCGCCCAGGTCGCGGCACAGGCGCGCCAATTCACGCAGGTAGTGGCTCGTCGTCTTCCGCACCTGCGCGTCGGGCGACGTCAGATGACATCCCTGGGTGAAGGCCAGCAGCCAGTGCAGGCCGACCGTTTCCAGCCCGGCCTGTTCCACTTGGCGCCGCACTTCCGCGCGCCGCGCCGCGGAGATCTCATAGACATTCTTGTGGATCGTGAAGGGCGCGAATTCGATCCCCGTGTAACCGCAGGCCCTGGCGAACTCGAAGGCCTTCTCGAACGGCCAGTCCTGAAACGTCTCGTTGCAGATGGCGAACTTCATGGGCGGTAGGTCCTGAAACGCCGGGGTCAATCCAAACCGGGAAGCGATTTCCGCCCCGCCGACAGTGTGCGCGCGCGCCGAGCCGGCCGGCCGTGGGCTCGGTGGTCGAGCCGGCGGCCGGCGGCCGTGGTCGGCGCGCTGACCAGCGGCTCGGAAGCCCCGTCCAGCGGGTCGCCCGGCTGGATCCTGCGCAGCCGCACGCGGATCAACCGCGTGTACTCGGGCGACAGCTCGCAGCCAATATAGCGCCGGTCGAGTTTCTTGGCCACCGCCAGCGTCGTGCCGCTGCCGGCGAACGGGTCGAGCACGATCTCGCCGCGGTGACTGCATGCGCGGATGATCCGGCCCAGCAGCTGCTCGGGCATCTGGCACCCGTGGAATCCCGCACGCTCCTTGAATGTCCCGGCCACACGCGGAAAGTACCAGGTGTCTTCCAGCGGCTGGAATCCGTCGGGCAGGTCTTGCGGCCGCAAGATCCACGTGTCGTCCGGCAGACGCCCCTGCGGATTGGCGCGGGCGTCACCATACACCAGTTGCCGGGCGGATGGCACTCGGATCGCGTCCGCGTTGAATGTGAAGTCGGCCGGGTCCTTGACCATCTGGAACAAGTGCGCGTGCGACCGGCTGAACTTGTTCTTGCAGTTGACGCCGAACGTGTAATACCACACCACCCAGCTCCGGCAGACCAGCCGCAAGTCGCGCTGCATCAGCACCTTCAGCTCGGCCGCATATTCGTCGCCAATGGCCAGCCAGAACGTGCCGTTGGGCTTCAAAATGCGCACCACCTCGCGCATCCACTCCCGACACCAGGAGATGAACTCGTCATCGCTGCGGCGGTCATCGTACACATCGTATTGGTAGCCGATGTTGAACGGCGGGTCGGCAAACACCAGGTCGATCACGCCATCGGGCAAACCACGCATGGCCTCCGTGCAGTCGCGGTTATGAATGATGTTGCTCTTCAAGGCCGCGGCGGACATTTGTCCTTTCCTTCCTTTCCTTATCCCTTCCCTTCCCATTCCTCACTCCCCAATCGCCGCCCAACGGAGATCACTCGGGCGGCGCATGGCGACGCTCGTCGCGCAGGGCAGATCATGCGGGCGATGGAGCACGTGCCATCATCCTACCAGGGAACATGGCGTGTGCAACGGATGGATCAGGGGCTCTTGCACGGGTGCGGGCCGCGCTCGACAATAGCTCCAGCCGCGTCGCCCGGCGCGTGCCGTCAGGGTGTGCCCCGTCCCCGCGTCGATTCGCGACCCGGCGACCGCGATAGGTTGTCTCAATAGCCGGGAGAACGATCATGATGCGGATGTGCGTGCGCACTCGGTGGCTGCTTTACGCCTGGCTCGCAGCGCTGTTGATCTCCGGGCGTCCGCTGCTGGCGCAGCCGGCTTGGCGGGTTGGTGCGGCGCGGGTCAATATTACGCCGGATGAGCCGCTCTGGATGGCCGGCTATGCTTCGCGCACGCATGAGGCGGAGGGCAAGTACAGCGATCTGTGGGTCCGCGCATGCGCGTTGGAAGATGCGTCCGGCCGGCGGGCCGTGTTGGTATCGTTCGACCTGGTGGGGATCCATCGCCCGCTCTCGCAAGCCTTCTGCCAGGCTCTGGAGCAGCGCTGCGGATTGTGTCGCAGCCAGATCGCCTTGTGCTTCAGCCACACGCACTCGGGTCCCGTGGTCGGCAAGACGCTCGAGACCCTGCATTACCGACTGCTCAACCGGGAGCAGCAACAGCGCCTGGACCGGTATGCCGAGACGCTGCAGCAGCGGACGGTGGACTGTGTCGAGCAGGCGCTGGCGGACCTGCAGCCCTGCCGGCTGGACTGGGGGGCGGGCTCGGCGACGTTCGCCGTCAACCGGCGGAACAACCCGGAGCCGCAGGTGCCGGAGCTGCGTGCGGCCGGTCAACTGCAGGGACCGTGCGATCACGACGTACCGGTGCTGGCGGCGCGTGGCCGGGAGGGCGCCTGGCGAGCGATCTTGATGGGCTACGCGTGCCACGGCACCGTGCTGGACCACTACGCCTGGTGCGGAGACTATCCGGGTTTCGCGGCCAGCGACCTGGAGGCCCGGTATGCGCCCGGCGTGGCGCTGTTCTGGGCCGGGTGCGGGGCGGACCAGAACCCGCTCCCGCGCCGCACACTTGCGTTGGCTCAGCAGTACGGCGGGCAACTGGCTCAGGCTGTAGCCGCCGTCTTGGAGGACGAGCGGCAACTGCATCCGCTACCCGCGACGCTCCGCACCTCCTACGTCGAAGTGCCGCTGCCGCTGACGGAGTTGCCGACGAAAGAGCAGTTGGAGCAGGCGGCGCAATCGGAGGATCGCTACCAGCGGTCCCGCGCCGAAATGCTGCTCGAACGACTCTCGGACGGCCAGGCGCTGCCCACGACCTATCCCTACCCCATCCAGGTCTGGACGCTTGGCGACCAGGTCCAGTGGATCTTCCTGGGCGGCGAGGTCGTCGTCGATTACGCGCTGCGACTGAAGCGGGAGTTGAGCGGCACGCGGACCTGGGTCGCCGGCTATGCCAACGACGTGATGGCTTACATCCCGTCGGTGCGCGTGCTCACCGAGGGACGCTACGAAGGCAGAGACGCGATGGTGTATTACGGCCTGGCGGGCGTGTGGGACGCGCAAGTCGAGCAACGGATCGTCGACGCGGTGCACGCGCTGGTCGATTCAACCGGCGCTCAGCACGCGGTTGACGGCGGGGAGCCCGTACTCGGCGGCACCGGTGCAGATCCACACGTTCGGGAGCGGGCGCACCGCCCCTGACCCGTGCGTGTGCCCGCACAACACGGTCAGGGTCCGCTGCGGATAATCGGGCATGATCTCCAGGATCGCGTCGCCCATCGCCTTGCAGGTGAAATGCGGTGCCCATTGGTCATCGGAGATCGCACCGTTGTGCCAGCATGCTTCGCGCAGCGGCGGCACATGGGTGAGCAGATAAACGGACTGGTAGCGGTCCAGCGCCGCCGGCAGCGCCCGGCGGATCGCCGCTCCCGCTTCGTCGCCCAAGGCCTGGAGCAGCGGCCGGCGTTCCGCCCGGCTGACCCCAGCCAACTCCTCGATCAGCCGGTAGTCGTTCAACATGATCGTGGACCGTTCGTAATCGCCCAACCGGGCGTCGGCCCATCCGTCGTGGCCGATCAACGCGGCGGAATCCGCCAGTTCGACGACGCCCGCATCGGTCAGATAGACCAGGTTGTCGCTTCCCGCGCACAGCGCGCGCACGCGCTCCCGCACGCCGCGGATCGATCCGAAATAGAAGTCGTGGTTGCCCAGCACGAAGTATGTGGGACGACCGAACTCGCGGTCCAGCAGGGCCAGGTATTCGACCACGTCCGTGGACTCTGCGATGTCCCCGCCGATCAACACCACATCGGGATCCGCCGCCAGCACCTGCTCGATGAACTGCTGCAGCACATCAGGCTCCGCGAAGTTCAAATGAATGTCGGTGCACCAGGCAAGTCGTCGCATCGGTCTGCAGCCGTGGAGGATCGTGGGTCCAGCCACCATATCAGCGAAGCGCTGCAGACGGAAGAGTCCCCACGCAACGCCATGGCCGTTGCCCCGGGCGCGGCGGCCCGCACGTCCCACCGCGCGCCATCCGCGGCGGGCGCCGTCGGCCCGGCTGGGCCCCCGGCGACACGGGCGGCGCTGGATGCTGTGCGATCACTTCCCGGGGCAACCCGTCCTGGCCGGTCTCCGCCGGCACGGGTCCGGTGGAAGGTGTTCTGCGCCGGATCGGAACCCCGGCTAACGGAAATGGCGCCCGATGCAGTACAGCGTCTTGTGGCCGCGCAGATAAATGTGTTGATGCGCGATGGCCGGCGAGGCCAACGTCGTGTCGTTCAACTGGTTCTCAACCAGCTTGTCGAAGCGGCTGGAGGCGGACACCACGGTGCACGTGCCCGTTGTGTTCAGGAACAGCACGCGACCCTCCACGATCACCGGCGATGCGCGGTATTGGCCCGCTAACCGCTTCTTCCACTTCTGGCCACCGGTCAGCGTGTCATAGCAGCGCGCGATGCCGTCGTCCGTGATCGTGAACAGCAGCAGCGAGTGCGCCACCGGACTGCACGTGTCGGGCGTCCCCTCGCTCGCCATCCAGGCGATGTTGCGCCGCGTCAGCTCCAGACACTCGCTCGAGGGCAGCGGCGCGACCAGGGGCACGGCGATCAGCGGCTTGCCCTTGCCGCGCGTGGCGAAGATCGTGTCGTCCAGCACCGTCGGAGTGGTCACAGTGCGGCCGCCGATCAAGCCCGGCAGCCGCCAGACCTGCTTGCCGGTCCGCGGATCGTAGGCGTCCAATTGGTTCCCGCCCATCACCACCAGCTGAGGCTGACCACCCACGCTCACCAGCAAGGGCGTCGTGTACGCGTCCGCCTCCTCGGCCGGAGCACCGGTCATGCGCGACGTCTTCCAACGCTGCCGACCGGTCGTCAGGTCGTGCGCCACCAGATAGCTTTCCGTCGGTTCGTCGCGCAGGTCCGCCAGAGCATCCTGCAGGCAGACGGAAATGACCAGGTCGTCGAACAGCACAGGACTGTTCGCATGGCCATACCAGACCGTGTACGCGCCGTAGTCGGCCTGCAAGTTCCGCTTCCACAGCTGGCCACCGCTGAAATCGTACGCCGCCAGGTCCCCGTTCCCGAAATGGACGACCACCACCTTCCCATTGGTGACCGGCGACGGCGAAGCCAGGTTGTGCAACGCGCTGAAGCGCTGCTGACCACGTTCCACCGCTCCCCGCGGCGCAGCATCACTCCCCACCTGCTGCGTCCACAAGATCGCGCCGCTGCGGGCACCGATGTGCAACAACAGCAACCGGTTGTCCTCCGTGTGACTGGTGATGAACACCGAGTCGTCCCAGATGGCCGGCGTGCTGTTGCCCCACTCGGGAAGCGGACACCGCCACGCGATCTCGCGGTCCTCGTTCCAGAACACGGGCACCGACGTCTCGCGGCTGATGCCCGTGCCCCGCGGGCCACGCCATTGCGGCCAGTTCTCAGCGCACAAGGGCGACGCCCGGCCACCCATCACGAGCAGGCCCCACAGCATCCCCAGAACAAGTCCGACACCGCGCTTGTGCATCGATCGTCCACCGGCAGGGTTTCCCAGAGCGAGGGGGTGTGCGGTTTGAACGCCCCCAAGTCAGGCTACCCCACTCCGCGCACGACGGCAACTCCACCTCGGACCGCCCGGGTGCAGCTCTCCGGCGCGGTGCGTGGGGGGGTGGGCCCTCCACAGGGCTCAACTCGCAGCCTGTTCAGTACTTGGGAATGCTGGGCAAAGGGGACGGCCTGGCCAGCGGGCGACTGCTCGGACTAAAGTCTCTGATTCTGAAGAACTTCTTGCCGATGAAGTGGGTTGATAGATAGTTTGGAGGCAGCCGGATGCTGCGTTCGTTCGAGCGGGCAGTCAGCGGGAATTTGGTGACGGAAACTAATATTCCCGGGAATCGAACGAATCGGTATCTTCACCCCGGCATTGCACGGCCCGGGCACGGAACAGTAACGACCATGATCCAGAAACCGCGTACACCAGAACCTGCACCACCTCTGCAAGTGCTTGTTGCCGAGGACGGCTTAGTGAATCGGCGCCTGGCGCTGGGACTGCTGACTCGCGAGGGGCATCAAGTCACGCTGGCGGACAATGGTGCACAAGCGTTATCGCAACTGCGTCAAGCGCGTTATGATGTCGTGCTCATGGACGTCGACATGCCGGTCATGAATGGACTGGCGGCCACGGCGGCTTTGCGCCGCGACGAGCGGAAGACGGGCCGCTATACGCCGGTCATCGCTTTGACGTCTCACGCGAATCGCGAGGAGTGCCTCGCGGCCGGCATGGACGCCTTTCTCACCAAACCGCTCAATATCGTCGCGTTTCGTCATGCCCTTGCAGAAGTCCTGCGGGATTCCGCGGCGTGAGAGCGCAGTCCGAGCGGGCGCGCGACGCGAGCGGGGACGCGATACGACTGGTAAACGACTGCGGTCGGAGTCCCGGGCACGAGCGCGTGGGCGGACCCGTCTCGTAATCGAATGCCGCCGTACCCTCTTTCGTCCCGAGCACGTACGCGTGGGCGGAGCTCGTGCCGCCGGCGGCCGATTGGGCCCCACCCATCGGGTCCGCCCCGCGCCGCGTCCAATGTCGTAACCGGTGTCTGGGAGGTAAGCGGTCGGCGCGCGCGTCCCTGTCGGCGGCCCCGGGCGGCGGCTATAATAGGTTCCTGCATTGTGTCGGCCTTGCGCTTTTTTTTCCCCGGTGTAGCAACAGGAGATCGTGGTCCATGAAGAGAAACATCGTTGCAGCCGTGGCGAGTGCTGCGTTGTGCAGTTGTCTGCTCGTCTCGTCGGCGCCGGCCCAGGAGTATTTGAGTGGCATCGAGTGGGCGCGCCCGCAGGTGATCGATCCGGGTCCGCCCGGCGGCCCGCCGTCGGACGCCGTCGTGCTGTTCGACGGCCGGGACATGTCCAAATGGAACGGGGCCGAGCGCTGGATCGTCCAGGACGGCTATGTGATCTCGGGCCCTGGGGATGTCACGAGCAAGGACGAGTTCGGCGATTGCCAGCTGCACGTCGAGTTCGCATCGGACACGCAGATCACGGGTTCGAGCCAGGGGCGCAGCAACAGCGGCGTGTTCCTGATGGGGCTCTACGAAGTCCAGGTGCTCGATTCGTATGACAACGAGACCTATTTTGACGGGCAGTGCGGCGCGATCTACAAGCAACACCCGCCGCTGGTCAACGCGTGCCGCAAGCCGGGCGAGTGGCAGACGTACGATATCATCTGGCGAGCGCCCCGCTTCCAGGACGGGAAGCTCGTCAGCCCGGCCTGCATCACGGTGCTCCAGAACGGCGTCGTCGTGCAGAATCAGTTCGTGCTGGAAGGCGACACGCCTTTCGATCGGCCGCCGAAGTATGTGCCGCATGGGGACAAGGGGCCCATCCGGCTGCAGTACCACGGCAATGCCGTCCGGTTCCGCAACATCTGGGTGCGCGAGTTGAAAGAGCTGGAGCACAAACGGGTCCACGACCCCGAGATCGTGAGGCATTGACAGGCGAGGAGAAGGAGGAATTGGATCGTGCAGAGCCTGACCTGCTTCCTGATCCTGGCCGTGGCCCAACTGGCGCCGATGCCGGTCGACAAACCGACCTTCACGGACGTCACGGCGTCGGCCGGGATCGGCTTCCGGTACACGTTCGGCGACTTCGCCTACGACAATATCCTGGAGAGCAGCGGTTCGGGAGTCACCGTGTTCGACTACGACGGTGACGGGTTCCTGGACCTGTACATGCTCAACGGCACCTACCTGGAGGATATCAGCGATCCGAAGGGCCGCGTGTTCCGCGACACGCCCAACTGCCTGTACCGCAACAACGGCGACGGGACGTTCACCGAGGTCGCGGCGGCGGCCGGGCTGGACGACCGCCAGTGGGGCATGGCTGCCGCGCCGGTCGACCTGGATGCCGATGGCAACCTGGACCTCTATCTGTTGAATTACGGTCCGAATCGGTTTTTCCACAACAACGGCGACGGGACGTTCACGGACATCACGGCCGAGCTGGGCCTGGCCGGCCCGGAGACGCTCAACGGCTGCACGAAATGGAGCGTGGGCGCCGTATTCTGGGATGTCGACGGCGACGGCGACCTGGACCTGTTCCTGGGGAACTTCCTGGCCTTCGACCCTTACTACCTGGCGAAGGGCGCACCGCACAAGATGCCGCACCCCACCGAGTATGCGGGTCAGGCGTCCCTGCTGTATCTGCAGGGACCGGACGGCCGGTTCACCGAGGCCACTCGGCAGTTCGGCTTGTACTATCCCAACTCCATGTGCATGGGCTTGACGGTCTTCGACTACGATGACGACGGATTATTCGATCTGTTCCAGGCGAACGACCACCAGGAGAATTTCCTGTTCCACTGCCAACCGGACGGGTCGTTTGCCGAGGTGGCGCGCCTGGCCGGCGTGGCCGTCAACGATGAAGTGCATCCCACCGGCGCCATGCATGGCTCGATCGGCGATGTCGACGGCGACGGCCTGATCGACTTGCTGGTGGTCGATCTGGAATACGGGGCGCTCTACCGCAACCTGGGCGGCGGGCTGTTCAGCGACATCACCGCCTCGTCCGGCGTGAAGTCGGCGTTCATGGGCAAAGGGGCATGGGCGGCCGCCCTGTTCGACTACGACAACGACGGCGACCTGGACATCTTTTCCGCCAACGGCGTGGGGGACTGGATGGAGGAGCAGTACCAGTTGTTGCTGGAGAACGCGGGCGGGGGCCGGTTTCACGACGTGGGGCCGCTGCGCTGCCCCTATTTCCAGGAGAAGCGTTCTGGACGGGGCGCCGCCGCGTGGGACTTCGACAACGACGGCGACCTGGACATCATCGTCTCGCATGTCGATCTGCGCGCGACCGCCGCCCTGCTGCGCAACGACGGCGGCAACCGCCTGCACTGGATCGGCTTGACGCTCGTCGGCACGCGCCCCGCCACGGCCGTCGCCGCCCACGTGACCGTCACGGCGGGCGACCTGACACAGGTCGGCATCAACCAGCCGGGCAACGGCTACCTGTCCTTCCAGGACCCGCGCATGCATTTCGGGCTGGGGCATCGCGACCACGTCGATCGAATCCGCGTGCGCTGGGCCAATGGACAGACCGACACCTACCGCGACCTGCCGGCGGACCGGTACCTGCGCCTGGTCCAAGGCCAGGGCGTGGCCGATTGAACAGCGAGGCCGACTCGCGGCGGAGGCCCGGACCTACACCGTCTCCGGAACGACGAAGGGTGGGCGGTACCAGCGGGTCAGCAGGGCGTCGGCCTGCGGATCGTCGACGAATTTCTCAGTGGCCGGATCGAACGTGAGCGCGTTGTATTCAGCCAGGTCGATCTTCACGGTGCGCAGGTTCTCGTCGATCGCGCCGAGCGATTCCGCCACCTGTGCATTGTCTGCCAGGAAATGCGGCCTGTGCTGGTCCTGCAGCGGCTGCGCCAGGCGGTAGGCGATGTTGCCCAGATGGCACAGGGCCGCCGAGTAGTGGGCCGTCTCGGCGTCGCAGTTGCTCTTGGCCGGGTCGCCACTGCGGACCGCCGCGATGAACGAGCCGAACGGGCCGCCCGGAGTCACCTCCGCCTCGCCGCCGCTGAGCACTTCCGGCTCGCCGCCGCCGTTCGGATGGAAGCGGAAGTCGGACATCTTCCGGCCGTCCGCCTCCCAGGTGTCGTGACGGATCACACCGTCCGTGGTATAGAACTCGTTGCCGACCTTGAACGGCGGGGCGCCCGCAGTGGCCACCAGCCCGCGTGTTTCGAACACCAGCAGCGTCGAGCCGAACTCGTAGACCGACAGCTGCATGTTGGGAGTCTGACCCTGATCGCGGCCCTCCGGCACGAACCGGCCGCCGACGCTCCAGATCTTCGTGGGCAGCGTCGCGTCGGGAATGGCCCAGCGCGCCACGTCCATCTCGTGCACCCCTTGGTTGCCGGTGTCGCCGTTGCCGAAGTCCCAGAACCAGTGCCAGTTGTACGGGTGCAGGTTGCCGTGGTACGGCTGGAGCGGCGCGGGGCCCAGCCAGATGTCGAAATCGAAATCGGCCGGCGGATCGGTCCACGGCTGGAACCCGATCGACCAGCGGCTCTTGCAGCAGTACCCTTTGGATACCAGCAGCTTGCCGTACTTGCCCGAACGGATGGCCGCCATCTGGCGCGCCCGGTTCGGGTCGCTCCGCTGCTGCGTGCCGTGCTGCACCACGCGATGGTAGCGGCGCGACGCCTCCACGCACTTCCGCCCCTCAAACACGTTGTGGCTCATCGGCTTCTCGACATACACATGCTTGCCGGCCTGGCAGGCCCAGATGGTGATCAGCGAATGCCAGTGGTTGCAGGTCGCGACACTCACCGCGTCCAGGCTCTTGTCCTCCAGGGCCACGCGGACGTCCTGCACGCACTTCGGTTCGACCGAGGTCCGGTCGGCAACCCGCTTGCTCACGCCGGAGAACAGACGGCTGTCCGGGTCGATCAAGTAGGCGACTTCGACATCGGGCATCTTCACATACTCGTCGACGTGGTTCTGGCCCCGGCCATGGATCCCCGCGACGCCGATCCGCAGTCTGTCGTTGGCGCCCGTCACCTGCCCCGAGGCACGCGTGCCTGAGATGGTGAAGAGCGGGAAGATCGTACTGGCCGCAGCCGTGGCTTTCAGGAGGTCGCGGCGTGTGAGTCTGGTCATGATTCACTCCTCGTATTGCGGGGACGGGTGTGTGACGCGCCGATCGCGGAGTCGCCGCGCCGGGGACTGTGTGGGGTGCCGCAGCAGCAGACCGCATTATACCGCGGATCGGCAGTGGTGGTACGCTTGATCGAGTGTTGACCGGCTGGAAGCCTGACCCACGCGATGGGGTTGGTGACGGGCTGGAAGTCCGTCCCACGCGATGGGGTTGGTGACGGGCTGGAAATCCGTCCCGCGGAGGTTACCGGATGCGGAGCGAGGATCCGGAGTCGGCCGTGGGGACCGCGCCGGCCGGCTGGCTCAATTGCCGCACCTGCTCGGTGTAGGTCTGGAGCAGCCCGTAGAGCTGCTGGAATTCCGGGCGGTCCAACAGCACCTGGTAGCGTCGATCGGCCGTTACCGCTTCATAACGCCGCAGTGCCTGCTCGAGGCTCTCGACGGTCGGCATGGCCTGACCGGAGAAGACGCCGCGCGGGAGCGACAGGTAGTTCCGCCAGGACTCGTCCAGCAGTGCGCCCAGGTCATAAGCGGCTTGGACCAGCTCCAGACGCGTGGCCGAGACGGTATCGACAGCCGCATCCTGGCCCACTCCCGCCGTGGTCGTCGCCGCGACTGGCGGCGGCGCGCCGGCAGGGCTCCCCACGCCTGCCGCCACCCCGCTGGTGCCGGGCCGTTCGGGCGCCGGCGCATACGCGGCCAACGTGGCCAGCAGGCGCGTGGTCGACGGCGGGAACTGCGCGCCGGGGACTGCCGCCGTCCCGTCAGCACGCAGGCCGGCCGCGCTGTAGTACTGCTGATTGGCCGACAGGTCGGACTGTACCATCGAGCCGTCAATCGATGCACCGGCAAACAGGCCGCGACTGCGCGAGTAGGAAAACACCTCCGCCTGCAGACGCACGTCGGTCGCCGCCGACGCCTGTCGGCCGAGCGGGCCCGCTGCAACCGCCGCGTCCACGCCCAACGTGAACTTGCCACTCATCAGGCCGCTCACACTGCTGCGCGTGTTGAACACCAGTACCACGTCCGTCGATTGGACGCCGGCCTGCCAGCCCACGCTCCCACCCGTCAGACTCACGAACGTCGGCGGACGCCAGACCCCATTCTCATCACGCACGACCGCAATGCCCTTGCCATGCCGCACGCCCGCCACCAACCCGACCTTGACCACGTTCGGCACGATCACCAGCCCCTGCGCGCGACCCAGCAGCACACGCGGTATGCTCTCGTTCGGGATCGACAGGAACTCGGTCAGCACGGCCGTCGCCGACTCCACGACGGCCGCTTCCTGCGACTGACCCGACGCAACGCCCGTCAGCGCAGTCACGACCAGAACCGTCCCTGCCACCACCATGAACAGATATGCTCTCACGGCCGGTGAACTCCTTTTCCACGAGGTCGAGCGCCTTGAGCAGGAGAGGGATTCTAGCGAGAATCCGCGTTTTGGGGCAACAGCGGTTTTGGGGCGGAGCCAGGGGTCAGGACTCATTAATCCGTATGCCGCGCAGGGGACTGCGCTCGGCCGCGAGCGCAGCGAACAGGCCTGGGTGGCGGATATGGTGGCCCATGCCCGTCGCAAGCTCACTGGGCGAGTAGCGTCAGGCTGTCTTTCATTGCTGGAGCCGCTCTGTGCGGCAGCAGCCGCGTCGTCGATCTGTTTAACCGCAGGGCC
>JBPOJB010000060.1:0-34949 GCA_052034005.1 Planctomycetota bacterium | reverse complement strand
CGGGACACGGACGTCCCTTCTCTTCCACACCCCCTCCGCACCGACAAAAACTCGGAGCTTTGCGTCCCCTACGCAATCTCATTCAATCCGAGCCTACCCGTCTCAAAGAATCCGAGCCTTGTCACCGAGCTTTAAATCCTGTGAGATAGTCCAGACTTTCCGGCCGCCCTGATCCCTGGGATAAGAGGAGTCATGACCCAAGCAAAGGAGCGCCGCAATGTTCAAAGAAAGCCCCAATCGGCCAAGCCAGCCCACTGCAAGGAATTCAAACAGCAGGCGGTTTAGATGCTCTTGGCCGGCTAGGCGTCCGAACCCGTGTCCGAGAATCTTCGCATTGGGAATACTTGTCTTCTGTCTGTTGGAAAGCAAAACAAATAGCCAATGATGATTCGGTTACCGAAATGCTTGACGACAAGGTTTACCAGCTCTGCGCCAGGATGGGCTTAAACCCTCTCGTGACCCAATGATCGGGTTGCTGCGGACTTGTCTTATGGCATTTTCGCTGCAACTCACGATTTTGCAAAAGTGCAAAAACACCGTGTTTTACCGGCTCAATTGTGCCGTGACCCGTTTGAGGTGAGTCACGGCTGGTTGAGCCCTTTTGGCAGTTTGAGCCTTTTTTGGGCGCCAACCGGCCGGAGGTGGGTCACGCGGTGAGTCACAGACGGAAAAGCGGGCGAGTGGAAAGGTCGCGATTTGTCGCGTAGAAAAAGAAAAACCCGGCAGCGGGAACTGCCGGGTCGATAGGGTGGCCGCCGATTTGCGGTCGGCCAGTGGATGGAGGCGGCGGGAATCGAACCCGCGTCCCGCGATATTTCCATGGAAGCTTCTACATGTGTAGTCGACTCTTTGAATCTCGCTCCCGAGGGCCCCTGTCGACCGGGTCCGCCGGAAACCAGGTGAGAACCGTGTTTAGCCGCCGACGTGCTCACCATGACCGGCGACGAACCGGATTTGACGACCGACTTTTGGGACTCTCCGGTTAAGGCCCGCAGCCGGAGCTGCCTGTTGTTAGGCAGCTAGTGCCAGGTTACCCTCGGCAAGTAAAATTGTGGTCAGCTTTTAACGTGGCCTACTGACCAACCACGACACGCCACTTCCACTTCAAGCTACCCGGTCGAATCCAATTGTTCGCCCCCGAATCAGCAGCTTCTCGGCCGGCCGCGCCGACAGTCGAACTCCGACCGACACCCCAGTCAGCCCCGATGGTGCGCCCGGCCGCGCTCTATTCTAACGGTACCCGCACGCCGGGCAATCCCCGCAGCGCACGCCCGACGCCGGCTCGCGAACCCACCGGCCGCCCGATCACGCCCGCACCTAGGACCTCGCGCCGGAGGACCCCGGCCGCCCGAGCTGCTGCCCGGCGCCCCCTCAGCGGACCAGCATGTACAACTGCCAGCTCGTGACCACGACACCCAGCGGAATGCACCACCAGGCGAACAGGCTCAGCCGGCCCCGTTCCAGAGAGCGGACCAGCCAGCCCAGCGCCGCGAGCCCGACCAGGAACGCCACACCCCCGCCAGCAAGCAGGCTCGACCACGGCGTCTGCAGGCCCGCCTTGCTCGCGGCGCTGATCGCCGTCAACAGCCCCGCGCCCGCGATGGCCGGGATGGCCAGCAGGAACGAGAACGTCGCCGCCGCGCGCGGCGCGAGCCCCTGTCGCAGCGCCACCGAGATCGTGGTCCCGCTGCGCGACAGGCCCGGCAGGATGGCCGCCGCCTGGCTCAGCCCGATCAGCAGCGCCTGGCGATAAGACATCTGAGTGTACTCGGTCCGGCCCGACGGGCCCCGGGCGGACCAGAGAAGAACCAGCCCGGTCACCACCAGCATCACACCCGCCAACAACGGGCTCTCGATCAGGTGTTCGCAGGTCAACTTGATCCCCAGACCGATCACCACGGCCGGCACGGTCCCGACGATCAGCAGGGGGATGGCCCGCCGGTCGTCGCCCAGCAGTCGCCAGATGCGGCGCGCGTAGAACACCAGGATGGAACAGAGCGTCCCGACGTGCAGCACCACGCTCAAGTCGCCCACTTCCAGTTGCTCGGGGTCACCCGCACCCATGAGGGCCGCCAGGACGACCAGGTGTCCGCTCGAACTGATCGGCAGGAACTCGGTCAGGCCTTGGACGACCGCCAGAACAAGGATCTGCCACAGTGCCAACTGCATGTCTGACTCTCGGAAAAAAGGTCCCTGTGCGACGCGCGCCGGCCGGCCGGCCGACGCCGGCTCACATGCCCGGTGAGCGCATCCGGCGCAGCGCGAGTGCCGCGCCTACAACTCTAGCTCCATGGACGATCAGATCGGCTGTTGCAGATGCGGCGACGGCAGTCCAGTGAAACTGGAGCGGTCGTAACGGCCGTGCCGGTTGTTCCAAGCCTGCGCAGGCAGGCCCTGCAGGTCAATGGGAGCGGCGCATGGCAGTCACCCCGCCCGGCTGCTCGCCCGCCTGGCGTCGGCGCACCTTTCCGCCGCGCCCCCTATAGGAGAACGGCCGCCGATTTGCCATACTGGGGCTCCGAGAAGGACTGGAATGCGCGCATGTACAAGAACCTCAATCCGGCGGCGCTGGGCATCACGGGCCGCCAAAGCGAGTTGATCGAGCTGGCCCTGACTTACGGCTTCCGCGGGCTCGACCTGGACATCCCGGACGTGATGAAGCGTGCGCGAACGCGCGGGTTGGAGTCCGCCCGCCGGTACGTGTCGAGTGCCGGTGTGCGGGTCGGCGAGTTCCCACTGACAATGAACTGGTGTGCCGCGGAGATCCCCTATCGCGGGAGCCTGGGCGAGCTCAAGGAGATTGCACACGTCGCCGCATCGCTCGGCGCGACCGTGTGCACAGCCACGGTCAAGCCGTACAGCGACGACCTGCCCTACCACGAGAACTTCGAGTTGCACCGGCGGCGGCTGGCGGAGATCGGCGAGCTGCTCGCTGGTCACGACATCAGGCTGGGACTCGCGTTTCAAGCCACGCCGTCCGCGCGGGAAGGCCACTCCGTGCCCTTCATCTATCAGGCGGGAACGCTCGTGACGTTGATCAACACGGTGGGCAGCAGCCAGGTGGGCCTGACGCTCGACACCTGGAGCTGGTTCGTCGGCGAGGGCACGCTTGAGCTGCTCCGCCAACTGCCGCCGGCACAGATCGTTGCCGTGCGGTTGGCCGACTGCCCGACGGACGTGGATCCGAGCCGCGCGACGGATGCGGATCGGTGCCTGCCGGGCGACGGTGGAGCCGTCGATGGGGCGGCCATCTTACGATACCTGGCGGAAAACGGGTTTGCCGGCCCGGTGACGCCCTGGCCGCACCCGTCGCGGTTCCGCGGGATGACGCGCGACGCGATCGTCCAACAGGCCAAGGCCGCGCTGGACGCGCTCTTTCGAGCAGCCGGCGTCAGCCGCAGCGGCACGCTCGAGCCGCTCCCGGAGCCGCCCTCAGAAGCAACGTCCTGAACGGGACCGGACGAAGTGCACATGCGACGCGTAGCGGTCGTGCCGAGCGCGCGGGTGGCAGCGTGCGGTGCGACTCCTGCCGATTATGCCGTTCGGCTGACAAGGGCTTTGACGACTGTGAAGAGGCGTCGCGCGGTCCAGTACCCGTTCGACTCGGTTTCGTTGATTCGCGCGCGCACCTTGCGACGATGAGCCGATACGACGGGCTGAACGCACAAGGAGCGGCGTCGGCGCCCGAGGGTGCGGAGAGTCACGGACGATGCTGATGGATCGGTTCCCACGCAAAGCGGTTTTCGCATGGAGCCTGCCGGCCGCCGGTGTGATCTTGTGTGCCGTCTGTGCACACACCGCGTCGCGACCGCGGACCGCGCCCGCGCCCGACCGGCTGAGCCCGGCCGTCGCAGCCCCGGCGCATCGTGTCGCAGCCCGGCGGGCGAACCCGAACCAGGCGGCTGCCGCGCCCGCGCCGGCAGACAGCCGAGTCGTCCCGGCAGGACACCTGTTTGCCCCGCCGCCACTCCCGTCGGTTCGCGACCACCTGACCCACGGGCCTCAGGTTGATGAGCTGCTGCCGCATCGTGGAGCAACCATACGCATGGTGCCCGGCATCGACGGGTTGGACACCGACACGCCGCTCATGCGGCGCACGCCGGCCGTCGAGTACGATGTCGACGACGGGCTCCGCAAGCTGCCGCCCGTGGAGCCGGGCATCCTGCCGCCACACGCTAAGCTGATGCGAATCGACGGCAGCGTAAGCGACAGCAACGAGGAAGATACCCTGTACTTGCTCCCGCCCGTCGGGGAAGAGAACACGGACTCCGCGGCCGTGCCCGGCGGCACCAGCCAGCCGTCAGAAGAGACCGGCACGCGCCGCTTGTCCGCCCCGATGCTCGACGACATTCAGGATACCGCCAACCCCACGACCGACACGCAGCTGCGGCGCCTGCCGAGCGTCGAGCAGGACGCGGAGGCCGGTACCGCCGAGGGAACGCCGCCCGAGGCATTAGCATTACCGGAACCAAAACCAGAATCAGAATCAGAATCAGAACTAGACCTAGAATCAGAATCAGAACCAGCACCAGCACCAGAACCAGAACCGGGCGGCCAGCTCGATGGTCAACTTGATGATGTGCGGAGCCTGCCGCCGCTCGAGAGCGCCTTGAACACGGCTCCGCCGACCGAGCCACCGTCGATCAGCTCGGAAACGGTCCCGCCGGATCCGCTGGCCGACGACGCCCTGTTGCTCGAGCCGGACCGGTCGGACGATGGTCCCTGGGTGGCCGTCAATCCTCCACCGTCCATCGACGACTTCGCGCCGTCTCCTCGGCCGCTCGGCGAGAGCAGGCATCTGGCGCATGGCGCCGTGCCTCAGCGGCTACCGGCCATTGAGCCGATGGTGCCGAGCGAGTATTCGACGCGGATCGATGTGATCCAGGACCACGCCACGCTTAGCGCGCTGGACGACCAGGTGGGCGCGGCGGCGCGGCGGGCGGCCGACCTGGCGGTCCGCGGCGCGTATTTCGCCGCGCGTGCCGAGCTGCTCAAGGCGTTGCGCGCCATCACCCAGACGCTGGACGCGCGTGCCGGGACGCGCGAGCACAGCGACGCGTTGGCGCGGGCGGTGCGCGCGTTCCAGGAGGCGTGCGACTTCACTCCCCGCGGCTCGCGGCTCGAGGCGGATCTGGACCTCGCGCTGATCGTCAGCGGGCACCGGACGCCGGTCCTCAAGTCCGAGCACCTCGACCTTCTCACGCCGGTCACGGCGCAGCAGCGCTATTTGCACTATGCCCGCGCGCAATTCGTCATGGCTTGCGGGAGCCTGCCCGCGGCCTCCCAGGCGTTGTACGCGTTGGCGCGCGTCTACACGCTGATGGATCAGGCCCATGTGGAAACCCAGACGCTTGGCGTGCCCCAGGCCATCGCGCTGCATCAGGCGGCTCTGGTCGTCGATCCCCGCAACAGCCGCGCGGCGAATGAGCTGGGCGTGCTGCTGGCCAACGGCGGCCGGTTGGAAGAGGCGCGCCAGGCGCTGCTGCACAGCGTCTCCGTGCGGCCGGAAGCTGCCGCCTGGCACAACCTGAGCGTCGTGCACCAGCGACTGGGCCAGACGGAATTGGCTCGCCGGGCCTCCGAACAGGCGATCGCGTTCGCCGGCGAAGATGGCGCGCCGGCGTCGGATGCCCCGGTGCGGTCGGTGCACTGGGTGGACCCGCAGGCGTTCTCGACGGCGCCCGCCCTGCGCGACCCGCGAGCCGACTAGCCCTGGAAGGAAATCGACCGTGGAACCCCGAACTGCTGATCGCCGGACCTTGACTCGCGCCGTGCCTCGTCCGGCGGCGCGGCGTGGCGGCCGCGCCGCGGCGCAGGCGGCGGCGGCCGCCGCCTGCTGGCTCTCCGCGCTGGTGGGCTGCGCAGCCTGGTCCTGGGCGCAAACCGAATCGTTCGAGCCTACCGGCCCCGCCGTCGCGGCGGTCGCTTCCCGCGGCCTGCCTGCCTGTGAATCGCCCTGTGCCGTCTCCTGGGAGGTGCTGGCGCAGGGCGAGTACATCGGGCCGGTCCGCCAAGTGGACGTGCCCGTGTACTGGCTGCGCGCCGGTGACGAGCTGGAGGTCGTCTATCGTCGGGCGCGCGAAGAGGCCCCTCAGCCCTACGAGCTCGGCGTGGGGGACCGGATCCGCGTGGAGTCCGTCAACGACGCGACGTTGGATCGCGATCTCGTGGTCCAGCCTGACGGCATGGTCAGCCTGCGGATGCTCGGCCAGGTCCGTGCCGCGCGGCGGACCGTCGCGGAACTGCGCGACGAATTGGAGCAGCGTTACGCGCAGTACTACCAGGTGCCGGCGATCACCGTCACGCCGGTGCAGGTGAACACGCGACTGGACGATCTGTGGGCAGCCATCGAACACGGCGGCGGGCGGACCCAGCGGGCGCGTGTGGCGCCGGACGGCACGATCCAGCTGCCCGCCATCGGATCCGTGCCGGCCCAAGGACTCTCGCTCGACGAACTCAAGCTGGAGATCGACGAGCGGTATGCCCAGATCGCGGACGGCATCCGCGTGACGCCGCGTCTGCTGCAGCGCGCCGCGCGCTACGTGTACGTACTCGGCGAGGTCTGTCGGCCGGGCCGCTACCCACTGGAAGCCCCCACCACGGTCATGCAGGCCATCGCGCTGGCCGGCGGCTGGAAGGACCGAGGCAAGCTGTGCCAGATCGTCGTCTTTCGCCGCACGGAAGACTGGGGCTTGCTGGCCACTCAACTGGATCTGCGCTCGCCTCTGCTGGGCAAGTGCAGCTGTCCGGCCGACGAAATCTTCCTGCGCGACAGCGACATCGTCCTGATCCCCCGGCGCCACGGCGCCTGTAGCCAGGAATGGATCGACCGGCTCTTCGCGCCCCGGACGTTCGCCGGGACGATTCTCAGGCCTTGAGCGCCTCCCGACTCCACCGCCCGCTCGCCCGGCCGGCGAGATAGCTGAGCGAGCTGGTCAGCAGCATCATGGCGAAACACCAGAGGATCTGCTGCCGGGATGAGAACAGGTTCCCCTCCAGCTCGAGAGCCTCCAGCACGGAATTGCCGGGCGCCGCGAGCATCCGCATGCCGGCGAGCACGGCGTAGAGGGCGGCAATGCCGAGCGTGACGATGGACACCACGCGCATGGAACTCCAATCGGGCAACTGCACCAGGTAGACCGCATAGCTCAGCTGCAGGGCGGCCAGGATCAGCAGGCCCAGCGCCCAGCGTTCGAGCGCGATCGAATGCGACCGCCACAGGGCGATGGCCACGGGCAGGACGCTGATTGCGGACAGCAGCGCCAGGCACCACCCGATCGTTCGGGCCAGCCGTCGGCCGGGATCGACGCGGGCGGACGGGCGCGCCCCGATCGTCATGTCGATCCGGATCGCCGGCCGCCCGTCGTCCGCCGGCGCGTCGGGAACCGGGGGAGGAAGCGGCGCCTGGACCTCCGGGATCGCCAGCTCGCGCGCACACGCGGTGCAGCGGACCACGTCCCCGGACCGGTCGTCCGGGACGACCAGACGTTGTCCGCAAACACAGGTGACATGGAAAGGCATGGGCGGAGTTCGCCGGGATCACGGGCCGAAGTCGGGTCGCCAACGGACGCCTGATTCTACCGGATACGCGTCCCGGTTGGGAGCCTCCGCCTACTGATCCGTGTAGACGCGGGTGATCTCTTCCTTGGTCACCGGGACCCGCAGTTCCGCGCTCTGCAGCTGCACGCGGATCACATGGTCGCCGGTCGCCTGGCCCGTGGCATGGATCTTGAACACGGCTTCCTCGTCCGGCGCGAGGCGCGCCAGCGGATTGAACAGGACGCGCTGCCTCTGTACCGTGGCCGACACGGGCCCGTCGCCGCTGGTGGGCATCATGCCGGGCGGCAGCTCCGCCATCACCCGAATGTCGCTGTCCGCCTTGGAGCCGCGGTTGCGGACTCGCACCTCGTACGTCGTCTGGCTGCCCACCTCGATGGGGTCCGCCACATCGGCGACCGAGAAGGACAGCTCGGCCAGCCCTTCCACGACGACCTCATGTTCGCACGCATGCTGCAGTCCCAGGTCCGCGTGGCCGTTGGCCTTCAACTTGTGATTGCCCGGTTCGATCGGCAGGACGGTCACGTGCACATCCCCTTGCGTTTCGGCGGGCAGCTCTTCGAGACTCCAATAGACGGCGTGCGTCTGCGAATCGTACTGGCCGTGGTTGTCGCTGGTGACGTATTTCATGCCCTTGGGCAGGAAGGTCACCAGCTCCACATTGCGGGCCGGCGCCGTGCCGGGATTGGCCATCCGCACGACATAGGTGGCCTGGCGGTCCAAGTAGCGGAGGGCCGGCCCCTGCATCGCGATCTCGAGCTTGGGCGTGGCGACCTCGATCTTGCGGACGTCTTCCACGAGCAGGTTGCCATCGCCGCGCACGGTCAAGCGGTTGTCGTACACACCCGGCGTCGTGGCATCCAGAATGAGTGACAGGCGGCGCGACTCCTGCGGGAGCAGCGCGCCGATGGCGGTTTCGATCTGGCGGCCGGCCGCGTGCGTGAACCCATCGGGCACATCCTCTTCGATCAGCACGTTGGTGGCGGCCCCGGAACCGGTGTTGGTGATGGCGATCTCAACGGTCGCTTCCGTGCCGATCAGCACTTGTTCGGGCATCTTCAATTCGACCTTCAGCTCCGGCTTGGTGCAGATCGTCCGTACCGCCGCCTGCGCCTGGAAGGTCACCTGGGCGACACTCCCGATCTCGCCCGCCACCTTGGGAAGCAGGTTCACGGCCAGGATGATCTCCTCACCGGCCTGCAGCGTCTTCAGGTTCCACACGAGCAGGCCATCGGGCGAGTGCGCGCACTCGGGCACGGAGTCGATGTAGTCCGTGCCGCGCGGCACCTGGTCGACCACAACCACGTTGTGCGCCGCCGCGTTGCCCACGTTCCGCACACGGATCTGGAACGTCGTCCGCTTCTCGACCTGGATCTCGTCGGGCGCTGTCTTCTCGAGCACGATCGCCGGCGACTGCTGGCCCTCCAACGCGCGGTCGCCGGGCACGTCCGAGCAGAGGGCGGCAGAGGCCGTTACGCCGGCGCTGCGGGCATCGGCCGACATCGGCGCACGGGTATCCATGGACGAGCCGGGCGAGATCTGCTGCGTCCACTCGCGCGTGGCGGCCGCAGAAGACCCGGTACCGCCCGCGCCGGCGCCTGCGGGCGCGTCGAACACGCCACGCGCGCGGTCGCGCAACCCGCTTGCCGACAACAGGTCGCTGCCGCCGTCCGGTACGTCGACCGCGTCCGCACCAGTCGTGTCCGGCCGCGTCATTTCCGGACCGGGCCGGAGCGTAGACCCTCCAAGCCGGTCGTCGCGCGCCGGGTCGTCGTCCACGCCGGCGCGCCGGGTGCCCGACTCAACCGGATTACCCAGCGGGAAGCTCGAGGCGGGCGACGCGCCGAAGACGCCGGCGGCTGGCGCAGTGCGATCAGCAGGCGGTGTTGTGCCGGATGATGGCCTCTCGACGCCACGGGGCATCGGCTCAGATGACGACGATGCAGTGGGGACCGCCGTGTTCGCCGCGGGCGATCGCAAGGGTGAATCGTACGTCGGAAAATCGGTCGAATTGGCTGTATCGACCGGGTCTCCGTCCTCGTAATCCCCGCCACGTGCATTCTCATCGCGCAGGCCGCCCGCAGTTACAGGCGCCGGAGGCGCGTAGGCCGAGTACGCACGCGTATCCAGGCCACCGGCGCCCAACGTCGGAATCGGATCGGCGCTGGGCTCCGCGTGCGCGTCAGTCGCGGATTCGTGAGACACTGCCCGCAGCGGCTGGTAGCTTGTAAACGCAGCGGGCGGCGGAGGTTTGAGCGTGTCGGCCGTGCCCCGGCCGGCTATCTCGTCCGTGCGGATGGGAGTCGCACGCCCGGCATCGTCAGCCTCAGCAGTCTGCTGCGCACCGGCCGCACCGTCAGGCGCCCGCGATTCGCCGCCGGAGAACATGTGCAGCGCGACCGCCGCACCGCCCAAGACCGCCACCGCGCCAACCACGGACAATACGATGCGTACACCGAAACGATTCATGACTCTCGCCCCAGCCACTGGCATGAGCTGAAAATAACGGTCGAACGTTCGGACGCCACGCGGCAGCACACCATTCCTGACCGGCGCCATCGCGCAGTGCCGCCTCGGAAATCGAGGTCGGGGCACGGTAATTACCAAAATCCCGACGCAGTGGAAAGCCCAAAAGCCAGAAGGGGGGGCGCGCCGCCGGTGCGATTCTACCGGGCTAAGGATACGCACACGATCTCGCGGTCGTTGCGCGCGAAGATGCAGCGCTGGGCGAACGCCGGATGACTCCATACCACCGCGCGGCCGTAGCTCATGACCGTGGGTTCCAGGATCTTGGCTCGGCCCCGTTCCGCATAGCCCTCGGGCGTCAGTTGGGCGATGACCAGTTCGCCCTTCTCGTTGAAGATGAAGAACCGATCGGCCTGTTTGACCAGGAACGCTGTGGCGTTGTCGGCGGGTCGTCCAGTCGTCGTGGCCGCATAGGTCGTCCAGACCTGCCGGCCGGTTGCGAGTTCGACACAGCGCAGTTCACCTCCGCGATCCACGCCGTACATGTAGCCGTGTTCCAGGTACGGCGTATTGGTCGTGGGTTCCAGGCCCAGCCCTTTCTCGCCGTACCACACCACGTCGGCCGCCGGACGATCCGCCGAGAGTCTCAGCAGCATGGACTTCATTTCGATTGCGCCGACGAACAGGTAGGTGCCGTCGCTGCGCGGCGTGGCGATGGACATGCCCCAGCTCGCCTGCAGCGGTTGGCTCCAGTAGAGTTCCCCGGTCTCCGGATCCAGGCCATTGACGGCCTCGGCGTGCCAGATGATTAGTTGTCGTCGTCCTCCGGCCCGGATGATCACCGGCGCGCTGTAGCCGGGCTCCGTGGCGGACAGCGCGCGCCAGAGTTCGCGGCCGGTGAGCTTGTCGAACGCCACGGCGGTGCTACCCTCGCCGCCGACCAAGCAGATCAGCTTCCGGCCGTCGATCAGCGGGTGGCTCGCATGGCCCCAGGTGGGCGTATTATACCCGTAGTCCGCGGGCAGATCGCGCGACCACACGACGGCGCCGTCGGATGCCCGCAGGCACTTCAGGTCTCCTTCAGCGCCGAGCGTATAGACGCGGTCTTCATCGACGGTCGGTGTGGCGCGCGGCCCGGTCGCATAGGAGATATGGTAAGCGCGCTTGTACTCATGCTTCCACAACAACGAGCCGTCGGCGGCCGACAGGCAGAGGACGCGTTCGGTACCCGTCAGCCTGTCCCGTCGGCTTGCCGAGGGGACCGGCGGCTGGGCCGTCACGTAGTCCATCACGAAGACGCGCCCGTTCGCGACGGCCGGCCCGGCGAATCCGCCTCCGATCGGTTGCCGCCACCGCACCTCCGGACCGCCGGCTGGAAACGCGTCCAGCACGCCCTCCTCGGTCCACACGCTATCGCGCTGCGAGCCCAGCCATTGGGGCCAGTCCGCCGCGCGGCAGAGTGCCGGCAGGAGCGTGACGAAACCGAGGACGGCCAGGGCCGCGGGAGCGTTCAGGCACGCCATTGCGATCGCCTATCGTGAGCTAATCGGTAAACGCCATCGAAAACAGGTCGGCATCGTGGATCACAAAGCAAAGCCGGACGGCTTGGCCCGCCAAGGCCGACACATCATCACCGCCGGTCCAGGACACGACGCGGTCGATCTCGTTGCCGATCTGTTCCACGGCGTCGTCGCGTGTGAAGCCGGGGATCGGGTTGCCGTCCGCGTGCTGCAGTTCGACACGGATCCCGCCTGCAGCCGACGTGGCGAAGTTGATCGACAGCCGGCGACCCTGGAACACCACCGGTTTCGTCACGAGTTCTCCGCCGGCGTAATCCGCCTGTGCGGAGGCGAAACCGTCAAGTCGCATGGAGTATCGGCGCAGATGCGCGCTGGGCTGCGCGTAGTCCTGGTTCACGTAGACCGACATCTCGGCCGGGCCGGTGGGCACCACGTTGAGTGCCGGGTAGTTCGTGCGCGACACCCAGTTGCTCGCGCCGATCCCGGGGCGAATGAAGCCGGTCAGGAACTCGCGGTCATACCACGCGCCGCCGCGTGAGGTCAGGAAGACCGCGTCCGACGTATCGTGGAAGTACGCCGGATTGACGCCGATCGCAGCTGCTTGTGCATCGGTCAGCACGCGTCGCCCGGGCATGAATCGCGCGGCGATTGCCACATACAGGTGCGGCGCGCGGAAATAGGGATGCGTCTGGTTCGTGTAGAGGTGTTCGATCGGCGCCGGGCCGTCGTGGCGGCGGTATTCCATCAGCTCCGGCGCGGACCAGTGCACGAAATCCGGGCTGGTTGTGCGGCAGATCCGGCGCACGCCGTCCTGGAACACGCGGAAATAGCAGACGTACTGCGACTCGGCCGGCGACCAGAACGCCAGGTTCTGCGAGTCGAACATGTAGGGGAACGGCACGTGCTCCGGCGTGAGAACCGGCTGCTCGACCAGCCGTTTCCAGTGGATGCCGTCGGGCGACACATGCGCCACGAGCCCGCTTTCCATCGTGCCCCCCAACGCCTTGAACCGCTCCTCGGCCGGCACGTCCGGGCGGGCATCCAGCAACGGGCTGAAGTTGTGCGTGATCGGCGCGGCGTGGGCCATCACGACATTGTTCTCCCGCGTGCCGGCGACTTCGAAGAGCCCGAGGGATGGTTTCGTCCAGTGCACGCCATCGGGCGACTCCGCGTAACAGCACACCTCCGCCGCACTTCCGTCGCCCCCGGCGACCGGCAATCCGCGGTAGTACAGCCGGTAGGTCGCACCGTCGTGGATCACCGTGCAGTAGCCGCAGAACGGGCCCTCCCACGGCTGGTCGAATCGGACCACGACCCCTTCATCGCGCGGCGGGTGCAGGACGAGCCGCACGCCGCGCAGCGTGTCGATCAGGAAATAGTCGGCAAACAGCTCGCGCCGCGTTCCGAGCTCGATCGCCGTCGGCGGATCGTCCGCCGCCGCCGCAGCAGCAGCCGCCGCAGCAGCAGCAGCAGCAGCAGTAGCAGCCGCAGCCGCGAGGCTCGACAGGAGCAGGGCGAATCCGCAAGCGCGAAGGGGCGGCATGCGACGCGCAGCAACAGCCTGCGGGCCGCGTGGCGGCGATCGTCGGGACTCCGTCATGTCGGCTTCCTTTCTGCTCGAGTCGTTCTGGACTGCGTCATGGACCGGCCCGGCCTATGCCTGCTGCCGCGCGACGACCGATTCGCGTTGGCCCGGCATCGGCAGCGGGTAGTTGCCCGTCTCGTCGGGCAAGGTCGGCGGTGGCGTCTCGAAGTTCGTCTCGTCGGGCGAGGGGCCGTATTCCAGCTTCGACTGGGCGACGTCGGCGTACCGCACCGCGCCGCCGTTGTAGCAGGCGATCTGGCCCATCACGCCGATCAGCGTGGCATTGATCATGTGATAGCCGCTGTTGATCGGCTGGCCGCTCTGGACCGCCTCGATCAGCGCCGCCTGCTCGGCATGATACTCCTCGTTCCGCGGCTTGTCGAACTGCCAGTTCGTCTCGCCGGTGATCCGGCAGGCGGCCAGGTGGCATTGGCCCTTCGTGCCCATGATGATGTCGCCGGAATTGTCGTAACACCCGTGCTCGGTTCGGCACATGGCGTACAGGCGCGCTCCGTTCCGATACTCGTAGACCACGGTGTGGTGGTCGAACATATCGCCGTACTCTTCCCCGAACGAAGCGGATCGGCCGCCCAGCCCGAACGCCCACTCGGGCGGTTGTTCGTGCATGATCCAGCACATGCGATCGATGTTGTGGACGAGTGATTGGGGCACGTCATCCCCCGAGAGCCACAGGAAATGGTACCAATTGCGGCATTGGAACTGCATCTCGGTCACGTTCGGTTGCCGCGGTTCGACCCGATAGGGGCCGCGGAGGAACATCGACTGCATGGCGACCACGTCGCCGATCGCCCCGTCGTGGATGCGCTGGACCGTCTCCTGCCAGCCGTTATGGAACCGGCTCTGCAGCCCGGACAGGATGCTGAGCCCTTTGGACTTGGCCAGTTCGCACACGGCTGCCATGCGGCGCACGCCGACCGGATCGATCGCGTGCGGTTTCTCGACGAACACGTGCTTGCCCGCCTGGATCGCCGCTTCGGAGTACATCGGGTGGAATTTCGAGGCGCACGCGATCAGCACGACGTCGGCGCACTCGATGACGCGCTGGTAGGCGTCGAACCCGGCGAACAGGTGGTCGTCGTCGACCGCCACTTGCTCGGCGCGGAATTCGCCGCCCGCCGCATCCAGCAGGTTCCGCCGGGCGCGCCGGACGCGGTCTTCAAACAGGTCGCCGATCGCCACGAGTCGCACGTCCGGCGACGCGGCCATGCTCTGTGCGGCGGCGCCCGGGCAGCGGTCGCCGGCGCCGATCATGCCGATCTTGATCGTGCCGGCGCCGGCCGCGTGGGCGCTGCGGTGGAGCGCCAGCGAACCGAGGGCGGCTCCGGAGGCCAGGAATGCGGAGTCCTTGAGGAACCGGCGCCGCGTCGTCGCCGGCCGCCGGATGCTCGATGCACGTTGCTCGGACATGCTGTTTCCCTCTCGTGGTAATGGGTGGTGGTGGGAATGGCAGGCGAACCGCGTTCCGCGGGGAGCGGCTGGTGCGCGGGAACGAGCCGTTTTTCAGCATACTGCCCGCCGGTGAGCATGGTCAATCACGAGCGGCCCCCCCGGGGCAGCGCCGCGGGCATCCTCCCGGCCCATGGGCCGTGGCGCCCCGCCGGCCCGGACGGGCAGGTCGAACGCACTGTGCCGGGCAGCGGCGGGCGGGGCGGAATTTGCTTGGCGCGACCCCGGTCGGGTGTGGTACAATCCCGCCAGCGCGAAGCGGCTTCTCAACCTGTCGTGACCGGCGTCGACATATGGTAAGCGAGATAGAGCCCGACGTAAGCGTTCTGGAATCCGTGGCGGAACACCATTCGTCCCAGGCGGTGGAGCGGCCGGCCGGGGCGCAGCGTCGTCCCCGGTGGCTTCGCCCCGCGCTGCGCCTGGCGCTCGGGATCATGCTCGCCCTGCTGGTGGTCGCGGCGGTGCAGATCTACCGCGGAGCGCAGCAGCAGAAGATCGTCGACCAGATCGTCGCCGCCCAGGGCGAAGTGCTGTACGACTTCCAGACGAGGTCCTGCCTGGACCATTTCGAAATCGACTATGGCGGCCGCGCCTATGTTCCGCACTGGATGCAGCCGTGGATCAGTGTCGGGAGCGTACACGATGCCGTATACGTCTACTTCCCGGCCACGTCCACGGCGAGCATCATGCCGGAGGCGCTTCGGCAACTGCCCGAGCTGAGGTATCTGCATCTGCACGGTACGCCGACCGGCGATGCGGATGTAGCACAGCTGATCGGCCTGACGCATCTGGAGTTCTGCGACCTGGCCTGCACGCGTGTCACGGACCCCGGCCTGGCCAGTCTCGCGCAGATCGCGTCCCTCCGCGCACTCTACCTCGGTGACACACAGGTGACCGACGCGGGGTGTCGGCATCTGAAGAGCCTGTCGCGTCTGTTCGCCCTGAGCCTGGCCAACACGCAGCTGACCGACAGTGGCCTGGTGCACCTCCGGGCGTTGACTCAGTTGACATCGCTCGATTTGACCGGGACCAAGATCACGAACACGGGGCTGAATTGCCTGCGCGACATGCCGGGGCTGGTGAACCTGTCGTTGGGCAAGACCCAGGTCACCGACTCGGGCCTGGGGCGTCTGGCCCACCTGGCCTCGCTCCAGTCGCTGGCGCTGAGCGACTGCGTCATCACGGACGCCGGGGTGGCCCAGCTGAAGGGGTTCCGGGACCTGAGGTTCCTGAAGCTGGACGGGACGCGCGTCACCGATGGGGTTGTCGAGCATTTGGTGAGCATGCCGTGCCTGTACGCGGTGCATTTGGGCAACACGGCCGTCACGGACGCAGGGGCCGTTCAATTGCGGCGCGCGGCAAGAAGCGTCTACATCATTCGGTAGGCCAAAGGGGGGCGGCGTGGCCACCGGCGGAGGCGGGACAGGAGGGACTCAGCCCGAGCGTTCGGTGGCCGGTCCGCACGCGGGCGGCTGTGCGGCTCCGGGTGGAACTTCCGTGCGCCTCTGAGCGTCTGTGGTATGGCGAAGTGCAAATGCGGGGCACAATTCCGGCCTGTGGGGGCTCTGTTTCGGAGGATATCCGCGATGAGAATGATGCTGCTTTTCCTGCTCGGCACCGTATCGGCGTGGGGCGTTTTGTGGGCCTCGTTCGAGGAAGCTCAGGAACCGGGGTGGAAGAAAGTGAATGAGGCGATCCAACAGCAGCTTCCGCAGACTGCGATTGCGGAGCTCGAGCCGATCATCCAGGCGGCGCTGGAGGCCAAGGACTACGCCGAGGCGACCAAGGCGATCGCCATGAAAATCTCGCTGGAGGGGACGATCCAGGGGAACAAGCCGGAGGAGCGCATCACGCGGCTTCAAGCGACGATGGCCGGTCTGCCGGACGAGATGCGACCGACGATGGAGACCATCCTCGCCCACTGGTACTGGGACTTCTTCCAGCAGAACCAATGGCGGTTCATGCGGCGTACGGCGACCGCCCAGCCCCCGGGCGACGACATCAACTCCTGGGACCTCAAGCGGATCCTGGCCGAGATCGACAAGCATTTCACGGCGGCCCTGCGTGACGAGCAGGCTCTGCGGCAGATCCCGATCGAGAAGTTCGACAAGCTGCTGACCAAGGGCACGATGCCCGACGCGACGCGTCCCACCTTGTATGATTTCCTGGCCTACGAGGCGTTGTCGTTCTACACGGCCGGCGAGCAGGCTGGGAGGATGGCCCAGGACGCGTTCGTTCTGCAGGCGGACAGTGCGATCTTCGCGCCCGCCGCAGAGTTCCTGGCCTGGCAGGTTGAGTCGCCCGACGCGGACTCGCCCACGCTCAAGGCGATCCGGCTCTACCAGCGGCTCATGACGCTGCACCAGCAGGACCCGGACCCGACGGCGCTGGCGGAAGCCGATTTCGCGCGGCTGTCGTTCGGCTACCAGGAGGCCGCAGGCGAAGAGAAAGCCGCACGCTACAAGGGCGCTCTGCAGAGGTTCGTCGAGCAATGGGCCCGGCTGCCGATCTCCGCCCGCGCGCGCGAGGCCTGGGCCCGGGTGCTGCAGGATGAGCGTGAGCTGGTGGAGGCCCGGCGCGTGGCCCTGGTCGGCTGGGACACGTTCCCCGACACCCCGGGCGGCAACCTGTGCTACAACCTGATCCAGGAGATCGAAGGGAAGGAGTTCCAGGTCGGCATCGAACGTGTCTGGAACAACCCCTGGCCCACCATCGAGATCCAGTATCGTAATCTGACGCAGGCGCACTTCCGTGCCGTGCGCTACGACTGGGAAAAACTGCTCGCGCAAGAGGATTACTCTCCGGGAACGGTCACCGAGACGTTGCGCAAAGAACTCGTGTCGCGCAAGCCCGACCTGGCCTGGTCTCACGACCTGCCTCCGACGGACGACTATCTGTCCGCCACGGAGACCTTCACGGTGCCGGACACGATCGAGCCGGGTTTCTACATCCTGCTGGCGAGCCCCCGCGACGACTTCGCCGAACAGAACAACATCGTGCTGGCGAGCGAATTCTGGGTCAGCCCGCTGGCCATCGTGCTGCGCACGGGCGGGGCGGCCACGCAGGCCGACGGGTTCGTGCTGGACGCGGACACCGGTGCGCCGGTGGCCGGCGCCCAGGTGCGAACCTGGGTCCGGACACGCACCGGGCGGCGGTACCGCTGGACCGAAGGCAAAGCGACCCGCACCGACAAGGACGGCCTGTTCCAAGTCTCGGACAAGACCAACGAATCTTTCGTCGTGTTGGTCCAGCACGGCAAGCATGCGCTGGCCACCGGCGCTGAACGATACGCCTACCGCAACTACGAGGATCCTTCTCCGTACGAACGGACCGTCTTCTTCACCGACCGGTCGCTGTACCGCCCGGGACAGACCATCCAGTACAAAGGCATCTGCGTTTCCGTCGATCCGCAGAAAGACAAATACGCGACGCAATCGAACAAGTCGGTGGTGGTCGTCTTCGAGGATGCGAACGGGCAGGAGATTGAGAAGCGGCAGCACCGGACGAATGCGGTCGGCTCGTTCAGCGGCAGTCTCACAGCGCCCCGCGACCGGCTGATGGGCCAGATGCGGATCCGCGACGAAGCACGTGAGTCCAGTATGGCGGTGTTCAATGTGGAGGAATACAAGCGGCCCAAGTTCAAGGTGGAACTGGCCGCGCCCAGCGAGCCCGCCAAGCTCGGCGCGGAAGTCAAAGTCGAAGGCACGGCCAAGGCTTACACCGGCGCCGCCATCGGCGACGCCCAGGTAAAGTACCGGGTCGTGCGCGAGGTGCGGTACCCCGTCTGGTGGCTCTGGCGCTGCTGGTGGAACCCGCCCCGGACGGAAGCCCAGGAAATCGCGCACGGGGCCGCCCAGACCGATGCGGACGGCAAATTCACCGTCACGTTCACCGCGCGGCCGGCCCCTTCCACGTCGGAGAAGGATGAGCCGATCTTCAACTTCACAGTCTTCGCGGACGTGACCGATATCACGGGCGAGACGCGGAGCGATCAGCGCACGGTCAGCGTGGGTTTCACCGCGCTGCAAGCGTCCATGACGGCCGACGACTGGCAGACGGCCGGCACGGACGTAGCCATCTCGATCTCCACCCAGACGCTGGACAACGCCCCGCAGGCAGCCAAGGGGGTGGTGAAGGTCTATCGGCTCAAGCAGCCGGATCGTGTGCAGCGCGCGCCGCTGTCGCCGCCGTTCCCGCTCGACGCCACGCCGTGGCGCGCGCGGGCCGGAGGCCTCGGCCGGCCGCAGGCCGCCGCGGAAGATCTCTCGAACATGAACGCCTGGCCGCTGGGCGAGTTGGCCGCGGAAAGCGAGTTCGCAACCGACGCCGGCGGCGTCGCGAGCAAGTCGTTCGCGCTCTCTGCCGGGCCGTACCGCGCCTTACTTGAAACCAAGGACGGGTTCGGCAAACCGGTCACGGCCATGCTCCCGCTGGTCGTGCTGGACCCGCAGGCGGATCGCCTGGAAATCAAGGTCCCGCAGATCCTGTCGGCGCCGAGCTGGAGCGTGGAGCCGGGCGCGACGTTCACCGCGCTGTGGGGCACCGGCTACGAAGCAGGGCGCGCGTACGTCGAGATCGAACACCGCGGCAAGCTGATCCAGAAGTACTGGACGCAACCGCGTGTCACGCAGGTCACGGTGGAACAGAACGTCACGGAAGCGATGCGCGGCGGGTTCACCATGCACGTCACGTTCGTGCAGGAGAACCGCGCGTACGTGGAATCCCGATATGTGAGCGTGCCGTGGACCAACAAGCGGCTGGAGATCCGCTGGGAGCATTTCACGTCCAAGCTGCAGCCGGGCGCGGAGGAGACCTGGTCGGCCGTGATCACCGGCCCCACAGCCCCGAAGGCGGCGGCCGAGATGGTCGCCGCGCTCTACGACGCCTCGCTCGACGCGTACCTGCCGCACAACTGGCCGAACCTGCAGTTGTTCCGCTCGGATTACGCGGCGCGCCGGTGCGAGTTCGAGAACAACGCGTTGCAGCTATCGGCCGTCTGGGGCTCGTTCGACTACGACTTCAAAGACCCCTCGTTCTCCTACCGTGCGTTCCCGCCCGAGATCGCCGGGATGGGGCCGTTCTATGGCAGGCCGCTGATGCGCCTCCGGGGTGGAATGGCGATGGCCGGCGCTCCGGCGATGGCGCGCGCCGCGATGGGCAACGGGATGGCGATGGCGGCCGAGATGGCCGCGGCCCCCGCCCCGGCCGCGGATGCGGCGGCTCCAGGCGGGCTCATGAAGGCGCCGGGCGGCGGCATGGGCGGCGGCATGGACACTGGTGCTGCGGGAGAGTCGGTCGACATGCCGCAAGCGCCGCAGATCGACATGAGCAAAGTGTCGGCGCGGCAGAACCTGAACGAGACCGCGTTTTTCTATCCGCATCTGACCACGGACGTCGATGGCAAGGTCACGATCAAGTTCACGATGCCCGAAGCGCTCACCGAGTGGAAGTTCCTCGGCTTCGCGCACGACACGCTGTTGCGCAGTGGCTCGTTGACCGATACGGCTGTAACCTCGAAGGACCTGATGGTCGAACCGCTCGCACCGCGATTCGTCCGGGAAGGCGACCTGATCGACTTCACGGTCAAAGTCACCAACCAGTCGCCGACGCGGCAGACCGGCACGGTGCGGTTGACGCTCGCCGACGCGCGGACGCTCGATTCGGTCGATCAGCAGCTGGGCAACACCAATGCAGATCAGGCGTTCGAGATTGGTTCGCAGCAGTCGAAGAGTTTCTCGTGGCGCCTGCGGATCCCCGACGGCATGGGGTTCCTCACGTACAAGGCGGTCGGCTCGACCGGGAGGCTCTCGGACGGCGAGGAAGGGCACCTGCCGGTCCTGTCGCGGCGGATCCTCGTGACCGAAAGCCTGCCGCTGCCGATCCGCGGCGCGACGACCAAGGAGTTCACGTTCCAGAAACTGCTGGAATCGGCCGGCTCCGATTCGCTGCGCAACGAGTCGTTGACGGTGCAGATGGTGTCCAATCCCGCCTGGTATGCCGTGCTCGCACTGCCCTATCTCATGGAGTACCCCTACGAGTGCACGGAGCAGACGTTCAACCGGCTGTACGCCAACGCCTTGGCCCAGCACATTGCGAATTCCGATCCGAAGATCCGGCGCGTGTTCGATCGCTGGAAGGGGACCGCGGCGCTGGACAGCCCGCTGGAGAAAAACCAGGATCTCAAGGCGGTGATGCTCGAGGAGACGCCCTGGGTCCGGCAGTCGGTCAAGGAGAGCGAAGCGCGGCGCAACGTGGGCGTCCTGTTCGACGCCAATCGGCTCCATGAGGAGATTGCCCGCGGCCTGCGCGCGATCGTCGAAGTGCAGGAAGAAGACGGGTCTTGGCCCTGGTTCCCGGGCGGTCGGCCCAACGACTACATCACCCTGTACATCACGACCGGCTTCGGGCGCTTGCGGCACCTGGGCGTGGACATCGACGTCGCTCCGGCCGTCAAGTCGCTCACGCGGCTGGACACCTGGATGGACGAGCGGTACCGCGAGATCGTGAGGCAGGGCCGCCTCGAAGACAGTCACCTGGGGCCGACGATCGCGCTCTACCTGTACGGGCGCAGCTTCTTCCTGGACGACCAGCCGATCGCGCCGGAGCACAAGGAGGCCATCGACTACTTCCTGGGCCAGGCGCGCAAATTCTGGACGGCGCTCAGGTGCCGGCAATCGCAGGCCCACGTGGCCATCGCCCTCAAGCGGTTCGGCGATCGCACGACGCCCCAAGGCATCCTGAAGTCGCTCAAGGAACGCAGCGTCACCAGCGAAGAGCTGGGCCGGTTCTGGCGCGATACCGAACGCTCCTGGTGGTGGTACCATGCCCCGATCGAGACCCAGGCGCTGATGATCGAGGCGTTCGACGAGGTCACGAATGACGCCGACGCCGTGGAAGAATGCCGCGTGTGGCTGCTCAAACAGAAGCAGACCCAGGACTGGAAGACCACCAAGGCCACGGCGGACGCCGTCTACAGCCTGCTGTTGCGCGGCACCAACCTGCTCTCGTCCGATGCCCTGGTCCGCGTGACCGTGGGCGACCTGCAGATCGAGCCGCAGGCGGTCGAGGCGGGGACCGGGTTCTATCAACAGCGGTTCGTGCGCGACGAAGTCCGGCCGGACATGGGCCGCATCCGGGTCACGAAGACGGACCCCGGCGTCGCCTGGGGGAGCGTCCATTGGCAGTACCTGGAGGACATGTCCAAGGTGACGCCGTACGAAGGCACGCCCCTGACGCTCAAGAAGCAGCTTTACGTGAAAGAGCATACGGACCGAGGCCCCCTGCTGCACGAGGTCGCGGGGCCGGTGTCCGTGGGCGATGAACTGGTCGTACGGGTCGAACTGAGAGTGGACCGGGACATGGAATACGTCCACCTGAAAGACCAGCGCGGCAGCGGCGTGGAGCCGGTCAACGTGCTGTCCCAGTACCGCTACCAGGACGGATTGGCCTACTACGAGTCGACGCGCGACACGGCCAGCCACTTCTTCATCGATTACCTGCCGAAAGGAACCTACGTGTTCGAGTACTCGACACGCGTCGTACACCGCGGCCAGTACCAGACGGGCATGGCCGAGATCCAGTGCATGTACGCCCCCGAATTCAACAGCCACAGCGCGAGCGTGATGCTGGAAGCGAAGTAGCGGTGGCCGGCGGTCGACACGCGCACCAGTACACGTTACACGTGCACAAGTTGCCGCCTATCACCCCCGGACCACTTCAGTACACGAAGTTCTCCACCTCGTAGTGCGCGACGTACGGCCCGGACTGCCCGGCGGCGGCTCGGATGCCCCGGCGGATCGACTGCTCTTGCTCGACCAGCCGGGCGGGCGTGAGCGGGCGGATACCCTCGGCTTCGGCCAGGTCCGCGTACTCGGCCCCGTGCGCGATCACCAGCGGCGACAAGTACACGTAGTCACCCGGCCCCAGGCCCATGGCGCCGATCACCTGCACGGTCTGGTCCACATGCTCATCGAAAAACCGCTCTCCGCCGGCTCCGATGAGCACAATGACCCCGACCTGGACACCACCCGCCCGGGCGGACCGGACGGTGTCCACCATCTGCTGGGCGGTCGCCGGCTTGCGCAGCCATTTCAGCAGCCCATCCGCACCGCTCTCCAGGCCGATGAACACTTGGCGCAGATGTAGTTGCCGCAATGCCGAGAACTCCTCGGCGCCGATCCGCACGCCGATCGCCGCGTCCAGGAAGGAGCTGATTCCGGTGAATCGCGAGAGGGATCCTTGCCACCAGTCGGGCGCGGCGCGCTGCAGGTCCACGGGCGGGAACTCGCACCGGTGCGCGACGATCCGCAGGATCTCTTCCCGCCACGGCCGCGGACCCAGCAACGCGTTGGCCTGGCCCAGGAACACGCCTCGCCGCAGCGCCAGGCCGCGCCCGTGATAGGCCAGCGCGGAATCCACGTGCGCGCGGAACTCGTCCGGCGTCTTGGTATGGCGGATCATCTGGCGGTAGAAGCCGCAGAACGTGCAGCGGTTGTAGGGACAGCCGTCCGTGGCCACCAACACGAGCGCCGAATACTGGTCGGGCGGGAGGATCGGCACGTCCTGGTAGATCGCGCGAAACCGTGCCACGTCATTCCTGGCCAAGCCCGCATCGAAACGGGCGGCCGTTTCCACCAGCGCGTGGAGCGCGGCCGCCGACCCCGATGCGCCGCGCCCGGCCGGCGGCGAGACCGGCTCTCCCCGCTCCATCCGGCCGGCCACGAGCCGCATGCGGGCCGCCGACTCGTCCACCATCCGGTCCGCCTCCGCTTCGCTCAACAGGCGGCGTTCCAGACCGCCGCCCTGGTCCCGCGTGCGCCGGCGCAGCTCGATCGTCCGCCCGGACAGACCGCGCCGCCATTGCACATTGGGCCGCGCCATGCGCAGCAACCGCCCCGCCAGATCGTGATGCAGAACCTGCCCGTCCGGGAAATACGTGTCCAACCCCGTGTTCTTCACCCCGACCACCACCAACTCGCCAGCGTCGTCCAGCGGCACGCGACGGACCGCCTCGTACACCGGATAGGTCTCCGGCCGTTCATCATCAATCGGTGCGGTACGATCGTGTGACATGTTGACCCGCCGACGAAGCGAACTCGGACCGGGACCGGCCGATCGGGCCCGGTGCTGTTGGCATTGTAGGCACATGTCCAGACGATGGGCTAACCCACGCACAGCGATCCCAGGAGACCCAGACGCCGGCCGGAGCCTCCGCCCCTGGTCGTCGAGAAAAGCCCCTGCCGCATGGCCGCCTCCCGGTGCGCACCCGCGGCATCGCCGGATCGGGCGCGCCGCCCCCTCCGGACTATGCCAGTCCGGCCGGGGCCTTCGCGCCGGTGGTGCCGCGCGCCAGCGAGGCCCAGATCCCTATGAAGCAGAGCCCGGCAAACACGAGAAACGCCGCCCGCACGCTCGAGAGAAGGACCGGATAACAGGCCGGCGTGATCTGCGTCTGGCCCAGGTGATGAAACGAGAAAATCAGCATGGCGATGCCCATGCTCAGCATCTGCCCCGTCATGCGCATCGTCCCCAGCGTGGCCGATGCCACCCCGTAATGCTGCCGCTCGACCGAACCCATCACCGCGTTGGTGTTGGGCGAGGAGAAGAGCGCGAAACTGAACCCCAGAATCATCAGGCTGACCACAATGTAGCTCAGGTGGGTCGTCTGCCCAATGAACCCCAACAGCAGCAGGCCCAACACGGTCAGCCCCATGCCGATCGACGTGACGATCCGCGGCTGAACCTGGTCCGACAGCCGACCGGCGAAGGGGGAGAAGACAGCCTGCACCACCGGCTGCGATAGGAGCACCATCCCGGCCGCCTGCGGTGTCAACTCCCCGATGTACTGCAGGTACAGGCTGAGCAGGAACCCCACGGCGAACGTCGCGCTATAGTTGATCAAGGCCGCCAGATTGGAGAATGCGAACACCGTGTTGTGCCGAAACAAGCTGACATCCAGGATCGGATCGGGCGTCCGACGCTCCCACGCGACAAACCCCGACAACCCGACCAGGCCGAACAGGATCATGCTGATCCCGAGCTCACCCGGCAGCCGGGGCAACCCATCCATGAACAGCGCGACGGTGACCAGGTAAATCGCCGATCCCAGCCCGTCGAACCGCTTGCCCTTGGCTTCCGTCCATTCCTCCCCCTTCAGCCCGTTGAAGATCAGGTACAACACCACGGACGCCAGCGGCACGTTCGAGAGGAAGATGCTCCGCCAGCCGAGATAATGGGTCAGGAACCCGCCCACCAGCGGCCCGACCGACAGCCCCAAATAAACGGACGCCACCGTGATCCCCATCACCTTGCCCCGTTCGCCCACAGGATACACGGACGTGAGCATGGCCATGCCGGTTCCGAAAATCATGGCCGCCCCGAACCCCTGGACGAACCGCAACGCGATCATCATCGTGGGCGACACCGATCCGGCCAACGCGATCGACACCAGCGTGTCGATGATGATCCCAATGGTGAACACTCGCTTGCGGCCGTAGATGTCCGCGAACCGCCCGATCGGGATCAGGAACATCCCCGCCGCCAGGATATAGGCCATGCCGACCCACCCGAGCAGCACAGCATCCATTCCGAAGTGCTGCCCGATCGTGGGCAGCGCGATCACCACGGACGAGCCCATGAAGGGCGTCAGGAACGAGCTCAGCACGACCACCCACAGCACGGTCTGCTTCAGTTGCACATTGTTCAATCGATGCGTCCCCCTCTGATCGCGATGCGTGCCGCCGGTGCCTTCGGCGCACGTCCTCCCGCGCGGTCGTATCCGTCCCGCATTATAGGGCGGCTGCACCGGTGTCGGCACCGTGGTATACTGGCGGGCACACCCGGCGTTAAGGCTGGGCCCCTGGCCGTGATCGTCTTCCTGAACAGCTCCCCGAATTGCGCTTCCGATCTGTCCCGCCTGTAAGGAGAGAACACCATGCGAATGCGCTGTCTGACGGCCGCCTGCCGGATTCCGTTGGTCGGCCTGGGAACCGCCTTGATCTGGTCATGGCTCGTGGCCGCGTCGCCGGCGGCCGAGCCCGACATTTTCGTCGCGCCGACGGGCAACGATCAGTGGACGGGCCGGCTGGCGGCGCCCAACCAGCAGGGTACGGACGGGCCGGTCGCAACGCTCCCCCGCGCGCAACAGCTGGTCCGGGAACTCAAGGCCGCCCAACCCGACCGCGCGCAGCCGATCGTCGTCGCGGTCGCGGGCGGAGTCTACCGGTTGACCACGCCGTTGTCGTTCGGCGTGGCGGACTCGGGCACGGAGAAGGCGCCGATCATCTACCAGGCCTACGGCGAAGGTCAGCCGGTCATCAGTGGCGGCGTGCCGATCACCGGCTGGCAGGTCGACCCACAGGGCCGGTGGTACGTGGACCTGCCGGACGTCCGGTCGGGTGCGTGGAAATTCTCTCAGTTGTTTGTCGACAACCAGCGTCGATTCCGACCGCGACTGCCCCAGGACGGCTACTACAAGATCGCCAAGAAATACGAGCCGTCGCCGGCGGCCGAGGGGAAGGGCTTCGACCGCTTCGGCTTCACGGCTGGACAGTTGGACCCGGCCTGGACCAACCTGGACGATGTGGAGGTGATGCCGTTCCACCAGTGGACGGCCTCACGATTCCACATCGCGTCGATCGACGTGCAGGAGCATATCGTGACATTCAAAGGTCACACGACCGGCACGAGTTTCTGGGCGAGTTTTCCCGAGGGGCACCGGTACCTGGTGGTCAACGTGCGTGAGGCCCTGACGGCGCCCGGCGAGTGGTACTTGGATCGCCCGTCGGGCCGCCTGACCTACCTGCCGCGGCCGGGCGAGGATCCGGGCCGGGTGGAGGTGATCGCTCCGCGGGTCGAGCACCTGGTGCTGATCGCCGGCGAGGCGGCCGAGCATCGCTGGGTGGAGCATCTACAGTTTCGCGGCCTGACATTCGCGCACACGAACTGGAACCTGGCGGAGACGGGTCAGGCGTTTCCGCAGGCGGAGATCAACCTGGGCGCGGCCATCGCGGCCGTCTCGGCCCGGCACGTGGTCTTCGAGCAGTGTGCGGTGCGGCATGTGGGCGAGTATGCGGTCGCGTTCGGACCGGGCTGCAAGCACAATGTGCTGGAGGGTTGCGAGCTTGTCGACATGGGCGCCGGGGGCGTCAAGATCGGCCTGGCGCTGACGCACCCTCCCGGCGAGAGCGGCAACGTGTCGCAGGCGTGGGCCGGAAGCCTGCGGGTGGCCGCCGACGAGGAAATGCTCGTATCCCACCACACGGTCCGCAACTGCCTGATCGCCCACGGCGGCCGGCTGCATCCGGCGGCGGTGGGCGTGTGGATCGGGAACTCGCCCTACAACGTGATTGAGCACAATGACGTGCACGATTTCTATTACACGGGCTTCTCGGTGGGTTGGACCTGGGGTTACGGCCCGAGCCAGGCGCATCACAACGAGATCGGGTTCAATCACGTCTACGACATCGGCCAGGGAGTGCTGAGCGACATGGGCGGCATCTACACGCTCGGCATCTCGCCCGGCACCGTGATCCACGACAACCGGTTCCACGACGTCAAGTCGTACGACTATGGCGGCTGGGGCCTGTACACCGACGAGGGTTCGAGCGGCATCGTCCTGAAGAACAACCTCGTGTACCGCTGCTCGCGCGGCTCGTTCCATCAGCACTACGGCAAGGAGAACCGCGTCGAGAACAACATCCTGGCATTCGCGGGCGAGCAGCAGCTGCAACGCTCGAGGCCGGAAGACCACATCTCGTTCTTCTTCGAGCGGAACATCGTGTACTGGGACAACGCCAGCCCGCTGCTGGGCAGCAACTGGGATGACAACAATTTCCGCCTGGATCACAACCTGTACTTCCACGCCGGCCCCCAGCCGATCAAGTTCCCCGGCAACTTGACGTTCGAGCAGTGGCAGCAGAACCGGGGGCAGGACCAGCACTCGGTGATCGCCGATCCGTTGTTCGAGGACCCGAAGCAGGACGACTTCCGGCTGAAAGACGGTTCGCCCGCCCGGCAAATCGGCTTCCAACCGTTCGACTACACTCAGGCGGGCCGGCGCACGCCGCCGGTCTTGACGCGCGACTTGCCGCCCGTGCCACCCGGTTTCCATTAATCGTTTCGTCCATGTTGAGATTTCGGGGCGCTGGGGCCGCATGAAATGCGTCGCCGGCGACCCGATGCAAGGAGTGTTCGGCATGCTCAAGGGACAGCTCATCCATCCGGAGATTCTGGAAGTCCTCGGCCGCGCGGGGCACGGATCCAAAGTGTTGATCGCGGACGGGAACTATCCGTTCCTGACCAGGCTCGGCTCACGCGCCCGCCTGGTCAATCTGAACCTGACGCCCGGCCTGGTCGACTGTGTCCAGGTGCTGCGGGCGCTGGTGTCCGCCATCCCGATCGAGGATGCCGCGGTGATGCAGTACGCCACGGCCGGACCCTATGCGTTGGATCGGGACCCGGACATCTGGGCGGATTTCCGCTCCGTACTCCAGGGCGCCGGGTACACGCACGCGCTCAAGGAGATCGAGCGATTCGCGTTCTATGAGGCCGCCGGCACGCCCGACGTGGCGCTGACGATCGCGACTGCGGAACAGAGGATCTATGCAAACCTGCTGCTGACGATCGGGGTCGTGATGCCGTAGACCTCCCGGGCCGCCGGCGCGCCGCGCCGGCGCGGCCCATCCATTCGACGACCGTGCGGGGAATTGAACGGCGCCTTGGTCTTTTTCATCCGTGAGGCAAGACTCCCATGAAGCGTGTATTCCAGTTGTTGTGGTCACCGTCGTTGTTGTCGATCGCCCTCCTCCTGCCCGCGGTCGCCGCATCCCCTTGCGGCGGCGAAGAACCTGCCCACCGCCAATTGAAAGCGGTCCCGTTCACGCAGGTCCAGGTCCGCGATGCGTTCTGGGCCCCACGCTTGCAGACCAATCGCGAGAAGTCGTTGCCGCACAACTTCAAATGGTGCGAGGAGACCGGCCGTTTCGCCAACTTCGCCAAGGCCGCCGGGTTGATGCCCGGGGAATTCGAAGGCATCTACTTCAACGACTCGGACGTCTACAAGCTGCTGGAAGGCGCGTCCTACTCGCTGGCCGACGCCCCCGACCCCGCGCTGGAGCACAAGACGGACGAGGTGATCGCCGAGATCGCGGCCGCGCAGCGCAGCGACGGATACCTCAATACCTACTACACCTTGAAGGAGCCGGGCCAGGAGTGGACCAACTGCGCCGTGATGCACGAGCTGTACTGTGCGGGGCACCTGATCGAAGCCGCCGTGGCGCATTACCGGGCGACTCAGAAACGCACGCTGCTGGATGTGGCCATCCGGTTTGCCGATTACCTCGACAACCTGTTTGGACCGGGCAAGAAAGTGGACGTGCCGGGCCATGAGGAGCTGGAATTGGCGCTGGTCAAACTCTACGAAGTGACCGGCGATCGGCGCTACCTCGAACTCTCGAAGTTCTACCTCAACGCCCGCGGCGATCGGACGCACCGCCAGCAGCTCTACGGCGAATACTGCCAGGACCACCTGCCGGTCAGGGAGCAGGCCGAGATCGTGGGTCACGCGGTGCGGGCCATGTACCTCTATGCCGGCGTGGCCGACGTGGCCGGCTACTCGGGCGACGAGTCATTCATCGCCGCGCTGGGCAAGCTGTGGGACGACGTCGTGCGGCACAAGATGTACATCACCGGCGGGATCGGCGCGCGGCACGAAGGCGAATCGTTCGGGAGCCCGTACGAACTGCCGAATGACACGGCGTACTGCGAAACGTGTGCCGCCATCGGATTGGCGTTGTGGAGCCACCGCTTGAACCTGCTGCACGCCGACGCACACTTCGCAGACGTCCTGGAACGAACGGTCTACAACGGCGTATTGTCGGGAATCGGGATGGATGGCGAACACTACTTCTACGTCAACCCGCTGGCGGCCGGCGGTGACCACCACCGCCAGCCGTTCTATCCGTGCGCCTGCTGCCCCACGAACGCCGTCCGCTTCCTGCCTTCACTGCCCGGCTACCTGTACGCAACGAGCGGCGATGGGATCTACGTCAACTTGTATGCTCAAAGCGACGCCCAAGTCATGTTGCACGACAGTCCCATTTCGATCCGCCAGGTCACCTCATACCCGTGGGACGGGCAGATCCAGCTGACGATCAGACCCCCGACAGCTCGCACGTTCAACCTGCATCTGCGGATCCCCGACTGGTGCCCCGCCGCGCAGTGCTCGGTCAATGGCGAGCCGATCGACTGCCGGTCGGGCGCGAAGGGATATGCCGTGGTACGGCGGGAGTGGCGCGCCGGCGACACGGTCGATCTGCGGCTGCAGATGGATGTCCAGCGCATCGAAGCGCACCCGCGCGTGGCGGCCGACGCCGGCCGCGTGGCGATTCAACGCGGGCCGCTCGTGTACTGCTTCGAGGCTGTCGATAACGGCGGCCGAGTCGATGACATCGTGCTCGCGCGGGACCCACAGTTCGAGATCCAAACGCGGCCTGACCTGCTCGGTGGCATCACCGCCATCCGGGCGCACACTCGTGAGGGGCGCTCTGTCATGGCGGTCCCCTACTATGCGTGGGACCACCGCGAACCCGGCCCCATGCTCGTGTGGGTGCGCCAAGATGGCAAGTCGGGCGACCCGGCACCGGACGAACCCGGTTGGACCGGGCGGCTCTACCGACCGCTCGACCCGGCCACGTTGGGCCGGTCCGCGCCCGGCGAATGACGGCGTCAGCTGGCCGCTCTCCGGCGTCGGGACAGGCTGCCGTACAGCGAGACCAGGAGCAGTCCCGCGATCCAGGTGACGACCGTCGCCGGTTCGGGCACGACGCCGTCAGCGCCGCTGGGGGCGCTGCCGCGCCGGTACAAGCCGCCCCCCCCGCCGCCGCTGCCGCCGTAGTAGCCGCCCCCGCCGCCGCCACCCAGGTGGCCGCGTCCGCGAGAGACACCGCGCGCGAGGCTGGTGGGGACAGCCGTGTCGCCGCCGCCTGCCAACATGCCGACGGCACCCACCATGTACCCGATGTCCGTGTTGATCGGCTCGGGCGCGACCGGCTCGCTCGCGACCCATCCGTCATCCAGACTCTCGTCGCAGCACGAGACATAGCCACAGTCGCAGCAGTCGAACAGACACTCGAACGCATCCCTGGCGGGTCCGGGTATCCACATCACAGCGCGCACCGCATGCCTGCGCATCGGCGCACACCCGACCACGACGCCGCGGGCATTGACATCCCACGCGACGGTGAACCCGCTGCCGGCCGCACTGCGGTCCTGGAGCCGCCCTGTCGCCGGATTCCAGCGCGCTGCGAAATTGGGCCCGTGGGGCGCCGCATCGTAAGATGCCACGCGACCGTCCGCACCAATCTGATAGGCGTGGAGGAAATCATCTGCGAAAGAACCAAGGTCGGTGACAGCGCCCCGCCCGTCATCCGACACGAACCCGTGGTACCGACCGTCGGCGAGACGCGCATAGCCGGACACGTGCCCCTGCGCGCTCACGCCGAACGCGTAGCTCACCAGGCCGTCCAGCGACTGGACCTCCGCCAGGCTGTCCGCTCCCGGCGTCCATTGGAATGCGCGCACGCCACCGTCTTCCGTCTGTGAATGTCCCACAACCATGCCGTCGTCGTTGATGCCGTAGGCGTAGCTGCACGAGCCGCCCAAGGTGCCCAGGTCTCGCATAGTCCGCCGGTCGGGATCCCACAGAAACGCATGGTCGTCCGCATCAGCCGTCTGTGCGAAACCGATGACGACGCCCCGGCTATTGATCGTCGCCGCGCGGCTGTGCTTGCCGCCCAGCGTGCCCAGGTCGTACATGACCTGGTTGGCGGCTGACCACAGAAACGCATGCACGTCGCCACTGCGGGTCGCTGAGAACCCCACGACATCGCCGCGGTCGTTCACGCCCTGAGCGTAACTGAACGCGCCGCCGAGCGTGCCCAGATCGTGCATGGCACGCGTGCGCGGGTCCCACTGGAATGCATGGGTTTGGCCGGCCGCGGTCTGGGCATGGCCCACCACCTGCCCGTGGGCGTTGACACCGGTGGCCACGCTCAGATCGCCGCCCAGCGTGCCCAAGCCGATCAGGCGGCCCCGGGACCACGACACCGGTTCCAGCTGCGTCAGACCGCCGCCGTGCGCCCAGCCGTGCGATGGCAGGCCCTCCGGAGACTCCCACCGGCCGCCGGACATGTCCCGTAGCCCGTCCGTCGGAGCATATGCGTGAACCGCCGTCACAATCGACTCCATGCGGCGCCCGCTGACCGGCTGCGCGGGCATTGCCGACGAAGGCGCATCGGCCCACCACGATGCGGTGGGCGGTGTCGACATGTCGCGGGGAACGAGGTCCGCGCGGGACGGCAACGCAGCCGCCGCGAGGCACGCCAAGAGGACCGGCCAGAATACGGACTGTGTGCGCATGACGCCCTCTCTAAGTCGGCTCGATTTCACCTTTCCAGCATAATTGCCGCATTCCGGCGATTCAATGATTTGGCTAGAATGGACAACCGCGGGATCGACCGATATGTGCCGCACGTTGGGGGGGCGGCGCGCGAGCGCACCCACCGCGCTGCGAGGGCGGTGACGCCCGGCGTCCCGCCACCACCCATCCAATCCGTGTTGGGAGACGCGACGAGTTGGCTACCGGAGAGTTGCTCAAGGCCGTCCGCGACGCCGGCGTCGTGGGTGCGGGTGGTGCGGGGTTCCCGGCCTACAAGAAGCTGGAGGCCCGGGTTTCGCACCTGATCGCCAACGGAGCGGAGTGTGAGCCGCTGCTGCAGAAAGACCGCGAGTCGCTGCGACGCGAACCGGGCGCATTTTTCCGCGGCCTGTCCGCCATGCGGCAGTTGACCGGCGCCCAGCGGACGACGATCGCGCTCAAACGCAAGAACGCGGACCTCGCGGACCTGATGCGCGACGAGGCGCGGCGGACCGGAAGCGAGTTCCTGGTGTACGCGGACATCTATCCGGCCGGGGATGAATATGTGCTCGTGTACGAGATCACCGGCCGCCAGATCCCGCCCGGCGGCCTGCCGCTGGATGTCGACTGCGTCGTGAACAACGTCGAGACGATCATCAACATCGGCAAGGCCGTCGATGGGGTCGCGGTCACCGAGAAGTACATCACGATCGCAGGCGCCGTGGCGCGTCCGGTGACCACCGTCGTGCCGATCGGCACGTCGTTCCAGGATTGTCTCGATGCGGCCGGCGGCGCCACGGTCGATGACCCGGCCATCCTGGTCGGCGGCGCGATGATGGGGAGCGTCACGAAGGACCTGCGTACACCGGTGGCCAAGACCACTGCCGGGCTCATCGTCCTCCCGTCCGACCACTACCTGGTGCGGCGCAAGACGGCGACGCGCGCCACCTATACCCGCATCGGGCACGGGCAGTGCGACCAGTGCACATTCTGCACGGAGCTGTGCCCGCGCTATGTTCTGGGATACCCGATCGAACCCCATCGCGTCATGCGCACGCTCCTGATGACGGGCGAGGCGAAGGAGCGCGGGAGCTTGTGGGCCCAGTACTGCTGCGAGTGCAACGTGTGCACGCTGATCGCCTGCCCCGAATCGCTGGACCCCAAGAATATCTGCGTTGACGCGAAGGCCCTCCTGCGAGCCCGCCAATCGAGCCGCTCGCCGGCGGAACTCGAACAGCTGTTCCGCTCGCCGCACCCCGTCCGCAAAGGCCGCGAAATCCCGATCCAGACGCTCCTGCGACGGCTGGGATTGATCCCCTACGACCGGCCGGCGCCGCTGGCCGAACGGGACTGGGAGCCCAATCACGTACAGATCCCCCTGAACACGCACGTCGGTCAGCCGGCGCGGCCGGTCGTGCGCGTCGGGGACCCGGTGACCACGGGCGCCACGATCGCCGACGTGGAGCCCGACCAGCTGGGATGCCCCGTGCACGCCAGCATCGACGGCATCGTCAGGTCCGTCAGCCCGACACACATTGAGATCACGACCAGCAAGTAGGGCATACGCCATGAAGAAGGGTTCGGCGATCGGGATTGTCGAGACGTCGAGCATCGCGAAAGGGTTCGAGGTCGCGGACGCCGTCTTGAAGACCGCCAATGTCGAGATCGTGCTCAACCGGACCATCTGTCCCGGCAAGTACGCCGTCCTGATCGGGGGCGATGTCGAGGCGGTCCAGTCGAGCGTGGATGCCGGTGTGCGCATCGCGGCACACACCGCCATCGATCACTTCGTGATCTCCAACGTGCATCCGGCCGTGTTCCCTGCCATCAGCGGCGTGGAACAGATCCCCGAACTCAAGGCGCTGGGCGTTATCGAGGCGTTCAGTATCGCATCGATCATCGAAGCGGCCGATGCGGCGATCAAGTCGGCCCCCATCCAGTTCATCAACATCCACCTGGCCATGGCGATCGGCGGGAAAGGGTTCGTCTCCTTCACCGGGGATGTGGCCGCCGTCGAGGAAGCGGTTCAGGTGGGCGCCGCGATAATCGAGCAACGCGGCCTGCTCGTCGAAAAAGTCGTGATCCCCCGCCCCCGTCCCGAGATCGTACGGGAGTTCGTGTAGGCTGCCCGCGGCCGGCTGGCTGTCGGGCCACCGTCGTCTCCCGTGAGCGCAAGTACGATCAATGAGGGTCCTCTGAGCGCTGCCGATTGCCTCGGTTGTAAATCCCGCTCATGGTTTCACCCCCCTCAGTCCCCCCTTTTACAAGGGGGGAAGCTGCTCTTGGCACGGCGCAAAGGGTTACACAACTCGCCCCCCCTTGCAAAGGGGGTGACAGGGGGGGTGGCGCACGAGATCGCGCCGGAGTTGGCCAACTAAAACCAGAGTGTCTGCTTCTGAACACAACTCACCCCCCCTTGCAAAGGGGGAACAGGGGGGGGTGATGGCAGGTTGCAGACACTCTGTCTTCTGGCGGCGGTGAATCTGGCCTTCGGCCGAGCCAGCACGGTGGGCCCGAGCCAAATCCCGGGAGCCGAATCAGAGTGTCTGATTACCGTCGTGCGCGAGCAGCGCGGTCCGGAGGTTCGCGCTCACGTCGTCCGCCTGGCGGCGGACTCCACCTGTGTAACCGCAGGCCCAACGGGCCGCGCGCTGTGGGGAGGCGGTCGGCAGCGAGTCCTTGCCCGGCCGCCGTGCGCAGCGGCATGGACCAGCGCGCGCTCACGTCGTCCGCCTAGCGGCGGACTCCACCTGTGTAACCGCAGGCCCAACGGGCCGCGCGCTGTGGGGAGGCGGTCGGCAGCGAGTCCTCGCCCGGCCGCCGTGCGCAGCGGCATGGACCAGCGCGCGCTCACGTCGTCCGCCTGGCGGCGGACTCCACCTGTGTAACCGCAGGCCCAACGGGCCGCGCGCTGTGAGGAGGCGGTCGGCAGCGAATC
>JBPOJB010000004.1:0-67454 GCA_052034005.1 Planctomycetota bacterium | reverse complement strand
CGTTCCCGCCACAACTGCTCCCTCTCCTTGCTGATCTTTCGAGCCATTCTCAATCTCCCTGGTAGGTGAAAGGACAAACACCCTACCTTACCACTGGGAGCAAGACGCCCCGGATGCAACGCTCACTGATGAGTAACGGTAAGATCGATCTGTTTGGAGTGGAGCCAACGCCGGCTGACGAGAAGTCGGCCGGGAAGAAGGTTCGCAAAAAGGCGAACGGTTACGAGCCGCCCAACCTTGGCAAGGCCATCCGTCTTCCGGTAGCCGATTTCAGCGATCCGGGTAGACCGCCGGTCTGCCTGGAAGTGGACTTTCCAATCGCGCCCATCAACGCGCTCTCCAACCTCGAAGGCAACGCGGGTAAGCCCATCTATCAGATGTCCAAGTGGTGGGCCCGTCGCCGCTCCAGCGTCTTTCGGAGCTTGTTGAACCGGAAAGAGAAGGCCGTCCGTCGCACGGCACCCATGGCCATGGTCCTGTACAGTCTGATTGTCGTCTGGTTCCATCGCGAAGGTCATCGTCACGTCGCATTTCCTGACCGTCCTTGGTATCGCCGCAAAGCTGAGCCGTCTTTCGGGGATATGTTGACGACCCTACGGCGCCTGAGCTGGAAGAATAATTTTGGTGACGTCGTCCCGAGATGCGGTCTCACGAAAGAGATCTTTGACCAAATTACCTGGATCCTCTGCCTGGCTGACTGACAGCCGCTGCCCTTATAGCGGCTGCACAAAAGTGGACATCACGCCCGTCACGCCGGCCCTCGCGAAGCCCGGTTGAGGGGCGAAATATCTGCAAAACTCGAAGTAAGGAATGTCAACGAAATTTGTGTCGACTGGGAGCGGCGGAGCGGCGGATGCGCGCATTAGGAGGACGTTAGCGGTCAGCAGTCTGCTTCACTGCCCACCTCCCTCCTGGGGGGGGCTTCCTTCGCTGTCCGTCTCCTTCCCCTGGCAAGAGATATCTGCTACGTACTCTATCGGCAACCCATTTACCGCTGGATCGTGAGGAACGCCACCGCGTGAGGTGGCAGTAGGGCAGTGAGCTCCTGGCCTGTGATGGCAACAGATAGCTCCTGGACCAGGTCTTCTGGCCGCGTCAGGAACGGGTCGCCATCGGGGTCGTTATGGGTGAGCAGGACTCCTGCGGCGCTGCGCGGCGGGAAGCCCTGCAGCGTCACCCGAACCGGCACGGTTCTATCCCAGGAGCCGTTGGTCAGTATGAGGTAAAGCTGCTGTTCGTCCTGGCTCAAGGTCGCCACCATTGGCGTCAGTGGACCACGGAACGTTCGCCCATCTGCCGAGCCCTCGTGGTAGGGTGCCGTGCCGTCGATCGGCAGCACCCAGCAGCCCGCGTGGCGGTTGAAACAGTAGTACAGCCAGTAGTTCATGGACCGCTGCTGCGGAGCGTCCCGCGCGAGCAAGCCGAACCCGGGCGCGCGCCGGTGCGCGAACATCTCCCAGGAGCTGGCTCCCCGCAGCAGGTCCTCACGCAGGTAATGGATCAAACGTACCGCGCGGTGCATCATGCCCCAGATGTTGGCGTTGCGGCGGACGAAATCCGCACGTTCTCCCTGCGGGCCGGCGCTGTGCAGGCCCCATTCCGTGTCGTACTGGTAGACGTCGCGGCCGGGGTTGTACAGACGCAGCAGCGCATCGGTCTGCCGGATCTCGTCCAGGATCTGGTAGTTGCTCGTCAGGACCACGTCCTCAAACGCGCTGCGTTGGACGTCGGGAGCGCTGTAGTAGTGTGCCACGACGAAGTCGTACTGGCCGGCTGCCTGCTTCAACAGGTAATTGCCCCAAGCCGGGCTGCGATGCGAAATGGCCAGGCCGATTTGAGCCTGGGCGTGCACGGAGCGGACCGCCCGGCTGACGGCCAGGAAGTGTTCCAGGTACGCATCGGCCGTCGGGAAGGCCCGTCCCGAGTAGCCGATATAAGGCTCGTTGGTGACTTCCCAATGACGGAACCGATAACCGCGTTCCAGGCTGTGGCGGACACCGCGTGCCCAGGCTTCGGGCGGCAACTGGCTGGTCGCGAGTTGGATCTCGAACTCCAGCGGCGTGGTGGCTTGATCGACGCCGATCCGGTCCAGGAACCATGCCGCCTTGTCGATCGCCGTTTCCAGCCCGAACGGTTCGTCGCCCAGGGCGTAGAACCGCGTCATCGGCAGCCGCATCTGGCGGACCGCCTCCTCCAATTCCGCAGGCAGCACGTACTGGCCCCGGTTGTCAAAAGGCAGTCCCGTCCAGCCGGCGACCCGATGGAACGAAACGCCGCCCACTTCAGGGTGCGTCTGGCGCAGGCGCCGGCTCGCGTCGACCGTCACCAGGAGCTGCTCGCCCGGCTGCAAGCGGTGCTCCAACGGCTGGTAGGTCAACGTGGCGGGATTGACCAGGCGACCTTCTCGTGGCGAGGGCTGCTCGGTGACCTCCACATCGTCAATCCACAGCGTCTGCTCGTCTTCCGATTCGCCGGTGGCCCGAAAGGCGAGCAGCAGATACCGACAGTCTTCGGCGAAGAAGTCCCAGCCCTCGTGGAGCACGAAACGAAACTGCCGCCACTGGGGCCCGACGGCCAGCGGGGAGAAGCCGGGTGACGGCGCATCGACGAACGGTGCCACCTGGCGGTAGGCCATCCAGCCGAAGACCGCCTCACCCGCCCGTTCGCTCCGAGCCCAGAAGGACGCCGTGTACATTTTGCCCGGCTGGGGACGAATGGCCACCTCCGGCGCCGAGACGACATAGCCTTCGGTGTGCCTGGGGTGGTGGATGCGAAAGCTGGCGACGCCCCCGTGTCGTTGCCGCGTATCACGGGTGAAATGCGCGGGGTCCTTGTACTTCGGCGCGCCCCACATCGCCCAGCCGGCGGGCGGCGCGTCCGGAGCGGGCGCCTCGAAGTCGGCTTGAAACACCACCGTCTCTGCGCCGACAGCGCAATTGAACAGCAGGGGGCTCAGGATCAAGAGCGCAATCAATCGTCGTTGTGTCTTCTGGCCGGGGTACCTGTCCATCGTTCACTCTCAGTGGTCACGGGACGTTGCCATTCTAACGCCATCCGGCCGTACCAAAAACCAGCGCGGCCGCTGCTGAGCGGCCTGTCAGTCCAGTTCGATGACCTCGCCCTTCTTCAGGTACGTGGGCGTGCCGTCGTTGCTCACTTCAATCGCAGGCCGGCCTTGGAATGTCGCCCGCCTCATCCCCCAGGTATTGGCGTCCGGCGGGGCATCGGTGTCGATCAACTTCCACTTGCGCAACGGTTGCCAGGCGGATTGATTCTCGCGTTGGATGGCCAGGTCCCAGTAATAGGCGCGCAGCAGACCGGGGTTGATGTAGAAGGCCTCCGTGGCGATGCGCAGCGGAGTGCCCGGACGATAATAACGCGCGCCCGAGTCGGGCAGCGCCAGATCCACGGCGTACGACCTGGCATCCCACGAGGCGGTCATGGTCCAGATCCGGTACGTATCGGCCGGCAACGCACCATGCACGCACCAGTCGGACAGATCCGTCGCGATCGCGCCGCGCGCGACTTCCACCGTGATCGTCTTGCCCGTCAAGTCGGCCTGCGACACTTGTTCGCGCTTCCACAGATCCTGGATGCCGTCGATCTCCTGATCCATAGTCGGGAACATGACGTGGTCCAGCGAGCGCGCGCCGACCTTGCGATCCTTGTAGTTGTCAGAGATGGATAAGAAAACGCTCGATTCGCCCTGGATGTCGCGCCGCGCGGAGGGCTGGCCGGGGACCATCCGGATCAGATGCGGGTAGGTGAACCGCCAACTGTACAGGTTGCTCTCGAACTCGCGCCATCGGCCGGCAGGGTCGCCCGCCAGGAAATGGTTCATGAAGATGATCTTCCATACCGGTTGGTCGCCGCGGCGAAAGCAGCCATTCTCGACCACCTGGCACTTGAACCGGAGCCGCACCGCGTCGGGCAGCTCGTGGCCCGGCTCAAAGCAGGCGTCCAGGAACGCGCTGCCGTAAGTCCTCGCAGGCGCCTGTTGCGCACCGGCCGGCGCGGCGGCAATCAACAGGACGAGCGCCGCGACGCACCAACGCCGCAGGATCGGGCCTCTCCACATCGAGGCGTACCGACAGTCGCAGCGACAACGGTGGACGAGGTGACTGCTCAACATGCTCTCGAGAAGACTGCGGCCTGCAGCTCCCTGGACGGCCGGCGGAAACACGCTTGGAGGCGCCTGTACGGAACGGGCGCCGGTCCGGTACTCGTTGACCCTATTCTCCGGTATACTTGCGATACTGTCGACACGTGCGACGCGGCAAACCGGATCACAAGTCCCGTGTACTGTGAGGGGCGTAGGGGCTCGAGTCCCGTTTCGGGCAGTGAGGTGCTCCGCGTTGAACCACTCTCAGGAGCGACACCATGATGCGAGTCTGGTTCGTATTGGCCGTGGCCGCGGCGCCGACTTTCGTCGACGACGCCTCCTGGCAGGCGCCGCTTGCGGAGAAGGAGGCGATCATCGAAGCGCGGATCGAGCGCACGCACAGCATTCAGGGCCTGTATCCGTCGCTGGTGCAGATCCCGCCCCGCGGCGCGCCCGGCGACATTTACACCACCAACCCGTTCGCGGACGTGGTGCACGCCGTGTGCTGGACCTCCAACTACCTGGCCGGGCTGTCGTTCAAGACAGCCGTGTTGGAGCGGAGCGGCGCGCGGCCGGCAGTCGTGGCAGCCGCCCGGGCGCGGGCCGATGAGGTCTTCGAAGCCGTATTCCGTTGCCAGCGGATCACCGGCCGGCGCGGCCTGCAGGCGCGGGGCTATTTCCTCGGGCACGGGGAAGTGTACGACGAGCGCCGGGGCGGGTCGGGAAAGCTGCCCTACTGGCGACAAGGCCGGGCCGACGGACAAGACTACCGCTGGGTCGGCGACCCCAGCCACCACAACTACAGCGACGCGGTCCACGGACTGATGCAGTACTACACGCTCGCGGCGCAAGGCCCGCAGAAAGACCGCGCCCGCGAAGCCATCGACGCCTTGGTCAGCTACTGGGTGGACAACAACCTGACCATCGCCGAACTCGATCCATCGTTCCCCCCCGTTCCCATCCTCGGCGTCACCGACGGCAAGACGCTCGACACGCGCGTGATGATGGCCATCGCCGGCGCGAAGTTCGCCCACGTGGCGACCGGCAAGACCAAGTTCAAGGCAGTCTACGATCGACTGATCGACCAGTACGATGTGCGCGGCCTGAAGTCCTTCGAGACGGAGAAGGACTTCGACGATGCCGAACATGTCTTGTGTCACCTGGAGGTCCTGATGCGCGTCGAGGAGGATCCGGAACTGCGCGCAGCGTTTCGCGCCGTGGCGGACGGGATCTGGTCACACCACACGCACGACGCGCAGAGCCTGTTCACCTACATCTACTACGGATTGGCGCCGGACGCGCCGGGCAAGGATCGAGCCTTGTGCGAGGCCCTCTACTCGCTGCAGACCTACCCGAGCGACACCACGCAACGGCCGCAGATGAATAGCCTGTTCCCCGAGCGCAGGCCGCCCTACCCGACTTACCAGGCCGCCTGGGACAACGAGTACCTGTGGAAGGGGAACCTGTTGCGCGCCGACGGCTGGCTGAGCCGGCTGGTGGTCGACGTGGCCGTCTCGCCGGAAGATCCGCAGGTGATCTACGCGGTGGGCGAGGAAGGGGAAGTCTACCAGTCGCGGGACGGCGCGGCCGACTGGGAAAACTGGATCCCGATCACCAAGGAGCTGCCCGCGGCCGTCCGAGATGTCGATGTGGGCGGCCGGTCGCGCATCCTGGCGGTGGCGGCCGGCGACGGGTTCTACCTCAGCACGACCGCCGGCGCCGTCTGGCGACGACTGCCGCTCCCGCCCGACCACGGCACGCCCGCCACGGTGGCGTTCGACCCGGACAATCCGCTGGTGCTGTATGCGACCACGACCCAGGGGGCCTATCGCAGTCTCGACTACGGGGAAGACTACCTGGGCGAGAGCTGGGAGACACTGACCGGCGGCCTGCCGCAGCGGGCTGGAGAGTTCATCGTCGCGCCCGGCCGGCCGGGGCGGATCTACGCGCTGCTGGACGATGCGCTCTTCACGCGGCGGCTCGATGCGCCCGCTTGGACGCGCGCGGTCAATCGGGGGCTCGATGAGTATGCGGAGACCTATCCCTGGCTGCTGGTAGACCCGGCCGACCCGGACCATGTCCTGGGCGGCTACCAGTCGACCTACGACGGGCTCGGCCCGCTGTCGGTCGTCCAGGAATCCACGGATGCCGCCCAGAGCTGGAGCAACGACCTGCCGTCCATGTTCCGCGCGCTGCAGGATGAAGGCTGGCTCGGCGTCATCGCGCGCGGCGTCCGGGGAGAACTCCATCGGGCGATCATCGATCCGGCGGACGCGCGCATCCTGTACGCCGCCGGGTCGCGCGGCGTCATGAAGAGTGTCGACGGCGGGAAGACATGGTCCGAGCACCGCCAGGGGATGCGGATCCCGCGCGTCGAGCGCGTGTTCAAGCCGCGCCATTCGCCGTGGGTGTTCGCGGCGACGCCCGGGGGCCTGCTGGTGTCGAAGGACGCGGGCGAGACCTGGGAGGACGCCAATCTCTGGCTGCAGTTCTCGTATAACACGCGCCGCGAACTGGGCGGTGCCGACTTCATCGACGCCTACTGGCGCGGCAGATACTACGGATTCATCGATGACCGCGCGGCAAACGCCCCGTGCGATGAGCAGGTCCACCAGCAACGCGACGCGCTGCGAGAGAAGACAGACGATTGACGGTCGACCCGCCGGGCCGGCCGATAGGTTTGCGACAGCCAAGCCACCGCACCGCGGGCAACCTCATCCCCGTGCTTCAGGAGCGACAAGGACTCCGCCATGCGCACAACACTGACTCTGCTGACCGCCCTGTTGACGTTCGCACTGCTGCCGGCCGGCCGGACGGCTCGATCTGCCGGCCCTCGAGAGCCGGGCGCCGCGCCGGATGGCTGGTCCACGGTCGCGCCGCGCGACGAGATCCGCCCGGAGTTCTCGTTCCGGCCGGACGGCGGCCCGGATGGCCGAGGCAGTTTCGTGATCCAATCCGACGAGCGTCCCGGCCTGGTCGGCTGGTGGACGCGGACGTTCCCGGTGCAGGGCGGCACGTGGTACGCATTTCGCGCGCTGCGGCGCTGTGAGCAGGTCGCCGTGCCGCGGCGCAGCGTGCTGGCGTGCGTCCGATGGCTCGACCTGGACGGGCGGCCGGCCATGCGCGACGCGTCGGAGGCCGTGACGCTCGAGCTGGGCACGGCGCCGCGCAGCGAACCGGAGTTCCCGCTGGACCGGTCTGCGGACGCTCAAGGCTGGACCGAGGTGTCGGACACGTATCAGGCTCCACGGGCAGCAACCCAGGCGGTAGTGGAGCTGTGCGCGCGGTGGGCGCCCGGTTCGCGGGTCGAGTGGAGCGAGGTTTCGTTCGTGGAAACGGCGGCGCTGCCGCCGCGCCCGGCGCGGTTGGCCGCCGTGCACTTCGTCCCGCGCGGCGGCCGGACGCCGGACGACAACCGACGGATGTTCGCGCCGCTGATCGAAGATGCGGCGCGCCAGCGCGCGGACCTGGTAGTGCTCGGCGAGGCGCTGACCTACGTGGGAACCGGCCGGTCGTTCGAAGAGGTTGCCGAGCCGGTCCCCGGGCCGTCGACCGAGTACTTCGGCGCGCTGGCCAGGCGACACGACCTCTACATCGTCGTGCCGCTGACCGAGCGTGACGGACATCTGATCTACAACACGGCGGTGCTTGTCGGACCTGATGGAGAGGTGGTCGGCAAGTATCGCAAGGTGACGTTGCCGCGCGGCGAGTGCGACCAGGGCATTCAGCCGGGCTCGGAGTATCCGGTCTTCGATACGCGGTTCGGCAAGGTTGGGATCATGATCTGCTACGACGGTTTCTTCCCCGAACCGGCGCGGCAATTGAGTCTCCGCGGCGCCGAGGTGATCGCGTTCCCGGTGTGGGGCTGCAACCCCCGGCTCGCGGCCGCCCGGGCGTGCGAGAACCACGTGTACGTGGTCAGCAGCACCTATTGCGACGCCGGCATGAACTGGATGATCTCCGGGGTCTTCGACCACGAAGGCAACACGCCGGCAAGGGCCCGGGACTTCGGCACGGTCGTCGTCGCGGAAGTGGACCTCAACAAGCGGCTGCACTGGTCAAGCCTCGGCGACTTCAAGGCCGAGTGGCCGCGCCATTGCCCGGCGCAATAGCGGCCGCTCGGAGATGGCCCCCATCAGTGCCGCGCCGACAGGCGTTGAGCGTTCTGGCAGGTGATCGCCGCGAGCTGAGCCGGCTGCAGCACGGATTCGCGCAGCTTCAACAGCGCGGACTCCAGGACCAGGAACGGGAAGTGGGATCCGAACAGGATCCGGTCGAGCGGCAGTTGGGTCAGCAACCGGGCAATCCCGCCGACCCCTTCCAGCGCGGCGATTTCGAAGTAGACGCGGCCGGCGGAAACCAGCGCGGTCATCCGCGCGGGAGGCAGGCCCTGGAGCGCATTGAGCAATACGAGCCGCAGGTCGGGCACGGCGGCCACCAGCTCCGGCAGCGGCGCGAGGTCGACGTCGGGCACGCGCATCAGCGGATGTTGCACCCGGGGATCTTCCATCCGCATGGCCAGCTGGACGATCAGTCCGCGAGCGGCCGCCAGCCGCAGGAGTTCCGCAAACGCCGGCGCGTCGAGCGTGTAGCCGTGATAGTTCGGATAGAGCCGGACGCCGGGCATGCCATGCACCTCGTGGCACCTGCGCAGTTCCTCACGCCAATCGGGCAACGTCGGGTTGACCGTCCCGAACGGCTGCAGCAGGCCATCCGGCCCCTGGCGGCATTCGGCGACCAGCCGCGCGTTGACGCCCCCCACATCCCGATGCAGCAGGCCCTCGAAGCTGCCGGCCCAGGCTTGCGTCACACCGTAGCTGCACAGCGTCTCGACGCACCTCGGCAGCTCGTCGCCGGGCAACCTCCGCCACGGCCATCGCGATAGACTGACATTCACATCGATGATCATGGTGTCGCTCCTCGCGGGATATGCGCGCGGCTATCCCGCTTTGGTGGCCAGGATCGGCGCGAGCATGCGTTGGAGGTTGCCTGCCAGGATCAGACGTTTCGACGGCTCGGGCAGATCGGCGCCCAACACCTTCGCCAATTGCGAGGCGAAGCTGCGACCCGGGTGATCGCTGCCGTAGATGACGCGTTCGGCGCCCAGTTCGCGGACGGCCATCTCCACGAAGCCGGATGCCGGGTCGCTGCCGCAGACATCAGCCGTGACGTTCGGCGCGTCGCGCAGCATGCGGAGACCCAGCTCCCATTCGCCGCCGGCGTGGGCAGCGATGAACGTCGCGTGCGGGTGCCGCGCCGCCAAGGTCGCCAGATCGCCCGCCGTCGACTCGCCAGGCAGGTTGCCCGTGACCTTCTGCCAGGTGTGCTGCAGGATCGGCGCATGGAGTTCCGCCGCGCGTCGGACGAGCGGGTCCAGGCGCGGGTCGTGGCATCGGACGGCGATCCAGAGCTTGACGCCCACCATCGGACCGTCCCGGACGCAACGATCCAGCTCGTCGAGACTCGCCCGCGTGTGGTTCGGGTTCAGATACACGAACCCGAGCAAGCGCCCGGGCGCCGCCTCGAGGGCCCGCCACACCTGGTCATTCTGGCGGCGCATCTCCTCCGGCGCGGGATCCTCCGCCCACGGATAGCCCATGCACACGACCAGCCGCGCGATGCCCATGCGATCGGCCACGGACAACAGGGCCGCCACCTGCTGCTCGATCGGGAGGTCGGCCGAACTCAAGTGCCCGTGTGCGTCCCAGATGACGTAGCGCCCGGGTTCCAGCGCGCGTGGGCCGCGATCTGCCACCTGTTCCTCGGCAGCCGTCCGGTGGCGACCGCCAAGCACCATTCCCGCCATGGCCGCCTGCGCCGCGCGTGCCAGCACCACGCGACGCGGGCACCGCCCTGTTGTCCAGGCCATCGAACCGCGCCTCTCAGATACCAGACATCGGAAACCAGAGGCTCATAGTCGGAAACCCCGTACCCAAGCTTCGGCCCCCAGAGGAGTTCACTGCGGATAATCCAGTTTCTCCGGGATCGGGACCTGCGAGAGCGCGTAGCCGGCGCGGTCTTTGGCAAGTCGCGCGCCGGTCAGGCATCCGTCCAGCTTGCTGCGGCGGTCGACAAACGGGCGCAGCCCGTCGAATCGCACGCAGGGCCCCGCCTTGGCCAGGCGGCTGCCGTCTTCTTCCACCACATCGCCGGTCAGGCGGACCCCCACGGAGATCCCCGGGATCCAGCCTTCGAGCGTATCGAGTTCGCCGGCGCCCATGCACGCATCGCACTCCGGATCCCAACTCGGATGGCGATGGTAGCCGAAGGCCAGTTCGGAGCAGATGCGGGCCACTTCGCCGGCCGACCGGGCGGCTTGCACGTGGCACAGATCGGTGAAGAACTGCACGTATCCATCGCGGGCGGGTGCGTGCTGCGGGTCGGCCGCACCGCGGGACGCCAGTTCGATAGTGTCGAGGATCTGGTAGTACGCGGCCAGCAGCCAGCAGAGCGCATCGGCCATCGGGAACGTGGCGCCCTGCCGCTTGTCGCGGTACAGCGGCCGGCCCTCGGCGTCCTCCGCGTGGCGCAGGTAGTGCAGCGTCCAGCTCCACAGGTCCATCGCCGCCGCCAGCGTGCATGCTCCGGTCCCCGGCCGTTCGGCCGCAATCCGGCCCATGTCCCACGTCCACTTGCGGAACTGCGCCAGGAACAGTTCGTTCGTCATGGTGACGATCAACTGTCGTCGCTGCACCGCTTCCGGCCCTTCGTAGGTCGCCTCCAGCTGGGAATCCATCCACTTCTGCGGCAGGAAGCCCGGGCAATCCTCGGTGATGCCGAACCCGCCCATCAAGCTGACGGCCTGGCGCAACAGCATCGCCCCCTGTCCGGTGTTCCACAGCTTGGTCGCGGGCGACAGGACCTTCCCGACCGCCTGCCGCACGGCGAAGTCGATCACTCGGCTCTGCGCCAGTTCGGCCAATCGCCGATCGTCGCGTTCGTCGTCGGGCGCGACGCACAACCGCAGGTACTCCAGCGCCCGCCGGGTCGCCTCGGGCGGGATCCGATGCGGGCCGCCGCTCAACGGGATCCCTTCCGCCGCGAAGATCTCCCGTTTGTGCGTCTCCAGTTCCGCATACGAGTCGAAATGGCGTGCGGCGGCGAACCCCAGGCTGCAGGCGGCTTCGCCCGCCGCCCAGATATCGACCAGGCGGTGGAGCGCATCTTCCTTGGTCTGCAGGCCCAGATCATGGCGCGGCGTGCCCGGCTGCCCTTCCCCGCCCCGGAACCGCTCCCGCTGGTACCGGACGATCGGCTCAATTGATGACAACAATTTGGCACCTGTCATCACGCCGGCCGGGACGCGCGTGCGCGAGAACACGGATTCCAGGATCTGCCCGTGCGTGAAACGCGGGACGATCACCCCGTCTTCGATGGTGTAGCCGCCGACAATCCGCGACGCGGGCACGCACAGGTCAAACACCGGATCGCGGGTCGAGGTGAGCTGGTGGACGAGCTTGCGGGTCACCGCGCCCCGGTCGAACGTGCCAGCATCGCCCTCCTCCAGGATGATCATGCAGGTGCCTTGGATGCGGGGGTCGTCCGAGGCGACCGCCGCCACGACGAAGTCGGCGAAGTCCATGTTGTTCGTGAACCGCCCCTGCTTCCGCACCTGCAGCCAGGGCGTCTCGTCCCCCTCCCACCGCGCCACGCGCACGCGGCCCGAGAGGATTCCGGTATCGACACCCGCGTAGGGCAGCGGCTCGGTCAGGCAGAACGCGCCGCGCATCACGCGCCGGTCCGCGCCCGGTTCGCGCGCCGGCACGCTCGCACCCAGGTACCTGGCACGCTGCTCGTCCGTCCCGGCCACGATAATGGGCTGCAAGGCCAGGCCCAGCGCAATCAGGCACGTGGCCGCGCCGCCGTCGACCCAGGCCAGCTCATAGGCGGCCAGCGCCGTGGCGATATTCTTCGGCCCGTCGATCGGCCCGCCATACTCCGGATCCACGAAGATGGCCGACAGGCCCGCCGCGTCCAACGCCTCGAGCAACCGGCTCTTCTCCACCGTCCACTCACACGTGTCCCGCTGCCCGGCGGCAACCAGCCGGGCCACCAGCCCGCGCGCGACGCCCCGCGCGCGGCGGACCATCGTCCAGAGATCGTCCCGGTCGGTCAGACGCCACATGATGGACCGCACGTCGTCGCCCGGCAGCGCCGGCAACATGGCCGCATCGTCGCGTGAAGGGGTGGCAGCCGTCGCCATAGTCGTTCGTTGCTCCTGATCGTGAGAGAGGCTTCCAGCCTGTCCTCGGTTGCTGGCTCATTATACTGCTCCGGCGCCCGCGGGAGAATTGCACGCGCTGCGCAGCGCTGTCGGACGGCCTGGTTGCGCACTTTCCAGTGGCCTTGACCCCGCGCCGGATAAGCCCCCATAATCAGGCCTCTGCCACCGCTGACCCGAATCACACGAGGGGGGAGTCGTAGCGTTGTCTTATCACTGCATTGTGCTCGTCAAGCAGGTCCCCGACACGGCCAATGTGACGGCCGAGGCCATGAAGGCGGACGGGACCGTGAACCGTGGCGCCCTGCCCGCGATTTTCAACCCCGAGGACCTTCACGCGCTCGAGACCGCCCTGGAAGTCCGGGACCGCTTCGGGGGCACCGTGACCGCCGTGAGCATGGGCCCGCCCAAGGCGGCCGACGTGCTGCGGTCCTGCCTGTTCCGCGGCGCGGACCGCGCCATCCTGCTGACCGATCGCCGGGCGGCCGCCAGCGACACGCTGGCCACCAGCTACATCCTCGCCCAGACGATCCGGACGATCGGCCGGGCCGACCTGGTGTTCGCGGGCCGGCAGGCGATCGACGGCGATACGGCGCAGGTCGGCCCCCAATGTGCCGAGAAGCTGGGGTTCCCGCAGATCACCTATCTCGAGGAACTGATCGACATCCAGGACCGGACGGTACGCGTGCGGCGCAACACGGGCCACGGGTGGGAAATCGTCGACGCCACGCTGCCCGTACTGATCACGGTCATGGAAACCGCAAATCGGCCGCGCCCGGAAGCGGCGCGGCGCGTGCATCGGTTCAAGCGGGCACGGATCGCCACGGAGTTGACCAGCGAAGTGAAGCTGGCCATGCCCGACGCGACCGAGGAGGCGCGGTCGGCCGAGACGGCGCGCCGCACCGAGGCCCTGGAGCGACAAGGCCTGCTGATCGAACAGTGGGACCTGGACAAGATCGGCGCTGACCTGTCGCGCTGCGGCCTGGCCGGCTCGCCCACCAAAGTGTTCCGCATCCAGGCCATCGTATTGACGAAGGAAGGATACACCGAAATACCGCCGACCGATGAAGGCATCCGCCGACTGATCCACGAACTGGTGGTGGATCACAGTATTGGATAAGGACCGGGTAGCGCGATGATCGAAGTGAACCGCAACGGTGAAGTCTGGGTCTATGCCGAGCAGGACGAGGGGGCGCTGCCCGAGGTCGTGCTGGAGCTGTGCGGCAAGGCGCGGGAGCTGGCCGATCGGCTCCAGGTGCCGGCCGGCGCCGTGCTGGCCGGCGCGCGGGTCGCCCACCTGGTGCCGCCGCTGATCGCACACGGCATCGACCATGTGTATGTGATGGAAGACCCACGGCTCAAGCACTACCAGACCGGCCCGTACGCCCGGTGCGTGTGCCACGCCATCGAGATGCACCAGCCGCAGATCGTCATGTACGGTGCGACGCCGCTGGGCCGCGACCTGGCGCCCCGCGTCGCATCCGCAATGCGGGCCGGCATGACCGCCGACTGTACGGACCTGGACATCCAGGACGTCACGGACCCGCGCACCAAGACGTTGCACGCGAACCTGCTGCTGCAAATCCGACCGGCGTTCGGCGGCAATATCATCGCCACGATCGTCAACTATGATATGTGGCCGCAAATGGCCACCGTCCGCGAGGGCGTCATGCCGTTGCGGGAGCCCGACCCGCGACGAACCGGCACCGCCATCCCGCTGACCGTCACGCTGGACGACGAACTGTTCGCCGTCCAGCTGATCGAAAAACACGTCGCGAAACGCTCGGTGAACCTCAAGGGCGCCCGGGTGATCGTGGCCGGCGGCGCAGGGGTCGGCAGCAAAGCCAATTTCCAGCTCATCCATGAACTGGCCGCCGCCATCGGGGGCGCCGTCGGAGCCAGCCGGGCGGCCGTAGACGGCGGGTTCATCAGCAAGGACTATCAGGTCGGCCAGACCGGCACGACCGTGCGACCCGCACTCTACATCGCCGCCGGCATCAGCGGCGCCGTCCAGCACCGCGCAGGTATGGAAGAATCCGCTAAGATCATCGCCATCAACACCGACCCCGACGCGCCCATCTTCTCCGTGGCCCACTATGGTATCGTCGGTGACATGAATAAGGTCATCCCCACCATGATCAAGGCCTTGAAGGAGCGAACCAGCGAGTAATCCGCCCAAACCGTGGTCCACGGTTTGTGGGTCGGAGTGCAGAGTGCAGAGTGCAGAACGCAGAACGCAGAACGCAGGACTGCGGACATCAAGATCAACCACCGGGAGCCGACCGTGGCTAATTTCTTTCTCGACAATCCCGACATCCTGTTCCTGTTCGATCACATCGACATCCGGGAAATCGCGCGTCTGCAGGAACTGCACGCGGAGAACGGCGCGGCGGACTATGTGCCGACCGACGCGGCCGACGCCGTGGACAATTACCGCCGGACGCTGGAGATCACCGGCGCGGTCGCGGCCGAGACGATTGCGCCCAACGCCGAGACGGTGGATCGGGAGGGCAACACGCTCAACGAGAACGGCACGGTCACGCTGCACCCGCGCGTGCGTGAGAACCTCCACCGCATGTCGCAGGCCGAGCTGATGGGCTTCACCCTGCCGCGCAAGTACGGGGGTCTGAACTGCCCCAACCTGATCTACACGATGGCCACCGAGATCGTGTCGCGGGCCGACGCGTCGTTCATGAACATGTTCGGCCTCCAGGGGATCGCCGAGACGGTCAACGCGTTCGCCAGCCAGGAGATCAAGGACGAGGTGCTGCCGCGGTTCGCCAACGGCGAAGTGACCGGGGCGATGGTGTTGACCGAGCCGGACGCGGGCAGCGACCTGCAGGCGGTACGGCTGCGCGCACACCAGGACGAACAGGGCCAGTGGTACCTCAACGGCGTGAAACGGTTCATCACCAACGGCTGCGGAGAGATCCTGCTGACGCTGGCCCGCAGCGAGCCGCACATCAGCGACGGGCGCGGGCTGAGCCTGTTCATCTCGGAGCGGTCGGAGCAGGTCAAGGTGCGGCACCTGGAAAAGAAGCTGGGGATCCACGGGTCGCCCACCTGCGAACTGGTGTTCGACAACATGCCCGCCCGCCTGGTCGGCGAACGCCAGCGCGGCCTGATCACCTACGTGCTGGCCCTGATGAACGGCGCGCGGGTCGGGATCGCCGCACAGTCGCTGGGGATCGCCGAAGCGGCGTTTCGACTGGCCCGGACCTACGCGCATACGCGGCACCAGTTCGGCCGGGCGATCGAACTGCTGCCGCCGGTCGCCGAGATGGTCACGGACATGCGGATCGCCATCGAGGCGGCCCGCGCGCTGACCTATGAGACGAGTCGGGTCTGCGACCTCGAGAACAACTATCTGCGTCTGACGGAGACGTGCGCCGAGCAGCTCGACCCGGAGCAGCTCAAGACGTACAAGAAGGAGCTCCGCTCGCTCAAGCGGCTCAACAGCATGCTCACCCCGATGAGCAAGTACTACGCCTCCGAAATGTGCTGCCGCGTCGCGGACACCGCCATCCAGGTGCTCGGCGGGTCCGGCTACATGCAGGATTACGCCGCCGAACGCTACCTGCGCGACGCGCGGATCACGACGATCTACGAGGGTACCAGCCAGCTGCAGGTGGTAGCGGCGGAGCGCGGAGTCACGTCCGGCACCTTCGAGAGACTCGTCGAGCAATACGAGGAAGCCCGCTACCAGCTCGCGGCGCTCGAAGATCTCAAACAGAAACTCATCGACGGCAAAGCAGAGCTGGTGCGCGCCATCGAGTTCGTCAAGACACAGCCCACCGCCTTCCTGGACCTGGTCGGCCGCCGCCTGGTCGATGCGGCCATCATGATCCTGGTCGGACACCTGCTGCTGAAACAGGCGGTCCACAACGAACGCAAACAGCGCGTGGCGCGACGATTCATCGAGGGCGGATTGCCGACACTCCGCATGCAGTGCGAACAGGTGCTCGCCCGCGACACGAGCGCGATCGACGAGTACGATGTCCTGGCCGGGCCGGTGCCGTCCACCAAGTGATAGACGGGATGGATGAGATCGACGAGCAGGCACGGGATCGACCGGGTCGAATCGATCCCGCCCCTCCTCGCGCGCGCCCGAACGAACCATTGGCATCTTGGTCATCCTGCTGGAGGACTCAACCATGACTTGCAGCCGCCGATCGTTCCTGACGGGTTCCGCCGCCATCTGTGCCGCGGGCCTGCTGGGGCGCCGCACCCTGTCCGCCGCCGATCCGGAACTCGAATGGCACGACGTCACCACCTGGGGTGTTGAAGGTCGCGGCTGGGAGACGCTGGAGCGCCGGCGCTACTTCGATCGATTGCCCGCCAAGGCGGAGGGCGTGGTGCGCGGGCCGGTGTGGGACCTGAGCCGCCACTCGGCCGGCATGGCCGTGCGGTTCCAGACCAATGCGACGGCGATCCATGCGGATTACGAACTGCTGTCCGCGTCGCTCGCCATGCCCCACATGCCCGCCACCGGCGTGAGCGGGCTGGATCTCTACGGCGAGCTGTCGCCCGGCGATTTCCGATGGGTCCAAGTGCTCGTCCCGACCGCCCAATCGATGCGGCAGCCGATCGTGTCCGGCCTGGACGGTACCCTCCGCCATTACACGATCTATCTGCCGCTCTACAACGGCGTGAACCGGCTCCGGATCGGCGTCCCGGCGGGCTGCGCGTTCCATCCCGTGGCGCCGCGCCCGGATAAACCGCTGGTCTTCTACGGCACGTCGATCATGCACGGCGGATGCGCGTCGCGACCCGGGATGGCCATCCCCGCCATCCTGGACCGCCGCTTCCAGCGCCCGACGATCAACCTGGGATTCTCCGGCAACGGCACGATGGATCCCGAGTTCGTGGACCTGATGGCCGAGTTGGACCCCGCCGTGTTCTGTATCGACTGCCTGCCGAACATGAATCCCGACAGCGTGCGCGCGCGGACCAGGCCGCTGGTCGAGCGGCTGCGCACAGCCCGCCCCGAGACGCCGATCCTGCTGGTCGAGGATCGAGTCTTCACCAACGCGCCGTTCCTGCCCGCACAGCAGAAGTTCCACCAGGAGAACCACCGCGCTCTGCGCGAATCGTTCGATGCGCTCGTCGCCGCCGGCGTACCGCACCTGTACTACCTGCCCGGCGACGACCTGCTGGGCAGCGATGGCGAAGCCGCCGTCGACGGTTCGCATCCGACCGACCTCGGGTTCGTGCGCAATGCGCAGGCGTACGCGAACGTCCTGCGGGAAATACTGGACGACAGGCGATAGGGGGAGTACGAGTCCCGCTCATGTGGCCCGCCATCCTGATCGCGATTTACTGTGTTTGCTTGACGCTCGCTTCGCTCGCGGGCGGCTGGCTGCCCCTGTGGATGCGGCTGACGCACACCCGCATGCAGCTCATGATGAGCTTCGTGGGCGGCCTGATGCTGGGCGTGGCGATTCTGCACATGCTGCCCCATGCGGTCGTCCAGATGGATAACCTGGACTACGCCGCCTGGTCCTGCATGCTCGGCCTGCTGGCCATGTTCCTGACCATTCGCGTGTTCAATGTGCACCAGCACGGCCCGGCACCCGGTTCCAACGGCACGGAGCCGGCAGAATCACAGGGCCCGCACGCCCACCACGACTGCCGACACCCGGCCGAGCCGGGCGCGGTGCACGGCGGGCGGCGACTCACCTGGCTGGGCCTGCTGCTGGGCCTGGCCGTCCACTCGCTGGTCGACGGCGTGGCGGTGGCCGCCAGCGTGATGGCGGCGGGTGGTCGCGCGCGGGCGGTGGGCATGCTAGGAGCCGGGACGTTCCTGGCCGTGCTGTTCCACAAGCCGCTCGATTCGCTGTCGATCATGTCGGTGATGGTCATTCAGCGTTGGAGTCGCTGGGCGTGCAGTATCGTGAACCTGCTCTTCGCGTTGGTCTGCCCGCTCGGCGCGCTCGTGTTCTTCTTCGGCAGCCGGAAGTTGGAGGCCGGCCAGCATGTCGCAGTCGGCTGTGCGCTCGGCTTTTCGGCCGGCGTATTCCTCTGCATCGCGCTGGCCGACATCCTGCCCGAGATCCAGTTCCATCATCACGACCGCATCATACTCTTCTCCGCCCTGCTGGCGGGCGTCGCGCTGTCGTTCGCCATCGGGTTCTTCGAGCCGGAGCATGCACACGAGCACGGACACCAACACGCTCAAGAGCCGCTGGTGCAGGAAGTCATGACGACGTCACCACGATGGCCGGACCAGGATCACCCGGCTGAAGCCGACTCCGCCCATCAGGTCCCCTGTTCTCGCTATCCGATGTTTCCAGTCGGCGGATCGGGTACAATAGTGTCGCGTCCTGGGGCAGGCGGAAGCGCATCGGGACCTGGTCGTGTACCCTGAACAAGCGAGGTGTCCCATGAGCGGCAAGAGCGCACCGGGCCGGATCCTTGTGACGGGCGCCTCGGGACAATTGGGCAGCTACCTCTTGCGGGAACTGCGGGCCCGCGACTGGCCCGCGGTCGCGTGGAGCATGCGGCCCAACGTCGAGTTGTTCGGATATCCGTGCCGGAGCGTGGATCTGCGGGACACGGACCAGGTGATCACGGCCTTCCGCGAGGCCGATCCGGATTTCGTGATCCATGCGGCTGCCATGAGCGGCGTGGGCGACTGTTTTCGCAATCCGGACCAAGCGCGCCAGATCAACGCCACCGGCACACGACTCCTGGCCGACCTGGCCGACCGCCGCCCGGCGCGTCTGGTCTACGTGTCGACCGACCTGGTGTTTGGCGGCGACAAGCCGTGGTACTGCGAGACGGACTGCCCGACTCCGCTTTCCGTCTACGGGCAGACGAAGGCGACGGCAGAGCGCGCGGTGCTGGACCATCCACGCCACCTGGTGCTGCGGATCAGCCTGCTGTTCGGGCCGCCCATCAACGGTCGGCCGTCGTTCTTTGCGCAGCAGATGGAGGCGATACACACCGGCACGGCCTGCCGGCTGTTCAGCGACGAATGGCGGACGCCGCTGAGCCTGCAGCTCGCCGCCCAGGGGCTGCTGGACGTCGTCAGCGCGGAGGTGACTGGAATCCTGCATTTCGGAGGCCCGCAGCGGCTGTCACGGCTGGAAATGGGCCAGCGCCTGGCCCTGTTCCTCGGCCGAGACGCGTCCATGATGCAGAGCGTGCTGCGCGATGATGTCCCCGGGTCAGAGCCTCGTCCGCGCGACACGTCGCTCAACTCCGAGCGCTGGTGCAACCTGTTTCCCCACTTGCCGCGACCGGAGTTCGAAGAGTCGCTGAGCCGGTTAGGTGTCGGATGATCGCCGACCGGGCCGCACGCGAAGCTGTCGCCTTGATGCGGCATTTCGGCAGGCGGTCGCGCAAACGCTGAATCGCCGATGCGCTCACCCGGGTGTCCGACAGGTCCAGCTTCTCGAGCCGCCGACACCGCTCAAGGGCCGCAACCGACTTGTCGGAGACGGCGGTCCGCGCAAGCGAGAGGGTTGCCAACCCAGACAAGTGCGACAGGTGCTCGATGCCCGCATCCGTGACCCGAGTGCCCTGCAGGTCGAGCCCGGTGAGCCCACGTTTCCCGCGCCAGGCCGCCAGCGACTCGTCCGACAACAGCGTATCGCCGGCACGGATGTCGCACACATAGGGCAGCAGAAGCAGCAAACGGGCAATGTCGTCCGGCCGTTCCACGCCCCGCAGATCCACCGCGACCGCGCGGTCCAGCAGGGTGTCGCCGATCAAGCGCCGGACCCAGGCCGCCTGGGGCCGTTTCGCGTCCGTCACCGGCTCGTCCTGCGACCATTGATAGTCCAGGTAGACGCGACCGCCGGCCCGCACGATCGCATCGATGGCCTCCGCCTGCCGGGCCGCCTTCTGATACCCCATGGCGAAATAGCCAACGGCCATGCCGATCACTAACGCCACTCCGACCAGCATCCGCAGCCAGAAACGCGGCCGATGCGACTCGCCCAACTCGACTTCCGCACCGCGCAGGCCGGAACCGGATACGCCGTCCGCATCGTCATGGATCTCTGAAGTGTCCGTCATGCCGTGACAACCTGCCGCCACACTATCCGGAATCGCCGAGAGGCACGCGCCCAATGCCTGATCGTATCCCGACTGCGAACTCGACGGCAACCCGGATGCCCTGCATAACCGGCCGATCCGCGTCTGTCCGGCGACGGCTGCCCCCCTCGCGGTCCGTGGCCGCCGGGCCACCGGTCGGCGGGGTCGCCACGCCCATCACATGGCGACCGGTCAGGATATGTCGTCTGCAACAGGTTAACGCTGGAGAGTTGTTGAAAAAAAGAAACACCACCATTTGCCTGCATGAGAACTGCGGGGCATGTTCACAATGACGGGTAGCAGGACACCCGCCGCGGCACACCTTTACGCCGTGCGCTACGTGGATCGGTGTTCCACAACCCCTGGGCCAACCTGGTACCCGTTCTATCCCCCCCCTTGCGGCCTCCCCAATGACGGAACTCCCCCTCTCGAAAAGGAGTCGATCATGCGAGGACATCTCGTCCTGATTGTTCTGCTGGGCCTGTTGTGCGTGCATCCGACGTACGCAGCGGGCCCCACGGACGATCCCGTTCCCGTGCCGCCCGGCATGAACCTCAGTGGGCCGGCGCTGGCCAACAACCCGACATTGATGGAGAGTGATCCTGCGGTCTCGGTGCTGCCAACCGCTCTGCACCCGCCGCACGTGGGCTCCCACCCGGGGTACGGCGCGCAGCGCAAGTCGGACGACTGTGACTGTTGCGCTGAGTATTTTGGTGGATTCGGTCCGCTCTGGGAGACCTACTGCGCCGACCGACAGCGCTGCTGGGGGATCACAGCTGCGTGCGAATCTTCCCGCTGTTACCCCAGTTTTCGCGATTGTCTTGGATGCCGTGCACGGCCGAGCCCGCTGCTTGAGAGCTGCCGCTTTCCGGCGCTGCGGGCGCGCCTGAGCGGTCCCGCGTGTCGCCGAATGCCCTCCTGCAGCTGCGACGACGCGGCCCCCGCGGAGATGATGATGCCGGCCGAGACGGCTACGCACGAGATCGGTGAGCCGGCCCAGCCCACTCCGGCACAACCGGAGGAGGCTGTGGAGCCGGAACCGTCTCCGCCATCCGATCCACCTGCGGCCCACGAGCCCGTCGTGACATCTTCGCGCCGAGGCTGGTCGCCGCAGCGCACTGGTCGGCTGCCGCCACGATAATCCGCGTCGGCGTCGCCTGCGGCGCGGCTATTGCGGTGCGCCGGTCCCCAGTTCCGTCTCGCACCGCAATGGCCCGCGCGGTGGCGCCGTGCAGCCCGACTTGACCACCGACCTTTCCTGACCCGCCCGGATTGTGTTGGGGAGTATGTCCGGGATGGTGCGAGAAAGGACGCCAGGGGCGAGTCCGCCAGCCGGACTCGCCCCTTTTCTTTCAGAATCGGCTTGAGCCACCGGTGCGCCATAGCCGATACAACGGGTACACGAGACCGGGAGGGCGGGATAGCCATCTGGTCATCCCGTTTCAGGATAGAGGTCATGGTATGACGACGGAGCGACGTACCATGACCTTTTTTTTGTTGCGTCCGCAGGCCGGGCTGTCACGACGCCGCGGGCCGGGCTGTCACGACGCCGCGGCCCGCGTCGGAACCGCGCATAGCCGAACGCCACGTTCCGGAGGTCAGCGCGCGCAACGGAAACCGATGGTGGCGCAGCGATCGAGTCCGGGGGCCAGGAGCAGGAACTTGGCGTGCGTCTCGATCGGCTGCGGACCGGTCGGGAAATACCAGATGGAACCTTCGGCTTTCCAGCGACAACCACCACGCAACATGACGAACCGCGTGTGGCCGTCATCGCGGACGCCTTCCGTCCACTCCCAGACTTCCCCGCGCTGGAACGCCGCGGCGTGTTGCGCGGCGCCGCGATGCCACTCCCACTCGCTGGGCAGTCGTGTGCCGGCCCAGTCGGCGTACGCCCGGGCATCCTCGATATCGACGTACACGACCGGCCGGTCGCGCAGCTCCGCCGGGCAGGAAGCGCCTCCCCAGTGCTTCAGGAAGTTGTCGGGGATCGCAGGCCGGTAGCCGCTGTCGCGGAGGAACGTCTCGAACTGCGCGTTGCTGACAGGCGACGCATCGATCTGGCACCGCGCTACGTCGGCTGTCACGACGTGCTCCAGGGGTTGATCGTGCGGAGTCCCAATCAGGAACGCGTCCCACTCCTCCGGCGGCGTACCCGGATCGGGATAGCAGCCACACTCCCGCCGCATGTGCCGCAATGTGAAGGTGAACCGGCCGCCGTCGACGGTCAGCATGCCCGGCCGGACGAATTGGCCGCCTGGCTGCGGAACCGATGCCGTGTGTGGGTCGGCCACCGGGTCGATGACGCTCTGCGCGCGAATCCAGTCATCTTCCTGCGGAGTCGGCACGCGCCGCCGCGCCTCTTCCCGCTGTGCGGCGACGAGCTCCTGCAACGACGCGTCCGCTGCACCGCGTGGAAACGCTGCGACCGCACCGTATCGGATGAGCGGCAGTTCCAGGCGGACCTTGCGGTCGATCCTTGTCGGCCGAATCGGGACCCCCTGCCACAGATCGACGAACTCTTCCGCGCGATCATCGATCTCCAGGGCGATCGTGTCCGCGGCGCCTCCTTCCGGCCGGGCGATCGTCCACAAGCGCGTCCCGCCGCGCTGCCAGCACGAGGCGTACGTACCCGGTTGCGGAATCGGATAGTACGGCAGCCAGTCACCCCGGGCGAAGTGGTCAGCGAAGTGCCGCCAGACGGGCGCCATCCTGCGCAGCGTCGCGCGGTCTTCGGAGTTCCACGGGTTCCAGTAGCCGAAGACGTTCTCCCACACGAGTATGCCGCTGCCATTGAGCCAGGCCGCGGCCAGCTCCGGTTGGTGCGACTTGTCCCAGCGGCGAATCTGATGCTGCATATGGCGCGGTTCGATCCACTTCAGATGCAGCACGCCGATTTCCGGGTACGCCAGGAGCCACTGGGCCCACGAGGCGCTGCACTGCTGCATCTCCGCCAGCGAGGGATGGCCCTCCGGTTCGAACGCGACGCCCGGTCGGACGGCATCGATCGCTTCGCGCAGGCCCGTGGGCGCTGCGAGCATGGTATCCAGGAACAGGCCGTCGGCCTGAGTAGCCTCGACCAGTCGGGCGAGCGCGTCGTCATCGCTTTCCTGCTCGCGACTCGTGCCGGTGTCCCACGGATTATACGGCAGGAACACGCGCACGCCCTGACGCTGAAACGCGCGCACCGCACCCCGAACGCCCGCTAGCCCGCCCGGCATGTCGCGAAAGAAATCGAACTGATTGCGCCGGTCCGTGCCGATCCGCGGGTACGCATGCCAGATGACGACGGAGTCGTAGCCGCCGAACTCGCGAACCGCATCCGCACACAAGGGCCCGATCCGATACTCCAACTGGTCGGGATCCCAGAACGAACGGTCATAAGTGAACAGAAAGCCGCACACGAAGTTCCGCGTCATCCACTGCTGGTCCGCGCGGCCATAGATCGAATCGTCGAACTCGACACGCTCGGGCAATCCGGCTCGCAGCTCGTCGTACGCCCGCTCCCGCGCGGCGGTTCTCACCACGCCCCATTCCAGCCTGCGCAGAGCAACATGGCCCGGTGTCTTGTCGAAGGTCCCATCCATTCCCAGGATGGGCCGAACCCACTGCGCGCCGGCGTCGAACAGCGGGACGGTCACGGTGACCTCGAAGCGGTGCCAGCCGTCCTCGCGGCCGAGCGTCGCCGCATCAACCACGCCGGACCAGCCCTGCCAGGGCCCGTCCAGGCCGGCGGTCCGGCCCAGAAAATCGAACGCCACGCAGAGCCGGTCATTGCCGTCCAGCACGCGGGCCTCGCCATGCAACCGCACCTCCTCGCCCGGGGCCAGATCGACCGCCCAGGCCCAGCCGCGCGCCGCGCGCGCCCAGGCCCGCACGCCGTCGAACCGCATGTGGATGGCGATCGCGGCCGGGTCATTCAACCGCGAGCGAACCGACGTGCGGTAATCCCGCAGAGCCTGCAGCCAATGCGTCCAGTCTTCGCCCGGTTGCGGCGCAGCGAGATAGTGGAGGTTGCGCCGAATCCGCTCGGCCGGGAAATCGAATTCGGAGCCGCTCGGCAGCCACTGGCAGCCTTCGTCCGCCGAGCAGGTCGCCGGGGACATGGGAATCCAGAGCCGTGCGGAGTCGTCCGCCGCCGACAATGATCCACAGCCGATGAGCCAGGCAGCGGCAAGCAGCCAGATTGGACATCGGATCATGGCGCGGCACACCTGCAACGCGGCGCAAGATACGGGATGGAGCACCGGGCTGATTCTAGCCCGCGCCGGCTGACGATCACAAGCATGGCCCGCGCCGGGACCGTCCGCTCTATCACAGCCCAGGGCGAAGGCCCGGCGAGCCGTGCGAGCCGGGCCGCAGGGTCGCGTACACCCACCAGACCCAAGTCCCAACGGGACGGCCCTAATCTCAGGCGTCGTCATGCGTCCCTATCCGCCGGTACGGACACACCGGCTTGCTCATCGACGTCCAGAGACGATCACCAATGGAACAAATCTTCCCACAGCAGGACAGGCGAAGTTTTCCCCGATTTTCACCACCCCAGCTGGAAGCCGAGCGGCGCCGCCGCGCGAGCCCTCATGGTGCCGGTGCGCGCTCGCCGTCCGATGGCGACTCCATGGGCTGCTGCGTGAGCGCGGCCGCACAGGCACGGCGAAGGTATCCGACGTAATCCCACCCGCCGGCGCTGCCGGTCTGGCGTGCGATGACCAGCTGCAAGCTGGGAACAAACGCCAGCAACTGACCGCCGGAACCGAACTTGGAACGGGCATCAGGCGGGATACCGTCGCCACGCCAATGCTCGGTGTTGTCTCCGGCCAACCGGGCGGGGAGCTCCCAGCCGTGCGAGAAGATCTGCGGGTTGAACTGCCAGCGGAGTTCCCGGGTCTCCACGTCGTGGGTCGGCTGGGCGGTCTGGTCGATGAACCACTGGGGGACGATCTGGCGGCCGCCCCAGCGCCCGTTGTGCAGCAGGCAGTACCCGATCCGCGCCAGGTCGCGGGCGGGCATCCCTATCGCGTGTGAAGGATGCCGTCCGATCCGAGGTCCACCGTCATAGTACTGAAACCACCAGTGCTCGCAGCCGATCGGCTTGAACAGCGCCTCAACCGCAAACTCGTCGTACGGCCTGCCCGTCACCGTCTCGCAGACCAGCGCGGCGTGGCAAGGCCCATGGGTCGAGTAACCACAGCCCGTCCCCGGATCGAACGCCAACTGCGCCGTGCGCGGATCGCCGCTCAGGCCGAGCACGTACTCCCAGCTGCCGTCGTTCGGCGCCCCGAGCGCTTCAGGGCAGAGCCCCGACGTATGGTTGAGCAGCTGCTTGACCGTAATCCGCGCTTTGCGCGGGTCACTCAACGGCTGAGCCCACGGGATGAAGTCGAACGCCAGGTCGTCGAACGTCATCCGGCGGGGCAGCGCGCCCGATTGGCTCTGCTCGGAAGCGATCGCCAGCACGGTGGCGCAGACCGCTTTCGAGACCGAAGCGACGCGCCCTATATCGGTTTTCGCGCTGTTGCCCCGCTCGACTTCCAAGACGATGTAGCCGTTGCGGATCACGACCGCCGCGAAGTTGCGGTCGTCAGACCGCAGCAACCAGTCGCGGAGTTCAGCGAGCCTCTCCGGATCCATGCCCGCCAGGCGCCGGATCTCGCCGGGGTCGGTCAGCGTGCGCCAGCCCCCCTGCGATTCAGAAGGTGGGAAGTAGTCCCCGTCCGCGGGCGGGGTCGTCAGCCGCCGCAGGGCAGCATAGACGGTCGGGTCGTCATCGGATCCCTGGAAGCGGAACGGTGCCCGCTGGTTGACCTCGAATTCCATCAAGCCCCACGCGGCGCCGTGCTCCACGCAACGCTGCGCGGCTCGCGCCCCATCAGTTCCGCATTTTTCGTCTTCGTTGCACACGATCGGTTTCTCGTATTTCTTGAGTGCTTCGATGCGCCGGCCGTAGTCGGCGAGGTCAGTAGTGTTGAAATGGATCAGCAGGAAATCGGCCGCCTGAGCGGCCTCGTCCGCCAGGCGTGCGTCACCGAGGCCGCTGGTGGACACGAGCAGCTGCGGGTGCACCTGTCTGGCGAGCCGAATCAGCTCCGCCTGGCCGGCCGCCGCTTGGAGCAGTGGATGGTCGAACCCCGGATGGCCGAACTCGTTCGTGATTTCCAGCACCACGTTCCCGAACCCCGCCTCACGAATCCACGCGGCCACATTGCTCACCGCGCGTCGGACCGCCGCCTCGTCTTCCAGCAGTTGATCCTGCCGCTGGTAGAAACAACCGAGAATCACCACCGCTCCCGCGCGATCACAAGCGCCGATCACCTTTTCGACCCTGGCGAGATAGGATGGACGCAACGCGCCGTCCGCTTCGAAGGCCGAGTTGACGGCCCCTTCGTAGCCGGGCAGTCCTCCCTGAAGGCAGATCGTGAAGGCGTTCACGCCGTGCGCCGTGTAGGCGGGGATGGCGGCAATGAACTCGTCCATGTTCGCCTCCGCGTCGAAGTCAGGCTTGTTCGCGTCCTCGAATACGGCGTTGACCATCCGCACGTTCATCAACAGCCCTTCGGCCGCCGAACCGGGGTTGGTCCACCGGCCGTTGATCTGCCAGCGCCCCTGGTGGATCGAGACCCGGGTCGCGGGCTCCCCGGCGCGGACCGGAGCCCCGGTCGGCGGCGCTGCCGCCTCCGCGCCCGGGGAGTGCGCAGCGGACCGGCTCCAGAACCGGTCCCGGCTCAACTGGTGCAGCATCCGCCGCTCTTCCGGGTCGAGTTGGTCGTACAGGCGCCGGCCGCTCATGTCAAACGAACGGCGCGGTTGGCCGTCGGGCACGTCCCGCTGGGAACCATTGTGGAAACACCAGCCGGCCGCGCCGCCGGCGACCGCGCCGCGCAGGTCGGTGAGGAAGTCGTCGGCGGACGGCTCCCACGCGGAAAAGCCGCGGCGGAAAGGCTCTTGATGCAGCACGGGGACGACGCGGCCGATCTGCTTCATCGTCTCCAGCATCGCGCGGGTGACCGATTCGGTCTCCCCGGGCGACGCCGCATGCCGCGGCCGGTGAGGGGTGATGAAGTCCAGCTCTTCTGTCAGCAGAGCCCGCCGCAGGCTCACCTCGTCCAGGTCGTGGCCGCCACAGGACGCGGTGACCAGCCGGTCGCGGTCTATTTCCTGTACGCACGCCCGCAACTGACTGATCTCCTGCGCCGAGACATAACGGAAGTCCCGGATGTCGTGCTCGTTGGCCAGGTCGAGGAACCAGTTGCGCCACGGCCGGAGTTCGGTCACCAGGGACGTCACAGCCCGCCGATGCGCGTCGAAATCGGGCAGGCCGCCGCCGATGGCAGACTGTCCCTGGACGCTGCCGCGTGCCAGCGTCACGTCGACAATCAGCCCGCGGCGGTCACACTCGGCCACCAGCCACTTGAGGTGGTCCATGAAAGGCTGCCGCGGCGCGCCGACCGCGTCGAACGCCGAGACGTCCTGGCCGAAACTGTTCCACGTCGCCCAGACGCGGAGCCAGTTGAACCCGTCACGCTGCGCGTCATCGAGGTCCTGCCGCACGCTGCTCTCCGAAGCCCCCAGTGCGCCGTAGTAGCTGAACCCGAGCAGGAACGTCGCCTTGCCGTCGATCGTCAGCCGGGTGCCATCGATGCCCAAGGTGGTGCCCCCCACGGCCCGCGGAGAGACGAGTGCAGCCAGAGCGATCGCCAAGACTAGGAATGCGGTTCTCATGATTCAGACCCTTCCGGCAGCGCTAAAAAGGGGTCAGGACTCATTAATGCGAGAGCGAAAACCAGAGTGTCTGCTTCCGGCCGAAGAGAGACCTTCTTTACTTCCCGCACGCTTGTTCCGGGCCGATCCAATCATTGTAGTAGACCTGCTGTGTCACGTGTGTGAGTGCTAGTGCCGTGCCTGCACGCCAATCTGGTCGAACGGGATCGGCTGGAATCCCGGCAGATGCTGGAACACCGGAGCGTCGGGACGCAACAGGTAATTTCCTGCGGCTGCGTCGACGAAACCGGGATCGCCGTCCGTGACCCAGATCGCGTCGGGTGCAAACTCCCAGTTGCCGCTGCTTACCTCCGCGCAGCGGACAAGCACGTTGTTCTTGGCGTGGTTCGCTCGCACCTGGCCGGGCAGCGGGTTCATGAACCCGACCAGTTCCGGATAGCGCGTGGTGTAGGGTGGCTGCGTGATGTCGACCTCCTCCAGCAGGCGCCGCTTCCAGTCGCAGTCCTGCCCGCCATTCACGGCGTCCTTCCATCGTGCATCGTCCCAAGGCGCTGAACCAAGTGCGCGCTGGCACTCGACGAAGATGTTGTTCTCAGCGGTATTGTCGTGACCGCCATGGGAAAACACCGTGCCGAAACTGCCCCGACCCGGGTAGCCGCAACGCAGGAAGATGTTGCCGAACACCGTATCGCCGCCGTCTCCGTCGTCGAAATAGACGGCTGCCGTGCCGTGTCCCATCGGGCTGCCGATGTCCTGCCAGAAGTTGTAGCGGATCAGATTGCCGCGGCAAGAAGGATTGCGGCCCTTGTACAGCGCCGCTGCATCGTCGGAGGACGTGCAGACATCACGTACGACGTTGTACTCGAACACGTGGTCGTTGCCGCTGATGGCGATCGCGATGTGCGGCGCGTCGTACACGAGATTGTGGGCTGCCCGATTTCCCACACCGCCCAACGTAATGCCGCAGGCATAACTGAGCTGGTGCTGCGAGAATCGCCAGATTTCGTTGTTTACCGCTTGGTGCCCGGCCGACGTGAGTGTCCGGCGGTCACCACCGACGAGCATGAGACCACCCGTCCCGGTGTCGTGGATTCGGCAGTATTCGACGCGGTGGTTGGCTCCTTCGGTCACGCGAATGCCCAGCTGCCGGACGTTGCGGATCTCACAGCCCTCGATCCGGTTACCTGCGCCGCCTGAGATCTCCAGGCCATCGCCCAGCGACGCTTCCAGCACGAATCCGCGCAGCGTGACGTACGACGCGTCGGTCAGCGAAACGAGCGGCGCGTTCAAGGTGGACAGCACGATGCGAGCGTCGTCGAGCTCGCCGGGTGGCCAGAAATACAGCTGCTGCGAACTCCGGTCCAGGTAGAACTCGCCGGGTTGGTCCAATTCCTCCAGCAGGTTCAACGCCCGGAATCGTCGGGGCGACGGATTCCCCTGCTTGATGCCGTACAGCGCGGGCCGCGCCAGCGTGATCTGCTGCTTTTCCGCGTCGATCGACTGGATCTTGATCGCTTCCTCGTACCAGTCGAAACACCAGTAGCCGAGCAACCACACGCCGGCCGCAACGTCCCAGCGCGCCGGCCGGTCGCCGCTGTACTGGAACACGCCGGGCCGCGCTGAAGTGTCCCCTTCGCGCGGCACCGAGCCCGACTCGATGATCTTCGCAATGGTCGCCCAGCCTTCGTTGGGCCAGCGCGCCGGCGTCATGCGTTGGTCATTAAAGAACAGTTCCGGCACGGCCGGCACGCCGCGGAAAGAGTCTGGATAGCTGCCGAGATCACCAGCCCCTGCCGCGCTCACGTCCGTCACCACCACGGAGTCGCGTGCCGCCGGATCGAGGCGTGCCAGGATCTTTTCATCGTCAACCGGACGAAATGCGTCGGCAGGCAAGCGGATGCCGCCGGACAGCCGTACTTCGTCGCCCGGTGCGGCCTGCCACACCATCGATTCGGCCGGCGTACCAGAGTCGTCGGCATTGAGTACCAGGCTCGTGCTGAGCCGATACGACCCGCCGTGCACGATCACAGCCACACGCTCGGCCCGCGGCTCGGCCTGCCTGAGCCTGCGCACTTCATCACGCGCCCGCTCCAGCGTGGCAAACGGCTGAGCTGCAGTTCCGGGATGTGCATCGCTGCCTGCCGGTGACACGTGCAGCTCCGTCGCAGGAAGCCGGATGCAGACGAGTGTTAAAACCGCAGTCAGGTAGAACACGCCGCGAGGTTCTGACATGGTCATGTTCTCCAGGACAACGTTGGGATACCTCCCGATTTATACCAGATTCACCCCACAGATGTTGCTCGCACAGACGGATTGAGCGGCTGTCGAGCGGACTCCTTCAGCATCCCGACAAAGGCTGGCAATCCCACAGGTGGCGTTGGCCCAGATCGCCGGCGCACACTCACGCCACTGGAGATTGTTGGTGCAGCGTACGAGCTTCAGCAACGGCACAATTGCGAGCATACCCAGCGGACCGGCGCAGATCTGGACACCTGAACGCGTTACTTCCATGCCTGTGCTCTGTCACGGGACGATCGGTTTCAACGGCGTCGAGCCGTCTGCTTCGTCCGTGGGGTAGAGCGCGTTCTGCTCTCCCAGGGCTACGACCAGGCCCATCATCATGTCTGCCAACTGGTCGGGTTGGGTCTCGGCCAGGTTGGTCTGCTCAAAGGGATCGTCGCGCAGGTTGTACAGCTGGTAGTGCGAGCCCTCGGACTCCTCCGACGGATAGTAGTGGTAGATGACCTTCCAATCGCCACGTCGATAGCATGTGAAATAGTTGCTGCGATGCGGTGCATGGGGGTAGTGCATGAGGAACGTCTGCTCCCGGGCCGGATCCGGTTCGCCCACCAGGAGCGTATCGAGCTTCCGTCCATCAACGACGTGTTTCGCCGGGATATCAGTATCCGTGAGGCTGAGAATCGTGGGGAATAGATCGTAGACAGCAGCTGTCTGGCTCTGGATCCCACCGGCGGCGATGGGCAGGCGCTTCTGGGACGGGTTGTCAGCGGCCTTCGCCCAGGCGGCGATAAACGGCACTCGCATACCACCTTCGTAATGCGCGCCCTTCTTACCGCGCAACGGCGCGGCACAGGCCGCTTCGTGCGGCCCGCCCAGCGGCGCATCAGAGCCGTTATCACCCAGGAAGAAGACCAGTGTGTTTTCGGCAACACCCAGCGCATCCAGATGATCAAGGATGTCGCCCAGCGACTTGTCCATGCCTTCGATCAGCGTCGCGAAGGCCTGAGCGTCCGGGGGTTTGCCTGAGTCCTTGTAGTGCGCCGCGAACCGTGGGTCCGACTGGAACGGCGCGTGGACGGCATAGTGGGACATGTAGAGGAAGAACGGCCTGCCCGCCCGGACCGCATCCGCGACGCGCGCTTTGGCTTCGATGGTCAACGCCTCGGTAAGAAACGTATCGGTGCCGTGATACTTTCCCAGGTGCGGCACGGCGTTGGAAGCGTTCCGTGTACCCAGGCCGTAGTTCTCCTCGCCGTAGTAACTGCCCGGTGATCCAAACGTAGCGCCTCCCACATTGACATCGAAGCCGAGGTTCTTCGGCTCAGCGCCTTCAGCAGTGCGCGCCCCGAAGTGACCCTTCCCTATGTGGATGGTGCAGTAGCCGGCTCCCTGCAGCAGTCGTGGCAGCGTCACGTCGTCATGTTTCAAACCGCTCCAATTCCAGCTGGGGGGACCGAACGGCCCTCGATTGTCTCTGTCGGGATTGATCCAGTTCGTCGTGTGATGCCGCGCGGCGTTCTGGCCGGTCAGAATGGAGATGCGGCTCGGCGAGCAGACGTTCATCGCGTAGAAGTTGCTGAATCGGATCCCGCGCAGCGCCAATCGTTCCATGTTGGGGGTGCGATAGTAGTCGTTGAGCGGATACCGCTTCGGCACGCCCGCTTCGTCCGTGAGAAAGGGCACCGAGGTGTCCATGACGCCCATATCGTCGACCAGAAAGACCACGATGTTGGGCCTGGCAGGAGCGGACTCAGCGTGCAGCACCGCGGGAACGACCTGCAGTACTGCGCAGAGCGTGAAAAGTGTTCGATGCATCATGCGTCTAAAAGGGGTCAGGACTCATTAATGCGCACAGGCCGAGATGGCCGACACGCTGGAGCCGAAAACCGAAGCGAAAACCAGAGTGTCTGCTGCTGGCCATCTTTGCCGTCGTGCCAGGTCTGCTCGTGTACGTACTCCTCGCTGGGAAGGATCAGGGGATCGAGCGTGGCGGGAAAATCGGTCTGCAAGCCCGGTTCGAATTCGATCGTGCCCAACCCGGCCGTACTCTCGATATTAAACAGGTGCCCAATCCCAGTCTCCACGCCGCTGCACATCCCCATTTCGACCACGGCTTGCGTAATGCCCTGCATGTGACGGTAGCCCTGCGTGGACAACGGGAGACGCGTCTGGTGGATCATACGACTACTCACCTTCTGCACGTTTCTGAGAACCGCAGCCTCTCCATGACTCCACGCATATAGCGAATCATCCCGCGTGTCAGCCAGTCTGGCGAACAGCAGATCGGCGTCAGCCACGGTGCCCTCATCCTCACCTTCGCCGTCACCTCGGTTGAGGTAGTTGATGACCTGCAGCGCGTCAAGCGGGGACAGAAAGCCATCCCGGTTCACGTCGTAGAACGGCTTCTGCAGCGGACGTGGGCGATCGAGCGGCAACGCAGTGCCTTCGCCACGGTTGATGGCGTTGATGATCTGCAACGAGTCCACCGGAGTGATGAATCCGTCGTCATTCACATCGCGCAGGTTCAAGCCATTGTGCCAAGGGTACGCGGTATTGATGACAATCTGTACCGTGACAGGTGGACTCTCGTCAGTCCCATCTGAGGCAACATAGGTGAAGGTATCTTCCCGGTTGAGCGTGCTGTTGGGTGTATAGGTGAAGCTACCATCCGGCCGCAACTGCACGACGCCGTGCGCAGGGGCACGGACCAATACCGCATGCAGATCGTCGCCGTCCTCGTCCTCATCATTCGCCAGCACGCCGGGTGCCGAGACAACCAGCGTGCTGCGTTCCGCCGTCGAATAGTGGTCGGCCGTGGCGGACGGCGGATGCTGCGGCGGCAATACCTCGACGGTGAACTTCTGCGTGGTCACCGCATTATCTCCAGGGGTCTCCAGCAGATTGTCCGCGCCGCCATCCTCGACCGTCACTGTGATGACCACTGTCCCGGTGGCGTGAGCGACCGGTGTGAGCCGAAGTGTGCCACTGGCGGTCAACCGCACGTAGGAGACCTCCGGATTAGGGAGGATCCCCGGCAGGCTGCTGACCGCAGTGACACGCACCGGTTGACCGATGCCATCACCCGATGAGATGCCCCTCAGCGGGATGAGATCCGCTTGAGCATCGTTCCGGATCGTCCGGTCGTCAATGGGATTAAGCGTCGGCGGATCATTCACGGGATTCACCGTGACGCGGAACGTGTCTTCGACATACCGATCCTGGGCGTCCCTGGCCCGCACACAGATGTCGGCGGTGCCGTTCGCATCGGGGACGTAAGCCAGGATCAGGTCTGTACCGTCCACCGCACCGTGCACCGTGGCCGTCAACAACTCGATAGTGTCCTGCAAGCCGGCCGCCGTCGCCAGGTATCCCAACGTACCGCGTGTGACCTTGGTGGCATACTCGTAGTCGAAGTAGTCCGCGCTCTCCACCGCGTCGCCAGCCTGGTGATAGTATGGATTACTCGCCCAACCGTTTTCGATCACCAGTGCGGCATCGAAGCCTCTCTTCTCAAACCAGAAATGATCGCTGGCAGTATCGTAACCGCCGTCGACGGCCGCCAAGCCATCTCCGTACGCCGCGAAGGCGGCAGCCAACTGCGACTTGATCACGCCTCCGGTCACGCAATCGTAGAACCAGACCGTATCACGACCGGCGTCGGGAGCGTTGTAGGCGATCATATCCAGGTTGACCATACCCAGGATGTTATCCGAGGCATGCGCATTGACGTACGCGTACGACCCGAGCATTCCCTGCTCCTCACGATCGAAGACCACGAACACCAGGGTGGCTTCGAACGAGTATTGCGACAGGACGCGCGCAATCTCCATGACTGCCGCCGTGCCGCTGGCATTGTCATCGGCGCCGGGGTTGTCCGCCGAGTCATAGTGAGCGCCGACCAGGTACACCTCGTCAGGCCGCACGGTACCGGGATGGATGCCGACAACGTTGTGGCACGTGATTGGCGGGTAGGACCAACTGTAAAGGAACGGTTCCAACGATGTCTGTAGCCCGAGTGCCGTGAAGTAGTCTGCGATGTTGTCCCGGGCCAAGCCGTGCTCGGGACCCGACAATCCGCGGTTGTCGCCGATGTGGGTGTAGAGCAGGTCCTGCAGCAGCGCCGTATAGTTGCTTTGGCTCACCTGCCTGACCAGGTTCTCAATCGGCGTGCTGACCGTCACGGTGTACGTGAGCGGACCACTCAACCCCAGATCGGAGGCGCCAAACACCGCATCCAGGTCGATCACAGAGTCCAGCGCATCTTCATCCACCGTCACGTCCGGCAGGAGACCGGACGCGGACGAGAGAACGACTCGATCCTCCAGCAGTTCCAGAGACAACTGCCGGTGTTGTGGGCGCCTATCGCGCATTGTTGGTCCTCGTAGCGTGGGACGCTGCGTCGGTCCAGCCGCGTGCAGCACAGGCCGAATTCGACTTGACTGTCTCAGAACGGCAAAGGCCGAGGCATCCGTCCATGATAATCTCGGGCTGGGCTGATGAAAATGGTCGTTGATTCCAAAAAGGGGTCAGGACTCATTTACGCGCGCGAACTCGATTCGGCCTGTCGTTGTGGCGAACCCGCGGAGCTATGGCGAAGCCCAAGATGCCATCAAACCCGGCACACTGGGGACGGTTCGCGACTTGGCCAAGCAGGACGGTACGATCACGACGCACTTCAAGTACGACCCCTTCGGCAACGTCACGAGTGGTGACACGTCCAAGACCCGCTACCTCTTCACCAGCCGGCAATTCGACACGGCCACCGAGTTTCAGTACAATCGCGCGCGGAACTACGATGCCGCCGTGGGCCGCTGGATCAGCGAGGATCCAAATGGATTCCTCGCTGGCGCTATCGATCTCAACCAACTCCGGGCCGAGATGGCCGACACGCTGGAGCCAAAGTGGGGCTCGCAGTGACCGCATTCATGCGGTGGTTTGTTCGTGAGCGCCCAAATAGGAGCATGTGGGCTACCAGCGTGGTCGCGGCAGGGGCGTGGGAGTCAACACAGGTCCGTGCCTGAGAGATTGGGTCCTCCGAAGCCGCGCCTTGGGTGGGCCGTTGTCAAAACGTGGACGGGGTGGCGGGGATCGGCGGCAACTAGCGGCCGAAGAACTGCGTGGCATTATCGCTCAGGATCTTGCGTGCCAGACGCTGCGCGTCGGCCGCCTGGAAGTATCCGCTGTCCACCTTCTCCTGGAGCACCTGGCCGATCAGGCGGCGCATCAACTGCATCGCGCCATAGGTTTCTTCGACGTGCCAGTTATCGCCACCGATCATCAGGCGCGACTCGTCGGGCAGCACCTCGATCGCTTCATGGAGGGACTGCTTGAAGCAGGTCGGGCTGAGCAAGGCGGACCAGGTCAGGTCCAGCCAGACGTTGCGGTACACGAACGCCAGACCCAGCAGATCGCGGCTCCAGGGGAAGGCCAGGTGCATCAACAGGAACCGCGTGCGCGGATGCCGTTCGATCAGTCCGGCGGCATTCATCGGGTGCGAGCCGCGGATCTGGGCGGAGCCGAGGTGCATCTGGAACGGCACGTCGCGCTCGCCGCAGAGTCGGCAGAGGCGGTCCACCACGACGTCACCGAAGGCCTTGCGCTGCGCCACAGTCGGCTGACGTCGGCCCCAGGCCTGACGCGCCAAGCCCTCATCCACGTCATCGAAGTTGACCGAGCGGTCGTAGGCCAGCGCGTTCTTGATGCCCACTTGATGCCGCGAAGCCAGCGTGTCCAGCAGGAGGTCGAGCAGCGCCAGGTAGTCGTCGAACGTGTCGAGCTGGTGGCCGAGGCGGTGAGCAAACCGATGCGCGCTGTTGCCATTGTGATCGCATGATTCCGGATGCCAGCCGACCGCCAAGGCATTGATCCGCAGGACCGACCAGTACCGGTCTCCCAGCGCCGCGTGCGCATCCAGCAAGGGATCGCTGAACGGGTCCGTGACGATCCGGTCGATGTGCGCTCGATCGAGCACTTCGTGGCGCCAGCCCGCGTCCGCGTGGCGTCGGCGGATCTCGCGATCCAGGTCCTGCCAGTTGCTCGGCGTGATGCCGTCCTGGTCCAATTCGTACAGCTCAGTCAGCGCGGCGACCAGGTTTCGCACGAACGAATTCGAGCCGCTGTGCTGGAGGTACCGGGCAATCTCTTCCCAGCTGCCCGGTCCGACAGGCGCGAGCATCGGATCCTCGGCGCGCGTCTCGGACGGCAAGGTGTAGGGGCGCGCTTGCGTCCAGCCGACATAACTCTGCCGGAACAGCGCGAGCAGACCCACGTCGGAGTTGCTGAGCAACTCGGGCATGTGATGCTCGTGCACGTCAAAGACGGGCAGATCCCGGATGTACGAATAAACGTCACGGTTCATCATCGAGTGCGCGGCTTTCTGCGTCGGTGAGGCGCGGGTCTGGACCGCCCCGCGCGCGGATCAGGTAAATGCTGTAACGGTGAATCGTATGTTTCAACGCTCGGGCTCGCCCGCGGCCTGCGCGGCCGGCGCCGGCAGGTCGTACGGCCCGAGCCCGACGTCGGCCGGGATCACGTTCGGCGGCCAGTCGCCCGGTTCGCAGAACGCCGCGCGCAGCTGGTCGAGATCCTGGAATCCGTACTGGGCGTACGGTTCGATGTAGCTGCCTTCGCCCCACTCGTTGACCGGCCCAAGCAGGATGATCTTCTTGCCGTGCTCGTCGGCGAACTGCCGGCCGAGCCGACAGAGCTGGCCGAACAGCTCCGGTGTGCGGCCTTCGGCCACCATCGTCTTCTCGCCGTGCCACGGCCGCGGATCCCAGCCGGTGTCGACGATCGGCAGGTAGAGCAGTCCCGCGGCGGATTGCTGGGCATCGCGCCACAAGTCGGGGCACGTGTCGAGCAGGCTGGCATAGGGGAACCGGTCGCTCTGCGCACGCTGCCATGCGAGCTGGAAGCTGTGATAAGTCGTCGCGGCCTCGAAGCCCTCCTGGATGCGTTGCTTCGTGGACTCGGGGCTGTCATGCCCGCTCATGGCGACGAAGTAGATCCCCGGCAGGCCCGCTGCCTTGGCCATCTCCTGCGACATGGCATACAACCTGGCCGCCTCGTCCCCCCCGCCAAGATCGTGGCGCACGTTGTGCGGCGCCCAGATGAACACGGCCGGCCGGTTGTCAATGCGATAGTACTCGGGCGTGTGGAAGTAGTGGTCGATCCAGTATTGCGTGACGTTGCGCCAATCGTCGGCCGAGTGCGTGTCGGGCGGGTTGTGGTTCGCCCACATGACGCACCATTTCAGGTACTTCTTGTACCGTGCTTTCCCGTACGCGTTGTGGAGCCAGTGGTCCAGCTGGCGGCGGCCCTGGCACCAGTACCAGTCGACCATGTAGAAGTCAATGCCGTGCTCGACGGCCCACTTGATCTGCCAATCAGCGCATTCCGGGTTCGACTCGTCATACCAACCCAGGATCGGTTTGCGATTGGGCCAGGGTAGGATGGGCTGCCACTTCTCCATGGTGGGGAAGCCGGGAAAATAGAATGCGCCGATCTCGTAGTCGCTCTTGACCGGCTGCGGTTCCGGGACGTAATCGGTCGGCGGCAGGTCGGGCGGCCTGGTCAGATCCAGCGCGGCCGTCGCCGAGACAGTGTCGGACCCCGCGGCCGACACCTGCACTCGCAAATCGAGCTTGCCCACCCGATCTGAACGCACCTGCCACTGAACCGTCTGAGGCTGGTGCAACGACAGGTGCTCGATCGTCTTGTCGGCGCCGTCAAGCACTTGGACGTCGCGGCCGACCTGGAGCGTGGCGGTCACGTGCTCCGCGGTCCGGCCGCCAAGGTTCTGGAGCGTGCAGGTCACGGATGTGGGCCGTCCGGCGCGTTGCACGCCCTCCGTCGGTCCGAAATAGACGACTTCGATGTCGGCGGGCCCGCGCGCTTCGGACGCGACTTCCACGGACTCGATTCGCGTCTGATCGTCCGGGCCGCCGGGCAGTTGCAGGCCGAGCAACAGGATGTCGTCCCGCCACGCCTGCAGCCTGCCGACCGCCAGGTTATACGAGTGCACTCGGCCATCCGGGCGCAGCGAAAACGTCACATCCTGCCAGCCGAACCGGTTGCTGGAGACATAGAAGAGCCGGCCACTGGCGGCGCTGCGAGTCGCCATCCGCACGCACACGAACGGATACTCCGTCGCGCGGATCGACAGCAACGGACTCAGCAGGATCGGCCCTTGCGCGCGTTCCGCCACGTCGCCAGACTCGATCCACTGTGCGCGGATATCGGCTTCCTCCCACCGAGTGGCCTGCGAGGTCGCGCGGGTGGGCGCTTCCACGACCCGGACCCACCGCAGATCAAACTCGCCGGCATTGGGCGGATCGAACCGCAGGCGGATGATCTTCTTGGCCGCCTGCCAGAACGGCCAGATGCGATAGACGTGCCACTGGCCGTCGCCGTGCGTGTGGAACATCCGGTGTTTCTGCGCGCTGAACCCGCCGTACTGGCCCTCCAGCGTCTCGGTCCAGTACAGCTCGGCCAGAGCCGGGGCCGAGCCCTTCACGCAGAATTCCACATATTGCGTCGCGGCGGCCGGGATCTCGAACACGGGACCGATGATGATAGGATCGTCGCCAATCGCGCGCCCGTGCAACGCTCCGTCACGCACCTGGCCGTCGGCCACCAGGCTGCCGATCGTCCAGCCGCGGAAGTCGCCCGCCGTGTCGAACCGCCACTCGATCAGCGTCTTGCCATCCGGCTGAGCCAGCGCGGTGCGCGCCAGCAGCAACGTGCACAACCCCATCCACCACGCGAATCCCGGCATCATCGATCGTGACATGGCAGCAGCTCCTGGAAGGACTCTCGGCGGGGTTTCGTTCCCCGACGCACCGGCGCCCGCACACCATGATCGCCTGTGCTGCAGGCCTTGGCAATCGCCTGCCGCGGCGGGTGGCGGAGAGGCTGGCCGGGATCGACCAGACGGCCGGGACCATTCACCGCCGCGGCCAGGCTCACAGGTGGTCGCGGCCGCGGCAGTGGGCCAGCATGTCGCAGATGATCTCTTCCAGCCGCGAGGCCTCAGCCACCGCGCAGGGCACGAGATCGCATCCGGCCGCGGCCACTTCCTGGCGGAGCGCCAGCAGGCGATCGGAGGCCGCGTCAGCAGCCCGGAGAATTCCGGCGGCGCGCGCCGAGATGGACAGCACATCGCCGTCCGCACTGCGTGGACGAAGCATGACCCAATTGCGGAGCCACCGCAGCAGCGTGGACCGGCTGATGACCCCCGTCGGCTGCCCCTGCCGAACGACGATCACACGAGGCACGGCCGCGCGGGAAAGGAATCGATAGACGTCGATCGCCGGCACGTCTTCGGAATACTGAACGACGATCGTCTTCATGCAGTGTCGGATGGGCACGTCCAGGAGCCGATGGGCGGTAGCCGCGCTCAGGAGATCGCCTTCCGATACGACGCCGACCAACCGGCCGGCACCGTCGACCACCGGCGCCGCGTCGATCCGCAGCTGCAGGAACAGGTCGGCAACCTGGGCCACCGTATCGTCCTGATGGGGCGTGTACAGCGCGGGAGCCATGACATCGCGCGCCAGGACCTGCTCCCAAGGATCCGGCACGGCTGCCGCGGGCGTGCCATCGGGCGCGGCGGTCGTCAGGCGCCGGAACGCGACGACCCGACTGCGCCCGGACTCCTTGGCGATGCTCAAGGCCTGGTCAGCTTGTTGCACGAGGGCTTCGGGTGCGGTCATGTCCGGCATCCGTGTCGCCACGCCGAAGCTCGCGCTGGCGGTCAACACCTGGTCGTGGAACGGAACACGCTGCTGGGCGAGCGCGGACACCATGCTCTCCGCCCACCGTGTGGCTGTGGTTTCGTCGGCGTCGACCAGCAGCACACAGAACTCTTCGCCGCCGAGGCGGGCGACAGCATCCAGGGGTCCGCAAGCGCTTTGGAACAGATGAACGACAGCTTGCAGCATCGTATCGCCGGCGACATGGCCGAACGAGTCGTTCAGCCGCTTGAAGAAATCCAGGTCGATCATGACGCACGAAAGCGGTTTGCCGTCGCGCGCGGCCTTATCCCATTCGGATGTCAACCGTTCATAGAACGCGCGGCGATTCAGCGCGCCCGTGAGCGGGTCTGACTGGCTAAGACGCCGCAAGGAACGTTCCATGACCACGGTCCGCGCGCCCGCCTTCAAACGCGCCAGCAGCACAGCCGGGCTGATCGGCTTCGAGATGAAGTCATCGGCTCCCGCCTCCAGGGCCTGCACCAGCTCCTGCGGGCGCGACTTGGCCGTCAGCAGCAACACGTACACATAGAACGGGACATCCAAGGTGCGCAGCTGCTGGCACAACTGCACGCCGTCCAGGCCCGGCATGTCCCAATCGGTGACGACCAGGTCGGGGCAGTCATCCAGCACTCGGCCCACCGCCTCCTGGCCGTTCCGCGCCTGGCGGACTTCATAACCCGCGGTCGAAGTGATTCGGGAGATCAGGCGCAGGTCGGCGGGGTCGTCATCGACGACGAGCACCCGCAGGAGTGCCGGAGGCGGTTGCCGCGCGAAGTCTTGGTTGTGGTGCTGGCTGCCGTATGGCCGGGGCATGCTCGGGCCTCCTGGGAGATCATCTGCCTGTCACCAGGGAGTCTGACGGGGTGCCGAATCGGACGCGGCGGCAGAGTTCCAGCAGCTCGTCCAGCGCAGCCAGGATCTGATCATCCGCGCACTGCTCCTGTACCGCACGTTCCAGTCGGGCGGCGCACGGCAGGATCGCGTCGAACCCGTGGTTGCCGGCGGCGCCCTTGAGTTGGTGAGCCAGGCGGCCCAGGCGTGCCCAGTTCCCGCCGCGCGCCTCGGTTTCCAGGGCCGTGATGCGGTCCGGCAGTTCGTTGACGAACATCTCGACCAGCTCACCCAGGCTCGGGTCGTCGGCCAGCGTGGAGTAGATGAACTCGTCGCACGGAGTCTGCGGACTCGTCTTCGTCTCCGTACCGGGCGCCGCGGATTGTCTTCGGTCCGGGCCCTCCCGGCCTGGCGGCGATTCGGGGACCGGCTCGTCTGCGGCAGCTCGGGCGGCGGGTGCCGGGGGCGGCGCATGGACGGCGCGTGCGACGGCTGACAGGAACTCCGCCCGGTCGACCGGTTTGGCCAGATACGCGTCGCAGCCGGCGGCAAGACACTCCGCCTCGTGCCCTTCCATGGCATGCGCGGTCAGGGCGATGATCGGAGCCGTGTAGCCTGCCGCTCTCAGGCGCCGCGTGGCCTCGTAGCCGTCGAGTTCGGGCATCTGCATATCCATCAAGACGACATCCACGGGCGTGCCCCGATCGCGTGCGGCCAACACCTCCTCGCAAGCGACCAAGCCGTTCTCGGCCACCCACACCTGCGCGCCGCTCTGCTCGAGCAGGAACTTGAACAGCCGCCGATTGTCCGGGCCATCCTCGGCCAGCAGGACGCGACAATCCAGGCGGATGGCTGCCGGGTCGACCTGGGGCTGCCTTCGTGGCGTGGGCAGGGTGGCTTCGTTCGGCGATTCCAACCAGCGCACCTGATCCAGGTCGCCGGTCGCGAAAGTCACGCTGAATGTGCTCCCCTTGCCCGGGGTGCTGCTGATCGTGATGTCGCCGCCGAGCATTTCAGCCAGCCGCTTGCTGATGGTCAATCCCAGCCCTGTGCCGCCGAACCGGCGTGTCGTGGACGAATCCGCCTGGCTGAAGGGTGTGAACAGCCTGGCGGCTTGCGCCGGCGTCAAGCCGATCCCGGTGTCCGTCACGTCGATTTGCAGCAGCGTAGGCCCGTCGAGTCTCCGCACCACGTGCGCGCACACCCGCACGCGGCCCTCCTCGGTGAACTTGATGGCATTGCCGATCAGATTGATCAGGACTTGCCGGATCCTGAGCGCATCGCTCTGGATCGATTCCGGGATGGCGCCGCGGTACTCCAGCGTCAGCGGCAGTCCCTTGGCCTCCGCGCGCACCCGCATCAGCGAGACGACTTCGTTGAGCACCTGCACGCAGGAGCACGGTTCGTGCACCACATCCAGCTTGCCCGCTTCGATCTTGGAGAGATCGAGGATGTCGTTGATCAGGCCCAGCAAGTACTCGCCGTTCCGCTGGATTGTACGCAGCGCTTCGATACGCGCGGGCGGCGCACAGTCGATCCCGTGCTCGGTGAGCAGCACGTCGGCGAACCCCAGGATGGCCGTCATCGGCGTGCGGATCTCGTGGCTCATGTTGGCCAGGAACTCACTCTTGGCGCGCGTGGCGGATTCCGCCAGCCGGTTGAGTTCCCCCAGCGTCTGGTTGGCGGTCTCGAGCGCCATGACCGTCTGTTTGAGTTCCTGTTCGGCTCGTTTGCGCTCCGTAGTGTCGCGGACCACCGCCAGCAGGTGTGGCCGTTCGCGGAACGCGACCTGGCTGCCATGGACTTCCACGTCGAAGCAGCTGCCATCCTTGCGGATGTGGACGGATTCCGCCATGAACGACCCGGTGTCGCGCACGTGGCGCCTGAACTCGTCGAACTGGTGCGCGCTATCGGGGTGCACGAGGCTCGCGCCGGTGAGTCCGAGGAACTCCTGCCGCGCATGACCATAAAGTTGACAGGCGGCCGGGTTGACCTCGACAATGGACCCGTCGAGGTCGAAGAGGAGGAGCCCATCGGAGGCGGCGGCGAAGACGTGACGATACTGCTCTTCGCTGGCGCGCAGCGCGTGTTCGTAACGCCGCCGGCGGGCGGTGTCGATGGCGATCAGGCTCGTGCTCCCCAGGAAGAACAATACGCACACCGCGGCCGCGCCGACCACCTGGTCGCGCACGAGGGTGTGAGCCGCGGCCCGCGCCCGGCAGATCGGAACAGCAGCCAATTCGACGGATACGTCACCCACGTTGTGCCGGAACCCTCGCGTGTCGCCGTAGCGCGCCACCAGCTCGGCCGGGGCATCCTCCGGCTGACTGTGGCAGACAAGACACTCCTGCTCGAACCGGCGCGGGCGAGCGAAAACGTAATACGATTCGCCCTGCTCCAGAAGCTGCAACTGCCCGGACCAGGATTGAGCGTCCGGGTGCTGCTCGAAGTAACTAATCAGGTCGCGCTCGGCGGGGGTCGGTTCGTTGATCGGATTGCGCGGATTGTCCACCGGGAACCGGACCAAGCTGTCCGCATGACCCTGCTGGATCCGTTCAAACACGCTTCGCGCCACGAAGGACGTGGACATCGCCTCCGGGACGAACTCGCCCGGCGCCACGCGCTTCTCCATCTCCGGTCGTGTGTGCTGTGCCACGTAGTCGCGCACGGCCTTGTTGACGGACCCCAGCAACGTCGCTTCACGCTCCGCGTAGCGGTGGATCATCACCTGCAAGCCGTACCAGGTTTGGGCGAGCAACATGGCCAGGAAAACGGCGGTCAGAATGCCCATCCCAAGCAGCAGCCAGGTGGTCGTCGTTCTGAGTTTGTCCTGCACGATCGCGGACCCTCCCTATGGGATACGCTCGACACGACAGCCTGCCCCCCGCTGCGGGCGGATCGCCGGCCGCGCTCGCATGACCAGCGCAACCCGGCCGCGCGGCACGGCCCAAGAACCCGAGTCGCGTTCACATCTTCCAAACGTAGGTTATGAACGTCGAGTGATTGCCGGCCGGCCGCCGCGAAACGGCGAGCAGGATCGACGCTCGCCCCTGATTGACCGAGCCGTTACAACCGTTCCAGACGCCTCCGGTCCGGCGGAACGGGATCGGCTGGTTGTAGCGACAATGCCGCGCTGGCGGCGGCCGATCGGCCAACTCCGATCAGAGCGAGATCAGCAGCCGCGCGATCCCCAGAGCGATCAGCACCAGCACCGGCAAGCCGAGCATGACCAGGTGTCGTCGCGAGAGCCTGGCAGCCACCAGCCCGCGCAGGCGCTGTTGCCATGCGCCGTCGAGCTTGCGGTATGCACGCCAGTAATGCGCCGCAGTGCCTGCGTTGCAGGCGATGACCAATGCCGTGGATGCCACGACGTACGCCAACCACTCGATCGAATAGCCGCCGATCGCGGTGGCCACGGACAGCGAGACGGCCGCCGCCGTCGTCGTGCCCCAGAGCCCGATCGTCACCGCCATGACCGCCTTCCGGATGCCGCTGGCCGCCGTCTCGTCCAGGCGTTGGATCACAACGTCGGTCCGCTCGTCAAGCCACGCCTCGAGCTGATGCTTCGTGTGCGCGCTCAATGCCGACACGCCGCGCGCCACCAGCGCGACGATCGCTGACACCACGATGATATCGTCCACATACCCGATGCCGGGCAGCAGGTCGGGGATCGCATCCAGCGGGCTGATGAAATAGAGCAGTGCGGCTGCCAACAACGCGATGTCGGACTTGCGGAGCTTCGACCGGTTGGCCCACAATTCGGACGCTTGCTGGACGACGCGGTGCAGCTTGCCCTGCTTATCAGCCGCCGGCGCAAGATGCGCGATTTTCTCGGCAAGCTGACCGTCGATCTGCTGCTGGGTCTCTGGCAATTGCGCGTCTCGGAGAAAGCGCGTCCTGAACAGCCGCCAGGCGCGCTCTTCCCAACGGCGAGATTTCCACCACCGCATCCGCATGGGCCACCTGAACATGAGCGTCGACACACCCGCTCAAGTATACCGCGCTTGAAGCGAACCGTGGATCGGCTACCTGCAGCTCAGCGCAGGCGGGCCTAGGCCGGAATGATCCGGCGACCATCGACGCTCACCGGGGCGCGCCCGCGCGGAAGCCATGGGCTGCCGAGTCGCTCACGCCAATTCCAGCATTTCCGAGTCGGCCGAGCGGCCTTGGGCATCGACAGTGGCGATCGAGTAGCTGTGGCTTCCTTCCGCGTAGGGTGCGTCGAACGTGAAGGGTGTTTTCGTCACTTGCGGCACATGCGGCACCTGGCCGATCTCGCGGCCATCGCGGTGGATGCTGTAGTGGGTGATCGGCGCATCGGCGGCGAAGGCCATGTGCCAGGACAGGCGGACCGCGCGGACGCTGGAATCATCGACTAATTGGATTGTTGTGTTGCGCGGCGCGCCCAGCGGCACGGCGGGCAACTGGAAATAGTTGGTCCGGCCCTCGAGGACGGACGCCGCCAGTTGTTCCACTTGGCGGAGTTCCCGCTGGTCGAGTGGTGCGTCGCGTTGGGCGGCGTACAGGTTCTGCTGCAACTGGCAGCGGCGGGCGTCCTGATCGATGCGCCCGATCCCGACGATCGCCGTGGAGACCCCCGGTATCGACAGCGAATACTGCAGCAGCGGGGTGCTCGCCAGGGATTTGGAACCCACCGTCTGGATCACTTCAGGTTCGTCGTGATTCCACTGCGCCTTTCGACCGAACAGGACGCCATCCGCAAAGACCTTCATGGCGATGATGCCCATGCCTTTCGCCGCGGCGACGGGGATCGCATTGTACTGATGGTTGAAATACCGCCGGTCGTTGGCGTTGACGGCCACCAGCAGCGTGTCGAGCAGTCGGTGTTCGTCGCGCTGGATGCATTCGATCAGCACCGGTGAACTCAAGTGGCCGGTGATGCCGATGTGGCGGATGCGCCGCTCCTCGTTGGGGTTCAGGCCGGTCAGGTTCGTCCCGTCGCGGTAGTCGCGCAGCGCTGCCAATGCACCGATCTGGTTCGCCTTCGGGTCCGTGTTGTCGAGACCCATGTAGAGGGCGTCGACTTCCTCCAGGTAATTGAGGTTATGGATCTGGAACAGATCGACGTAGGCGTCGTCGGGATAATGGCCCTGCCCGTCGCCGAACACCTGGGTGAGCGTGCGTTTCAGGTCATCAACGGCGCGCATGCTCCGCCCTTGCGACCCTTCGACACGCGGCCCCTCCGGCATCGGTCCCTTGGCCATGCGCAGCATCGTCTTGCTGGCCACGAACACGCGTCGCCGCCTGGGTTCGTCATAGTTCTCCCGGCCGGGTGCGAGCCCCAGTCGCCGGAATGCGGCGCCGTAGTTCAACTGGCTCTTGTCATACACATTCGATGTGTCGAAGTAGTTCACTCCACGCTGGTACGCCTGGACAATGATCTCCACCGGATCAACACCCGCCGGGGTCCATTGCAGGCTGGCCTGGCCGCCGAGCCCCATTGTTGTGACGGGGACGCCTGTTCGGCCGAGCGTCCTGACGACCGGCGCGGTCGCCGCCGCGTGTGCCCGCCGCGCGCTGGACCACAGGCCGATCCCGGCCATAGTCCCGTGGACCAGGAATCGCCGCCGCGTCACCGACCGGGAGTGGCAAGTCATGGCATTGCTCCATCTGCAAAGGGAGGAACTTGCAAGGCCGTCTCCTCCTTTATAGGGCCGGCTCGAGCGGCGGACAATCGCGACGCCGGCGAACCCGCGATGGCAGGCACCACCCACAAGGGCCCTGTCCTGGAGTGCACGCAGGGCCGGATTGATGAACGACTTCCGGTGTCGCGTCGAGCCTGGATCGGTGCGATTACTCGAACGGCTCGACATGGATCACGACGCGTCCCAGGTTTGGCAACCGCTTGCGCAGGTACTGCTCGAGCTGCTCGGTCAGCTTATGGGCGTCGATGATTGCGGTTTGCGCGTCGAGCGTACAGTGGAACGAAACGGCCAGCTCGGAGCCGGTCCGTTGGACTTGCACGTCATGGGGCCGGGCGGCGACCTGGCTGGTGCGGAAGAAACTCTCAATGGCCATCTGGACCTGGTGCGTGCTGGCCGGCTCGGCCGGTTGCGTCGCCGAGGCGTGTCCGGTCGGTTCCAGGTGCGTGACGATCCGCGCGATATCCGGGGCCGCCTCGTGCAGCTCTTGCTCGAACGCGGTCGCCTGGCGGTGGGCCTCTTCGAGCGACAGCGAGTCGTCGATTTCCAGGTGGAGTTCCAGCGACCGGCGCTGGTCGACTTCGTAGATTCGGATCCCATGTGCACCGAGCTGGTGCCGGGCGGCGACCACGCGGATTGTGGTCAGGAGGCTCTCGTCACTGGCCGCGGCCGGTTCGATATGCACGACCACGTCGGCCCGCGGATGGATTCGCCGCACGGCCGCCTCGGCCGCGTCGGCAATCTCGTGTGACCGCTCGAGCGCCACCGAACGGTCCACGCTCAGCGTCACATCGGCAAACACTTCCGGCCCGCTCCGCCGCACGCGAACCAGCCTCACGGACTGGACACCTGGGACGCCCGATGCGGCAGCGACCACCTGTTCCTGGAAGTGCGCGGGAACGGCGTCGAGCAGATCGTCGAGCGATTTCTTTCCGAGCCGGACGCTGACGCTGACCACGATCATCGCGACCGCCAAGGCCGCCACCGTGTCGGCCTGCTCGAGCCAGGTCGCGCCGAAAGACTCGCACGCACGCACGCCGATCAATCCCAGCAGCACGACCAGCGACGACCAGATGTCGGTCGCGAAGTGGAGGGCGTCGGCCTCCAGCGCTTGACTGTGGTGCTTCTGGGCCGCCTTCTTCAGCGCCCGCGAACGCCAGAAATCGACGCCGATCGACACGATCACGACGAGAAAGGCCCAGACGTTGGCCGCCACCTCGACACGTTCCAGAAAGAACAGCCGTCGCAGCGACTCGTATGCGATCCCCAGGCAGGTGACCAGCAACAGCAGCGTCTCCGCCAAGGCGGACACGTTTTCGAACTTGCCGTGCCCGTACGTGTGCCGCTGATCGGCCGGCAGGCTCGAGATCCGCACGGCCCAGAGCGTAATGGCGGTCGCCACCAGGTCCAGTCCGGAATGAGCTGCTTCGGACAGGATTCCCAAGCTGTTGGTCCACAATCCGATCGCCAGCTTGAGCGCGGTCAGCGCGACCGCGGCCAGGAGCGACGACAGAGCGACTCTTCGCTTCTCACGGTCGGCTGTGCTTTGCGGATCCATCGTGTGGTCGTGCGACATCACGCGGTTCGGCTCCTGGAATCCACCGGACGCTCTCTCGTCCTTGCGGTTGGCATTGTAAACGCTGGCGGCACCCGGTGCGACCGCCGGCCGACACGGAGAGGAGCAGCCGCGTCCGCCACGCCCTGGCGCCGACTGTCTCCCGGCTCGAAGCAGCAGGCGGTCCCCTCGGGCATGGTGTATTGGGCGGACTATTCCGCATCAACGAACCCCTGGTCCGAGTGACGATTTGACACGCGGTCTTCCGGCAGTACGTTTCCGTGGGTACGTGTGTCGTGCCCATCGGCGATACGAGCCGTCACCATCCGCGATATCGGCGAAGGCCCGATCCATGGCTGCTAGGAACCGGCGGAACACGAACAGATCCAATTCGGACAACCGGCGTGCCCAACGCTACCCGTTCGAGGTCGAACAGCGGATTGCCGTGACGGTCGCCGGCGAACTACCCCCGCCCGACAAGTTCGAGACCGTGCGGTGCATCGACCTCTCGCGAGGCGGCTTCGCGTTCTATCGACCTGCCTTGCTCGACGGCAGCAACCTCGTCGTCGAGTTGGGCAAGGCGCCGGACCTGGTCTACCTGATGGCCCGTGTCGTACAGTCGCGGGCAGTGACCCGGGATCGGCGGCCGGCCTTCCGCATCGGCTGTCAATTCGTCGGCCGTCTGGCTTCCCCGGGTCAATCGCAAGACCTCGCCCAGCCGTCCGACATGGAAGATGCGCTCCGAATGATGTCCGGCGAGTCAGCGGCCGCCCAGGCTGCCGACGCGCCGTCCGCGTAGGTCGTCCCGCCACGTCGCCGGTGCGGCACGATCGAGGCGGCGGCAAGCGGCGCGCCGTCAGGGTCTCTTCCAGGACTGGGCGATCTGTTCCAATGTACGACCCTTGGTTTCAGGCATCATCCGCCAACCGAACAGACACGCCAGCAGGCAGATCACGGTGAACAGCCAGAACACGCCCCCGACCGAGCCGACCAGCTCGCGCGAGACACTCCCCAACAACGGGAACAGGTAACCTCCCGTGAAGATCGCGATCCACAGGATGGTGGTCGTGATGGACACGGCCTTCGCGCGCAGCCGCGTGGGGAACAGCTCGGACATCATCAGCCAGGGGATGCCGCCCAACGCGATGCCGTGCGGGACCGTGCAGAGCATGAGCACCAAGAGCACGACGGGGCCGGTGATCTGGAAGTGGAACACGATCCCCGTCAGGCACGTAATGCCCGCCATCAGGAGCGATGCGGACATCCACAAGGGGCGTCGCCCCACGCGGTCCATCAGCACTAGCGAGAGGACGGTCATCACTCCCATGCAAGCGTAGGTGAGCGCGAACTGGAGGATGGCCAGCGCCCGGTCCTGCAGGCCCGACATCTCCAACAGTGCGGGGATGTAGCCGCCCATCGCGCTCCAGCCGGTCCAGTTGTTGAACAGCGCCAGCAGGACGCCGATCAGCAAGGCGTAACGCATGCCGGGCGCAAACAGCTCACTCCAACTGCCGGTCTCCTGCTGCAACGACGCCTGGATTTCCCCGAGTTCCCGGGCGGCGTCCTCCGGGCCAAGGATCCGCGTCAGCACATCGGAGGCCTCGTCGTACCGGCCCTTTTCGGCCAGCCACCGCGGGCTCTGCGGCAGCGAGAACACGAACATCAGAAACACCAGCACCGCCAGGGCCTCGGAGGCGAACATCCACCGCCAGGGCTGTTGCCAGGCGATCGGCGCCACGCCATCGTGATGCGGCAAGCTGATGACCACCAGGTACCCTATGGTGGGCGCCGCAATGTGACCGACGACAATCGCCAGTTGATACATGAGCCCCAGTCCGCCGCGCCGGGCCGGCGGCGCCACTTCAGCAATGAACAGCGGCGAGGCCACCGAGCAGAGCCCCACGCCAAGCCCGCCAACGGCCCGAAAGAGGTTGAACACGACCAGCGTGGCCCGGTCGGACATCCCCGGCACCGCGTCTGGAACGGTCGTGAAGACCGCGCCCGCGATCAACAACGCCGCCGCGATGATCATGGTCGTCTTCCGCCCCATCGCGTCACACAGCCACGCCCCGAAGAACGGCCCGAAAATGCAGCCCAAGATGGCGCTGGCCGTCACCAGCCCGAACTGTGATTCGCTCAGGTGGAACTGATCGCGCAGGTAGATATTCGCCGCGCCGATCATCCCCAGGTCGAACCCGAACAGGAATCCGCCGATCGCGGCCACGAAAGCGATGGCCGCAGCGCTGGAATGGACGGGAGCGGGCACACGCGGTTTCAGGTCGGCAGTGGTCATAGGCCATATCATACCGTGCGGTAATGGGACACAATAGCAGTCGTGCGAGCGCCGTCGATCTCCGCGAAAGACGGCGGTGCGCCGTATTGATTCGGCCAGTCCGCTGGTTTAGCTTCATGGTAGTACGCGGCGTCCGTCGTTGACCCTCAGCTCCCCGGGACCGCATGTGGGGAGTCAGGCTCTTGTTGCGGAGATCTGCGATGAAGCGACGTTGTTTCTTGGCCACGGGTCTGGGGGCGGTCGTCACGGGTGCTGCGACGGAAGGGCTGATCGTCGCGGGTGCGCCGGCCGAGCCGGCCGCGGCGGCGGGCAGCACGGGCGGCAGCGGCGCTGGTGTCCAGCACCCGCGCGACATCAAGCTCTGCGTGAAGCCTGTGATGACGCACGTCATCCACTCGGCCGCCTGGCAGGGGCCTTGCCGGTGGACCTCCCCTTCGCCGGAAGAGGAGAGGGCCAGCGGCGAGAGCTGGTTTGCCAGCTGGAGCCGGCAGCTCAAGACGAACGGACTGGGACGCGCCGAAGATGTCAAGCTGCTGGAGCCGGTCCATGTGACGTTCTCCGAAGATTGGGAGATCAAGCCGGACCAGATCGACAAGCTCAAGCCCGACGCCGACGAGACCGACGTGTATTTCATCATCTCGGCGGGCAACGCGCGCGGCGCGTACGAGATCGGAGACCTGTTCGGCAAGCCGATCGTCCTGGACGGCCTGAATTGCCGGAACATCAGCATCGCGGGCTACACGTTGGCCAAGGGGCACGAGGTTCACGTGGCCGGCGAGGACTTGGACCTCACCAAGCTGCTGTCGCTGCTGCGGGCCAGGAAGGTGTTCCGCCACACGAAGATCCTCTACCCGACCAACGGCGTACCCTCTTTTTCACCGGACACGGTGTGGGATTTCGAGGACCTCGAGAAGCGGCTCGGCGTGTCCGTTGTGCGGATCGGCTATCGCGAGATGTCCGCCGAGATGGACCGGTTACTGGCCGATCGGGAGGAAGGCCGGCGGGTCGAGCAGGCCGCCGCGGAGTTGGCGGGCAAGGCCGACAAGCTGTTCCTCGACCAATCCTTCGTCTGGCGCAGCTTGATGTTCGACCGCTGCATCCGGAACCTGATGGCCCGGCACGGCTGCAACGCGTTCACGATCGACTGCTTCGAGTTCTGTCCGAGCTTGTTGCCCCAGCAGTGGCTGGTCGTCCCCTGCCTGCTCCACGCCCTGTTCGGGAACGAGGGGATCGCCTCGGCGTGCGAGGCGGATCTGGGGATCCTCTTGGCGGTGCGGCTCTTGATGAGCGTCTCGAACAAGTCGTGTCACCAGGGCAACGGAGACGCGCTGCCCGGCGGCACGTTCAGCGTCAACCATAGCGCGCCCAGCATGAAGATGAACGGCCTGGACCAGCCGGACGTGCCCTATCAACTGGGCCGGTTCGTCGAACAGGGCTGGGGGACCAAGGTGGTCGTCGATTTCATGAACAACGCGGAGAAGACGGTCACCGTCGCGCGGGTCGATCCCACCGCCACGAAACTGCTCGTCTGCAAGGGCACGCTGGTCGGCGCCAGCGGGTGGGGCCAGGACCATCTGGGCTGCTCGGTGGCGGCCGTCATCCAGCCGCCGCCGGACAAATCGCTGGAGTTCTTGAGGCGGCGCATGGTCTACGGCAACCATCTGCAATGGGTCTACGGCGACTACACCCAGGAACTCAAGATCCTCGGCGAAATGCTGGGGCTGACCGTGGAGCTGTTCGCCTAAGCGGACAAGGAGACGGGCTCCGGCCAGGGCGCAGCCCATTGGGCGCTTACCGTAACCGGCCTTTCGGTTGTGCTGATGGCGCCACCGCGAATCGTGCGAAATCGCGGCGCGCATCCATCCTCGGCATCCTCTGTGCGCTGACCGTAGTTGGCTTGCGATCTGCCGTCCATGAGCCTGCCATGACACGGTCTTGCAGGTGCGTATCCCTGGCGGCTGACCATCAAAATGGCAACAGTTGGTCTTTCCTGAGTATCTCGAGATCAGGGTCGGAGTTGATCTGTTCGATATATTCGGGTGGCAGCAGGTTTTCGCTCCAGGCGGATTTGAGCAGACTCACGCCCCGGGAAATCCATTTCGTCCGCTCAGCTTCGTCCGTCTCCGCTGCTGCGGCCAACGCGTAGATATTGGCGAGCCTGACCATCGCCTCACCCTTGCCCGCTGCCGGGCTCTCCAGAAGATCCAGATTCTTGGCGGCTGAGACTGGATCGGAAACCGCGCGACACATAGCCAGCGAGATTTCCAGATAGTGCAGGTTACGCTCATACTGTGGTTCGCCGCTGCTGTAAACGGCAGAAATAGCCTCTCGGAAGTCCTGTTCGGCAGCCTCAAATTGTCCTTGTGATACCAGCACTTCAGCGCGATTCCAGAAGAGCTGAAAGTACAAGGGGGCATGTCGACGGTGAGGATCCCTAGCGACCAGTACCCGTTCGATTTCCATCGCCTGGTTATATTGTTCCATCGCAGCGTCAACTTCGTCCGCTTCCTGATGAGCCACGCCTGCATTGTAAAATGCCTGCGAGGCGTATGCCAAATCGTCGCTATCCGGATTGAACGCAGGCAGCTTTGTCAACTCCAGGGCTTTCGCGGAATAGAAGCGGGCTGTGTCGTTATTATTCAGCTTGTCTTGTATCGTCGCCATGTAGTCATAAGTATTCATCAGGTCGGAAAAGCATGCATGCTTTTCCATCAACTCGATGGCCTGCAGTAAATCGTGTTCAGCGTCCTCCGCAGGAAGGCAAGTCGCCCGATTGTGCAGGAGTCGCGCAAGAGTAACGTCGCGTGTGGGAACGGAGTCGCTGAGCGGCTGCAGGATGTCGATTGCGCGATTCCAGTTGAGTAATGATTGTTCCATCAACCCACGGTTAAGTAAAAGCGTCGCTTCCCAAACCAGCAGAGTATCCCGATCCTCTTCTGTGACCAGTGTCTTCAGTCTGTGTAGCATCTCCAGGTGCCTGTCCGAATACTGAACGGCCGTAGCGGTCTCGCCGGCTCGCATTTTGAAAAGCGCTGCATTCATGAGGGCCGTCAGGTAGTTGATAATGCTTCGCTGCTCTAGTTGACCATCCGAGTCGAGCTTGTGGAATTGTTCGATTGCCTTGACGAACCACGAACCCGCCTCGCTGGGGTCGGCGCCGCGATACATGAGGTGTTGTCCCATCATTGCCAACAGTGCGCCTAGTGAATTACGGCTGCGCGTCAGAGGATCCGGCTTGGGTGGGTTCTGCTCGATGAAGTGGATATTGCCTGGTTCAAAGCCCTTGAGATCCGTCATGACCTGGTCAGTCATTTCCTGGATGATTTGATAGGACTGTTCCTGCGCTTCGGCCAACTGGTTGGCAAATGCGATGGCCTGTTGTGCGCTTTCTTTTGCCAACAGCTCGTTGCGAAGTGAGGTGCGCCAGGCTGCAAATACGCCAAGCACGCCGATGAACCCCATCAGGATGATGACGGCCGTCGCAATCACACCGGTCCGATGTCGCCGGACGAATTTGGAAAACCCGTAGTACCGGCTCCGAGGGCGCGCGAGGACGGGTTCATTGAACAGAAAGCGATGGATGTCGTCAGCCAATGCCGCGGCCGTATCGTACCGTCGTTGGCGGTCCTTCTCCAGGGTTTTCATCACAATCCAGTCCAGCTCTCCTCGGAGGATCGACTGCAGTCGGCCGGGAGCGATCTGACGGTGTTGGCTGATTCCGGAAGCGGCCTGGCCCATGGCACGGAGTCGATGGCTGGGGCGCGGCGTGTCCCCCTCGCGGATCAGTTCAAGCACTTTCAGGTAGGCATGGCGTTTTATCGTTGCATGGTCGAGGGGTGGAATCCCTATCAGCAATTCGTAAAGAATGATTCCCAGCGAATAGATGTCGGAGCGGGTGTCGATATCGGTCGAATCGATAGAGGCCTGCTCCGGGCTCATGTACTGCAATGTCCCGACAACATGTCCCGCGCCGGTGAACAGTGTCTTATCGGTCAGGCGGCGGGTGTGATCGATGGCCTTGGCCAAGCCGAAGTCGATCACTTTGGGAACCGGCTTTCCTTCCACGTGAGCAACCAGGATATTTCCCGGTTTGAGGTCGCGGTGAATGATTCCCTTCTGGTGAGCATGCTGAACGGCGCGGCAAACCGGGATGAAGAGTTCCAGTCGCTCCCGAATGCTGAGATTGTGCCTGTCACAGTATTCGGTGATTCTCCAACCCGGAACGTACTCCATCACGAAGAAGGGGGTGCCCGCCTCGGTGGTGCCAGCATCGAAAATGTGCGCAATATTCGGATGATCCATCATCGCCAGGGCCTGGCGTTCGGCTTCAAAGCGCGCGAGCTCATCGCGCGTGATGAACTCAGACTTGATCAGCTTGAGAGCCACGCGACGCTGGACGGGTTCAAGCTGCTCTGCCAACCAGACAGTCCCCATCCCGCCCGAACCGATTTCTTCGAGCAACCGGTATCGACCGTTGATAATCCGGTGCGCGTGATTTCCTGCTGCCTGGTACGAGACGGTCCGCATGTGATCTTCAGCAACGGAACCGGGGTCCATGGTGGCCTCAACCGCAGATTCGTATTGCGTCAAGGCCCGTTGCAAAAGTTCACTTATCGGCGCTGCAAGCTGGTGTTGCTCGAGGAAGTCCGCGAAGGTCCCTTCAGGAAAATCGATTAACCACTCTCGGTAGCGCACCAGGTACTGGCGGATCAGTGAGGTGGACGAGGCTTCTTCCGGATCCGGAAGGTCATCACTCAAGGGTGTGTCAGTAGGCATCGTCAGGACACGCTTGTGCCGGGTGTCATACGAATGATCCAGGGACTGTAAAACAGAAGTCGCCCAATTCTAATTGGTCGAGCGCGATAAGCCTATCCAGTCTACCGTGGGCCGCTTTGCTGGCGGCGGTCGAGCGACTTCGGACGGTTGATGAACAGGCTGCAGGGCTCGTGCACGATGCTCTCCAAGGGCGAGCACGGGCCGCTGGGCAGCTTGGATGAACCGCTGTCCAGCGCACGACCCGCGGGGCCGCCCGAGCCGAGGTCGCGACCATCGACGTGTCGAGATTACAGCTGCTCGCAGTCTGCCAACAATTCGGCCAACGCCAGATCGTGCACCACGGACGTCTCGCAGACCCTTCCGCTCAAGCGGATGTTGCGGGTGCGGCCGTCAGGCGGGAGGCGGAAAGAGACTGCCGATTGCCGGACGCCGATACACGGCTGCTCGGGCGCGCATGGGGCTTGGGAGCCGGCGGTAGGGAATGGGGAGCTGGAGTCGCTTTGCGTCCCGGGTCTCTTCGTCTCTCTCTCCCGGTTCGGTGACCACGGGGGGCTGAAGGCGGAAGCCGGATTCGCCGGTTCGTCGCTCGGAGTCCCCTGCACGTCGCTCTGGGCTGTGCGTGCGAGGCGCGCGACGCTGGGAGAAGGCGCGAAGGGAACGGGAGAAAGGAGAGAGGCGGCGGGCGGCATTTCCACGCCCCCATCCTCTCGCGCCTCGGGCCACCAGCCTTCCGCCTCGCCCTCGGCCCCGCTCAGGTCGATCAGGTTCAGGTCGCTAAGCAAGGTCGTGAGGTTCGCCCGCACGACCAGTTCGTCCAGCACGTTCACCTGCTTGTCGCGGTTGTAGTCATAGGCGATATCGATCGACGCGGGTCGCAGCAGCGTGCGTGGGTTGGCCCGCACGCCGAGCGCATCGAGCACATTGACCGCCGTGTCGGTCCGCGAATTGCCCGAGTCGCCGATGGCGTTGCCCCAGTAGTGCACATCGGGCGCGGCCAGGCCGGTGGCCGCGGTGGCCTGGACCGTCACCTGCAGCCAGGTCTTCCTCACGGTGCTGTCCGGCAGCAGGATCGTCACGCGGTCGCTGCCGTCCACGCCCGCTCCCGCCCGCACGGTGATCGTGATCAGCGCGGGATCGATCGCCAGCAGAGGCCAATCGGCCGGCGAGTTTGTGTTGCCCGTACGGAACTGGAAGTCGGCGACCGACAAGCCGGCCGGATCGGCCAGGTTCGCGATATCGATCATCAAGCCGTTGATGCCGCGGCTGTAGCTGGTGTAGTTGGCGAACGTGGCCTTGTGGCCGGGCAGCAAGGGGGACTTGTCGGTGGCGATGGCCTGGTCGTCGTTCGCGTTGGCCGCCGCGCTGCCGTCCCAGGCTGATCCGTTATAGAAGATGTGGCGGCCGGCGATGGTTGCGGCAACCTGGCTTTCAACGATCGCCACGGTATAGTCCTCGACTTCGCCGTCCGGAGCGGGCCCATCAAACGTGAGGCCTGATTGGCTGCTCAGCCGGAAGCGGCTGTAGGTGACCTCGGTCACGGATGCCTCGGCGGGGACCGTGAAGGACAGGCTGTTCGTGCCGGGCGCGATCGCAAGGTCCCGGAAGATCTGTTCTCCGGCGTCTGCCCAGTCGCCATCGGCGTTGAAGTCGATCCACGCGTTGAGCAATCCGGCCTGTGAGGCGACGACATCCACGGTCGCGACGCCACCCGGAGTCAATACGGAAGTGAACGTCACGCCGTCTTCGTCAGCACCGCCGTCCTGGTCGTCGCCGTCCGCGCCGAGTGTCGGTTGGCCGTCGGCGTCGATATCCACCGAGCTGCCCAGGTAGATGCCACTTCCGACGACGTGGCGGGCGCCCGAGTTCGCCGCGAGCGTGGGATAGGTGGGATCCGGCGCATCGCCGAAGTCGAACTCGAACTCGGTCACGCCGCACAGCTGGATCGTATCGATCTGCCAGTAGTACATGGGCGCCGATCCCTGGTTGTCCGTGCCCTCGATCCAATAGAACCGCACTTCTTGTCCGAGGGCAGCGGCCGGCAGGTCGACGATCGTATCGAGATAAGTCCCGGAATTGCCGACCCAGGCGTTCCTGCCACCCAGCGGGTTGCTGAAGTACGTGTTGACTGTCCCGTTGTACCCTCCGGCGACGAACGTACCGCCCGCAGCGATGATATCCATGCGCGGGCCGGTCCCGATCGCGATTTCCAGCACGCCCGCATCGCCGAACTTGATTCCATACCACTCTCCGTACTGGAAGTTGTAATGGTTGCGGAATCGCAGCTGGGAATTGGCCTTGGTGATCAGGATCGGCGGCGACACTAATCGGCTCTCGCTCACGTTGTTGACGCTGGCCCGGTAGGCGTTATTCGGCGCCGAGTCGCTGTTGGTGGTGCTGGTGGTCCAGAATACGGACTGGCTCGACTCGGTGGTCCAGCCGGTTGGCAACGCGGGCGCGGTGACGCCATCGAAGTCCTCAAAGTCGTGGTAGCCGAAACCGGGTTTAGGCAGGATCACGATCTGATAGTCCTCGACTTCGCCGTCGTAAGCTAGGCCGAGCGGGCCCAGGTTGCCCGCGCTGCTAATGCGGAAGCGCGCGTAGGTGACGCCGGTGACCGCGTTGGCGGGCACGTCCACCAAGAGCGTCTCCGTGCCGCCGGTCAGCGTCGCGTGGAACACTTCGTTCTCGTGGTTGCCGAAGACGCCATCCCCGTCGAAGTCAACGAAGAAATCCAATTGACCGCCGCCAGGAGACGACGTGACTTCAATCTCCACGGTCGTGTCAGGCATCCATATCTGCCGGAAAAGCACGCCGTCGTCATCCGCCCCGTCTCCGGTGGCGGTGGGGTTGGGCAAACCGTCCGGCTCGCCGTCGACCAGCGTGCCGAGCCGCGGCCCGCCGATGATGTGACTGGGCCCGAAGCTGGATCGCAGCGTACCGTAAGGCGTGTCCGGCGCGTCGCCGAAATCGCGTAGCGGCTCAGTGGCGTAGAGCCGCACCAGGTAATCCTCCACTTCACCGTCGCTGGCCGGGCCCAGCGGACCAAGTCCCCCATCGCTGCTGATCCGGAACCGGGCGAACGTCTGACCTGGTTGGGCATCGCTTGGGACGGTCACGCGGACGGTCTCCAGACCGCCGGACAGCTCGGCCGCCAATACCTCGCTCGGTTGATTCCCGAACCCGCCGATGCCATCCCAGTCGAAGAAGTAATCGAGCTTGCCGCCCCCCGGGGACGATGTGACTCGTATATCGACCGCAGCTCCCACGACCAGCGGGTCGCCCAGCAGGACGCCATCTTCGTCGGCGCCGTCGCCGCTGGCATCCGCACTGGGCTGCCCATCCAACTCCGCATCGATGGTCGATCCAAGCAGCGGTCCGCCCAGCATGTGGCGAGCGCCGTTGCTGCTCGCCAGTGTCCCGTAGGGATCGTCGGGCGCATCACCGAAATCCTCACCAAGTGTCGTGCCGAAGATGTTCAACTGCCACGAGTTGAATGTCCCCGCGTGCCCCGCCTTCCCGTCGGAGATCTTGATTGTCCAGTCGCCCGCCGAGCCCTCGTCCCAGAGACGCTTCGAGCAGAAGACCCAGTTGTTGTAGTTGTCTCCCGAGTCGTCATGCTTCTCGGCCAGGATCGATTCCGTGCCGGACGGCGAGGTCAGCACGATCCGCAGGTCGCCGCGATTCGTGTGCGTTGCATTGAGAACCACTTCCACACTCTCGATCCGAATGTCGTCCGGCAGCGTGATGGTGGAACTCACGCCCGCCGCGCTATTGTCGGGAATCGCCTGGTTGACCGCCACCAATCCGCTGGTGGCCGTGAGCTGCGGCCCGACGTTCCTCCAGCTGGCCGCCCAATCGACCGCCGCTTGCGCGTCAATGGCGCCGAAACCGTACTTGTGGTTGACCAGATGGCCGGCTCCGTTGGTAACCCAGTCGGAATCGGTCGGGTCGTTCTGTTCGGCCGAGTGGACCAGCACATGCTGCACGTCACGCCAGGTCAGCTCCGGGTTCGCTTCCAACATCAGGGCGACCACGCCGGCCACCAGCGGCGCGGACGACGATGTCCCGCCGAATAAGGATGTGTAGTCATAGGCGCCCGCCGGATCCGCCAGATTCCCCTGATTCAACAGCGCCGTCGTGACAATGCCCGCCGTCGATCCGGACGAGTAGGCGGTGACCAAGATCGGCGCGCCGGGCTCGCTGTAGTACGACTGCACGCCGTCCTGATCGATGGCCGCGACGGCGATCACGTAGCGCGAGTTGGCGTAGCCGTCATAGTTCACATTGTCGTTGTTCTGCAAGCCGTTTCCGGCCGCCCACGTGTAGATGTTCCCGAGTCCGCCGCGGCCGCTGGCCACGCTGTTGGCGATCGCTGCCAGCGTCAAGGGGCCCGCGCCCTGAACGGTCCCGGCATCCTCCGGACCCCAACTGCTGTTGTAAATGTCGATCGACTGATTCTGGTAAGACAGGGCGTCCGCCTCCTGTGCATCGGTGATGCCGGCGGCCGTCAGCCGTAGCCCGGCGAGGCCGGCCTGCGGCGCCGCGCCGCTCACCCCGCGGCTGTTGCCTCCCCGCGCAGCCGCCACGCCCGCCACCGACGTGCCGTGACTGTCGGAGCCGGCAGGTGTCGGATCGGAGTCGTGACCGTTGAAGTCGTAACTGAACGACGCGAGATAGTTCGGCGACAGGTCGGGATGCATATGCTGCAGCCCGTCGTCCACGATGCCGATCACGACACCGCTGCCCGTATAGCTGTTCCAGACATCCACGATGTTCGCGTCGGCGCCGGGCGTCCCGCCGCTCTGGCCGGTGTTCCGCAGATGCCATTGCTTGTTGAACAGAGGATCGTTCGGCACAGCGCGCGATGATTGCTGGCGGACGATCATCGGATAGTAGAACTCGACTGATTCGAACGCCGAGATCTCCTGTTGTACATCCGAGACACTCAGCAGGGACCCGAAATCCAGGATGTAGGTATTGTGCAGGTAGGGCGTCGCCGCGAAGGCGGTGAAACCCAGTGTGGACAGATCGGTGGGCGTCACGCCGGCCGAGAGTCCGACGACCCACGAGTCGGCCAGCGTGTCGGCGGGAATCTGCCAGGCCGCCGCCACCGCGGCCGCGATGTTGCTCTCAAGCGACGCGAGCCCCGCCATCGCCGGCGGCTGGAGATAATCGTCCTGGTCCCCAACCGCGGGCAGCTCCGCGACAGGACCCTGGCCGTGGAGCAGCGCGGACAGCACCAGCCGGCTTTCCAATTGCTCCACGCTCAAGAAGCGACGGCGGAAACGCGAAATCGCCGGCGCACGCGACCGCTCGAAACGAACGCTCATCGGTGAGTCCCTTCTGACGCTGAGATGCCCAGGGGAGAAACCGCGCGACAGGATACGGTCCCCCAATTCGTTGCTTCCCCCATACCGTTCTGGAAGCATTACTGTTCTAGCAGACGTCAAGCCGGCCGAACAGGGTTTTTTTTCGCGCGGGGAAGCCCATCCCGCGGTTGACAGCACCTGCCCCTTGCCCGGCGGAAGGCGCGGGGTGAGTCCCCCCCTGCTGCCTGTCCCGGCGCGGACGAGGAAAAGTCCAGACCCCCACGCACCCCCAACGGCGAGCCGAGTCGGGCCGCGGGCGCGAGGCAGGGCATTCCGTCGGATTCCTTCGGGTTTGGGTATTACGTGCGGCGTCATTCACGTCGATAATGGTGCGTTTGCGAGTCGCGATGCGTCCCGCTCGTCTTCACCCATGCCAATTGAAGGGGTGGTGGTCCTGTGTCAAACGCCCAGCTTCATGAGCGATACCTGGCGATCAAAGTCGTGATGATGCCCCGCGACACGAACCCGTACGGAACGATCTTCGGCGGCGTGATCCTCAGCTACACCGACCTGGCCGGCGCGGTCGGTGCGCGCCACGAGATCCGTCGCGCCGGCTGGCCTGACCAGACGATCGTCTCGGTAGCGATGAAGAGCGTGGAGTTCCACCGTCCGGTGTTCGTCGGCGACACGGTGAGCTTCTGGACCCGCCTGGTGAAGGTGGGACGAACGTCGATCACGATGCACGTGGACGTCGAGGCCGACCGCTACGGCGAGGCGGTGCATCTAACCGAGGCGGAAGTGACCTACGTCGCGGTGGATCTCAGTGGCGGCCAGCGCCGCCCGATCCCCATCCGCGGCTGAGCGACGCGGCCGGGATTCCTCCCTGGTGCTCCGACACGCGGGATTGCCCAACGCGTGGCAGCAACCTGAATCCACACCGCACGCGACGGCAAAGAAAGCGGCCCTCACCGCAGAGGTGCCGGTGAGGGCCGAACAAGACTCATCTTGAGATCCGAATCATCACCGCTCGCGGGTCGCCTCGGGACCGCGCAAGCAATGCCCACTGCGGGCGTATCCAGCGCCACCGTCGTTCTGGGCAACGACTCGGGACGCAAAGTAACGGTAATCGCCAGACGATCCCCGAGTTGACGAGCGACCGATGATCAACTCGAATCCAAGTTGGCAGGAACCGGAGGTGCCAGACGCTCAGCCGCCTGGCGGCCGACGACCCCTTGCCTGATCTCGACAAAAAAGGTTCACTCGGAGAAGCCTGAGAAGTTCAGGCTCCTCACCCAAACATCTCCGACCGTTTTTCCATTCATGCCCTCCATACTAAGACGAAAAGCACACCAAAAAACGCTGCGGAGCATGAGCTTCCACACTTGTATTCTAGACCGAGTCGCCCGGGGGTCAAGCGCCTGCGCGTCTCGAGCGCAGGATCAGGAGAACCGAGGTGAAAGCCATACTGCTGTTATCGGTGCTGATGTGGACTTCCATCTCCGTGGTTTTGGTTCTCGGCCAAGAGCAGAACCGGATCATCACGGTCTTCCCGGAGGAGACTGACGAGATTCTGGCAAACCCCGGGATGGGCTGGGAGACGTTCCATCACACCAGCAAGACGGACAAGAACTTGCCGTCGTGGATTCCGTCGACTGTCCACTACGCCCGATGGGGCTGGCGGGAATTGGAACCTGAGCCCGGGAAGATCGCCTATGACTTCCTCGACCGGATGCTCAAGGAGTCTCACGACTCCGGGCAGAAGTTGGCATTCCGGGTGATGTGCTGCTCGCCCTACCAAGGCCTCCCGTATCATCCCGACTGGCTCCCGGAGATCGGCGGCCGCATTCTTATGGCGGACTACCGAGGGCAAGGCCCGTTTCCGATCCCGGATATGGACGATCCGATCATCCTGAACGCCCACCTTGACTTGATCAAGCGGCTCGGCGAGCGGTATGACGGCCACCCCGACCTCGACCATCTGGATCTCGGTTCCATCGGCTGGTGGGGCGAGTGGCACCTGAGCGGATCGAAGAACTGCGAGCTGCCGACGCTGGAAAACCGGATGAGGGTCGTGGATGCCTATTTGGCCGCCTTCACGAAGACGCCGCTGGTCATGCTCATCAACGGGGCCGAATGCACGGCGCACGCCATCCGGCATGGCACGGGCTGGCGGGCAGACTCAATGGGCGACCTGGGCAGCTTCTCGCCGACCTGGAACCACATGTACAACGCCTATCCCGCGTTGATACGTGAAGGCAAGGCGCAGGACGCTTGGAGGCAAGGCCCGATTGCCTACGAGCCGCCTGCTGCTCAAGGAGCTAACGCATCCCGCTCAGGTCCAACCGGGCGAGAAGCTGGTCTTGGAGATGAAGTGGCAGAACATCGGATCGGCGCCCTGTTATCGGCCGTACCGAGTCGCCGTCCGCCTGACAAGCCGGGAAGGGCAACCGCGTGTCTTCGTCAGCGACCTGACCGTCAACAAGTGGCTGCCCGGATCCATCGAGCTTTTCACCGAGGATTTTTTCCAGGAGCCGAAGGACTTGCCGCCCGGCGAGATTGCGGTTGTGCAGGATGCTATTCCGCTGCCCGATGATCTCGCCCCCGGCCGGTACACGGTGTCGATCGCCGTCGTGGGGGAGAGGGACGAGCAGTCGGTCGTGCGGCTTGGGATTAAGGGTCGTGCGGACGATGGCTGGTATCCCTTGAGCACGGTTTCGGTCGCCCGCCCATAGCGCTCGAGAGAGATCCATGAAGACATGACGCGGTCCGGTTCCGACGCTTCGCACAGTCTTACCACGCTGGTGCGTCGGTTCCGCGCTGGTCGCCTGCGTAGGCGATCACTCCGTACCAACCGATCCCGGCATTCTGCCAGTCTGAGTTCTGCGCGAGGACATGCTCGATGCGGTCCCCCGGCTTCACGACCGCGGCGCATTGGTAGCACACCCCGGCACGATCGATGGGCACCTGCTGCCAATCCATCGCGGGCCAGATCGGTTGGCCGTTGAGCAGAATGCGGACTCGGCATTCGTGCGCCGGCGTCTTGCCCGGCGGCAAGTCGCGTCGCACGCTGCCCTGCAGCACGATATCTCCGGCGCGTCGTACGGTGAAGACTCGCGCGATGCTCGCGTCGGGATGGGGCAGCATGAAGGTGCGCGCGATCACGCCCGGCGCGGGCGGCTCCTGCGACTTGGGTGCGACCTGCCACTGGCCCTCATAGCCGGCGTCGGGCGACCACACCAAGGGGCGCCGCGCCTGGCCGTCCTGCCACGCCTCGTAGGTCCATCCCTGGAATCCCTGCACATCGCCGAACCCCTCGAAGAGATGGCGCCGTTCGAGTTCGCCCGGCACCGGCACGGCTTCGACCGGTGGGGAGACATTGCCGTCCCCATCGAAAGTGCGCACCTCGTAGCCGCAGGAAATGAGTTCCGTCCCCGGCCGCGCGCGATCGAAGAAGTACTCGCCCCGGGACACTTTGCCGAGGCTGGTCCGGATGCCGTCCTCCCCCACGCGGAACACTTCGTAGCCGGACAGCCAGTGGTTGTCCACGGCTCGTTCCCAGCGGACTTCCACACCCTGCGTGTGGATGTTGGTGGCGACCCGCTTGGTGACCTGCCGAGGCGGCTCGGGCGGCGTGGTGTCCTGGCCGCTCCCGGGATGGCCCGGCAGATTGAGGTAGACGATCTCGCCCGGCTGCAGATCCTCGAACAGGATGCCGCGCTCCATGAGCGTCGCGCCGTCGCGGCACTCGACACGCGGCTGGATGTCGAAACGCACGTCATATGCAAGGTCTCGAACCAGCCCCTTGGGGAACACGGTGACGGCGCTGGTCGGCATCTGTCGAGGCTGGGTGAAGGAACGCGTCGTCAGGATGACGCCTTTCGTCTGGTCGCGGTTCATGCGCTGAAAGTACAGGACTGGGTCGTCGCCCTGGACATCCGGACGGAACACGTGTCCCCACCGGCCGGCCACCTGCTCGTGGACCAGGTACCGATACAGGTCCCAGTCTCCGCGCAGCGCCTCCAGGTGCGGCAGGGCGGCGGAGGGGATGGCCAGCGTGCTGCCGGCGGGATGCGTCGCCTGCAGCGCATAGCCTTTCGTGCTGGCAGGGTCGCCGTACCAGTCGGGGTCCATGCGCAATTGAATGCGGTCGTTGTGGATGCTGTATGCCTTGCGGCCCTGCTCGTACGAGAAGTACACGACGTTGTGCAGCAGGTCGGGCGGGATGAAGAGCGAACTGTGATAGCCCGAGTAATCGCGCGTACCTCCGTCCGTCATCTCGCCCGAGTCGGCATAGCTGGCCAGTTCCACGCCAATCCAATTGCCTCCGCCGAAACACGCATCGATACCCTGGTCCGGATGCGCAGACAGGAACTCCCGGTTCAAGCGCCGGAACTCCTGGTCCGCGGCCAGCGGATCGTGTCCCGCCCCCGGGGCGATGTCGTACCGCCATTGGAACCCGCCCCAGGCACGGGTCTTCCGGTCGAGCAACTCCAACTGCCACTGCGTGGCGACAGGGCTGGACTGGTCGATCGACGAGTCGAGCATGGTCATCGCGTGGCCAAGGTCACGGTCGACCTGCGACCCAGGCGTGCGCAAGAACGTCGGAAGCCAGACCTTCAACTTCATGCCGTGCTTGTCGAGGTAGCGCACCGTTTCCCCGAAGTCCGGGCCGTTCCAATCGCCCCACGCGTCGTACCAGCCCGCGTCGTCCCACAGCACACCCGCCCCGGCATAGCGCGCCAGATCGGTGTAGTAGAGATCCAGCATCAGCCGGCAGCCCCAGTTCTCTTCACCCCCGCCGGTGTTCACCCAGGGGGCCGGCCAGTCTACGGCATACCGCGGCTGTGCGAAGTACGCGGCGTGTTTGTGCTCCCACAGGTACTGATACTGCCAGTCCAGGACCTGGTTTCCCAGGTCGTCCAGGTCGCCGACAAAGCACCCCGTGAAGACGCGGGGCGTGTCGAACGATTCGCCGGGCCCGAGCGTCCGCGTGTAATCAGCCAGCACGAGGCGGCAGTGGAAGGCAATCCCTTCTCTGGCGCCCACAGCTGCCGACCAGGGGCCGAGGTAGTCCCAGCCGAAGAAGTAACCATGCCGGGCCGCCGCGTCGTAGAACATCATGAAGGGCAGGTGATCGCTCGACGCCGTGCAGGCGAACGTGTTGGCATAGCCGCTGTCTACCTCTTCCCTCACCAGGCGCTGCGCTCCGTCGTAGGCTTTGCCGCCCGTGATGTGGCCGAAGGTCATGCCCGTTCGGCAGGTCTCGCCCATCAGCACCGTGTCCAGGAAAGACGCGTCCGAGACAGTGATATCCCGGTCCGCTGCATTCCCGTACGTCGTCCATTCGCGGACTACGGCCGTCCCAGGATATACGACGAAGTGCCGCGTTACTGTGAGCGCTCCGTGGGTCAGCGTGATGTCGAGCGTCAACTCGCCTTGCGGCAGTTGGTTGGTGGACCACGTATCCAGCGTCCAACCGCCCGCCGCGCCGGAATACAGTTCCCCGTTCACGGCCGCGCTGAATTCCCCGGATGCGCCGCCCTGCACATACTCCTGCGGCGCATCGACAGCCTGGTTCCGCAGCGATGTGAGCAGAAAGCGGCCGCCGGTCAGCGAGAGTGTACGTTCCGTGCGCGACGTGCCCAACACCCACTGCGCGTCGGGCAACGCGCCGGTCTCGGCACGGACATACGCATCTCCGCTGACGGTGGGCGGCGTCCAGGCGGCGGATACGGCGAGGGCCACCGTGATTAAGATGGAGGTGTTCATGGACGCCTTTGTAACACATATTCCGGGGCGGCGGGGACGGACAAGAGGGGCCCCGTGCCACGGGGGCATCGGAGACTGTGCCACATCAGGGGTGGGTGGCACAACGTTGCACGATCTGAGCGGGAGCAGCGGGCGCGCTGATGCTCGACCTCCGGCAGGTCTTGTCGTAGTCGTCGAGCGTCGTGGGCGTCAGCTCGTTTCGTTCGACTGCCGCGCGTGGTAGCGCGGAGTCTGTCGACGAGTTGGTCGACCATCAGTAGGCCCGGAGGGATTCGAACCCCCGACCAAGGGATTATGAGTCCCCTGCTCTTACCACTGAGCTACGGGCCCAAAGCATTAGCCGACAATAGGTTACGCCTGAAACGCCGGAGGGTCAACAGGCCACTTCGTCACGTCACGGCGAGGCCGCTGTCGCTGTAAGTCGTCATTTCCTGGTGGCGGCTTGCATGCGATCAAGGGACTCCGAGTCCTCTGCTCGCACTCCTTTGGAGGTGGTAACCAGGAACGCTCGATCGGGCATTGTCGGATCGTTCCATGATTGAAATCCCGGTTTGGTTCACAGTTACTGAGACGTTTCGATCCAAGTCGCGATTCCGTTCAGTTGGGCTTCCCGACACAGAAGCAGACACTCTGGTTTCCAAAACCCGCCCATCGCGGGCCTTGGGGGGGCGTGGCCAAGAGCGAGGGCTCAGCACCCAGACGATCTATGACCGCAGCCAGACCGACGGTGTGGGGCTGGCTATCACGGCCGGCGTGGCCGCCGAGCAACTCGGCGGCGGGGCACCCAATGTGAACATCACGGTCGTGCTGGCCAAGCTGGCCCAAGCGCCAACCGGTGGCGGCGCGAGCCGCGCGCTCAAGACCATCGACCCTTTGGCCCGGGTGTCGACGGTCAAGTATGATGGCGGGAGTGCCGTGGTGGAGCGCCGCGACCCCCATGGCGTGGGCTACAACGCCGTGTTCGACGTGCTGGGGCGGGAGACCAGCCGGACCGATACCCATGGGGAGGAACGATGACAGCGTGAGCCGTCTGTCGCGCGTGACCTATCCGGACGGCAGCCTGGTGGATCGCACCTACACCGCGCGGGGCCAGCTGTACCAGGTGAAGTACAACCGCAGCGTGATCAATACGCGGGCCTATGATAATGGCGGCCGGCTGTCGACCAGCACCTATGGCAACGGC
>JBPOJB010000059.1:0-18183 GCA_052034005.1 Planctomycetota bacterium | reverse complement strand
GTAACCGCAGGCCCAACGGGCCGCGCGCTGTGGGGAGGCGGTCGGCAGCGAATCCACGCCTGACCAGCGCACGCACCCGGTCCCTCAGGCGCCACCGTCGTCCGCCGCGGGTTCAGGTACTAGCCGCCGGTGTCCAGCGCGCGGGCCGGCGTCCGCCTGACGGCGGACTCTGGCCCTGCGGTTACACAGGCCAGCGGACGGCGTGCAACAAGATCGTCCGCACCCTGCACCCAGGCGCCACCGTCGTCCGCCGCGGGCTCAGGTGCCGGCCGCCGGTGTCCAGCGCGCGGGCCGCCGTCCGCCGGGCGGCGGACTCTGGCCCGGCGGGTACACAGGAGCAGACACCTGACGGTCGTTGTGCCGCCCTATGACCGTGCGCGATTCGGCAAGGACCTCTTGCGGAATGACGAAGCACGAAATACCCAAGCACGAAGGAAGTCCGAATGAGGAAGCACGAATGACGAGCCGGACGTTCGTACGAGCGTTATCCTCGGTTGACCGCCTGAGTTCTTCGGGCTTCGGGCTTCGTCATTCCTTCGTGCTTGGGTATTTCGTGCTTCGTCATTCTCATCCATGTTGGCCGAAGGCCAACGGTCAGTTAGGGTCCGATCAGCCCCGTCCGGCGTCCCGCGCGCGCCAGGACTTCCAGGGCGAAGTCCAGCTCGTCCTGGGCCTGGATGGCCGAGACGCAGGTGCGCAAGCGCGGCGCGTCCATCGGCACAGCCGGGTAGCACACCGGGATGACCAGCAGCCCATCGGCGCGGCACAGCCGTGTCATCTCCAAAGCGGTCTCATCATCGCGCATCATGATCGGGACGATGGGCGTGACGCTCTTGGCCGTGTCGAATCCGAGTTGCTTGAGCCCGCGCAGGTAGTAGGACGTGTTTGCCTGCAGGCGCGCGACGAGCGCGGGTTCCTGCTCGAGCACCTCCAGCGCCGCGATCGCGACGCTGGCCTGGCCGGCGGGCAAGGCGCCGCTGAAGATGTACCCGCGCGCGTGGTGCCGGAGGTAGGTCGTCACCTGCTCGGACGCGGCCACGAAACCGCCGCATCCGGCCAACGTCTTGGACAACGTGCCCATCTTGATGTCGATGTCGCCGGGATCCAGATGAAAGTGCTCCTGCACGCCGCGCCCGGTCTCGCCCAGCACGCCGAGGCTGTGCGCTTCGTCCACCATCAGCAGCGCGCCGTACTTCTTACACAGATCGACCACGCCCGGCAGGTCGATGATGTCGCCATCCATGCTGAACACAGCGTCCACGACGACCAACGTCCGGCCGGGACCCGCATCGGCCAGCAGCCCGGCCAGCGAGTCCAGGTCGTTGTGCGCGGATTCGCGAAATTCGGCGCCCGACATGCGGCACCCGTCCATGATGCTGGCATGGTTCCACTGGTCCCCGATTACGACATCCCCGGGCCCTACGAGCGTCGAGATCGTGGCCAGGTTGGTCACGTATCCGCTGCTGTAGACGACCGCGTCCTCCGTCCGCATGAACGCGGCCAATTTACGTTCCAGCTGCCGGTGCACCGTGGTGGTGCCTGCGAGCAGCCGGACCCCATGATGCCCGGTGCCGAACGCCCCAATCGTATCGATCGCCGTCTGCTTCAGGTGCGGGTGGCCGAGCAGGCCGAGGTACTCGTAGGAACCGAGCATCAGCATGCGCTTCCCGTCGACCACCACCCAGGCGCCGTCGTGGGCGGAAATCTCGGGTTCGAAGAAGTAGCGCCCCTCCTGCTTCAGGCGGTTCACTCGGCGGTTCAGCCGTTCGTAGCGATGAAGGAGTCCGCTGTGGGGCGAGGACGCGGGCAACACGCGCTCGTCGCCGGCCGCCACGCACACGGCTGGCGCGGCACGGACCGCCTCCGCCGCCCGCCGCGGCGAGATACTCAGACTGTCCAGGTGCTCGGCCAGCTCGTTGATCGTCTCGAGTTCGTACAGGATCTCCGGATTGAGCGTCTTGCCGGTGGATTCCTCCAGCTGCGCCCCGATGTTGGCAGCGCCAAGCGAATCGATGCCCAGATCCAATAGCCGGGCGTCGTAGTCGATATGGTCAACCTGCCGCGATGCTTCCTCTCGCAGCCACGCGACGATCGTGTCGTGGACCAGCTTGTGCGTGGAGGAGTATTCAGTGAGTGTCACGTCCTGCTGAGATGTGGATGATTCTGCCACGAACGAGCGTCTCCTTCCGAGTATCTGTGCGCGGCCTTCCACCGCCAGAGAAGATCTGATGAAACGTGGGCCCCATTTTTGCGGATGGAAGGCCGTTTGCCTAGAGGCACGCGCCAGATTGCAGAACACGCGGCCCGCGACCGGCGACGTGGAGCTGGGATGCTGGACCGGTCGGGCACGCGCCGCCGAGACGGCGGCCGAGCGCCCTACTTCTTCTGGAGCCTCTGCAGGATCAGCTTGTACAGCAGATCGGCGTCCAGGCCCGCCGGCTGCTGCAGGACTCCCAGGTGTGTGAATTCCCGCACGACCACGTCGTCCACGCCGGCAAGCTTACCGCGTTTGACGGCCACCACGCCGTCCCCCAGGCCGCGTATCACCTCGTCCAGATCCGCCAGGGTCTCGTCGATGCGCGGGGCGACCAGGCCGAGGACGTCGCTCTTGGACTTCGCCGTCGCCAGACGTGCACGCAACTGGTCCACCTGGCGGCGCGTGAAATAGCCACCCGTGCCCAGGAAGATCGTGTACTGCACCTTGGGGTTCCGCGCGCGCGAATTGAGCTGGCGGAGAAATACCGAATCGGGCTGCAGGTCCACGGCCGCTTCCGAGAGGCCATCTTCGATCGCCGCGTAGAACCGGGCCATGCCGGTGCGCTCGGCGTCCGGCATGACCTGCTCGAGGATCTCCAGGCCGAACGCGAAGCGGGCCAGCAGCGAGCCCTGGTTGGGCGTCGCCACCATGATCAGGCGGTACACATTCCCGGGGTCCAATCGCGGGTCTTCGATCACCATCCGCGCCACGAGTCCTCCCATCGAATGCGCCAGCAGGGCGATCTGCCGCTGGGGGTGCGAGGATGCGAGGTTCTTCAGGTCGCGCGACAACAGCTCTGCGGACGACGCGATCGGCTGATCGTCCGGGTAGCTGTACGTGCCGGCCATCAGTCCGCTGGCACGTAGGGCGGCCGCCAGCGGCTCGAACCGCGCGGACGACGATTGGAAGCCGTGCACCACCAGCACCAATGGCTGCCGCGTGTCGGACTGATCCCAGTCGGCCGGCAGCTGCAAACCGGATTGGACCGCGCTCGGCCGGGCATCGTCCTTCGTGATCCGGTCGCGGAGTCGCTTGGTCAGTGCCCGCCGCTTGGCCAGGACGGCCGCCTCGTCCACCGTGATCAACAGGTGTGCGCCCGCGCTGCGGCTGGCCGGAACGATCTGCATCCGAATGTCCGGCGCCAACCACACATTGGCGGCGGTGATCGCGTACATGCTGTAGGGGCGCGTCAGGTCCAGTGCGCCCTGCGGGAGCTTGTCCTGCACGACCTCCTGATCGAGGTGGCCCAGCTCCATCAGGACCTTGAGCACGTCGCTCCAGGCGACGCGGTTGTCCCGGGCCGGGATCTTGATGCGAAGCGTCTGCGTGTCCCGGTCGCGTTCCAGCACGATATCATCTCCGAGCCCGCCTTCTGCGGGGCGCGGGCCCGCAGACTCCTGACCCATGGCGATGGTCGTCCATGCGGCCAAAGCCGCCCACGCGATGACCCGCGCCGCCCGCCCACGAATTCCATCACGCATGATCCCACCTCCCTAGCCGCCGCCCGCCTCGACGCGCGGGGCGCGACCGCCTTCCGCGCACCGTTCAGTGTATCCGAACGGGCGCAGGCCGTCAGCAGTGTGCCGGAGTCGCTCTTGCGGCCGTAATACTGGATTACTAGAGTGTATGATCGGAGGTGCGCCATGTCGGATCTGGCTCGAATCAGTATGTCGTTGGACCATAACCTGCTCGAGGGTTTCGACGCGCATGTCCGCCAGCAAGGGTACCCCACCCGGTCCGAAGCGATCAAAGCGCTCATGCGGCAATCGTTGTCCGAGCAGGCCTGGACGCACAACCAGGTGGTGGCCGGCTCGATCACGCTCGTGTACGATCACCACCGTCAGGGGATCGTCAAGCGGCTGATGGACGTGCAGCATGACTACGGCGCGGTGATCGTGTCGACGCAGCACGTGCATCTGGACCACCATCATTGCCTGGAGATCATCGTGGTCAAGGGCAAGGCCTCCCAGATCCGCGAGCTGGTCAACCTGTTCAAGTCGATGAAGGGGGTGAAACACAGCGCGCCGGTGATGGTGGCGGTGGGCAAGAGTCTTGCGTAGCGTCCGGCCGGGCGGCCGGGAGTTCCGCCGATGTCCTCCAACCCGTGGTGACCTGACCATGCATATTCCCGATGGATTCGTCTCAGGACCAGTGAATGTGGTGGGGGCCGCCCTGGCGGCCGGCACGTTGGCGGCCAGCACCTGGCGCGCGTCGCGGGAAGTCCGCGACCAGCCGCAGGCGGTCCCGCTGTTGGCGACGACCGGAGCGTTCGTGTTCGCCGCCCAGATGCTCAATTTCCCGATCGGCGGCGGCACGAGCGGGCACTTCCTGGGCGCGGCCGCCGTCACGGCGCTGATGGGGCCCTGGCGCGCGTGCCTGACCATGTCGCTGGTCGTGACGTTGCAGGCGTTGGCGTTTGGCGATGGCGGCTTGACGGCGCTGGGCACGAACATCTGCAACATGGCGGTGATCGGGTGTTTCGCTGGCTACGGGGTCATGCGGGCCCTGCGCGCCGTCTTGCCGCGGGGCCGTGGCGGTTACCTGGCGGCCGGGGCGCTCGCCAGCTGGGTGAGCGTCGTGCTGGCCGCGGCCGCGTGTGCCCTGGAACTGGCCCTCTCGGGGACCAGTCCGCTGTACGTCGTGTTCCCATTGATGCTGTCCACGCATATGGTCATCGGCGTCGGGGAAGCGCTGATCACGGCGGCCGTCCTGTCGGCCGTCGTCGCTTCGCGGCCGGACATTCTGCCGGCGTGGGCCGCAACGGAAGCACGCGGCGACGGGCGCCTGCGGCTGAGCGCGACCTGGAAGATCGCGGGGGCGGGGTTGCTCCTGGCCGCGCTGCTGGCGGCGCTGGTCAGCCCGTTCGCGTCCAGCTTGCCCGACGGATTGGAGCGCGTTGCGCAAAGGGCCGGATTCCTGGAACGAGGCGAGGGGCCGCCGATCTGGAGCAGTGCTCCCTTGAGCGACTACGCGGTGCCGGGCGTGGAAGCAGAGCGCGTGTCGACCGGCCTGGCAGGGATCGTCGGCACCGCGGCCGTGTTCCTGCTGGGGTTTGCCGTGGTGAAGTGGCTGGGGCGACCGAGGGCGGAGCAAGAGAACTAGACGTTGGATCGATTCACTGCCATTGACGTCAACCTGCTGAACACGCCGGTGCATCGGCTGGATCCGCGGACCAAGCTCGTCCTGACGTTGGCCTATGCGGTGTTCGTTGTATCGACGCCGCCGACGCGAGTGGCGGCGTTTGTCGGCTATGCGGGACTCCTCCTGTGGGCGATCGCCTGGGCACGGGTCCCCGTGCGGTATGTGGCGGTGCGGGCGGCGGCCGTGCTGCCGTTCTCCCTGTTGGCGGCCGCCTGGCTGCCGTTTCTCCACGGCGGTCCGGTGGTCGAACTCTGGGGAGGCGCCCTGCGGCTGTCTCTGTTCGGGCTGTGGCTGCTGGCGGGCGTCGCCGTCAAGTCGTCGCTGGGGGTTGCCGCGGCTGTTCTGCTGGCCGCGACAACGCCCTTCCCGGCGCTGGTCGGCGGGCTGCGGAGACTGGGCGCGCCCGCCATCCTGGTCGACGGCCTGACGCTGACCTACCGCTACCTGTTCGTCCTGATCGAAGAAGCGGGCCGGCTGCGACGCGCGGCCGCGGCGCGCGGGTACCGGCCCCGGTGGCTGGGCCAGACGCTGTTGATCGGGCAGCTGATCGGCCAGCTGTTCCTGCGCAGCTACGAGCGGGCGGAGCGGGTCTATGGTGCGATGGTCCAGCGCGGGTATCGCGGTTCCATGCCGCTCTCGCGCCAACTCGCCCTGGGTGCCGCAGATGCCATGGCCCTGATCGTCGTGCTGTCCGCCCTGGTGGCTGTAAGGATCTGGCTGCGATGACTTCATCTCCTTGCCCGCCGGCGCCGAGCGTTCAGATTCGCGACCTGTCGTTTCGCTACCCCGACGGCACCGCGGCGCTGGAACAGGTGACCTTGTCGATCCAACGGGGCGAGTCGGTGTGCCTGGCCGGCCCGAACGGCGCCGGCAAGAGCACCCTGCTGCTCATCCTGGCCGGACTGCTGCGCGGCGTCGGGACCGTGGAGATCGACGGGATACCGCCGATGGCGAACCGGCAATTGGGGCTGGTGTTCCAGGATCCGGATGACCAGCTGTTCTGTCCGACGGTCGAGGAAGACGTGGCGTTCGGGCCGCGCAATCAGCGATGTTCGGCGGACGAGGTCGCGCAGCGTGTGCGCGCGTCCCTGGAGGCGACCGGTTTGACGGGCTACGAGCAGCGCAGCGCGCGCCACCTGTCGGGCGGTGAGAAACGGCGGGCGGCCATCGCCGCGGTGCTCGCCTGTCGGCCCACGGTGCTGGCGTTGGACGAACCCTGGGCCAACCTGGATGCGCGGGGCGCCCGCGCTGTGACCACGATCGTCCGCGAGTTCTCGGGGACGCGGATCGTCACCAGCCAGGACCTGGCGCGCGCCGCGGACGTATGCGAGCGGCTGGTGATCCTCGACCACCGTACAGTCGTCGCCGACGGTCCGATGCAGGCGCTGTTGGAGGATACGGCGTTGCTCGAAGCGCACGGACTTGAACCGCCTTGGTACTGCCGCAGCTGTGGGAAACGGCGATAGGCGACAGGCGATGGGCGATAGGGGGAGCTGGGAGGGCGGAGGGAGTGCAGAGTGACGAGCAAGGTGCTTGGTGTGCCCGCGCTCGCCGGTTGAGCGGTTGACGTTGGCGAGTCTGTCGCGGCGAGCTTGGCACACCCTACAAGGCTTTCTCCAAGGGCAGTTCCAAGAGGGACGCGGCGCCGCTGCCGGGGTTGGGCCTGTACGTGAGCGTGCCGCCGACGTCTTTGGCCAACCGCTGGCACAGGGCGAGCCCAAGCCCGATGCCGGGCGCCGATTGGGCCGCCTCCTGGTCGGTCTTGGAGAACGGATGGAAGAGCTTCTTGAGTTGTTCGGGGGAGATGCCGGGACCGTGGTCCGTGACGAGGACCTGGGCGACGCCGTTGCCGAGCGACCATTGGACATGGATGCGTCGGTCATGCGCGGAAGACGCGTATTTGCAGGCGTTGTCGACCAGATTGAAGAGTATCTGCTCGACGGCGGCCGGGTCGGTCCACACGACTTGTCGTGCCGCCACGGGCGAAGGCGATTCCTGTAGTGTCATGCCGGCCTGCTTCGCGCGCTGCGGCAGGCGTTCGGTCGTCTGCCGCACCAGCTGCTCCAACTCGATCGACACGCAACGCCGCCCGCTGCGACCGCGCTCCAACCGCGCGTATTGCAGCACGTTGTCCACCAAGTGGGAGAGCCGGTCCGCTTCCACGCGGAGTGTTTCGAGGTACGTCTTGCGCTGTGCGTCGTCGCGCACCATGCCCTCTGCCAGCATCTCGGCGTACATCCGGAAGGTCGTCAGCGGTGAGCGCAGTTCGTGCGTGACGGCCGACACGAACGCCGCACGCCGTTCACTCAGTGCCAGGACGCTGTGCAGCATGAGTGCCGCGGTGGCGCCGCCGAGCAGCAGGCAGCACCAGGCGATCAACAGCGAAATGCGGACCGCCGATACGCGGGCCGACGGCGCGGCAGCGCCGGTGGTTGCACCGGCCAACTCCGCCGACGGCAACCACAACTGCACGGGCAACGTGGCCAGGAGCCGGCCCGGAGCCACCTGCGTGGCCTCGGTGACGGGCAACAGGTCGAGCACCGGGAACAGGTCTGCGACTTCCTGCTGCAGCATGCGCTTGATTTCCGGCCAATCGAGCCAGCAGCCTTGGATCCGGATCTGGCCATCGGACACGACGCGGCGCGCGAGTACCAGCTTGTCGCCGACCCAGATCGGTCGACTCGTGCCCTCCTGCACCGCACCCGCGTCGGGCACGTATGCGGCATTCGACGTGACTTGGGTCCGCAGTGACTGCGCGACGTTCTGGACCCCGCTGTTGCGGCGCAGGAACTCCTGTCGGTCGCGCAACTGCTGCTGCGGCCCGAGCGCCTGTTGCGCCATCTGGCTCTGTTCGACCTGCGTCACGGCGGCCTGCTGTTGGCCAGGTGGTTGCGGAGTGGATGGTTGACTCTGCATGCTGCCAGGCATGGGCAGCGTCGGGGGTGCCGCGGCGGTTTGCGAATGCCACGGGTCACCCGCTCCCTGGTCCGGGAGGGCAGGATTGGTGTTCATGTAGTAGTTGGCACCATCGCTGGTGTTACCGGTGGGCAGGAGTGTCTGGGGTACATGCGCGAGCAGTTGCTCGAAGGTGACGCTGTTGCGCAGCTCGTTCAGGAGACAACTGTTGCGGAACAGCGTCTCTTGCGGCACGCCGGCCGCGACCGCGTCCGGGATGTCCGTTTCATCTGGACTCTGCGGCGAGCGCCACTGGTCGTTCTCCGCCACATCGAAGTTCAGCACGACGAAGCGAGATGGTTGGGTCAGTAGGGGCGATGCGTAATCCGCTCGGCTGCCCTTGCCACTCTTCGTGGGCGGTGCCGCCAGAAAGGACTGGTAGGTGTAGCTGGGCCGGGTGACTTCCTGAGCGATCAGCGGCGCCAGCGTCCAATCCATCCGCCACAACGCCATGGCGACACGCTCCTGCAACTCCGTGCGCCGCCGCGCCTCGTCCGCCTCGCGGCGCGCGGCCGCCTCGGCACGGTCCAACGCCGTCGCGTGCCACGTGAGCCAGGCCATGCCCGACAAGATCACGATCAAGCACAAGGCGTAGGCCGTCCAGATCTGCCAGGGTCTCTTCACGTCGAGGACTCCACTAACTTGCCGGGGGCTCGCGGCGCTCGACCCCGGCCACCCAGTCGGGCACGGCGAACATATATCCCTTCCCGCGTACTGTGAGCAGGATGCGCGGCGTCGTCGGATCGTCGCGCAGTTTCTCGCGCAGCCGAGCGATGTGCATGTCGATCGTGCGCGTCGAGACGCCCTGCGGACTGATCCGCCACACGTTGCCCAGCAATTCGTCGCGACTGATCGCCCGGCCGCTGTGCCGCGCCAAGTACCGCAACAGCTCGATCTCCTTCTCGGAAAGCTCCACCCGCTGCCCATCGTCGAACCGCACCTCGCAGCGCGCCAGGTCCGCACAGCCGCCCGGCAGCGTGACAAGCTCGATGTCCGCCGGTCGCTCGGGTGTCCGCCGCAGCACCGCTTCCACCCGCGCCAATAGCTCCTTGACACTGAACGGCTTGACCATGTAGTCGTCCGCACCTTGCCGCAGGCCTGCCACACGATCCTGCTCGTCACCGCGCGCCGTCAGGATGATCACCGGCAACGTGGGCCGCGTCTCCCGTACCAACTGCAGGATCTCGAGACCGCTCTTGCCGGGCAGCACCAGATCCAACAGCAGCAGATCGTATTGGCGATGGACCGCCAGATGGGCGCCGTCGATCCCGTCCCCGGTCTGCAACACGGCGTAGCCAGCATACTCCAGGGCATCCACGATACCGCGGCGGATCGCCGGATCGTCTTCAATGGTCAGAATGCACCGCTTCGTCATGGGGCTCTCGCGCAATGGGAACACACCTACTATCCTAGAACGCCGCCCCCCACCCTGCTGTAAATTGTCTGTAACAGGCTGCTGCGACGGACCGGGTGGCGGTCCTTGGCACGGTCCTTGCATAGGAACCAGGCATGGCGACTTAGGAACGGCTCATCCGCAGGCTTTCTAACACAAACCCGCGTGGATGTCACACGTGGAGAGCGCGGAGCTGGGCTGCGGTCGCCGCCACACCGTGCAGAGATGTGCCACCAGGCTGCCTGACCGGTGTGCAAGTTCTGCAGCGTGCTGGTGAGCTGCACGGCGACGGTTTACGATTCCCGTCGGGGTCTGATAGCAGAAGGAGTACGAACATGAAATCGATGGCAATGCTGGGAGTGTGGGGACTGTTGGTGGTGTGGGGAGCGCCCGCGACGAGCTTCGCGCAGCGCGGAATGGGGGATCCGACCGGAGTGGCCCAGCAGGCGGTCAAGCCGGGCATCGTGTCGATCACCGGCACCGTCCGCCAGATCGTCACGGAGCCGTGCGAGCAGACCACCGGGCCATCCTATCTGGGCGCCCACCTGATCTTGGCGAGTGACGACGGCGCCGAGCTGAATATCCACTTGGGGCCGGCCGTGCGTGTCGCCTCGATCGTCGAGAAGTTGGCGAAAGGCACACGGGTAGAGGTGGCCGCGTTCCGGACGGATAAGATGCCCAAACACCATTACGTCGCTCAAGTGATCGCGGTGGACAAGGAGGTGTTGCGATTGCGGGACGATGACCTGCGGCCGACGTGGGCCGGAGCTGGCGGCCGAGCCGGCAGGCCGATGGGCCCGGGCGGCCCGGACGCATGGGGCCGCGGGGCGGGCCGTGGTCCGGGTTGGGGACGCGGTGGCATGGGCGGCCGCGGATACGGCTACGGGCGCGGCATGGGCTACGGCGCTCGGCAGGGCAACGGTCCGGGATGGGGCCGGGCCTTCGTGGACGAGGACGGCGACGGCGTGTGCGACCGGCGCGAAATGACACGCTGGGATCAATAGGCTCGCGCGGGGCTCGACAGGCTTGTTACGCGGATGTTACACGCGCGGAGCGCGGCACTGGCTATACTTCGAATCGGACCGACGAATCCGATTCACGTATGCGAGGGTGCTGCGATGCGACATGCTGATCTCAGGCGTCAAGCCGGCGTGATGGGTCGACTGTATTGTCTGATTGTGTGCCTGTGCTGCTGGACGAACCTGCCGGCGCTCGCTGATGAACATGCGGACGATGGCGGCAGTTCGCCGGTCGAGAAGCGAGCGCTGGGGCGCATCCCCGTGCGGGAGGTGACTGTCTTCAAGGACGGCCATGCGTTCGTCTTGCACGAAGGCGAGCTGCCGGTCCAGGAGACGGGCCTCGTGCATCTCGACCGGTTGCCGTCCCCGGTGATCGGGACCTTCTGGCCGTATGCGGCCGGTGAGGATGTGACGCTCAAGGGAGTGGTCTCCGGCAAGCGCACGGTGAAGTCCGAGCAGGCGGCGCTGAACATCAAGGAGATGCTGCGTGCCAACGTCGGTGCCAAGGTGCATCTGAAGCTGCCTCAGGAGCATTTCGTGGGGACGATTGTCTCGATCCCCACGCGCGGGAAGGATGGCGACCCTCACACGGCTGCGGCCAACGAGGCGGTCCCGCCGCCTGAAGTGGGCAGGATTGTGGTCGTCCAGACGGCCGAAGGCTACCGCGTCATCGCCTTGGACGCCGTCCAGGAAGTGACGTTCCTCGAACAGCCCAAGGAGATGATCCCGCGCGAGGAGGATCAGAATGTGTTGTCGCTGCAGCTGCAATGGAAAGACGGCCAGGCGACGCCGACGGCGCGGGTCGGCATGGTCTACCTCCAGAAAGGAATCCGCTGGATCCCCAACTACAAACTGGAACTGGATGGCCAAGGGAAGGCCCATGTGAAGCTGCAGGCCACGTTGATCAACGAGATGATTGACCTGGACAACGTCACGATGCACCTCGTGATCGGTGTCCCGCACTTCGCATTCAAAGATACGATCGACCCCATTGCGCTGGGCCAAGCGGTCGCCCAACTCTCGACCTACTTCCAGGAAGGTTCCCAAACGGCCTTCGCGTTCTCGAATGCGATCCAGACCCAAGTGGCGCGGATGGGCGAACATCGCGCGCCCGTGCCGACGCCCGCTCCCGGTGGCACCGACGTCGACCTGGGCGAGAGCTTCACCGATGGCAACAAGCGTGAAGATCTGTTCGTCTTCGCCGTGCCCGGCATCTCGCTCAAGAAGGGTGAACGGATGGTCGTGCCCGTCGCCGAATTCGATGTGCCCTATGAAGACATCTACACACTCAAGATACCGGTCGCCGCGCCCCGCGAGATGCTCCAGCAACTCAACAACGAGCAGCAAAGGGAGCTGGAACGTATGCTCCAGGCGCCAAAAGCCGTACATCAGGCACGACTCACGAACCGCTCCGCGTACCCCTTCACCACCGCCCCCGCACTCCTGATGCGCGACGGCCAGTTGGTCGGCCAATCCATGATGACCTACACGCCCGTCGGCGGGCAGGTCGACGTGGAACTGACTTCGGCGGTCAACATCACGGTCACCAAGCAAGACACGGAAACCAACCGCACGCCGAACGCGGCCAACTGGGCCGGCAATCCGTTCGATCGGTTTGATCTGGAAGGGACCATCAAGCTGCATAACTACGCCGAGCAGCCCGTCAAGCTCGAAGTAACCCGCTTCGTCCTGGGCATGATCGACGCCGCGGGACAGGACGCCACCGTCTCGCAACTCAACGTGCGCGAAGACGCGTGGGGTCTGGGAACCGAATTGCCGACCTGGTGGCACTGGTATGGCTGGCCGGATGGCTGGTTCCACCTCAACGGCCTGGGCCGCGCCCGCTGGCAGCTCGAACTGCCAGAGGGTCAGGACGTGACACTCGACTACAAATGGCACTACTTCGGCAGGTGAGGCGGACGGGATGAACGGGATGGGGAGACGGGATGAACGGGATGAGCGGGATCAACAGGATGGGAACGAGTGACGAGTGACGAACAAGGAGCTCGGAGTGCCGAAGGAGGAGAGGGCAAGCGGATGCGGGTTTGACCTCGTCCTTCTGCACTCCTTGCCCGTCCTTCTGCACTCCTTGCCCGTCACTCTGAGCTTCTTGCCCGTCGCCCCCCCACAGGCAGTACATCGCAAGCCCCTTGCCAATCCGGCGAATTTTTTTATATTGACATATCGACATTGTACGATATATCAAGTAGTCGATAGTTCAATGTGGGGCCGATGGTTCTCTTGGTATGAGCAGTGGAGACTGACCGCATGACGGAGCAGAGTACGTTGTCGTTTCAGCAGCAGTGTCTGGTGCAGCAGGGCTACCAGCAGTTCACGAAGCAGCAGTTGCGGGAGATGGAATGGGGTCTTCGTTTCACGCCGTTTGTGTGTGCCCTGATGACGCTTTACGGTTTGGCGACTCGGCAGCCCTGGGTCCTGCTGACGGTCGCGGGTTTGGGGGTCTGGGCATTTCTGGCGCCTGCGGCGCACCCCATGGACTTGCTGTACAACCATGGGGTGCGCCGGTTATTGGGTGCGGTTCGGCTTCCGCCGAATCCCCTGCAGCGGCGGCTGGCGTGCCTGTCGGCGGCGATCTTGAACACGTTGTCGGCCCTGTTGTTTCTGGGGGGCCTGCCCGGAGCCGCGTTAGCCGTGGGTGGCATGTTGTTGGTGCTGCAGGCGATCGTGATTGTCACGCATTTCTGTGCGTTGTCCTGGATGTACGAGGCCGTGGCGCGCATGCTGGGTCACTGGTATCGACCCATTGCGCCTGAGCTGGCTCAGCAGTTGTTGCAGGCCGGTGCGAAGGTGATCGACGTCCGCACGCCGCAGGAGTACGCGGCGGGCTGTCTGGCGTGCGCGGAGAACCATCCCTTGGAGGGCCTATCGGACAATCTGGAAAAACTGCCGTCCGGTGTGCTGTTGCTCCACTGCAAGAGTGGGATGCGCAGCAACATGGCCACGCGGTTACTCAAGCGGAACGGTTTCCAGAATGTGCACAACCTGGGCTCGTTGGACCGGGCCAGGCGGATTGTGGAGGCCGCCGAATCGCCCGCGGCGGGTCAGGTGGCTCCCTGCTCTTAGCGGTCTTCCCGGATCATCGGCTCGCTGCTGGTGATCGCCTGCCGGTCGTCGCGCACGTCCACGTACCAGGCCGTGGCGTCCTCGGGAGGCGCCGTGCCCGAGACCTGGTGGTCGTGGATTTCCAGGGGTTGCGAGATCCACTTGCGATGCGGGTTGTCCCGGTGTGGGCCGGTCGTGTAGTGCAGGTTCGCGGACACCAGCGGTCGGGAGTGGTTGACGGTCGCCCTGACGCGGCCGTCCGCCACTTGAGGCGTTGCGACGGTCGCGAGCGGTGTGCCGCCCTGCAGGTACTGGTCGGCGAACAGGAAGAACTCCGGGAAGTCGAAGATGTGTCCATGGTCCATCGGTGACCGGATGCTGAAGTGCTTCGTGCCCTGCACGAGCCGGCCGGTCTTGGCGTAGCTGTCCATCGGGTAGGCGAAGTCGTTGGTGCCGTTGAGGAACACGAGAGGCATGGTGGCTCGGCCGAGATAGCGTGACGGGTCCCACAACTCGACCCACTTCGTGCGCTGTTGGGGCGTCATCCGATCGAACTGCGTGGCGACCCACACGCTGTTTTCGTGCAGGAATCCGCACCCGTAGACCGGCATGGCGAGCTTGAACCGCTGATCCAGCCCGGCCACGATGCAGGTGAGGTAGCCGCCCCAACTGATCCCGGTTACGGCCGTACGATCCGGGTCCACCTCGTCGAACGTGCGCAACAACGAGTGCGCGAGGATCACGTCGGCCACGGCGTGGTACGGCCACTGGTCGGTCACCGGGGCATCGATGGCGCCGAACTTCGTCTCATCCCCTTGGCCGGGCCCACCGTCGCTCAGCGGCTGACCATCGCCGCCGCACCCGGCCAGGTCCATCGCGATGGCGGCGTAGCCGTGTTCGGCCCAGACCCGGACCCAGTCGGAGAACGCCTTGCCGCCTCCCCCATGGACCAGCACGATGCCCGGAAAGGGCGGCTTGCGCGATGCATCCTCGAGCGTGGCGGGTGACGCGTAGTAGGCGAACACGCGCGTCGCGTGGCCCTGGTACGGCTCGCCCGGGTATGTCAGCGCGTGGACCGGGCCGTCCTGTTGAAGCCACACCGGGGCCGGACGCGCCTGCTGCAATGAAGACACGTCCCACACCATGGCAGTCGGCACGGACAGCGGGTCTCCAGACTGCGCGACCACTGCCCCACAGCTAATCGTGACCATCAGGATGATCCCATGCAGCGGCTGCAACCTGGACATGCGCAGTCCCCCCTTAAGTGTGGTGTGAACAGGTGGGTATTCAGGAGATATGGTAGTCGACGGCCTTAGCCGGCGGTATGTGCAAAGCGAAACGGCCGGCCAGGAAAAACGGCCGGCTCCTCCCCCACAAAAAAAACTTCGATCCAAACCGACCCCTGCGACGTATAGGACAGTACGGACTCCCACATGACAGCGAGTTGTCCGCCAATGGCATGAACCCCCGTTGGCGGACAACTTCGTTTTTGGGGGGATCCGAATTCCTTGCCCGTCGACGCAAGTCTCGATATACTAGACCTTTGCACAATGCTCGGCAGTCGTCCCGGGGCATTGGCGAGATTTCTTTTTGCGGAATTGGGCGGTGGTGATGCGATCGTTTCTTCGAAGGGCGATCGTTCTGTCGCTGACGTCGAGCTACCTGTTGGCGACGGTTGGCAGCTGGGTTCACCACGGTCACGCGTGTGGGGGCGTTGCCGGATTCGGTCGCCTGGGGGCGGTTCTCTGCTTCCGTACCGAGCCGCATGTTCATCATGGCTGTGATGACTGCGGCAGCGAGTCATCGGCGTGTGGGGCCGATCATCGGGATGGCGCGCCGGCGCGTGGTCCGCGTGTTGAGCACTGTCATGATCGTGACGGGTGCCTGCTCTGCCGTTTTTCTGTCAGTGAGAAGCTTGTCGCGTCATCGGCGCATCTGGCGGCTGTGACGGAGCGTCTTCCCGAGCCGGTCCTGGCGAGGCTGCCGGCATGGCGGGTCGCCGAGCTGCTGGCCACGCCCGATTGCCGTGCTCCGCCGCACCCGGCCTGACGAACGTCTCTGGGCGCTATCAGGTCGTGGATTCTACCTGGTCGAGCGTGTCGCGTGCGCGTTGGCCGGGGTTCTGTGAGGAGCAAGCACATGGTTCGGAATCGGCGTGGTTTCACTCTGGTGGAGCTGCTGGTGGTGATCGCCATCATCGGCATCCTGGTGGGGCTGCTTCTGCCGGCCGTACAGGCGGCGCGGGAGGCGGCGCGGAGGATGTCGTGTGGCAACAACATGAAGCAGATCGGCTTGGCGCTGCACTTGTACCATGACACATTTCTGTGTTTCCCGGCGGGTTGGCGGGGTTATGATCCGGACACGGGCCGGGACGATTGGCTGGGGGAGCCGGGTTGGGGCTGGTGCGCGGCCATCCTGCCGTATGTGGAACAGAAGAGCCTGGCCGAGAGCATGATCCGCTACGAGCTGCCCATTTACTACGCGGTGAATCAAGCAGCGCGCGAGCAGGTGTTGCCCGTGTTTCGTTGCCCGTCGGACATCGGGGATCCGCGGTTCGCGTTGGAAGGGGCGGGCGGGCACGCATCCGGCGCGGTGTTCCCCATGCTGATGGCGACGGCCAACTACGTGGGCGTGTTTGGAACCGCGGACATGCATGACGTCTGTCACGACGGCCCGTGCGTGGGCGACGGGACCTTCTTCCTGAATCGATGCCTGCGGTTGGCCGACATCCGGGACGGGCTGAGCCAGACGCTGGTGGTGGGCGAGCGCACGTCCAAGTTGAGCTACTCGACGTGGGTCGGGGCCGTCGCCGGCAGCGAGCACGGACCGGCGCGCGTCGTGGGGATCGGCTGCTTCCCGCCGAATTCCGAGGAGACCTACGAGCACTACGTGCACAACTTCAGCAGCCTGCATCCGTCAGGTACGCACTTCGTGCTCGGCGACGGCTCGGTGCACATGATCATCGAGACGATCGATCGCAGCCTGTACCTGAGCCTCTGCACGCGCGCCGGTCACGAGCCGATCGCGGACTTCTGAGTCATGCGGTCGGCGCGCGTCGTTGTCTACTTCACGATCTCCAGCAGCTCGACGTCGAAGATCAACGCCGCGCCCGGCGGGATGGGGCCCCCTCCCTGGTCGCCGTAGGCGAGCTTGGCGGGGATGAAGAGCTGCCATTTGTCACCCACGTGCATCAGCTGCAGCGCTTCGGTCCAACCCGGGATGACGCCGTTGACTTGCAACTCAATCGGCTCATTCCGCTCCACCGAGCTGTCAAATACGGTGCCGTCGATGAGCGTGCCGTGGTAGTGCGCGCGGATGGTATCGGTCGTCTTCGGGCTCACGGTGCCGGTGCCCTGCTTGAGGACTTTGTACTGCAGGCCGCTGGGCAGGACGACGACGCCCTCCTTCTTCGCATTGGCGGCCAGGAACGCCTCGCCCTCCTGAGCCGCCTTGGCCGCACGCTGGGCGGCCTGCTGTCGCACGATCTTCGAGAACTCGAGCATGGCGTTTTGCAGTTGCTGGTCGGTCAACGCCAGTTTGTTGCCGGCCAGCGCGTCGAGCATGCCGCGGGCCACCATCGCGGGCGCGACGTCCAGCCCTTGGTCCTTCAGGTTCTGAGCGATCTCGACTCCGATCGCGTAGCTGGCCTGCTCCTTGAGCGTCTTGGGAGCTTGATCGCCGGCCGGCGCGGCGGCCGGCGGCTTGGCCGATTGGGCCGGCGGCTGAGCCGACTGGGCCGGTGGCTTGGCCGGCTGGGCCGGTGGCTTGGCCGACTGGGCCGACAGTTGCGTGGTGAGCAGGGCTGTAACGAGGAGGCTCAGTCCGATGCGCTTCATAACGAACGGTTCCTTTGCGAGCAAACGGGCAGGAAGGTGTTTTGGCAACGCCCTGTGCGCACGCCGCAACCGCCTTCCTGGACAGTGAGTCCCGGTAGTGTACTGCACGCACGGGGGAGCCGACAGCCCACGGGCGGTGCTAGCAACCACGTTTGCCATCGCCGTCATATCTGATTGCGAAGCTGGGTTTTGTGGACTTCCGGACGGCCCCCTCAAAATCAACAAACAAAAAAGTTTCTTCCAAATCGTGTTGAACTCGCGGGCCGACTTCTGTTACAAAAGTGGCGTCATGGATTCAACCTCGTGGTTCAATAAGGAGGGGCTTGGATGCTTGATCCACCGGTGAACTATCCATGAGGAGCAGAAAGGAGTCTGTTCCTCCGCGCGCGTAAGGTGCCGCGTCCCGAATTATTTGTCCGTGATAGTCTCGGTTTGACTGTCCGGAGAATGGATCGTCCAGGGAGGGTGAGGAGCGCATGAAAAACGGGCGACAGAGGCCGCCCGTGGGAGATGTGGGAA
>JBPOJB010000013.1:97500-132590 GCA_052034005.1 Planctomycetota bacterium | reverse complement strand
ACGCAGCGGCTCAAGCAATGAAAGACCGCCTGACGCTGCTGGCCCAGTGAGTTTGCGACGGGCGTGGGTCACCCTATCTGCCACCCTGGCCTGATCGCTCCGCGCGCGGCCGAACGCAGTCCCCTGCGCGGCACGCGCCGGTCCAGGTCTGACGGCCCACGTCTTGTGTGGCAATGCAGCACTCACATCGCAGCGCGCTTGGCCGCGAAGTCCAGCGCGTCATCCTCCCAGCCGACAGATGACGCCCGGGCACAGATGCGAGCAGTACCCGCTGTCAGCTGAGACAACCAGCAGTCTCGCCGAAACCAGCACCGAAACCAGAGTGTCTGCTTCTGGTCTGCTTCTGGAAGCGTCTTGTTGGCGTGCCGACCCATGGCGGGGCGCGACGAATTGACGTAGACTCTTACCGGCTGACACCCGCGAGAGTGGCGGAATTGGCAGACGCGCTGGACTTAGGATCCAGTCCCGCAAGGGGTGCAGGTTCAAATCCTGTCTCTCGCATTGCGTGCTGCCCGGCGGCGCGTCCCGATGCGCGTTGACACGTCACCTCCGCGCCGGCGTTCGGGTTCTGATCAGGCGGGTAGAGCCCTGCGACGAACCGCTCGAGTGGCTGACCACCGCATTGGGAGTCCTGGACCAGGTGGCTGGTTGTGTTGGGGCGGGAGGCCGATGGCTCAGGGCGCGGGCCCGGCCAGCGCTCGGACAGCCTGGTGGATGCCCAACACGACTTTCGCCATGCGCGGGTAGTCGAGCCGATCGAAGGTGTCATCGGCGCCATGGTAGGCCTTGTTCCGGTAGAAGGCCATGTCGGTGATCATGACCGCCGGGTATTGGAACTGCCAATAGGAGCGGTGGTCGGAGAAATCCACGCCCCTGATCCAACTGGGCACACACGCCGAATAGACCGGCAGGTCCGTGGCGCCGGCCATCGCGTGCTTGACCGCCACCAGCAGCTTGCGCTGCCGGGCGTTGCCCACCACGCCGATGAAGTTGCCCGCGCTGGGGTAGATGCCATACAGCACGCGGAGCGGATAGGACTGGGACCAGCGCTCGTCCGTGAAGTACCCGATCATCTCCAGGCACAGCATCGCCTTGACATCCACACCCGCGGTCGAGAGCATGCGCGCGTGGTGGTAGCTCCCCATTCCCGGTCCGGCGAAGTAGGGCGGCTCCTCGGTGCAATACGCCACGAGGTCCACCCGCAACGCGGGCGGCACTGGCTCATTGCCCAAGAGCTTCGCCAGTTCCAGCAGGCCCGCCACGCCGCTCGCGTTGTCGTCCGCGCCGGGTGTCAGGCCGTTCGTGTCGTAATGCGCGCCGACAATCACGCGACTCCCCTCGGTGGGGCCGAAACTCGCAATGATGTTCTGGTATTCTGCTGAGTCGGTTCCGTACTCCTGCGCCGAGACTGCGGCGCCGGCCGCCTGGAAATGCTCGCGTATGTACTCGGCACACAAGGCCAGATTGTGTCGATGCTCGTATGAACGCGGCGCCAGGTCCACGGACAGCGTCTTCACATGTGCTCGCAAGACCTCCGGTGACACGGTGGCCGTTGATGGCTCACCCGCCGTCACCAGCGGCTGTCGGATCCACACACCCACGCCCAGAATCAGCACGACGATCAGTGCCAGCGACCACCCTACCATCCAGATGATCCTGATATCCCGCAGCGCGGCCAGGCCGCGACGGGTCTTCAGACCGTCTTCCCACGGTCCTCCCACGGCAACGCGCCTGATGGCACGGTTGCTGTCAGGTCGCCGTGGCCCGCGCGGCGGCCTACATACTTGCTAATCGTCCAGTGTACCGTTAGAGTCGGCAGGCAACCATATATATATGGTTCGGCCACCGATTGACTACTACCTGGAGTCCAGCGGAAAGTGAAACCCATGACGCGACGCAACATGATGACGGCCCTGTGTATGTGGATCTCCTGGGCGGCCGTGGGACCGGCCGATGCCTGCACGAATTTCCTGGTCACGCCGGGAGCGTCGGCCGACGGTTCCACGATGATCAGCTACTCGGCGGATTCCCACGTGCTGTATGGCGAGCTGTACCACTGGCCGGCCAGGGACTGGCCGGAGGGCGCGCTGCTGGAGGTGCGCGAATGGGACACCGGCGAGCTGTTGGGCCAGATCCCGCAGGTCCCGCACACGTACAACGTCGTCGGGAACATCAACGAGCACCAGGTGGCGATTGGCGAGACGACCTTCGGCGGCCGGCAGGAGCTTGGTGCGCAGAAGGGCGCCATCATGGACTACGGCAGCCTGATGTACATTGCGCTGCAGCGCGCCAAGAGCGCCCGCGCGGCCATCCGGACGATCGTCCAGCTCGTGGACGCGCATGGGTACTACAGCAGCGGGGAGTCGTTTTCCATCTCCGATCCGCACGAAGCCTGGATTCTCGAGCTGATCGGCAAGGGCGAGGACGCCAAGGGCGCGGTGTGGGTTGCGATGCGCGTGCCGGACGGGTACGTCTCAGGCCACGCGAACCACGCCCGCATTCGGACGTTCCCGCTGGCGGACGGTCGGCGTTCCATCACGTCGCAGCAGTTGGATTTGCTCGATGCCCCCGACGTCGAGGTGGTGTACGCGCACGACGTGATCAGTTTTGCGCGTGGCAAGCACTGGTATTCCGGCGCGGACGAGGACTTCAGTTTTTCCGATACCTATGCTCCGCTCGATTTCGCGGCTGCGCGGATCTGCGAGGCGCGGGTCTGGGCGATCTTCCGGCAGCTGGATCCGGACATGGACCAGTATGTCCAATACGCGCTGGGACACGATCTGAGCCGCCGCATGCCGCTGTGGATCCAGCCCAAGAAGAAGGTCTCGGTCCGCGACATGTTCGCGTTCATGCGCGATGCCTTTGAAGGGACGCCTCTCGACATGACGCAGGACGTCGGGGCCGGGCCGTACGCGCTGCCCTATCGCTGGCGGCCGCTCACCTTCACGGTGGACGACCAGACGTATCTGAACGAGCGGGCCATCGCCACGCAGCAGACCGGCTTCGTGTTCGTTGCCCAGTCGCGGTCCTGGCTGCCCGATCCGGTCGGCGCACTGCTCTGGTTCGGCGTCGACGACGCCAAGAGCACAGTCTTCGTCCCAATGTACGGATCCATCACGCGTGCGCCGCGCGCCTACGCGGTGGGCAACGGCGACATGATGACCTGGTCGGACGACGCGGCGTTCTGGGCGTTCAACCAGGTCGCCAACCTGGCTTACACGCGCTATTGCGACATCATCGTCGACATCCAGGCGGTGCAGCGCGAATTGGAGGAGAAGTTCCTGGCCTACACGCCGGCCATCGACAAAGCCGCCGTGGAACTCCACCAGGCCGACCCGCACATGGCGGCCGATTTCCTCACGGAATACTCGGTCAAACAGGGCGACGAGACGGCCCGCCGCTGGCGCGAGCTGTACCGGCAACTGTTCCTCAAATACATGGACGGGAACATCAAGTTCGCCGACCCTCCGCACCGCAATCCGAAGGTGGTCCAGCCCGGTTACGGTGCCGCCTGGTACCGCCGGATCGTGACGGAACACGGCGAGCATCTGAAGATGCCCCAGTGACCCGGCGCACCGGGCGCCCCGGGGCAGGACGCATCACGGGCAGGGAGTGCCGCACGGCGAGCCGGAAGCGGCCCGGTGTGGTCCCGTTCGCTCGATCGCCTCGCGACGCGCGGCCAGGTTCTTGATTCGCGCGACGATTTGGCGGACAATCAGGCAGCCTGCTGGTATGGCGTCGTGCGGGGGGTACCAGGCTGAGCGCGGCGTCGCGCGGGCGAACCGGCGGTCATTCGGCACAAGCGGCAGGTCACACACAAGGGTAATGCACGATGAATCTACAGATCCCGACCTGGATTGCGGGCCTGCTGGCCTGTGGCATGGGCAGCGCGTTTATCGGCAGCGTGAAGATCCCGCTGGCACAGCGCCTGGAGATCGACGAGGCGCGTGTCGGCGGTTTGGTGTCGATGTTCGGTTTCGCCATGATTCCCGTGATGTTGGCGATGGGCTTCCTGACGGACCTGTTGGACAAGCAGTACGTGGTCGTCGGCGGCTCCATCCTGATCGCGGCCAGCCTGGTGACCTTCGCGCGTTCGACGAGATACTGGTCGGCCCTGGTCGCCGTGCTGCTGTTGAGCGCCGGGTGGTCTGCATTGATCAACGTGCTGAACGTGCTGATGCAGAAAGCGTTTGGCGGCGAGCCCACATTCGCCATGAACATGGGCAACTTCTTCTTTGGTGTGGGCGCCTTCGCGACCCCGCTGGTGATCGCGCTGCTGTTGCAGCGCGTCCGCTTCGCGCCGGCGCTGTTCATCCTGGCCGCGTTCTCACTTCTGGCCGGCGTATTGGCCTTGGGCGTCGATTTTCACAAGCTCCTGCCGGCGGCCGAGCAGGGTACGGACCCCGGCATCGGCATGCTGTTGACCGACCGGGTCATGTGGCTGACGGCCCTGGCGCTGCTGTTCTATGCACCGATGGAGGCCACCATGGCGGCCTGGGCGACCACCTACCTGGTGGAACGGGGGATCGCCGAGGGACGTGCGGCCACGCTGTTGTCGGGGTTCTGGCTGACGTTCACCTTGTCGCGTCTGGCGATGGCCCTGATCGTGGCGTCATACCCGTTGCCGGCCGGCGGCGATACCCGGTTGATCATCTTTCTGGCGATCCTGTGCATCGCGGCGTGGGGCGGCACCGTATTGAGTCGCGGGCGTGCGATGGCGGGCGCGGTGGTCGTGCTGACGGGTCTTGTGTTCGGCCCCACGTTCCCCACGATCGTAGGCGTGCTGACCGGGCATGTTGAGCGCGACATCAGTCCACTGCTCGGCGGCCGCGCCGTGGGCCTGTTCTTCATGGTGGGCGGCGTCGGCTGGTCGATTATCCCGATGTTGATCGGCATCTACGCCCGCAAGACGAGCATCCAGCGCGCGTTCCTGATCGCCGTGGCCGCGGCGGTCGGGCTCACTGCGACCGCCCTGGTGCTGCACACGACGAGCGGTGGCGGGCTGTCATTCCCTGCCGAAGTCGCCGAAGCCGCCGAAGTCGGTCTGGTACAGCACATAACGAGCGGTGGCGGGCTGTCATTGTGAGCTGTGCCGACTCGCCACAACCGACGCGGATCGTGACGCTCCGGTAAACGGACGAAGGAGTACGGTTGCGCATGTTGGACCTGGACACCCCGCCCGTTGACGCGCCTGAGCCGCGTCCTCAGTTTGGGCTGAGCGCGCTCTTCGGGATGGTTTTCGCGCTGGCGCTGTACTTCGCGTATCTGCGGCAGATCGACGCGACGGCGGTGCTCTTCGGCTGTGTGGCGCTGGCGATGGGGATCTACTTCTGCCACCTCCATGGCGTCACCGCCGAGAACCTGTTCGATGTGATCTGCGCGCCGCTCGTAGGCGCGCTGATCGGGGTGTTGATCCAGATCCTGCAGTGGTTGGAGGCCGACCGTCGGCTGCCGCGTTACACGATCGCCTCCTGGCTGCTGTGCGCGCTGATGGTCGGGAATTGGGCTGTGGGATTATTCCTGGTTCGCGCGCGATAGGCCACGGGTTCGCCGCGGGTGGCGGGCAGCCGGGCAGCCCGTTTCGCCGGGCCGGCTGGATCCATCACAGCAGCCGGATATTGGCGGCCGCGCACGCCTGTACCATCTCGTCCGGCCAGATTCCGCAGGCCACTTCGCCCACATGGGCCGTGCGGAGGAAGAACATGCACAAACGCGACTGGCCGATTCCGCCCCCCATCGTTTGAGGCAATTGTCCGGCGAGTAACATGCGGTGGAAGGGCAGCTCCCGGCGCTCGAGCATCTGGCGTTCGGCCAGCTGCCGCAAGAGCGTCGGCGGATCCACGCGGATCCCCATCGACGAGATCTCGAACGCCCGCTCCAGGACGGGATGCCACAGCAGGATGTCCCCATTGAGCCCGCAGCCCCCTTCGCCGTGGGGCGTGGTCCAGTCGTCATAATCGGGTGCGCGTCCGTCATGCGGCCGGCCGTCCTGCAGCTTGCCGCCGATGCCGATCACGAACACCGCTTTGTGCTCCGCACAGATCCGATCCTCGCGCTCCCGCGGTTGGAGCCGCGGGTACAGGGCACGCAGCTCTTCGGCCGTCAGAAACGTGATCTGCGCCGGGAGGATGGGGCGGATATTCGAATGTCGCGACGCGATATGGAACTCCGTGCGACTGATCACGTCGTAAATCGCCTCCACCGTATTCTTGAGCGTCTGCAGGTTGCGCTCGTCCGGGCCGAGGATCTTCTCCCAGTCCCACTGGTCGACATAGATGGAGTGCGTGTTGTCGATCACCTCGTCCGGCCGGATCGCGTTCATGTCGGTGTACAGTCCCTGGCCGGTCTGGAATCCGTACCGGGCCAAAGCCAGTCGCTTCCACTTGGCCAGCGACTGCACGATCTCGACCTGCGCGCCGCCATCCTCCCTCACCTGGAAGCGCACCGGCTGTTCGACACCGTTGAGGTCGTCGTTGATCCCCGTCCCACTGCGGACGAACAGCGGCGCCGTGACACGTTGCAAGTTGAGCGCATCCGCCAGATTGCGCTCGAAAAAATCCTTGATGTCCTTGATCGCCGACTCCACAGCCTGCAGATCCATCGTCGGGCGGTATCCTTGGGGGATGAAGAGCGAGCCGACCATGCCGCGGTCTCCTTTCGACCTGGTGATTGCAGAGCCAGAATAGCAATCGATCGCGGAGCGCACCAGCGTGGTCGACTGGGAAAACCAGCCTGTGCGGGCCGGTCAAGCTGGGCAGCCGCCCCGGCCGGCAGATGGGGCTCCTGGCAGGCGGCCGCGTTCTGAGGGCCTCGTCGCGTTGTCCGTTCCCGGGCGTTTTCCGGCCCAGGGGTTCTTGACATCGCCCACGCGCTACGGTCGACTCTGGGACTGAACGACGCCGCGGGCGTCGCGCGAGCCGACAGGTTCCGGACCTTCGTCGCCCGTCGGCAGGCATTGGAGCACGACGGTTCTTCGCCGGGCAGATGCGCCCGGGCAGACTCCCTGAAACCAGAGGCGCGGAGCACGCAATGAACGCACATGATCCTTTCTCCGACGGCACGCAGGCACGGAACGCGCATGCCAAGCCGACGGCGTTGGCGACCGGATCGAGCGGCCAGCAGGCCTTGCTGTTCGCCCTGATCATGGTCTCCTGCCTGTTCTTCATCTGGGGGTTCTGCCACGCGATGCTGGACGTGCTGAACAAGCACTTCCAGAACACGTTGGAGGTGAGCAAGTTCCAGTCCGGTTTCATTCAGACGTCGGTATTCGGCGCGTACTTCCTGTTGGCGTTGCCGTCGGCGCTGTTGATCCGCCGTATCGGCTATCAGCGCGGCATCCTGGTGGGCCTGCTGGTGGTGGCTATCGGCGCGTTTCTGTTCATCCCGGCCGGCCTGTGGTGGAAGACCTTCAACGGGTTCCTTCTCGCGCTGTTCGTCCTGTCCAGCGGCCTGGCGTGCGTGGAGACGGCCGCCAACCCGTATGTGACCGTGCTCGGCCCGCCGTCGGGTGCGGCAGCCCGCTTGTCGGTAGCCCAAGCGTTCAACTCGGTGGCGTATATCATCGCGCCGACGGTCGGCGGCTGGCTGATCTTCGGCCAGCAGGTCGAGCCCGATGCGCCGGTCGACTTCCGATCGCTCCTGATCCCGTATGTTGTCCTCGGCTGCGTCGTGCTGGCCGTGCTGGCCGTGTTTTCTCTCATCAAGCTGCCGCGGATTGAGGAGCAGGATGCGGGCAGCGCCAAGGGCGACGACGCGGGCGCCCACCAGGCTCCCCTCATATTCCAGCCGCACTTCACCTGCGGGATCATCACGCAGTTCTTGTACATCGCCGCCCAGGTCGGCGTGAACGCTTTCGCGGTCAACTACATCCTGGAGAACGCGATCGCGAAAGACGCCGGCGGCATCGAGACGATCTCCCCGCTCTTCGCGTGGTACGGCGAGCTGACGAAGGCCAGCCGTCCGGAACAGACCGCGGCCTACGTGATCACCATCGCCATGATCCTTTACGCGACAGGCCGGTTCACCGGCGCGGCGATCACCAAGGTGATCAAGCCCCATGTGCTGCTGGCCCTCTACGGCATCGCCAACATGCTGATCATGGGCGTGGTGATGGCCAACGTGAAGCACGTCTCGTGGATGGTGCTGCCCTTCTGCTGGCTGTTCATGTCGATCATGTTCCCGTTCATTTTCGCCATGAGTCTCCACAACCTCGGTCGACGCACCAAGCTCGCCGCATCGTTCCAGATCATGTCGATCGTCGGCGGGGCGATCGCCCCGCCGCTGATGGGGTGGCTGGCCGACGAGTATCACAGCATGGCCATCTGCTTCATCCTGCCGCTGATCGGTTTCGTGGCGACGACCCTATACGGCTTTGGCTATCCGCGTTTGTTACGCGCCTCCGCGCTCGCCCGGTAGGGCACGACAGGATGGGCCCGGCTCGCCCAGTTCGACATCACCCGGTCCAGACGGTTGCAGTCCATGCCGCAATCTACGACAATGGCGCGGACGTCGGAAGCGCACGTGTCTTCAGTCGTCTGCTGGGCGTGATTCGTGTGATTCGTGATCAATCTGCGAGCGCGTCGAAGGTGTGTCGTCGTTCACACTCCGCCCCGATGCATCTCGCCTACCGTTGCTGGAGGACTCGCACCATGTGTCCGCGGACCCTGGGAATCGCGTTCGTTCTGACATGCCTGGCCGGCACGTCGCCGGCGCGCGGCGACGAGTTGGTCTTGGCCGACCGCGGTCAATCGGCCTATCGCATCGTGGTGTCCGATGACGCTTCGGTGTCGACCCGGCACGGGGCCGAGGAGCTGCGGACGTTCCTGCAGCAGATGACGGGGGTGGAACTGCCGATCGTGTCGGACCGGGAAGTCGCCTCCGCGCACGAGATCATCCTGGGCGACAACGCGCGCCTGCGGAGTCTCGGGGTGGAGGTGGATTTTTCGGCGTTGGGTCGCGAAGGCTATGTGCTGCGCACGGTGGGGCAGCATCTGGTCATCGCCGGCGGCGAGCCCCGCGGCACGCTCTACGGCGTGTACGGGCTCCTGGAAGACCATCTCGGTTGCCGTTGGTTCACGCCCGACCTGAGCCGCATCCCGCAGCTGCCCCGGCTGCTGCTCCCGCAGCTGGACGAACAGCGCGTACCGGCGCTCGAGTACCGTGAACCTTTTACCTTCGATTGCTTTGACGGCGACTGGTGCGCCCGGAACCGGGTCAATTCCTCGCGCGGCCACCTGGAGGCTAGGCACGGCGGCAAGATCCGCTTCGGCGACGGCTTTTTCGTCCATACGTTTGCCAACCTCGTACCTCCCGACAAATACTTCGCCGAACATCCGGAGTATTTCTCGCTGGTGGGCGGCCAGCGCCAGGACGGCTATGCGCAGCTCTGCTGCACCAACGAAGAGGTCATCCGACTGTGCACTGAGGGTGTCTTGCGAGCCATGCGGGCTCAGCCCGAGGCGTTCGTCTTCTCCGTGTCCCAGAACGATACGGACAAGCACTGCGAATGCCCCGCCTGCCAGGCGCTCGCTCAGCAGGAGGATTCGCAGATCGCACCGGTGCTGCAACTTGTGAACCGGGTGGCCGAGTCGGTCGAGAAGGAATTCCCCGACAAGGCGATCGAGACGCTGGCCTACCAGTGGACGCGCCGGCCGCCGAAGCAGATGCGTCCGCGGCCGAATGTGATCATCCGGCTGTGCTCGATCGAGTGCTGTTTCGCGCACCCGCTGGGCACGTGCGACTGCGCCGCGAACCGCGCGTTCTGCCGCGACTTGGAAGGCTGGTCCAAGGTCTCGCAGCGCCTCTGGGTGTGGGACTACACCACGAATTTCGCGCACTACTTGCTGCCGTTCCCCAACCAGCGCGTGCGGAACGACAATATCCAGCTGTTGGTGAAGAACCATGTGACGGGGATCTTCGAGCAGGACACGTACGAGACGCCCCACAGCGAGCTGGCCGCGCTGGGCGGCTACTTGACCGCCAAGTTCTTGTGGAACCCGGACTACGACGAGGAGACGGCGATGAGCGAGTTCCTGGCCGCCTATTACGGGCCCGCCGCCGCCGCAGTGCGCCGCTACATCGACCTGCTGCACGATCGCGTGGAGCGCGAGAACATTCACGTGATGATCTACGTGCCGGTCACGCATCCGCACCTGACCGACGAGCTGCTGGCACAGGCGGACGCTTTGTGGCAGGAAGCAGAACGGCTCGCGGCCCCCGACGCCGCCGTGCTCCGCCGCGTCCAGCTGTCCCGCATGAGCGTGGATTATGCGATCGTCGAGCGGGCGCGGGCCGGCGCAGGCAGGTCGGCGGCGGCCGCCGACGACGATGCCCCGATCCTGGCCGTCGCGCGGCGCCGGTTCGGGCCGTTCATGGAGACGCTCCGCACGAGCGGGCTGACGAACCTGCGCGAAGGCGCCCGGTTGGACTTCGACGCTTATCGCCGGCAACTGGCTGCCGCGCTGGGCATCCAACTGTAGGGTCGCTGCGCACGGCCGGCACGAGAGCAGCGGAATAAGACGCCCGTCTCGAACACGTCCTTACGGCCATCCACACATCCCATACTGCCATGACTACCACCACGCGACTCGACGGCCGAGACCTGGCAGCGCTGCTGAGCGTCTACCGCGACGGATTGCTCCACGACACGCTCCCGTTCTGGATCCCACGCGCGATCGACCGCGAGCACGGCGGCTACCTGACGGGGCTGGACGAGGACGGCACGCTGATCCATCCGGACAAGCCGGTCTGGTTTCAAGGCCGTTTCGCCTGGCTGCTGGCCACGCTCTACAGCACGGTCGAGCAGCGGCCTGAATGGCTGGAACTGGCCCGGCACGGCATCGAGTTCCTCAACCGTTGCTGCTTCGACGCGGATGGCCGGATGTACTTCTCGGTCACGCGAGAGGGCCGGCCGCTGCGCAAGCGGCGCTACCTGTACTCGGAGCTGTTTGCCACGATGGCGTTGGCCGCGTTCAGCCGCGCCTCGGGCGACGAGCGATTCGCGAAGCAGGCGTTCGATCTGTTCGAGCGTGTCCTGCACTATCATCGCACCCCGGGCCTGCTGCCGCCCAAGACGAATCCCGAGACGCGCCCGGTGAAAGGACTGGCGATGCCGATGTGCCTGATTCTGGCCGCCCAGGAGCTGCGCCGGGCCGTCGACGACCCGCTTTGCACCGAGATCATCGACACCACGCTGGGCGAAATCGAACGTGATTTCCTGAAGCCCGAGTTCCGCGCCGTGCTCGAGACGGTCGGGCCCCAGGGCGAGTTCCTGGACACGTTTGACGGACGCATGATCTGCCCGGGGCACGCGCTGGAAGCCGGCTGGTTCATCCTGGAGGAGGCACGCGTGCGGGAGGGCGATGCGCGCCTGGTCCGACTCGGCACGACGATCGTGGACTGGGCGTTCGAACAGGGCTGGGACCGCCAGTACGGCGGCATTCTCTACTATCGGGACGCGCGCGGCCTGCCTGGCACCGAGTATTGGCAGGACATGAAGTTCTGGTGGCCGCACAACGAGGCGATCATCGCCTGCCTGCTGGCCTGGCAACTCACCGGCGACCCGAAATACGCACGCTGGCACGCACAGGCGCACGACTGGGCCTACGCGCACTTCCCGGACCCGGTCCATGGCGAATGGTTCGGCTACTTGCACCGGGACGGATCGGTGGCCACGCGCCTGAAAGGCAACATGTGGAAAGGACCGTTCCATCTGCCGCGCATGCAATGGTACTGCTGGCAACGCCTGGAGGAGCAGATCGCGCGTGCCCGTCATGCGTCATAGGGCACCTCGGCTCCACCCGCCTCCGGCTCTTCCCCATGCCATCGTGTAACAAACAGGTCATAGAGCCAACCGCCCAGTACGCCGCCGATCAGCGGGCCGACGATCGGGACCCACCACCAGCCATGTCCGGCTCGGAACACTTCGCTCCCCCAACCCGCCACGTACGTCAACAGGCGCGGACCGAGATCGCGGGCCGGGTTGATCGCATAGCCCGAGTTGAAGCCGAATGCGATACCGATGGCCAAGACCACCGCGCCGACCAGGACGGGAAACAGGTAGGACACCGGGGCGCAGTTCCGATGATCGATCAGGGCGAAGATGCACATCATCAGCAGCGCGGTGCCGACAATCTGATCGACCAGCCCGCCGATTACCGGCGTGAGGAACGGTTGCGGATACGTGGCGAAGATCCGTGCCGTGCCCTGCTCGCCCAGCACCTGGCGCACACCGCCGTCGAAGTGCGACAGCGCATCGAGGTAGGTCACGTACACGACCAGCGCCGCGACAAACGCACCGGCGACCTGTGCGATGCAATAGGGAAGCAGCTTGTTCCACGGGAACCCGCGGCGCACGGCCAGCGCGAGCGTTACCGCAGGGTTCAGATGCGCGCCGCTGATGCCAACCGCCACGTACACACCCAGGGCGACACCCAGCCCCCAGCCGATGTTGATCGACAGGTACTCGCCGTTCTCACGATTGCTCAGCACTACCTGCGCCACCGACCCGCAGCCGAACGCGATCAGCACGAACGTGCCCAGGAACTCAGCCATCAGCTCTCGCATCACCGCGCGTTGCATAGTCCCATCCTCCTTCGAAGATGGTTGCCAGAATAGCTGATCTTGCCAGAGAACTGCAAGACACTGCCCGGGTCCGGGAAGCAATGCCGGGAGTTGGTTCGCAAGACGAACGCAAGCTCATTCGGCACGGGCACGAGCGAGGAGTTCCAGAAACGTCGACCGAAGCGACTTGTGCAGCTTGCGTGCAAAGGACTTGGGTAACCCGTGCCTGGCAATCAACTCAACCACGTCGGCAAAATCCCTGTGCATCCGGCGGGCGTCACCGGTGCCACTGGCCAGTTTGGTCTCGATCAAGCCAGCGAGCGTCAGTACCGGCAGACCCTCCAACTCGGTCACGGCGGTCGCGTCAGCCGGGTCCGGGAAACACACCTCGGAGCCCCGACCGGCTTTCTCGCCGGCCAACAGGAACTGCAGAACCACCCCGGAATCGGTGACAAACTGCTTCTGAACGCTGTCCCATTCCCAGCCGGAACTGGACAGTTCCTGACGCAGGGCATCGACGTCTTCCGGTCGAACCAGCAGATCGATGTCAACCGTGTTCCGCTGGTAACCGTGCAGACAGACCGCAATCCCGCCCACGATCGCGTGCGGCAGCCCCCGTGCTTTCAATAGCGCATGCGACCGCGCCACTGCGTCCCACAGCGTTCCCTTGTCAAGCATGGCAAAGGACTCCCGGGCGGTGGTCATGGCACTGCAACCTGAAAAAACGTGTTCTGTCGATCCAATTGTAGCACCCTTACGCGATCGCCGAACAGATGAGAAGGTGACCGGAAGGTGACCGACCGCATTAATGAGTCCTGACCCCTTTTTCAGATCTGGACTTCGAGGCGGTGGATATCCATGGGGAGAGCGTCGAATTCGAAGCCGTACAGATTCCAGCGCTGGCTGGGAGTCGGCTGACCGTTGACCTGCACCGTCCGCGGCTCGACTGTGGACGCCAAGAGCAGCAAGGTGGCCGCGGGAACCGGCTCTTCGGCCGCCAACGTCAATACCTCGCCCGTCTCGCAACTCGCGTTCACGCCGCGCCGCAACTTCTCCCAGCGGTAGATCTGCGCGCTGGTCCACCACTCGAGCCCTTGCCCCCGGCCGTCGTCCACCAGCTCCGACAGGGCGTCGGCCACGAAGGGCTTCTGAATGTGCGCGGGGTGGAACAGGAAGTGCGCCACGCCGTGGTGGCGTGCGGCTGAGTCCAACAACTGCCGACCGTACTCCCGCGGGCACACGACGACCAGGTCCTGTGTGAGCAGGTTGATCTCGAGCACGTCGATCGGGCGCGGCTCAGCGCGTTCGTCGTCCCACGGGAAATACGGCTGCGAGCCGCCCAGCGGGAACCCGATCGTGCCTTTCTTGGTGGGCCCGCGCGTCTGGTCGACACGGATCCCAACCTCTTCGCACCAGCGCCAGAAGTCCAACCGGTTCTCCCAGCGCGTGTAGTGGTTCTTGTTCGACGTGATGTGCGACAGCTCAGCTTCCTGGAGCAGCCACTCGTGCTGCCGCAGGAGGTTGTCTTTCGACCAGCAGGTCTGCGGCCCGCCGGTCATGGCGTCGTAATGCAGGGCGATCTCATAGTCGTGCTCCCGGAGTGCCCGATAGAAGTCGCGCGGGTAGCCGCCGGGGTACAGCGTGCACCAGGTGGATTTCACGTCGCAGCCCCGCATCACCTCCAACATGGCCGCGGCCAGCTGCGGGTCGTTGCCGTCCGTATCGTGCGAGATGTGCCCGACCGCCTTCAGCCCGCGCGGCCAATACCAGAGCAGCGGCAGGACGACTCCCTGCTGGCGCGCGGCGTGGAAAACGCCCCGCAGGATGACTTCACGCAGCTCGTCGCTCACCGGCTCCAGAAACGCGGACGCGTTGTCCGGCTGCAGCGGTTGGCGGTCGCGGACCCAATCGAGCACGCCGCCGTCTTCCGCCTTCAGTACGCCGTCGTTGGTCGGCGCGGACCCGTCGGGGGCCGGCTGCCGGTCCTGCAGCACGGGCAGGCCCTGCTGGATGTGCACGACGGAAAAGATCAGGTCCGGCGCCAGCAGGATGGCGCAGCCCTGGCCGAAGCGGTGCTCGGTGATCACGCTGCCGCGCGCGCCCTGGGCCCCCGCCTCGAGTTGGGCGAGCGGCGTGGCGGTCGCGACCTGGACCGTGCAGCCGCCAAACACGTGCAGCGAGCTGCGCAGTCCGGCCGTCACCCGGTGTTCTTGCGCTGTCACCTTCATCCAACCCTCGGCCATCGGGGTCGCCGCCCGGACGCCGAACACTTCCTCCAAACCCGACGTGCCGCCGATCCCGATCAGCGCGCCTCCGCTCTTGACGCATTCGGCCACCGCCCGGCGCTGGTCGGCCGTCAGCTGCAAATCACCCGCCAACAGCACGATCGGGTTCGATTCGGCGGCCAGCGCCGGCAGGTCTTGGGACGAACGTTCCACGAAGAACAGCCCCGCGCGCCGGAGGATCTCCGTGATGTAGGGCCAACTGCCCGCCCGCGGGTTCACGTCGCGCGACACGGGTTGCGTTACGACCGCGATGAGTGAATTGCGGCCGAGCTTGGAATGCTGCGCGGCCGGGCTGTCGGCGATCGGGAGGGGGGCATGCCAGGCCCGGGCTGCGGCGCGCGGCCGCCGAGCCATCAGCCAGCCGCCGGCGGCAGCCGCCGCCGCACCTCGCAGGAACGCTCGCCGCGACGGATGTCTACTCATGGGACTGTTCCTTACTTCGTGCCCGGCGTCATTATAGTCCTGCGCGGTGACGGAATCAGCAACGCTGCCCCGGGGACAACGTCGGGCGGCACGCGCCGCGCCGCACTCCCGTGGGCGGCCACCGTCACGCTCCACCGCGTCGGCTGGACGCGCGCAGCGCCCACTGCGATTCCACCGTGCGTTGACAGGGCCTTCCCGGTCTTCCAAAATGGACCCGGAACCTCGCCAATACCCCTGACATCACTCCAGGAGAAAGACTCATGTGTCAAGGCTGCAATCGGCGCGAATTCATGGGCGCCGCGGCGCTCGGCGGTGCGATGCTCGCGTCGCAATTCGTGCGGAACAACGTGTGGGCCGCGGAAGGGGATCGAGACTGGCCGCCCATGGCGCCGGCCAGGATCTATCGCCTGTTCGTCGGCCGCACGCTGGATGGCTACCTGACCCATCCGACCGAGGAGATCGAGAAGTTCAACCGGTACTTTGCGGACCTGGAGCAGCGGCTGGGCGACGTCCAGTTCCTGGGCGGCGACCTCGTACCACCCACCGAGATCCCGGCGGTCGCCGAGAAGATCCAGGACGCCGACGCGCTGTTCATCGTGCACCTGTCGGGGCACGGCGGCGACCCGCCCGTGTTGAGCCAGCTGATCGACATCGGCCTGCCCACCGTGCTGTTCTCGCAGCCGTTCAGTGGCCACCACTGGATGTACTTCAACCGCTGGCACAAGCAGGGGAAGAAGGTGGTGCTGATGCCGACCAGCGACTGGGCGGACATCGACAAGGGCGTGGCCCTGCTGCGCGTGCCGGCCAAGCTCAAGCACACGAAGGTCCTGGCGATCGGCGGGCCACACGGTACGGCCGCAGCCTGCGACCCGACGCAGGTCAAGGAGAAGCTGGGCGTCCAGCTCGTGACGATCACCAACGAGCGCGTGCTGGAGGTCTGCAAGTCGATCGACCCGCAGGCGGCCGTGGCCGAAGCGGAAGAGTACTGGATCAAGCCGGCGCAGGCGATCGTCGAGCCGACGCGCGAGGAGATCATCGAGGCCACCCGGTATTACCTGGCGGTGCGCAAGATCATGATCGAGGAGCAGGCGCAGGCGGTGTGCAGCGTGCACTGCATGGGCAATCCGCGGGGCTGCCTGACGTTCAGCAAGCTGAACGACATCGGCTACGTCGGCGCCTGTGAAGGCGATATCGATTCGACGCTCACCATGTTGATGTTCGCGTATGCCTTCCGCATACCCGGGTTCATCACCGATCCGGTGATCGACACGTCGAAGAACGCCATGGTGCATTTCCACTGCACGTCCGCCACGAAGATGGACGGGCCGGACGGTGAGCGTCTGCCGTTCGTCATCCGGACGCAGAGCGACAGCGGTGGCGGCGTGGCGCTGCAGGTGGAGAACCGCGTCGGCCAGGCCGTGACCTGCGCGAAGCTGGTCGGCCTCGATACGCTCCTGTACACGCCGGGAAGGATCATCGAGACGAGCACGAGCCCGATCGCCTGCCGCACGCAGTTCACCCAGACGGTGCCCAACGCGCGGCGATTGTTCCTCAACTGGGGCGCCGACGTGGTCGAGGGCGATATGATGACCCTGCTGCACCGGGTCGTGTTCTACGGCGATTACCAGCGGGAACTGGAGGATCTGGCTGCCCTGCTGGGCCTCAGGCTCATCGAGGAGGGCGGCATGGCCTAGGCGGCGGGCGGGGCTGCCGGCGCCGGGTTGATCTGAATTGGACATCACGATGGCAGGTGCGGTCCGAACGTAAGGCGACGTGCGGCAGACCGGACAGTGTTCCTACCAAGAACCCCGTTGGAGAATCCTCCATGGCGACGATGCGCATGTTTCGGAAATGGCCTGTGGCGTGGGCGGCGCTCGGCCTGTGCCTGGCCGGCGTGGCGCGGGCGGATGACGGATACCGGATCGGCGTGAGCCGGGTGGACATCACACCGGACTATCCGATCCGATTGAGCGGGTTCGGGTTCCGCCGCGCGGAATCCGAAGGGGTCACCCAGAAGATCTGGGCCAAAGCGCTGGCCATCCGCTGGGCCGACGATGTGCCCGTGGTGCTGCTGGCCATCGATAATCTCGGCGTGCGATCGACGATGGTGGACGAGGTCTTCCGCCGGCTGGCGCCGAAGTACCACATCCCGCGCGCGAACATTGCGCTCACCTACTCGCATTCCCACACGGCACCCAAGGTCTGCGGGTCGTGCGACAACATCTTCAGCCAGCCGATCCCGGACGACCACCAGGCGCATATCGAACGGTACACGGCCGAGCTGACCGATGCCCTGGAGCGGGCGGCGATCCGGGCGCTGGAGGACATGCAGCCGAGCCGCCTGGAATGGGGTGTGGGCCAATCGGCACTGGCCGCCAACCGGCGGACGGCGGGCGGTCCCACCGACCACGACCTGCCGGTGTTGGTGGTCCGCGGCGCGGAGGACCGTGTGCGGGCGGTCTATTTCCGTTACGCCTGCCACTGTGTGACCCTGTCGAACAACAAGGTCAGCGGCGACTGGGCCGGGTTTGCCCAGGAGAGCATCGAGCGGCGCCATCCCGGCTGCCTCGCGTTGTTTTCGGCTGGGGCCGGCTCCGACTCGAATCCGAGCTCCGGGGTGACCGGCGATCGGGTGGACGTGGCGGCCGCCCAGGGCGAGGAGATGGCCGCGGAAGTGGATCGCGTCCTGCAGCAACCGCTCCAGCCGATCAGCGGGCCGGTCCAGGCGCAACTTTCGACGATCCAGCTCCCGTTGAACGACCTGCCGACCCGTGAACAGCTGACCGCGCTGGCCGACCAAGATACGCCGAAGGGCTACAACGCCCGGACCCAGCTGGCGCGCCTGGATCGCGGCGAGGCGCTGCTCAAGGCAGTCGACTATCCCATCCAGACGTTCGCGTTCGGCGACCGCCTGCTGATGGTGTTCCTGGCCGGTGAGGTGTGTGTCGATTACACGCTGCGACTCAAGCAGGAACTCGATCCGCAGCGGTTGTGGATCAACGCGTACAGCAACGATTTCGCCTGCTATGTTCCGTCGGAGCGGCTGCTGCAGGAGGGCGGTTACGGCGGCGGCAGCGAGATCCCCTACTTCGCGCTGCCCACCACGCTGCGTGCCGGGCTCGAACAACGGATCATCGACGAAGTACACCGGCAGGCCGGAGACGGTTGGTAGGCGTGGGCTGTTGACGGCCGGCCGCCCGGCGCCCCGCCCTGATCATGCCCGCAGCCGCCGTGCGGCGCCGGCAGAGCCGGTCGCACGGCAGCTCCGACCGGTCACGCGTTCACCACTTCCGCATAAGCGTCCAGCAGGTATTTGCGGCTCTTGGCAAGCGCCTCGTCCATGACGTCGGGCTCCGGCTCGAAATGCATGAATGGGTTGACGAACCCCGCATAGCCAACGTCCGCCAAGGCGCGCAGCCACGGCCGCATGTCGGTCGTGCCGATCCCCGGCAGCTGCTCGGTACCCTCCGCGTGCTGCCAGGCGTAGAAGAACTTGATCTGTTGGGATGCGACTCGGATCGCCTCCTCCACCGATTCGCCGTTGAGTTGCACATGATACGGCGCCAGCGCGATCCCGAGCCGCGGGTTGCGATTCAGGTCCGTGAACGCCTTGAAAGAGTCCAGCTTGTTCAGCAGCGACTCGCCCGAGTGGTTTTCGATCGCCAGGGAACAGTTGTACTTCTCAGCCAGTTCCAGCTCCGGCTTGAGCGACTCGAAGAACCGCTCCATCTGGCGCCTGAGTCCCGCTGCCGTGACGTCCGTCCCGTCGACGCCGGTGCTGCCGCGCACGACGACGCAACCACCGCAGTCGCCCAGCGCACGGGCGAACCGGCTGAAAGGCGCCCCATAGCACGACGCGCTGTTGAGCGCCAGCTTGTTCTCGGCAAGCAGCTTTCGAAACTGCTCGGGCCCCATGCGTTCGAGGCCATCCTCCAGATGCTCACATAACGGGCCGGCCCATTCGAAATGCGCCCACACATCGACCCCCTGGAAGCCCACGGCGGCGATGCGGCGGATGGCCTCGGTTAACGACAATCCGCGATAGTGAAGTGACGAGGTGGACAGCTTCATCTCCCATTTCCGCGTCGCCGGCCGGAGACTCCCGGCCGTGCGGGCCCAGGGCGTCAGGCAGACGGCGGCGGCACCGGCAACCAGGAACTGGCGCCGAGATACGCCCAGCGGCAGACGCCGGGCACGACAGGTACGGCTCTTCATTGGACGGCTCCTCGGACGACAACAAGCCACGCTCCCATCCCGATCGATTGTGATAGTCTAACCCGGATTTGCCGATAATACCGAATGCATCGCCCGTGATCCGGCACCGACGCGCTGCGCCGGCCTTGCAGGATCGAGACATCTCCACGTAACCCGTTACCTGCCAATACGTTATCACGTCGCTGAATCGGACTACCCCGCAACCGTCCGCCCGAGTACACTTGCGACCCTTCTCATGCTGCGCTCCGAGTACGCAATCGTCGGGACGACCGGGTTGGGCGTCATCCGGTCGGAGGCCGATGGAGTACGAAACCGTGTTCCGTGATCGGAAAGCTCGTTTACGATGGTCGCTGGCCGCGTGTTTCGTCTGGTCGCTGACCGCCGCAGCAGCAGTCGGACAAATGCCATACGTCCCGGCATCGTCAGGGCTGGTCGAGACGCCTGCGGTCGTCCCCCAGACCGTGGAGCAACCGTATTTCGATCTCGACGCGTACCTGGACAATGGGCACGTGTACCCGCTGGTTCCAGGCGGCTGGCACTGGCAGTTGATGCCGACCGACCTGATCTACAAGTCTTACCTGGCGGGGATGAAAGAGGCTCGTGCCGGCACATCGATCACCTGGGTGAAGGACGATACCCGCCTGTGGGAGGGAGTGCTTGGTGCGCGCGTGGGTCTGCTGCGATACGGTGATCGCGATCCGCTGATGCCGGAGGGCTTCCAGATCGACGCCGAGGGCGCGGCCCAGGTGCGGTTGGACGTGGACAGCCACGTCGATGTCCGCGCGACGGACTATCGCGTCGGCGTCCCGCTGACTTATGGGATCGGCATCCACCAGGTGAAGTTCGGGTATTACCACATCAGTTCGCACTTGGGTGACGAGTTTGTGCTCGCGTATCCCGGCTATCCGCGGCTGAATTGGTCGCGCGATGCGCTGGTCTTAGGGTATTCGATCTACGTGACCGACATGCTCCGCCTGTACGCCGAGGCGGGCTGGAGCTTCCGGTGCGAGGTGAGCGAGCCATGGGAGTTCCAGTTCGGCGCGGACTGGGCGCCCAATGCGCCGACCGGCTTTCGCGGTGCACCCTTCTTCGCAATCAACGGGCACCTGCGGCAGGAGGTGGATTTCGGCGGCAACCTGGCCGTCATGACCGGCTGGTCCTGGATGACGGATCGCGACCGCCACCTGCTGCGGTTTGGCGTGCACTATTACAACGGCAAGAGCGCCCAGTACTCGTTCTACGACCAGTCCGAGGAAGCCATTGGACTCGGCTTGTGGTACGACTTCTAGGGCCGAACGAGCCCCGGGTGGATATCGAGGTCCAAGGGCTCGGTTGCGTGCGCCTTGAGGCGTTCGACGGCGATGGCGCCCATCACCGCATTGTCGGTACACAATTCGGGCGGCGCGACATACAGTTCGGCGCCCGCCTGCCGCACGGCGGCCGCCAGCTGTTGCCGGAGCTGGCTGTTGGCCGCCACGCCGCCGCCGACACACAATCGCTTCAGCCCGGTGCGACGCAGCGCCAGACACGCTTTGCCGATCAGGCAATCCACCACGGCCTGCTGGAAGCTGGCAGCCAGATCGGCGACCTGCTGGGCTGGGAGCTGTAGCGCGGTGAAATCGCAGCGTCCCATTCCGGTGATGGCGTACCGCACGGCCGTCTTGAGCCCGCTGAAACTGAAATCCAGCCGGGTGTCGTCGCTGAGCATCGGGCGCGGGAACGGGTAGGCCGCCGGGTTGCCGCGCTCGGCGGCTCGGGCAATGGCCGGGCCGCCCGGGTAGGTGAGCCCGAGCATGGAGGCGACCTTGTCAAAGGCCTCGCCGGCCGCATCATCGACGGTTCCGCCGAGCCATGTGAACTGGCTCGGGCTCGCACAGGCGTACAAGCTGGTATGCCCGCCGCTGACGATGAACCCCACGCACGGGAACACCTCCACGCCGCTGGCCACCCGGCACGCATAGACGTGGGCATGCAGGTGGTTCACGGCCACCAGCGGCTTGCCCAGCGCCACGCAGAGCGTTTTGGCGGCGACCAGCCCCACCAGCAGCGAACCGGCAAGACCCGGCGTGTTGGCCACCGCGATCGCCGAGAGGTCCTGCAGCGCGACTCCGGCGCGCCGCAACGCCTCGTCCACCACCGGCAGCAACCGCTCGACATGCGCACGCGCTGCGATCTCAGGGACTACGCCGCGGAAGCGCTCGTGCAGCGCGTCCTGCGAGGCCACCACCGACGACAAGACCCGCAGCCGCTCGTCCACGACGGCCGCCGCCGTCTCGTCACAGGTGGTCTCCAACGCCAGGACGATCATGAGGCGGCCGCTCCAGACCGCGCGGTGGCGTCCGCGTCGGCCGGCGCCGGAGTCGACTCGGGATGGATTCGCCCACGCAGGTACTCGAGCGCCTTCTCCAGTTGCCGATCGACGAACTCATCCGGCGCGTCGCCGGACGGCGTCGGCTCGGCACCCGCGGCCTCGGGCGGCGGCTCGGCCAGCGCGTCCAGATGGTTGAAGTGGTTGCCCAGCGCCAGCAGATCGGCATCGCTGTAGGCGACCGCATAACCTTCGTCCGGCGTGACGCCCCAGGGGTCCGATTCCTTGGCGTCCGGTCCGCGATGGATGTTCTGCCCGCTGGGGCGCTGATACTCGGCCGTCGTCAGCTTCAACGCGCTGCGGCCATGCTCCAACCCGATGACGTTCTGAACGCTGCCTTTGCCCCAGGTCCGTTCGCCGACGATCACCGCGACATGGTGGTCCTGCAGGCAGGCCGACACGATCTCCGCCGCACTGGCGCTGAAGCGGTTGACCAGCACGGTCATGGGGAAGCCGGCCGGGATCAGCGTCCCCTCGGAGTGGGCTTCCCAGGGCGGCGGGTTGATGCCGCGCCCGGACACGCTCACGATCTGCCCCTCGCGCAGAAACAGGTCGCTCACCTCGATCGCCTGGTTGAGGATGCCGCCCGGATTGAAACGCAGGTCGAGCACCAGGCCCTGGATGCCTCGCGACTGCAATTGCGTGAGCACGGACGCCAGGTCGGATGCGGTGCCGCGGCTGAACGACGTCAGGCGGACGTAGCCGATCTTGTGGTCCGCGTCGCACACATAGTCCCACACCCCCTCCGCGCTGCGGCGATAGCCGAGCACCGTCGGCTGCTGGATCACCTCGCGCTTGAGCGTCACCGTACGCGGCTCCGGTTCCGCGCGGCGCCACACCGAGATCGTCACGTCGGTCCCGGGCGCGCCGGCCATGAGCTTGACCACGTCTTCGACCGATAACCCGCGCGTGGCCCGGTCGCCGATCGTCAGGATCCGATCGCCGGCGCGCAGGCCCGCGCGCCAGGCCGGGGTATCGTACAGCGGGCTGACGATCTGGATCTGGCCGTCCCGCGCTCCCAGATGGACGCCGATCCCCACGTACTCGCCCTCCATCAGCTTCTGGAACTGGTCGATGTGCGTCGGATCGATGTAGTCCGAGTAGGGATCGAGCTTCTGCATCATGCCCTGGATGGCGGCCTCGATCAGCTCGCGGTCGCCCACCCGGGCGTCCACGTAGTGGGCCCGGATCTGTTCGAGCGTATCGGCAAACAAGCGGATCAACTCCCGCTCTTCGGCCAACTGCTGAGCTGTCGGCGCCGATGGCGCAGGCACCGGGCTGGTTGCCGGCCCTGGTGGTTCCGTGTCTGACCCCTGGGCGCCGCGTGGCGCGCAACCCATCAACACCAGCCAGACCAGTCCGGCCTGGACAACCGGCATGCAACCCACGCGCATACGAACGACTCCTGATCGGTCCTCGCATTCCCGCCAACCCGTGCGGAGGAAGTATACGGAAGACGCGGAGCGCTGACAATGCGACGCGGTGCCAGCCGGGTGGTCAGCAGGTGGTCGCCCGCGCGCGGGAAAGGGGCCCGGGCTGCCACGGAGTCGGCGCCCCGGGCCCCTGCGCGGTTAGTCCGAGCTCGACAGCCGACGACGGGCCGACCGCCCGGTCAGTTGTTGCCGCCCGTGTCGTCATCGTCGTCGTCGTTGAGCGTGTCGCGCGTCCCGCCACCGAAGTCGAAGGTCGTCACTTCGCCGATCTGGGAGAAGAACGGGTAGGGTGCCGAGCGAACATATCGCCGGTCGGCCGACACCACGGCCAGTGCGCCCGCGCCCATCAACATGGTGCCTTGCGGCAGCACGGTGATCTGCGGCTGGAAGCCGACCGGCCCACCGCCGGCCCAGCCGCGCTGGTGAGCCCGCGAACGGCGGAAATCCCGGTCCGCCAACGAGTCCTCGTAGCGGCTCAGTTGCCGCGTAAGGGCCGCACGATCCTCGACGACCGGCTGAGCTTGCAACTGGGCCAACTGGTGCTGAGACAACTGCTCGGTGCGCCGGCCATGGAGCACCTCAAACGATACGATGGCGTCCTTGTCGCCGATCTTGAGGTGTTCGCGAATGTGCGGCTTGTCCGGGTTGCGCGTCTGGATGTCCACCGTCACTTTGCCGGCCGTCACCTTCCCCCACACGCGATGGATCAACAGCCGATACTGGCCACTGAAACCCTTCGGGCAAATGTAGGTCTCGGTGTAGCCCTCCGTGTTCTGGCCCGAGGCGAAAGCGTCGCCCAACATCACGCCGCCGGCCGTGGTGCGGGGGGCGTGCAGCAAGGCGCAGACCGTCCCGCCCGGCTCTTCCACTTCCAGGTCCAGATCGGCATCGCCGTTCCACGTGACTTTGACGATCACGTCGCGCAGACGCGCCTCCTCAATCGCCTCCTCATACGCGTCGGCCTCCTCCATGCGGCCGGCCGCCCGCAGCTCCTCGACCGTCGCCCGGGCCAGGCGTAATGCACGGTCTTCAATCGACCGCTGATTCTCCGGCCACGCCTGGTCCAGCACCCCCAACGTAGCCCAACGGATGCCGTCGATATCATTCAGCCGCTTGGCGCATGCGAGGCCCATGGCGTAGGGCTCCGGCCGGAATGGGTTGATAGAGGCCAACTGGCGGAACAGCTGCAGAGCCCGGCGATCCAGGCCGAGGCGGGCCATGTAAATCGCCAGGTTCAGCGCCTCATCCGGACTGCTCGTCAAGTCCACCGCCGACATCAAGGCTCGCTCCACCTCGGCCTCCGGTGCCTCGCTGGCCAGCATGGCCAGGCCGAGCGCTTCATACATCCAAGGCTGGGCAAACGACCCGCGGATCGCCGACTCAAGCATGACTACGATGTCACCGTATTGCTCCTGGCTCGATAACTCGCGTGCGGTCGCGCGAATGCGCCCGTCCACCGCAAGCGCCTTGCCGGCACCTTCACGCTTGGAACGCGCAAAAAACGCGTCCCATGCGTCGACCACCGATTGACCCTCGGCTACCTCCAGCTTGATCGGGTCGCCCAACGGGACACGCACGCCCATGGCGTCCATCGGCGGCGCACCGGCGGCTGCCGCGGCAGCCTCTTCCACAGTCGGTGTGGCGCGGGCCGGCTTGTCGCCCAGCTTCAAATCCTCATCGACGGCAAAGAATCCTCCCATGCCTCCCATGCCGCCAAAGCCTCCCATGCCTCCCATGCCTCCCATGCCTCCAAAGCCCCCCATGCCGCCAAAGCCTCCCATGCCTCCCATCATCCCGCCTCCCATCCCACCGAGAATGGGCATGACCAGGTCGGCCACGGGGTAGACCTTCGTCAGCAGTTCGTTTTCCGCCTCGTCTGGGGTGGTGATCTTCAGCACCTCATCGCGGATCACATAGGTGAGCTCGAGTTCCTTGAGCATGAGCTTGAGTGCCGATCGGAGCGTGATGCCCGTCAGGTTGATCGTCACGGGCGTGTCGGTCCCGAGTCCCGCGTCATCCAAGGCACGTTTGTCGATGATGATGGGAATGTTGCGTGCGTTCTTGATGTAGTCCACGACTTCCGACAGGGGCGTGTCGTTGAAATCCAGTTGGATCTCGCCATCCAACGCATCGTAGATTCGCCGCTCGGGCGTACCGCTGCTCAGCAGGTCCATGGACTTGTATTTCTCCCGGGCAATGGAGATCCGTTCCCAGAATTCCGGGTCCGGATACACGATGGGCGGTTCGTCCGGGAAGGGGATGGCGGAGCGTTCGACTTCGTAGAGTGCTCCGGCGAACCCGCGTTGCCGCAGTTCGCGGATCTTCTGGATGCCGGCCAATTGCCGCAGGATACTGGCGTTGTAGCGGGCCGAATTGCCGATGGGATCCATGGGCAGCAGGCTCTCGATGGGATCCGAGATCTCGGTGATTGCCGCTTCGAAGTTGCTCTTGGCCTTGTCGTGTTCGCCTTCGCGCGCCAGGCTGATCCCTTCGTCGATCAGGGCGTCGAATTTTTCCATCAGCAGTTTGACGCGTTGGCGCCGGTCGGAGTATTCCGCGGCCAGGCGGCGGGCTTCGTCCGCGATCGCCTGGTTCTCCTGCGTCTGCCGCCGCTCGGTATCCTGTTGGACCTGACGCCGGTCCGCTTCGCGAATCGCGGCGACTAACCGGTCGCGCAACTGCGCGCGGGTTTCCGGATCCAGCTCGACCGCACGGTCGACGTTGTCCAGCATCACCTTCAGGGACTGAATGGCAATCGCCGCATTGACTCCCATCTGCTTACGCGCCTGGCCCAACCCATATTCGATTTCCGCGCGGGTCTTCGCGGCGACCACCTGGCGGCTGGCCTGCACCTGCTCGAGCAGTTTCGCTTCCGCGTTGAGTTCCGCGAGCAGATCGCCATCGTCGTCGGCCGGCGGCGCAGCCGCGTCGGCCGGCGGGGTGGTCGAATCGGCCGGTGGCGTGGCCGCGTCGGCCGGTGGGGCGGTCGAGTCGGCCGGTTCAACCGGCGGCTCCTCGGCAGGCGCTTCCTGGAAAGCACAGAACTGGAACGCCACCCGCACGGCAGGCGAATCCACAGGTGGATCGCCGCTCGTCATCGACAGGTCCTGCGAGCCGGCGAAGATCAGTCGGGCCACTTCGCGCAGCCCCGCGGAGCCCACGGTCGGCAGGGTCAGGCCGCCGTTGTCACGCGCCTTGTCCACCAAGGTGGGCAGGAATGCAAAATCCTCGCTCGACCGCTCTACCGGGACGTTCCAAGACAGCTCGACGCGCTGGCCGTTGACCTCCGCCTGGACCCGAATCGCCTGCGGGTCGCGACCTTCGAGCTTGCCGATCAGGATCGTATCGCGATCAGTCCGCAACGGGGGGAAGGTGGACGGATAGTACTCGACGATCCCCGCCGAGAACTGGGTTTCCTGGGGCCAGAACACCGGCTGCTGGGCCGCCTTGGCCAGCGCCACGCCCGCCGCCTGAACTGACGCCTCCTCGTCCGAATCGAGGCACAGGATGCCACCCGTCTGATTGGCCATCACGGCCAGGAACTCCACCCCTCGCTGAGGACCAAGGGCCAGACTCGAAACGGGCGCCCGGCGCGCGATCAACTTGTCGACCAGGGCCTTGATCTGCGGGTCACCGAAAAAGTTCGCATGGCTCAGGCCGTCTCCCACGTAGATCACCGCGCGCGGATGCTCCACCGAACCGTCGGGAAAACTGTCCACCGCCGCCTGCAGCGCCGCGACCATGTCCGTTGCGCCCAGCGGCGTGCGCTGCTCGAGCTTGCGGAACGCAGCCTGCATCTCCGGGCTGCCGGCCGCTACAAACTGGTCGCACAGCGGCACGGCCGCCAGGTCCACGGCAATGAGTCTGACCTGGTCCCGGGGATCGAGCCGCTCCAGGATCGTCTTGACCGCCAGCAACCCATCATCACGGAACGCCCCGGTTTGGCTCGCCGAGGTATCCACCAGGATCACCACCTCGTGTGTGTCGGACGCTTCCGGGCGCTGCTGGGGCGTGAGGCTCAGCGCGAAATACGACTCGCCAACGGCCTTGTCGTAGCTGGCCAGACGCGCTCCGTAGGTATCAGCCACCGGATCGGACGCTCGCGAGGCCGCCGCGTACAACACGCCGAGAGACAGGAATACGGATAGCAACTGCCGACTGCGTTTGGACATAGTGAAAACTCCAGCCACAGAAGTGAATGCGAAAGGACTCCCTCCCCGTCCCGGTTCGGATGGCCCGCCTCGCCCACATCGAGGGCACTTAGAAGTTCGCCCGTAAGCATCATTCTAAGCTGGGCACATTCTTTCTGCTACCTAAAAAACGCCAATTTGGGCGATCCTGACAAAGTAGGCAGCGTCAACACCGCGACGCACGCCCACCACCTCTTCTCACGCCCCGCCGTTGCCCATATCACGCCCGCTACAGCCTGCGCAGACGGCCCTTGCGTTGCACGGGGTCAGGACGCGACCGCCCGGACCGGCCGGACGGCCAAGACTCCCGGGTCGCATCCCAAGTCGCGCGGCCCAGAGCGCGCCGCGCAACCGGCTGAACGCCACCTGCCAGGGCAGAAGAGCGCTGGGCAAACGCCGCGCCAATCGCAGGTCCCAAGGGCGAAGAACGGCCGCCCGGCCGTTGCGTGACGCAATACGCTCATATCACACATTTTAGGGCGGCGAGCCTGGTGAACCATTTCGCGCGAGTGTTGCGAAATGCTACAGCTGGAGGAAGGGTAGAGAAAAAGAAAAAACCCTCCCCTTTTTCAGGGGAGGGCCTGCAAAAAAACCGTTCCAGTTCACGCGGCCGGCTCAGCGCTGAGTCGTTGACCACTGGTCGCTGCCGGGCGCAGTGGCCACGCTCTGGTCAGCAAAGCGTCGCAGTGCGACGGCAACCCGGTCCAGCGCGGCAGCAACCGAGTTAATGACGCGGCAGGTCCATTGACGGGCCATTTCGCGGTCGACCGGCGATTGGGCGGTCAGCGTCTCCTCCGCCGCGGAAACGTCGAAGGTGAACGCGTACACATGTGCGTGAGCCCAGTCACAGTCCGCATCGTTGGGGTTGGGCAACGGACGTTGGAATGCGGCCGCCAGCGCTTCCGTCACATCCCGGCCGATCTGGTCGACCCCCATGGCATCGGCCGTCCGAGCCACGTAGTGCGTGACACGCTCGGCAGCCGCTTCGACCGCCTCGGCCAGGTCCGATTCAAGCAGCGAACTGAACAGGTCGCGGCCGAGATCCATCATGCGCTGGATGTCGAGGTCCGGTGAGGTGTCGGCATCTTCCGTTCCCACGGCTGGCTCCGACTGGGAGGAGGCACTGCGCTCCCAGTGGTAACCGTAGTCATATTCGTAACCGTAGCCGTAACCGTGTTCGTAGCCCGGCGCGTAGCCCGAGGGATGGCCGCTCGGGGACGAGACGGACTCGGTTTTCCAAGGGTCGTACGGCGCGTAATCGTAGGGCTCATAAGGCTCATAGGGCTCGTAAGATGCATCCGACGCGGCGGACTCGGACGCGCCGCGCTCGGCGGCCGGCGCGATGGTCAGCGCGTTGGCCACAGCCTCTTCCGCACAGCGCTGGAGATAGGCCTGGTAGACTTCGTTTTCGCAGTCCCGCACCACGTCCGGTGGCGTGTCCACAACTTCGCGCGCGTCCGTGGCGTCGGCCCGGTCGCACATCGCACCGTACGCAGGATCGTCGTAGTGGATGTAGCCGTGCTGCAACAGGTACTCGTAGCGAGACCGATAGTTGTACACATCAGTCATCGCGTCCGACCCGTTGACCGACTGGACCGACCTCGATTGCGACTCAGTACGCATATTGGCGGCCTTGGAGTAGGCCGCGCCAGCCTCCTCCGCACCGTCGGCGGCCGCGTCGACGACGGCGTCATCGGCGGTCGCGTCAGGATGGCTCGCGCTGATCGTGACCGGATCGTCCAGAATGGCGACGACCATCCGGCCACGCAAGTCTGCTGCTCCAGGTAGTCTGTCCGTGTGTGCAGATCCCGTCACCTCCTGGTCTGTCTGCACATTTCCATCCGCGAAAGGACAGGCTTCGCGGTAACAAGTTCCGTAATAGTTGTAGTCAAATCCCAACTGGCACCTTGCCGGGTTTGTCACCATAAGCGACCCCCCGAAGGCGACCAGCAGGAGCGTCAAGGCGTAGCTGGCGCGGGTCATTCCACTTATCCTCCTGAAAAGCGACGCATCGCGCAAGAAAGAGACAGCACCTCTGCACGGCTTGCCAGCAAGGCAAAAAACAACCGTGTGCCGCACGCGGCATCCATGTATTCTCGCTGATGTATCGTATCGGAGGCCAGCATCTGGGCTCATTAGGCAATTGGCGCATACGGGGGAAACAGTACTGAGTACGAACCAGTTCGCGCGACCAGCGAGTCCTGGAAAAGAATGGCGGCGACGATGGTTGCACCGGCCGTGCCGGCAATTACGATGTCGTACCCGTCGCACGACGCGCTGGGCGGGGTGCCGTTTTCGGGATCTGGCCGCGCGTGTTATACTGTCACGATTCACCACGCATTGAGCGGGTGCGCGCATGCCTGGGCGGATGCGCGTACCGCTGCGACCCATGCTCCAGCCCTCTTCGCACAGCGGAGGACGAAGCTGCATAGGAGGCTCGTCGTCGATGCACCGCAATCTGTTTCTGGTCGCCACGGCATGTGCACTGCTCGGAGTGGTTCTCGGCAGCCTGCTGCAGTCAGCAAGCCGCCCGATCGACTTGTCAGCTCAGGAGATGGGGAAAGTCGTCTTGCCGTCGCCACCGGACCTGTCCGAGTTTACGCCCGAGGAGCAGGTGAACATCCAGGTTTATGATCATGCGAACGCCAGCGTGGTGAACATCGCGACGCGTGCGGTACGCACCGACCTGATGTTCATGGATTTTGTGCCCACCGAGGGGGCGGGGTCGGGCTCTGTGTGGGACAAGCGAGGGCACATTCTCACCAACTACCACGTCATTGAAGGCGCTCAGCAGATCCAGGTTGCGCTGGCCAACGGTAGCTCGTATGCGGCCAGCCTGGTCGGTCAGGACCCATCGAACGACATTGCCGTGTTGAAGATCGAAGCGCCGGCCGATGAACTGATCCCCGTGACGCTGGCCGATTCATCGCGTCTGCGGGTCGGCCAGAAGATCTACGCGTTGGGTAATCCGTTCGGGCTGGAACGTACGTTGACGGTGGGGGTCATTTCGAGTCTCAATCGCACCCTGAGATCCCCCAACGGGCGCACGATCAAATCGATCATCCAGATTGATGCGGCGCTGAACCGCGGCAATTCGGGAGGCCCGTTGCTCAACGTGCGGAGCGAATTAGTGGGGATGAACACGGCGATCGCCAGTACGACGGGCGAGGATTCGGGCGTCGGGTTCGCCATCCCGTCTAATACGATCAAGCGGGTGGTGACCCAGTTGATCCAGACCGGTCGGGTCATCCGGCCGGACCTGGGAATCGCGCGCGTTTATCAGACGGACGAAGGGCTGTTGATCGCGGCGACCACCCCGGACGGGCCCGCCGATCGGGCCGGCCTCCGCGGTTTTCGACTGGTGCGCGAACAGTTCCGGCGCGGACCGACCATCTACGAGCGGACGCGGATCGACCATAGTCAAGCCGACCTGATCATCGGGATTGATGGCAAGCGCGTCCGTACGGCCGATGACCTGTTGTCGCTGGTCGAGCAGAAGCAGCCGGGCGACCAGGTGCTGGTCAGCATCATCCGTGACCACAAGCAGGTCGACGTGGAGGTGACGCTCGGGGTTTCGGAATAGGCTCGCTGCCGGCGACTCCAAATCCACGGCCCCGGCCAGACTGCCCGGGAGGCGACTGCCGGGGGCGCGGCGTGCCGGTCGCGACGGAACTCGTGACGTACACCGTGGTTCAATCAATAATGGATAAATAACGGGCAGAAGGTCCGAGGGCTTCTAGCGGTCCACGTCTGACATGGGTTTTGGCCATGAGCACACGCTGTCGGAAGATGGGTTGGTTGGTTCTCACACTGCTCGCAGTGGCCCTATTGACTGAACCGGTCTGGGGTCAGCGCCCGGGAGGCGACCGGCGAGGCCGGGGTGGCGAAGTTGGCGGCGAGGGGGGCGGGCGACGTGGACGCGGGGGCGGTGAGGGCGGTGCAGGTGGGGGTGGTCCCATGCGCGGCCCCGGCGGTGAGGCGAGGGGCTCTGGCGGGCCGATGGGTGGCCCGATGGGTGGCCCGATGGGCGGGCCGATGGGTGGCCCGATGGGCGGCCCGATGGGCGGGCCGGGCGGCGGCATGGGCTTCCCGCCGGGCGGTGGCATGGGCTTCCCGCCGGGCGGCGGCATGGGTTTCCCGCCGGGCGGCGGCATGGGTTTCCCACCGGGCGGCGGCATGGGCTTTCCACCGGGCGGCGGTTCGATGAGTTTCATATCCCGTCTGGACACCAACAACAACGGCATGCTGGATCCTGAGGAGTCGCAGGGGCGTGCTCGGATGTTCTTGGAGCGAAGCGGTCTGGACCTGTCGCGCCCCATCCCGTTGGACGACGTTGCGCGCGCATTTGACGAGATGCGAAACCGTCGGATGGCCGAGATGGGTGGTGAATTCGGTTTCTCGCGTGATCGCGGCGGGGGTGGCGAAGGGGGGCGCGAAGGCGCAGCGACGATCGCGCCGCTGGTACCCGGGTTCGGCGAACCGGATCTGTTCGATCCAGTACCCGGTTTTGGTGACGCCGCCGAGCGTTTCGCGGTGACGATCCAGGAGGAGGATCGTCAGGAGGCGCTGCGCACGATGGGCCGCAGCGACACGAACAAGGACGGAGTACTGGACGCCAACGAGATTCGCAGTGGCCACTGGGAAGGCGACCCGCTGCAGACAGACCGGAACGGCGACGGCAAACTGACGCTCACCGAGCTTGCGTTGCGTTACGCGATGCGACGCGTGGAGCGGGAGCGCGAAACGGCCGGCGGGCGTGGGGGCAACGCGGCGGGCGGGCGTGGGGGCGGAGATCCGGGCCAGGCTCAGGGCCAGGACCGGATCGCCCAGATGTTCACGATGGCGGACCGCAACCGGAACGGATACCTGGATCGGGACGAGTGGGGCATGTTGGTCAGCGCGGAGGCCGACACGAACCATGACAACCGGATCTCGCGCGAGGAATTCACTGCGGCGATGACCGCCCGATTCGGCGGCCGTGGGCGGCGCAATGGGGAAGGCGACGGTGAGCGGGGCGGCTGGTATACGCAGCGCGAGGGCGAGGAGGGCAGCCCGGGGCCTGGTGGCGAGAAGCCCGGAGCGAACCGGCGCAGTGTGGACAACAGCGCTTCCTCGTACCGCAGGCGTACGGCAGTGGAGCGTCTGGCGGGGATTGAGGGCCTGCCGTCCTGGTTCGCAAGCCTGGACGCCAACGGCGACGGGCAGATCCAGATGTCCGAGTTCGCCACATCCTGGTCGGACCAGGTAGTGGCCGACTTTTCGCAATTCGACTTGAACGGCGACGGCATTGTAACGCCGCATGAGTGCGTGACGGCCGTCGAGGGTGGCGCGGTCCGCGGTTCTCCCGGCTCGACCTCGTCTGGCAACGGTGCGGGCGGGTCTCCCGATCGCCGCGAATCGCGCGGCGGACGCGGCGAATGGTCGCGCGGACGTGACGACGCGGCACCGGGCCGTTCGGAGAGGGCGACTGCACGAGCGCCCGCCGCGGCGGGCGAATCGGAGGCGGCGGCGGGCGGCGAGTCGGTGGCGGTCGACGCGCCCGCGGCGACCGGTTCGTCGCCCGCGGCCGATGCGGCGGGGGCAGTACCCGACAAGTACATCAAATATGCCGTGGGCTTCATTCGTCGGTACGACACGAACAAGGACGGCGTCCTGACGCAGGATGAGTGGTCGAAGATGAGCACCGACTATTCGGCCGCGGATGTCGACAAGGACGGTCGCATCACGCCGGCGGAGATGGGCGCGGCGCTGATGCCCAAGAACTGAACAGGCCTGGCGGCCCGAGCGCAATCTGATGAGCGTACACCAAGCCAGCCGCCGGGCGCATGTCCTGGCCGCCGTAGCTGCCCTGTTGTGGGGTGCGCCCTGGACGGTCCCGTGGAGCCTGGGTGCCGGATGGTCGGACAGCCACACGGAGGCCGAGCCGCTGTGCATCTCGGGCGGCGGGAGTGGCGCGCTCTGGCTGGTCCAAGTGGACGGCGTGGCTCGGGAGTTGGCGTTGACTCCCGGCCAGATTCAGCAGTTCGCCCGTTGGGCCGACGAACTGCGGGCGCAGATGCGGCGGTTCCGCGCTGAGGTGCTCGGCAACCAGAGCGTCGATCCCGATCGGACGGTGGCGGAACGCGGCCGCGATGTCGCGGCGGTCGAGGAGGCCTTTCATCGGCGCGTAGTGGCGCGGCTTGACCGGGCCCAGCAGGTCCGCCTGGACGAGTTGTACGTGCGTTATCTCGGACCGCGTGCGCTGTTCGAGCCTCGGGTCGTCGCCCGTTTGGGCCTCAGTTCGGCACAGCAGGAGGCGCTGCGCGACGCGGTGCGCGCCGGTGCGCGGCCGCCCGAAGAGGAACTGCTCAAACACCTGACCGGCCCGCAGCGTGAACACCTGTCGACTCTCCTGGGCCGCCCGTTCACGTTCCCCAAGCCGCGGTTCATCCAGGTGCAACCGGGGGAAACCCGCGGTGAACGGTGACCGGGCCGTCATGGGCCCGATGGCACCCGGCCCAGATGGATGACGAACAGCACGTCCGCGTCGATGTTTTCACCCAGTCGACCGCCCGGCGGGAGTGGAACGGTCGGCGTGGGTTGGCCGGGGATGCCCTCGACGGGCAGGGTCTCGCGTGCTTCCGTGTCGAGCATCCAGGCGGGGATCGTGCCGCGCCAATGCGGATCCAGCACGAGCCGGCATGCGCTGGCGGGCTGCGTCTGAGACTTCGGCTCACCTGCCGCCGCCGCGGCCCCGGCCGCACGCAGGTCCGCCACGCGACGCAGGTCCTGGAACAGTGCGCGGTCGGCCGGCATGATTGCCATGTCGAGCGTGACGCGAGAGATGTCGCCCGGCACGGCCCGCATCGCGCGCCACAGGCCGTCGATCTGGCCCGCATGCGCCCGCATGAACACGAGCGACAGCCCGATGTCCATCGCGGCCATCCCATCGGCCGGCGTCGGGACCGGGTCGAAGAACCGGCTGGCCAGCATCACCTCCTCCAACTGCGCGTCGATCGGTACGGCGTCTTGGATTGAGACTCCTTGGGCGGCCAGTACCCGCGAGAAAGCGTCCTTCTCCAGCCCTTGGCGCGTCAGCGCCACATCCATCACCAGCAGCAGTTGCTGGGGTCCGGAAAACGGTCTGTCGACCGGCGCACGCCCCGAGGCGTGGTCGTCATCCGGCATCGGCGTATGCCCCAGCCGGTCAGGCTCGTGCGCGATGCGCCCCGCACGCTCTGCCACCCCGATCGACTCTGGCCCTCCCCCGGCCGTCGGTGCGCTAGCCGTCTCGCGCTGCTGTGCAGGCGGTGCCGGGAGAGTATGGGCCAGCGCCCGGTCTTCACCGACCAAGCCCTGTGCGTCGGCTGCCGAGCCCGACTGGGCCACCTGCGGAACAGGCGTCGGTTCGGGCCGGACGAGGGGCGCGGCCACCGCCGGAACCGATTCGACCTCCGGCGTCGGTCTGTTGGGCGACCCCGCCGTCGAACCATCCGTCCGCCCCTCAACGGCTGTCGGCGGGTGCGGCGTAGTTTGAGACACGAGCGCGGACCCGCCGGAAATGGTGGTCCCGAGTTCCGGACCCCAGATCGAGAGGGCGAGCACCACGACGCCGGCCAGTGTGACCAAGAGGCCG
>JBPOJB010000013.1:0-92500 GCA_052034005.1 Planctomycetota bacterium | reverse complement strand
ATCACGTACCGGCCACAGCGGGGGACGTTCACGCACCGATTCGAGTACCCCGAGAAGCCGCTGTGCGTGGCGGCGCGCTATCGGGGCTTCCACCGGTTCGACTTGACGACCTGTATCGGCTGCGATCTGTGCGCCAAGGCGTGTCCGGTCGACTGCATCTACATTGGCAAGCAGCGGGTAGTCCAGGGCAAGGGGTTCCGCATCACGGGATACGCGATCGACTATTCCAAATGCATGTTCTGCGCGCTGTGTGTCGAGCCGTGTCCGGTGGACTGTATCTTCATGGGCTCGAACCATGACCTGAGCTGTTACAGCCGGGACGGATGCATCGTGGATTTTGCCCGTCTGCCTTTGGACGTGGCGTGGGGTCGTGCAACGCTCAATCCGACGGCGGTGGCGGAGGCGAAGGTGATTGTGGAACCGGTGCATGGTGGGCCCAATCAATGATGGTGCGAGCATACAACCCGAGTCGGGTATTCACGCTGGCGGAAGCCAACGCGATGCTCCCGCTGGTGCGGGCCATTACGCGGGATCTGGTCCGCCTGGCGCGGGAGGTGGTGGAGCGGCACCAGCGTGTCGAGCATTTGAAGGCGGGACGAAGCATCACGCTGGGCGACCCTTACGATGAGGAGCTGGCCCAGATCGACGAGGAGTTGTCGAAGGACCGGCAGCGTCTGCACGAGTATGTCCAGGAGCTCCGCCAGTTGGGCGTCGAGCCCAAGCACGCGGTGGATGGGATTGTGGACTTCCCCGCATTGCTCGACGGGGAACTGGTCTACTTGTGCTGGAAGTACGGAGAGCCGGAGATCGGTTTCTGGCATTCGCTCGAGGGCGGCTATGCGGCCCGGCAGCCGTTGCGCGTCGCGGCGGTCGCCGGGGGCGCGAATCCGACCGGCAATTGATCGCGCGCGTGGTCGCCTCCTGACGACCGCTTGCAAAGCCCATCTGCCGCCCTAAAATGGCGGTTCATCTATCGCTGGGTCTTTGCCTGCAGCGGGTCCGACATGCCGGATGCGGTCAGCTCTTCATTGGGAATCGTGGGTTATCTCGCGCTATTCGCGACCGTCGGGGTCGTGTTCGTCCTGGCCGCGCTGGTGGCCGGCCGGTTCGTGCGGCCACAGGACCCGCGGCCGAGGAAGCTGGACACGTACGAGTGCGGCGAGCCGGCGGTGGGCACGAGCTTCGTGCAGTTCGACTTGCGGTTCTACGTCGTGGCCTTGCTGTTCATCATCTTCGATGTGGAGGTGGCGTTCTTCTTCCCGTGGGCCACGGTCTTCGGCAAGGCACATCACTTGGCCGTGTCGGATGGCACGCTTGCACCGGTGGTTAGCGAGGCGGGACAGGTCGTGTGGAATCCGCAGGCCGAGGCGCTCTACCGCGAATTAGGCGTGCGGGCGCCGGCGGTGCCGCGCCAGGTGCCGGCCAGCCTGCGGGGGCAGGTCGGTGTCTCGGTGCCGGAGGTGGAGCGTGCGGCGGCGGTCGTTCGACGCGGTGCGCGCCAGTTGGCGCTGATCACCATCGTCGATATGGGGGCGTTCTTCACGGTCCTGTTGATCGGGTTCGCGTATGTGTGGCATCGCGGCGATCTGGACTGGGTACGCGCCTACGCGGGTCGCGAGGCGGGTGGCGGCCGGCCGGGCGTCCCGCCCCGGGCGCTGGATCTTGAGCAGGCGCTGTCCGCCTAGGAGGGAGGCCCCCACATGGTTGCGGACCAGGCGCTGTTCGACCACCTCCGGCAGCAGTTCGGCGCGCACGTGCTGCGGGTGGAGCTCGCAGCGATCGACCCGTGGTTGGAGGTGGCGCCCGAGGGCCTGGTGGAGATCTGCCGTTACCTGCGCGACGCGCCGGCGCTGCAGTACGACATGTTGAACTGCATCACCGGGGTGGACTACCTGCACACCGACCCCAAGCAGGCCGCCAAGGTCGATTGGCAGCCGCATCTGTCGCTCGTGTATCACCTGTCGAGCACCGTCACGCGGCGCTGGCTGGTGCTCAAAGTGACGCTCAGCCGTCATCAGGACGGAGTCGAGGGCGCGTTGCCGGAAGTACCCAGCGTGTGCGGCGTGTGGCACGGCGCGAACTGGCACGAGCGGGAGGTCTACGACCTGCTGGGAGTGCGTTTCACCGGGCATCCGGATCTGCGACGGATTCTCTGTCCGGAAGACTGGATTGGTCATCCGTTGCGTAAGGACTATGTGCCGCCCGAGTACTACCATGGGATCCGAGACCACTAGCATGGTGCAACTGTCGCAGATGGGTGAGGGTCTGTCGCGCATGTCCAGCCGGAATGAGCCACGGGACGTCGAATTCGACGTGCAGACGGACGAAATGCTCGTCAACATGGGGCCGCAGCATCCGAGCACCCATGGCGTGTTGCGTCTGGTCCTGCGCACCGACGGCGAGGTGGTCTCCTACGCGGAGCCGCACATCGGCTACCTGCACCGCTGTGCCGAGAAGATCGGCGAGCATCTTGCGCCGCGCCAGTGGATCCCCTACACGGACCGGATGGACTACCTGGCCGCCATGAACATGAATCTCGGCTGGTCGCTCACCGTCGAGAAACTGCTGGGCCTGGAAGTCCCGGAGAAGGGGCGGCACTTGCGCGTGCTGGTCGCCGAGCTCAACCGGATCGCCAGCCACCTGGTCGCCATGGGGACGTACAGCCTGGACCTGGGGTCGTTCACGCCGTTTCTGTACGGGTTCCGCGAGCGGGAGAAGATCCTGGACCTGTTCGAAGAGGCCTGCGGCGCGCGGTTGACCTACAGCTACATCGTACCGGGAGGCGCGACCGGGGATCTGCCCCGCGGTTGGCTGCAGAAGTGCGATCAGTTCCTCACGGAGCTGGCGCCGGTGATCGACCACTATCACACGCTCCTGACGAGCAACGCGATCTTCATCAAGCGGACGGCCGGGGTGGGCGTCCTCCCCGGCCCGCTGGCGATCAGCTACGGCTGTACCGGGCCGGTGCTGCGCGGCAGCGGCGTTGACCAGGACCTGCGTCGGCACGGCGAATCGCGCTATACGGCGCTGTACGAGGACTACACGTTCGAGGTGATCGTGCAGAAGGACGGCCACTATCCGCGCGATCACGCCTATCCGGCGGTGCCGACCGAGGCGGTGCTGGGGGACAGCTGGCACCGGTTCTACGTGCGGATGCTGGAGGTGGTCCAGTCGATGGACCTTGCCCGCGAGGCGCTGGGCAAGTACGCGGCGGCCCGCGGCGGCTGCGGCACGCCCATCAAGCTCAACCACAAGCTCCCGCCGGGCGAAGCCTATCTGGAAACGGAGGCGCCGAAGGGGCAGATGGGGTTCTACGTGGTGAGCGACGGGTCGGCCATTCCGTGGCGGGTGCGGGCCCGCAGCAGCTGCTTCTCCAATCTGTCGGTGATGTCCGAGTTGTGCCGCGGCTGCCTGCTGGCGGACATCCCGGCCATCCTGGGTTCGTTGGACATCGTGTTAGGGGAGATTGACCGTTAGGCGGATGGCGGGGCGCGGAGTGCGTGCGCACGTGCGCCCGAGGGGGCCTGTCGAACCGTAGTAGCGAGATCATGAGCTGTGGCTGAGTTTTTTGCCGACGTGCTGGCACTCCCGCACCCGCTGGCCTATCTGCTGGCGGCCGTCATTCACAGCGCGCTGATTCTGGGCCTGGTGGCGACCGGGGCGATGGTGTTCATCTGGATGGAGCGGAAGATCTCCGGGCGGATCCAGGATCGGCTGGGCCCGACGCGTGTCGGCGGCCGGTTTGGCTGGCTGCAGTCGCCGGCCGACGGGATCAAGTGCCTGTCGAAAGAGGACCTCGTGCCGCGCGATGCCGACCAGCTGTTGTTCCGGGCCGCGCCCTACGTGAGTTTCTGCGCCAGCTACACGGCCTATCTGGCGCTGCCGTTTGCGCACGGGTGGGTGGCGTTCGACACGAACATCGCGGTGTTTTTCATCCTGGCCGTGCTGGGGCTGGAGGTGTTCGGCGTGATCCTGGCAGGCTACGCGTCGGCCTCGAAGTGGTCGCTTTTCGGGGCGATGCGTGAGGCGGCCCAAGTGGTCAGCTATGAGGTGCCGCTGGGCATCTGCGTGGTGGTTCCCGTGCTGTTGGCCGGCACGATGAATCTCACGACCATTGCCGACATGCAGGCCGGGTGGTTCACCAACTGGCTGATCTTCCACGACCCCTTCACGTTCTTGGTGTTCTGGGTCTACTTCGCCTGCGCGGTGGCCAGTGTGAACCGCGCGCCGTTCGATCTGGCCGAGGCGGAGAGCGAGCTGGTGGCGGGTTTTCTGACGGAGTATTCCGGCTTGCGTTGGAGTCTGTTCTTCATGGCCGAGTACGGCTCGATGCTGCTGGTGAGCGGCCTGGCCTCCATCCTGTTCTTCGGCGGCTGGAACGGGCCGGTTCCCCTGTTCCAGTGGCTAGGCTGGGCCTACGAGCCCGGCGCGACAGCCTGGCAGTGGACCGGCTTCCTGGCGAACCTGGGCGGGTGCGTGAACTTCATCGCCAAGGCGGTCCTGGGCGTGATCGTCATGATGTGGGCCCGCTGGACGCTGCCCCGCCTGCGCATCGACCAGGTCATGACGATGTGTCTGAAGTACTGCGTGCCGCTCGGTGCGTTCTGCTTCGTCGGGGCGCTGCTGTGGCAGCTCCTGGCCCCGCCGGCGTGGAGTCCCAACCGCTGGTGGCCCGCTCAGCCGGCCGGCCGGGTCGGCGTCCGGGAGACCTGGGTGGCGGCCCCTGACGTGCAGGAGGTGGCGCGCCAGGCAAGTCTCGGGCGGGCGACGCGGGGAGGTGTGCGATGACGCTGCTGGCGACCATCGACTGGTATGCGTTTCTCTTCCTGGTGTTTGCAGCGCTGGCGTGCGGGTTTGCGGCGGCCGTGCTGTTCACCAGCAACATCGTGCGGATGGCGTTCTACCTGACGCTGTCGCTGGGCGCCACGGCGGGCCTGTTCTTCCTGGCGGGCGCCGAGTTCATCGGGGCGATGCAGTTGATGATCTACGTGGGCGGCACGCTCGTGCTGCTGATCTTCGGCGTGATGCTCACCGCCCAGGCGCCGTTCGTGGCGATGCGCACGCGGAGCGGCGAGTGGGTGACGGCGGTCATTGCCGGCGGGGCGATGCTGTTCCTGCTGATCGCCGGCGCGCTGGGCGTCAGGGACTGGCAGACGGCGCGGGTGGGCGGGCCGCTGCCGCTGGCCGAGGCTCAGACGGCAACGGCGGTCGGCGCGGGGTTGGCCGGCGTGCGGGTGGACCGCCTGAACGTCGCGCCGGACGAGTCGTCCGAGGCGGTGCTCGAGAACACGTACGCCGGGTACCTGCTCCCGTTCGTGATCATTTCGGTCCATCTGTTGGTGGTGCTCGTGGGCGCGGCGTACCTGGCGCGTCCGAAAGCGCGGCGCCCGGATGTTTCGGAGGTTCCAGCCCCGTAGGGGATGCCAGCCATGTGCGGGTTACTTGCGCAAATCACCGTGTCTCACTACCTGGTCGTCGGCGCGATCCTGTTCGTCACCGGTGTGTTGTGCATGGCGACCAAGCGCAATGCGTTGGGCGTGTTGATGGGCATCGAGCTGGTGTTAAACGGGGCGAACGTGAACTTCGTGGCGTTCGGCAGCAAGCTGCTGCGCGGCGCGTCGCTGGGTCTGGACGGCCAGCTGATGGCCCTGTTTGTGATCGTGTTGGCGGCGGCGGAAGCGGCCGTGGCCTTGGCGATCGCGCTGAACTTCTACAACAACCATACCACGATTGACGTCGACAAGGCGGAAAACCTGAAGGGCTGATGAACACGTCGCTGTTACCGATCCTGCTGGGCACGGCCGTCCTGCTGCCGTTGATCTCGTTCTTCGTGATCTTCGCGTTCGGACGATGGTGGAAGCCGGTCACGGGCGGTTACGTCGCCACCGCGGCCATCGTGGCCGCCGGGGTGCTGTCCGCCTGGAGCCTGGCGATCTGGCTGGCCCATCATCCGGTCGCCGGGGCTTCCCAGCGCGCGGTTGAGCATGCGGTCGGCAGCGGCCCGCAGCTGACGCGCGTCGCGGTGGCGGCTGTCGAGGGGTCGACCGGGCCCGCCGCCGCCGGTCGCATTGCCGGCCCGCCGTACGTCGGCGACTACTACACGTTGGGCCAGTTCGGTGCCTTGCGGATCACGATCAGCTACTACATCGACTCGCTGACGATCGTGATGTGCTGCATGGTGGCGTTGATCGCCGCATGCATTCACTTCTACGCGATGGGGTACATGCACGAGGAGTTGGGGACGGTCACCGACCACGAGGTGACGCTCCGCGACGGTTCGGCGCTCCAGCGTCCCGGGCGGTTCTCGAACTTTTTCCAGTACATGTCGTTGTTCTGCTTCAGCATGCTGGGCCTGGTGCTGGCCGGCAACGTGGCGATGGTCTTCGTGTTCTGGGAGCTGGTGGGGATCTGCTCGTATTTCCTGATCGGGTTTTACATCGAGCGGAAGAGCGCGGCGGTGGCGGGCAACAAGGCGTTCATTGTCAACCGCATCGGCGATTTCGGGATGCTCGTGGGTTTGATGGCCTTATGGGGCAGCCTGGGGACGTTCGCCTTCGGAGACGCGGATCGGGACGGCAGCGGGACGATCGAGCCGGCGGAGCGGGGGATCTTCAGCCTGGTGCGGCCGGCCGAGCGGGATCATGCGCTGACCACGCCCGACGGCATGGTGCTGGCCGACGCGCAGGAGGAGATCCGCCGCTGGGCCCGCGCGCATGCCGGCGCGACGGAGGCCGAGATCCAGGCGCACGCGCAGCAGGTGCTCGGCACCCTGCGCGACGGCGGCCCGGACGGGTCCGGGCGGCGCTACGGATACTCCCTGTTGGTTCTGGCGGGCATCGGCATCTTCTGCGGCTGTGTGGGCAAGAGTGCCCAGTTCCCGCTGCACGTCTGGTTGCCCGACGCGATGGAAGGCCCCACGCCCGTGTCGGCCCTGGTGCATTCGGCGACGATGGTGGCGGCGGGCGTGTACCTGGTGGGGCGTTTCTACCCGGTGTTCACGCCGGAGGTGCTGTTGGTGATCGCCGTGATCGGCACGATCACGCTGTTCATGGCCGCCACGATCGCGATCACGGCCACCGACATCAAGCGGGTGCTGGCGTATTCGACGGTCAGCCAGCTGGGCTACATGATGATGGCCCTGGGCGTCGGCGGCTGGTTGGCCGGCATGATGCACCTGGTGACCCATGCCTTTTTCAAGAGCCTGTTGTTCTTGTGCTCGGGGTCGGTCATTCACGCCGTGCATTCCAACGACCTGCTGGTGATGGGCGGCCTGGGCAGGAAGCTGCCGATCACGGCGGCGACGATGCTGGTCGGCTGCCTGGCGATCACCGGGATGAGCATCCCGTTCTTGTGGTGGGGGCTGAGCGGCTTCTACTCGAAGGACATGATCCTCGAACAGGCCTTCTCCTATGCGCGGGCCAACGCGGGGGGCTGGGGCGGGGCGTTTTTCCTGGTGGCGGCGGGCGGCGCGGCCGTGACGGCCTTCTACATGTTCCGCCTCTGGTTCCTGGCATTCAGCGGGCAGCCGCGCGACCCGGACAGGTACGCGCGGGCGCACGAGTCGCCGCGCATCATGTATGTCCCGTTGATCGTATTGGCGGTCTTCGCCGCCGGTGTCGCCTGGCGGGTGCCGCTGAGTCCGCTTTCGCTCGAGGGGCTCTTGGAGCAATCGCGGCCGGCGGGGACGGCCGCGTCGGTGGCGGGCGCCTGGGTCGCGCTGGTCTGGCCCAACGAGCATCTGGCGCATGCACCGGCGATCACGGTCCCGGTGACCTGGATTGCGTTCCTGACCGGCGGGGGCGGGATCCTGCTGGCCGCCGTCATGTACCTGTTCGGGCGGCTCAATCCGGCCGACGTGGCCCGGCAGTTCGCGCCGCTCTATCGCTTGCTCTGGCACAAGTGGTGGTTTGACGAACTGTACGATCTGGCGGTCGTGCGCCCGGTACATGTCCTGGCCCGCTGGTGCGCGGCGATCGACCGCCGGCTGATCGACGCGCTGGTGGATGGCGTTGCGCGTGGGACGGCGCGGTTCGCAGCGTTCGGGGAGTGGGTCGGTGACCACCTGGTGATTGACGGGCTGGTCGACCGGTTTGCCCGCGGGACCTATCGGTTGGGCGTTTCGCTGCGCCGGCTGCAGACGGGGAACCTGCGCCAGTACGTGTTGTTCCTGGTGGTGGGCGTCATCGCGGTGTTCTTGATTAGCAGTCTGTTGTAAGCGTTATGAACACACATGTATTCTGGCTCAGCCTGATTGTCTTTTTGCCCTCGGTCGGCGCGCTCGTCGTCGCCTGCTTGCCCAACGCCCGGACGGAATTGCTGCGGTATGTGGCACTGGTCACGACCGGGGCGACGTTCGTTCTGTCCCTGGCCGCCTTCCTGTGGCCGGGCGGCCCGAACAGTTTCGACACGAGCCTGGGGACGATGCAGGACGCGTTCGTGTTGGATTGGATCCCGTCATTCGAGGTCTCCTATGCGTTGGGCGTGGACGGGATCAGCCTGCCGCTGGTGATCCTGACCACGTTCATCGGGTTTCTGGCGATGGGGGCCAGCTGGTCGGTGACCCGGTATATCAAGGCATATTGCATCCTGTTCCTGATCCTGGAGACGGCGATGATCGGCGTGTTCCTGGCGCTGGACTTCGTCCTCTTCTACGTGTTCTGGGAGGTGATGCTGCTGCCGATGTACTTTCTGATCGGCGTGTGGGGTGGGCCGCGGCGCGAGTATGCGGCGATCAAGTTCTTCCTGTACACGTTGCTGGGCGGCGTGTTGATGCTGATCGCGATTCTGATCCTGTACTTCAACAGCGACCTGCGGGCCTTGGCGGAAGTCTCCGATCTCCACGGCGCCGATGCGCGGGCGGCGGTGAACTGGAGCGAACTGCACCTGTCCGAGGCGGTCACGTCACGGTTGCGGACCAACCCGACGAACGATGGCCAGCCGGTGCACACGTTCAACATTCTGGCGTTGGCGGCGATGGGCCAGCACACGGAGGTGTTCAGCCGCCAGCTGCAATGGTGGGCGTTCCTGCTGCTCCTGGTCGGGTTCCTCATCAAGGTCCCGTCCGTCCCGCTGCACACCTGGTTGCCGGACGCGCACGTGGAAGCGCCCACCCCCATCTCGATGATCCTGGCGGGGATTCTGCTGAAGATGGGCGGTTACGGGATCATTCGGTTCTGCTACCCCATCTGTCCGTTCGGCGGCTACGACCTGGCGTATCTGGTGTGTCTGATCGGCGTGGTGAGCATGGTGTACGGCGCGTTCGCGGCGCTGGCTCAGAGCGACTTCAAGCGGATGGTGGCCTACAGTTCGGTCAGTCACATGGGCTACGTGGTGCTGGGTCTGGGCGTCTGGTCGGCCCTGTTCCCTCACTACAATCCGGACTACTGGACCATGGGCGTCCAGGGGGCGATGTTCCAGATGATCGCGCACGGGATCAGTTCGGCCGGCATGTTCTTCATGGTCGGCGTGGTGTACGACCGGGTGCACCACCGGAACTTGAACGAGTTTGGCGGGCTGTTCGGCAAGATGCCGGTCTACACGGCGTTATCGATCGGGATTTTCTTCGCGGCGTTGGGGCTGCCCGGGCTGTGCGGGTTCATCGGTGAGCTGTTCGTCGTCTTGTCCGTCTGGAACTTCGACAAGGCCTTGGCGGTGATCGCGGCGTCTGTCGTGATCCTGACGGCCAGCTACATCCTGTGGGCCATTCTGCGGGTCTACCTGGGGGCTGAGTACCGCGGGCCTCACGCGGAGGCGTTGCGGCCGAGCACGCCGCGGGAGAACTGGATCGCCGGCGCTCTGTTCGCGTTCGCGATCCTCTTGGGCGTGTTCCCCCAGACGTTCGTGTTGCGGTACACAGACCGCACCGTGCAGCGGCAGGTGCAGGCGTTGGCGCAGTGGACCCAGCGCGTGGCGGATCCGCAGGTTGTGTCGGCAGCCGAGCCCGGCGTTCCCCATTGAGCAGCGAGTACGAGCGTGAACCTGCACGACCTAGTCAGCCAGTTGATCATCGACACGAAGGGCTCGGCCGCTCCGGGCTTCTGGGGATTCACGTGGGATTCGAGCCTGGGGGCGTTTCGTCCCGAGCTGGCGCTCTGCGTCACGATCCTGGCGGTGTTGTTGGCGCGTTTGCTGCGCGCGAGCCGTCGCATCGACGCGGCCTGGATCGCGCTGGCCGGCACCTGCCTGGCGTTCTGGTGGGCGGCCCCTTGGCAGCTGATCACGGACCCGGCCGCTTGTGCTCGAATGGAGATCTTCACGGGCATGCTCGTTTATGACGGCTTCGCGGTGCTGATGCGGGGCGTGTTGCTGCTGTTCCTGGCCCTGTTCATCCTGCTGACGAAGTTGTCCGGCGTGCCCGCGCGCGACGACGGCACGGACGTTTACGTGTTGGCCCTGGGCGCGACGCTCGGATTCTGCATGATGGTGGCGGCCAACCATCTGCTGATGGTGTTCCTGGCGGTGGAGATGGCCAGCGTCCCATCGTACGTGCTGGCCGGACTGCTCAAACGCGAGCCTTTGGCGAGCGAGGCGGCGCTGAAGTACGCCGTGTACGGGGGCGGCGCCGCGGGGATCATGCTCTACGGAATCAGCCTGATCGCCGGGCTGGTCAACACCGTGCATCTGCCGACGGTGGCCCAGCGGCTGTCGGACGCCCTGCCGGCGATGGGTCCGCAGGAACTCACCGTCTTGGGACTGGCCTGCCTGATGATCGCGGTCGGGCTGGCGTTCAAGCTGTCGGCCGTGCCGTTCCACTTCTGGTGTCCGGACGTGTTCGAAGGGGCCACGGCCGAGATCGGCGGTTTTCTGAGCGTCGCTTCGAAAGCGGCCGCGCTGGCCCTGCTGGTCCGGGTGGCCGCGGGGCTCGGATCGGTCGCGCCGGCCGGGTACCTGCCGGGCGAGCGGACGGCGGGGGAGCACCGCTTGACCGCGGACGCACCGTCGCGCGGCGGGTTGTTCGCGGTCGCGGACACCGTCTCGGCGGCGCGCAGCGAGGACGGCCGGTCGGCGGCAGCGACGCCGGCGGACGGCGGCGGCGGCCCGCTCGAGCCATTGCGCGCACTCCTAGCCCGGCTCGTCACGTTGCTGGCCATCGTGACCTGCACGTTCGGCAACCTGGCGGCCTACGGCCAGACGAACATCAAGCGGCTGATGGCCTATTCGACGATTGCGCACGCCGGGTACATGATGATGGCGGTGCCACCGATGCTCGCCATGCTGGGATCCGACCTGCCCGGGGCACAGGCTGCGGTCGCGGCGCTGGCGGTGTACATCGTCGTCTATTTGTTCATGAACCTGGGCGCGTTCTCGGTCGTGGCATTTCTGCGCGAGGCGATGCGGAGCGAGGAGATCGCGGACTACGCGGGGCTGCTCCGCCGTTGCCCGGGCGTGGCTATCTGCTTGTCGATCATCCTGCTGAGTCTGATCGGTTTGCCGCCGCTGTCGGGGTTTGTGGGCAAGCTGGCGGTGTTCGCCGCGCTGACCGACGGCTTCCGGGCGACAGGAGGCGTCTACCTGATGGTGTTGTTGTTCGTGGGTGGACTCAACACGGCGGTGAGCCTGTTTTACTACCTGCGTGTTGTCCGCCTGATGACGATGGCGCCGGAACCGGAATCGCGAAGGCCGTTCGCGCTGCCGATCCTGTCGCTGCCCGGCCTGTTCCTGTTGCTGATCACGTTGCCCACGGCGCTGTTGATTTTGGGTTGGGGGTATCTGAACGCGTTGGCGTTGGCTGCCACACGTTCAATGTTTGCATGAGGGACAACGAGCGACTGTCGGCCGAACGCCGGCCGTGGTCGGCCGGACCGCCGCGCGGAATCCAGCACATGAGTGACCTGACGACGAACGACATCCTGAATCGGCTGCAGGTGATCCACGCGTGCTCGCTGCCGAGCTTCCTGGCCTACACGCACCTGTGTTGGCCTGCGGAGCAGGCCCGCGCCGCCGAGGTGCTGGCCGACATCGTCGCCGATCAGCAGGAGATCGTCGTGCGTGCCGGGGAGCTGATCGTCGCGGCCGGCGGGGTCGTGGTGTCCGGCCGGTTCCCAGACCGGTTCTCGGCGTTGCACGATCTGTCGTTCGCGTTTCTGCTGGGCCAGCTGGTCCAGTACCAGGACCGGACGATCACCGCCATCGATCGCCTCGTCCACCAGCTTCCGCCGTCGTCGGTGGCCCAGGAACTCGCCCAGGATGCGTTGGGCAAGGCGAAGGCGCACCGGGATGCGCTGCGCGACCTGACCGCCGGGTCGGCGGACCAGCCTGCAAGGGACCCGTGACGTCCGCCCCATGGAACTCTTCGATACCCACGCCCATTTGGATGATGAACAGTTCGGCGGGTCCGTGCGCGACGTGATCGATCGGGCCCGCCGGGCATCCGTCACCTCGATCCTGACCGTCGGCGCCACGCGCGCGTCGAGCGAGGCGGCTGTCGAGATCGCGCGGCAGTTCCCGGACCGGGTTTGGGCCGCCGTCGGGATCCAGCCGAACTACGGTGGCGCGTCGACGGACGACGATTGGGAGCGCGTTGTCGAGTTGGCGCGGGATCCCCGTGTCCGCGGGATCGGCGAGACCGGGCTGGACGCCTACTGGGACTACACTCCTTGGAACACGCAGCGCCGGCTGTTCGCGGCGCACATGCGGCTGTCGCGCGAGACCGGCTTGCCGCTGATCATCCACATGCGCGACTGCGGCGAGGCGGTTGTCGAGATGCTGCGCGAGGCCCGTGCGGACGGCCCCCTGGTCGGCGTGATGCATTCGTTCACGGGCGGCCCGGAGACTGCCGCACAGTGCTTGGCGCTGGGCCTGTATCTCAGTTTCGCCGGGATGCTGACCTACAAGAAGTCCCAGGCGCTGCGCGCGATCGCCCAGACCATACCGGAAGACCGACTGCTGATCGAAACCGATGCCCCCTACCTGGCGCCGCATCCGCACCGGGGTCGGCGCCCCAACGAGCCGGCCCTGCTGGTACACACCGCCCAATGCCTGGCGGATGTGCGCGGCATGACGCTCGACGCGGTGGCGGCCGTGACCAGCGCCAACGCAAGGCGGCTGTTCCTGGGCGAGCCGGGCTGATTCCGGGCGGCGTGGCGCGGCAGGCGGCGTTCCGCGCCGCGCCTTCAGGCGATGAATTCCGGGACGACCTGTCGCGGGATGATGCCGGCCTGGTAACCGCGCTCCAGCAGCGTGGCGACCGCCTGCCGGCCGCGCGGCCCGAAATCGAGTGTCCAGTCGTTGACGTACATGCTGACGAACCTGTCCGCCTGGGTCGGGTCCAGGCCCCGGCCGAACTCGATCGCGTAGGCCAGCGCGGCCTCGCGATGTGCCAGGCCGTAGCGGATGCTCGCCTGCAGGAGTCGATTCACGTCGCGGATGCAGGCGTGTCCCAGGTCCTTGCGGATCGCATTGGCCCCGAGCGGGAGCGGCAGTTGCGTCTCCTGCATCCACCACCGGCCCAAGTCCACCACGAGCTGCAACTGGTCGTCTTGGTAGGTCAGCTGGCCTTCGTGGATCACCAGCCCGCCGTCGACCTGCTGATCCTGATACCGGCCCTCCCGCGTCACCTGCAGGATCTCGTCGAACGGCACGACGACGTAGCGGAAATCGCAGTCCAGACACAACCGCAGCGCCAGATAGGCGGTCGTGAGGGTGCCGGGCACCGCGATCGTGCAGCGCCGCAGCTGGTCCAGCGACATCGGTTCCCGCGCCACCACCATGGGTCCGTAATTGTCGCCCACACTCGCGCCGCACGGACAGAGGAGGTAGGTGTCGGCCAGGTAGGCATACGCGTGGAGGCTGACCGCCGTCAACTCGAGCTCGCCCCGCTGGGCCCGCCGGTTGAGCGTCTCGATGTCGACCAGCTCGTGTTCGAACCGATACCCGTTCGTATCGATCTTATCCCGTGCCAGCGCGTAGAACATGAAGGCGTCGTCCGGGTCCGGGCTGTGCCCCACACGGATCAGTTGCCGGGTGTCACTCATGGTGAGGCCTCCAAAGGGTCCAGGCTGTGGGCCGTGTCGCGCGCGGCAGGACGCTCGCCGCGGCAGATCCAATTCCTGCGGAGCGGATCTGTTGTGCCTGATTGTAGCACAGCAGCGCGGCGTTGCTCAGGCCTCGAGCGAGAGGGATGCGGGGGGCGGCGGGTCAAGCGGCAGGCAGTCGCGGGCCGTGATTTCCTGGTCGCAGAGCGGACCGTCCGCTGCGCGCGGCGGCGCAGCGGGCATCTTCGTGCACAGCTGCCGCCACGTTTCACGCTCTTGCTCGAGTACGCGGACGATCTCGCGCACTTTCTGGCAGTCGTCCGTCGCCGTGGCTTCCGCCAGGTGCCGGAACAGGAACCGATAGAGGGCCTTGACTTGACTGGCCACCGGCAGCTGGTCGGCCCGGACCGACCCGTACAACTCGATCAGCACGTCGTGGCACCGCGCCAGCGCATTACAGCGCACGGCGCGTTGATCGCGCTGGTCCCAACACGCGATCGCCTGTTGCGCGAACCGCAAGGCACCTTCGATCAGCATGAGTCTCAGTTTCTGGGGCGTGGCCGTCAGGACCTGAGTCTCCTGATACACATCACGCGCGTTGGGCGTCATGCAGCGGGTCCTCCGTGTGGCCGGGCAGTCCGACCGGTGAGCATAAGGGTGGGTGGGCACGTGGGCGCGTGGGCGATACGGGGTGTCGGGTAGGCCTCTGAGGGTCAGTTGCGGGACTTGAACAGGGCCGACATGTCCATGGGCGTCAGCGATTCGACGACCGACATGTTGGCCTGGATCTTGGAGATGGCCAGTTCCAGGTTATAGAAGTACCTCAGCAGTCGTTCACGCTGTTTATCCAACCGCGTGTCGAAATCCGCGATGCGAGCCTCGTTTTCATCGATCCGGCGTTGCAGGGCGGCGGTGCGGGACATCAGCACCGAGTGTTCTTCGCTAGCCAGCGAGTCGACGACGGCGTTGAATCGCTTGACGAACCCGGCCTCGGCGTCCGTGAAGAACTGCCTGACCGCTTCCGGGTCCGCCTCCAGCCTCTCCGCGAGCTTCGACTGGTTCAGCTCCAATTTGCCGTCGCCATTGAGACTGATGCCGATCATCTCAAGCGACTGGATGCTCCCCACGCCGAAGAAGCGGTCCGTCAGCACTCGGCTCAAGCGCGATTCGACCTGGAGCGTCACGCCGGATCCCATCAGAATACCCGTGGTCTGGCTCTCCGCGTCGAAGTAGGTCAGGTCGTTGATCTTGTCCCGCAGCTTGTTGAACTGCTCGACAAACAGCTTCGCCGCGTTGTTCAGGTTGTCAGAGCTGCTGGCGACCGTGATCGTCACGGGCGTATCGGAGACGCCGCCGAGCGTCAGGTTCACGCCGTTGACGACGCGGGAAAACGTGTTGGTGCTGGACGTGGCCAGCGCGCCCGCCCCTGGGACGTCCGCGGCGCCGACCTGCAGGATGGCATCCTGTGCCGCGGCAATCTCGTAGAAGTCCAGAGCCCACCCTGAGGCATCGACCAGCATTTCGCCGCCGGCGCCCGCCAGGTGGCTGCTCAACGTTATGCGGTAGGGGGTCGCCCCGCTGCCGCCCTGGAACACGCTGGCCGTCACGCCCATGTCCAGCCCGTTGATCTTGTCGACCACGTCCTGCAGCGTGTCGCCCGACCCGATCGTCACGGTGACGGTGGTGGACCCGTCAATCACCTGCGTGGGCGTTCCGCCCAAGTCGACCACGGTCGCGGACCCCAGCAGCTTCAAATCGGCCGCCGTCGTGCCCGACCCGGACTCCTTGACCGTCATGGTCCCCGCGCCGCCCCCCGTGTCGACCAGCAGGATCCCGTCCCCCGTGTCGTTGATGCGGGCCTGGACGGCCAAACCCAGGCCGTTGATCAGGTCCAGCACGTCCCCGACGGTCTCGGCGCCCGACGTCCGCAGGTTCACGCCGCTCGTCCTGCCGGTGGAATCGGTGATCAGGAATGAACCCGGGCGCACGCCGCGTCCGTTGTTGAGCGCATCGAGCCGGACCCGCTCATGGAACACCTGCAGGTGGAGCGACCCGGAGTCCACGCTAGACCGCGCGGCATTGACGCTCAGCCCCAGCTTGTCCGCGGTGTTGGTCGCGTCGGCGTTGGCCACGATCAGGTTGCTCGCGGTCGCACCAGTCCCATCGCGCAGCACCAGCCCGTTGCGCGCCGGATTGATCGCCGCGGTGACTCCGAGCCCCGCCGCATTGACCCGATCCAGCACCTGGCCCAGCGTCTCCGCGCCGGCCAGATCGACCGTGGCGGTCGCGCCGCTGCGGTCGGTGATCTGGATCTGGCCCAAGGCCCCCAGCCCGCGGCCGCCGGCCAGGCTGCCCAGGAGGGCTCCTTTGAGCGGGCCCATGATCCGGTCTCCGGTCAGTACGCCTCCGGCGGCGGTGCCGACTAACCCCAGGTCCTCGGCCAGGGTGCCGCCCACGGCGCTCGACACGGAGAACAGACCGCCGTTGTCGACCGTCAGATCGGTCAGGACCAACCGGTTGCCGTCTGCCCCCAGTTCCGCGCGGAGCCGGGTCGGGTCGGCCGCATTCAGGGCCTCCAGCAAGTCGCCCACCGTCCGGATATCCGCAGGCTGCAAGTCGACCTGCAGCGTTGGGGAGCCATCACGGAATTGGATCTCCAGGTCGGGCAGTTCGTTGCGGATGCTCAGGCCGGCCTGGTCGTTGAGCCGATCGATATCCAGGGCGTCGTACATGCGCACCAGGTTGTGCCCGGTGGCCTCACCGGCCGCCACGTTGATGTCGGCCAGCCCCAGGTCGGCCGCCGTGCGGCCGCCGCCCACCTCACGCACACTGAGGTTCGCGACCGCCATGCCCGTCTGGTCGACCAGGCGAATGGCGTCGCCGGACACCTCGGCCCGGACGTCGATCGTATCGCTGTTGTTGATCCTTTCCAGCACGTCGTCGATCGTCCGGGCGAAGCGCAGATCGATCACCTCGCTCGCGCCGCTGCGGTCCGTGATGCGGATCCGGCCGCGCTCGGCACCCAAGCCGGCGTTGAGCGCATCCAGGTCCATGCCGGTGTCGGCGAACCCGCCGAACCGCAGGCTCAACCGGCCCTCCCCGACGGCCTGATCGAGACTGGCCACGCCGCCGCTCACAACCTGGTGGTTCTGGGACAGCTGGACCGGGATGAACTGGTAGGTTCCGGGCACCGCATCGCCCGTGACGGTTCCGGAGAGCAACGTGCTGTTGCTGGAGTTCGCCGTCCGCTGCTTATAGATGAGCCCGTTGTTGAACTTGCTGGCGGCCAGTTGCGTGGCGATCGTCAGCGCGGTGAGTTCACCGACCGCTTTCTGCTGCTCGGTCAGCGCATCGGTCTGGGTCCGGAGCCGGGTGCGGTGGGTCGAGGCGACTTTGATCAGTTGATCGACGATGTCCGAGATCTCGAGTCCGGTGATGAGTCCGACGGACGGCTGGATGGTTGGCATCGTACGAGTCCTGGCGACCATGTGGGGCGCAGCGGCGTTGACGTCTTCCAGTGGTATCGGCTGCGCGGGATCTATCGGTAAAGAGAAGCCCGCCGGCTTGAGCATGGAGTGCTCAAGCCGGCGGGTGGTTATTCATGCTTTGCGCAATCCGTCGGACGACTTGATTACTGGAGCAGAGCCAGGACCGTGCGGGGATTGCTGTTGGCAATCGCCAGGACGGCCGTACCCGACTGGACGAGAATCTGCGCCCGCGTCAAAGCGGACGATTCGGCCGCGAAGTCGGCATCCCGGATAGCGCTTTCGGCATCCGTCAGGTTCACGCGGGTGTCGGTCAACGCGGCGATGTTGGTCTCCACGGTCGTGCGCTGGAAAGCACCCAACCGCCCCCGCAGGGTGGCGACTTTGCTGATCACTTCGCTGACCACCCGGTAGGCTGCGCGCGGGTCGTTGGCCAGTGCCTTGTCGCCGCCCGAAGCCAGCTCGTACAGGCGGCCGCTCGGGCCACCCAGGTTGGCAGTGTACAAGCTCTGGATCCCCATCCGGGCCTGCTGGTTGCTGACCACGTCCGGTCCCAGCTGGAACAGCGCGCCGCCGCCCAGGACATCGAAGTAGAAGTTCGTGTCGCTCCCGTCATCGACGGTGATCGACAGGTCCAGTGTGGCGGTGTTGATCGACAGAGTATTGCCGGCCCCCTGGGCGCGTACGCCGTTGACGGTGGCCTGGATGTCATTGCCTTCGGCACGGGAGATCCCGCCCACCCAGCTCGCTTCGAATGCGCCGCCGACACCTTCGCTGATCACTTCCGCGTCGACGACCCCCGCCGACCCGTACTCGGTGGAGTTGAGAATCAGCGTGCCGCCGGTTTGCGACGCCACGACGCCCGTGGCATCCGCGACGAGGTTGATGGCCGCGACCATCTGGTTGATGGACGCGTACTGCTGGAAGGTGAACACTTCGCGGCCCATCGCGCCGCCGATCGACAGCACGAGGTCGCCCCGGAGCGTGTTGCCGCCCGTCGACCCGGTGCTCGTGTTCTGTTCCACCTCTTCCTCGCCCGCATGGACGACTCCCGACCCGCCAGCGGCGCTCGCGGTGAAGATCCCCGTGACGGTGGCCGCGTTCTGGATGGCCGTGGCCAGGTTCGCCGTGGTCTGCTGGGACGTGTTGTCGATGGTGATGTCCAGCCGCTTCTGCGTAGCGTCGTACACAGCCGCGTTGGCGGCGCCCGACGTCACGTGCACGCGCACGCTGTTGAAGTCCGCACCCGCCGCGACGGCCGTGAGAGTGATCACGTCGGCCGAGGTCGTGCCCTTATTGGCCCCCGCATCCGCGGCCACGAAGTTGGCTGCGCCCGTGCTGCTGGCGTGGAACACATTCGTCGTGCTCGCGTTCGTGTTGATCATGTTCGCCAGGTAGGCCGCCGACCGACCGGTGGTCAAGTCGGCCGTGATCGTGAGCGTGCTCCCGTCGTAGGTGACGCCCTCGGTGGCGTTATCGACAAACGCCACCACGACACCGTCGGCCTCCCCCAGGTTCTGCGCGTTGATGTGCAGGGACGCCGTCGTGGCGCCGTTTTCAATCGTCACGCCCGACGACAACGTGATGTCGGCGGTCGCTTGGGCCGCGGCCGTGAAGCCGCCCGTGTTGCTGATCTCGGCCACTGTGGCGGCAGCCCCGATCTCCACTTCGACGGAGATCTGGCCGGCCGCACCCAGGTTCGCCTGGTCGATCTGCACGTCCCGGACCGACGGGACCGTGTTGATCGTCGTCTTGAAGGCCATGCTGCCGTCCAGCAGGCGGCGGCCCTGGAAGGTGGTCGTCTGGGCGATGCGGTTAATGGCCTCCAGAGACGAATCTACCTGCAACTGGTTCGCCTCAATCTGCTCGTCGCTCAATGTTCCAATGTTGGCCGCCTCGACCACCAGGCCGCGAATGTCGTTCAACAGGCTGCTGACCTGCCCCAAAGAGCTGTCGGCGGTGCCGATCAGCAGGTTGGCGCGCGTGCTGTTGGAGATGGCCTTGTCAATGCTCGTGATGTCGGCTCGCAACGATTCGCTCGCAATCAAACCGGCCGGGTCGTCCTTGCCGGTGTTGATTCGCAAGCCGGTGCTTAATCGCGTGAGTGCTTGCTGCAGGTCGCTGGAGCTGCGCGCCAACGTTTTCTGCGCCACTAAAGAGCTAACGTTTGTGTTGATCCGGGTCATGCCAATTCACCCCTTACTCGTTTGAATGGTTTCTTGCTCGTGTCCAATCGGATGTGGGGAGTACTCCGATTTGGCATGGCTGCTCGGCTCGCGGGGCATTTGCCCCTAGTCGTCACGCAGCCCTTGCATTTGTACTATTGCTCACGGCTTAACATGTGGCCAAACAAAATCGCCCCGATCCAAACATCGCCCTGAAGCCGCAATACGCATATCTGAAACATCGTCGCCACTACAGGTTTGCTTTAGGCAATCCCTCAGGATTGCCGTGCTTACCAGACCGTTCTGGGAGAGCTGTAGCGGTTGGGACGGTGGACCTGTCCGAGCATGTCAGGTTGGGTTGTTTGGAGCGGATTGGCCGACGGTAGGCGGCGCGGGGGGCCGTGGGATGCGGCGGCGGGGGGCTGGACGAGAGGAGCGAGCACCCGTGTGGTGCACGGGCCGCTATTGCCCGATGTCGCGCGTTTCGCTGGGTTGGATCTGGCCCGCTTTGCGGTTCTCGCGCCGGATCGCCTCGTACACCTCCTGGCGGTGCACCGGGATGTCTTGAGGCGCATCGATCCCCAGGCGCACCTTGTCGCCTCGGATGTCAACGATGGTGACGACAATATCGTCGCCGATCATGATGCTTTCGTCACGGTGTCTCGATAAGACCAGCATCGTTGGCTCCTTCCTCAATCCCTCGCGATGACCGCGCGATCGACGTTTCGCCGCGCCGGACAGGTGGTTGGGGCAAGTCGCGTTAACACTTCCGCGAGTGGCAGGCACGACTGCATGGGGAAGTATCGGTAGGCCAAGCGCGTCAGGTCCATCCGGGCCGCGATCGTTGGAATTATTCGGGCGGCAACGGCTGTATCAGGCGCTTTTCTGCAGCGGGGCCGGCGGTTTGGTCAGCGCCATGTGCAGGGGCTGATCGTCGTGCGTGATCACCTGGCATCCCAGGCGGCGGTCCAGATTCACGAGCACCGGCGCGCGCAGATTCATGACGTAACCGCCGTCTCGCTTGCCCACGACGCACAAGACGTAGAGCCGATCGCGCTCGGAGAGGTTCAGGCCGGCCAGTTGGTCGCGCGTCACGCGCACGCGGTAGCTGTCGACGAACCGCCGGGGGCTGACCACCGGCAGTGCGGTCGCGGGCCGTTCGGCGCTCTGCATCCAGCCCACCGCGCTGTTCTGGGGATCGGCCAACAGGATCCAGCGCTGGCAATCCTCAAAGCCCACAATTCCATGCGGGAAATGGATCAAGTCGTCGACATCGACGCACAACGTGCCGAAACGCGTGGTGCTGATTTGCATCGGGCAGCGCCCCTATCCTACCGGAGCCGAGAGAGTGTGATGAGGCCAAGCCGTGGACGTATCATCGGCCACCAGATAGCCCTCCGACCAGCAAAAGCCGTGCGAGCCGTCTACAGGAAGTCGAGCAGCGTTAATCTATACAAGCTGGCCATGCTGCGCAACGACGCCTCGTAGGCCGCTTGTCGCGCCAGGAACTCGGATGCCGCCGTGGCCACGTCCACGTCGATCTCCAGGGACAGCACCGATTTCAGCTCCACCTGCTCGTCCTCGTTGCGGTTGGTGATGGCTTCCACCGCCTGGCTGCGCGACCCGACTTCAGCGCGTCCGAAGTTGAGTCGATCGAAGTCATCGTCCAGCATCTCGACGCACCGTTCGATTTCGGCCACGTCGTAGGACAGCACGGCGCGGTACAGGCGGATGAGCGAGTTGAACACGCCGTGCGTTTCGATCGGGTTGGTGTCTGCGCCGGACAGCGTCTCCGGGGTGCCGCCGCCGGTGGTGGCGGCCACACCGGCCGGGGCGACCAGCGTGCCGGTGCCGTCGTTCGTGGGATCGCCGGAGGTATCGAGTTCGGCGCGGAAGGTGCCTTCCAGCGCGACCGCGTCGATCACGGTGTTGGCGGTGGTCTGGCCGTCGCACAGATCGATGATCAGGCGTCGCGCACCGCTGTCGTAGGTGGCCGTCGCCGCATTGCCACTGAGCGTGTTGCGGAACTCGATCGCGACCCCGTTCCCGGACGTGCCGCCCTGGGCGGCCACGAAGCGGAGCGCCGTATTGAGTTCATGAGGCGGGTCGAACGCCACTTGAGCCTGCGCCGCCTCGGCGGGCTGGGGCGGCGGCGAGACCTCTTCGCCGCGGGGGATGAGTCCCAAGTCCCAGGCCGCCGTGCTGACACGCGTGCGGCGCACCTGCAGCGTCTGCGCGCCGCCCGGGTGATCTTCCACCAGTTCGATTCCGTTGCCGTAGGCGCGCAAGCGCGCCGTGACCGCCGTGTTCGGATCGAGGTTGTCCGGATGATGGTTGATCAGGTCGAGGATATCGGCCACGGTCTGAGCGGATGACGTATCGATGCTCAGCTCCACGCCGTCGCTGCGGCGGATGACGAAGTCCGTCCCCTCGACGCTCATCACGCCCCGTCCGCGGTTGAACTGCGCGAGGGGCGTATCGAGTGCAAACGTCCGGATGCCCAGGTCGGTGGCGGTGCGGCCGCCGTTCTCGCCGATCGCCAGATCCGCGCCGCTGAGTCGCGACAGGACGCTGATCCCATTCTGCCGCTCGTTGATCGTCGCCAACAGATGGGCGCCGGAGCCATTGAGGATATTGAGCAGGTCCTCCACGGTTTCGGCTGCCTGGACGTCGATCACATAGGTCTGCCCGCCGTGGGTAACCTGGAGGCCGGCGGCCCGGTCCCATTCGATGCCGGCGCCTTCGGCGGTGGTACCCTGGGCGGTGACGGACACGGTCCGCGAGCCGGCCCGCGCGAGGGAGCTGGTGTCCTGGGGATCGAGGCGGACTTGGAACCGCGCCGCCACGTCGGTGTTGGCGCGCAGGGCGGCCACCACCTGGTTGGCGGTCGTGTCACCCACATCGATGTAGACATAAATCGTGTTGGCGGCTCCGCCGCTGTTGCCCGTGTTGCCGATCACCCCGGCATCCGCCGCCCGGACGGCGCTGGTCGCATCGTAGCCTTCGCCCCGCGACGGATCCGGAACGACGCTGAACTGGCCGGCGCCCTGGATGGCCGCCACGAGCGTCCCGAGCGTGGTTTCGTCCGTGTCATCGACCTGGATGGTCAGCGTCTTCGTAGCGGCGTTGTAGGACACGTTGGCCGCATCGCCCAGGTCGGCACTGGCATCCAGTTGGATCGTGACGTTGTTCCAATCGGTTCCCGCGCTGTTGGCCCTCAGGATCAGATCATTATCGACCCCGGAGAGCCGGATGCCGGCTTGCGCCGGGCGTGCGAGCGGGTCGAACTGCGCGTATTCGGATCCCGCCGGCAACCCGGGCGCGGCCTGCAGCAGGTTATGATCGACAAACTGGAGCGTGACGCCATTGAGCGCGTCGCCTCGTTGGTGGGCTTCCAACACGATATCGTTGTCGGTGCCTGGTGAACGGATGACGGCCCGCGCGCGGACGCCCAGGATGTGGCTCAAGGGCGTCGTGCCGCGCAGGATGGGATCAAGGTCCGTGCCGACGATCGGGTCGCTCGCGCTGCCGGTAAGGCGCAGGATCCCGAGTTGAGCGGCGGTCATGCCCCCTTCTTCGTCGCGGATCGTGAGGCTCCCGCCGCCCGCCGCGTCGATCGCCACGCGCAAGCCGTGCGGGCCGATCGTGACACGCACCTCCCGGCCCGCGGGCGGCTGCGACTCCAGCAGACGGGCCACGTCCCCGATCGTCTCCGCACCCGCAATGGACACCGTGCTGGTGTGCGAGCCGTCGGACACGAGCAGCGTGCCGCGGGTGATCCCAAGTCCGCCGCGGAGGTCGGCCAGCCGCGTGTCGGCCGTCAGGATGGGCTCCAAGTCGATCCCCTGCATCTGGGCGGACACGGCGCCGAACAGCTCTTGGCCGGGGACGTTCGTATCCAGCAGCATGTCGTGGTTCGCATAGGTGCGCAGCGGCGTGTTGTTGCCCAGGTAGGCAACGAAGTCGTCGAAGCTGTCGAACGGCTGCTCTGTGGACCGCGACCCGGCGAACAAGTAGCGTCCGCGAAACTGCTGATTGGCGACATCCAGCAGCTGTCGGACGGTGGCCCGCAACTCCAGCGCCATGGACTGACGTTCCAGGTCGCTGGTCGTGCTGTCCACGGCGCTGACGGCCAAACCGCGCGCATCGCTCAACAGGCCCGCGACGCTGGACAGGGCCGTGTCCGTGGCCTGCAGAAACGACAGGCTGGTCGACAGATTGACCTTCAGCTGCGCCTTCGTCTCGAGCATCCGCTGCAGCGACATGGCGCGGCTGGCCGACGACGGGTCTTCGCTGGAGAGCTGGATGCGCCGTCCGGTGCCCAACTGCTGCTCGACCGCCAGCAGCCGTTTCTGCTCCGCCTGCAGTTGCATCAGCAGCCGGCGCGTGACCAGCATATCACTGCTGCGGCCGGTGGGGATCGGGTAGATGAATGCCATGGGTTACTGACCTTGCGGGCCGCTCGGGCCCATGCCGCGCGGGTGTCAGAGCGACGTCAAAATATCCAGTAGCTCGCTGATCGTACGAATGACCTTGGCGGCCGCCTGGTAGGTGCGTTGGCAGGTCATCAGGTGGACTGCTTCCTCGTCCAGATTGACGCCACTGCGGCCCAAATGCTCGCTCTCCAATGTGCCATAGAATGACCGGTACCCTTCGGCCACCGCTTGGGCCAGTGCCGAACCCTGTGCGACTTCGCCCATCCACCGCTCGTATCGCTGGGCCAACGAGAGTTGGTCGTCGGTCTCCAGCGGGGTGGTCAGCAGGCTGGCCAGCCGCTCGCCGTTCCGCGTATCCGCGCCCAGCCCGTCCCGGCTGATCGCCAGCTTGCGGACATCGCGCAGCACCGCCTCATGAACGTGGAGGTCCTGGGCCGTGGTGCCGGTGAAGAACGTGTTGATGCCCAACGCGGCCAAGACGCCGCTGGTGTCGTTGGCGAACGAGAACTGCAGTTCCGGAGACTCTGCCGCCAACCGCAGCCGGCCTTCGAGCGTGATGGTAGCCGACAGGCCGTCGATCGCGTCGAGCGTCGCGGCCAGGCTCTCCAGGGTCGTGTCGTCCTCCAGGCCGTCGAGCCGCACGAAAACGTCGTGCGTGCCGACCATGCCGGTCTTCTCGTTGACGACCAGCACCTGGAACGAGCCGTGGACCGGCGTGAAGGGCAGTCCGGCTTCATCCAGCGGCCGCGTCCGCTGCTCGACGCGCCGTTCGCTGAGCACTTCGTCGTAGCCGGTCAGGCCCTGCCCGGACGCGTGCACTTTGTTGAACTCGAAAATCAACGCGCCGGCGAAAGCGCTCAGCTGGTCGAGGAAGCCGGCCAGAATGCCGTCCCGCGCCGCGATCAGGCCGGCAATCGAACCCGACGTGGCCTGCAACTGCGCATCCGATTTGCTCAGCCGCAACTCGACCGCCGCCAGACCCCGGTCCGCCTGCGGAATCGCCTTCACCAGCTGCGTGACTCCGTCAAACACCAGATAGTCGCCGCCCACGAACACGTTCACCGCGCCCGTCGCCTGCTCGTCGACGCTGATGTTCACCAGCCTGGCCAGGTCTTCCAGCGCCTTGTCCCGCTTGTCGCGCAGACCCACCGCGTCGCTCTCGATCGTGCCGCCCTGCTCGATCTCGACGATCTGCTTGTTGAGCTTGGCGATCTCCGTCACCAACTGGTTAACGCGGTCTGCCGCACTGACAATCCGCTCGTTGGCGATGTCCCGCAGGTCGCGCACCCGGCTGTCCAGGCCGCGGATCTGCGCCGTCAAGCTCTCGCCGTTGAGCACGGCCAGGTTCCGCACGGCCGGGTCTTCCGGCTGGTTGAGGATGTCATGGAGGCTATTGAAGAACGCGGTCAACGCCGTGCTCAGATCGCTGTCTGTCAGCTCGCCAACGACCGACTCCAGATCGATGTACGCCGCCTCCTGCGCCTCGCCGCCGGCCAGGTCGCTGGCGGCGGCCCGCATCCGCTCCTGCAGGTAGGCGTCCACCTCCCGCACCACGCCCTGGACGAGCACGCCGGTCCCGCTGACCAGGCCCCCGATGCGCTGGGTTGGGCCGGGCGTCTGGATCAGCTTCTCGCGCACGTAGCCCGGCGTGTCCGCGTTGGCCACGTTGTTGGCGGCCACCTGGATGCCCGACTGCGCGGCAAACAGGGCGTTCTTGGCGATCTGGAGCGTGGACAGAAGCGTCATGGCGGCCGTTATACCTCCTGATCCACGAGGCTACCACGAGCGTGAAGGGACGTGTCTCTTCCATATGTCGGCTGGAGGCGGCCGCCAGTCGCGATGATTTCCAGCATCTGGGCCAGGTGGAGCAGGGCCTTCTGGGCCAGGACCCAGTTGGTCAGGCTCTGGTGTTGCAGCAACCGCATGCGCGCGGACAGCTGTTTCACGTCCCGGCACCTGTCGCCGCCGCCATGGCGTTGAATGGCGGTGGCCAGTTGGCCCAGGCTGTCTCCCGGCAGTCCTTGTCGCGCGGCCTCGGCGAGCAGCTGAGCGCGGCGGTCGTGGCACTGCTGCAGGCGTTGACTCACCGCCTCTTCGGCCGGTTGCAGGGCCCGCATGCCGCCGGCATCGCCGGCGGCCATGCAGCGGCGCTTCTGGGCCAGGACCTGCAGCAGCTCGTCCTGGACCTGCGACAGGTCCTCCAGCAGCGCCGCCAGATGCTCGTCCCAGGGATAGTCGGATGGAGGTTCATTCATAGGATCTGGCTTCATTTCCAGAGTTGCGATCATGCCTGCTCAACGCCTTGAGAGAGTGAACAACTGGTACATGGGTTCGGCAAACGTGTCGGCCGTGGCCTGGCTGAGCTTCTCCGCCAGCACCTGATCAAGCTGCCCCTGGAAGACCTCTTCGGCGCGTCCGCCGTGAAAGTAGGCCGGCTTCCCGACAGTCTTGCGCATGGCGCTGAGCATCTGGCCATAGAACGTCTGGCCGACGAAGTCCTGGAAGGCCGCCCGCAGCTCCTGCGCCGCGGCCGGGCGCGCCTTGCCCGGCGCCGCGGACGGTCCGGCGTGGACCGCCGCGTCGTAGGGGGGTGCCGAGAATGACGAGATCTGCATGGGACCGTTCCTGGTGGATCAGCGATAGATGACATGTCCGTAGATGGCTCCGCTGGACTCCAGTTCGCGGATGATCTGAATCATGTCCTTGGACGAGACGCGCAGCGAGTTCATCGCCTGGACGAGCGCTTTGAGCGTCGGCACGGACGTATCTTCGGCCGGATCCAGGCCCACGAACTCACTCACACCCACGCCGGTGCCGATGTCGATGGTGATGTTCTGATGGGTGACTGCCGACGGGGCCAGTTCCAGGTCGGCGCTCATCGTGATCACCCCGGTCGTTTCGTTCACGACGACGACCGAGTCGCGCGGCAAATCGCGCAGCTCCTGTTGCAGGACCAGGGCGGCGAACTCGACCGGGTTGTCCCGGTACTGGTCGAGGATCGTCACTTCGACGGTCTGCGGGTCGATCGCCCGGGCGATCCCCAGCCCGGAGGCGCCGCCGCGATCGTTGCCCAGTTCCCGGCTGAAATTGACCGCGTCTTCCACCTCCTTGGCGACACCGAAGCGCGCGTGGCCCCGGTCGAGAACCAGCGTGATCTTGCCATCCTTGACGAACGGGTTGGGGAGATTGCGTGCCACGCGGCACCCGAGCGAGATCTTGCCATTGGTCAGTGCGGTCTTGTCGTCCAGCCGCAGCTGGCCCTGGGCGATGGCGTATACGATCGGATCGGGCGTCTCTTCCCCGGACGGGATGGGTCCCACCAGCGGCGTCATCATCAGGTAGCCGCCCTGGAGGCTCTTGGCGTTGATCGAGGTGACGGTGCAATCGATCTCGTCACCCTGGCGCGCGCCGGCGGGCGGGATATCGGCGGTGACCACCACCAGCGCCACGTTCTTGGGGTCGAACTTCTCCGGCTTCTTGCCGGTCCCCATGACCGGGACCTTGAGCTGGTCCATGGCTCGCATGAGCGAACGGGTGGTCGCGCCCAAGGTGCCGTCGCCGGTCCCGTTGAGGCCCGTGACGAGCCCCATGCCTTGGAGCGTGTTGCGTTCCTGGCCCTTGAGCCGGCAGATGTCGCCGATGTTGAGTTGCTGCAACTGCAGGGGACGGGGACGTTCCGAGGACGCTGGGCGCGCCGGTTGCGCCTGGAGCGGCGTCAAAGAGAGCGAAGCCAGGGCCAGCGTGACCGCCCAACGCGCCGGCCGGAAACGAGCGTGCGTCATGGAGCGCCTCATACACGATCCTAAAAAGGTTGGATGATATCGAAGAGTTTCTGGAACCAACCGCGCTGATAGCCGGCCGCGACGCTGCCGGTCTCCACCTTGCGCACGTCCAGGTTGATGACGTCGCGCGACAGCACCACGTTGTTCGGGCCGATGGACTCCGGGCGGCACATGCCGGACATAGTCACGGTCCAGGTCTCCTCGTTGATCCGCGTGGTCGCGCGTCCCTCCAGGACCAGATTGCCGTTGGGCCGGATGTCCACCACTTCCGCCGCAATGTTCAAAGCCAACGATTCGGATGTCTCCAGTTCGCCCAGCGAGCGGTACTGGGAGCGGAGCTCACCGCGCACCCGCGGGTCGCCGTCGCTCTGCGGGCTGGGTTTCACCCAGCGGAGCCCGTCGAAGATGATCCAGTCGTTGAGGCGCGCGTCGTAGAGCCCGTTCTTGCGGCGGCGCAACTCGCCCTCCGACTGCACCCGCGACAGGATATCCACGCGCACGCTCACGATGTCGTGCTTCTGGACCTCACGCGGCGGCGGCGTGGGGGTGTAGATCCAGCTGACGTCGGACAGGCGCAGGGCGGGATCGGCCACCGCCGGAGCGCCCTGCGCCTTGATCGGCCGGGCCGCTTCGCGCGCATATAGGCTCGAGTCCTGGGCGCGCCCGGTGGCCGCCAGGCACTGGATCGCGGCGACCAACGCCACCGCCCTCACCCGCAACAGCATCTCCATACACTCGACCTCGTCATGTCATGTCATGTCATGTCATGGGTTGACGCTCGTGGAGTTCGGCAGCACTTCCACTTGCCGGATATCGACTACACGCGCGTTGAATTGCGTCTTCGAGCCGTCGGTCGTCTCGACCGTGACCAGGTCGCCGCGTGTGCCGTCTTGGAGCGCCACGGCGCGCCGATGGGCGCGGATGGCCCCGCACCGGACGAGCACGTCGACCTCGTCACGCCGGCGGACCAGCAGCGGCTGTTGCAGGGCCCGGGTGCTCAGCGGCTGGTCAGCGTTCACGGCCTGGCGGACCCGGCGTCCAACCGCGTCCTCCAGGCGTGTCACGAACAGCGCCCCTCCCCGGCCGCCCTCCTCCTCCACGCTCCGCAACACCACGTCCTCGGCCCGAATCACCTCGCCCCGCGCCAGCGCGCGAACGGGCACGACAACCGGCGCCACGCGATGCGCGCGCACTTCCAACGGCACGCGCACCGAGTTGGGACCGTCGGACAGGCAGACCGTCAACTGGTGCGACCCTTCGGTGGCCTCGGCCGGCGACTCGACCGTGAAATCGCTCCCCGCGCGCAACAGCGCGGCCGGCACGCGCTCCGGCCATGCGACCTCCGCCTTCCAGGGACACCCGTCGCCCGCGAGCGACTGGAGCCGCTGGGCGACGACGGCCTCCAGCCGCCGCTGGGCGGTCGTCACGCCCGGCGGCAGGCTGCGGACCTGCGCACGGCCGGGCTGCCCGGCTCCGGGCGCGGAGTCCGCGGCGCTGCGCGGCAGGCCATACACGATGACCACCCGCGGAGCGCCGGCGAACTGGCACTGCCGCAGGTCCACGCCGCGGGCGGCGAGTACTCTCCGCACGTCGCTTCGCGTCAACTCGCGGTGGTGCTGCGGCGTGGGCCCCAGCGCGACGACGATCCGCTCCACGGCCGCCTCCGTGGGCACGTCGTCACCGACGATGTCGGCCAGGTCCTGCAATTGCACGGTCGCGGCTTGCGTCGCGACGTCCGCACGCAAGCGGATTTCCCAACCCGCCGCCGAGCTCGGCGCCGCCAGGACGTACAACGCCCAGATCGCCGCAACTGCCCGTGTGCCCGTCATCGGCGCACTCCTCGTCCCTGATGAGACTCCGTGAGACAGCCAGTGCCGGCCGCCAGCCCGCCATGGTACGGCCCGTTGCGGAACGAAGGGCCACGGCACCGATCGTCGCATCCTTGACAGCCCTTTAGTAACGCCGCAGGTTGGCGACCAGCTGCAGTATCTGATCACCCGCTTGCACGACCTGCGAATTCAACTCGAACGACCGCTGCGTCGTAATCAGATCGATCAGCTCGGTGACCGGGTTCACGTTCGCAGCTTCCAGGAACGTCGATCGCACGAAACCCGCGCCGTCCACGCCCGGCGTGCTCGTCTGCGGCGAGCCCGACGAATAGGATTCGCGAAACAGGTTCTCGCCGAGCTTCTCCAGCCCCTCCTTGTTGATGAAGGTGGCCAATTCGAGCTGGCCGGCGTCCTGCGGATTCGTGTCCCCGGAGATCCGGTATTGGACCTTGCCATCGGCCGAGATGGACAGGTCCATCGCGCCTTCCGGGAATGTGATGTCGCCCCCCTGCACCAGCCGCCCGACAGATGCGGAGCCCAGCACGAGTTGGCCGTTCGCGTTGATGCTGAAGTTGCCCGCCCGCGTGTAGACCAAGGTCCCATCCGTATCCTGAACCTGAAAGAACCCTTCGCCGACGATCGCCACGTCCAGCGGGTTGCCCGTCTCGAGGAACGCACCTTGGCGGAAATCGGTCTGAATGCTCGATACGCTGGTCCCCAGACCGATCGCCGTGCCGGTGGCCGTGAGGCCGCCCGACCGGTCCTCGGCGCCTGGCAGCACCTCGTTGTAGTAGAACAGGTCTTCGAAGTTGGCACGCCCCTTCTTGAAACCCGTCGTGTTGATGTTCGCCAGGTTGTTGGCGATCACATCGAGCTTGGTCTCCATGGCCTCCATGCCGGTGGCCGCAGTGTACAACGTCTGGACACTCATGCACTTGCTCCTCGTTCACCCGATTTACCGCACGCGCAGGACGCGGCTGATCAGCGAGCCGGTCGTTTGATCATGGTTCTGGATCATGCGGACATTGGTTTCGTACATGCGGGACGTTTCGATCAGCTCCATCATCACCCGGGTGGGGCGGACGTCCGACATCTCCAGGAACCCCGATGCCACCCGCCGCTCAGGCGGCGCCACGTCCTCCAAAGGGGCGAGCGATCGGAACAGGTTCTCGCCGACCCGGACAAGGTCTCCCAGCGACTGCGGCTTCTTCAACGCCAGATACTCGCCGCCGCCACTGTGCTCGAGGAACCCGTCCTGGTGCAGCACCGAATGCACTGCAGGGTCGATCTGGATGGGCGTGCCAGCCTCCGACAGGACGCGATAGCCCTGTGGCGTCATCAGCAGCCCCTCCGCGTTGACCTGGAAGTTGCCGGCCCGGGTCAGCAACTGCTCACCGTCGTTGTCCACGACGAAGAACCCCTCTCCGTGGATCGCCATGTCCCATTTCCCCTGGGTCTGCTTGAGCAGCCCCTCGGAGAAATTGGTGACCGTCGCGGCCAGCGAGACACCGCTCCCCAAATCGTTGATGCCGCCTTGGCCGGGCAGGTCCAGACCGTCCCGTACGGCGCGACTGTGGCGCGCTTCGATCACCGCCAGTTCTTCCTTGAAGCCCGGTGTGTCCACGTTGGCCATGTTGTGCGACAGCACTTCCATGCGTCGCGATTGCGTGTCCGCGCCGGCAGCTGACACGTAGAGTCCGTAGTCCATTGCCTTGCTCGCCCGAAAACCATGCCCGCCCCCCGACGCACGCATCCGTAGGTACACCATGCAATGTCCGGGCCAATCCGTGTGGAACACCAGGCGGCAGGACCCGTTGGCAGGCACAAGTCGTGACGCCGCTTACAGATCGGGATGACGACAGGCAGTCGCCGCGGCACATGCCCACCGCCCAGGCCGCATCGGCGGGCCGCAGAATCTGCCGATTGCTATCGGCAGCCCTGGCCGGACCGGGCATGGCCGGGCGCGGCCTACAGGACCGTGCGCGGCCCACATGACCGTGCGCGATTCGGCCATCATGGATGAGAATGACGACTCGCGCACGGTCCATTCAGGCCCTGGATTGGGCGATCAGCGCGGCGGCGCCCTGGTCGAGCAGTTGCTGAGCCACATGCCGCCCTACGTCCAGAGCATCGTGCGGGCGACCGGCGACCTCGGCCACCAGGCGCTGGGTGCCCTGGGGGTTCAGGACGGCTGCGCGGAGCAAGAGAGTGCCTGCCTCGACGCGCCCCCACGCCCCGACCGGCGCCAAGCAGCCGCCATGCAGCGCCGCGAGCACCGCGCGCTCCGCGGTGGTCGCCGCGCGCGCGTCCGGGTCGTCCAACGGGCTGACCAGGTCCCGCGTCTGCCGGTCGTCGGCGCGCGTCTCCAGCGCCAAAGCCCCTTGCCCGACCGCGGGCAGCATCCATTCGAAGCTCAATACCTGGGTGATGCGATGCGCAAGCCCCAAGCGCGTCAGGCCGGCCTCGGCCAGCACGATCGCGTCGTAGCGGCCTTCGTCCAGATGGCGTAGCCGCGTGTCCACATTGCCGCGGATATCCAGCAGGCACAAGTCCGGCCGGACATGCAGCAACTGGGCCCGCCGGCGCATGCTGCCCGTCCCGACACGTGCGCCGGGGCTGAGCGAATCAAACGGCACCGCCCCGCTCGACACGAGGACGTCCCCCGCTGCGGCGCGCGGCGGCACGGCCGCGATGGCCAACCCCGCCACCGGCTCGGTGGGCAGGTCCTTCATGCTGTGGACGGCCAGATCAATCTGGTCGTCGAGCAACGCGCGTTGAATCTCCTTGGTGAAGACCCCCTGTGCGCCGAACGTGCCGATCGGACCGCTCCGCACATCTCCCTGCGTCGTGATCGGGACCAATTCGACCAACACGCCCCGTCGCTGCAACGCGGCGGATACCCACATCGCCTGCCAGCGTGCGAGTGCACTAGCGCGGGTTCCAAGTCTCAACGTGTGGGCACGAGTCATGGTCCGGGTCTTGTGGGGGAATCGGGTGAATCTGCGGAGGATGAGGAATCGGGACGCGCGGCGTGCTCCTGCAACTGCCGGGCGATTGCGGCGGACAGCTGGGCACCCACGTCGCCCGTATGCGGGTAGGGCGGGGCGACCACGCCGCAGCTGACGATGAATTGGATCGCCTGATCCAGCGTGATATTCAGGTCGATCGTCTCGCTCTTGCGCACCGTGACGACGAACCCCGTGGCAGGCATCGGAGAGGTCGGCATCAAGACGGCCAGCACCGGTTCGTTTGCCGCAGCACGGATGTCCTGGAAACTCTCGCCGGTCACGAATCCTAGCGACCAGATCCCCTCGCGAGGATACTGCACGGCCACGACGCGATTGAACTGGAACTCACGATCGCTCAGCACGAAATCGGTCACCTGCTTGACGGCCGAGTACACGTTGCGAACCACCGGCAGCCTGCTGATCAGCCCTTCCACTGTGGCCACGAAGATGCGTCCGACGCCGGCCGCCAGGAATCGGCCCACCAGGTACAACAGGGCGACAAACACGGCCAGGAACACCGGGATCGTGCGCCAGCGCGGCAGGTACCGCAGGCGGACGTAGCGCTCGTACACGTCCCGCGTGGAGGCCGAGGCCGCGAGTGGGTTGCCCGGCTGTGCTTGGACATATTCAAGTACGTCCTCGGGCATCCACCGCTGGTCGGGCATCGGCACGTACACCACATCGCCGTATTGAAACGAGTCCACGCGCCACCGCTCCACCTTCGACCTCGGGAGAATCCCCTGCACCGAACCGGCCGGTTCCATGACCACCTCAGGAGCAACCCGGCGTCCCGTCCGATCGAACACTCGGACATCCGACGGGTTCGCATCAGCGGGGATGCCGTCCAAGACCTCGGCTCGCAGAGCGAACACGACCATCACGCGGGCCATGCCCGACTCCACGGGCTGAAGCACGTAGCTGTCCACGGTGGCCCAGGCCCAGATGAACACGACGAGCGTGAGCAGCGGCGGCAGGATCACACCCAGGCCGCGCAGCAGCGACCGGCGGAACGGCCACCAGGTCCCGCGCTTCGCCGGCTGGCCGATCTGTCCCCGTGTGAAATCCATAGGCGTACGCTGCACGCGCCACCGCGGCCTGGCGAAGACATCATTACCCGCCGCCACGGGCCACCACGGCCACGTACACGGCACGTGCCCCGGCGCGACGCAAGATGCGCGCCGCCTCACTGGCAGTCGCCCCAGTCGTCATGATGTCGTCGATGATCAGTACGTTGGCGTCTGTTATATCGTAGCCCGAAGAAACACGAAACACGCCCCGCACGTTGCGAAACCGGTCCGCCGGCCCCAATGTGCCTTGTTTCTTGGCCTTGCGACGACACCAGAGCAACCCAGTGGCGACCGGCAGCCGCACCGCCTGCCCCACCGTCGTGGCCAGAAGCTGCGCCGGATAGGCACCCCGACGCAGACGCCGCCACCAGTGCATGGGTATCGGTACGATCAGGTCCACCCCCAAAACGATCAAACGCTCTCGCACCAGGTCTGCCAGGTACCCACCCATCGCGCAGACCAACGGCTCAAACGCCGGACGCTTCATCTGCAACACGACCTGCTGCAATTCCCCGCGATAGGTACCCAGCGCCACCGATTGGACAAAATGGTAGCGTCGGCCCCGGCAGCGTGGACAGCCACCCTCGTCCGGCCAGAAACGCGGAAGCGTGCTGGCACAACGCCGACACGCCGATCGACCCGGGCAGATGATCCGGCTTTGGCACGCCCCACACAACACGGGCCGGTAGGGCGCCGAGGGCGCCAGCCCGGCACCGCAGAACACGCACACGGGCGGAAACAGCAGACTGCCTGCCGAATGCCACGCACCTCGGAGGCCCGCGTGAAACCGGCCTGCCACCACACCATACTGCTGGGCAAGCCACCTGCGAACAGTCTCTGAGGGCATCCAGCCGCTCCCAGGATAACCACGCCTGCCCAGATTGACGGCCCATGCCGGACAGTGTCTGTTGTGACATGTCGATCGCCGTCTGACAAGAGACAGCTAGCACGCCCACGGGCGCACGCAGGCGGCCAGTCGTCTTGATGGGTTTGGCGAAACGACTTATCGTACCGGCCTTACACACGGCCCGCGTGCGCCCGCGCGAGCCGGGGCGCACTGCCCGTGCGCCGCACGTCGATCCGCGGCAGGTGACGGCGGCCGCATCGCCGCCCGGCCGGTGACCGATGGTCCGGGAAATGGAATTCCACCATGACGACGCTCTTCGACCGCTACCTGCTCCGCACGTTCGTCCGGGTGCTGGTGGTCAGTTTTCTAAGCCTCACCGGCCTGTTCATCATCATCGACATGTTCGGGAACCTGGAGGAGTTCATTGCCTATGCGGAGCGCGAGGGGAGTCTGGTCCAGGTGTTGTGCGGCTATTATGGCGCGCGTGTTCTGTCTTTTTTCGACCGCATCAGTGGCCTGTTGGCACTGATCGCCGCCATCTTCACGATCACCTGGTTCCAACGCACGAACGAACTGACAGCGGTCATGGCCGCCGGCATCTCGAAAGCCCGGATCGTGCGGCCCCTGGTGGCCGCCACGGTGGTGGTCGCGCTGCTGGCCGTCGCCAACCGCGAAGTCGGCCTGCCTCGTGTACGGGACAAGCTGACTCGCAACGCGCAGGACTGGCTGGGCGAGAGCGCCCGGCGACTCACGCCGCGCCGCGACAACCGGACCTTGATCCTGATCACGGGCAAGGCCACGGTGGCGGCCCGCCAGGAGATCCAACAGCCGACGTTCCGCTTGCCCCCCTCCCTGGCTCAGTTCGGCCGGCAACTGGTTGCCCGGGAAGCCGTGTATCACAGCGCGACCGACCAGCACGCCGGCGGGTATTTGCTCAGGGGCGTCACGCAACCGGCGAACCTGGCCGAGATCGCGTCGGCCGACCAGGACGGTCAACCGGTGATCTACAGCCCGCAAGACCACGCCTGGCTGAAGCCCGACGAATGCTTCGTGGCAACCCAGATCACATTCGATCTGCTGGCGGCCGACGCCCTCTGGTGCCAGTATTCGTCCACCCCGGAGCTGATCGAACTGCTGCGCAATCCGAGCCTGGATTATGGAGCCGATACGCGCGTCACACTACACCGCCGTTTCGTCCAACCGGTACTCGATGTGACCCTCTTGTTCCTGGGCCTGCCGCTGGTCCTGGCGCGCAGCAAACGGAACATCTTCGTCGCAGCCGGGCAATGCCTGTTGCTGATGGCCGTCTTCTTCGTGGTCGTGCTGGCCTGCCAGGCGTTGGGCAATACGATCCTGGTCAGCCCCGCGCTGGCCGCCTGGCTCCCGATGCTCATCTTCGTCCCCATCGCGCGTGTCGGCGCGCTGCGGCGGTGGGAATAGCCGATCCCACGGATCATCCCCTGCCGGGTGTGCCGAACTCTTCGGCCACCTCGGCCAACACGGTCAAGTTCTCGGGCGGTACGCGCGGGGATACCGAACAGGCGCTGGACAGGATATAGCCGCTGCCCACGCTCCCCACGCGCAGCCGCTCCCACGCGTCGCGCCGCACCTGGTCGCGCGTCTTGCTGAGCAGCGTGTGGACCGGGTCGAGGTTCCCCTTGAAGAAGATCCGGTCACCGACGCGCTGCTTCGCGTCGGCCAGGTCCACCGTGCCCAGAGGCGGCGGATCCAGCGTGTCGATCCCGTCCAGGCCGGTGGCGACCATCAGCTCCAGCCGATCCCCGATCTTGCCGCAGGTGTGCGTGTAGACGATCGCACCCTCGTGGTGGACGGCCTCGACCACCTGCCGCTCGTACGGCAGCACGAACTGCTCGTACTGGGCGGGCGAGATGAATCCGCCGCCGGCGAACGCGGACGAGATCAGCACCGCATCGACCCCGCGGCGCACTTGGCGCCGGGCCAGATCGATCGTGCCTCGCGAATAAGCCTGCAGGATCGCGTGGATCTTGGCGGGATCGTCGAGCATGTACAGCAGCGCCTGCTCATATCCGAAGAGTTCCATCAACTGCGTCCACGGCGAGAACACTTCGCTGTGCACCGATACCGCGCCGGCCACCCGCGCCAGAACCAGGTCGATCGTGCGGAACAGATAGTCCGGCCAGTAATCGTCGCGCACCGCCTCGTAGGGCTCCAGTCCGAAGTAGAACGGGTACTTCAGCCCGCCCACGCCGTGCGGATCATCGTAGTAGATCCTGTCCGGATCGACCTCCTCCAGCGTCGGGCAACGCCGCCCGTGCGCCGGGAAGTGGTGTGCGTTGTCGTCGGCCGGACAGTGCGCCGTGTCGCCGTTGCGAAAATAGACGGTCTGGCTGCCGTTCGCCGCGGTCTCAATCCGGGCCACGTCCCGCCGCCAATGCGGATCGGTACCCAGCAGGTTGATCAGAATGCCGTCGAACCGGTAGCGCTGCTGCAGCATCACCAGCGCTTCAGCAAACCCTTCGCTCGTGAACCACAGCTCGACCGGTGCAATGGACGTGTTGAGCAGGTAATGCCCCACCGACAACTGGCACATGACCGGGATCCGGTCCACCGGTTCACGCCGCATCGCCGCGCGCACCCGCGCTCGAGAATCCATGTCACCGTCCCTCCGCCGTCCACGACGTCGCTCAAATCGGACAAGGCTTTCATCCCCCGCAGTCCGCCTCATTCCTGCGAAGCAGGCCGGGGGGACCGCTCGATCAACGCCAGCCATTCCCGGATCAGGATCTCGCCCGTCATCTCCCCCAGGCTGGTCCGCGAAATGTAGCTGTAGCGCGGAAAACTCTCGAAGTCCACCTGGGTCAAGATGTACCCGAGCGCGTCGTTGGTCAGTCCGAACAGCATGTTGTGTTCGCCACGCATCTTCCGTTTCAGAAAGAAACCGATGTTCGGCAGCGCTTCGCCGGGGATGGTCAAGATCTGCGCCGTGCCGACGTTCACCAGATTGACGCGCACCGTCACCGTGTGATCGGCATTGAACGGGTACTTGAGCGGCGAGTACCGGACGGCGCCCCACAGCACTTCGGAATCCACGGGGAGCTTGACCAGGCTGGACGTGCAGTACAGCGCCGGCGCGGCCTGGCTGGGCGCGTCGCGAATAATCCGCTGGGCTTCGTCCGCCATCAGGTGCCCGATCCGGAGACACTCGTCCCACGTGCGGCTGTCCCGCCACACGCCGCGGATCGGGTCCGAGGGCTGCTCTAACAGGCGATTGTCGGCCGTGACCATCCCGCCCTGAGCCCCGTTGATGAACATGGCCATGCCGCCCTCTTGCGCCTCCACGCGTTCGACCAACGGACCGACCAGATCCGGGCTCAAGATCCCCGCGGCGCTGCCCAACACCTCCGGATGCACGGCGAAGTTGACCAGCGTGACGATCGGATCACCCTGCGCAGTGAGAGCCTGCAGCACCGTCATGCGGCGATCGTACAGGTCGGGCGCGTAGTAGTTGTAGGCGATCCGGCCCTGGACCTCCCCCGTGGCGATCCGGATCGTGGCCGGCTGCATGTGATCGAGGGCCTCGTTCAGAGCGTCCGCTGCTTTGCGGCAGACACTGTCGATATATGCCAGATCGCCCGTGTGCCCGCCCCGGCCGTCCGGGAAAGCATAGCAGTCCGGAGCGCTGTGCGTGTGGGTGACGCCAATCAGGACGTTCTCGCCGGCGATCCGCGGCGCGGCCGCACGCACACGATCGCAAAGCACCGACGGAAAGCCCAGCAGATCCAGACTGACAAACGCCACCCGGACATCGCCCTGTTGCAGAACTAATGCCCGCGCCGTCAGCTCACCGCGTTTCTCTTTCACCGGCTGCGTCGGCCCCAGCCCGCCCGACACGGGCAGGAGCGGGTCAGGAGTAATCACGGCTTTCCCAACCCCTACTTCGAGCGACGCGGCGCGACCCTCCGCCCACGCGACGCCACACACACAAACGGCCGTCCACAATACGAGATTCCGGATCACAGCAGGCTCCCCCAAAGTCTCTTCACGCCGATCGGATCGCGGCCGGCTCACACAAGCGGCCGCCGACCCACTTCGCGGTGATTCTAACGCCTGCCGTCCGACAGACAAACAAAAAAAGGCTGTTCAGCGGTGCCGATTTCACGGAGCAGCACCCCCGGGCCAGACCATGATCGGCGGGGCTGGTCATGCGGCCCGCGCCCGACCAATCGGGCGGATCGGCCGAGGCGCATCCGGCATGATCGCCCGTTCGATGGGTCCCCGCTTTGTCCACCTTCGGCGCGGCGTTTTCGAGTTGACCGAACTCCCAACCTGCCCTATAGTTAGGCACGGTTGCTGTCATGGCCAGCGGCAAAGACCCCGTTTGTATTCCTCAAGCAACGGACATGAAAAATAATGAGTGTCGGCGATGGGGCGGGAACTGATTTTGCCACCATGCGTGGGCGCAATTACCCCGCAATCCGGCAGTTCACGGTGTTTCTGGAGAACCGGGTCGGACAACTGCTGGAAGTCATCCGCCGTTTTGAGGGCAGCAACGTGCGGATCGTCGCGTTGTCGATCAATGACGCCACGGAGTGTGCTTTCGTGCGGTTCCTGCTCAGCCACCCGGAGCAGGGACGGGAAGTCCTGGAACGCGCGGGGCTGGCGATGATCGAGAGCGATCTGATCGGCGTTGAACTGCCGGACGAGTCGCAGCCCATGCTGCTCGTCTGCACGGCGCTGCTGCAGGCGGAGATCAACATCATCCACGCCTATCCGCTGATCGTGCACCCCCACGGGCGGCCGGCGGTGGCGATGATGGTGGACAATATCGAGGCAGCGCTGGACACGCTGCACGCCAAAGGGTTCCGGATGATCACCGAAGCCGATCTGGCTGAGATGGCTTAGGCGCCGCCAGCGGAGTCAGGCTCGCCGGCAGTGTGGCGACGCCCGAGAGCGTCACGCGGGTGATCTGATCCCAGGGGATGACCACGACATTGGCTGTAAAATCGTCGTTGCGGACGGCGAACACGCCGTATTCGTGCTGGGACAGGTCGGCCGAGAACGATTCAACCAGGAGTACGGTCGCATCGGCCAGCGTGAGTTCCAGCGGGCTGGCGCGCCGCTCATCGGTCCAGATCCGCCGGATAATCTGTTCCAACGGATGACAACTGACGGGCGCCGGTGGCGGGGCCCCTTCGTCCGACTCCTGGTCCGACCAGAACGGGGCCATCTCCTCTCCGGCCAGGCCCGGGGCAGGCTTGGACGTGTCCCACAGGGTGTGCGGGTCGCCCGCGTCGCTCAGCGCCGGGAACAGCTGCGGGCCCGTCGCGTCCGCGCCCGGCTCTCCGTCGCTCGACGCCGTCCCGGCGGCGGGGACCAGGAACCGTGATTGGCAGTGGGGACATTGGCCCGGCCGGCCCTGCATGTCGAGCGAACCGTACAACTTGTGCCCGTTCGGGCACAAGAACATGAAGGTCTCGTCGGCCGCTTCGCGCACGCCGCGAGGCTGCCCGGTGGCGTGCGGATCCGCGCGGTCGGTCGACATGGGTGCCGCCGCGTCCGGTTGCGGGTCCGGCGCCGGCACGATGAATCGTGCCTGGCACCGGGGGCACTGGCCGGATTTACCCACGCGGTTGGCCGGCGCGGAAAGGGGATGGCCGTTGGGACAGAGGAACTTGATCATGTGTCAAGTGTAGCACGCCGGCACCTTGCCGGACGACGCCCGGCGCCACGCGGCCGGCCCGGCGCGTGGCGTCCAGTGGACTCGACAGGCATGCTCATGCGTGCTATCTGTGAGTGTCCCGGTCGTGCCGGACGGGCGGGCGTGGGGTTTTCGAGCATTTCAGGACGCGTCGTTTCATGCCGATTGAAGTCTTCTGCCCGGGGTGCAAAACGCGTTTCAAAGTCAGCGACAAGTTCGCGGGCAAGAAGGGCCCCTGTCCCAAATGCAAGACGGTGATCACCGTGCCGGAGAAGATGCCGGAGGTGGTGGTCCATGCGCCGGAGGAGTTCGGTCCGAAGAATGCCGCCGGGGTCGGGGTGCTCAAGCCCATTGCGCGCAAGGAGGTGAGGATCTCGGCCGTCGCCGTCGTCGGCATCGTCTCGGGGGTGATCCTGGTGCTGGCAGCCGCCTGGATCCTCCGCTCGCTGGGCCAGGTGTCACCCTGGGTCAAGGGCCTGGGTGCGCTGGTGCTCGCGCCGCCGCTCGTGCTGGCCGGCTACACCTTCCTGCGAGACGACGAATTGGAGCCCTACCGTGGCTGGCCGCTGCTGATCCGGGTCGTCATCTGCTCCCTGCTGTATGCCGCGCTGTGGGGTGCGTACGCCTGGTTGCCCGCGCTCGCGTTCCATACCTATCAACTGGGACTGCTGGACCTGCTGTGGCTGGTCCCGCCGATCTTCGTGGCGGGTGCGTTCATCGGCGCCTTCGCGTTCGACCTGGAGTACACCAACGCGATCTTCCACTATGGGCTGTACGTGCTGGTCACCGTGGCGCTGTGCCTCTTGATCGGGATTGACGTGTTGAGCGTCGCCGCGCCGCCGGCGGCGTAGGCGTCAGCGAAGGGAAGGGCGGCGCCATGAGCCACATTGGCGACATTCCGGAAATCCAGGGACTGGACCGGCGGCGCCACCTGATCCGCATTCCAGAGGAATGCGACGTTCCCGTCACGCCGCGTGTCCAGCAATTGATCGACACGGCCGAATTCCGCCGGCTCGGGCGGATCAGCCAACTGGGGCTCGTGGCGCTGGTCTACCCGGCGGCCCATCATACCCGTTTCGAACATTCGTTGGGTGTCTACCGGCTGGCCCTGCTGTATCTTCAGCAACTGGCCCATGACGAACGCTTTGCCAGCATGGTCCGGGCGCGTGATGCGGAGCGCCTGATCGCCGCCGCCCTCCTGCACGACCTGGGCCACTGGCCGTTCTGTCACCCGATCGAAGACATGGAATTGCCGGGCGTGCCGCAGCACGAGCTGTTTGCCAACAGCTTCCTGCTCGAGAGCGCCGTGGCCGACATCCTGCGCGACGACTGGGGCATTGCGCCCCGGGAGATCGTCTCGCTGTTGTCCGAGCGACAGCAGGACGCCAAGCCGCGCTTGCTCTCGAGCCTGCTGTCCGGCCCGATCGACGCGGACAAGATGGACTACCTGGTGCGCGATAGCCTGCACGCCGGCGTCCCGTACGGCCGGAACTTCGACCAGCAGCGTCTGATCGGCAGCCTGTGCGTCAACCAGGCGGGCGACGGATTGGCGATCACCGACAAAGGACGCACGGCCGCCGAAATGATGGTGTTCGCCCGCTACGTGATGTTCAGCGAGGTGTACTGGCACCACGCCGTGCGGTGCGCGACGGCCATGCTGCAGCGCGCGTTCTACCTGCTCTACGGCCTCCTGGACCTGGACCAACTGTTCCGGCAGACGGAGACGGAGCTGATCAGCACGATGCGGCAGTCGGCGGGCGAGAGCCCGGCCGCCGAGCTGCTCGAGGGCCTCTTCGGGCCCGAGCGTCGGCTGTACAAGCGGTTCGCCCAGTACAGCGCCTTCGAGTCGCCCGACTTGTACCACCGCCTGGCGCGGCGTCCGTACCCGTGGCTGGTCACCTGCGCCGAGAACCTGGCGAAGCTGTTGCAACGCACGCTGGGAATGGACGTGCGGGCCCATGAAGTCCTGTGTGACGCCCCTCCGGTCCAGCGCGAAGTGCAACTCAACGTCGAAGTCCATTTCCCCAAAACCGGCCAGTTCCGGCCGCTGGCCGATGTGTCGCCCGTCCTGCGGACGCTCGCTCAGGAGCAGTTCGACGACTACGTCAAGCGCGTGCGGCTGTTCATCCACCCACGCCTCCAGGCGGCGCTGTCCCGCGTGCCGGAACGCGATGTGCTGGTGCGGGAGGCGGCCGCGATGTCCGCATAGCGGCCCGACGACTTTTCCACCCGGCGACCACTTCACTCCGGCAGCGAAAACGGCCATGATGAGGACACTGTGCGGGCCGCCGTCCCAGGGAGCGCCCGGCCTGGTGCACGCGCGCTCCCAGCTGCCAGGAAACGTCACCGCGCGAACGGCCGACGGCCGGTCCTGCCGCGACCGCGGATCATTTGCCAGCCCAAGGAACCAACCATGGCCAAGAAGACCATCCAAGATGTCGATGTCCAGAACAAGAAGGTGCTCATGCGCGTGGACTTCAACGTGCCGCTGAACGACCAGCAGTCGATTACGGATGACACGCGCATCCGCATGGCGTTGCCGTCGATTCAGTCGGTGCTGAACCGCGGCGGCGCCCTGATCCTGATGAGCCACCTCGGTCGGCCCAAGGGCGCGCCCAGCGATGCCGCGAAATACAGCCTGCGGCCGACCGCCGTGCGGCTGGGCGAACTGCTGGACAGGCCGGTCGCATTCGCCACGGACACGATCGGCCCGGACGCGCAGGCGAAGGTGAAACAACTCTCCAGCGGCGACGTGCTGGTCCTGGAAAACGTGCGATTTGATCCGCGGGAACAGCAAGGGGACGTGGAATTCGCCCGGGCGCTGGCGGCCATGGCCGACGTGTACTGCAACGACGCCTTCGGGACCTGCCACCGTAAAGACGCCTCCATGTATGCCGTGCCCCAGGCCATGGGCGGCAAGCCGAAGGTCGTCGGGTTCCTGGTCGCGAAGGAAATCCAATACCTGTCGGACGCGGTGGCCCGGCCGGAACGGCCGTTCGTCGCCATCCTCGGCGGAGCCAAAGTGTCGGACAAGATCAACGTGATCAAGAACCTGCTGGGGATCTGCGACCGGGTGCTGATCGGCGGCGCGATGGCCTACACGTTCTCGCTGGCACAGGGCGGCCAGGTCGGCAACAGCCTTGTAGAGCCCGACAAAGTCGACCTGGCCAAGGAACTCCTGCAGGCCGGCGGCGAGAAGCTGATGCTGCCGGTCGACACGCACTGCGGCGACGCGTTCGAAGCCGACTGCCAGAAACGCGTCGTGCTCGCGGGCCAGATCCCCGACGGCTTCCAGGGCCTGGACATCGGGCCGGAGACGGCCAAGGCCTTCGCCCAGGTGGTGCGGAGCGCGCGGACCATCGTCTGGAACGGACCGCTGGGGGTGTTCGAAATGCCCCCGTTCGACGCCGGGACGCGGGCCGTCGCGGAAGCGATCGCCCAGAGCCAGGGCGTGAGCATCATCGGAGGCGGCGACAGCGCGGCCGCGATCCAGCAGATGGGACTGGCCGACCGGGTGTCCCATGTGAGCACCGGCGGCGGCGCCAGCCTGTCCATGCTCGAGGGCCAGAAATTCGCCAGCGTCGAAATCCTCGACGACAAATAGAAATCGGCACAACAGGAACCAGTGCCCTGCGCGGCCCGCGGGCGCCATACCCGGTGTCCGCCCACGGCGTCGTTTCCACGAGGCCTGCCTGTCCTGCGCCCTGCACCTGCGGTCGGCTACTTTTGGGACGCTTGCTTCTGCAAGTAGAAATGCACCGCGTTCCGCAGGTCATAGCGCGTGGTGCGCGAGTACTCCAAATCCAGCCACAGGATCCGGCCCTGGGCGTCGAGCAGGTAGGTGCGCGGCAGTTTCGCGCGGGCCAGCTTGGCGAAGTAGCTCTTGTCCGCGTCGAGCAGACAGAGGGTGCCGGCGCCGTTGTCGGCACACAGCTCGGGGTAGTCGGGCGGCGGCGCGCCGACATGAATCGCCACAGTCTGCACGCCCTGGTCGGCCAGCGGCACCAGTTCGTGCTGCATTTCCTGGAACTGGTCGAGCGCATACGGGTTGTCGGCGTTCCACAGGATGACGACGGTCAGCCTGGCGCCGAGCGACTGGCCCAACTCGTGAGCCGCACCGGCCGCATCGGGCAGCGTGGCCGTCGGCAGGCGATCGCCCAGGTACACGATGCACAGCTCGCGATGACCCTGGCTTAACGCCACGACCGGCTCGTGGATCTCGTTGGCCGGCGGCGGCGTCTTGGTCGCCTCCTCCCGCTCCTTCGATCTGGCCGCGGCCCGTCGTGCATACTGCCGAGACAACTGCTTCACGGGGTCCCGATCCTCGCCACTGCCCGCCTGGCCGGACTCAGACCGGGCGGAGGAGGGCTTCGCCTCCGCGTCCGATGGGGCGGCGGGCCGCTCCCGGACCGCCGCCGGCTTGGCGACGCCCGGCTTCTTGTCCGCGCCCGGCTTGGCGGCCTGCGCGGGAGCCTGCCTGACCATCGCGAACAGGCCGAACCCCATCACCAGCAAGAAGACCGGGAACTTCACACGTCGTTCTGGCATGTCGCTGTTCGCCTTTCCCTTTCTGATGCCGACCATCACGTCGTTGCGTGTCACGCGCCGCCGACGTTTCGTCCGCGTCGAGCGATCGCGGGCGGCGCATCCCGCCAGGGCTCGACGCTGCGGTTACTCCTGTGCCTCTGCGACCACCAACCCCAGCTCCTTCAACTGGCGGCCATCCACCATGCCGGGCGCTTCGGTCATCATGTCCGTCGCCCGCTGGGTCTTGGGGAACGCAATGCAGTCCCGAATGCTCTCCAGGCCGCCGAAGAGCATCACGATGCGGTCGATCCCCAGCGCGATGCCGCCGTGCGGCGGCGCGCCGAACTGCAACGCGTCCAGCAGGAACCCAAACCGCTGGCGGGCCATCGGCGCGTCGATCCCCAGCAGGTCGAACACTTTCTGCTGAGCCCGGGCATCGTGGATCCGGATGGTCCCGCCGCCCGCTTCGCAGCCGTTGATCACCAGGTCATAGGCCTGCGCGCGGCATTGGCCCGGATCGGTGTCCAGCAGCGGGATATCCTGCGGGCGCGGCGACGTGAAGGGATGGTGCATGGCGCACCAGCCGCCCAGCTCCCGGTCGAACTCGAACATCGGAAACTCGACCACCCACGAGAAATGCATCTGGCGTGGATCGTAGAGCCGCAGCTCGGCGCCGAGCCGTTTCCGCAGGCCGTGGAGCGCTTTGCAGGTAACCTCCCACGTGTCGGCCACGAACAACAGGACATCGCCGGCCGCCGCCCCCATCCGCTCGGCGATCCGCCCCAGCAGGCTGGGCGTGAAATTCTTGGCCGCCGATGACTCCAGCTGCCCGCTGTCCGTCACGCGGAACCAGACCAGCCCCTGGGCGTGGAAATCGCACTTGACATAGTCAGTCAACTCGTCGATCCGCTTGCGCGAGAACTGGGCGGCGGCACGCGGTACGCAGAGCCCGCGCACATGGTCGCCGCGCCGGGCCGCCTCCCGGAAGACCCGGAACTCGCACTCCGCCGCCAGGTCCGTGCAATCGATGATCTCCATGCCGAACCGCAGGTCGGGCGCGTCGTGCCCGAACCGCCGCATCGCCTCGTCGTAGCTCAAGCGGGGCAGCGGCAACGACACGTCCAGCCCCAGGATATCCCGGGCCAGCCGGGCCATCAGCCCGTCGACCATCGCCATCACGTCGTCGGCCGACACGAATGACATCTCCAGGTCCAGCTGTGTGAACTCCGGCTGGCGGTCCGCCCGCAGGTCTTCGTCCCGGAAACAGCGCGCGACTTGCACGTAGCGGTCGTAGCCGGCCACCATCAGGATCTGCTTGTACAGCTGCGGCGACTGGGGCAGCGCGTAGAACTTGCCCCGCTGCACGCGGCTGGGCACCAGGTAGTCGCGCGCGCCCTCCGGCGTGCTGCGGCCGAGCATCGGCGTCTCCACGTCGATGAACCGCTGCTCGTCACAATAATCGCGCATCACCTTGATGATCCGGCTCCGCAACAGCATCGTCCGCTGCATCTCCGGGCGACGCAGGTCCAGGTAGCGGTAGCGGAGCCGCAGATCCTCGCTGGGCAGCTCCAACTGCGACGGCGCGAACGGCAGCACGGCACAACCGTTGAGGATCTCCAGATGCCGGGCACGGACCTCGATCCCGCCCGTCGCGAGCTTCGGGTTGACGGCGCCCTCCGGCCGCGGCGCCACCTGCCCGGTGACCCGCACCACGTACTCGTTGCGGATCCGGCCGGCCTCCGCGACCATCTCCGGGCCGGACTCCGGGCCCACCACCACCTGCGTCTTGCCGTACCGGTCGCGCAGGTCGATAAACACGGCACCGCCGTGGTCGCGCAGCGTGTCGATCCATCCGCACAGCGTCACCTCCTGACCCACCTGCGCGATCCCCAGCTCACCGCATGTGTGTGTCCGTAACACGGGCTATGTTCCTGTCGTTCAACAGACGAAGACACCGGGTATCCCGACCACCGCCGCGCCGGCACCGGTGCGGATGAATGCCGGGCATTTTAGACGCCCCGCTCAAGACTGCATAGGTTGGCTGTGCGCGACGCCCCCCTCCCCCAGCCGCTGGAGCCGTCGCGCGACCTCGGCAGGCTGGACCTGCTCGTCCAGCTCGATGCGCCGGCATTCGCTCAAGCTGCGGAACCATGTCTCCTGGCGCCGCGCAAACTGGTGGGTCCGCACCCGGACCCGCCGCACGGCTTCCTCCCGCGTGATCCGGCCCTGGAGATGGGCGATCGCCTCGGCATATCCGACCGCCTGCGCGGCGGTTCGTCCGAGCGTCCCGAAGCGGTCCAGCAGCCCGCGCACCTCCTCGATCAGGCCGGCCGAGAACATCCAGGCCACGCGCGCGTCGATGCGGGCGTGCAGCGCGTCGCGAGGCCGGCCCAGGGCGAACACGCGACACTGGTCGCCCGGCACGCCTTCGTCGAACTGGAGCTGCTGGTGGCTGATCGGCTGACCCGTGATCTTATAGACCTCCAACGCCCGGATGATCCGCCGCACATCGTGCGGATGCAGCTTGGCCGCCGCCAATGGATCGACGCTGCGCAGACGTTCATGCAGCGCGGCGATCCCCACGCGGCGGGCCTCCGCTTCAACCTCCCGGCGAAACTGCCAGTCGGCGGGCGGGCCCGCGTAGATGCCGCGGAGCATGGCCTTCAAATACATGGGCGTCCCGCCGACAAACAGCACTTCGCGGCCCGCACGCCGGATTTCGCCGATCGCCCGGTGCGCCGCCTCCACGTAGCTCGACACACTGAACTCCTGGTCGGGGTCCAGGATGTCGATCAGATGATGGGCCACCAACTGCTGCTGCTCCCGCGCCGGCTTGGCCGTCCCGATGTCCATCCCGCGGTAGACGGCCATCGAGTCGAGGGAGACGATCTCGGCACCCAACCGGCGCGCCAACTCCAGGCCCACACTGGTCTTGCCCACCGCCGTGGGGCCGGTCAGGTACCAGCAATCCAATGCGGGCGGCGCCGGACCATAGGCGCCCGGATCCGGACTGGCCCCTCGATCTGCTGCACCTGACCCCACCGACGCCAACTCCCCGACCTAACCTGCGTGAACCGCCCCGGAAACCAGCACGGCCGGCCCGCCACGCGTGATCCGCCGAACAGCCGGACGCGTGGGCTATCCGTCGGCCCCGCTCCGATACGCCGATGCCGACTGGACGACGGCCGATTCCGAAAACCCCTACCTCGCATCGTCCGCCGTGGCCACCGGCAGCGGTGGCTCGTCCGTCGCCGAGCCCTGCCGGTTCAAAGCGCGGAGTCGCAGCTGATTGACGGCCGGGGCGAACACGAAATAGCTGAACAACACGGGCAGGGCGAATTCCTTGAGCGTGACCGCCACGACGATGGCAAACACCAACTCCACCAGCTGCGGGAAACTGCGGCGCCGCGCCAGCAACCGGGCCACGTGCGGATACCGGATGTGAGACACCATCAGCCAGGCCAGCACACCGGTCAGAACCGGGACGATCACCATGGTCGCCGTATTGACCCGCCGCGCCCATTCCTGGGTGACGGTCGGCACCAGCGCGTCGGTCAGTTCGATCAGCGAGGGCGTGGCGATGGCGAACGAGGCAATCGTGCCGGCCGCCATCGGCGTGGGCAGCCCTTGGAAATAGGCTGTCGGCGCATGCTCGTCTTTGTGGACGTTGTACCGTGCCAGACGCAAAATGGCGCCCACGGCATACAGCACGCCGATGCCCCACAACAACCGCCGCTGGAACACGTCGCAGTAGGTGAACATGATGAACACGGGCGCCACGCCGAACGTGATCACGTCGCACAAGCTGTCCAGCTCTTTGCCGAACTGGCTCGTCTGCCGCGTCAGCCGCGCGATGTGCCCGTCGAGCATGTCGAACACCATGCCCAGGAACACCAACCACGCCGCATAGTACGCCAATTCGATCTGCGTGTGCTGCGGAACGCGGCTGGTCACCACCGTGATGGCCGCCAGGCCGCAGACGCCGTTGGCCAGCGTGCAGGCGGTCGGCAGCGCCGGGAATGTGATGTGGCGGACTCTGCGCCGTCGTCTCTTGTCGCGATGCATGGATGGTGCCTATGACCTGTACCGAGCCATGATGGTCGTGCCCGCTTGAACCGGCTGGCCCAGCCGCACGCAAACCTCGAGCCCCGCCTCCCGCGGGATCGTCAGCTCCGTGCGCGAGCCCAGCTTGATCATCCCGAATCGGGCGCCTTTTGACAAGTGTTCCCCCGGCCGAACCCAGCAGACGATCCGCCGCGCAATCGCGCCGGCAACCTGCCGCACACGCATGCCCCGCGGCGGCCCTTCGGTCGTTTCCAGCCGCAACTCGAGCGACTCGTTCTCCGCGGCCGCCGCGGCACGCAGGGCATTGAGGAACCTGCCGCGCCGATACGTCATCCCGATCACTCGACAGTCCATCGGCACGCGGTTTAAGTGGACATTCAACACCGAGAGGAAAATATCGATGACGACGGCCGGACCGCCCACATACTCGTCATGATCCACCTCCCGGATGGCATACACACGCCCGTCGGCCGGCGATACGACCACGCCCGGTTCCGCCGGGATCACGCGGGAAGGGTCGCGAAAGAAAAAGAGGACGAACCCCGCCAACAGCAGCGGCAGGATCGCCAGCGGCCAGAACAGCCAAGAGGTCAACAACGCGAGCACCAGCAGGCCGCCGCCCACCAGGATGATCTCGGCCCACCCCACGCGCGCCAGGCCGAGACGGCCGCGCCAGGCGAACGGATCGTCCTCCGCACGCCAGTGCACGTCCCCTTGGTTGCGGACGAACTTCAGGTCCCGCGGATCGAGAATCTCGTGAGGGTAGGTCCCTGTCCCACCTTGCCGCGCCCGGCCCATGCGGTCCAGGTACGCGGCGCGCCAGCGGCGTAAGTACCACCGCCGTACCCGACCCCAGGCCAGCTCGCAGGCCATGCAGAACCCGCCGCCCGGCTGGATCGACGCGATCTCGGCCGGCATCGGCTCCACCTGCCGCCCGCCCCTGCCCGGACCTCCTCCATCAACCGCATTTGCGTCGAGACCGACCGTCATAGTGTCGCCGTGCTTCCCACCGAGTGGACCAAATGGAGATCTGAATAATGGCCTAACGACCAGGCGCCATTCTGGTGCCCCGCACCACTGCGCGTCAAGCGAGGCGGAAGTTTGCTTGACTATCTCGAGCGGGAACCTTATAAACATTATGGTGTCCTCAATTCCATAATTCTACGCGCGTGGACTCTGCGCTGTGCGCCTGCTCGAGCGGCAGGCCGAAATAGCCGGCAAGCACTCCCAGGAATGGAGATTGCCTATGGCGGCGAGACTACCAATCACACCGAGGACAGCAGGGGCGGGGGGCGATACGCGGTCACCCATTGCCGATGCCGGGCGACAGATTGAAACCGCAGCGCGCTTCAAGCTGCACCAGTCGTCCTACCCAGAGCTGTGGCGCCTCACGTGCGAGTACCACGAAGGGATCGTCACGCTGCGCGGACATGTGTCCAGCTTCTACATGAAACAGATCGCTCAGACGATTGCACGACGCGTCGAAGGCGTGGAACGTGTGGTGAACCGAGTCGAGGTGGTGCGGACCCGCTATCCGCGGTGAGCGCGTGGCCGTAAGGCAAGCCGCAGTCAAGCCGCCGCGGGCCCGCCAGAGATGTCTCGTACACTGGCTCGCCAGGAGACTGTGATCATGGATCGCACATCCGCAGCAGCGATCGTGGACGGCCAACCGGTACCGGCCAAGCCGATGGCCCCAATACCCGGGTCGACGCCCGCGCCCCCTGCTCCGCCCGCACCGCGACTGGAGGTCGAGCGCGGACCGAATTGGCTGTTCGTGCGCGTCCGGCAGTGCCGGCCCGGCGATCCGGAAGCCGAGTCGTTGGCCCAGCGCGTCACCTCGGTGCTCGACCAGCATTTCACCTACCGCGTCGTGCTGGAGCTGCAGGACGCGACCTTGCCCTGCGAAAAGCTGATCGAACAACTGCAGACGCTCGACCAGTGGATCCAGGACCACCACGGCGTGCTGCGCCTGTGCGGGCTGCCCAACGCGTACCGGCGGCCACTGCACCGCGCCCGCCTGACCGGCCGCTTCCCGCTCTACCGCGACCGCCAGGAGGCCGTCTGGGGCGGCCCCCATCGCTGCCATCCCCGTTAGCCCGATCGCCCCAGGACGGCCCAACCGCACACGGCCGGTCAGGTCCGAAGCTCGCCCAGGTGCTCATCGACCAGGCGCGTGACCACCCCCTTCATGCGCGCCACGACGGCGGCCACGGCGGGAGACAGCTGGCAATTCGCATAATCGAAAGTCACCCCGCGCGTGGACAGCAACACGCCGCGCGGCGCGCGCCCGTAGAGCCCATGGGTCCAGGCGAGCAGGCCGGGTGCATCGACCGAATGGGCCATGCTGCCCGCCGTCGACTTGTCGGGCTCGAGTTCGTGTCGCACGATCTGTCCCACTTCGCCGTCCGTCGACGCGTCGATGAACACGGCCAGCGTCGCATTGCGCAGCACTTCGGCCAGCTCGGCGGTCAGGATGTGGCGGCTGAGCACCTGCACACGCGGCGAGGCGAGTTCGTCCGCCAGCTGGTCGGCCACCACCGGCCCGAACGCGTCATCCCCGCGGATCGGGCTGCCGAAGCCCAGGATGACGACACTCGCGGGTGATCCGGCGTCGGACATCGCACGACCTATGCTCTGCTCGGTTCTCCAGGAGGCGACGGGCTGGCAGCCGGCCCGACGGGGACGGGCTGGCCGCCTGTCCGACGTGCGGCCCGATCGACAAGCCGCCCGTCGACGTCGCGCAGTTCGATCTCCAGCGGCATCTGGCCCCAGGCGTGCGAGGCGCAGCTCAGGCACGGGTCGTAACAGCGGATCAGCGCCTCGACCCGGTTGAGCATCCCTTCCTGGAGCTTGTTGGCCTTCACATATTTCTGTGCGACCTGTTTGATGCCTTTATTCATCGCCAGGTTGTTGTGCCCCGTGGCGATGATCAGGTTCATCCAGGTCATCAACCCGTCGTCGTCAATGCGGTAGTGATGGATGAGCGTGCCGCGCGGCGCTTCGGCGATCCCCACCCCGTCGAGCGTGTTGCTGCGGGCCCGGGCGCGCACGAACGTGTGGAGGATGGAGGGATCGTTCAGCAGCCGATCGATGCTCTCCAAGGCGAAGATGATCTCGACCAGCCGGGCGTAGTGGTAGTGGAAGCTGCTGGCCACCGGCTTGGTTTCCTGCAGCGTGCGGAACTCGGCCAGCGCCACGTCGGCGAACGGCGTGCCGCACGTATCGCAGTTGTTGAGCCGGGCCAGCGGCCCCACGCGGTAGATGCCGTTCGGGTACCCGCGCGGCTTGAAGTAGGGGGACTTCATGTACGAGAACGGCTCCACCGCCTCGCCGATGATCGACTCGTACTCGCTGCAGGGCACCATGTCCTCGATGATCCGGCCGTTGGCGTCCTTGATCCGCAGGAGCCCGTCGTAATGCTCCAGGCGCCCCTCGGGCGAGACGAGGCTGAGGAACATCGTGGGGAAATTGCCGAAATGCCGGGCCTCGTCCTTGAACTTCGGGACGACTTCGTCCTTGTAGAACTCGTAGGTCCGCCGCGCGATGTCCAGGCCCTCATCGACCAGGAGCAGCATCTGGTCGCGTTTCTCTTCGGTCAGCGGCTCGCTCACGCCGCCCGGCACGACCCACATCGGGTGCACTTTCTTGCCGCCGAGCATCTCGATGATCGTCTGGCCGATCTGGCGCAGGCGGATGCCTTCCCGCGCCAGCTGCGGATGGCGGAACATGACGCCGAAGATGTTCCGCTCCTCCGGCGGACAATCCCACCCCAAGAGCAGATCGGGCGACGACAGGTGGAAGAACGACAGCGCATGCGACTGGGTGAGCTGCGCCAGGTTCATGATCCGGCGCAGCTCCATGGCCACCTCGGGGATCCGCACGCACAGCAGCGCGTCACACGCCTTGGCGGATGCCAGCAGGTGGCTGACCGGACAGATGCCGCAGGTGCGCGCGGTCAGCGCCGGCATCTCGCGGTAGGGCCGCCCTTCGCAGAATTTCTCGAAGCCCCGGAACTGGGTCAGATGGAACCGGGCATCGTCCACCTTGCCGGCCTCGTCGAGCTCGATCGTGATACGGGCATGCCCTTCGATGCGCGTGACCGGTTCGATTGCTATGGTCTGGCTCACAGTGCGTGATCCTTACTTTCCGAATCGGGTGAGTTTCAACGGGTCGGGCGTGCGCCCGTCGATCAGCTCGCTCAACACGTGCCAGATGGCGTCCGCCGGCGGCGGGCAGCCCTGCACGAACAGGTCCACCTCCACCACCCCGTGCACCGGCTGCACGATCGGCAGCAGGCGGGGCACCCCCTGGCTGGGAACCTGGGGGTTCTTCTGCACGTTCTCGCGATAGGCCCGGTCCAGCACGTCCTGGAGCGGAAAGAAGTTCCGCATGCCCGGCACGTTGCCGCAGACCGCACAGTCGCCCAAGCTGATCAGGAACCGGCAGTGCCGCCGGAACTCCTGCGCTTTCCGCAGGTCCTCCTCGGTGCTGACCGCCCCCTCGAGGATCCCCACATCCACCGACTCGGGCAGCGCCTTGACGTCCACCAGCGGCGAGTAGATGATGTCGACCCGCTTGGCCAGCGCGAAGAGGCGCTCGTCAATGTCCAGAAACGACATATGGCAGCCCGAGCAGCCGTCCAACCACGCGGTGGCCAGCGTGATGCGTTGCGATTGCGTCATTCCCACTCCGCCTCCCTCATGCGCGACAGGTAGGGCAGGAAGGCCCGATCCTTCTCCATCTCGCCGGCCGACGTGCCGTGCCGCACCAGCGCGCCGGTGGGGCACACCTGGACGCACTTGCCACACCCCGTGCACGACTCGCTCTCGCCCCACGGCTTGTTCAAATCGGTGATCACCAGGCAGTTGATGCCCCGCCCCATCAGATCCCACGTGTGCGCGCCTTCGATCTCGTCGCAGACCCGGACACACCGCGTACAGAGCACGCAGCGGTTGTGATCCAGCCGGAACCAGTCGTGGGAGGCGTCGACGTGGTAGACGGCCGTCCGGTAGGGCACCCGCACACGATCCACACCGCACTCGGTCGCCAGGTTCTGCAATTCGCAGCGCCCGTTGGACACGCATACCGCACACACATGGTTCCGCTCGGCAAACAACATCTCCACGATCATCCGCCGGTAGCGCCGCAGCCGGTCGGTGTCGGTTTGCACCTCCATCTGCTCGGCCACCCAGGTGCTGCAGGCGGCCACGAGCCGGTCGCTGCCCTTGATCTCCACCATGCACAGACGGCACGCGCTCCAGACGCTCAACCCCTCCATGTAGCACAGCGACGGGATGCGGATCCCGTTCTCGCGCGCCACCTGCAGAATCGTCTCGTCCTCCCGCGCACTGACGTCGCGATCGTTGATCTTGAGCGTCACGACACGCACTTGCGAGGGCCCGGCAGGTTTCATCATCAGGCGGTCTCCTCGGAACCGGCGGGCGCGGCACGCGAAGCCTCATCGCCGGGCGCCGCGTCGCCGTCCCGCAACTTCGCCAGATACTCGTCCCGGAAGTGGCGCAGCGTGCTGAGCACCGGATTGGGAGCCGTCTGGCCCAGCCCGCACAGGCTCATCGCCTGCACCACCTCACACATCTCCTCCAACAACTGCAGGTCCTTGTGCGTGCTCTCGCCCCGCGCGATCTTGTCCAGCAGGGCATGCATCTGGTGGGTGCCCATCCGGCAGGGGACGCATTTGCCACACGATTCGTCCATGCAGAACTCCATGAAGAACCGGGCCACGTCCACCATCGAAGACGTGTGATCCATCACGATCAGCCCGCCCGAACCCATGATCGAGCCGGCCTCGCGGAGCGTGTCATAGTCGACCGGCAAGTCGAGCAGCGCCTCGGGAAGACAGCCGCCCGAAGGCCCGCCCGTCTGCACGGCCTTGAACCGGCTCCCGTCCGGCACGCCCCCGCCAATCGTCATCACGATGTCGCGCAGCGTCACGCCCATGGGCACTTCGATCAGGCCCGTGTTGCGGATCCGCCCGGCCAGCGCGAAGACCTTCGTGCCCTTCGACTTCTCCGTGCCGATCGAGGCGAACCAGGCGCCGCCCCGGCGAATGATCGGCGGGATGTTCGACAACGTCTCGACGTTGTTGATCAGCGTCGGATAGCCCCAGAGGCCCGACTGGGCCGGATAGGGCGGCCGGAACCGCGGTTGACCACGCTTGCCCTCGATCGAGGCCATCAACGCGGTTTCCTCCCCACACACGAACGCGCCCGCGCCCAGACGGATCTCGATGTCGAAACTGAACCGGGTCTCGCAGATGTTCGAACCCAGGAACCCCTGGCGGGTCGCGTCCCGGATGGCCGTCGTCAGACGCTCAATGGCCAGCGGATACTCGGCCCGCACATAGATGAACCCGCGCGTCGCGCCCACCGCGTAACCGGCCAGCACCATCCCCTCGATCACGCGATGCGGGTCGGATTCCAACACCGCCCGGTCCATGAACGCGCCCGGATCGCCTTCGTCGCCGTTGCAGACCACGAACTTCATGCTGCCCGGCATCTTGGACACCGTCGACCACTTGAGCCCGGTCGGGTAGCCGCCGCCGCCACGCCCCCGCAAGCCGCTGGAGTCCACCTCCCGCAATACTTCCGCCGGCGTCATCTCGGTCAACGCGGTCACCAGCCCGCGATAGCCGTCGGCCGCGATATACTCCTCGATCCGCTCCGGGTCGATGATCCCCGAGTTCTCCAGCACGATCTTCTGCTGACTGGTGAAGAACGGCACGTCGGTCGGGCACCGCAAACGCTCGACCGGGGGACCCGCCAGACGGTCGATCAACTCCTGGGTGTCGTCCACCGTCACCTGCTGGTACATCACCGGCACCGACTCGCCGTGTGACGAGATTTCCACCAGCGGCCCGGCGGCGCAGAGCCCCATGCAGCCCACCCCCTTGACGCACACACCCTCCTTCTGGGCGGCTTTCTCGGCCAGCGACTCGAGCACCGCCTTGGCACCCGACGACTGGCACCCGGCCGCCATGCAGACCCGCACCTGATGCCGGCAGTGCACGTCCCGCTCGCGGGCCTCCGCCGCCAGGGCCGTCAATTCGTCAAGTTGCATCGTGTATCACCTTCTCGATCCTGGCCAACAACTGATCGACCGTCAGGTTTCCCAACACCTGGCCGTCCACGACGGCGGCCGGCGCCAGTCCGCAGGCGCCGATACAGCGTGCCCCGACCAGGGACAGTTCCAGGTCGGGCGTCGTTTGTCCCAGTTCGACACCGTACGTCCGGCGGACGCCGTCGATCAGGTCCCGGGCTCCTTTGATGTAGCAGGCGGTTCCCAGGCAGATCACGCACGTGTGCCGGCCCTGCGGCTTGAGCGAAAACAGGTGGTAGAACGTCGCGACACCGTACACTTTGCTCAAAGGCAACCCGAGCGACTCGGCCACGAAATGCATGGCCGGCTCGTCCAGATAACCGAACAATCCCTGCACGCGATGCAGCGTTTCAATCAGCGCATGGCTGGCATAGCCGCTGCGCCGCATCGTCACCTCGACCATCTTCCAGCGCTTGTCATCATCGGGCGGCGCCGGTTTGGCGAGCTGAAGCGTCATGGCAAAGACTCCTGGCCGACTTGCCTTGGTGCGGAAAGACTTGTGGGCCGCTGACCAACCGAGAGGTGACCATCCTGCACGCGCAGGATAGTACAGCAGATCCGCACGCTTGTAAAACCCCCGCGCGCGTTTCGATTTTTCGCATCTGGATCTGCGTTATTCACCCGCGCCGCCGGGCCCCGCGCCGGCCGGCCGGGCGTCGGCTCTTCGTCGGCCGGCGCCGCCGGACCGCGCGTGGTCCGCCATCTTGTGCATCCCCCGCTTACAACGCGGGCAATTTCGTTAGAATGATGGTCTACCGGCTTGTCGCCTGCGCGCGTTGGCGCCCGCGGCGGATGCGTGGCGGGCAGGCGGGGTTCGACCCGAGCTCGAACGCGGGTTGCGCGGGCATCTCGGACGCGCGGAATTGCTCGATTCGTGCGTATCCACCCCCTGCACGGTGCCGTGCTGAGCGGAGGTACGCGGTGGCCAACAACAGGAGTCCGCGACATGGTCGCGGTTAGTTTTTCGCACGCCTGGCGGGGGAGCGGTGAGGCTTTCCGGCCCAGTGGGTGCGGATCAGCAGTGATGATGAGGAGCCAGCGGTGAGTGAACGATCATTTGTCACCCTCGACGGGAACGAAGCCGCGTCCCTGGTGGCCCACTTCGCCAGTGAGGTCATCGCAATCTACCCGATCACGCCGGCCTCGCCGATGGGTGAGTTCGCGGACGCTTGGACGGCGATCGGCCGGCAGAACCTGTACGGGGTCGTGCCGGACGTCATTGAGTTGCAGAGCGAGGCGGGAGCGGCGGCGGCGGTGCATGGCGCGTTGCAGGCGGGCGCGTTGACGACGACGTTCACGGCCTCGCAGGGCCTGCTGTTGATGATTCCCAACATGTTCAAGATCGCCGGCGAGCTTCTGCCGACCGTGTTCCACATTTCGGCCCGGGCGGTGGCGACGCACGCCTTGTCGATCTTCGGCGACCACAGCGACGTGATGGCGGCGCGCAGCTGCGGGTGGGCCATGCTGGCGGCCAACTCGGTCCAGGAGATCCACGACATGGCGGCCATCGCGCACGGCGCGACGCTCAAGGCCCGCGTACCGTTCCTGCATTTCTTCGACGGGTTCCGCTCCTCGCACGAGGTGAACAAGATCGAGGTGCTCAACCCGGACGACATGCGGGCGATGCTGGATAGCCAGTACATCGACCAGTTCCGGCAGCGGGCGATGAACCCGGACCAGCCGGTGTTGCGGGGCACGGCCCAGAACCCGGACGTCTTCTTCCAGGCGCGGGAGGCATCCAATCCCTTCTACGACGCGGTGCCGGGCATTGTGCAGGAGTACATGGACCGGTACGGGAAGCTGGTCGGGCGCCAGTATCACCTGTTCGACTATGTCGGCGCGCCGGACGCGGAGCGTGTCGTGGTGCTGATGGGCTCGGGGGTGGGCGCCGCCGAGGAGGCCTTGGAGGCGCTGCGCAAGCGGGGCGAGAAGGTGGGGCTGCTCAAGGTGCGGCTCTACCGCCCGTTCGCAGTGGAGGCGTTCATCCAGGCCCTGCCGGCGAGCGTGCGCAGCATCGCCGTGCTGGACCGCACGAAAGAGCCGGGCGCGCTGGGCGAGCCCCTCTACCTGGACGTGGTCGGCGCGTTGGCCGAGGCGTGGCCCGGCACGATGCCGCGCGTGATCGGGGGGCGCTACGGCCTGTCGTCCAAGGAGTTCACGCCGGCGATGGTGGCCGCCGTCTTTGACGAGCTGGCCAAGCCGGACCCCAAGCGGCATTTCACGGTGGGCATCCATGACGACGTGACGCATCTGAGCCTGAAGTACGACCGCGAGTTTTCGACCGAGGCGGACGACGTCATCCGCGCCGTGTTCTACGGGCTGGGCAGCGACGGCACGGTGGGGGCCAGCAAGAACTCGGTGAAGATCGTGGGCGAGAACACGCCCATGTACGCCCAGGGCTACTTCGTGTACGACTCGAAGAAGGCCGGCTCGATGACCGTCTCGCACTTGCGGTTCAGCCCCCGTCCGATCAACTCCACCTACCTCGTGGACCGGGCCAACTTCGTGGCCTGCCACCAGTTCGTGTTCATGGAGACGGTGGACGTGCTGGAAATGGCCGATCCGGGCGCCACGTTCCTGCTGAACAGCCAGTTCAGCGCCGAGGAGGTGTGGGACCACCTGCCGATCGAAGCGCAGGAGCAGATCATCGCCAAGAAGCTCAAGTTCTACGTCGTGGACGCGGTCGCCGTGGCCCGCGAGGCGGGGATGGGCGGCCGCATCAACACGGTCATGCAGACCTGCTTCTTCGCGCTCTCGGGCATCCTGCCGCGCGACGAGGCGATCGCCCAGATCAAGCAGGCCATCCAGAAGACCTACGGCAAGCGGGGCGAGTCGATCCTCAACAAGAACTTCGCCGCCGTGGACGGCGCGCTCAGCAGGCTGCGGGAAGTCCAGGTGCCCGCCACGGTCACCAGCCGGTTCCGGCGCCACGTGATCACGGCGCCGGGGGAGCCGGATTTCGTGCAGAAGGTGACCACCGTGATGCTGGCCGGCAAGGGCGACCTGCTGCCGGTCAGCGCCCTGCCGTGCGACGGCACCTTCCCGACCAACACGGCCCAGATCGAGAAGCGGAGCATCGCGTTGGAGATCCCGATCTGGGACCCGAGCATCTGCACCGACTGCGCGTTGTGCGCCTTCGTCTGCCCGCACGCGGCGATCCGCATCAAGCCCTACCCGCCCGCGGCGCTGGAAGGCGCCCCCGCCACGTTCCAGTCCAAGGAGAGCCGCGGCAAGGAGTTCGAAGGGTGCCGCATCACGGTCCAGGTCGCGCCGGACGATTGCACCGGCTGCGGCGTGTGCGTGGAAGTCTGCCCGGCCAAGAGCAAGGAGGTGGTCAAGCACCGGGCGATCAACATGGAGCCGAAGCTCGCGCACCTGGAAGCGGAGCGGCAGAACTACGAGTTCTTCCTGGGCATCCCGGATTACGACCGCACGAAGGTGAAAGTGGACACGGTCAAGGGCACGCAGATCCTCCGGCCGTTGTTCGAGTACTCGGGGGCGTGCGCCGGCTGCGGCGAGACGCCATATGTCAAGCTGTTGTCGCAGCTGTTCGGCGACCGCCTGATGATCGGCAACGCCACCGGCTGCTCGTCCATCTACGGCGGCAACCTGCCGACGACGCCCTATGCGACCGACCGGCAGGGGCGCGGCCCGACCTGGAACAACTCGCTGTTCGAAGACGCGGCCGAGTTCGGGCTGGGGTTCCGCCTGGCGCTGGACCAGTCGTGGGTCTATGTCGAGTCGCTGCTCCGCGCCCAGGCCGGCCAGGTGGGCGACGACCTGGTGCGGGAGCTGCTCGAGTCGCCGCAGCAGGAGGAAGCGGAGCTGGCCGCGCAGCGCCAGCGGGTGGCGGAGCTGATCGCCAAGCTGCAGCGGATCGGCACGCCGCAGGCGTTGGAGCTGGCGGGGCTGGCGCACAACCTGGTCCGGCGCAGCGTGTGGGTCCTGGGCGGCGACGGCTGGGCCTACGACATCGGCTTCGGCGGGCTCGACCACGTGTTGACCACCCAGCGCGACGTGAACCTGCTGGTCCTGGACACCGGCGTGTACTCGAACACGGGCGGCCAGGCGTCCAAGGCCACGCCGCGCGGCGCGGTCGCCAAGTTCGCCGCCTCGGGCAAGTCGGCGCGCAAGAAGGACCTGGGCATGATCGCCGTCGCCTACGGCAACGTGTATGTCGCCCAGATCGCGATGGGGGCGAACCCGGTCCAGGCGGTCAAGGCGTTCCGCGAGGCGGAATCGTACCGCGGCGTGTCCTTGATCCTGGCGTACTCCCAGTGCGTGGCGCACGGGGTGAACATGACGACCGGTATGGCACACCAGAAGGAGGCCGTGCAGAGCGGTTTCTGGCCGCTGTGGCGCTACGACCCGCGCGACGCCCGCGACGGGGGCGCGCCGTTCAAGCTGGACAGCCGCAAACCCACGTTGTCCTTCAAGGATTTCGCCATGCAGGAGGCCCGCTTCGCCATGCTGACGCGGTCCGACCCGAAACGCGCTGAACAACTCTTCGAAATGGCCCAACGCGATATCAACGACCAGTGGCACTACTACGAGCAGATGGCTGGAGTGAAGCGGGATATCGTCGACACAATGGATGAGGTAGAAGCATGAGCATTGATCTGTCCACCCAATACCTGGGGCTCACGTTGAAGAACCCGTTGGTCGTCGCCGCCTGCCCGCTGTGCGGCGAAGCGGACACGCTCCGCCGCCTGGAAGACGCGGGCGCGGCGGCCGCCGTGCTCTCCTCGCTGTTCGAGGAGCAGATTGAACATGACGAGCAGGAGGTGAACCGGCTCTACGAGTACCAGACGGAGTCGTTCGCCGAGTCGCTCACCCATTTCCCGGAACTGCCGGCCTACCACAGCGGCACGAAAGAGTGTCTGGACCTGATCGAGGCGGCCAAGAAGCAGGTCCGCATGCCGATCATCGGCAGCCTCAACGGGGCCTCGGCCGGCGGCTGGACGAAATACGCCAAGTCGATGCAGGACGCGGGCGTGGACGCGCTGGAGCTGAACATCTATTTCATCCCGACCGACCCCGCGCAAGCGTCCAAGGCCGCCGAAGACCGGTACGCGGAACTGGTCGCCGCCGTCAAGGACTGCATCTCCGTCCCCCTGTCCGTCAAGATCGGACCCTACTTCACCTCGATCCCCGGCATGGTGCGCCGCATCGCCGAGGCGGGCGCCGACGGGCTCGTCCTCTTCAACCGGTTCCTCGAGCCGGACATCGACCTGGAATCGCTCCAGGTCGCGCCGAACCTGGTCCTCAGCAGCCGCCACGAACTGCGGCTGGCCCTGCGCTGGATCGCCATTATCCGCGACCAGACCCGCGTGTCCCTGGCCGCCACCGGCGGCGTCCACTTCGCCGACGATGTGATCAAGGCCCTGCTGGCCGGCGCGGATGTCGTCCAAATGGCGACCGCCCTGCTCCGCTACGGACCACCCTACCTGGGCAAGCTGCTCGAGGAAATCGAACGCTGGCTGACCGACCACGAATACGACTCGGTCGCACAGATGCAGGGCAGCCTCAGCCGCGGGAACAGCCCGGACCCCAGCGCGTTCGAACGCGCCAACTACATGAAAGCCCTCACGTCGTTCACCAGCGAGTTCCCCTCCGGCTGAACCCGCGTGATCGAGGATGCCCGGTCACAGGCCGGGACTCCGTCCCGCGGTTCATTCGTGGATGTAGGTCTCGAGGAACCGGGCCAGCTGGTGGAAGTCGGAGCCGGGCTTCACGTAACGGACGATCGTCACGAGCGTATTGGGGTCGACCAGGTCGCCAAACGGCACGTAGTGCAGGTCCAGCTGGCCGGACACCGAGACCATGACGCCGCTCAGCTGCTCCTCCACCAGCGCCCGGTAGGCGCCGACGCCCAGCTGGCTGCCCAGCATGACGTCGAACGCTTGCGGCCGGGCACAGCGGGATTCGTACCCCAGCTGGAGGCCCTTGACGCGCCGCTTCTTGCCCGTCTGACGCGTGTACTCGTCGGCCACCAGCTTGCCGAACAGCTCGCACAAGTTGATGTGCCCGATGGAGATGTGCCCGTGGTCGTCCCGCGGCACGTCCTGCAGGTAGCGCATCGGCAGATACTCGGCCAACCCCTCGGCCAGCACGATCACCCCGTATTCCTTCCGCTCGGTCTCCTCACGCACACGCATGGTCGCCACAATGCGCTTGACCGTCTCGTCCATGTTCATCGTCGCCCGCGTGCTCTTCTGGCCCGTCTTCGGGTTGACGACCTCCTCCTCCAGGCGGTACTTGCCCGTGATGTCCTCGACGCTGATCACCAGGCTGGCCTCCCCGGCGATCGCCGCGCCATAGGCGATCCAGCCGGCGCTGCGCCCCATCGTCTCGGTCAGGAAATAGCTGCGCGTGGATTCGGCGTCCGCCAGCAAGTTGCGGATCTCGCCCGCCAGCGTCTCGACCGCCGTGAAATACCCGAATGTGAAATCGATCCCCATGTAATCGTTGTCGATCGTCTTCGGGACATGCACCACCGGGATCTTCCGGCTGCCACTGGGCAGCCGGTCCTGGAACAACAGGAATTTGTTGGCCGTCTTGAGCGTGTCGTCGCCGCCGATGGAGATCAGCGCATCGACCCCCAACGAGTCGATCGCGTCGTAGACGGTCTTGAGCTGGGCCGTCTTCCGGGCGTCGTCCAGATCCTCTTTGCACGTGACCAGCTTGCCCGGGTTGGTGCGCGCCGAGCCGATCATGATCCCCTGGCTGTTTCGCGTGCGCTTCAGCCGAGCGTGGTCCAGCACGACATAATCGCGACCCTCCACCATCGGGTGATCCGGTCCGTACTCCACCAGGCTCGAGTACCCGTAGAGGATGCCGATCACCTCGATGCCGTTACGCAGGCAAGAGACGGCCGCCGTGGAAATCACGGCATTGGCGGCCGGCGCCGGACCACCGGCGAAGAGGATCGCCATCCGGCGGAAATTGTGAGAGACCTTCGGCGGGCGTGACAGGGGCGACGCGTAGTGGGGTATGCTCATGTCTTCTCCTTGGCGTCCAGCGATCTCGCGTGCGATGGCAACAGTCCATGGCGAAGTTCAATCGTAAGATTTTTCGCTTCGGACGCTAGTGGCCTGCTGGACCACCGGGACCCGGCCGAGGACTCTGGACAGGCCGGCCCCGGAGACGGCCCAGTCGATCCGGCCGGTAGGCAGCCCCGGGCTCGCCGGCCGCGGGCTCGTCGCGTGGGACCAGGCGGACCGGGACCGGCCGTTGCCGCGCGAGCAGTCTCCGCTCCGCGCGTTTCGCCCCGCACACATCGCCCACCGTGGTTGCCGCCCGCCGGGCGTCAGTCGGCGTTGAGCCAGTGGTATCGCCAGATCGGGTTGCCGCACACCGGGCATTGCTCGCCGTTGTCCAGCGGGCGCCCGTGACAATCCTGGCAGTCGCCGATGGCCGGCAGCCAGAACATCTGCCGGTTGCGCAGCTCGGCAGCCTCCAGGTGCTGGCCGAATGCCACGGCCGCCACGATCCGTACCGAGAGCGGGAACAGCCGATAGAGAATCAACGGCGCGCGACTCGCCTCGGGAAACACCGTCTCGAGGTGTCGTGAGAAGTCGAGCCGCTGGGCATCTTCCGTCATGCCCAGGTAATGCCGGATGCGACGGCGCCAGCGGTTGTCCTGCAGGTCGTCCCCCAGACGCAATTCCGCCAGCCACCGAATGAACCAATTCATGTCGCAGTCCAGATACCCGCGCTCCTGGATGTTCAACGCCGCCACGGCAACCTGGTAACACTCGATCTCGCACTTGGCAATTCGCTCGCTCTGCTCGACGCTGACCGGCAGCAACATCGAGTCATTGCCGTAGGCCGCCTCCACGTCGTCGTGGATGCGCTGAAACAAGAGATTGCGCAGCGAATTCAACCCGTAGACTAAGCTGTGCGTGACCCAATCCGCCCCCACGCCCGGCACCTGCTCGTGCAACTGCGCCGCCGCCGCTGCCCGCTTGGCCAGACACTCCGTCAAGTGCTTCTCCATCACGTCACCCCTCACGTGCGAATGGCCCTTCGACGCTGCCAGCATACCGTTGTTCGCACCAACATTCCATATGCAGACCGTCACGACCCGCCAGATCTCTGTTCCCCAGCGCGACGCCGTGGCAAAGTGGCCATTGTGGGAAAACCAGCCAAACTCTATCGCATGTATGAGAAATGCTGCGGAGTCCGGAAATTCCCGTCGAAGCTATTATGCGGGTGGATAGTCCGTCCGGAGAGAACAATCAGGTGGGACCGGCATGATGAATCAGCATAGCGGCCGACTCGTAACGTGTTTCCTGGTGGCGGTGGCCTTCGGCAGCGGAGCCGCGTCCGTGCTGGGGGCGGAGACATTCGGGTACACTTCCCGCAAGCCGCAGTTGTGGGAGACGGAGCGCCCGGTGCTGGAGCAGGAGCCGGGCACGAACCTGTACTGGCACGATCCGCACCTGGGCTCGTGGGAGACCTGCCGGATCTGGCCGCCGGCCACCAACGGCTGCCCGCCCCAATGGTACGGGAAGGCGGAGTTGCTGGCTTTATACCGCGATACGAGCGAGCTGCCGTTCGCGACGCTCGGCCCGCAGGGCCCCGTGGTGCTCGGCACCGGCAACTTCGAGGCCGAGTTCAGCCCGGGTGTTCGCGCCCTGTTGGGCAAGACGCTCGGCGATTGGTATCGCCTGGAGGGATTGTACTTCGGCTCGTATTCGTGGGATGACGCGGCGGCCGTGTGGAACCTGGACGCCAACGATCAGGGCGGGACGGGCAACCTGTACTCGCCCTTCTCGGCGTTCGGCCATCCGACCGGCGTGGTGGGCGTGGACTACAACCATTTCGCGTCGCTGCGTTTCAGTTCAACGCTCAACAATGCGGAACTCAATTTGCGGCGCCGCGTGCTCATGCGTCCCGGCAGTTACGAGGCGTCGGTCCTGGTGGGCGGGCGCTACATCGACATTGGCGAAGAGTTCGAATACTGGACGCAATCGACCGTACCGGGTCCGGGGACGACCACCAACCAGGTGGCCGTCAACACGGACAACAGCCTGATCGGCCTGCAGATCGGGCTGCTGAGCCAGTTCCTGGTGCAGCCGAAGTGCTGGGTGGATTTTGAAATCAAGGGGGGCATCTTCACCAACCAGGCCTCCTTGGACCGCGCCTACTCCTTGTCCATCATCGGCGGCCAGGCGACCGTCTTCACCGGGTCCGACCAGCGCGATCGGACATCCTTCGTCGGGGACCTCTCGCTGCAGGTGAACTACCAGTTCGCCCCATCCTGGACCTTCTTCGGCGGCTACAATGCGATCTGGGTGACGGGCATTGCCAACGCGGCCGAGAATGTCGGCACCGACGTACACATGCTCACGCTCGGCCCGGCCATCGTCGACCACAGCGGCGACGCGGTGTATCACGGCCCGAACATCGGCCTGGTGTTCTCGTACTAGTAGAACCCGCACGCGTAGGCTTCGTCGTACATGGCCAGCACGTTCTCGGGGGGCACGCCGGCCTGGATGTTGTGGACGTTGTTGAAGACGTACCCGCCGCCGGGCATCAGGGTCCGCACGTTGCGACGCACATGCTCTCGCACCGTGTCTGGATCGGCGTGGGGCAGCACATGCTGCGCGTCGATCGCGCCGCCCCAGAACGTCAGTTGCCGGCCGTAGGTGCTCTTGAGCACGGCCGGGTCCATCTCGGCGGCGCTGATCTGCACCGGATTCAGGATGTCGACCCCGATGTCGAGCAGGTCCGGGATGTAGGTCCCGCAGCTGCCGCAGGTGTGGTACCAGACCTTGGCGCGCGTGTGGGCCTTGATGAACTGGACCAGCCGCTTCTGGCGCGGCTTGACCACTGTGCGATAGAACTGCGGCTGGAACAGCGGCCCCCGTTGGCCGGCCAGATCGTCGCCGATCATCACGACATCGACCAGATCCCCGACTTCGCGGAGGAACACCCGGTGCCAATCCAGCCAGAACTGCAGGGTCCGCTCCAGCAGCGCCTCGCAGAACTGCGGCTGCTCGAGCATATCCATGAACCAGCGTTCCAGTCCGCGCAGATACCAGCAGGTTTCATACACGACGCCGCTGATCCCGCTGACCAGCGCATAGGGCGTCTCGCGGCGGATCTGCAGCGCCCGATCGCGCAGGCCCTCGAACCGGCCCGGGTCGTCGCCGCGCGGGAACGGATAATCATCCAGACCCGCCACGGAGGCGTTGGCCAGTGGATGGTGGGTGATATCCATATACAGGGGTGCCGCATCCGGCATGGACCAGCGCACGCCCCACTCGTCGATCAGGTCGTGCCAGACTCCGCCGTCGCGCTGGCTCGTGACAATCTCGCCGCGGAAGCCGGTCGCCGCGCCCGCGTGAATGTACCGGGTATCGACCCGTAGTCGTTGGAGCACCGCTTCGCTCGGGCGGGCTAGTTGCTGCACCGCGTCCATGATCTCGATCGGCTCGTGCCAGCCCAGCTGCCCGAGCAGCGCCTCATAGGCCAGCCGGTGAATGCCCGTCTGGTTGCCGCCCAGATCGATCGGCACGCGATCGGGCTCGCGGTGTTCCAGCGCTGCCAACACGCGTTGGCGCGGCGTCAGCGTCTCACGCTGCACAGTCATGTTCGCGGCCTCCTTCGACCGGGCGCGGGCGGGACGCCGAGAAACCCTCGCCCCCGGGCGTCCACGCCGGCCGGGTTCCGCGATCATGGCGTGGGGCACGCCCCCGGTCAAGACAACAAGCGCAAAATCGGGGTGGTTGATTGACAGCGATCCGACCACCGGGTATGGAAGGGGGGGAGTACCGATCCGCACGCACCGCCATTTGCACGAGGGGAGGTTCCAGATGGGCCAGATCCACATCGGCATGAACTTGGAAGCCACGCGTCATCACGACAAGCCGTTTGAATGGGGCCTCGATCAGGCCGCCGAGATGGGCTACGAGTACGTGGAGCCGATGGTCCACTTCGGCCGGGAGTTGATGAGCGAGGCGGGCTACTTCCACACCTACTCCCTGTTCAACGACCCCATGGCGATGAAGGAGATGTGCGCCGCGCGCGGCCTGAAAATCTCCGGCCTCCAGGCGCATGGGCCGATGGGCAGGCCGGATTATCACGGCGAGTACCTCAAGCTGGCTGTGCGGTTCGCGGCCGAATGCGGCGCGCCGGTCGTCAACACGGACGAGGGCATCAAGGCCCCCTGGACCACCGAAGAAGAAGACTTCGTCCTGATCAAATACACGCTGCGCGAGGCCCTCTTCGTGGCCGAGCGCCGCGGCGTGCTGATCGGACTCGAGTGCCACGCACAGTATTCGCAGACGCCCGATGGCCTGGACCGCATCTACAATCTGGTCCAGTCTCCTTCGCTGGGCATCAACCTCGACACGGGCAACGCCTACCTGGCCGGCCAGGACCCGTATGCCTGGCTGGAACGGGTCGTCGACCGCCTGGTGCACCTGCACGCCAAGGATATTTCGGTCGAACACTCGGAGTCCGAACGCGGCAAGGTGACCGGCACGCCGGTCGGCTGCGCGTGCGGTGACGGCGTCATCGACTGGCGGCGCGTGATCGACATCTGCCGCCGGGCGCCCCGCGACATCGTGTTTTCCGTCGAATGCGGCTCGATCGACCAGGCCCGCCGCAGCCTCGACCACCTGAAATCGTTGCTGTGAGTGCCCCCTCATGAACCACCCGCGCAAAAACCCCCTGGACGCGACGCTCCCGGCCGGCGCCGAGGCGCTGCCGGCCCGGCCCGTGCCGCACCACTCGAGACGCTCAACACACCCCGCCGGCGCCGCCCGGGCGGCCGGGCGCGCTTCGCGCCGACGGTTCCTGCTCGGCACAGCCGCGGCCTGCGCCGCGCCCTGGATCGTGCCGGCCGCCGCGCTGGGACGCGACGGCCAGCTGTCGCCCAGCGAGCGGATCACGATCGGCATGCTGGGCGTGGGAAATCGCGGCAGCCATTCGCTGCGCGCCATGCAGCCGCTGCCCGACCACCAGGTCCTGGCGATCGCCGATCCGCGGCGCGACCGGGCTGAATCGGCCCGGCAGCTGGTACAGTCTTTCTACGCGGAACGGTCGGGCAGGGAGCAGTATCGCGGGTGCGAGATCTACAACGATTTCCGCGACCTGGTGGCGCGCGACGACATCCAGGCGGTCTGGGGCTGCGTGCCCGACCACTGGCACGGCGTGGTCTACAGCCACGTGATCGCGGCCGGCAAGGACCTCTACGGCGAGAAGCCGATCACACGCTGGATCGACCAGGGCCTGCGGATCCGCGACGCGGTGCGGCGCTACAGCTGCGTGTTCCAAACCGGGACGCAGCAGCGCAGTTCGCGCCACTTCCGGCATGCCTGCGAGCTGGCGCTGGCCGGCTACCTGGGCCGGGTGCACACCATTCGCGTGGGCGCACCGGGCGGAACCGCCTACCCGGCCGAACCGCCGTCCCAGCCGCCGCCCGGCTTCGACTATGACATGTGGACCGGGCCCGCGCCGTTCATCCCGTTCGACACGAAACGCTGTGAATGGCTCGCCATGTACATGATCTCCCACTACTGCGCCGGGTTCATCACGAACTGGGGCGTGCACTATCTGGACATCGCCGGCTGGGGCTGTCCGGAAGTGTTCGACACGCGCTTCGAGGCCCAGGGCACCGGCCAACTGCCCGCCGACGGCATGACCGACACCTGGATGTCGTGGCAGATGGAGCTGCGCTGGGAGAGCGGCCTGAAGATGAGCTACAGCAACGACGACAATCCGAACCGGCACGGATGCCGCTTCGAGGGCGACGCGGGGTGGGTGCATGTCAACCGCGAGGGGATCTGGGCGGAGCCCGCGTCGCTGTTGACCGTCGAGCTCAAGCCGGAAGACCCGCACCTGCACGTGAGCCCTGAGCATGACGACCCGTACACCGCGCACAGCGCCGATTTCTTCCGCGCCATCCGCACACGCCAGGATCCGGTATCGCCGGTGGAGGCCGGGCATGCCGCCAGCACGCTGGGCAACGTCTCGGACATCGCTCTGCGGCTGGGACGCGCGGTGACGTGGGATCCGCAGCAGGACTGTTTCGTGAACGACGACGTGGCCAATACGATGCGCGACCGGGCGCTGCGCAGCCCCTGGGCCCTGGTCGTGTGAACCGCCGCCCCCAACGCGGCCGACGGAGAAACGCCGATGTACCGCTTTGCCATCTGCCTCCCGAGCCTCCTGCTCCTGGCCGTCCTGGCCCCCTGCGCGCCGGTCGCGCGCGCCCAGACGCCGGTGGAACGCGCCTGGCAGGAATTGCCGCACTACGAGTACGGCCAGGACCTGGCCGGGCAGCTGGCCATCGAACGGAGCGTGATCGAGTCCATGAACGACCCGGCCGCGCGCGCGGCACTCGCCGCGCGCTTCGCCCAGCTGCTGCGCGCGCCCACCACGACGCCGGCCGCCAGGCAGTTCATCTGCCTCCAGCTGCGACAGGTCGGCACGCCGGCCGAGATCCCCGTGCTCGCCGAACTCCTGCAGGCGCCCGACACCTGCCAGATGGCCCTCTACGCCATCGCCGCGATCCCGGGCCGCGAAGCGCTCGAAACGCTCCGCGCCGCGCTGGACCACCTGCAGGGCGACGCCCTGGCCGGCGTGATCCATGCGCTGGGCGCCCGGCGCGATGCCGCGTCGGTGGAGCGGCTCATCGAGTTGGCCGAGGGGGCGGACGCGTCCGCGCGGCCGGCGGCCATCCGCGCGCTGGCCGAAATCGCCGACCCGCGCGCCATCGACTGGTTCCGGCAACGGCTGGCGACCGCCCAACGGCCGCTGTCCACCGAGTTGGCCAGCTGCCTGCTGCGCGCCGAGGCGGTCGCGGCGGCAGATCGGCCCGACGATGCGCCGGCCGCGCTCCCGGCCCTGCCGCTGGCCGAGCAGCTGGCCGATGAGCACGAGCAGCCCGGCACGCGCCGCGCGGCGCTGGAACTCTCCCTGAAGGGCCTGCCGGAAGGGTCGGCCGACACGATCTGCCGGTGGCTGCAGAGCGACGACCCGATCCACCAGCAGGTGGCCGCCGCGCACTTGTCATCCCTGCCGGACGAGACCCTGAAGGAGCTCAGCGGCCGGCTCGACCAGTTGCCCGAGGCGAGCAGCATCGCGCTGATCGAGGTGCTGGCCGGCCGCCAGCACAAGAGCCTGATGCCGCTGCTGCAGGAGATGGTCCACAGCGACAATCGGGCGATGCGCGTGGCCGGCCTGCGCTACCTGGGCGCGCTGCGCGACCCGTCGGCGGTCGCGACCTTGGTGGACCAGCTGTCGTCCGACGAGCTGACCGCGGCCGCCGCCCTGCACGCACTGACGCGCCTGCCGCGCGACATCGTCGGCCCCGCCCTGCTCGCCGCGCTCGAGCGACCGGATATCCGGAAACCGGTCATCGCAGCGCTCCGGGAATTGCGTTACTACGAAGCCATCGACCCGTTGATCGCCATCGCGCGCGATTCCGACCCGGACGTCTATGGGCTCGCACTCGATGGCCTGCGCGGCATCGCGGACCCGGACGACACGGACCTCCCGCGGCTGATGGGGCTGCTCTTCCAGACGCAGCCCGGCGCGCATCGCGATGAAGTCGAGAAGACGATCGCCGTGGTGTGCGACCGGCTGCCGGCCGGCGAGGACCGCGCTGAGAAGGTGCTCCAGTTGCTGGCCGACGCCGATGACGCGCGCAAGGTGCTGTGCCTGCCGCTGCTGGGACGCCTGGGCGGCGATCGGGCACGGCGGACCATCGAGCCGTACCTTGAGGCCCGGGATCGCAATGTCCGCGAGGCCGCGGTGCGCGCCATCTGCAATTGGCCCAACGCGGAAGTGGCCGATCAACTGCTCGCACTCGCCACAAGTGCCGGCGACAAGCGCTATGCCCGCTGGGCGCTGCGCGCGTACGTGCGTGTGGTGAGCTTGCCCAGCGACCGGCCGCCCCAGGAAACGCTGGCGATGCTCCAGACGATCATGCGGCAGGCTCAGGAGACGGAAGACCGCACACTGATCCTCTCGCGCGCGGCAACCGTCCGCACCATGGAGTGCGTCCAGTGGGTGGCCGGCTACCTGGATGATGCGGCGCTGGCCCAGGCCGCCTGCGCCGCACTGGTCGACTTGGCACACCACCGCGAACTGCGCCATCCGAACATGGACCAGTTCGGGCCGATCCTCGACAAGGTGGCGGCCACCAGCCAAGACGCGTCCGTCGTCCAGCGCGCCAAGCGCTACCGGCTCGGACTCTAACGGAGGGAGTGGGATTCGAACCCACGGTGAGGTAACCCCCACGCAGGTTTTCAAGACCTGTGCCTTAAACCGCTCGGCCATCCCTCCAAACCGTGACCTGAGCCGCCCGCTCACCCACGTAAGGTCGGCTGCCCGTGAGTCGCGCGGGCCTCAGTGTACCACAGCGCGCCGAGACGGCAAACCTCGCGAAACCACCCCCCTTGCCGAGCTTACCCACGGGTCCGCCAACCGAGATACGACACGCCGACGGCGACGCACGTTCGCGCGGCAAATCCCGCACGGTCGGCAGGGTTTCACTGCTGGCCTTCCGCGTGAATTCCGATACCTAGCTGTAGAGCTCATCTGGTCGCCCTCACGCGACGCGGGGAGGCAGCCCCGATTCCAACCGTCCATGCAATGCGAGGTCGTACGATGAATCGCACACACTTCAGGCTCCTGTTGAGCGCCCTGACCGTGGTGATCGGCATCGAAGGTCGACTGGCCCGGGCGCAGGGTGTCGTCCCGGGCACCGGCACGGAAATCGAATACGTGGGTGACACGTTCGAGGACCCCGAATGGACGTTCGTCCAGAACGGACCCAAGAGTTCGCACGAGCAGGACGGCCGTTCCCGCATGCCGCTGGGATACTCGGCCAACAAACGCTGGTTCGAGGGCCCGGAGCGCGGCTATCCCGACCATCTGAAAGTGGTCCCGACACCGAAAAACGGATTGCCCGGGAGCGAGTATGCTCTACAGATCTGCACGCTCAACTCGGGCGTGCCCGGCCGGATCACCAACAACCTGCAGCAAGACGACCTGATCGCCGACTGCGTATCGCGGCTCGGTTCTTCGATCTCGGCCTCCGAAGGGCCGAACTGCGTGGTGCGCGTGTATCTCCCGCCCGATTACCAGTGGGAGAACCGCACCGGGCCGCATTTCGGCTTCCGCCTGGGGATGACCAATACGAGCGGCGAACCCTACTGGCCCGGCATCTGGATCCACTACCGCCGTCCGGCTGACCGGAAGGAAGGCCAGGCCCCCGTGTTCATGAAGGTCCGCGGCGACAGCCGGGGCCGCGACTTCCACGTGCTGGACGTCCACAAGTTCGGCTGGTGGACTCTCGGGATGAGTGTCACGCCCGATGGCGGCGTCCACTACTATGCCCATCCCGGCGTGGAGCCGCTGACCGCTCAGGATCACCTCACGTCCCAGTATCCTTACAGCTTCCGTTGCCAACAGTTCCGGACGTTCTTCTTCAATATCTGCAACCACTACGATGGGCGCACCTGGTCCACACCGTTCCTGATCGATGACCCCCAGCTGTTCCTGGTGAAAGCGTCGCGCGTCGAGTCGATCGTCGAACGCAAACTACAGGCACAGGAACGCAACGCGACGGCCAAAAGGAACGACACGGGTTCCGCGAAGGGTCGCTAACACAAAAAAGAAACGAATAACGAACGACGCGCATCCGTGGAGGCCTTGCCCTTCCTTCGTCAGCCACCGATGCGCGTCTGTTCGCCATTCGTCATGAGTGCTGGTCTACCGGCAGCCTCCGCCCGGGGCCGGGCGTCCCGAGCCCGGCCGGTCCCTTCGGCGCACGCCACGAGTCGTCCGCCGGTGCCGTCAGGCGATGTCGCTTGATGGGATGCGACGCTGCCGGCGACGAACGACCATCAAGCCGCACAACGCAAAGAGGCTCCACATCACCAGCGTGGCCGGCTCAGGCACGACCGTCAGCAGGCTCTGGGCGTGTTTCCCGTTCGCGTCGAAAAGGTTCATAACCCGGACGTCGTAGAGCGAGCCGTTGGCATTGTTGGCCGCAAGGGTGTAAAGCGTTTGGGCACCCGACGAGAGCGTGTGATTGCTCGGTAACTCCTCCTCGATGTACCAGATCGCTTCCTGCAGGTCTGCCGTGTTCCAGGCATTGCCGCCGTTTGTGCCGTGGTGGAAGTTGGTGAACAAATAGGCCGTCATGGAATCGAGCGGGTCGCCCAATTTCGTATTCACGCCGCCCAGTTGCGCGATCGTGGACAACTCCACGCGATACTTGGTGCCGTACGTGAGCGTTTCATCCCGCTCCAGGCAGAACGTCGTCAGCACGTTCCCCTGGTTCGTCGTCACGTTGTCAATACGAAACGGCCCACCGTTAGAGTAATGCGTCCCACCGGCGTCGAACACCTTAATCCAATCGTTCGAATTGACTGGCATAATGCCCGCGTGGGCCACCGTCGCACCACACATGCTCCCGCCCACCAGCAGCGCGACAATCATCATCGATCGGGTTTTCATAGCTCTTGCTTGCTCCGTTCTCATTCATTCCGGAATCGGGAAAAAGACATTGAGATCCAGTGTATTCATGGCAGATTGGCGGCTGCCTGGAAAAAAGAAAAACCGGGGGCGAATTCTGCCGGCTGTGGTCCGGTGAGGACGGTCGGCGCCAAGATTTTCCGGATGTAGCGGTCGGGATGGGCTTGGGGCTGTCGGATCAACCGCTACAACAGGCAGGCGGGCCGGCGGTTGCCGCGCATGCGCCGGGCCTCCTGATGGCAGGCCAGGATCCTGCAACGCACCAGTTCGATCAGTTCTTCGTCGCCGAGCGCGTCGATCTGTTCCAGCGTGATGGGCGGACCGAAGCAGGTGCAGAGTTTTGTGAAGCGTGGGAAGCGGCTCGATCGCGGCCAGGCGTCGTAGGCGCCGTCGACGGCAGCGGGCAGGATCGGCACTCGGCCGCGGCGTGCCAGCGCCACGAACCCCGGCTTGAGCGGCCCGACGCGGCCGTCGCTGGTCCGCGTCCCTTCCGGGAAGATCAGGACCATCTCGCCCCGCTTGAGCCGCTTGAGTGTCTCCTTGATCCCGGTGACGCCGAACCCGTCCCGGTCGATGGGAATGGCCTCCAGGTAGCGGATCAGCCGCCCGAACAGCGGCACGTCGAACAGCGTGTTACGGGCCACGAAGTTGATCTGGCGCGGGAAGCAGATGCCCACGAGCACCGGGTCGAAGTAGCTTTGGTGGTTGGCGCAGATGAGCGCGCCCGTGTTGTGCGGCAGGTGCTCGCGCCCGCGCCACCGGAACCGAAAGAAGGTCTTGGCCATCAGCCAGAACAGGGTCTTGAAGCACTGATAGCCGGCGCTCTTCCAGAGTGGTCGTTGCATGCCCGTCACGTGTCGGCCCGCTTCTGGCGTATGTGATGTTCCAGCTGATCGATCACCTGTTCGAGTGTCAGTCCGTCGGTATCGATCATCACGGCGTCCGCGGCAGGCGTCAGCGGCCCGCAGGCGCGGGAGGCGTCCTGCGCATCGCGCTGATTCTGCTGGGCGAGTATCTCCTCGAGCGATACCTGTTCGCCCCGGGCGCTGAGCTGTTCCCAGCGCCGTCGCGCACGCTCTGCGGGTGACGCCGTCAAGAAGAACTTGCACTGTGCTTCAGGGAACGCGACCGTCCCCTGATCGCGACCTTCCGTGACGACGTCCCGTCCCAGCGCCCAGCGGCGCTGGAGTGCCACCAGGTGTGCCCGCACCAGCGGGTTGGCGGCCACATGCCGCGTCAGGTCGGTCACGTCCCGATCGCGGATCGCCCGTGTCACGTCCTGGCCATCGACCAGCACGCGGTGGGCCTCGAGCGTGATCCGGATGCGCCGCGCGATGTCCGCCACTGCCTGCTGGTCCGCCCAGTCGACCTGCCGGCGCGCGGCGGCCCAGGCCACGGCGCGGTACATCGCGCCGGTGTCCAGGAAGCAGAAGCCCAGCCGCCGGGCGAGCCCTTCCGCCGCGGAACTCTTGCCCGCGCCCGCCGGTCCGTCGATCGTCACGATCATGGCGCGGCCCCCATGCCAATGCGTCCGGTCACCAGCGCGCCTCCACTTCCAGCCATTCGTGGGCCGCCAGATCGATCGCCACGCCACCATCGCGCACGGTGCAGCTGCCGAGCGTCTGGCCCGCGAAGTCGAGGCGGTACGCCACGCTGATCGGGCGATAAGCCTCCAGGCGCGTGTGGACCGTCCGGCCCGCCGTTTCCAGCAGCCGGACGCGGAACCCCTGCACCTGTCCGTCCTGCAGCAGGGGCGTCCAGGACGTGGCCGCCACGTTCCGCCGGTCGAGGTGGAACATCCAGCCCTGTTCGGCCCCGGCGGGCGGTCCGGCCGACCGATACACGGCCGTCGGGGGTGTCAGCAGGCCCATCGCCTCGTGCAGCGGGTGCTTCACGTCCACGCCGATGCCCCACTCGAATTGGCGCGCCCGCTCGCCCCGCACCACCAGCAGGCTGTCGAGCATCCGGGCGTCGGTCCGCCGATGGTACGGCAGCCCGCCGGTCAGCAGCGTGATGTTCTGACCACCCTGGTCGATATCGATGTACAGAGGCGCTTCCAAGCGGCGGGCTTCCCCCCGCTCGCGCAGCTCATTCACGCCGCGCCACAAGTCGGCCATGTCATCCGGCCAGGCGGTGCGTACCGCGTAATAGGACTCCCACGGGTCCTCGCCCGGCAGCACCTGCGGGTCGAGCATCACCGAGACCCGCAGGACGCGGCTGCCGCGCCAGACCTGGTAACGCTGCTGGAACCGCGCCAACAACTCGCCCCGCGGACCCGTCAGCCGGCCGATCGCCGTGATCTCGCCCAGCGCGCTGGTGGCCGCCGTGACCTTCACGCTGTCGGCGACCATGGTCGAATAGGTCGCGGCAGGCGCGTCGGGGCGCGACGACGACGGCGGCGACGACGGCGACGGCAGGCGCATGGCCAGCTGCTGGGACAGCCGATTGCCGCGTGACTGGTAAGTCTCCAGGGCCTGCAGCGCGCCGGTCGACGCGTGGATGTGGGCCGTGAAGAACTCGTTGAACACCCGGTGGCCGGCCGCCAGCGACTGGGCCGACCGCCGCGTCCGGCCCCCGGCAGCCCCAGCCTGGATCCAGACATATCCCATCGCCGGCACGTCCGCCACGACGTAGCGGTGTTCCCCCTGGGCGGCCGCCGCGTACACCGGCTTCGCCACGGGCGGCAGGCCGCTCAGGCGCGGCAAATCCACCCCCATCCGCCGCACGCAGGACGCCGGATTCCATAACAGATAACCCGGCTCGCACGGCGCCGGCCGCTGACCGATCACATCCGACGCGCCGCTCAGGCGCTGAGAGAGCTCGTGGGCGATTTCGTCGTCCAGCGCCGCGTCGGCCCGGTCGTCGGCCACCCCTTCGGCCCGATCCCAGAGCGACGGCGCAAGCCCGGCCGGACGCTGGCTCACCAGCCCCGAGAGCGTATCGAGCGCCTCGGCCGCGCGCAGCGCCGCCTGACGCCGCCAGTAGCGCACCGACCGGGACAGCGGATCCGCGTCCCCGCGCGAGACCGACTGCCACAGGCTGGGCGACTGGTACTGGTCCGCCTTGAACCGCTCGCTCGTGCCGGGATACCCGGTGTCCCGAAAGTACTGCTCGGCCGTCACGAACTTGCCCAGCATCGTTCCGTAGCGGGCGATCCGCCGCAGGTCGTGGTATGCCGGGCTGACATGGCCCGGCCAGTGGGCCAGACAGAGCGTGGCCACGTGGTCCGTGTCCATGCTCTCGCCCAGCTTGCTGGCCAGCGCCAGGAACGTCTCGGGGCGGGACGCGTCCAGCGGCAGGCGACCGATCGTGTCAATGGCCGAGTGGTCGGGGCCCTGCCAGCGGATCTTCACTTGGGAGCCTTGCGGATACTTCCCTTCACTCAGCGCCGCATGGAGCGCGCCGGTGTAGCCGAGTCGGCGCAGCAGCTGGGGGTAGAGCACCGAGACGCCGTAGGTTCGACGGGCATGGACCTGCGGGCGCGTGCCCAACAGCGTCTCGTACGCGGCCACTCCCCGACGAAACAGCCGCAGCAGCGACTCGCAACTGGCCAGCGCCGCCTGAACCTCTCGCCACTCCCCGCCCAGCACGCCCAGTCGGCCGTCAGCCCGGGCGCGCTGCAACGCCTCAAACGACTCCGGTGCTTGCGCCCGCATCTCGGTCAACAGCTCACCCGTCAGGATGACGTTGGTGGCAACGTCTGCCGCGAGCAGCGCCATCCAGGCCGCGCCCATCGTGTGGGATGCCATCAGCGTGACATCCAGCACATACGCGTCGACCGCGTAGTAATGGGCGCGCTCTTGGGCCAGCAGGTTGAAGCAGGCAGCCAGGTGGTCCCGGGCGGCCGGCGCGTCGCCCGCCACCGCCGCGCCGGCGCCCGCCACCAGCTGCTCGAAAAACCGCCCTTCATCCAGGCTGGTCGAGTGACGCATCTGGCGCGTAAGCAACTCGATCTGCAGATAGCCGTAGCCTAACGCCAGGAAATCGGCCGCCACCTCCGGGTCGACCGCGACGGCCTGTTCCTCCAGCGGCGCCAGCGCCCGGTGGAGTATCTCCTCGCGCGCCAGGTTGCCTTCGATCCAACAAGCCCCCTCGTCCGCGGCACGCCGCGCCAAATCCGCGGGGATTTCGGGCAGACTGGCCGCGGGCACGACGAGCAATCGTCCGGCCAGTTCGTCGGGCGGGCTGCTGCCGCGGCGCCAGCGCGGTGCGACGCCCGTGGCGGCCACCAGGGCCGGGTGCCACAATGCGGTCCAGGCGGCCAGCAGCCCGGCCGCGTCATCCCCCTCATGATGCAGAGGAAAATCCTCGAAACTGTGGCACGGCAGTAGGACGTAAGCTTCCCGGTATGTCATGCGTCTGTCAGTCGGGGCGGAAGAAGTCAGAGGGCACTCAACAAGCCCTTCACGATATCGGGCGACGCGTCGCATGTCGAGGAAGCCGCCGCGCGTTTCGCGCCAAACCGAGTACCTTGCACTTGCGGACGGGGGCCGTCATAATTGGCCCATCCAGGGGGTGAAATTCATTGACAGTCCGGGGGGCACCTCTGTAGAGTAGAAAAGGATCTGAGCATCGGGTGGCTTCCTGTCTGTGTCCCGGTCATATCTCGTGCATTCATCAGGTTTTTTATGGCACGTGCGGGGGTCGCCGGAAGAAGACATCGCGACACGATGTGAGCGTGGAGATGTCGCACGAGCGGCGGACTGCTCGCGGCGATCGAAGTGCCTTCGGTCTTGAGGGGACGATTCATGGCCAAATATGCCGGCGTGTGGGGTATCGACATCGGTCAAGCCGCGTTCAAGGCCTTACGCTGTTCGCTGCAGGACGGCCAGGTCGTGGCCGACGCGTTCGACTACATCGAATACCCGAAGATACTCAGCCAGCCCGAGGCGGAACCGGAGCAGATGATCCGGGACGCGATCGACCAGTTTCTCTCGCGCAACGACGTGGCCCATTACCGGATCGCGCTGGCCGTGCCGGGCCAGACCGGCTTGGCGAAGTTCTTCAAGCCGCCGCCGGTGGACGCCAAGCTGATCCCGGACATCGTGAAGTTCGAAGCCAAGCAGCAGATCCCGTTCCCGCTGGACGATGTGATCTGGGATTTCCAGCAGATGGGCGGCAGCCAGGTGGAGGGGTTCGCGCTGGAGACCGAGGTCGGCCTGTTCGCGATGAAGCGCGAGCAGGTGTATCGGGCGATGAAGCCCTTCCAGGACGTGGACCTCGAGCTTGACATCATTCAGCTGGCACCGCTGAGCATCTACAACTTCGTCACCTATGACATCCTCGGCGACGTGGCCCCGGCGGCGGAGTTCGATCCGGAGAACCCTCCCCCCTCGCTCGTCGTGCTCTCGATGGGCACGGACACGACGGACCTGGTGATCACCAACGGGTTCCGCGTCTGGCAGCGCAGCGTGCCGCTGGGCGGCAACCACTTCACCAAGCAGTTGACGAAGGAACTCAAGCTCACGTTCGCCAAAGCGGAGCACTTGAAGCGCAACGCGCGGCAGGCGGAAGACCCGCGGATGGTGTTCCAGGCGATGCGCCTGGTGTTCAACGATCTGGTGACGGAAGTGCAGCGCTCGATCGGTTACTTCCAGGGCATCGACCGCAAGGCCAAGATCGGCGGCGTCGTGGTCCTGGGCAACGCCGTGAAGTTGCCCGGCCTGCAGCAGTATCTGGGCAAGAACCTCGGCTACAGCGTGTACAATTTCGAGGCGTTCACGCACTTGAAAGGGCCGAGCGTCTTGTCGGCTCCTGCGTTCAAGGACAACCAGCTGTCGTTCGGCGTGTGCTACGGCCTGTGCCTCCAAGGGCTCGGCGTCGCCAAGCTGCGCACGAACCTGGTGCCGCGCGAGATCATCACCGAGCGCCTGGTGCGATCCAAGAAGCCCTGGGCCGTCGCCTCGGTCGCGGCACTGCTGCTGGCCTGCACGTTCAACGTCTTCTTCTACTGCGGCCGCCTCCGCCAGGTGGCGGAAGAACGCCAGGTGAATCGCGTGTCGTGGAAGAACGCGGTGGCGGAGGTCGAGAAAGCCAACAAGATGAGCGGCGATTTCAAGACGGAGGACTCGCAGCTCACCGCGCAACTCGATCGGATCACGGCCATCGGTGAAGAACTGGTGGGCAACGCCGATCGCCGCGTCCTCTGGCTGGAGATGCTCAAGACCGTCAACGCCGCCCTGCCCACCACTCCGGGCCTGCGCCCCGGCGAGATCCCCGACGTCGACAAGGTGCCGTTCTACAAACGCGAGGAGATCCATGTCGAGCAGCTCGAGGTGCAGTACTTCGACAAGCTCGAGGACTGGTTCACCGGACTGGTGAAAACCAAGTACACCGATACGCTGATGTCGCTGGGGATCGAGACCGCGGCCGGCGGCACAGCCGGCGGTGCGGCAGGCGGCGCGGTCGGCGGCATGGCCGGCGGCGCCGAATCCTCGACCAGCTCCACCCCCACCGGCCCTAAAGGCGAAGGCTGGGTCGTCCAGCTGCGCTGCTACCACTTCTTCAACCAGGACATGGCGACGCAGGGCATCGCCCACGTGAACAAGACGCTGATCAACCAGCTGATGCATGGAACAACGGTCGTGCCGGTGGCCGTAGACAAGATCCGGCCCGGCGTGCGCGTGCGGTACGAGATGGCGGACGCGGCGGGCCAGATCCAGTCGATGGATCTGCGCGTGACATCCATCGGGACCAATCTGCCGGCCGATCCGGCCGCCGGCGCCGAAGCGATCCCCGGCTACCAGTTGACGCTCCAAGGCGTCGAGAACCCGATCGTGGTCCCGCCGGGCGGCCAGGTGCCCGTCGTGTTCACCATGCAGGAAATGGGAATCGAGTATCCATTGGTGCTGAACGACTGGCCCATCAATCCGAACTTCCAGCTCCCCAACCCAAACTATGAAGTACCCGAGACCGGCTACCCCGGCACGGTCGGCGGGCCGGGAAGCCCGATGGGCAGCGGCCCCGGTTCCGGCGGCCTGTTGCCGTCGCCCGGCGGGACTGGGATGCCCAGCATGCCGAGTATGCCGAGTATGCCGGGCATGCCGGGCATGCCGGGCATGCCGGGCGGCACGTTGGGCATGCCGGGCACGGGCACCACGAGGCCGCCGGCCGGCGGCGGGGGGCGCAGCGGGACCGGCAGCAACGGCGCCAAGGAGGAGGACAAGCTGCCTCCCGAGCCGCCGTTCCTGACGGTACCTCGTTACGATTTCATCGTCCAGTTCGCGTGGAAGGAGATCCTGCTCACCGAGCGATTGGAAGCGCAAGCCGAAGAGTGGAAGAAAGAGCAGCAGCAGGGCACGCCGTCAACGGCCGGGAGCGACTTGGCCGCCAATGTGAAGGGAGGTGCTTAAGCCGTGGATCAACTCAAACAAGCATTCGCGATCCTCCGCAAGTATCACTTCTGGATATTGTGCGTCCTGATCCTCATCCTGTACATCGGCACGTGGTACGTCTCCACCGCCACGATGACCCAGACGACCAATGAGCGCGCCGGCAAGATCGAGTCGGCCTTCAAAACGGGCCAACAGATCGTCAGCATCTCGAATCACCCGAACAAGACGACGGCGGACATGATGAAGGCGCTCAGCAGCGCCGAGGCGGAGCAGGTGCGCTTGGCGTGGGACAAACGGTACCGCGAGCAGGAGGACGTGTTGAAGTGGCCGCAGGAACTGCTGCCCGACTTCATCGCGGCCGTGGAACCACTCGTGCCCATCGAAGCCAAAGTCGATTTCCCCACGCCGGCGCGGCAGGAACTCAAGGTGGATTTCCGCAACCGGTATCGCGACTACATCAAGAAAGAACTCCCGAAGCTCGCCAAGATCATCGGCGCGGAATGGCAGGCGGGGCTGACCTCCGGTTCGGGTTATGGCGGCTGGTCCAGCGGCATGATGCCCGGGGCCGGCAGCATGATGCCCGGATCCGGCAGCATGATGCCCGGATCCACCGGGCCGCCTTCGGGCGGACCGAGAGCCGGCTCGACCGGCATGGGCCAGGGCGCAACGATCGGTCTGCCGCCCGGCGGCGGGTCGAGCGATTATTCGCCGGCAGGCCGCGGCATGGGCTCGGGCGGCATGGGAAGTGGCAGCCCGTACGGCCGCGGCACCGCGCAGGGCATGGAAGAAAGCCGAATCGTCGTGGACTGGAACTCGGGCAACCAGAGCATGTTGCAGGCACAGTGCATGGGCTGGACCAGCCCCACCACGCTCCAAGTGCTCTACGCCCAGGAAGACCTCTGGATCCTCCGGGCACTGATGCTCATCGTCAAGGCCACCAATGGGGACGCGGATGCCCAGTACAACGCGGCGGTGAAGGAAATCCAGTCGATTGAGCTGGGCGCGATGGCCGCCGGGATCAAGGCCGTCGGGATGGTCGAGTCGGGTAAGGCGCTGGCCGGCCAGGGGGGCATGATGTCCGGCAGCTACATGCCGGGCGCGACGATGTCGGCGGGCAGTGCCGGCATGGGCAGTGGCTCGGGCGGTAGCAGCGGGTCCCCGTATGAAGCGACCGGCACCAGTTCCAGTGGGGCCGGGTCATCCTCCGGCTCGTCCGAGGGCGGTTCTTCAGCCGCGTTCGGCTCGGGCATGAGCGGGACCCGACAGGCTATGGACCCCGCCGCGGGCCGCTACGTCGACGACAAGAATGAACCGCTCACCGGCGAGCGACTACGGACCGCCATGAAGTCCAACCAGCCTTCGGACGCGTTCCTGGCCGTGGCCAAGCGGATGCCCATGCGCATGCGGGTGCGGATGAACGTGCTGAAACTGCCGCTGTTCCTCTGCGAATTCGCGAAATCCAATCTGCCTGTCGAAGTGCGTCAGGTCCGAATTAACGCCCCGGCCGGCAGCGGTGGCATGCGCGGCAGCGGCGCCCCGACCGGCTCGATCGGCGGCAGCGGCGGCCCGTCGAGCGGACCGACCGGGATGGGAATGGGCACCGGTGGCGGTGGCGGATCCAGCGCGGGCATGTCGATCGCGATGCCTGACGCGGGCGCTGGCGCGAGCATGCCGGGTGCGGGCGGCTTGAGCCTGCCCAGCTTAGGCGGCACGGGCAGCCCGTACGGCGGCAGCGGGATGGGCAGCTCGGGCAGTCCGTACGGCGGCGGCGGGCCCGGCGGACCGGGCATGTTCGGCACCGAATCCCCGTACGACGTGATTGTCGAGGTCTACGGGATCATCTACATCTACAATCCCGTGGACCCGGCCAAACTGGGCATGGAGGCGGCCAAAGTGCTGGCCAGCGCGCCTGGCGGTGCGCCCGTGGGGGCTGAGTCAACCGCCGGAGCGGACGCTATGGAACCGGCGGCCGAGGGTGCTGACGCGGCGGAAATGCCGGCCGAACAGGAAGCGGGGCCCGCCACAGAGCCGGATGAGCCGGCAGCAGAGGCGGCAGGGCCGGCGGCCGAACCGACCACCACGCCCGAGGCAGAACCAGGGGCGCCGACAACCGAGCCGGACGCTTTGCCCGCCGACACGCCCGCCACCTCGTCGGCAGAGACCGGCGAGGCGACTCCGGCCACACCGCCTGCCAGTGGCGGCGCCGGCGGCAGTTAGTATCCTATGGTCGAGGAGTCTGTTTCCATGAAGAAGCCCAAAGTGAGTCTTGGCCCCGGTGGATTCAAAGGACTGCTGATTCAACACGTCGAGAAGATCGTGTTCGGCGCGGCCATCTTGGGTTTGGTGGCGTTCGTGTTCCTCGGCTACAAACTGGATTCCAAGCTGGCGGGCAAGACCCCCGACCAGCTCCAGACGATCGCCGCCAACGCGGTGGCCAACATCGAGCGTCCCTCGGCCGACGTGCTGAAGGCCGAACGTACGCCGCGCAACGGGAAGGGCGGCCAGTATTTCGCGCGCGTCCAAGGCATCGACCCGCTGGACCCGCAGAACTACGCACTCAAGCCGTTCAAGCCGCCCACCGTCGCGCCGGGCAGCAAACGTGAGGATCCCGAAATCTTCGCGCCCATCAAGCTGGAAACCTCGGCGGTGACCGGCGCGCTGTGCTTGAAAGCTCAGGAGGGCCAGAAAAACGCCCTGGCAGGGCTCGAGTATGCCCGTGCGCCCGAACAGAAAAAAGACACAGCCAAAGAGGAACGGAAGAAGTCGCGCGGCAGCCGCCGCGGAAGCGGCAGTGCCGGCGGCAGCCCGTACGGCAGTGGCGGCTCGTCGCCGTATGGCAGCGGCGACGACTACGCCGGCATGATGGGCTCGGGAGGGAGCCCGTATGGCAAAGACGATGGCGAACGAAAGAAAGAGAACCTGCCGCGCGGACCCGAACGGTTCTACCCGGAAGACAAGGTCTGCGGCTATCGGCCGGCCGGCGCCGGCATGTCCATGGCGCGCGGCGGCTCGCCCTACGGCAGCGGCGGCTCGCCCTACGGCAGCAGCGGCTCGCCCTACGGCAGCACCGGCTCGCCCTACGGCAGCACCGGCAGCCCGGGCGGTTCGCTGGGGCCTTCCACCGGGAGCCTCGGCATCCCCGGGACCATGGGGCCCGGAAGCACGGGGCCCGGCCGCACGCCGGGCAGGCCGGCAGGCGCCTCTGACGACCAGGCCCTGATCGAGGGCGAACCGGTCGCCCAATCCGGCAGCGTGATCGCCGTCAAAGCGCTGGTGCCCTACCGCAAACAGGCGGACGAGTACAAACGTGTTCTCGGCGAAGCAATCGGGTATGACCCGGTACGCGATCAGCCTTGGATCGTGTTCTTCCAAGCTCAACGCGTGGACGTGACGGACGACCCGCAACGCGAGGTGCACGAGGCGGAGTGGCAGTCGATCATGAATACGAACAGCGCCGCAGCCAAGATCCGGACCTTGCGCTGGCACGGCCTCATGCCTGAAGCGGCGGACAGCATGTATGTCGATGCGAGTATCACGATGCCCGCCCCGCCGATGATGCTGCGCTGCATGGACGAGGTGATGCTGCATTCGGACGTGCCGCGCTCCAAGACGATCGCGACCTTCGAGACGGCCGAGCCGGACGAAGGTCAGAACGCCCAGAAGCCCGGAGACGAAGAGGACATGGACTTGCCGACCGCGGGGCTCGGCGGCGCGGGATTCGCAGGAGGGGGCATGTCACCTTACGGCAGCACGGGTATGATGCCCGGTTACGGCAGCACCATGCCCGGTTACGGCAGCACCATGCCCGGCGTCGGCAGCACCATGCCCGGCTCCGGCAGCACCATGCCCGGTTATGGCAGCACGATGCCCGGTTACGGCAGCACGATGCCCGGCTCCGGCAGCACCATGCCCGGTTATGGAATGGGCGGGTACGGCGGGGGCTACTCGGCCAGCGCCCAGTTGGTGCAGTATAAGCTGATCCGGTTCTTCGACACGGATGTTCAGCCGGGGCGTTACTACCGCTATCGGGTGCGCGTGTTCTTGGAAGATCCGAACAATCCGAATTCGGACCCGGACAGCGGCCTGGTGCGGTTCGCGCCGCCGCCTCGCCGGTCACTGTCCCTCAAGGTGCTGGATCGCGTCACCAAGGTCAAGGCGGACGATGAGGCGAAGAATGCCGAGAAGGCGTCGGGCAAGAAGGTCACGACCTATTACGTGATCAGTCCGTGGAGTGAGGCCACCGACCCGGTGTCACTGCCCTCGACGTCCCGCGTCTATGCGGGGTCTGTCGAGCCTGCGCGTACGACTCTGGGCGTGGACGGCACGCCCGTTCTGCAGACCGAGCCGTACGGCTACGTGGTTCCTGTCGTGTGGGACGCGCCGCGCGCCGTCGACGTCGCGACCGAAGCACGCAGCGTCCGAGGTTCGGTGCTGGACTTCTCCCGGAAGCAATTCGACGTCTTGGACCCGGTGAGCCTGGCCATCCGAGTGCTCAAGGGCTACGACCTGACCAGCCAGTACCAGGTGCTGGACATGCGTGGTGGCGAGGACCTGCCGGGTGATCGGAAAGAGCTGGTCACATCGGTTGGCGAGTTCCTGGTGATGGACGACGCGGGGGGCTTCCGCGTCATCAACGAACTGGATGACTTCAAGGATTTCGCCCGCTACACGTTCGAAGACGAGATTGCGAGCAGCTCCCCGCGCGGCGGTTTCGGCTCGGGCGGCATGATGCCGGGTTCCGGCGGCATGACGCCGGGCGCTGGTGGGATCCCCAGCACCGGCGCGCCCTCGATGCCGGGGACCGGGTTGTCGCTCCCGGGGACTGGCGGCCCGGCCGGCAGCACCGGCTCGAAACGCGGCCGCGGACGATGATCCGCGCGGCCCTCCGCGCGCGGTTGCCATGTCGGGATGCACGCCGCATGTCACGCTCGGTCAGTCGACCGAGCGTTTTTTTCTGGCTGCCTTCCGGTTTCCCAAAAACTGCTCTTGACCCGCCGGTGCCCAGGCGGTATTTAACCGCTCGCTTATCCCAAGATTTCCCTGTCCACGGTTGTCGGCATCGATCGGCGGCAACCCGACATATCGGTTCGTCGCAAGACCACGCTCGTGGTCCGCACGTGGCAGCGCGTGGGGGCCAGGAGCTGAACGCCGGTGCGCAAGGAAGCGTGGCGGTTGTGCGTGTGGTGTCGGATCGGTTCCGTCCACATTCGGGAGTTTCGTGCATCTCGAGGAAGGAGAAGCGCGTTGAGTGCGACTGCGAGATTACTGGGTTTGTGCGTGGCCCTCGGGCTCATGCTGTCGGTGTCGTCTGTGTTAGCCAGCCCACATGGGATAGTCGGCGGCACACATGTCGGTTGGATCGCTCTCGGGCAGACGGACCGGAGCGACGTCACGGAGGACCGTCGCGCAGCCGACAAGTGGCTGAAGCAGGCTCGAGAGGCCATGAAGAAAGGCGATCTCGAGACGGCCGAATACTACGTCGAGCAGGCGGAGAAGCTGAACGTCAAGAGCGACCCCCTGCTGGCGCCGTTCAAGGACACGCCGGCCAAGGTCCGCAAAGACCTGAGTGCCATGCGTGCCGAGCCGGGGCGATCGAAGGCCGGCGCGCTCTCGCGGCTCTGGAACCGCGACGGCACCGATGCCGGTTCCCAGCCGCCGACGGACCCCTACCACCGCGAACGACCCGGCACGCCGCCGGCGGGGTCCGGCCCATGGCCGGCGCCGGCCCAGGCGGGTGATCCGCTGTCGCGACTACCCAATACGGCGACGGCCAGCGAGATGAGTCTGCCGCGGCAGGGGGCCACTTTGTCCCTGGAGGACGCGGCTGGCCAAAGCCGTCAGATGCGGAGCGCCGAGTTGCTGTGTGAGGCGCGCAAGACGCTCGCGCGCGGCGACGCCCAACGCGCCGCGCTGCTGGTGGGCCAGGCCAAGCAACTGGGGCTGGAGTATCCCCTGAACGCCGACTCGCCCGACAAGGTCGATGCGCTCGTGCGCAAGGCCACGGTCTTCGCACAGGGTCCGGCCGCCGGCACGGACACCTCGTTGTACACGCTTGAATTCGCCCAGTTCCTGTTGGACCAATCGGTCGGGCTGATGGGCTATGCCGCGTTGGATGAGGCCCAGCAGCTGGCTCAGCAGGCGAGAGACCTGCGGGCCAACTACAGCCAGTTCGACCGGACTCCCGACCTGGTGCTCACCCAGATCGCCGCAGCGCGCCGCCAGGCGCTGGGGCCGGACACCGGCGCGGCGAACCTCGCGGGCCTCCCCACCGCCGACTCACCGCGGCGGCTTCCTCCTGCCGGCGGTGACCCGGTCGGCGACCCGGCGGCAGCGAAGGCGGAAGCCCAGCGGCTGGTGGCCCAGGCCCGCGCGGCGCTGGACCGCAATGACCTGCTGCTGGCCAAGCAGTACGCGGAACAAGCTCAGGCGCTCGTGCCCGACTCCGCCTTCGAAGCCGATGAGACACGCCCCTGGATGGTCCTGTTGGAAATCAACAAGGCGCTCAACGCGCGCGGCGGGCTGGCCCAAGCCGGCCACTTTGAATCGCAGAACGCCCTGGCGGTCGAGCCGCGGGGTGGCCGCGAGTTCCCCGTGACGCAGGGGCTCTACGACCCCACCAACGATCGCTCCCGGAATGTGGCCGCGCAATCGCTCCAGCCCACGCCGGCGGCACCCGCGCCGGGTGACGTCGGCATGCCGTCGGAGTCCGCCGGCCGGCAGCTGTACGAGCAAGGCCTGCGCGCCTTGGAAGCTCACGACCGCGACACGGCCATTCAGCTGTTCCGCGACGCCTGGAAGTACGAACGGACACTCGATCCGACGACGCGCCAGCGGCTGCAGGACAAGCTGATCCTGCTGCAGGATAGCAGCACGCCGCCCGTGACCACCGACTCCCAGCCATCGCAACTCGAGGCGATCGACGCCCAGCAACAGCTGCTGCGCCAGAAGCTCTATCGCGAGATCGCCAGCGAGCAGGCGGAAGCGCAGCGCATGAGTGCCACGGACCCCAAGGGAGCCCTCGAGCGTCTCAAGCGGATCCGCAGTCGCGTCAACGAGTCGGAAGTCGATCCGAGCTCGAAAAAACAACTCCTCACGCTCGTCGACCGCAACGTCGAGAGCCTCGAACAGTACATCGAGACCAACAAGGCCGAGATCCAACTGGCGGAACGGAATCGCCAGGTGCTCCAGGGCGTCGCGCTCGATGCGCAACGCAACGTGGAGATCCAGAACAAGCTGGCCAGCATGGTCGAGGAGTTCAACACGCTCGTGGACGACGGCCGCTGGCCGGAAGCCGAGCGGATCGCGAAACAGGCGCGTGAACTGGCGCCGGATGCCGAAATCACGGTGGCGCTGGCCGAAAAGGTCCGGTTCATGCGGCGCATCGCCGAACAGACGGCCAACCGGGAACGGAGCGAGCAGGGGTTCTACGCGGCGATGGACTCCGTCACCAAGTCGTCGGAGCCGTTCGATGACCGGACCCTGCCGCTGCAGTTCGGCGATCCCACGAATTGGCGGACCTATTCGGAGAAGCGCCGTTCCTGGGAGCAACAGCGCCAGCACCTGACCAAGGAGGAACTGGAAATCCAGAAGGCGCTGAGCAACAAGGTGGACGTGAGGTTCACGGAGCGCCCGCTGTCCGAGGTGATGGACACGCTGAGCGAACTGGCGAACGTCCCGATCGTCCTGGACCAGGTGGGCATGGCGGCGGAAGGGGCGACCAGCGACACGCCGGTGACCATCCAGCTGCGGCAACCGATCTCGCTGCGCAGCGCCCTGAACATCGTGCTCCAGCCCCTGCGGCTGAGCTACGTGATTCAGGACGAAGTGCTGCGGGTGACCAGTGAACAGACGCGCGATTCGAACGTCTACCACAAGGTCTACAACGTGGCCGACCTGGTGATCCCCATCCCGAACTTCATTCCGGGATACAACACCGGCCTGGCCGGCGCGATCCAATACGCGCACGCCACGCTGGGCTATGGCAGCAACATGGCGCCGTTGGGCCGCGTGCCGATGGCCGTCAACGCCAACGACCTGGCGGCCGCCTCGACCAACACGTCGGTGTTGGCGCAGATGAGCGCCACCGGCATGCTCTCGTCGCTCGGCAACCAGCCCCAACCGTCCCTCGGCTTCGGCCCGGGAGGCATGGGCGGCGCCGCCATGGCCGACTTCGACTCCCTGATCGAGCTGATCAAGACGACCATCTCCCCCGACTCTTGGGATGACACCGGCGGGGCGGGCGCCATCGAGCCGTTCCCGATCAACCTCAGCCTGGTCATCAGCCAGACGCAGGACGTCCACGAACAGATCGCGGACCTCCTGGACCAGTTGCGGCGGCTCCAGGACCTGCAGGTGACGATCGAAGTGCGATTCATCACGCTCAGCGACAACTTCTTCGAGCGCATGGGCATCGACTTCGACTTCTCGCTCGACGACAACGTCGACATCCGGAAGATCCGCGGCTCGGAACGAACGGGCGGGCTGGGCGACGACTCGGGGCCCAGCGCGACGATCGGCTTGAGCACCACGGGCCCGACGTCGACTCTGGACCTGGAGTTCACGCAAGGGAGCTTCGGGTCGACGGTGCCGCAGTTCGGTGCGTTCGACGCGAACACGGCCGCCAACTTCGGGTTCGCCATCCTCAGCGACCTGGAGGTCTTCTTCCTGCTGCAGGCCGCCGAAGGCGATCAGCGCACGAACATCCTCCAGGCGCCCAAGGTGACGCTGTTCAACGGCCAGACCGCGTCCGTGATGGACGAGTCGCAACGCCCGTTCGTCCCGAGCATCATCCCGGTCGTCTGCGACTTCGCCGCCGCCCAACAGCCGGTGATCGTCGTGCTCAACGAAGGCACGTCGCTCAACGTGCAGGCCGTCGTGTCCTCCGACCGGCGGTTTTGCCGGCTCACGCTCGTGCCGTTCTTCAGCCGGATCGGCAAGGTCGATACCTTCACCTTCGAAGGCCGGACCACGAGCGACTCGGGTACGCACGTGATCGATCCCGACGGCGAAGACACCGGCAACGTCGACAACGAGATTGTGACGCGGGAAGGCACGACCGTCCAACTGCCGACGTTCATCTACACGACCGTGTCGACCACGGTCAGCGTGCCGGACGGCGGCACCGTGCTGCTTGGCGGCATCAAGCGGATGAGCGAAGGCCGCAGCGAGCGCGGCGTGCCGATGCTCAGCAAGATGCCCTACATCAACCGGCTGTTCAAGAACGTGGGTATCGGCCGAGAAAGCCAAAGCCTGATGATGATGGTCACACCGCGGATCATCATCCAGGAAGAGGAAGAACTCGCCCAGACCGGGTACGACAGCAGCCAGTAGCGATCCGGCACCCCCTGCCCGATCGCGTCGTCGAAGCAACGCCGCCGACCTGCTGAAACAGGTCGGCGGCTCGCTTTTCACGCCGGCGGCGACGTGACGCCCGAATCATACGGCCATCCAGGCTGCCGCCTCCTTCGCCAGCCGGCGCCGGGCCACGTGCAGGCGCCGCTTGATCGTTCCCAGCGGCGCCTGGAAGTCGCCGCTCATCTGCTTGAGCGAACGGCCCTGCACGTAGAACGCCTCGAGCGTCTGCCGGTCCAGCTTCGACAGGCGCGCCAAGCTGTTGCACACGCCTTGACGCCGTTCGCCGGCCAACAGGTGGCCCAGCGGCGTTCGATGGTCCGCCCGCACAGCCTCCAGCTCGCTCTGCGCCACGCTCCGCGTCGTCACACGCCGCACGGCCCGATTGATCGCCATCCGATGTGCAATCGAGGCGATCCAGGCGCCGAACAACTCCGGCGCACGCAGCTGCTCCAGCTTCTCAAGAGCCTGGATGAAAACGTCCTGGCACAACTCCTGAGCCTCGCAGAAGTGCCCCAATCGACGCACCGCGATCGCGAAGACCTGACGCTCGAAACGCTCGAACAGCGCGCCGAACGCCTGCCGGTCCCCGCCCCGGGCGGCGATCACCAGCTCCGCAACGCGAGCCCCGTCGCGGTCCAAATCAGTCTCAGTGGCCATGGCACCCCTCGATTCCATAGAGCGGCAGGTCCCGATCCGCCCTGCCGCGCGCACCGTGCGAGTCGACGAACTCGCCCGGCCCGATAACCCACGTGCATAGCACCAAACCTTGAGGCGCCATGCGATGCGCGTCACAAGATCACGTCGCGTCAGCCGCCGCTGGCGGTTAGACGCCCGTACGCCCCGTGCGACCGGTGGGTCGCCCTCGTAGACACCGTCCGCCCACCGCTGTCCGTTGCCGACTCGAGTTTGCGCGCCGACAAGGCACCACAAACCCGCACTCCGCTCCAGACCAGCGAGCGCCGACCGATGATCGGGCGATCGCGCAGTGGCGCGGCCGGAGGACGCCCGTGTTCCGGCACGGGACATTCCGCGTGCGGACGAGGACTCGGCTGGAGCCGAGCACCCGGCTGACGACGGATTCCGCGTTACGGTAACGCATCTGTCCATCCTCCCCTGCGCACACTACGCAGTTCGAGAGACACCAAAAACAGAAGACCGCGAACCAAGTCGCGAATCGGGTATCGCCGACCACCTGACCCAGGATGCCGACGACTGCCCGTTGAAACCACTCCCCTCCAAGCATATCGACCAACGACAGCCGGGGCAAGCGGATTCCACGCGCCCGTGCCGATGGCCGGTTGACTTCCAGACAGACGCAGCATCGGCCCAAAGGTTCGCGCCCGTGCGAGAATTCTTGAAAAAAAAGCGCCCCACCGCCCGCCGGGCCACGCCCCCCGGATCGTGAGCCGATACGGGTCGGCAGCACCCCGCAGGACGTGCACCCCTTCGGTTTCCTGCCTGTTCGTGGCCGGCGTGGCGCCTTGGCGGGTCGCCACGCATCCGGCTATGATACGGGATTCGTTTCCGCGTCCGGCCCCGCGTCCTCAGGTGCACGGCATGAATGGGCGGCAGATCGAACTCCGGGGAGTTCGCGTCCACAACCTGAAGAATATCGACCTGGATATCCCCCACGGCCAACTAGTCGCGGTCTGCGGGGTGAGCGGGAGCGGGAAGACCAGCCTGGCGCTCGATACGCTGTACGCGGAGGGCCAGCGGCGGTACATCGAGAGCTTCTCCGCCTACACCCGCCAGTTCCTGGACCAGTTCGAGAAACCGGCGGCGGACCGAATCGACGGCATCCCGCCCGCCATCGCCGTCACCCGCGCACCGGCCTCACGTTCCAGCCGGTCCACGGTCGGGACGGCCACGGAGATCGCCGACTACCTGCGGCTGTTGTTCGCCAAGATCGGCCGGGTCCGCTGCTATCAATGTGGCCGACCGGTCCAGGCGGACAGTCCGCAGAGCGTGGCGGACCGCTGCGCCGACCTGGCGGCCGGCACGCCGCTGATGGTCGCATTCCCTAGCCCGCCGGTAGACTCACCCTCGCTCGCCGCCCGGTTGGCCGAGTTGCGGGAAGCGGGGTTCGTGCGCGTCCTGGTCGGCGGCCGCATCATCCACATCGGCTCGGACCGGTCGGGCGCGGCAGCCCACCCCGCGGTGGCCGACGGCCCGCAGCCGCCGCACCCCCCCGTGTGGGGGCTGGTGGGCCGGCTGGGGGCGGGCCCGGCGGGCGGGGCGCGCCTCCGGGACTCCGCGGCGGCGGCGCGGGCGGGCGGGCGGGGCCGGTGGGCCGGGGGTCGCCACCCGGCGGCGGCGGCCGCGCCGAGCGC
>JBPOJB010000035.1:0-86785 GCA_052034005.1 Planctomycetota bacterium | reverse complement strand
TTCCCACATCTCCCACGGGCGGCCTCTGTCGCCCGTTTTTCATGCGCTCCTCACCCTCCCTGGACGATCCATTCTCCGGACAGTCAAACCGAGACTATCACGGACAAATAATTCGGGACGCGGCAGCCCTCGAACATGATGCCACTGCTGCCGCCCGTCTTGCCTCGGCGGTGCGCATTGGCAATCACCTTGTTCCGGTAGATCTTGCCGCGCTGGGCCGAAGTGATCCAGATTCCCTGCTCGCCATTCCGCTCAATCACGTTGTCGAAGATTTCGATGTCGTGGACAAGGTGCTTCTCGTGGTCGGGGTCGAATTGCAGGCGATGGTCTTGGTCAAACGGCAGGCCCCGGTTCATGATGCCGATTCCGTCGCTCACCGAGTTGATCACGGTGTTCTTGCCGATTCGGACGTTGTTGCAGTCCTTCGCCAGAATGCCCTGCGTGCGACCGTCGCCGAAGTCCTCACCCTTCTCAAACGCCCTCACCAGCGCCTCGTTGTCGTAGAACACATCCAGACCGTTGTCCTTGACGAAGTTGTCGTGGATATCGACGCTGTCGGCTTCGCCCACCCAGATGGAGGCAGCCCGATGGTTGTCCTGAACGCTGTTGTCGTGAACCGAGACGCTCTTGGCCCGGTGCCGATGCCCTTGCACCATAATGCCGTAGTCGTTGTTGCGGACCACGTTGCCTGAGATCTCGACGGTCCCTTTGGCGTCGAACACCAAGATGGCCCCCGTCTCGAAGGGTTGGTCCAACATGCCCTTCCGGGCATCCCCGGTCTCCTCGACGAGCCGCTGCCGCCGCTCGGAGATCTTCGTGCCGCAGTCGTGGAGGTAGTTGTTGCGGATGATGACGTAATCGACATCCCGGACCTGGATGCCTGGACCGTCCGGGTTAGATATTTCGTAGCCTTCGATGACGAGAGGCTGGTCTGGAGAGGTCGGCTGGTGCTCGATAATGATCGGACCGTGCGGCTCGTAGTCAGGTGAGAACGAGACTGCCAGACTCAGTAGCAGGAATCCTGGAATTGCCATCGCACACCCTCCCGGAGTCTCGGAGCCGCAGGTGTTTCGAACTCAAGTCTCCATTCTATTGCCCGCCGCAACCGCTTTGAATCATCACTCGACCGTTGCCCACGTGGCCTCCAGGGTACAGAATGCAGGCGGCGACACCTGGTGATGGTCGAGAAGACCTTGGACGTGGACGTAATCGTCAACGCCTGTGCATTAATGAGTCCTGACCCCTTTTTCTAGGCGGAGCATGCGGCAGCCGAACAGGCCGCCCGCGAAGTTGCCTGCATGCGCCTGCCACCGCACGGTGACATGGGCCTTGCCGCGTGTCAACGATTCAGGGACGGGATACGCCACGTCGAAGAACTCCCCCGGACGGTCGTGGCCCAGGGACTGCGTCGCGATGACCTGCCCGTCGACCTGGATGTCAAACGTGCGCGGGCCGGTTTCGTCGCCCCAGTAGGTGCACAGCAGCTCGTTGGCGGTCTGGCCGTCGACCTGCAGATCGACGGCGAACCAGCCGCCGTCGGTGGCGTGCCGCCATTTCCGACCCCGGTGCTCGCCGACTCCAGTCCGCTCGCCTTGCAGGTTGTGATCCCGTTCGGGCTGCATCTCCCCGATCCGCAGGAGATCCACGGTACGGTCGGCCAGTTCCTGTTCGCGCAGTTGCTGCTGCCGCAGCGCCTCCTGTGCGGCTTCCCATTCGGCGCCGGTCAGCACGTCCAGGTAGACGCTGTAGCGCCGCTCGTGCAGGCTGTGAAACGGCCGCAGCAGCAGATCGTGCGGCCGCCCGACTCCCACAGTTGTAAACGTCAGCGGTTCGCCTTCCGCCGGCTTGACCCATTGCTCAACCGGCCGGCCCTCGGTGACCAGCACCGGCACGTAGAACGGCTCAGCGGCCCGCGGGTCATCCTCGGGCCCCAAGTCCGCCGCCAACAGCGTCGGGCCCCAGAACAGGGCGATGCGTTGCGCGTTGTCGGGCATGGCTTCGGTGCGCAGGGACATGGGGCACGCCACTTCGACCCGATCGCCTTCCTGCCAGACGCGGCGCAGGCTGGCGTAGCTGGACGGCTGGCTCTCGCTCGGCACGGCCTCTCCATTGACGCTCATCCGCAGCCCGCGTCTCGCCCAATGCGGGTGCCGCACGTGCAGTGTGAATTCCTGCGGCTGCGGACCGTGCATGGTCAGCGTCACGTGGCCGGCGGCGGGCCACGCGGCCTGCTGCTCAATCGTCATTCCCCGGGCGCGCCAACGCACCTCGGACGCGATGAACAGGTTCACCCACAGTTCGTCATCATTATGGAAGTAGATGCCCTCGCCGTACTTCACATGGTTCTCGAATCCCGTGCCGCCACAGCAGGTGAAGCTGTCGCGCGACAGGTAATCCTTAGGGTGCCCGGGCTTGAGCGACAGATTGTAGATCACCCGCCCGTCCGGGTGCTGGGTGGCGCGGATGTGATTCAGCAATGCGCGTTCGTAGAAGTCCGCCGCATCCGCGTCGGGCCTCCAGCCGAAGACATGCATAGTCAGCTTGAGCATGTTATAGACATTGCAGGTTTCGGTCGTGTTCGTGCTCAATCGATCGTTCAACTGATCCGGTTCGCCGAAGTGCTCGTAATTGCAGTGTCCGCCGGTCACGTAACTGTGGTGGTGGACGACCCGATCCCAGAAGAACTCGGCGGTCGCGCGGTCCAGCGGGTCGCCCGTCAGTTCGTAGCGGCGGGCCAATCCGATGATCTTCGGGATCTGGGTGTTAGCATGATGGCCCGGCAGGATGTCAACGCCGCGCGCCAGCGGATCGAGCACGGCGCGGTGGTGGAAGCGGCGGGAAAGGGCCAGATACCGCTCGTCGCCTGTGTCTGCATAGAGATCGGCGAAGGTCTCGTTGATCCCGCCGTGTTCGGCGGCCAGCATCGTCTGAAACTGCTCGTCGTCCAGGTTGGCCAGCGTCCGATCGAACCAGTCCGCCAGGCGGCAGGCGACACCCAGCGCCTGCTGGTTGCCGCACAGATGGTAGGCATCGCGGAGTCCGGCAAACAGTTTGTGCAGGGTGTAATTCGGGACCCAGCATCCGTTGAGATCAAACCCTGCCGAGCGGATGTTGCCGGCCGCGACCTCGGCGTAAACCCGCTTGCCGTCCGGGATGGCGGCGACGTACCCCGTGCCCAACGCGGCCTGGCACGCCGCCAGTTCCTCGACCAGATAGTCGACGCGCGCCAGGAACCGCTCGTCGCCTGTGGCGGCATACGCGATCGCACAGGCGCTCAGATAGTGTCCGGCCGAGTGGCCCGAGACACCCTGCGACTCCCAGCCACCGTAGTGTTCCGCTTTCGGCGTCAGGCCGGCCTCTTCACGGAAGCGGGCCAGGAACCGGTCGGGCTCGAAACTCAGCAAATACGCCACGGCGATATCCTGGCCATCGCGGAAGAGGCCGGGGAGCAGGCGTACGTCGTTGAGCACAAAAGGCCGCGCGCGCAGCTCCGGAGGGTCGGCCCAGGCCACGGGGCACGCCGCCAGCCCCAGCCACACTGCGAACAGGGCGGCGCAGCCGGCCCTGTGATCGGACGGATCGAACGTCTGTGGACGACTCATGATCGCTGCTCCCTACCGTGCGTTGCATCCTCGCCGGACGCCCTATTGCACCTCCGGCATCCCAAGTACTTCACCGCGCAACTGCCGCGCCTGCTGGTCCGGATCGTAAACGCCGTAGAAAATCGCGTTGCAGTCGATCCATGTGGCCAGTCGCCGGACATCGTCGGCCGTGAGCTCCACATCATAATGCCCCGCCTGCAGGAGCTTGAGCAGTCGGCTGCCACGCGCCCCGAACTGCCCGCCCGGAGGCGTCACTTGGATCTGGTTCCGCGCGCCGAATCGCGGCACCCAGGCCGCCGCCGCATTCTCGAGGCTGGTGCCCACACCCCAGAAATCCCGATCGCCACAGAGCGACCAGTACGAACGGGTGAAGCCTTCGTGCGGCGTGGCCGACAGGTCCAGTTGGCCGCCGCACTGGGCCGGGCTGTGGCAGCGCACACAATGCTGATCCAGCACCGGCTGCACCACCTCGACGTACGAAAACGGCCGCCCGTCGAACGGTCCCGGCAGGATGCGGGACGGCGTCCTCAGGAGCGCCGCCGCGGGCAGCGAGCCGGGCGCGGTCGCCCGGCTCTCATGGCAGCCGATGCACGCCACGCGCTCACCAGGCTGCACGTACGTGATGGTGCGCATCGTCTGATAGGCGAAACCGTCCGCGTCCAACGCCTGGAACAGGATGGGCTTGTGCGCCGGGACCCAGAACCGCGCGGACCCGTCGGCTTCCACCGGCACCGTGCCGAGCACAGCCCGGGCGTTCTCCTCGCGAGCCAGTCCCACCCGCGGCGCATCGGCGATCGGCGTCGTCTTCGGGAAGATCTGAATCACACGCAACTGCTTGATCAATCCGCGAGGCACGTCTCCCAACCCCTGATACACATCCGCCAGCATCATTTCCCCGACGTCGGCCTCGGCGCCTTCCAACGTCGACGGGAGGGCCGGCGGCATGGCGCGCGGCCGGCACGGGCAGGGGTTGGTCGCACCGATGTCGGGGTCGCGGTACAGCAGCTCGCGGTTGCCCGACCGGTCGAGCAGGTAGATCCCCAGCGCCTGCCGCAGGTTCGCACCCGGCTCCCACACCAGTGGGTACGGGCTGTAGGCCGCCAGATAGTAGTCCTCCGACAGCGGCCAGGGGGCCGCATAGTACTCCCGAATGTCCATACTCTCCGCTTCTGGAAACGGGACCTCCGGTGTCAGTCGCGTGATGGCCGCATGGCCGTCGACCCCCACCGACGGCTCGAGCAGCACGAGCGACCCGCCCGTGATGGAGTGATGCGCCGAGGCCGTAAACACGATCTTGCGGGAATCGGGCACCGGCTGGGCCTGGAACGCACAGTGCGGTGCGTTCGTCGCGTTGCCCCACACGGCAATCGGGTTCGTGCCGTTCGGGCGCATGGCCCACAGGTTCTGATGCGTGACGGCGTCACGGTCGATGTAGTCCCAGCGGCTGTAGAGGATATGGCCCGAGCGCGACACGACCGGGAACCACTCGTTGGTGTCGTGGGCCGAGAGCAGTCGGATGTCCGTCCCGTCACCTTGCGTGCGGTGGATGGTGTAGACGTGCCAGCGCGGGCTGAACTGGTCGCCGAAGCAGCGTGCGTAGCCTCGCCGGCGCGTCGAGCTGAAGGCGAACCCGCCGTCCGGCAGCCAGCATGGCATCAGATCGTCATAGGGACCTGATGTCAGTTGCTGCAGCTCTGAACCGTCGACGCGGCCGGTCCAGATGTGGTAGAACCCTTCATCGACCAGATTGTCCATCAGCGCAGGGTCCCAGTCGCGGCCGTCCTCACGGCACGCGACGAAGGAAAACACGACGCGCCGGCCATCGTACGACAGCCGGGGCTCCAGCACGTTGCCATGCGCCAGCTTGCCGTCGAAGATGTCCTGGCACGCCAGCGAATAGCCGGGCCGCTCCAGCTTGAAGATTCCGCCGCCGGGCCGCGCGCGCCAACCGTAGTACTGCATGACCAGGTGGCTGTAGGACGTGGGGACACGCTTGCAGAACAGCAACGGCCCGAAGTCCAGCAACGGGTTGGCCAGCGCCATGTGGCGTTTCAACCAGCGCGTCTGCTGATAGAGCCACCGCCACTGCTCGAGCGTGCGCTCGGTCGGCGGCGCGGTCTCCAGCTCGTTGAGCTGCCGCTGCAGGTATTCGAGCCGCAGCGCGTCCGCGACCGGCTGGCGGGGAAGCGCAGCGCGCAACGCCCGCGCCCGGCCGAGCTGCTGCGGACACGCCTGGGCATACCAGGCCGCATCGTCCTGGTGGTGATCCGCGTGCGCCCAGTCGAGCTGCACTAAGGCACACAGCTCCAACTCCGGCAGATCTCCGGCATGCCGCGAGATGCCGGCCCGGCCAGCTGCCCGGACAAACAAATCGCGCAGCGGCGCCAACTCGGGATGATCGGCAACGTGAGCCAGCCGGTCGTGCAACGCCCGCACTCCGTGCAACCAGGTTCCCTCATACGGGATCTGGACACAGGCCGGCTGATCCGCCAGGGACCGCAGCGCGCGCTCCGCCGGCGCGGCGGCGGCGAGCACCTGGACGTGCAGAGCGTCACGGTCCGCCCAGCTACACCGCAGCGTACAGGGAACGGCCGCGGCAGCACAGAGCACGACTCCTCCTCCATCTCCGCCGCGGGCCAGGATCCATGCCGGCAGCATCTCGTCCGCCCCGATCTGCAACCCCTGCGGCGGTTGGCAGTGGTGCTCGTAGAGCAGCATCTGCGGGCGAAAACCATGGACGACCGGCCACGGCGAGGCACTGCCTGGATCCGCGTCCACTTCCATTTCGTAGTACCAGCCCTGAGCCCCTTGGGGCCCCGTTGAGAAACCGGCGGACGCCTGAAACCGCTCCCCGTCAGCGTACACGATGGCCGGATCCCAACGCGTCGTGTCGTAGGCGATCGTGCCGCGCCGGTGGACGACGAACCGGATCGCATCACCCTGCCGGACATCCAGCGCCAGCGAGACTTCCCGACCGGCAGTGTCGGCAGCTTCGAGCGCGGCTTGCCAGACGACCTGCTGGCCCATGCGAATCTCGACCTCCACGCCGTCGCCTCCGCCCGGGTCCGCTTTCGCCACGCGCCCCAGAATCTCGATCCGACCGCCGCGCGGCGCGACAAAGCGCCGTACGGCGGACGTCCGCTCGCCCGGATGGTGCCAGTCGCGCCCCACCCGCGTCCAGTCCGGACCGGACCAGTAGGTCGAGCCGTACCAGAGATCGTCGCGGTAGCTCAACGGCTGGTAGTGCGCCTGCTCGGACGCCGGACGTGAATCGAGCGTATACTCGGCCAGCACCCTTGGTTCGTCCGGGGTTTCGCCGGCTCGCACCCGTGCCGGGCGCTCCGCGGCACACGACACCACGAGCAGCATGATCCCGCAGGCAGCCGCACGAGACCAGCAGGTCGCCTCGCCGATTTCACCAGGCAAATCGCTCCGGCAGATCATGACAGCAGGACCCTCGGCAGGTTGAAACGCAGACGGCACCCAGAACGCGGCGCACCGCTCCTCAGCGGCGAGGACAACCGCCAGTGGGCCAAGGCCATTATGACGCATCGTCCACCCGGATGCAAAAGCACCTCCCGCCCCCTTGCGCCGCGACAGCAAGCGGAAGCGCAGCCGATTGCGGCGCTTCCCCGCACCCGCACTCGATTTCTCCTTCTCCGCGGCCAGTGGACCACCAAAGACGGCCTGAAGACAGCCATGACCACCATCGTGATTGTCGCGGCAGAGCAGATGATCGGTTATGATATCGAAGAGGGAACGGACCCTTGCGAGTATGAACAAGCCGAGATTCGGTACTGATAGGGACGACGGCGCCTGTGATCTGCTTGGGTGGAAATACCCCCGGATCAACGACTACCTGGGGAGGCCGATGATGCCTGGTATCCCGAGACACCTCTTCCTGCTGATCGTTACTTGCAGCTTCGTGACGGCCACTGGTGCGATGGATCAGCCCGCATCTGGCGTGCAGTCCGTTCCATGTGCGGCGCAGTCGACCGGCGTGTGGACGGGTACATGTACGCAGTGCGGTCGACAGACGACCCATCGCGGCACGAAGCCGACCCAGCAGAAGTGCACAGCCGCCAAGAAAGGCGGTGGCGGCGTCTGCGGCGGGACGATCATCTGGCAGAAGGCGGATGAGCAGAGCAACCGGTCGACCGGCGTGTGGACGGGTACATGTACGCGGTGCGGTCGACAGACGACCCATCGCGGCACGAAGCCGACCCAGCAGAAGTGCACAGCCGCCAAGAAAGGCGGTGGCGGCGTCTGCGGCGGGACGATCATCTGGCAGAAGCGCGATTAGGCCGAGCGCGCCGGCGGTTTCGCGGGACGTCGTGGCGACATATATCTGTCAGTCGCGGGGAAACAGCACGGTGAACCGCCGCTTCTGGTGCTCGTCAGGGACCGCGTCCGCATGTGCGCCCCCTCGCGTGAACGTGTCGCGCAGCGCATCCAGGTAGCCGAACCCGACCAGGAACGAGGGCATCAGGAAGTGTCCCTCGCCAAACTCGTTCCAGTTGGCCAGCATCAGGACCCGGCGGCCCAGCGAGTCTTCCGGCAAGGTGGGCATGAACTCGTCCCGGGCCCACCGCGCCAGGCCGTGGTAGTCGGCGACCGACGCCCAGCCGTTGCCAGGGTCCACCGTGCCGTTCCAGGGCGACGTCTGCCACCCCATCGAGATACTGGGCAGCATGCGGAACCCCAGGCTTGCCGCCAGATCACGCTGGGCGATATTGGCGTGACGCTGGTGATTCACGTCGCCCGTGCCCCAGGTATAGGCATAGCAGTAATCCGCGCCGACCGCCTGGAGTGTCCGCATCGCTTCCGGCCGGGAATAACGCAGTTCCATCAGCACGATGAGTCCGGGAAAACCGGCGTCCACACAGTCCGCGCGCAACTGATCCATCGCCTGCCGCGCGCCCGACTCGCCGCCGAAATCGCGAACGAAACAGCCGAAGTCGTAGATCGCCAGGACCGGTTTGCCGTCGATCTTCAGGTAGCGGGGATCCTTGAAGAAGTACTCGATCCAGTACGGGATAATGTGCCGCCGCCAGTCGTCGGCATCGGTGGTGCCGGCACCCTGATTGGTATACATGATCGTGAATTGCTTGAGGCGGCTGTAACGGGCGTTGAACAACCCGTCACGAATCCCCTGCTCCAGCACGCCGTCCTTGATCGGATGGCCGATCGCATCGTTGGGCCGATACCAACAGTACTGTTCGAAGTCGATCCCGTGCTCGACCTGCCATTTGATCTCCCAGTCGGCGACCTCCGGGTTCCCTTCGTCGTACCAGCCCAGCGCAGGTGTGCGCCGGTCCGCGAACGGATACACATAGTCCCAGCCGGCGTAGGCGTCCCCTTCCTTCCACAGCGAACAGCTCTGCACGCCCAGCAGGTAGTCGCCACGTCGCGCAACGGGCTGCGGCGGCGGCACGTAATCAGCCGGATAATCCTGCCACGGATAGACGCAAATGTCATCGACCCAGAGCGTGCCCGGACCGGACTGGGTGAATCGCACAGACTGGAAAGACCCGGCGGGCGCGGCGTGCACCACAAGGGGGTCGATCGGCTTGCCATTCACCTGGACCTCCGCCCGGCCGGAGACCGGGTCCGCGACGATGCGGAAAGCATACCAGAGGTTGCCGCGATAGTTGTCGATCAGCGACACCAGCCGTCCCTGGCCGTCGGCGGAGCAGAGGTTGCCGCCGGACGTGACGATCTTCAAGCCACCCGCCGCGCCGGCGAGCTCCGCGGCTGCGCCGTCGCATTTTTCGGGAAGCAGCAGCTTGAACTCCCAGACCGTCCGTGACGCGCTGGGAGCGAAATGCGTGGCCGCCTCCGCGCCGCCCTGCAGCCGCAGGCTCAGCACATCCGGCCCGGACGCGCTGCGCAGCGTCTCGACGCTCGCAGCGCCGTGTGCCGGCCAATCGCTGGGCAGGCGGCCCGGGCTGCAGGTGGCAAACGTCTCGTGGACGGCGTAACCCTTTGCCACGCGCACCAGCGGAAGAAACAGGTCGCCCGTCGCGGCGTCGCCGGTCTGGATCAGCACGCAGTCGAGGCTCTGAACCGGATTGGCAAACGGCAGGTCGGCTGCCTTGAGCTGGCCGTCTACGGAGACCGCGGCGGTCTGGGAGTCCAGATCGGCGTCGACGCGGACTCCGTATTCATGCTGCCGCTCGATCGCCAGCAGGGGGCGCGTCTGGCCGGCCGCCTCATAAGCGAGCTGGCCGTCGCGCACGACCAGGCTGACCGCCGCCTGCTCGAGATCGCGAAGCTGCCACGCCGCGCCCTCGAGCGGTTCGGGCAGCATGAACCGCATCTCGAGCGTGATGCGGCCGCTGGTCTGGCGGGCGATCCGTCGACGGAGAACGACCATGTGGTCCGGGCTCGTGTCGCTCAGCTTGAACCAGTCTTTGTGGAACGCGAATGTGTCGGGCAGAAACCCGGCCGGGCTGGATTCCCACGTGCCGCCCCGCGCGCCGGTATCCCAGCCGCTCAGGACGGGGAGTTGGTTCCAGCAATACGGGCGGATCGCCCGGAACGTGCAGTTCATCAGGTACCCGGTGCGGATGTCGCGCATCAGCGGTGTGCCCGGTTCCGGCTCGGCAGCGGCCGCGACACAGGTTGCCAGGACGCTCCACGCCAGGGCGCTCAGCGCATAACGGTTCATGTAGTATTCCTTTGTCCGCTCTGGCATCAGCGTCACTCGGACACCACTCCGGCATTCCACTGCTGGTAGCGCTGCCAGGCGTCCAGTGAGGCTTGCGCTGCAAGCGCGCGTGCCTGGTCCAGCTGATCGGCAGCGTCCAGTTCGACGAGGCGCCTCTCGACCCCAGCGGCCTCCTGAAAGAGCTGGTCCTGGAACTCCCGCCGTCGACCGATGAAGTCCTCGCCGAACACCAGGCGTCCACCGAACCCGAGCGTGCTGGTCGGCTCCCGCAGTTCGAGCAAGCGCGCACCCGTCTGGTAACACGTGCCGTCCACCAGCGGCTTGGGGACCGCCTTGGCCGCGACATGGAGCGGCAGCGCGGGCGCACAGCCGGGCAAGGCAGCCCACACCGTGCCGACCGCCAGGGCCTTGCGCGGGTCAATGCGGACCGTCAAACCGGAAATGGTGGTCCCAAAACAGATGTCCAGACTCTTCGCAGCCTCGTTGAAGTCGCGGATCGAAAGTCTGCCGGAGGCCGCCCGCATCCGCTCCGCCGCAGGCGTCTCGTCCGCCCGCAAGAACACCAGTGCGTCGCGGTGGAACCAGTGCTGTTCCTCGACCGAGTTCTGAGCGATCCGCAAGATCGTGCCGAAACGGTCCGCAAACAGCCAGTGCGTACCGAACGTGGTCCCGCCGGCGTACCAACCGTCGGCAATCATCCGCTGGACAATCTCCAGCGCCTCCTCGCAGCGCTCGGCGCGTTCGGCAACCAAGCGCAGGATGTCGGGGTTCGCCACTCCACGCCCCTTGGCACGTGTCTCGGGCAGACCGCCGACATCGGCCGAGCCGGCCAGGCCGCGCTCGTTGACCATCATCATCAATCCGAGGTCGCTCGTATCGCCCACCGCGAAGAACCCACCCACCCCGTCGGCATCCACGATCTGCTTGTGGTAGACCATCTGGGGGCGGCTGACGTTGTCCCGGCTCTTGTGGAAGATCGTGGCACCATCCGCGGTCACCTCGCCGGCCGCCGCGAACGAGGTGCAATCCTCGGCAAAAAACAGGTCGCGATACTTGCCCGCCAAGTACGCCACGAAATGATCGACCGGCACCTCCGCAGCCGCCGCGCACGCCGCCGACTCCTCGAGCCAATGCGGGGCGTGCTTCTCCGCGAATCGCCGGTAGTACTCGCTGCGGGCGAACAGCGCGGACTCGTCCAGACCGCGTCTGCGCCAGCTGCCCAATATGCCGGCCACGTGCGCGCGGAGGTCGGCGCCGTTGAGCGTGCCGAGGCGCTCACCGACCTGGCGAGCCGTTCCGCTCAGGGGAACCATGCTCGGCAAATCGGCCTCATCGGACCTGAGCTGCCCGGCGACAGCCGGCAGGCTCAAAGCGCCTGCTACAGCGGTCTTGAGAAAGTCCCTACGGCTTGGCATGGGAGTCAGATACTCCATCATGGTACAATCACGCTGATCATTGTAACCGCTCACAATCCGGCGGGCAACGGACTCGCTGAGCGTACACGGCAACGCGGAGCTCGGAGGATCGCCGCACGATGGTTGGTTTTCTGATAACGACGGTGGCCATTTCCCTGTCCGGCGTGATGGCGCCGGGCCCGATCACCGCCGCCACGTTGGCGGCGGGCATGCGGTCCCGCCATGCCGGCGCGCTGGTCGCGCTGGGGCACGCCGCCATCGAGATGCCGCTGATCCTGTTGCTGTCGACCGGCATCGGCGGCTTCCTTACATCCTCAACGGCCCAATCGGGAATCGGGCTGGCGGGAGGCATGGTCCTGGTATGGATGGGCGTGCAACTGCTGTTGAGCTCGTGGCGGTCGAACGCTCGCCCGGCGCCGATCCAGCGTCACCCGCTGCTGATCGGCATCATCCTGTCCGTAGCCAACCCCTACTTCCTCATCTGGTGGGCGACCGTGGGTCTGTCGCTGGCGCTCCAAGCGATGGCGTTTGGTGTGTTCATGCTGATTTCGTTCGCCCTCGTCCATTGGCTGTGCGATTTGGCGTGGCTGGAAATCCTGTCCCTGGCGGGATTCACCGGTTCAGCGGCCTTCGGTCGGCGGGCGCAAATGGCGGTGGCCGTCGCCTGCGGGATCGTGATGGTCGGATTCGGTGCGAAGTTCATCTACGATGTCGGTTGAGTCTGCCCACGCTCCGCATCCAATTCGCCGCCCGGGCGAACCACCGACGATCGCGCTGTGCCCGGCCCAGGCCCGGCCGGCTCGTTCGCCGACCGAGGCGCAGGAGGCATCCATGTCGCAATGCAGGATCGTCGTCAGTCCCGCGCCCGCTTTCTGCCGGCGTAGTTGATCAGCCATTGGGGAGCGCTGTTGAGGGCAGCCACCACCAGCTTGTATCGCAGGGATGGGATGCTGATCAGCTTGCCGCGATCCAGGTCGCGCAGGGACTGCTGGATCACGTCGTCGGCCCGCAGCCAGAGGTACTTCGGGATGCGGGCGCGGTCTATCCCCATCACGTCATGGAACTCGGTATAGGTGAAGCCGGGGCAGAGTGCCTGGACGCGGACTCCCGTCCCGTCCAGGTCGGCTGCCAGCCCCACGGTGAAATCCCTAAGAAACGCCTTGGTGGCGCCGTACATCACGCCGCCGGCCCCACGCAGATAGGCGGCCACGGACGACACGTTGATCACGGCCCCCCGACCGCGCGCGACCATGCCCGGCAGAGCGGCGTGCGTCAGGTGTATCGGTGCCAGCACATGCAACCGCGCCATGGCGTCATAGGGCGCGAGCGGCGACCGCTGGTAGGGCGTCTCCAGGCCGAATCCCGCGTTGTTCACCAGCACCGCCAGCGTGTCGCAAGCCCGGATCCGCTCGGCCACGCAGGCCAGGTCCCGGTCGTTCGTCAGATCCGCCTGGACCACCTCGCCGGCCGCGCCGAACCGGCCGATCTCCGTGGCGATCGCCGCCAGCCGCTCCGCACGCCGGGCGACAAGGATCAAGTCATGTCCACGCCGCGCCAACGCGTGCGCGAACGCCAGTCCCAACCCCGCCGATGCACCGGTGACCAGTGCTACAGGCCGTTTCGTCATTTCCATGGATGCATGCATACGCGCTCTAACCCGCGCCGGTTCTCGGTCTCGCCCCCCGTTTGACTCCGCGCCCGCCGCCGCGCACGGAGCCTGCGGTGACATCACTCCTGACCGCAGGCATTGTAACGCGAACCGCCAACGAGCGAGAGTGGAGAGCCGATCTCCATCGCCGCAACAGGGAGTTGCCCTGCGGTGCGTGAGGCGGACGGCCACGATCCGCATCCGCTGGCCGGCCCCGCTGGACCATGATAGATTGGTGTCGCGAGAGACATGAACCCAGCGCGGGCGGCGGCGACGGCCGCGGCAGCAGCAGGCGGTCGTGCCGCGCCTTGCACGGTGGAGTACAACGAACCATGCGAACCATGTTCACGCTGTTGTGGTGCATCCTGATACCGGGAGCGTTCATCCAGGCGGACCAGTGGTCTCAAGCCCCGCTGGATGTTGTGGCGCCGCGGGTGCCGGACAAGCTGTGCCGCGTGACGCTCAATCGGCAAGAGCTGGGTGGGGAGCTCAATCGCCGCATCGAGAATCTCGTCTATCACCACTACATGGTGCTCGACCTGGACAACAAGTGGCTCGATTTCTTCCGTCACCGCACGGATCGCGGCGACCGGCAATACGTGTACTACGGCGTGGGCAAGGTGTTCGATGCCGGCAGTCTGCTGGCAGCCTACACGGGCGATCCGCAGGTCGCCGCCCGGACCCAGTACATCATTGACGAGCTGGTCAAGTCGCGCGATCCGGACGGGTACATCGGGTTCTGGAACGTTGAGCCGGAGAATCGGCAGGACCATATCAACTGGACCCTGCACGAGCAGGAATACATCAACCTGGCCTTTGTACGGAACTACCGCTGCACCGGCAACCTCGCGTCGCTGGACCATGCGAAGATCATGGCCGACTACATTCTCCGGACCTTCCCGACGCCGCAGAACCCGTGCTACGACCCGGGCGATATCTGCACCGCGGGCCTGCCGGAGGGGATGTTGGAGTTGTACCGCGTCACGGGCGACCGGCGGTACTTGGATTTCGCGGCGGACGTGCCGCACGGGAACCGCCATGGCGAGGTCCAGCTCGCGTCGTTGCGGACGTGGGAACAGGACTTCAGCCGCCCGCCGCGGCATGTGTACGTCATGCTCGCGCGCTGTTTCGCGCAGACGGAGCTGTATCGGCTTACGGGCGAAGAGAACCTGCTGCACATGAGCCGGTTCATGCGGAACGAATTGCTCAAGCAGGGCGAGGGCGGCATGCTGGTCACCGGTTCGTGCTCCGATGGCGAGCAGTTCTCCTATGACCAGAACGGCCGGGGCGCCATCGGCGAATCGTGCGTGACCGCTTACGTGCTGCGCTGGATCGACAGCCTTCTGCGGCTGGAAGGCGACATGCGGTACGGCGACCTGCTGGAGCGTACGATCTACAACGCCCTGTTCGCGGCCAACTCGCCCGACGGGCGCTGGATTCGCTACTTCACTCCGCTGACCGGCGACCGCCAGTACGACACCCGCGACTCCTTCTGCTGCTGCGGCAACTATCGGCGGGCGATGGCTGAGCTGCCGCAGAAGGTGTACTACCGCACACCGGAGGGCGGCATTGCGCTGAACCTCTTCACCGCCTCGCAGAAGGCGTTCGACGTGGATGGGCGGACGGTCGTGATCCGCCAGGAGACGGCCTATCCGAACAACGGCGACGTGCGGCTGACGTTCACGACCCAGGACCGCCGGCCGGCGGCGTTCGCGTTTCAGTTCCGCACGCCGCGCTGGTGCGAGCGGATGACGGTGCGCGTCAACGACGCGGCGCCGGTCACCATCGACCCCTCGCGCCAAGCGCTCGGCTGCTTCGTGCTCGATCGGACCTGGCAGGATGGCGATGTCGTGCGGATCGCCATGCCCATGACCTGGCGCTTCGTGCGCGGGCGGGCGCTCCAGGACGGCCGCGTGGCGCTGCTGCGCGGCCCGATCGTGTACTGCATCGGCAAGGATCAGAACGCCGGCCTGCTCGAGAAATATCCACAGGCGCGCGACCTGGTCATTGACCCCGCCTCGCTTGGCGAGCCGATTGCCGATGACTCGATCCGCCCCGGCGGTTGGAAGGTCGTTGCCCAGGCCTGGCCGAAGCCCGATCGGAGCGGGCCGCCGGTGGAGATCACGTTGACCGAGTTCATCGATCCGAGTGGTCAGGAGGTGTACTTCCGCGTGCCGGACCTGGCGAACACATCGCCCGTGCCCGCCCGGGACGATGAGATCGTGTCCTGGCCGAACGAGTTCGTCAACGCGCACGTGGTCAAGGCGTTTTACGGGCCGCCGGCCACGGTCGACCTGGAGGCGGTGTTTGAGGTCCGCGGTGACGTGGTGGCCGACCTGGCCGCGGACTACGTGAATCCGGGCGGCGCGCTGGGGCGGGCGGCCGAGTTTCCGGACGCCTCACGCGGCCAATGGTCATGCTGCATCTGCGCAAATGGCGGGCTGTTGTCCACGGCGGCCGCTGGTGAAGTGAGGCCGCTGAACTCGCAATTCAAGGCGTTCGGCACGCCGCTGGGCTACGCCTATGGGCTGGAGAACCAGGCCGATCAACTGGGCTTCGTGGCGGATTATGCGCCGAGCGACCGGCAGGAAGACGCCTGGCGGGAGCATTACACCGAGCAGATGTTCGACCAGATCCTGCCTGCCGCGGAGCGGGGCGGCTTTCTCTACACGCACCCGGTTGCCGATACAGCCTGCTACAACGTGTTCCGCTGGACCCCGTCGGCCGAGGTGCGTGCACGGGACGTGACGCTGTGCGGCACGCTGTGCTCGAACCTGGGCAACGGCGTCGAACTGCGTGTGATTCGCTGGCACGACGCTGCTCGGCACGATATCCTCGGCACGTTCAACACGGCGGCCGACACGACCGGGCATTACGGTCGAGCGGAGTTCGTCGTGCAGTTGCCGCCCGGTGACGCGGGCGCACATCTCGACTTCGTGCTGCACAACGCAGGTTCCCACATCTGCGATGCGACGGCCTTGAAGATCCGGGCGTACACCAACGTGCAGCGCGCGGCCGGCCAGATCGACGTGACGGAGCAGCTCCAGGCCAGATACCACAATCGCCTCGTCACGCCGCTGGGCTCGTACGCCGACTTGTTCGGCGACGCGGCGCCCGGCGCATCCAAGACGCTCAAGGTGAAAGTCCACTTCTGGCGGAAAGGCGTGGTCAAATACGTGGAGTTCCCGCAGGACGCGCCGTTCGATCTGACAGGCCAATGATCCGCGGGCCTTGCGGCCGATGATCGCGTGGCGGGCCTGGCATGCCGTCCGGGTCGGCCGTCTACTTCGGCATGGGCAGCTCGATCAACGCATTCTCGCTCAGCGAGACCTCGCCCTCCTTACCGTCGATGCGGTACTTGATCTTCAGTTGCTTCGCGACGTTCGGGACCGGATCGCCGCCCAGGTTCTCGTTGTAGTTGGTGCTGGGCAGAAAGATGATGCGATAGTTCTTCGCATACCGGCGAAGAGCTGCCGTCACGTCCTTGAATACCTCGCCGGCGCCGTACTCGGCCTTGATGATCTCCAGCTTGACCGGTTGGTGGCCGGCGCGTGCGAGGGCTCTGCCGAGTTCCGCGCGATTGATGCCCTGGCTGGCCATGGCGGCCACGACGAGCATCGCCTGGTCTCTCAGCGCCGGGTCCTCCGCCGCTTCCAGCGCGATCGACTGCATCTCTTCATCTGCGTAGCGCAGGAGGATCTCCAACACCAGGCGCTTGTCTTCCTCACGGTCGGCGGCCTGCAGCGCCGCCCGACACATGGCCGCACGTTCCGCGGCCGTCATGTCGAACTGCCGGGCAATGCGGATGTAGGCGCGGATCGCCCGGGTCTTGAAGCGCGCCTCGGGAGTCGCCTTGTGCAGTTCGAGCAGGTGGGGAGCCGCATCGACCGAGCCCCACTGTCCCAGCACCTGGAAAGCCGCATCGCGCAGGCCCTCGTCGCCCGAGCGGGCGGCAGCCACGACCGTCTGGAGCGACGTAGCGCCGCCGATCACGGCCAGCGTCTGCAGGATCCGGGCTTTCACCGGCGCAGCGGCGGTCGGCAGCGCTGCCGCCACCTGGGCAGCAGCGGCCTCCCGGTCCGCAGCCCGCAGGCAAAGGCTCTGCAGGGCTTCGTCCAGGGCGACGGCTTCCGGACCGGCCTTGGTCGTGTCGAGTCGTGCGATCAGCTTCGGCAGGTCCGTTGGGGGAAGCACCGCGCCGAGCCCTGCCAGAGCCGCGGCCCGAACCGCGGGGTCGTCATCGTCGGCTGCTCGCCAAAATGCAGGCGCCGCGGCCGCGGTCCGCCGCTCGGTGGCCAACCGGATGAGCATCATGCGCAGCTTCCCGTCCGCCCGGGCCAGTTGCTCCACGATCTGCTCGTCGACCGCGTTGCCGGGCAGGCGTTCCAGCGCATCCCGGGCAGCTTCCGCCACCTCCACGTGGTCGCCCATTGCGGCGTCGAGCAACGCCGGGACGCACGTCGCATCACCCACGCGCTTGAGCGTGCTGAGCGCGAGGATGCGCAGCCGGGCATCGCCGCCTTGCGCCGCCTGCAGCACGACCGGCAGTACCCGGGCATCGCCGCGCGCGGCCAGCACCCCGAACAGCAGGCCCTGCCGTTCGGGCGGCAGGTCGGGCAACGCGGCGACCAGGGCGTCGGTGATCTCCGGGGCGGACGACTCCATGGCCGCCCGCACGGCCGCCGCGGCCAGCGCGTCGTCGGGACCTCGGACGGCCGGGATCAGCAGCGCGACGCCCTCCTTGCCGCGCGCGAGAATCGCGCCCCGCAGCCCGGCCGCGCGGACCTGGGGAGGCGCATCGGCCAGCGACCGCAGGCGGTCGTAGATCGGCACAGCCGCCGCCTCCTGCCCCTCGGCCACCCGGGCTTCAGCACACCGGAGCAGGCCTTCGCAGACATTGAGTCGAGTGCGGCCGGACGAGCCGGCCAACGCGCCCTCCAGGGCCTTGGCGGCCGCCGGCGTGCCGATGCAGCCGAGCGCGCGGGCCGCCGACTGGGCCACCTCGGCATCCGATCCCGCCAGCAGGCCGGCCAGCGGGTCGACGGCCGCCGCGTCGCGCCGGACGCCAAGGCTGCCGATCACACCCAGCAACGGCCGACCGTGGACCTTGCCGAGCGCATCGCGCAGGGCGTCCTCCACGGACGGGTCGGGGATGGTCTCCAGGGCGTAGCGGGCCATGTGCGAGAGCCTCGCATCGTCGAGCATCGCCGCCAACACGGGGACCGCGTCCTTCGTTCCGATGCGGGCCAGTTCCCGGCACGCTGCGGATTTCTGTTCGATCGGTGCATCCGAGCGGAGCACGGCCAACAGGTCGGCCTCCTGCGCCGCGGCGCGCGTCGCGATGCCGGCCAGCAACATGGCGGCCAGGACCAGGTGTCTTGTGGGCGTGTAAGTCTTCCACATGGCGTCAAACTCTCCTTGACGGTAGGCAAGCAATGTTGGAATCAGCAGACTCGCTCCAGTCGCTCATCAGTAGACGTATGGCTCCCGCATGGCGCGCGAGCGCAGGCGGTTGGCCTCTTCGTCGCCCACGAACTCCTCCTTGACCGGATCGAACTTGAGGTCCCGCTTGAGCCACATGCAGATATTGGCGGCGTGGACGGTGGTCATCGAATGGTGCATGACCTCCGGGTTGGCCACGGTCCGTTCGCGGCTCCGAACGCAGTCCAGGAAATTCTGCATGTGATCGAGCGATCGGCCGGTGCGGGCCACATATTGGCGGATGATGCGTTGGAACTCGCTTAACAGCGCCGGCGAGGAGACGTCGGGTTGCGCATAGCCATCGGCGGCGGCGACCCAGCCTTCCGGGCCGTCGAACCGCTCGCCGCAGGACCCGTGCCAGTATTTCTCACCCCGCGACAGGATCATCCGCACGCCGTTGGCGAAATGGGTCACCATCCCGTCGCCGCTGTCATTGGCCACGTACTCGTACTCGACGGGTGACGATTCGCCGCAGTCCAAGCCGGCCTGGGCCTGGGCGAAGGTATGGGCCCCCCATTCACCAATGCAACTGGTATGGAAATCGTAGAAGCCGCGCCACCCGCCCGAGACATAGCTGTGGTTGTAGGGCCGCCAGGGGCAGGGGCCGAGCCAGGCGTCCCAGTCGACCTCGTCCTTCGCCGGCTCCGCCTCGGCCGGCAACCAATCATGGCGCATCTCGGCCGCGTCCCACGGGGCGATGTGCGCGTAGGCCGTGTGGACCTTGCCCAGCCGGCCGGTCCTGGCCATCTCGATACAGAACACGTGGTTCGGCTCGCTCAGCCGCTGCGTGCCCGTCTGATAGACGCGGCCATAGCGGCGCGCGGTCTCCACCACGGCACGGCCCTCGGCGATCGTCATGCAGGAAGGCTTTTCGGTGTACACGTCCTTCCCGGCCCGCATGGCCAGGATCGAGGCCAGGGCGTGCCAGCGATCGCCCGTGGCGATCACGACGGCTTCGATGTCCGGGCGTTGTTCCAGGAAATCGTTGATCTCTGGATACATGGCACAGTCCTGATTGCCGTAGTGCTGATCGACCAGCTCCTTGATCGCCAGGCGTTGCGTCTTCTGCAGGTCGCAGATGGCCACGAACTGCACGCCCGGGCGACTCATGACCCACTCGACATCACCTCGTCCGCGGCCATGGATGCCAATGCCGCCCACGATGATCCGCTCGCTGGCCGGCACCGCGCCGTTCCTGCCGAGCGCGGAAGCGGGGACGAAACAGGGCACGGCCGCCAGGGCGCTGGCCTGAGCCGCCGTCTTGAGGAATCGCCGACGCGAGAAAGCCGGTTTCACGGGCATGCTTGTTCTCCTTGCTAGAGCTTGGCGGGCGTTGATTGGAGGGCTGGGGCGGCCGGGTGCCCGGGAGCGGCGTGCACGGCACGCGGCTGCTCCTCGGATCGTCGCTCATTCCGGGGGGCCGTGTCAAGCAGTGGGCCGCGCCGAAACCAAGGTTCTGATCTGACCGAACCAGTGGGGTAGCGGTACGTATTGGGTATTATAGTAGTAGAGAGAATGAAGGATGCGCGGCCGCGGACTCCGCGATGCAGCCGGCCAGTTGGACGCGACCCTCCGCCCTCCTCAAGGTTCCCGGCCCCTGGAGGCCCCCCCATCATGCACGGTGATTGGTCGCCCAGCTCCTGGCAGCATAAGCCCATGGCGCAGCGTGTCGACTACCCGGACCCCGAGGCTCTGGGGCGTACACTGGCCGAGCTGTCGCGATTGCCGCCGCTGGTCACGAGCTGGGAGGTCGAGAATCTCAAACTGCAGCTGGCCGAGGCTGCCCGGGGCGAACGGTTCCTGCTCCAGGGCGGTGACTGTGCCGAGACATTCGACGAGTGCCGCTCGTCGGTGATCGCCAACAAGCTCAAGATCTTGTTGAAGATGAGCATGGTGCTGGTCTACGGCACCCGGAAGGCGGTGATCCGCGTGGGGCGGCTGGCCGGCCAGTATGCCAAGCCCCGGTCGGCCGAGACGGAGACGCGCGACGAGGTCACCCTTCTGAGTTACCGCGGCAACCTGATCAATCGGCCGGGGTTCACGCCCAGCGACCGCACGCCGGACCCGCGGCTGCTGCTGCGCGGCTACGAGCGTGCGGCGCTGACGATCAACTTCATCCGCGGCCTGGTCGACGGCGGGTTCGCCGATATCCACCACCCCGAGCAGTGGAACCTGGAGTTCGTCAACCACTCGAACCGGTCAAACGACTACCGTCAGATCATCGAATCGATCGGCCAGTCGGTCTATTTCCTGGAGGCGATCGCCGGCCGCAAGCTCGACGAGCTCAACCGGGCGGAGTTCTTCACGAGCCACGACGGCGTGCATCTGGCCTACGAGCAGGCACAGACGCGGCAGGTCCCGCGCCGCACGCACTGGTACAACCTCAGCACCCATTTCCCGTGGATCGGTGATCGGACGCGATCCATCGGCGGGGCGCATGTGGAATACTTCCGGGGCATTGCCAACCCGATCGGGGTGAAGATCGGACCGACCATCGCACCCGAGGAGCTGACGGACCTGCTGGACGTGCTCAATCCGCTGAATGAGCCCGGGCGGATCACGCTGATCCACCGTTTCGGCGTCGGGAAGATCGAGCAGTGTCTGCCGCCGCTGATCGAGGTGGTGCGCCGCCGCGACCAGCGGGTCCTCTGGTGCTGCGACCCGATGCACGGCAACACGGTCGTCGCGAGCTGCGGCCTGAAGACCCGCAACTTCGACGACATTCTGGGCGAACTGAGTCTCGCGTTCGACATCCATGGGCGGTCCGGGTCGATCCTGGGCGGCGTGCACTTCGAACTCACGGGCGACAACGTGACGGAGTGCCTGGGCGGGGCGCGCGGCCTGACGGAGGCGGACCTGGCCCAGGCCTACCTCAGCGATGTCGACCCGCGGCTGAACTACGAGCAGGCGCTGGAGATGGCGTTCTGCATCGCCCATCGGATGAAGCAGGGCCAGAGCAGAAGCGGCTAGGCCTCCGCGGCGTGAAGTGGGGCGGCGTGTTCGCGCGGACCTACGGGCGCGGCCGGGCGAATTGAAGGGCGGCGGTCGGGCAGGCCGCCACGCATTGGGCGGCCACCTTGGTCAGTGCCGCGTCCATGTCGCCGTCAAACGGCACGCGCAATTCGACGTCGAATCCGCGCCCGACGAACGTCAGGCCGAGCGGCTCGCCGGCCCGGGCCGCGATCTTCACACACAGCTCGCATTTGATGCACTTGCCCGGCTCGAACAGCACCGCGCAGTGCCGCCCGATCACTTCATACGGCCGGCGCTGCCCGTCGTACCGCTCGGAATCCGCCTGGTACAAGATCGCGTAACGTTCCAGTTTGCAGTTGCCATGCGCCACGCAGCCGCAGGACAGGCAGCGCCCCGACTGCTCGGCCGCCGCCGCGTCGGAATACTCCTGGCCGGCCTCCGGTGTGCTCTGGCAGGCCGAGTTGGCGCCGGAGAGGAACACCAGCATATCTTCGGGCGTCACCTTGCGAATGCGCGACGAGAACGGGCGGGCCGGGCCCCGCACCTCGCGGCCCGATATGTATTGGTCGATCGTCTGCGCCGCCTCCTTGCCGTCGGCCGCGCTCCGGACGACCAACCCCTTGTTCCGGACGATGTTGCCCGCCGCGAACACGCCGGCCCGCGATGTCTGGTAGGTGTTGCGATCGACCTCGATGCCGCGCCGCGAGGCGGCAAATCCCCAGGCCTCGAGCTGGCTCGGCTCCACGGCACCACAGGCCAGCAACACGGCGTCGAACTCGCCGCAGAGCGCGTCCAGCTGCGCCTTGGTGGCGACCGCCGTGCCCCATCGTGTTTCGATGCCCAGCCGCAGGATCTGACGGATTTCGGCGTCCAGCACATCCGGCGGCAACTGATCGGGGGCCGGCTCGTACCGCAACCGGCCGCCGGCACGCGGCTCCTTGTCGATCAACACGCAGGCATGTCCCAGCCGGCGCAGATAATAGGCCGCGGCCAGCCCGGTCGGACCGGCCCCCACAACCGCCACCCGTTTCCCGGTCTCCGGCCCGCAGGACGGCAGGTAAGGGTCGCTGCTGGCCAGGTCGGCGTCCGCCACGAACCGCTTCAATTCACAGACCGCGACCGGATCGTCCGCCGCGTTGCGCCGGCATCCTTTCTCGCAGGGCTTCGGACACACGCGGCCGAGCACCGCCGGCAGCGCGATATCCTGCTTGATCGTGGCGATCGCGTCGCCGATGTTCTGGTCGCCGATCTGACGCAGCATCAGCGGGATGTCCATATGCGCCGGGCAGGCGAAGAAACAGGGCGCCAGGCAGTCGCCCACATGGTCGCTCAACAGCAGTTCCAGCGCCGTGCGCCGCATGGCGCTCACCTCATCCGTCGCGTTGTCGATCTGCATCCCCTCCACGACCGGCGTGGCGCAGGCCGGCACATACTGGCCGGTCTGCCGGTTCCGGACGACGCACACGAGGCAGGAGGTGGACGCTTCATAGCCCCGCAGGAAACAGAGCGTCGGGATTTCGATGCCGAGCTTCTCGGCGGCGTCCAGCACGGTCGCTCCGGCCGGCACTTCCACGGACCGGTCGTCAATCGTGATCGTAGGCATGTGCGTCTGTTGTCGGCGAAAGGGGGTTACGAAACGACATCCACGGCCTGTTCCGGACAGACTTGCCGGCAGGTGTCACAACGCGTGCAGAGATCCATGTTGATCCAGTGCCGGCGATACGGGGTCATCGGGATGGCATCGACGGGGCAATGCTGCGCGCAGAGCGTGCAGCCGATGCAGGACTGGTTGATCTCGTAACGGATCAGGGCGGTGCAGCGCCCGGCCGGGCAGCGGCCCTGCAAGTGGGCTTCGTACTCCTCGCGGAAGTACTTGAGCGTCGACAGCACGGGGTTGGGCGCCGTCTTGCCCAGCCCACAGATGCTGCCCGCCACGACGCGGCGCGCCAGTTGTTCGAGCACCTCCAAGTCCCCGGCCCGGCCGTGCCCGGTGCAGATCCGGTCCATGATCTCGAGCATCCGCTTGGTGCCGATCCGGCAGAACGTGCACTTGCCGCACGACTGGTCCTGGGTGAAGCGCAGGAAGTAGCGGGCGATGTCGACCATGCAGTCGGTGTTGTCGAGCACGACCAGTCCGCCGCTCCCCATGATGGCGCCGACCTGCACCAGCGCCTCGTAGTCGACCGGCGTGTCGGCCAGCGCGGCGGGCACGCAACCGCCGGACGGACCACCCACCTGCACCGCCTTGAATTGGCGCCCTGGCAACACGCCGCCCCCGATGTCGTCGACGATCTGGCGGAGCGTGACGCCCATCGGCACCTCGATGAGCCCGCCGCGCTGGACCTTGCCAGCCAGGGCGAACACCTTGGTGCCTTTGCTCGTGCCCGTGCCCAGCTTCGCGAACTCCTCGCCGCCGTGTCGGAAGATCCAGGCCAGGCACGCCAGCGTCTCGACATTGTTGATCAGGGTGGGGCGGTCCCAGAGCCCCGACTCGACCGGATAGGGCGGGCGCAGGGTCGGCGTGCCCCGACGGCCTTCAAGCGAGTTGATCAGCGCCGTCTCCTCGCCGCAAATGAACGCGCCGGCGCCCTCCATGATGCGGAACCGCACCTGCAGGTCGCTGCCCAGCACGCCGTCGCCGATCAGGCCGCGCCGCTCGCACCGCGCGATCGCCTCGCGGATCCGCGTAACCGCCAAAGGGTACTCGTCGCGGATGTAGAAGATCGCCTCCCGCGCGCCAATGGCACGCGCCGCGATCGCCATGCCCTCGATCACACGGTAGGGGAAGGACTCCAGCAGCATGCGGTCCATGAAGGCGCCCGGGTCGCCTTCGTCGCCATTGCAGACCACGTACTTCGTGGCGCCGGGCGCTTCCCGTGCCTTGTGCCATTTGATGTAGGTCGGGAACCCGCCGCCGCCGCGCCCGCGCAGCCCGCTGCGGCGAACCTCTTCCACGATCGTCTCGGGGGTGTGCTCCTCCAGACAGCGGCGCAGCGCCACGAAACCGTCATGCCGCAGGTACTCATCCAGATCCAGCGGGTCCAACGTGCCACAGAGCTCCGTGGCGATATGCCGCTGCGGCCCCAGGAACGCACACACCGCTTGTTCGCGCACGTCCAGGGCCTGGGAGACCACCGGATCCGGTTCTTCGTCGGAATGGAACTCGTCCAGCCATCGCGACAGGCGATAGCGCAGGCTGCGGATGAGCCCTCTGGGTCGGAAGTGGTCCAGCACGATGCGGCGCACGTCCTGCGGCTGGACGTGCGAGAAGAACCGCGATTCCCCGTCCGGCGTCACCAGTTGCATCAAGGGGGTCTGATGGCACATGCCGATGCAGCCCACGCACTTCACGGCGGCCGACGCGCCCGACTCATGCAAGACCGTCAGGATCTCGTCATGCACCTTGCTACTGCCCTGCGCCTGGCAGCAGGAGCCCAGCCCGATGCGGATCTCACCCTGCTCGTTCAGCCGAGCGTCGACTGTCGGCGGCGGGGGCGCAGGCGGCGCGGCGTTCGACCGCAGCGCCTCCGTGATCACTTGCGGCGCGCTGCGCGGCGTCACGCGCCCGTACGTCACATCGTCGATCCGCACGACCGGCGCGAGCGTGCAGCAGCCGAGGCAGGCGACCGGCTCGACCGTGAATTCGCCCGCCGCGTCCGTGTCCTGGCCGGGCTGCAGTCCCAGATGCAGCGCGATGGCGTCCTGGACCAGCTCCGCGCCTTTCACATGGCACGCCGTGCCCCGGCAGACATGGATCGCATGCCTGCCCACCGGCTGGTGGCGGAAATGGGTGTAGAAGGTCGAGACACCCGTGATGTCGGCCGGAGTGATCTCCGTCAGTTCACAGACCCGGCGCAATGCGTCCTGCGGAAGGTAACGGTAGTGGCGCTGGATGGCCTGCAAGATCGCAACCACGGACTCCCGCCGCGTCCCGCACTGGGCCACGATCTGGTCGACGCAACTCAAGTCAAGCTCGGATACGATCATCTGCGTGTCGCTGTCCTGGCGGCATTCATGGTCCGGTTCACTGCGCCCCGATGCAAAACAGGTGTTCCTCCCCGCGGATGTAGATCCGGCCCGGCTGGAACGCCGGACTCGTCCGCACCGGCTCGCCCATCTCCAACTCGCCGACACGCTGGCACGCGTCTGCCGCCGGCCGGACGATCCAGGCCTTGCCCTCGTCGGAGAACAAGTAAACCAGGTCCCCGACTTGGCTCGGCGACGAGTAAACCTCCGCCGACAGGTCCTCTTCCCACAGCGGCTCACGCGGCTCGCCGTCGGCAGCCGCGTCCCCCGCCGCGCGCTCGAAGGCGGCCAGCACGCCGTGGACCGTCAACAACACGTATTGATCCGTCACGAGCGGGCTGACGACGTCCGGCACGTCAATGTCCGTCGTCCACAAGATGTGCGTGCCGGTGACATCTCCCGACCCGTCCACGCGGACCGCGGCCGTGTCGCTCGACTCGTTGGCAACGTACGCCACGCCGTCCACGCACACGGGCGACGGTCCGACTTCACCGCCCAGGCATTTGGCGCGCCAGAGCTCGCTGCCGTCCGCGGGTGAATAGGCGATCACCCAGGGATTGACGCAGGTGATGACCATCCACCGGTCATCGTGCTGCACGACGATCGGCGAGGCCCAGCTGCAGGGGACCTCGCGTTTCACTTCCCAAGCCACGGCACCCGTGGCGCCGTGAAGGGCCAGGAGTCGCGACAGCCCGTCCGATGCCTGGCCCTGGTCGAGCTGGATGATCAGCAGATCGTTGTACGTGGCCAGCGAGCTGGCGTGACCGTAGTGGTTCTTCGGAATTCCCAGGTTCCGGTGCCACAGCTCCTGCCCCTCCAGGCTCACCGCCACCACGTCGCCCGTCGCGAAGATCGCGTAGGCCCGCAGCCCGTCGGTGGCCATCGTCGGCGCCGCGTAACCTGTCGCCTCCATCACTTCCAGTTCCTTGCCGTCCGCCGGCCTGGTCGGAGTCAGATCGTGGCGCCACAGCTGCCGACCGCTCGCGGCGTCGTAGCAGAACACCGCCTGCTCATCGGCCGTGGCGCCCGACACCAGGACGTGCCGGCCCCACACGACGGGCGAGTTGGCGCCCGGCAGCGGCACGGCCGTCTTCCACAGGATCCCCGCGTTGTCCGGCACGCTCCACTGGGTCGGCACGTCCGTGAAGCGGGACACGCCGGAACCGGTCGGTCCGCGAAATCGGGGCCACTGCTGCAGGTATTCATCATAGGACGGCAGCGCCGCCGCCGGTTCCGCCGGCTGACCCGCCTCGGTGGGCGACGCGGGCGGCGTCCGGGCGGCTTGTTCGGCGTCGCCCGAATCGGTCGGCGCGGGCCCCGGTGATGCTGCGGCCAGTGTGGGCGGCCGTTGCGCTGTCCCGTGCTGCCCGACCGGCTCGGTGAAGATCGCAAACCCGCACAGCACGGCCACCATGATCATCACCAGGCCGACTGCCGCCCACCGGGCATTACGCTGCACGCGCGATTCGACATCCACTGCCGGATCCACCGGCGCGGGCTGATAGGTCGCGCCGCGCACGGACACCGCCCACCGCGCCGTGATCAGCGCCAGCGCCACGCCGCCGATCAGCAGGTACATGCCGACCGCCATGAACCGGCGGTTGCGGAAATAGGTGTCACGCAGCTGGAGATCCAACTCGCGGATCTGCTCCTGCAGCTCGGCATTGCCCGGCTGCTCGTGGAGCTGCGCCTTGAGTGCCAGGAATTCCGGCGTGTCGAACAGCTCGTACTGGCCGCGTTGGACGAAGTCGAGGGCCATCAGGGCGCCCACGATCAACGAGAAGACCGTGGCCACGATCGCAGTCCCCAGCAGCGTCGGATAACGGACGGTGATGCTCATCCGGGCGTCTCCTTCACCATCTCGGAGACGTCCTGGATCAGTCCCAACCGCACGAGCTCCACCGGACACGATTTGAAACAGCGTCCGCAGGACACACAGCTGGACCGCTGCGGGTGATAGTCTTCACGGCGGCGGCGAATCGACAACTGCACCAGCTTGACGCTCAGCACCAGGCCGGCCCAGGCGCCCAGTGCGCCGCCGATCCACACGAACCGCCGCTGCCACGCCCGCGCCCCGTCAAAGAGCAATTCGAGCGGTTGACCGGTGTTGCGGTAGGCATCGCTGGCGTCGGTCTTGCCTTTCTCGGCCAGGCCGGCCTCCTCCAGCTGTATCTGTTCGGCCAGCCGCACGGTCGGGTGGAACCGCGACAGCGGCACAGCCCACCAGGTGCCCAACCAGGCCAGCAACACGGTCGCGACGGGCGCGGCGGCAAAGACCCACAACAGTCGCCGCCTGCCCCGCGCCCGCTCCGGAGCCGCCTGCGGCACCGTCGGCGGATAGATCGCCCCGTAGGGACACGCCTCTTCGCACAACCGGCACTTGATGCAGTCGCCGGGCACGATGCGCAAATGCCATTTGGCCAGACGCGACAACAGCGCCAGCAGCGCGCCGTACGGGCACAGGTAGCGGCAATACGGCCGGCCCACCACGACCGCGACGATCAGGACGCAGGTGCTGAACACCAGCATGTCGGCGTTCCCGCCCAGCCGGAAGAAGGCGACGAACGGGTCGTAGCGGCAGACGATGAATGCCGTGTCCGTGGCCGCGAAGATCACCGCCGCACCAAGATAGAAGTAAGGAATGAGCCCCAGCGATTCGTCCAGCCAGCGCGGCACCTTCAACGACCGGACTGCCACCACCTCCTGGACGGCGCCGAGCGGACAGACGCTGGCACAGAACGTGCGCCCGAAGAAGGTGGTGAACAGCAGCGGCAGGAGGAAGAACGCGACGACCGTCAACGGGATCACGTAGCCCGCGTTCCCGAGCGCCAACGCCACATTCTGAAGCGATCCGACCGAACAGATGCAGCCGTCGCGGACGAAGCCGAACCAGACCAGGCAGGCGACCGTCAGCACGAGCATGTGGCGGCGTGAGCGGCTGACGTGCGCGAAATAGGTCGACAGCCCGAGCGCCGCCAGCAGCAGCCCCACATCCACCCACTGCCAGCAGGAGGCGTCCCCGTGCGGCACCTCGGCCGTCGGAATCGCATGGTTCGAGAACGTGGGCGTCGGGATCACGTCGGCGGCTGCGGCGGTTGCCCACAACCACGCGACTCCACAAGCAAGTACGGCCCAGACCGGCGCTTTCATGGTTGATACACCTGTTGCAGAAGCGCGCGGGTGGCCACGTTCGCCGGATCGGCGGCTTTCTGACGCAGCAGGGTCAGGGCCTGGCCCTTGAGGCGGTAAGGCGTCTCCATCGGCACCCGGTCGAACGCGAGACTGGGACATGCGACGGCGATCGCACACTCGTTGCAATTCACGCACAAGTCCTGCATCACCTGCAGATACAGCGAACCGTTCATGAGGGCACAGCCCTTCACGCACAAGCCGCACCCGATGCACTGGGCGAGCGTGATCGTGTACTCGTAGAACCGCTGGCCCGCCTTCTCCTCGATCAGCGTGCGCACGATCGCGCCGGTCGGGCACAACTGGTTCTCGGCCGCCGTGTCCACGTTCTGGTACTGCGTGTCGAGATAGCCCGTGCAGATGTCGCAATACCCACACATGTCGAAACACTGCACGCACCGGACCGCCGATTGGTCCAGCACGCAGTGAGTGGCGCACTTGTCGCACCCGACGCACTTGTCCGGATCAATCTGCCAGCGCAGTTCCGAAGCGCGGCCGCGGGCCCCGGCCAGGAACCCCAGCCCCGTGCCCAAGGTCATCACGCCGGCTACGCGGACTGAGTCCATCAGGAAACGACGCCGATCGAGCGGCTTCTGCTCGGCCATCAGCGCATCTCCTGTCTGGCCGGCCGGCGCCGCGCGGCCACCGCCGCGGGCAGGGCGCAGTACGCGGCCCGGCCGCAGGCCGCACAGGCAAACGTGCCGTACGGGCAGCCGCCGATCTGCCGACGGCCGACCAGCACGCCGGCCGCCACGGCGATGCCGCTCAACACCGCCGCGCGCGCACAACCCGCCAGGAACGCGCGGCGGTCGGCAAACAGGATGCTATCACGGTTCATTACGGTGTCACCTCCGGCTGTCCAAGAACGAAGACGCGGACCGCTCGCTCGCCCGTATCCAGCACGCACACGGATCCGTCCGGCGCAACGGCCACGTCGAACACACGCTCAGCTCGATCGCCACGGGCGTCGACCAGCGCCGAGCTGCTCACGCCCAACTCGCGGGGCCCGGCCACGACATGCTCGAACTCGCCCGCCTCCGAATAGACCTTGATGCGGGGGATCCCTTTCTCCGAGGTGACGAACCGGCCGTCGGGCAACAGCGCCAAGTGCGCCGGATTGCAGCAGCCGAAGAACTCGGCTAACCCGCTTCCCGACTCGCCCCACATCGATTGCAGCTCTCCGCCGTCCGTGTAGGATTCAACGCGGCGCAGGCCGGGATTGACGACCCACAACAGCTCGCCCGGACCGATCGCCAGATCGAAATAAGGGCTCGGAACGATGAACTCGGATGCGTGACGTGCCGGGTCCGCAGCACCGATCCGACCCACCGTACGCCCCTCGGCATCCAACACATGGACCACCCGCTGACCCGCGTCCGCCACGAACACGCGCTGCGGACCGACGGCGATCGCCGTCAACACGGCGGACGGCGCCAGGTCGGGCCACTGGCTGACCGGCTCGCCCTCTGCGCTGAAGACCGACACGTGACGCCCACATCCCACGTAGATCTGCTCGGGGGCACCGGCACCCGCGCCGCCCACCGCCAGGCAGGTGGGCGCCTGTTCGAGCGGGATGGTCCCAAGGACCTGCCCTTGGGCACTCAGCCGCACGATGGCTCGATCGCCCGCGACCAGGATCGTGCCGTCGGAACTCACCGCCAGCGCCCGCGGCACCTGCAGCGTCGTGCTGAATTGCGACTGCTGGCGATAGGCGATCCGGTCAGGCGGAATCTGCACCTGCGCCTGCAGATCCAGTGTAAATCGCGGCGATGTCGTCGCGCGGCTTTCGTCTCCCAGGTCCAGACGAGCCAGCGCGAACAGGCCCACCGCCAGCGCGATCAGCATCACCACGATCATGACCGTGCGGACCAGCCGAGCTCCAGCGGTCGGCGTCGGCGCAGCAGCCGGTTCGTCGGGTTGTCTTTCCATCTCTGTCATCGGGCTGAACTCACTCTCCCGCCGCCGCGAGGTTCAGGCAGGTCATCCGGGTCATGTCACGGACTATGAGGCGTCCGCCGGCCAAGGCCATCGGGCCCCAGGCATCGTGCCCGTCCGCGAACACCTGGCAGCGCGCCAAAGGACGATACTCGACTGTGCTGGCCTCCGCCATCACTAATTCCCCGTCGCCGCTCAGCGCCAGGATCACCCCGTCGGCCAGCATGTACGGGCCGTGACCGAAACGGTCCTGGCCGCTGTTCCACACCTCCTTCCCTTCCAGATCCAGGCACACGAGCCGGCCGCGGTCCTGCTTGCGGACCCCCAGCAGGTGTCCGTCCAGAAGGATCGGCGTCTGCTGCTCGGAGTTGAACTGCTTCGGGGCCAGTTCCAAGAGCGGGTGCACCTGCACTCCATCCGGCCCGGGCAGCATCTGCAGCATGAGCGCGCCGACCTTGTTGCCATAGCCGCTGCACAAGAAGATCTTGCCGTCCGGCAAGGCCACCGGCGAGGGCGACAGGGCGAACTGCTCGAACCAGTCGGTCGACTGCCACAACTCGGTCCCGTCGTCAGCCGAGACGCCCACCACGGCACTGCTCGAGCAGTAGACATACATGCGGCGACCTAGATACTCCAGCGGCACCACCGATGCGTGGGTCATCTTGCGCTGGGGCGTGTTGGGCGTCTGCCACAGCGGCCGGCCGGTCTCCAGGTCGATTGCCGCCAGCAGGACGTTGGGCCCGGCCGGCGCCAGGATCAATCGACCCTGGTCGACCAGTGGGCATTGCCCCGTGTACCAGCGCGGCACTTCCGTCCCGTACTCGATCGCCATATCGATCAGCCACCGACAGTCGCCCGTCTTCGCGTCCCAGCAGGCCACGTGACAGCGGGGCCCGATCGTGATGACCATATCGTCCACGACCGCGGGCACGGTCCGCGACATGCCGTGGTTCCGCATGACCTCCACGGGGTAACCGTTACGCCAGATCTCGCGCCCGTCGTCCAGCGACAGGCAGCGCAACGTATCCGCGTTGGCCTGCTCGTCGTAATCCAGGACGTAGGCACACCCCGCCTCGATGGCCGCGCCCGCATACCCTTCACCGAGCGTGAGCGTCCAGAGCACCGGCGGTCCGGATTCCGGCCAGCTGCGCGCCAGTCGCGTGGGGTCGCGCGAGATGCCGTCATACTGCGGGCCGCGAAACCACGGCCAACTGCCCAACACCTGCGACGGCACTCCGATACCGACCTGCGGCGTGCCGGGCTCGGGCGCCCCCCGACCCGCTTCGGATACGCCACCCGACCCGGCCGGCTGATCGAGCCCCGGTCGGCGGAGCGCGAAGGCATGCGGCGAACGGCTGCCCATCCACGCACCGATGAGCAGGGCGCCGATTACCGCGACGATCGTCGGGATGACCGCGTCTGTGATCCGCCAATCCACTTCCGACTCCCAGAGGCCCAGGGGTGCGTGAGCTCCATTATACGTGCGCGTCCCCCCGCCGGCACGGGGGACACCCGCGGAAGGTCCCACACAGCGCTCCGCCGAAACGGACGGACAACCACCGCGCATTGCAGAAGCGGACCCGCCGGCAGGCGGGAACTCGGCCGGACGTGCATCACCAGAGGTAAGCCGCGTCAGGGCGTCAGGGACTCCGGTGGCGGAGCACGAGCATCTGGAACTGGCCGACGTGCGGCACGCCGAACGGCCGGCCGTCGCCATCGCGAAGCTCCACCAGGAACCGGTCCGCGGCCGCGTGGATGAACTCGCGCGCCACATACCGGCCGGGGTCTCCGATCCAGCATACGCCGGTGGGCCCCATGAGCCGCCCGATGGCACGCAGCAAGGCAGCGTGGCTCCCGCGGTGGTACAACACGTCGGAAGCCAGGAGGACGTCGTACGCCCCATCCGGCGGGGCGTGCCAATCGATCACCCGCGACCGGGCCTGGGGATATCCGTTCTGGCGCGCATTTTCCAGGGCCACATGAACGGCCTGCGGCACCGCGTCCGAGAACGTGACGTCGTACCCGCGTGCCAGCGCCGCCAACCCCACCAGCCCGACACCGCACCCGAGTTCCAACACGGTCGTTCCCGGCGGCCACGTGGCTCGCCACACGGCCGCCGCGGTCGGCGTCGCCGCGGACCACAACGCGGCCCAGTACGGGTCCGACGGCTCGCCATCCGAGTCCCCGCCGTCAGCCGCCGCGTCCAGCAGCCGGTCTGGGTCCGCAGGGATCGTCAGGTGCAGGGACAGGCCGCCGACCTCCACCGGGTAGCTCTTCCAGCCGCCCGGGATCGCAAACAGCCGAGTTTGTGCACGCGCTGGCGCACCCATGTCGCAGAGCCCCCGTTCCCACAGTCTCGCCCGGCACAGTATCATGAGGAACCAAAGCGACCGACTAGGAACCCACGTTCTCGCGAAGGAGCATACAGCATGCCGGATCGAGTGTACAAGAAGATCGAAGTCACCGGGACTTCCAACGCGTCCCTGGAGGACGCCGTGAAGAGCGCGATCGAGCGGGCAGCCAAGACGGTGCGAAAAATGCGCTGGTTCGAACTGGTCGAGACGCGCGGCCGGATCGACGACGGCCGGGTCGTCGAATGGCAGGTGACGGTCAAAATCGGCTTCGCACTGGACGACGAGTAGGCGGCCAGTCACGGGCGCGGCGGCTGGCTCGACAGCTGGACCAGCGCCTCGGTGACCCGGGCCGCCTGGAGCGCGGTGAGCTGCAGGTACCGGTGCGGGCCGTCGTCACAGGCTTCCCAACGCGTGAAACCGTCCTGCTCGGTGCTCACACGCCCCGGGGGTGACAGATCGAAATAGCCACGGTCCGGGAAGACCGCGTAGAGCACGCTCGTCAAATCCCAGGTGGGCCGGTTGTGAGGCGGCGGCTCGTAGAGTCGGTATGCCTCGGCCAACGGATGGTGCGCCACATAGCCGTAGTCCCGCTCAATACTCACCGCCGGATACGGCACCGCAATGCCGATCTCGAAACCGCTCAACACGATCGGCGTCGGCCAGTCTCGCATGAGGCGGTCGAACGCCGGAACGTCGTTGATCACGTTGTACTCCAGCGGCCGCGGCGGATCGGGGTTCGACGCGAAGTTCCCCGCCATGACCGACAGCAACCGGACCTTCCGCCGAACCAGTTCCACACCCTCCCAGGGGCTGATCTCGTCCGCCGGCGAGGCCAACAGCTGGGCGAGATTGGTCGAGAACCCGACCTGGACGATGACGACCGACCCGTCAGGTTGCTGGCTCAATGTCCGACGCAGCACGGTAACCGCGCTCGGGGCCTGCGCGCCGTCCAGGTCGTGCGGGTACCGCAGCACGCCGTGGTCTTTTGCGCGGGCCAGCTTCAGGAACTTGCCGTCCTCCGGGGTGATCCCGCTGTGCACGACGCCGATCGGGATCTCGCCTCGACCGTAGAACGTGTTGACGGCATCCACCAACTCCGCGGCCAGCGGGTTGTCCTTCGTGATCGTGACCGACAGCAGCTCGCACTGCCCGCGGCTCTGCAACGCGTGGATCACGCCCAACGCCAACACATCGTCCACGTCGTTGCCGATGTCCGTGTCGAAGATCAATCGGACCGGTTCCGTCGCCAATGAGCCGGCAACCTGTGCGGTGACTGCCAAGGCCGCAACAACCAGAGTCATGAGCGATCTACGCATGATTGCGCCTTTCTTTCCGTTTGAAGCCAAGTGCCTGCCACGCCCGGCATGCCGGCGCGCCGGGCGGGCGATCCGGGCCCTAAGTCAATGCGCAGCCCGGGCACAGGCGCGCCAAGGCCACCTGCGGCTGCAAGTCGCTCCAGATCCCCGACTGCTCCGAGCCCTGGAGCATCGGCGCCACCCACAGAAGAACGAAACCTGCCCCGACGACAACGAGACCAACCACCATGAAGATCACGAGCCCTACCACGCGATCCCAACGGGTAAGGATGTAGAACGGCGGCAGGATGAGGCACAACAGCCCCAGCAGCGCCGATTCCTTGAAGGCCATAATCAACAGACGCAGGAAGTAGTAGGCCACGATCAGACAGCCGGCCACCTGCAACAGCCGGCCGGAGTTGAACACCACGTCCTCCTGCGGCATGCTGACCATGCCGATGGCGAACCCGATGAGCCCGAGCAGGGCGAGCAGGAGCATCCACCAGGGAGTCCCCTTGATCATTCGCTTCTGCTCCAGCTTGTCCCGCGCAATCTGACGCTCGGCACGATCCAACGCCTCGACCCCGTGCACGGGCAGTTCGCCCAGATCTTCGTCATCCAGTTCGATCGCGCTGCCCGTGTGCGTCTTCAACCGCCGCCCCAGCCGGGTGTCGTATCCGCACATGATGCAGATCACGGCCGCCTCGCTCAGCTCCGCCCGACAGCCGGGACAACGCCGCAGCCCGGCGCGCAGTCCCACATCGTCGAGCAGCTCGGACAGATGCTGCTTGTGCGCCCCCTTCGCGTCGGCAACCGGCTGCGGGATCGTCAAGACCGCTCCGCACTTCGGACACTTCACCCGCTTCCCCGCAAGCTCGTCCCGGGCAGCAAACTGCTGCCCACACTCACAGGCAACCTTGATTGGCATGTATCACCTCGTCCCGGCGGCAGCCGCCAGACACTCCGCACGTTCGCGAGAGTCTGTTCGGGGACATCATCTAGCACTATTTGGGGGGGTCGCGCCAGCCGCGCTCGTACCGGGCTGCGGCGCAGAGGCGGGAGGGGCCAGCACGAGTCACACTGACCGTCCATTGTGTATCGCCGACCTTACGGAAACAAGCGGCAGGTGGGTGTCCGAACCCGGGGTCTGCCAAAATGGCAGCAGGCGGTCTCTGCCGGCGACCGTGCGGGGCGGCGCGTGGTGTTGGACAACGGGGCCTGGGTCCGGCCCAAAGCCCCGGAAAAGCGTAGGGCGACGAAATCCCGGTTCGATTGGCGCGGGAATTGCCTTACTCGCCTCTCACGCTGCGTTTCAGGTGCGAATTTGGCAGTCAACCGCCGGCGTTGCGGTTGGGGGGGCGGTGAGCGACGCGAGATAACCGAGACCGACAGTTGCGAATCGACAATGGGAGGTGAAGAACAGATGCCGACTGGGACCAAGAAGAAATCCTCGAACAAGATCCAACTACAGCCTTTGGGCGACCGGGTGGTCGTCGAGCGTGAGGCTTCGGAAGAGCGGACGGCGGGCGGCCTGGTGCTGCCGGACACGGCCAAGGACAAGCCGGCGCGGGGCACGGTCGTCAGCGTGGGTGACGGCAAGCTGCTGGAGGACGGGACGCGGGGCAAGATGCAGGTGAAGGTCGGCGACCGCGTGATTTTCAGCAGTTACGCGGGCGAGGTGTTCAAGGTGAACGATCAAGAGCTGCTGTTGATGCGGGAAGATGACATTCTCGCGATTCTCGAAGGGTAGCGTCCGGCGCCCACAACTCAATTGCAAGGGCGGGCGGACGAGGGTCGTGCACGCCTGCTTCGCAGCATAAAGGGAGAATACTCATGGCAAAGATGATTGCTTTCGATCAGGAAGCGCGTGACGCGATCCGACGCGGGGTTTCCAAGTTGGCTCGCACGGTCAAGGTGACATTGGGCCCCAAGGGCCGCAACGTGATTCTGCAGAAGAGCTTCGGGTCACCCACCGTGACCAAGGACGGCGTGATGGTCGCCAAGGAGATCGACCTGGAAGACGTCTACGAGAACATGGGCGCCCGGATGGTCCGGGAAGTGGCCAGCAAGACGAGCGACGTGGCGGGCGATGGCACGACGACGGCGACGGTCCTGGCGGAAGCGATTTTCAACGAGGGCCTGCGCGCCGTGGTGGCCGGGGTCAACCCGGTCCAGCTGAAGCAGGGCATCGAGAAGGCGGTCACGGAGATCACCGAGAAGCTCCGCGGCATGTCAATCAAGGTCAAGGATAAGGCGGCCATGGCCGACGTGGCGTCGATCGCCGCGAACAACGATCGCGAGATCGGCGAGCTGTTGGCCACCGCCATGGAGAAAGTCGGCAAGGACGGCGTGATCACGGTGGACGAAGGCAAGAGCCTGCAAACGGAAGTCGAGTGGGTCGAGGGCATGCAGTTCGACCGCGGCTACCTGTCCCCCTACTTCGTCACCGATCCGAACGCGATGCAGGCGGTGCTCGAGGACTGCTACGTGCTGGTGTTCGAGAAGAAGATCAGCACCATCAAGGACCTGATCCCGCTGCTGGAATCCGTGGTCCAGCAGGGCAAGCCGCTGCTGATCGTGGCCGAAGATGTGGAAGGCGAAGCGCTGGCGACCCTGGTCATCAACCGCCTGCGCGGCACGATGCAGTGCTGTGCGGTCAAGGCGCCCGGCTACGGCGACCGCCGCAAGGCGATGATGGAAGACATCGCGATCCTCACGGGCGGCACGGCCATCTTCGAGGCCTTGGGCGTGAAGCTCGACTCCGTCTCGCTGAGCGATCTGGGCCGGGCCAAGAAGGTGATCGTCGACAAAGACAACACGACGATCATCGAAGGGGCCGGCAAGAGCGCGGACATCAAGGGCCGCATTGATCAACTGCGGCGCGAGATCGAGAACGTCACGAGCGACTACGACCGCGAGAAGCTGGAGGAGCGGTTGGCGAAGCTCGCCGGCGGCGTCGCCAAGGTCAATGTCGGCGCGGCCACCGAGAGCGAAATGAAGGAGAAGAAGGCCCGTGTCGAAGACGCCCTGCACGCCACGCGAGCCGCGGTGGAAGAAGGGATCCTGGTCGGTGGCGGCGTCGCGCTGCTGCGGGCGGCCGCCCAGGTGAAGCCGGCCGACGATCTGACGGACGGCGAGTCGGTCGGCTACAAGATCGTGTTGCGAGCCAGCCGAGCGCCGCTGAGCATGATCGCGGAAAACGCGGGCAAGGACGGCGGCATCGTGTCCGAGAAGGTCGCCGAGGGCAAGGGCAACTTCGGCTTCAATGCCATGACCGAAACCTACGAGGACCTGGTCAAAGCCGGCGTGATCGACCCGACCAAGGTGGTCCGCACGGCCCTGAGCAACGCGGCCAGCGTCGCGACGCTGCTGTTGACCAGCGAGGCGCTCATCGCGGAAAAACCGAAAGATGAGAAGGCCAAGCCGGGCCATGGCGGCGAGAACGACATGTACTAAGCCGCCGCCGACTCCCCGCGCATGACGAATGCCCACGGCCCCGCCGATCCGCGGCGGGGCCGTCCTGTTTTCCCGCGCACCTTCAACCGCGCCAATCCCTACCATCGGCAGCGCCGCGCAGTGCGGCAGACGGCGGACGGCGCGTCACGAAGGCCGGCCCGCCCGCCCGAGCTGCCTCCCAGACCGATTCGTTTGCCCCAACCGTCGGCCGGCTCATATACTTGAAGGTGACAGTCGCCCCGGCACGCCCCCTGTGCGGGCGCCTGCGGGTTCGGGTCCTGGAGTGTCGCCAACGGGTCGTCCCGCGCCGGACCGGGAGAACGCCCTATGAACCAACGCCTGTTGCTCTCCTGGCTGCTGGCCGCCTCCGTCGTCGGGGTCGGGCCGGCCGCGGCACGCGCCGAAATCTTCCGGCTCACGCACGGCGGCCAGGTCGAAGGTCAATGGCTCAATCGGACCCAGGCCAGGCCGGACGCCTACGAAGTCGAGCTGCTGGGCGGCGGCCAGATCACGCTCCCGGCCGACGTGGTGCAGGAGGTGATCGTCCAGTCGGAGATGCAGCGCCGGTACGAGGAGCTGCTGCCGAAAGTGCCCAACACGGTGGAGGGGCACCTGGAGATGGCCGAGCGCTGTCGTAAGGCGGGCCTGAAACAACAGCGTGAATTCCACCTCCGGAGAGTCCTGGAATTGGACCCGGACCAGGCCGACGCGCGGCGCGGCTTGGGATACAGCCGGGTAGCGGGCCAATGGACCAGGGCCGATGAATGGTTCGAGAAGCAGGGCTACGTGCGGCACGGCGGCGCCTGGCGTCTGGCACAGGAAGTGGAACTGGACACGCAGCGCGACCGGCAGTTGGTTGCGGAGAAGGAATGGCGGAAGCGGTTGCAGGTGTGGCGCAACGCGGTGGTCCGCGGCCGCAATGACGCCGGGGAAGCACTCGCCCAACTGCGCGCCGTGGACAACCCGATGGCAATCGCCGGCCTGGCGGAGATGCTGGACAATCAGGAAGAACTCAAACAGCTCAAGCTGCTGTACATCGACCTGCTCGGCAAGTTCAATCACCCGTCCGCCGTGGCCGCGCTGCTCAAGCACGCCATGACCGATCCGGATGAGGAGGTGCGTGACCGCAGCATCGACGCCGCGCGAATCAATGGTCTCCAGCAAGGGGTCTTCTACCTCAGCCGCCTGCTGAAGGACAAGGACAACCAGGTGGTGAACCGCGCGGGGAAGACCCTCGGCCGACTCGGCGATCCGTCGGCGGTGCCCGCGCTGATCGACGCGCTGGTCACCAAGCACCGCTACCGCGTGCAGCCGGGCGGCGCGCCCGGCTCGATCGGCGGCAGCTTCAGCCCGCAGGGTGGCGGCGGCATGCAGGTAGCCGGCAAGGCGATCGTGATCGAAAAAGACCTGGCCAACAGCGAAGTGCTCGCCGCGCTGGTGGCCCTGGTGCCGCCCGGCGTCAACTTCGCCTACGACAAGGCCGCCTGGAAGAACTGGTACGCCACCCAGCAACTCAATGCGCCCGGCACGAGCCTGCGGCGGGATCTGTAGGTGAGCGGGAAGGCTGTGCGGCGCACCAGTTGCCTGTGCGTCTCGCACGGGGCGTGCCCCGACCTCACTCTTCCAACTGCTTCTGGACGAACTGGACCTCGGGATCGGCCGTCGCGTGCTTGGCGCTGAGAGTCTCCTGGACGTAACGCACGCGCTGGCGCTGGCCGGGCAGGCGGAAGCTGTCCCCTTTCTGCAGGATCGGCCGGGCTTCGGGCATGGCGCCGAAGATCCGCGTGCCGGCGGCCTGGCACGGATACCAGTGGCCTTGGCCCTGGTCGTCTTCCAGGTAGAACTCAGGGTAGCAGTGCCCCGGCACCCACACGCAGCGGGCGGGAATGCCCACGACGCGGCACATCGCGACAAACAGCGACGTGAGTTCTTCGCAGTCGCCGAACCCGTCGTCCAACGCCTGGCGCGCGCCTTTGATCTGAGGGTCGAACCGGTACTGGACCTTCGCGCGGACCCAATCGAAGATCGCCTCGGCCTGGGCCCACGCGCTCTCCTTGCCGGCCACGACCGCGCGCGCCGACTCGCCAATGACACGGTCGTCGCTCTCGATATACGGGCTGGGACGCAACCAGATCCGCAAATCGCGCGCGGGCGGTGACGGCACGTGCAGCCGCTCCGTGGACTCCGGCGCGACGATGTCCCGCTTGACGATCTCAAGGGTCAAGAGCGCCCACGCGTCCTCGCCGGCCGACAACTGCGGGATCTCGACAACCATCCGCTTAGCGCTCTTCTCGAGCACGTCGTATTTCACGCTCCGGACCTGCGGCGTCACCTCCTCGCGCAGCACCGTCACGTCCTGTTCCGGCCAGGGCATCGGGACCGGCAGGGCGGCCAGGATCCCCTTCGTATCGCCCCGCGCGCGCACCCTGACGCCGAACTGCCACCGTTGCGTCTGCGGATTGATCAGACGGATGGCCGACGACGCGTCTTCGTCGACCGGCGAGATGGACCGGGCCGGCACCAGCACGACGCAGAGCCCCAGGATGATGGCCAGGCGGGTCATTGGACGATCTGCCGCACGAATGATACGCTCGGTGTGCCCTTCCCCTCCACGTACTCCGGCACCAGCCGGTACGGCTTATCCTTCTTCTCGGGCACCCGGATGTTGTCCCCCTTCTGCATGATAACGTAGTCCGCCGAAACCGTGCCGAACACGGTCTTCTCTTTCAACTCGCAGGGGAACCAGTACCCATGCCCGCCCGCGTCCTCCAGATAGAACTCGGCATAGCAGTAGTCCGGCACCCAAACGGTCCGGGCCGGGATCTTCTGAGCACGGCACATGGCAATGAACAGGCCGGTCAGGTCTTCGATATGCCCGCCTTTTTCGGTCAACGTCTTGTCCGTGCCCTTGAACTTGTCGTTGGTATGCTTGATGTTCTCTTTCACCCAGGCCTGGATGGCCTCGACCTTCTCCCAGGCCGTCCCCTTGTCCGCCGTGACCTCCTTGGCCACGTCGCGGACTTTCCGGTCGTGGGAGTTGATCAAGGGGCTGTCGGCCAGATATTTCCGCACGTCCCGCGGAACTCGCTTGGGCACTTGGTATGTCGCCGGATCGGTCGGCAGGTCCACCGCGCGCCGCGTAACCTCCACGGTCACGATCGCCTCGGCCGTCTCGCCGGCCGCCAGCTGAGGGACGGTGACCAGCATCTGGCGGATGCCGCCGTCCTCCAGGTCGCGGTATCGAACCTGGTGGATCGTGGTCGAAATCTGTTCCTCGACGACCCGTACGTCCTGTTCGGGCCAGTCAGTGGGGACCGGCAGGGTTCCAAACACGTTCACGCAGGGCGTCCGGGCGGTCACGACCATGCCGACCTTCCAGCGCTGAATCCGTTCTGAGCCGAGTACCGGACCGCCGGTCGACGGTTGTTCGCCGAATTGTGCGACCGCCGGCGAGGCCGCGCACAGGCACCCGCAGGCAACGATCAGGGCGTACAGGAACCGGATCATGGTGCGCCTCACAAAACGCCACCGCGGGACGACGCGTCAGGATGGCGCATCGTCCCGCCGGTGGGCCAGCTTGGCCGGGAGGGCGAAGCAGGGGTGAGATTGTTCGCTCAATTCTGGGGGAGGGATTCCATCGTCGGTGCGATCGTCGGAACCGTCGTTGTCGTGCCCATCGGCACGCCAGGAACGTACAGCGAGCCGCAGTCGCTTTCGCACGGGTCGACGCAGGCGGGCGCATAGGCCTCACACTCCACGCCGCGTTGGAACCAGCGTCCGCATCCCACGCCACGGCACCCGCTGACGGCGGCTACCGTCAGGATTGTCATAGCCGTTACAAACAGTAGCCTCTTCATGGCAAACTTCTCCGCACAGGCGACCTGGATCATTCACGTTGAGACTGTGGGTCCAACAACTCTACAACACCGTTCATGATGTGCAAACGAAACCGTTGAATTTTCTTCTCAATTGCCGTGCCTTCTCTCAACACGCTGTCCAGAAAAGATGCTACATTTCTACAGCCGATGAGTTGGATTCACCCGACGTGACCGGAATTCCCATGAACACCGCGCCTCCCATGCGGGCTCTCGCCCCTACGTCAGCCGCACGGCTGCGGGCCGTGCGTCGCGCGGTGGGTTGCGCCGGGCGCGTCCTGCTGTATATGGCCGCCGTCCTGCTCTGGGCGCCGCGGTCCGGGCAGGCCGATGATGGCCGCGACCGGCCTCAGGACGAATTGTGGTTCGTCTCGGCACGACACGGCCACCCGGCGGGCTCCGGCGAGGCGCCGGAATTGAGTGTGGCGTGCTACGAGGGCGAGTCGCGGTGGCAACCGGCCGATCTCGAAGCGCTCTGCCGGCAAACCAGCCCCGACCAGATCATGGTGATCTACATCCACGGCAACCGGATGCCGAGCTACGAGGCGGCACCGGCAGGCATGGCCGTCTATCGCGTGCTGGCGGCCGGCGTGGAGGACGCCACGCCGATCCGCTTCGTGATCTGGTCGTGGCCGAGCGCGCAAGTGCGCGGCCCGGCCCGTGACGCGCGGATCAAAGCCAATCGTACGGACGCGGCCGGCTACTGCCTGGCCTGGGTACTGTCGCGCCTGCCCGAGACGCAGCGCGTGAGCCTGCTGGGGCACAGCTTCGGAGCGCGGATCGCCACCGGCGCCATGCATCTGATCAGTGGGGGTGAGCTATGCGGTTGGACGCTGCCGTCCCGCCCCGCCCCAGGCCGGAACATCCGCCTCGTGATGCTGGCCGGAGCGCTGCACAACTCCTGGCTCCGCCCCGGCGGATACCACGAACTGGCCGTCGAGCACCTCGACTTCCTGCTCAATCTCTACAACAGCCGCGACCCGGTCCTCAGATTCTACCCCCGACTCTACAAACGCTCCCGTGCCGTGGCGATCGGATACCGGGGGATGTACACCGGCGACTTGGGAGAGCTCGCCCCACGCATCGCACAACAGGATGTGTGCTGCACCGTCCAGCGCTCGCATGACCTGAACCGCTATCTGTGGAACGCCTGCCTGGACGAGCGGATGCGAGACGTGCTGTTCTGGAGGCCGGTGCGGTAGGTCGCCTCGCGCCGCTTCGCCCCACCCCTGCCCCTCGAGGGGCCGTACACGTTACCATGGAGCCAGCCACGACCGAACCGATGTCGCTTTCCTGCTGAGTTCCCATGGCCGAACCGCTCGCGTACCTCAACGGCGCCTTCATTCCAGCCTCCCAGCTGGTGGTCTCCACGGAGGATCTGGGGTTCGCGCAAGGGGTCTCGATCAGCGAACGGCTGCGGACCTTTCGCGGCCAACTGTTCCGACTCGAGGAGCATCTGGAGCGGCTGGCCAACTCGTTGCGGATCGTGGGCCTGCAGCCCGGGCTGCCCATTGCCGAGATCGGCCGGCTGGCGGAGGAACTGGTGTCGCGCAACCGCCACCTGTTGACCGACGGTGACGACCTGGGCATGTCGATGTTCATCACACCCGGCGCGCCGGCGATGAACGGGCCGACGGTGGGGATCCGCGTGTATCTGTTGCCGTTCGGCCAGTGGACCTCCTACTATGACCGCGGTCAGGCGTTGACCGAGACGGGCATCCGGCAGGTCCCCGAATCCTGTTGGCCCGCAGCTCTGAAATGCCGCAGCCGGATGCACTACTTCCTGGCGGACCGGTTGGCGCACACGCTGGATCCCGGCTCGCGCGCCGTGCTGTTGGACCAGAGCGGTTTCGTGTCCGAGGCTTCCACGGCCAACATCTTGTTCTTTCGCCGCCAGGAGGGGCTGGTATCGCCGCCGCGCGAGTTGATCTTGCCGGGGGTGAGCCTGAGTGTCTTGGCCGAGCTGGCGGCCGGATTGGGCATCGCGTTCCACTACCGCAAGTTCCCGTTGGCGGAACTGGCCGCGGCGGACGAAATCCTGATGTGCAGCACGTCGCCCTGCGTGTGGCCGGTGACGCGCCTCAACGGCCAGCCGCGGGAGCCGGGTGCGCGCGGACCGGTCTACCGGCAGGTCCTGAGCGCCTGGAGCGAGTTGGTGGGCGTCGACATCGCCGCGCAGGCGCGCCGGTTCAGCTTCCGCACCTGACCGGGCCGCTCAGATCCGTGTGCGGCCGGGCGACAATATCTCCAAGAGTTCCCGCTGCGGCTTCATGTAAAGGTTGAAGAACAAGTAGAAGATCATGAAGACCAATAGCGCGCCGATCAGGATCCAGATCGCCACCGACGCGGCCACGGACAGTGCCATCGTGGCCGCCTCGGCCCGTTGCTGGTAATCGCGCGACAGGTGCGCGAGCGATTCGGTCTCGGTGCCCGAGATCTCCGCGTTCTCCACCGCCGTCAGGAACTCCTCGCGAAACGCGCCGGTCGCGCGCAGTGCCTCGTGGAACTGGCCGCGACGCGCAATCACGGCATCCGCCGCGTCGATGTGCTGCGTGTAGTACCGGCTCTGCGTGCTGGCCAACGCCATGCGGACGGCACGGTGCGCGTCGATTCCGGCATTGAGCGTCAGCGAGAGGGTCCAGGAGAGCCGGGCCAGCGCCATCGTCTGGAGCGTCGTGCCGACAACAGGCGTCCGCATGAGCAGGGCATTGGGCCACGGCCCGAACCAGCCTCGCAGCAGACCGCACACGATCAGCACGACGAGCGCAAACACGCCGAAGACCACCAGGCCATAGATCGCCAGGCCGGACACTCCCGCCAGGCCGAACACGGCGCTCGACGTGCCCAGCGCGCCCAGCAGCAGGATCAGCAACCCGATCGCGCCGAGCGCCAAGACCAACTGGACGGCCGGCCAGAGGATACCCAGGAGAAACGCCCTGCGCATGCGCAGCAGATGCTGGTAGTGTTCCGCCAGATGCAGCAGCACCGCGTCCAGGTTCCCGGTCGTCTCCCCAACATCGACCAATTCGCACAGCAGGGGCGGGAAATAGGTCCCGCGCTCGCGCAGAGCTTCCGCCAACGTCGCGCCGCGCGCGACGTGGTCTGCCACCCGCCCCATCTGCCGGCCGAAGGCCGGGCTGCCCAGGCCCGATTCGCGGGCCAACGCGGCGCGCATATCGACCCCCGCGCGCAGCGCGGTACCAAGTCGGTGGCACATCTGGGAGGCCTGACGGGTGCTAATGTGCATCATGGGAGTCACTACCGTGGAGTCGAGATGGGAGCGCGGGGGCAGGTTCCATGCCGGCCCCCAACAGGTAGTCTAGACCGTCGCCCCGCCGGCAGGTAGCACTTTCCACGCCGCCCCACTCCAAAACCCGACCGATCTGCTACAATCACGATCTCGCGCCGACCAGGTCACCGAGCCAGGGAGAGTACTGCGATTCCATGAGCGCGTGGGATACCGTCGCCATCGTCGGAGTGGGGCTCATTGGAGGCTCCATTGGACTTGCCCTGCAGGAGCGTGGGCTGGCGCGGCGCGTGGTCGGTGTGGGACGGCGCGCGTCGAGCCTGCGGAGAGCGCGCCAATGCCGAGCGGTGACGCAAACCACGACCAGCCTGGCGCGCGGCGTGCGAGAGGCCGACCTGGTGGTCGTCTGCACGCCGGTCGCGGACATCGTCCAGAGGGTCTGCGAGGCGGCCGAACACTGCCCCCCGGGCGCGGTGATTACGGACGTGGGCAGCACGAAGTGGCAGATCGTGCGGGAGTTGGGGCGCCGGCTGCGGCGCGGTCCGGGGTTCGTCGGGAGCCACCCGATGGCGGGCAGCGAAAGGACGGGCCCGGAGAACGCCCGCGCGGACCTGCTGGACGGCCGCGTCACCGTGGTCACGCCCGCGCGGCACACGCGGGCCGACGACCTGGGGCGGATCGAGCGGTTCTGGTCGGCACTCGGATCCCGCGTGGTCCGGATGTCGCCTCAGGAGCATGATCAGGCGGTGGCGATGACGAGCCACGCGGCGCACGTGATCGCCACGGCGCTCGCGGCGGCCACGCCGCCCCAAGCGCTGCCGCTGGCCGCCAGCGGCTGGCGGGATTCGACCCGGATCGCCGCGGGCGATCCGCAACTGTGGCTCCAGATCCTCCTGGCCAACCGTCGGGAGGTCCTCAAGGCGCTGGGCCGATTCGAGGACGTGCTCGCGGCCTGCCGTGCGGCGCTGCGGCGGGGGGACGCCGCGCGCTTGATGCAACTCTTGGATGCAGGAAAACAGACTCGTGACTCTGTGGCAAGTTGACATTTACCCGGCTGACGGGGAGCGGGACCATGCCGGCGAATCGATCGCGGCCAGCGCGGCGCTGTTGGGGTTGGCCCGCGGACTCTCGGTGGCCACCGCGCGGGGCTATCTGCTGGAAGGCGCGCTGGGCGAAGCCGAGGTGCGCACGCTGGCGCGCGAACTGTTGGCCGATAAGATCGTTGAGCGGACGGTGATCGGCGCGCTGGGCGACGCCGCGCTCCAGACGCCACCCGCACGCACGACGCTGTGCGTCCATATCCTGCCCAAGCCGGGCGTGATGGACCCTGTGGCGTTGAGCGCCGAGAAGGCCATCGCCGACTTCGGCATCCGGGTGGACCGGGTGCGGACCCTCAAGAAGATCTGGCTGTCCCCGCTCGACGAGACGCAGCTTCAGGCGCTCTCGAGTAAGGTGCTGGCTAACGACTCGGTGGAGCAGGTGGTGATCGGGCCGCTCGACTTCCAGCGCCTGGACATGGGCCGGCCGTACGATTTCCAGCTCGTGCGCATCCCGATTCGCGAGCTGGACGATGCAGCGCTGGAACAACTGAGCCGCGCCGGCCAGCTGTATTTGTCGCTGGCCGAGATGCAGACGATCCAGCAGTATTATCGCGGCCTGGACCGGGACCCCACGGATGTGGAGCTGGAGACGCTGGCCCAGACCTGGAGCGAGCACTGCAGCCACAAGACGCTGGCGGGCCGGATCGCCTATCGTGACGAGAAGGGCCCGCGGCATTTCGACAACATGCTCAAGGAGACGATCTTCGCTGCCACGCAGCAGATCCGGCGCGAGCTGGGCACGGAAGACTGGTGCGTCAGCGTCTTCGAGGACAATGCGGGCGTCGTCCGGTTCGACGACGAGCTGAACGTCGTGTTCAAGGTGGAAACCCACAACCACCCGTCGGCCCTCGAGCCGTACGGCGGGGCGAACACGGGCATCGGCGGCGTCATCCGCGACCCGCTGGGCACCGGCCTGGGCGCGCGGCCGGTATGCAACACGAACGTCTTCTGTTTCGCGCCGCCCGACACGCCTCTGGATCAACTGCCGCCCGGCGTCCTGCACCCGCGGCGCGTGATGCAAGGCGTGGTCGCCGGAGTGCGCGATTACGGCAACCGGATGGGGATCCCCACGGTCAACGGGGCCGTGTACTTCGATCCGCGCTACCTGGGCAACCCGCTGGTCTACTGTGGGACGGTGGGCGTCCTGCCGCGCGACAAGTCGCACAAAAGCCCGCAGGCCGGCGATTACATCGTGGCCATCGGCGGCCGTACGGGGCGCGACGGGATCCACGGGGCCACGTTCAGCTCCGCGGAACTGACCAGCGAGAGCGAGACGGTTTCGGGCGGCGCCGTCCAGATCGGCAACGCGATCACCGAGAAGATGCTGCTGGACGTGGTGCTGGTCGCGCGCGACCGGGGGCTGTACAACGCCATCACCGATTGCGGCGCCGGCGGGTTCTCCAGCGCCGTGGGCGAGATGGGCCAGCAGATCGGCGCGGAGGTGGCGCTCGAGAACGCCCCGCTCAAGTACGAGGGGCTCTCCTACACCGAGATCTGGATTTCGGAAGCGCAAGAACGGATGGTGCTGTCCGTGCCCCCGCATCACTGGGATGCGTTCCGAGAGCTGTGCGAGTCGGAGGGCGTGGAAGCGGTCGCCATCGGCCGGTTCGTGCCGACCGGTCGGCTGCGGCTCACCTATCACGGCCACGAGGTGGCCGACCTGGACATGCGGTTCCTGCACGGCGGTCGCCCGCCGGTCGTGCGCGACGCGCATTACACGCCGCAGGCCGTCGAGCCGTTGGTCGTCGCGGCGGACCCGCTCGATTGCGGCGGCGACTTGTTGCGGATCCTCGGATCGCTCAATGTGGCCAGCAAGGAGTGGGTGATCCGCCAGTACGATCACGAAGTGCAGGGCGGCAGCGTGGTGAAGCCGCTGGTGGGCGCCCGGAATGACGGCCCGAGTGATGCCGCCGTGTTGCGCCCGTCGCTCCGTTCCTACCGCGGCTTGGCGCTCGCGTGCGGAATGAATCCGTGCTACGGCGATCTCGATCCCTATCACATGGCGGCCAGCGCCATCGACGAGGCGGTCCGCAACTGCGTGGCCGTCGGCGCCGACCCCGCGCGCATCGCCATCCTGGACAACTTCTGCTGGGGATACACCGACCGCCCGGAGACGCTGGGTTCGCTGGTGCGCGCCGCGCTGGCCTGCCACGATGTGGCCGTCGCGCTGGGCACGCCGTTCATCAGCGGCAAGGACAGCCTGAACAACGAGTTCAGTTACCGGGACCAGGACGGCCGGAAATGCACGATCGCGATCCCGGCATCGCTGCTGATCAGCGCCTTGGGGCAGGTCCCGGACGTGCGGCAGTGCGTGACGATGGACGCGAAAGAGCCGGGGAACCTCTTGTACCAGATCGGCCTGACGCGGGACGAGCTGGGCGGCTCCCATTACGCCCAGCTCCATCAGCTCACGGGCGGATCCGTGCCGCAGGTCGACGCGCCGCGCGCCCGGCGCGTATTCCGCACGCTGCATCAGGCCATCCGCGCCGGCCTGGTGCGGAGCTGCCATGATTTGAGCGAAGGCGGCCTGGCGGTGGCGGTGGCGGAAATGGCCTTCGCCGGCGGCTGGGGCGCGCAGGTCGATGTCGGCGCCGCACCCCAGGCGCTCGAACACCTGGACGAACCGGCGCGGACCGTCGCATGCCTGTTCGCCGAATCGAACACGCGGTTCGTCTGCGAGGTGGCCTTGCCGCACCAGCAGGCGTTCGAGACGCTCATGCACGAGCACCAGGTCCCCTGCGCACAGATCGGCGCCCTGCAGGCAGCTCCTCGACTCGTGCTGGTTGCCCACGACGCAGACGGCCGGCGCAGCACGCTGGTCGACCTGCCGCTGGACGAACTCAAGCTGGCCTGGCAGCGGCCCTTGCAATGGCATTGATCGCCCGGCGCCAAACGATAAGGACCCTTGCCAGCCACCGAGACCAACTGGACCATTACCAACCGGAAACGACTGACTCATGCCCACGCCTCGCATCCTCGTCCTGCGTGCCCCGGGAACCAACTGCGACCGCGAGACCGCGTTTGCGTTCGAAATGGCCGGCGGACGCCCGGACCTGATCCACATCAATCGGCTGCTGGAGAACCCCAGGCTCCCAGATGATTACCAGGTGTTGTGTCTGCCGGGCGGGTTCAGCTACGGGGACGATGTGGCCGCCGGCCGGATCCTGGCCAACCAGATCCGGCATCACCTCCAGGAGACGTTCCAGGCGTTCAAGGCGGCGCAGAAGCTCATCTTGGGGATCTGCAACGGGTTCCAGGTCCTCATCAAGTCCGGCGTGTTGCTGCCGGACGATCCCGCGAACGGCCCGCCGGCGACCTTGACCCGGAACGACTCCGGGAAGTATGAAGCCCGCTGGATACAGCTGGTGGCCGACCCGGACCGGTGCGTGTTCCTCCAGGGTGTCCACCGCCTGTACCTGCCGGTGGCGCACGCCGAAGGGCGGTTCGTGGTGCGAGATGCCGCCTACCTGTCCACGTTGGCCGCTCAGCACCAGGTGGCGCTCCGATACTGCGACGACGACGGCGTCTCCGACGATTCGATCCTCCCGTTCCCAGTCAATCCCAGCCGTTCGATGGCCAACGTGGCGGGTATCTGCGACGAAACCGGACGCGTGCTGGGGATGATGCCGCACCCGGAACGGTATTTCGACCCGATCCAGCACCCGCGGTGGACGCGCGGCGAGGGGCACGCATCGGGGGACGGCCTGGTGATCTTCCAGAACGCGGTCCGATACTTCTCGGCATGACCAGGTGGCGATGCTTATAATGGGACCGGTGGGCCCAGCGGGACGCACAGGCCCAAGGCTTTCGACTCGTCCACTTCCCCCTTGGTCGAGGATCACGCCATGGAAGAGCTGCATCGTCAGATCCGCCGCGCGGCGCGACGCCTGCTGTGGAACCGTCTGCTGCACCATGTGACCTGGTCGCTGCTGGCCGCCCTGCTGATCGCGCTTCTGGCCATCGCGGTCCGCAAGCTGTTCCCGCTGGAGGTCGCCGGTCGCACCTGGGCGTTGGCCTGGGCGGCCGGGTCGGTGGCCGCCGGGCTCCTGGCCGCAGGCGTCTGGACGTATGTGGGCCGGCAGACGGAGCTGGACGCGGCGATCGAAATCGATCTGCGTTTCGGACTGAAGGAGCGGGTGTCCAGCGCCTGGGCGCTGTCGCCGGGCGAGCGCGAGACGGAGTTCGGCCGGGCTCTGGTAGACGATGCGCGCCGTCGCGTCCAGCGGATCGACGTCGCGGAGCGGTTCCATCCGGAATGGAGCTGGCATCCGGCGCTGCCCCTGGTCGTCGCGCTGGCCGTGTTCCTGGTCGCGTTCTTCGTGCCGGACGCGACGCGCGACCGGGCCGCCGCCTCGGTCGCCGACGCGGCGGCCAAGGCTCAAGTCCGCAAGTCGCTGCAGGAACTCAAGAAACGCCTGGCGGACCGCCAGCAGAAGGCACTCACAACCGGGCTGGAAGAGGCAGACCAACTGACTGTCAAGCTCGAGCAGGCCGTCAGCGATCTGGCGAAATCCGATGTCGACCGGAAGAAAGCGCTCGTGAAGCTCAACAATCTGTCCAAGAAGATCGCGGACAAGCGTACGGAATTGGGCAGCAGCGAGAAGGTGCGCGATCAACTCAAACAGTTGAAGGACATCCCGAACGGCCCGGCCGACAAGATCGCCAGCGCCCTGCAGAACGGCGACATGCAGCGTGCCATGGAGGAATTGCAACAGTTGCGTGACAAGCTGCGCGGGGACGAACTGACTCCCTTGGAAAAGGAACAGCTTGCCAACCAGGTGCGGCAACTGGGCAAGGAGGTCGAGAAGCTGCTTGCCGAGCGGCAGGCCCTGCAGGACAAGCAGCGCGAGCTGCAGGACCGCGTCAACGACCTCCAGCGCAGCGGCGACCTCGCCGGCGCCGGCCAGCTCCAGCAGAAGCTCGACCAGCTGCAACAGCAGCTGAACAACCTGGATCAACAGAACCCCGCGCTTCCGCGCCTGCAAGCGCTGGCCAGCCAGCTCCAGGACTGCGCCGATGCCGTGCAGGCGGGCAACGGCAAGCAGGCCGCGGATCAGCTGGACCAGCTGGCCAGCGACCTACAGCAGTTGCGCGACGAGATGCAGAACCTGCAGGACCTCGACGCCGTGATGCAGGAAATCGCCAACGCGAAGAGCGCCATGAATTGCGAGAAGTGCGGCGGGGAGGGCTGTGAGAACTGTCTGGATGCGGGCAACATCATGGCGCAATTCAGCGGTGACCAGTTCAGCGAGATACCCGGCCGGGGGCTGGGACCCGGCCACGGCATGGGCGCTCGGCCGATCGAAGCGACGGAGACGGGCGGCTACCGCACGCGTGTGGCGGCCGATCCCCGGGCGGGCGAAGCCGTCCGCGTGGGCGACGCCCAAGGACCGAACGTCGCGGGCCACTCGAGCGCGGACGTGATGCAGACCATCGCCAGCGAAACCAGCCAGGATCCGGACCCGGTGGCTCAGCAGGAACTGCCCCGCCGCGAACGCGAACAGACGAAAGAGTACTTCGAGTCCCTGCGCAAAGGCCTGTGAGGCGGCGCTGCCGGTTCGGACTACGGGTCGTCGCCGGGCAACCGCCAGATCTGCACCCCGGCGAGGTGATCATCCACGACCAATGCACATCCCAGCGCTCGGAGCGCAGCGGCATCGGCGGCCGCGCCGGCCGGCGCATCGAACAGGCAGTGCGTGATCCCGGCCTCGCGCAGCGCCGCGAGGCCCGAGGCGTCGGGCCCTCCGGCCAGCGCCCGCTCCAACCGCGTGTAGGAGTCGGGGATGACGGCCGAGTACCCGTTGGCCAACGGACGCCAGTGGAACAACTGGTAGTACATCCACACGGTCGTCTGCAGATGGTCGTCCGCGGAGCGTCCCGGCGCCAAAGGGAAGCAGATCAAGCGCACTCGGGCCTGGGGCGGGCTCCGCAACCACTCGATCCAGCCGGCCTGAACGGCCGCGCTCGGGACTGCGAACAGCCTGGTGGGCGGCGGCCAGGCCTCAAGTGCCAACACCACGCCCAAGGTGATCACCATCAGGGCCGCGCCGGCACGCCACGCGGCGCCGCCGCGGAGCCGCTGCCGGGCCAACCGGTAGAGTCCATGGACACCTACCGCCGCGAGCAGCACCACGGACAATTGCACGAAGAACGCGAACCGGAACAGGTTGCGCGCATGACTGAGGCCCGGATAGCAGGCGGCCAGCACCGTGTAGGGCGAATGGCCGCGCCAATGCAGTCGCGGCCCCATCGACAGGAGCATGGCCAGCAGCGCCATGCCGGCCAGGAACGCGACCAGCCGGCGATGACGGCGCGTGCGCCACCCCCACACGACGCCCACGCCGGCCAGCACGAACTTGAGCGTGCCGGGCGACATCGGCACCGCGACGTGGCCGTCCGTGCGCGGCCGGGACGGCAGCGGCAGCCACTGGCGACCCGGCGTGATCAAGTAATCGGCCGGCGACACCGAGAGCTCACGGATCGTCGCCAGCGCCGGCGCACTTGGGTAATGTCTCGCGACCATGATCTGTGGCGCCACGATCGGGCCGAGCAGCACTGCGGCCGTCGCCAGCGCCACGCCAAGGCACGACAAGAACCGCCCGCTCCGCAGGCGCCGTCCACACCAGAGCCCGGCACAGGGCAGGAGCAACATGCTCAGCATCAGGCCATAGTAGCAGCAGAGCAGGTAGGTGCAGCTGAACGCCAGGCCCAAATGCAGGCCGTCGCGCAGCCGCGCTTGACGCCGGGCGCCGTGCAGGGCACACAGCGTCCAGCACACGCCCCACAGCCCGGTGAGCTGGAACACGCCGAGCTGCCAATGGATTAGCGGCAACAGCGTAAGCAGCGCGCCGCCGACCAGCGCCGCCGGCCAGGCGACTCCCAGGCGTTTGAGCAGCGCGCAGCCGACCCAGCCGTTCAGTGCCAGGAAGAGGAACAGCAGGGTGTTGTACACCGACACGGCGCTCGGCAACACACGCCACAGCGGCCAGGCGAGCGCGCCGGCCACTGTCAACGGCTCGGACAACGCCAACGTCCCGCGCGCCGGAAAGTACATCGGCGCGTCCCAGTAACCACGATAGCCGTGGCTCAGCCGGTCCACGTTCCAGCCGATCGTCCAGAGGTTCAACAGCGCGACGGCCCCGGACCGCTCGGCGCCGATGGGTAAGTGCGAATGGATGTGGCGCGCGGTCGGCGCGGTCGACACGATTGCCAGCGTGAGGAACAACAGCCCTTCGCCGGCCAGCATCATCCGGCGCTTCTGGAGACTCGGCTGCCGTAACGTGTCAATCCTCCCGGTCGCGCGGCAGGTCCATCAGTTCCGCGGCGCCCTCCACCAGCATCACCTCGCGATCGGCCGGCACGTCGTCAAACGTCTGCTGCCTGCCGTTGGGCCACCGGACCTGCAACTGGTCGATGCGCGCCGCGTCCCCCAGGCCCACATGCACGATGTGCTGATTACTGCACTGGAACCCGTCCCCCGCCGTCAGCTGCCGCACCAGCGTGCGCGGGCCGACGACCGCATGCACCGTCGCCCCGATCGCGTCACGTTGGCACTCCACCCCGCGCAGGTGCAGTGCCAGGTAGTGCCCGGTGGTCGGCGTGCGATTGACGACCAGGGCCGCCGGGTCACCCAGATTCAACACCGCGAAATCCTGCTTGCCGTCCCGGTCGACGTCGAGCAGTGCCAGCGCGCGACCGAGATACTCGCCTTCGAAAAACGGGCCCAGTTGCGCGTTGTCCAGCTCCACAAACTGGCCTTGGCCGCGGTTGGCAAACGCCTGGGGCTGCATCTTGTACGGCTCGCCCTTGTAGCGGAAGTCATCGACGTGCCCGCAGGCCGTCACCAGATCGAGCCGGCCATCCAGCTCGAAGTCGATGAACTGGGCGCCAAACGTCAATCGACCGATGCTGGCGTCGCGGAGGCCCATCACATCGCTCGCGTCCTGGAACAGGTCGGGAGCGATCTGCCGGTAATACGTGTTGGCCTCCAGCATGAAACTGGTGACGAACAGGTCGAGCAGGCCGTCTTCGTCGCCGTCCCCGACCGCGATCCCCATGGACGCCTGGGCCGCCCCGTCGCGGTCGAAGGCCAAGCCGGCCAGCAGCGCGCTTTCCTGGAACCGCGGCGGACCGCCCGGCTGGCCCGTCTGATTCACGAAATAGAAATTCGCGGTCGTGTCGTTGCTCACGTACAGGCTGAGCTGACCCGTGCCATGGAGGTCCACCGCGACCAGGCCCAACCCCTTGCCGTCCGGCGCCAGAATGCCCGACTCGGCCGTGACATCGGCGAAGCGGCCGTCCCCAAGCCCCAACAGCAACTGGTCCTCGGCCGCTGGGAAATTCGCCGGCGAGCAGGCGCGTTTCTCCTTGCCCACGTAGCACTCGGTCTCGAGCGGCTCCCGGCCCGCCAGGTAGTTCACCACGAAGATGTCCGACCAGTGGTCGCCGTTGAGGTCCGCAATCAGGCAACTGGTCGACCAGGTCTGGCCGGCGATGCCGGCCGCCTGCGTGACCTCCGTAAACGTGCCATCACCTTCGTTGTGGTACAACCGGTTGGCGCCGATGTTCGCCACGAACAGGTCCGGCCAGCCGTCGTTGTCGTAGTCGCCGACCGCCGCCCCCTGGCTATACGACGTGTCGCCCAGCAGCGCCTGCTGCGTGACATCGACGAACGTGCCGTCACCCTGGTTGCGGAACAGGCGATCGCGATCCGTGGTCTGGGAGGGGTCGATCGGCCAGGGACCGCATTGGGCGAAGAACAGGTCCGGCCAGCCGTCCGCGTCGTAGTCGAGCACCGCGATCGCGCCGCCATTTTGCTGCGCCAGCAACGCACCGGGCACCTGCGGGTCGTCTCCCGTGTTGCAGATGAACTCCAGCCCCGCCTCGACCGCCGTGTTGACGAACCGCGGCAGGTCCGCGACCGCTTCCGTCGGCGGTTCGACGGCCGTCGTTTTCCAGGTCGGCAACGGCCAGGATGACAGATCCACACGTCTGGCCGGCTGGGCGTCGAGCGTCGTCAGCGGTGGATTCTCGCTGACTTTCGAAGTGAGTCGATCCACCGCCTGCTTGACGGTCGCGTCGTTCGGGTCTGCGGTCCGCGTCAGGCTGTACCAGGCCCAGGCTTCCCACATCCGGCCGAGCGATTCGCACAGTTCGCCCGCCCGCCACAGCTCGTCCTTCCCCAACTGCTGTTCGCGCCGCTCGTAGAGCTTCGACAGGACCTGGAGCAGCCGATCGAGCAGCTCGGCCCGCTTGCCGAACGGCTCGGCGTCGGCCGTTTTGCCCAGGGCCACCAGCAGCCGCGACAGTCGGAAGTTGGCTTTCAAGTGGCTGGGATCGAGCCGGATCGCCTCCCAGTAACACCGAGCCGCCCCTTCCGGTTCACCGTGACTCTCGGCCCAGCTTCCTTTGGCGAACCAGACGTCCGCGTGCTGGTCCGCGGCCGGCGGCAACGCCTCGCGCCAGGCGCGGAAATTCTCCGCATCGTGCCGCTCCACCACCACAGAGCCCAGCAGGGCATGCGCCTCCACCTGCTCGGGCGCGTGCCGGAGGACCTCGCGGAGCATCGCTTCCGCCTCGTCGTACTTCGCGGTGTACACCTTGACGCGCGCCGGGCCGAGCAGCGGGACCCAATAGTCCGGATCGACCTTCCGCGACTGCTCAACGATCCCTTCATACTCCAGGCTCCGCGAGTCCACCGTGCCCAACAGGATCAGCGGCTCGACGTAGATCTGACCGCAGCGGATCGGTTCGAGCAGGTACGGGACCGATTCCCGCCGCCGCCCTTCCACGCCCAGAATGAACGCCAGCCGCTCGCACGCCACGACGGACTTCGAGTCCACCCGCAGTGCCTCGCGATAAAGCTGTTCCGCTTCACGCAGCTCGCCCTGGAACAGCCGGATGTTCCCCATCGACCAGCGGCTGGTCACGTACTGCGCCTGAGCCGTCTCGGGTACGGCCGTGAAATAGGCGAGGGCCGCCTCCGCCTCGCCCGACTTGAGCGCGGCCTCCCCGGCAATCAGGTAGGCGTCCGCGACCGACGGGTCCGCCAGGATGACGCTGCGCGCCAACGATTCGGCCAACGCGTAATCGTCACGCATCAGAAACGCGCGAGCGTCCTCCACTGTCGCCGACATCTCCATGCCTGCCGGCAGGGGCTCGGGAGACAGAATCGGCTGCAGGATGTAGTATCCCACACCCGCCAGAACCAACGCCGGCACGAGTACGAACCACCAGGAGAAAACCCTGTTCTGTCGCGAGTCAACCGCGGTCACCGCGCACTCCTTCAGTGCGTTTCAGGTTGCTCTGGACAAGCGCCGGCCACGCACTGGCAAGCAAGAAACAAAGCAAGGCAGCAGGAACTCCTACTGCCTCGCCCTGATTGTTCACGACACGCTACCATCCATGTCCGGGTCTAGAATTCGCCCAGCACCTCCGCCTCTGCACGCGTGCCCAACCCCCACCAGGTCTGAACGTTGATGTTGTTCGCGAACTGGCGGACCGCACCGTCAGCCATCAGGCCGTTGACGATCCCCGGGTGGCGGCTCGACGCCGTGTACACGCCGCGATCCCAGTCACCCACCCACGGCTCGCACGACGGGCCGTTGGGCGGAATGATGGTCACGAACCCTGCATAGTACGGACGACCATCGGGGAACCGAACGCCCGCGTTCTCCCACTGGTTCTCGTGCACCTGCACGCCCGTGTCGTTGTACCGCTTGCCACCGTACTGCGATGTGGTCGCCCAACAGGCGTTGAACCACTCCAGCGTGTTGTTCTGGTCCGGACCCGACGGCGGCATGATGTTCTCGGCCACGTTGGCGATGTCGTACCAGGTCCGCGGCATCGTGCCGATGCGCCGCTCGCTCATCGCGATCGTCTGGCTCGTCCCGTCGCGGATGTCGCGGAAGCCATAGCACTTCCGCCGGCGCCAGCCGTCACCGTACCGGTCACCGTCGTTGGATGCGATGTTGGCATAGCAACCGTTGGGCGCCTGATTCCACTCGCCACCCCACGAGTCCTCCTGCCGGTCCATCACCGTGCCCATGCAGAACTTGTAGCTGCAGTTGCCAATCCCGCTGAGCAGCCACTCCGTGTCCGACGGGCACACCAGTGTCGGGATCCGCACCGTCCAGACGTTGTTGGTTCCCTCCCACGGCCACGGGCCGAAGTCAAACGTCTTCGCACGGTTGTAGACGTTGGCGGCTTCGTAAAACGGCGCGAGGCTGACGATCCCACTCAAGGCCGAGTTGGTCATGGTCCCACAACGGAACGGCGGCAGACACTTGTACACGTCGTGGTAGTTGTGGTTGGCCAGGCCCAACTGTTTCAAGTGGTTCGTGCACTGCATGCGACGAGCCGCTTCACGGGCGGCTTGCACCGCAGGAAGCAAGAGCGCGACGAGGATGCCGATGATGGCGATCACCACCAGCAACTCTACGAGTGTGAAAGCCTTGCTTCTTCGAACGAAAGATTTCATAAGACCCTCCTCCGACAAAACAAAACAATAATGGAATATTCCGCGCGATTTGCGGCTCAGTCCTTAACGGGTGGTTGGCACAGCATAACGCACATGCTAGAAGGAGTGTATCTGGCTCGCCCAAGAATTACAAGTAAGTTGTGCCAGATCTTGGGATTTTCCGCCACCGGGCAAATGCAGAAAATCCACCTTTATGGGTAGTGTGCTGTCGCGCGAATGTGCCTTAGGTTCCCCGACCCCCAGTTGGGGATGTCTGACCGGTTTCCTACGCCAGTTTGGAGTACCAAGCGATGAAGTGGTTGAAGCTGCTGTTGTGTGTGATGGCCCTGGCCTCGGTGATGACGGTCCCGCTGGGCTGCGACAAGAAGGGGATCACGGAGCTCAAGCCGCAGGAGACGATTCCGGCAGGCCATGATGCGGGTGTGGTGGAACGCAGCAAATGGGCTCCCGAGTCGTCCAAGGAGGGGGCGAAGGCAAAGCCCTAGAAACGAGTTCCTGCGAAGCAGCAATAGGGGCTTCGAACCGTCTGCGAGCCTCGAGCGTTTCCCTGAGGCGCTCGAGGCTGCTGTGTTTCCGGCCCCGTGATCACCCAGAACCTGCCCGATGCGGCACCACCGCGTCCGCCCCGCCGGTACGCCCCTCGGGCCGGATCGCCGCTAAGGGGCGGCGTCTTTCGGGATCTCATGCAGGGTGTCGGCCCCCTCGACAAGACGGTACGAGCAATTGCCCGGAACCTGCTCGAATGTCTGCCGCGCCCCGCCCGGCCAGCGCACTTCCAGGCGGTCGACGACCGAGGCCGCGCCCAGGCCGAACAGCAGGAGCGGCTCGTTGCTGGCGTGGTACCCGCTCCCGCCATAGAGCTGTTTCATGATGGTCTGGTCACCCACGGTGATCCAGCAGGTGGTGCCGATTGCGTCGCGTTGGCACTCGGTACCGACGAACGTGATGCCCAGGAAGTTGCCGCACGGCTCGGTCTGGTTTTCGAACAGGGCGGCCGGCGTATCCAGGTGGGACACGACCCACTCGCCCTTGCCGTCGCGGTTCCAATCGAGTCGGGCCATGCTACGTCCGAGATAAGCGCCCTGGAAGAACGGTCCGCAGCTCTCACAGAGTTCGACGAACTGGCCGCCGACGTTGTGGGACACGTGGGGCGGCATGCGGTAGGGCGTCCCTTCGTCGCTGAAGTCGTCGACATGCCCGTTGGCGCTGAGCAGATCGCTCCAGCCGTCGAGGTCGACGTCCACGAACTGGATGCCGAACGTCAGAATGGAGTAGCTCGGTTCGGCCAGTCCGCGTTCGCGGGAGACTTCGGTGAAGAAGCCGCCCGGCGCCTGTTCGTAGAGCACGTTGAATTCGTGGTAGAAGTTCGCCACGCAGATGTCGAGCAGTCCGTCGCGATTGACGTCGTCCACGGCGATCCCCATCGACGCCTGGGCGCCGCCTTCCCGGTCGAATGCGACGCCGCGCACCAACGCCGACTCCACGAACGCGGGCGGCGCGCCCCGCGGCTGGTCGTTCACGTACAAGAAGTTGGCGGTCGTATCGTTCGAGATGAACAGGCTGAGCTGTCCCGATTCGTTCAAGTCGAGCGCGACGACACCCAGGCTCTTGCCGTCCGGGGCGGTGAAGCCCGCCTCCACCGTCTGGTCGATGAACGTGCCATCACCCTGTCCCAGGAAGAACCGTTCCTGCTCGGCCTCGAAGTTGGCCGGCGAGCAGGTGCGGGGGCACATCAACTCGCTGATCTTCCCCGTCAGATAGTTCACTTCGAGCAGGTCGGGGATCCCGTCCCCGTTGAGATCGGCGATCAGGCCGCTGGTGGTCCACAGCTCGCCGCCCACACCCGCCTCGTCCGTCACCTCCGTGAAGGTGCCGTCCCCGTTGTTGCGATACAGCCGGTTGGCGCCCACATTCCCCACGTACAGGTCGGGATAGCCGTCGTTGTTGAAATCACCCGCCGCGACGCCTTGGCCGAACCGGTCGTCGCCCAGCCCCGCCTGTTCGGTGACGTTGGCGAACCGGCCGTCACCCAGGTTCCGGAACAACTGGTCGCGCAGCACCGGTTGCCCTTCCCGACGCGGCCAGTGGACGCCTTGCGTGAAATAGATGTCCGGCCAGTCGTCACCATCGTAATCCAGGACCGCCACGCCCCCGCCGGTGAACTCGAACATGCGGCGGCCCGGCGTCTCCGGGTCGTCGCCCGGGAAATAGGTGAAGTCGAGCCCGGCCGCTTGGGCCACCTCGGCAAAGCGGATCGCCTCGTGGTCCAGGTTGGCGCCGACCGCCGACACCGTATCTCTCGGCTCCTCGATGTGCGGCAACGGGTAGGACGACAGGTCCAGCTTGCGGGCCGGGTCGTAATCCGGGGCGACGCGCGGCACGTTCGATCCCAGCAGGGGCCGCAGGCGCGCCACCGCCTGTTGGGACTCGATGTCGTACGGCATCTTGAGCAGCAGGAAGCGGCGCCAGTTCATGGCCTCCCAGAAACGGCCCAACCGCTCCGTGTGCACGGCCATCTCCTGCATCGCCTCCAGGTCGTCAGGGTTCCGGTGGAAGAGCACCAGCATCGTTGCCATCAGCGCGCTGTACTGGGCCGACAACTCCTCGAACGGCTTGGCCAGCGCCGGCTGGCCGTCCGCCACCAGCGCCACCGACAACTGGTAGATCGCCAGCCGGTAGGTCGGGTCGCGGCGCAGCGTCTCCCAGAAACAGCGGGCTGCCGCCTGGGGCTGGCCGTGACGCTGGGCCCACAAGCCCAGAATCACCCAGTAGTCGGCGTGCGTCTTGGTCGACTCCGGCACGCTCTGGGTCCATTGCCAGAACTCGTGCGGCGTGCCAACCTCCAGCAAACACAGCCCCAACCCCACTTGCCCTTCCGGAAAGTCGGGCACCGCCGCGACCACCTTCTCGAATAGCGGGCGGGCCGCCTGCGATTGGCCGGCACGTGCCATCAGCTGTGCCCGAGCCAGCCACCACATCGGGTTGTCGCGGTCCAGCCGCTCGAAACCCTGCACCTCCTCGTTGTCCGGATAAGCGTAAGGGTTGCCCAGCAGTATGAGGTCCGCACGGTCGACCCGCCCGGTTCGCGCTAACTCGAACCGCAGGGACAGCGCTTCGCGATTGCGCCCCTCGAGGGTCAACAACCGCATCAACTGGCGCTTGGCAAACGTCTGCTGCGGGTCCAACTCCAGGGCACGCCGGTACAGCCGCTCAGCCTCCCGCGCATCACCCTTCTCCTCATACATCTGCGCCGCCGCCGCGATCACCACCACCGCGTCGGCATCCGTCTCCGACAGGAGCGGACGGAAATAGTCGATCGCCTGATCCACCCGGCCCGCCATCATGGCCGCCTCGCCGGCCACCATCGACGCCTCGCGGTTGCTGCACCGCGTCAGCACCCGCGCCGCGTACGACTCCGCCTGACCATAATCGCCCGCCGCCAATGCCGCCTGGGCACGCGACAGGTAATGGGCGTCGCGCTGGGCCATGCCCCACCGATAGACGGGTGCGGCCGCGATCCCCACCACGATGAGTAACAAGACGCCCAGCAGCCAGAATCGATGACGAATACCGTTCATACTGTCGGGTATTCTTGCTCGCCTGGGGAACGTCGTCAAGCGACGGACTGGGCCGCGCGCAATGCGAAATTCGACAACACTAACCGCGCGCAGCGGCTCGTGAGCTGCCGCAACGCGAAGCCGTGTTCACTCTCGTCGCGCGTCATCCGCTGTGACGACGGATCGAGTACGAGTAGAGAATCACAACGGCCCCGAACGACATGAGCGTCCAGGGCGCCCAGTCGGGCGGCACAATCTCCTTGGCCGCCGGCGCCGGCGCGGCCAGGAACAGGGACGCCGCCTGTTGCGTCGCCGGCTTGTCCTGGGCCCATACGGCCCGCTCGAGCACCAGGCACTCGGCACCCAGGATGCACAAGACTATGCCCACCGCCAGAAAAATGGATCGCCACATCGATTGGTCGCCTCCCGGCACGTGCCCATGAGCATTCCGACCCGTTGTCGCTATGTATCGACGTTTTTCCAGCCGTTGTGCCGCGCGACCTCGCCGATTCCGATCTGCTCAGATACAGCGTTTGTGCCGAACGTATGCTGATGCGCCGTTGTGCATGATGCGCCGCCGCCGGCGGCGCGCACACCGCGCCGCGCACCCGAGAGTGCGCGGACGGATCGGAGAAACAGGGAAATCCAGGCGATTCGCGCTGGGCAGTGGACTTGTGCCGGTCCATTGGCCGATGTATGGGATAGTACTGCGGTATGGTGCCAGTTGTTCAGGAAGTGCGCCGTCCTTATAATCTCGCGCAGCGGGGCAACGTCTGGCCGGAGTTTTGGGATTGGCTGAAAGACCCAAAATCCTTTGTATCTGCAACTGTACAGACGCCACGCTTTGCGTGCCGGAATCACTGCGCAGCGAGTGTGACGTCGTGTTCGAGTGCGACGCGCTGCAGGCGTTCAAGCGACTCACCACCGAGCCGTTCGCCGGCGTATACGCGGTCGCACAGCATCTTCCCGAGTTGTTGCAGGTTGGGCGACTGCTCCAGAACGAACAGATCCTGATCGGCATGCCCGACGGCGTGGTGCTGTTGGACCCCGACAACATGATCCTGTGGGCGAACCCGCAGTTCCATCGCTGGTGTGCCGGTCGAGATGTGCTGGGCCGCGGGTTTTTCAGCGCCCTGGACAATCCCGAGATCCTGGGTCCGGACTACTGCCCGTTCAGCCTGGCGTTGGCGACCGGCCGGTCCAGCAGTTCGACGTTGCGGGTCGGCGAGAACAAGTTCTTCGAGCTGCATGCGGCGCCCGTGTCGGGGCCGGACGATGCGCCTCTGCATCTGATCGTGACGATCCGGGACATCACGCAAGAGAAGCAGCAGCAGCACAAGCTGGCCGCGATCCATCGGGCGGGCGTCGAGCTGGCGAATCTCTCGCCCGAAGAGATCGTGCAGATGGATGTGGAAGAGCGGATCGAACTGCTCAAGTCGAACATCCTGCACTACACGAAGATCTTGTTGAACTTCAACGTGATCGAGATCCGGTTGCTGGACCAGGAGACGCTGGAGCTGCGCCCGCTCGTCCAAGTGGGGATGAAGCCGGACGCGGCCCAACGTCGGCTGTATGCCCGCCCGCGCGAGAACGGCGTGACCGGTTTCGTGGCGGCCACCGGCAAGGGCTACCTGTGCGAGGACACGCGCGAGGACCGGCTCTACCTGGAAGCATTTGAAGGCGCCAAGAGTTCGCTCACCGTCCCGCTCCTCTGGAACGAGCAGGTGATCGGCACGTTCAACGTGGAGAGCCCGGAGCCGCACGCGTTTTCGGAGAGCGACTTGCAGTTCCTGGAGATCTTCTCGCGCAACGTCGCCGTCGCGCTCAATACGCTGGATCTGCTGGTGGCCCAGAAAGCCAACACGGCCCAGCGGAGCGTCGAGGCGATCCACAGCGCCGTCGCGCTGCCTGTCGATGAGATCCTGAACGATGCGGTCAACGTCATCGAACACTGTATCGATCACGACCCGGAGCTGGTCGAGCGACTGCACGACATCCTGCGGCACGCGCACAACATCAAGCAGGTGATCCAGCAGATCGGGCAGAGCATGGCGCCGGCCGAGGCCGTGCCGGCCACCGCGCAGATCGAGAAGCGACCGAAGCTCGCCGGCCGCCGCGTGCTGGTGGTGGACGCCGACGAGGCGATTCGCAACGACGCGCACACGCGCCTGGAGCGCTACGGCTGCGAAGTGGAGACGGCGCACGAGGGCCGGGAAGCCGTGTTGATGGTCCGGCACCGCACGCCCTACGACGTGATCATCGCCGACATCCGCCTGCCGGATATGACGGGGTACGAACTGCTGCTGAAGCTGATGGAGCTGATGGATCGGGTCCCGCTCATCCTGATGTCGAGTTTCGGGTGGGATCCCGGGCATTCCATCGTCAACGCGCGGCGGGCCGGATTGCACCCCAAGGCGATCCTCTACAAACCCTTCCGCCTGGAACAGCTGCTGGAAACCGTGGAGACCATCGTAGACGTCTACGCCAACGTCTCTCCCGTCTCGTAAAGTCGCATGCCGCTCTCACCCTATCTGCTGGCCGTCGCCGTCCTGGTGGGACATGGGGCCGCCTGGATCTGGATCTACAACCGCCTGCATGCCAGCGGACTCCCCTCGCGCTGTGTGCAGCGGCTGGAGAAATGGGTCTTCATCGCGGCCCTGCTCACCTGGGTCGGCCTGCTGGCCTGGATCGTCCGGCGCGGCCCGGCGTGGATGGCCGTCGACCGGACGCTCGGGAGCCTGGCCCTGGCCGCCTGGCAGCTGGTCTGCTGGGCGGCGCTCGCCTACACGCTGGCCGACCGGCTCGTGCGGCGCATGGCACCCCGCGATGACGGCCCCCTGGTGGCCAACGACACCCAGTGCCTGGATGTCGAACGGACCCTGGGGTTCCGGCCGCTGGGAGACCGCTGGGCCCGCCTGTGGTGCGCCATCCCCGGCAACCAGGTCCTGCACATCCACACCCATCACAAGGTCCTGTGCGTCGCGCAGTTGCCCGATGCGCTCGAAGGGCTTCGCATCGCGCACCTGACGGACCTGCACATGACCGGCCAGATCACTCCGGCGTTCTTCCGCGTGGCGGTCGACCAGGTCAACCGCTGGGCGCCGGAACTGGTCATGGTGACCGGCGATCTGATGGACGACCCGGCGTGCGTGGACTGGGTGCCGGACACGCTCGGGCGTCTCCAGGGTCAATTCGGCGTCTTCGTGGTGCTGGGCAATCACGACCAGCGGCTGTCCGACGTGGGGCGCCTCCGGCGGGCCTTGACCGACAGCGGCCTCCAGGACCTCGGCGGACGCTGCGTGCGGCACGCGGTGCGCGACGTGGAAGTCCTGCTGGCCGGCAACGAGAACCCCTGGTTTCCGCCGGCGCCCCGCGTGGAGCTCCCGGCCGGCACGACGCGCCCCTTCTCGATCCTCTTGTCGCATTCGCCCGACCAGCTTCCCTGGGCGCGCCGACACGGCTTCCAACTGATGCTGGCCGGGCATACCCACGGCGGACAGATCCGCATCCCGGGAATCGGCCCGATCATCTGTCCGAGCCGCTATGGCGTGCGGTACGCCAGCGGCGTGTTCGACCGGCCTCCGACCCTGCTGCATGTCAGCCGCGGCCTCTCCGGCGCGCACCCGGTGCGGTTCAACTGCCCGCCCGAACTGACCCTGCTCGAGCTGCGGGCATCCACGCGCCCGGCGCTCGAGTTCAGGACGGAACCTTGAGCGGCCGCCCCGCGGGTCACGCGTCGGAGTTCAGTTGGAAATCCACCACCAACGGCAGGTGGTCGGACGCGGCGCGGGCCAATTGGGTCCGCGAAGCGTAGCTGCGATCCACCACCATCGCGCCGCGGTAGTACACGCGGTCGAGCGGCCGCAACGGCAGCACGGCGGGGAACGTCTTGCGGCGCAGGCAGGCCGGCTTGAACCCCGCGGGCTCCAGCAGGCGCCGGCCGAGCGTGCCCCACACGTCGTTGTAATCCCCGGCCACAATCACGCCCGTGCCGGGCCGCGTATGTCTCAGCAGCTCGCTGCCCAGCAACTTGCGCACCTGGATGGTCCGCTCGAACCCGGCCAGCCCCAAGTGGACGTTGAACAGCAGCAGCGTCCGCGTGTGTTGCGGCGAGTGCACCCGGCAGTGGGCGACCAACGCGCGACGCCGCTTCTTGAGCGGGATGGTCAGGTCGAGGTCCTGGATGTCGGAGAGCGGATATCGGCTCAGGATCGCGTTCCCGTAGCGGCCCTCCTTGAGCCACACGTTCGGCTGGAACACGCGGTGCGGCATGTCCCACGCGTCACCCAACAGGTCCACCTGTCGGTGGTGGCGCGACCGCGGCGACCCCTCCGCGACTTCCTGGAGGAACACCAGGTCCGGTTCGCAATGGCGGACCGTGTCGATAATGCGTTCCGGGCGGTAGCGGCGGTCCACGCCGCCAATGCCCTTGTGGATGTTGTAGGTGACCAGGCGTAATCGCATGGGCGTTTCGTCAGCTGCCTCCACAGGTCTGCATGGGTCTGCGTTTCAGGTTCGCTTGTCGGCCTCCAACGGCCCGAACAGGATGACCGTGAGCGATCGCGCGCCGTGCGCGCCGATCACCAGAGACTGTTCGATGTCGGCCGTCTTGGAGGGGCCGGAGATGAAGATCCCGAACGAGACCTCTACGGGATCGATCCGCGCGTAGGCCTCGTGCATCGTCGGGACGATGTCCCGGGCGGGGACGACCAGCACCAGGTGCTGAGCCAGGACCAGCGCTGCGCGGTGGGGTACGGCCTCTTGCGTGACCCACACCGCCGCGTTCTCCGCCACCGCGAACTCGCCCGGCAGGACGCAGTAGTCCAACACCTCCAGCGCGTGCGGGTCCGTGACGGCGGTCCAGTCCTGCCCCACGGAGGGCACGACCGGCACGCGCGACCAGACCTGGCGGGCCGACCGGAACGAGGGCAGTTCCGCCAGGCAACGCGGCACGTCGCCCTCGTGCGGCGCCACGAACAGCTGCCCACCCACCTCCGCCAGCACCTGGCCGAACTGGTCCCGCGGGCGTTGGAAGGCGAGCCAGGGGCCGCCGAGGGTCGGCAAGTCGGCTGCGGGGACCTGGTCGCGCCGCAGCGCGTCGAGGATCTGACTCCTGCTATCCATGGCGTCGCCGGCTCTTGTAAAGCTCTCGGAAACTCCGCTTGGGCAGCGCCGGGATCTCACGGCGCCGGCCCCACACGTTGAGCCGGTTGTACACCAGCAGCCGCGGCAGCTTGGGGATCCACCAGCGCCCCATCCGGCCGGCGGCGTTGTAAAGCCACGTGCGCTGGGTCACCAGGCTGATCGCCTTCATCAGCAGCCGTTTCGGCCACGGCAGATGCCGGCCTGCGGCCATCGCGCCGCGCAGGTCCAGCAACTGTCGGTCCAGCGGGATCTTCACCGGACATACATCGGCACAGGATCCGCACAGGCTGCACGCGTAGGGGAGCGAATAGTAGGTCCGGGCGTCCTGGACGGCGTTGAGCACCGAACCGATCGGGCCGGGGATCGTCGCGTGGTAGCTGTAGCCGCCGCTGCGCCGGTAGACCGGGCAGGTGTTCAGGCACGCGCCGCACCGGATGCAGCAGAGCGATTCGCAAAACAGGGGGTCGGCCCGCAGCGCCGTGCGCCCGTTGTCGACCAGCACGTAGTGCAGTGCCCCGCCCGGCACCGGGCCCTGGATATGCGTGGTGTAGGTCGTCACCGGCTGGCCCGTCGCATTGCGCGCCAGCAGCCGCGTGAAGACGGCCAGGTCCGCCCAGCGCGGGATGAGCTTCTCGATCCCCAGGCAGGCGATATGCAGCCGCGGCAAGGCCACCCCGAGGTCGGCATTGCCTTCGTTTGTGCAGATGACGATGCCGCCCGTCTCGGCCACCGCGAAATTCACGCCCGTGATCCCCGCCTCGGCCGCCATGAACTTCTCGCGCAGATGCCCACGCGCGGCCTCCGCCAGATAGCTCGGGTCCGCCGCCTCGGGCGCGGTCCCCAAGTGCTCGTGAAACGTCGCCCCCACCTCCTCCTTCCGGATGTGGATCGCGGGCAACACGATGTGACTCGGCGGCTCCTTCCGAAGCTGCACAATGCGTTCGCCCAGGTCTGTGTCCACCACCTGGATGCCGTGCCGCTCCAGGTAGGGATTCAACTGGCATTCCTCGGTCAGCATCGACTTGCTCTTGACGACCTGCCGCGCCCCGTGCCGTTGCAGGATGCCCAGCACGATCTGATTGTGCTCCGCCGCGTCCCGCGCCCAATGCACCTGGATGCCGCGCCGCACCGCGCGCTCTTCAAACTGCAACAGGTAGTCGGGCAGTTGAGCGATTGTGTGCCGCTTGATCTGCCCAGCCAACGACCGCAACTGCTCCCATTCGGGAACCGCCCGCGCCGCCTCGTCGCGCTTGGCCCGCACAAACCACAACGCTTGATCATGCCAACGGGCGCGCTCTTCATCCGCCAGGAATCTCGCGGCGTCAACGGCGTGTTCGATGCGAGTGTGCGCCATGGTCTCACCGCCCGTTGTCCGAGTCCCCCCTCACCGCCCGCACGGCTCCGCCAGCTCGTCCGGGACCGTACGGCCCGCCAGGATCTGGGCGATGTGCATCACATGCATGTGCGTCCCCTGCCGACGCATCAGGCCCGAGAGGTGCATCAGACACGACATGTCGGGCGCCGTGAGCACCTGCGTGCCCGACCGCACATGGTCGGCCAGCCGATCCAGCCCCATCTGGCTGGAAACCGCCTCTTCGTTGATCGAGAACGTCCCGCCGAATCCACAGCACTCGTCCGGCCTGGCAAGCTCGGTGAACGTGATCCCCTCCAGCCCCTCCAGCAGATACCGCATCTTGCTGAACGACGGACCCACCAGCTCGCTCGAACTGGCCAGCCGCAGACCCCGCAACGCATGGCAACTCTGGTGGATGCCCACCTTGTAGGGAAAATGGCCCACCATCGGCGAGACCTTGAGCACGTCTACCAGAAACTCGCACAGCTCGAACGTCTTGCCCACCAGCGCCTCAAACCCCGGCTGCCCCTCGAGATACTCGCGGTAATGATACCGCACCATCGCCACGCAACTGCCCGACGGACATACGACGTACGGGTAGTCCCGGAAGATCTTGAGGAATTTGAAGGCCAACGGACGGGTTTCCGCCCGGCAGCCGGTGTTGGCCATCGGTTGCCCGCAACAGGTCTGCTCCGCCGGGAAATCGATCTCGACCCCCGCACGCTCCAACAACTCGACTGTGGCTAACCCCACATCGGGATATAACTGGTCGATGTAGCACGGAATAAACAACCCGACCCGCATCGCCGCTCCTCGGTCTGCCAACCGGTCCGCCACAAACTGACCGATTATAGGCCGCCAGGCCCAAACCGGAATCGGTCGGACCCCACCGGCCCGCGCGCCGGCACCCGCCGCGCAAAACGCCCGGCGGGACGAACACCCTCAGCCACACCCGTGCGGCGGCCCGCCCGAGCAGACCGCCGTTGATCCCTCCGGGGCCGCGCCGGCCCGACTAACAGGTCCGAACCGGACACGCGCACCCACCTGAGCGGGGTACTGACCGGCAAATTCGTGTTCCCTCTTCCGCCCGGACGCGGTAAAAGACCGACTCTGGAAAGAGGCTCGCCGACCCGTGCGCTGGCGGCGTCTGGGGCCGGCGTCGCCGGCCGACTCGTCGGCCCGCCCGCCCGTCCGCAGACCAGGGACGGCCGGAGGTGCGCCAATGCGCGCCTAGAATTGGGAATGAACGGTCCTCGGAGAACCCAACGAAGAAGGTTGTCGCCACCATGAACCGCTGGTCGCATTGGGTACGATACGTCGCGCTGGCCGCGACCGCCGCCTGGTCCTGTTCCGAGGTTGCCGGGGGCGAGCGGCGTCCGAGCGATCCGAATTCGAGCAGCGCGTTGGCCAGCGTCACGCCAAGTTCGAAGGTGGTCGACTCGGTGGCGGACAGCGACTTCTCGCGGAACCTGCCGGCCGCCGGCGACACGTCCGCTCGCCTGCAGTTCGTGTTGACTTTCGCGCGCGACGCGTATGCTCGGATCAGCCAGGAGGTGCACGATTACGAGTGCCAACTGGTCAAACGGGAGCGCGTGGAGGGGACCCTGGGCAACTACCAGTACCTGTTCCTCAAGGTCCGGCACGAGAAGCAGGATGGCGACAAAGTGACCGTGCCGTTCAGCGTGTTCTTGCGGTTCCTCAAGCCCGAGCGGATGGAGGGCCGTGAAGTGCTGTACATTGAGAACGCGAATCACGGCGATCTGATCGCCCGGCGCGGCGGGCGGCGGTCGCCCAATATGACCGTCCAGTTACCTCCGGAGAGCCCGATGGCGATGGATGGAAATCGCTATCCGATCACGGAGATCGGTTTTCAGAACCTCACCAAACGCCTGATCGAAGTGCTCGAGAAGGAGCAGGAGCACAATGACGGCCAGATCGACATCTTCCCCAACGCCAAGGTCGATGACCGCAAGTGCACGCATTTCCGCTTGACGCACCATCAACCGCGGGCGGGCCTGACCTACCACATGGCTGAAGTCTCGGTCGACAACGAGCTGAAGATCCCGATCTATTTCCGCTCATTCGATTGGCCGGCCGAGGAGGGCGGCAAGCCGCGTCTGCTGGAAGAGTATTTCTACAAGCATGTCCGGCTCAACGTCGGCCTGACCGATCGGGACTTTGATCGCGAGAACCCCGACTACCACTTCCAGCGACTCGAGGACGCGGACCCCGCAGCGGACGACCCGGACGCCGCCGCGCAGGACAGTCCGCCCGCGGACGAGGAGATCCCCTCTTCGCCCCTGCCGGCCGACGGGGAGATTCCAAACAGCGACAAGGCCTGAGGGCCGTCAGCCAGCATCAACTGCGCCAGACACGCCGGGGAGGTGTCGGCCGCGGGCAGGGCCGCGTAGCACCGGTCGATCCACTCCGACGCGCCGGCCGGGCGAGGCCGCCAAGACCCGTATCCCAACAACCCCCAACTCAACTTGTCCGGCGCCAACAGGCCCGACAAGGCGCTCTCCAAGTAGCGACACGCAGTTGTCACTTCCACCGTCTCGGACCACCCGGCCGCACGCAGGGCCATCAAGACCAGACCCGTTACGCCCGCGTCCGCCGGACCCCACGCGCTCGACTCGATCCCGTCGGACGCCGGCCAGCCACCGTCGGCCAGCGACTGCTCGAGAATCGCCTGCAACCTGCCGGCGATCCATTGGTGCCCCGCGAGTTCGTTCCGGCAGAGGGCCAGGACGGCCAGCGCGGCCGTATCGAACTGCGCGTCCCCGCGCCCCGGCACCCCGGGCCCCATGCCGCTCCCGAACAGGTCCTCGTCCAGCACGGCCGGGGCCAGCTCCTCAGACTGTTGCAGCCAGCGCAAGGCGCGGGCCAGCGGCTGCCGATAGTGCCGCAACTGGCCCCACAACAGGGCCGCCCAGGCCGTCGAGCGGCACAGCGTCGCCGGCGCGTCCAGCGGCCCGAGCGCGCCGTCGGCGCGCTGCAGGTCCGTCAACCACCGCGCACCGGCGTCGGCCGGCTCCAGGGCCTCCGCCCACTCGTCCGCACCGTCGCCGGACAGCAGCGCCAGGCACGCCAGCCCGGTCGGTTCAGGGCTGGGCGGGTCCGACGCACGGTACCCCCACCCGCACGGGTCGTGCCACATCCGCGCCAGACGCTGGCGCGCCAGAGAGTATGAAAACGGTGCCGGACCCAACATGGCGCGACTCCCAACAGGTGATCCTTAAGCACGACGCCCCACGGCCGGACCTGTCAGCCGATCGTCGACTCGCCAAGCAGCGCCCGTGAGACTCAGGGGGCACGCCCCCGAGACAAGTCTACGTCATCATCCGGCCCGCGCATGGGGCCGCGCACGCAAGGCCCCGCAGGGCGCGGACACGGCGATTCCGGGGACAGAGCTGGTTGTCATCCGCGTGCGGACGGGTCACAATGCAGGCCATGGCTTCTGGTCGCCAATGACCCTGTCACACCGAAATGGTCCCCCATCGTCCGAGGAGCACACCGATGTCGAAATCGCAATGGCAGTTCTGTGCGCGGCTGGCTGGGGCGGCGCTCGCCGCGAGCCTCCTGCTGAGCCTGCAGCCCGGCGGCGCCCACGCCGAGGTGCGCGTGCCGGCCCTGTTCTCCGATCACATGGTCCTCCAGCGCGATCTGCCCAATCCGGTTTGGGGCTGGGCGGACCCCGGTGAGGAAGTGGCCGTCATGCTGAGCGATCAGCACAAGCGTGCGAAAGCCGATGAGCACGGCAGGTGGCGTGTGATGCTCAACCCGTTGTACGCCGGCGGCCCGTACGAGATGGTGATCGAGGGTCAGGGCAACCGTGTGGCGATTGCGGATGTCATGGTGGGTGAAGTGTGGGTCTGCTCCGGGCAATCGAACATGGAGCAGGCCGTCGGCTCCACCAAGGACGCCGACCTGACCCAGCTGACGGCCGACTACCCGAACCTGCGCGTGCTCACCGTGCCGAAGCTCGGCACGCAAGACCCGCAAGAGGATTTCCAGGGCGCCTGGAAGCTCACCAGCCCGGAGACCGTGGGCGGCTTCACCGCGGTCGGCTACTACTTCGGCCTGACAGTGCACCAGGCGCTGGGCGTGCCGGTCGGCCTGATCCATGACTCGTGGGGCGGCTCCTCGTGCGAGGCGTGGATTCCACGCGACCGGCTGGAAGCGGATCCGCGGTACCAGGCACTGATCGATCGCTGGCGCGAAATCGAGAAGGACCCGGTGGCGAACAAGGACCAGCTCCAGAACCAGCACCGTCCCGGCAACCTGTTCAACGGCATGCTCAAGCCGGTGATCGGGTACGGGATGCGCGGCGTGATCTGGTACCAGGGCGAGTCCAACGCCGGCCGCGCCTATCAGTACCGGCACATGTTCCCCCTGATGATCCAGTCCTGGCGCGACGCCTGGCAACTGGGCGACTTCTCGTTCTACTGGGTCCAACTGGCGGACTTCATGGACGAGCCGGCGGCGCCGGGCGAGAGCGCCTGGGCCGAATTGCGTGAAGCCCAGACGATGACGCAGCGGCTGCCGAACACGGGTCAGGCGGTCATCATCGATACCGGCGAGGCCAACGACATCCATCCCCGCAACAAAGAGGATGTCGGCAGGCGGTTGGCGCGCTGGGCGCTGAACAAGAACTACGGCCTGGCCATCTCCTGCCGCAGCCCGGAATACAAGTCGATGGAGAAACAGGGCAACAAGATCGTCGTCGCATTCGACTACGCGGCCGGCGGACTGGTGCCGTTCGATGTCAACGAGGTCCGCGGCTTCACGATCGCGGGGGAGGACCGCAAATTCGTCCCCGCCCAAGCCAAGGTCGTGGATAAGGCAACGGTCGAAGTCTGGAGCGACCGGGTCGCCGATCCGGTGGCGGTCCGGTACGCATGGGCAGACAACCCCGTGTGCAACCTGCGGAGCCGCGCGAATCTGCTGCCCGTCACTCCGTTCCGGACCGACCAGTGGCCGGGCACGACCGCCACGACGGAGTGACTTTGGTGCGCGTCATGCGACGCGCGTGATGCGGGATCGGGCGCGTGGCTCCCTGGCTGGGCACGCGCGTCCCGGCGATCCGACCGTGCGATGACTGCGAGGAGCTGAATCATGTACGCGACACGCGGCTGCCGCATCGCGGCCGTGACGCTGGCGGTGGGGTTGTTCACCGCCGGATCCTGTGGAGGCCAGGCGCTTCCGGAAACGACTGCCAAGGAGATGTTCATCTGGGTCGGCACGTATGCCGGCCAGCACGACGAGGGCATCCATGTCTGCCGGTTCGACCTGGGAACCGGGAAGCTCACGCGCGTCGGCGCCGTCTCCGGCATCAGGAACCCGTCCTTCCAGGCCCTGCATCCCAGCCGGCGGTTCCTCTACAGCGTGAGCGAGACCAGCGATTTTGAAGGCGCACGCGCAGGGTCCGTCTGCGCGTATGCCGTCGATCGCCGGACGGGCGCCCTGGAGTTGCTCAACCGCCAGTCCACCATGGGGGCCGGGCCGTGCCACCTGAGCGTCGACGGCCACGGTCGCCATGTGCTGGCCGCCAATTACGAGAGCGGCAGCGTCGTGGTCCTTCCCATCCGGCCGGACGGCAGCCTGGACCAGGCCAGCTCGTTCGTGCAGCACACGGGCTCGAGCGTGCATCCGCGCCAGAAAGGACCGCATGCACATTGGATCAGCACCGATCCGGCCGGTCAGTTTGTGCTGGCCGCCGACCTGGGACTCGATCAGGTCCTGATCTACCGGTATGACGAACACGCCGGTCAGATCGCGCCGAACCCCGAAATGCCGGCCGCCAAGGTCACGCCCGGCGCCGGCCCGCGCCACTTCGCGTTCCATCCCCAGGGTGCGTTCGGCTACCTGATCAACGAGCTGAACTCCACCGTGACCGCGTTCACGTACGATCACGAGCGCGGCGCACTGACCGCCATCCAGGAGATCTCGACGTTGCCGGCCGATTGGCACGGCGAGAGCACGACGGCGGAAGTGGCCGTGTCGCCGGACGGCAAGTTCCTGTACGGATCGAACCGCGGCCATGACAGCATCGCCGTGTTCGCGATCGACCCGCAGACGGGCAAGCTCACGGCCGTTTCGCACCACCCAGCGCTGGGCGAAGAGCCGCGGCACCTGGCGATCGATCCCACCGGTGCCTACCTGCTGGCCTCCAACCAGCGCTCGAACAACGTCGTGGTCTTCCGGGTGGACCGGGCCACCGGCCGACTCGAGCCGGCGGGCCAGCAACTCGAAGTCCCCAAGCCCGTCTGCGTGACGTTCCTGGACTGAACGGCCCAACAGACCGGCCAGGCGCCAGGCGCGAGCCGCCGCGCGCCGGACTCCGGCGCCTCAGTCCAGCAGCGAGCGGGGCTCCTTCAAGCGGTCGATCACCGCATTGCCGAAGAGCGCGCCGACACCGCCGTCGACGACGCGGTGATCGAACGAGAACGAAAGGTACGCGACCCTGGCCGGCACGATCGCACCGGACTCGTTGTACGACGGGCGTTGGAACACCTTGCCGATCGCCAGGATCCCGACTTCCGGATGGTTGATGATCGGAGTCGATACCAGTCCGCCGATATTGCCGACCGAAGAGATGGTGAACGTGCTGCCGCGCAGTTCGTCGCGCGCCAGCGTGCCTGCCTGGGCGCCGCGGATGAGCCGCTCGATTTCCCGGGCCGTGCGCACCAGGTCCAGCTGGTCCGCGCGGTGGATGACAGGCACGAGCAGTCCCTGGGCGGTCGCGGTGGCGATCCCGATATGGTACTCGTCGTGCATCACGATCTCGTCGGCCTGTTCATCCAACGAGGCGTTGATGAGCGGGACGCGCTGGAGCGCCGCCACCACCGCCTTCACGAAGAAGGGCAGGCTCGTCAACTTGACGCCTTGCGCGTACAGGGGCCGCTTGAGTTCGTCACGCAGGGCCACCATGGCGGTCACGTCGCATTCGTCGATATAGCTGTAGTGCGGGATGGTTCGTGTCGAAACCACCATATGCTTGGCGATCAACCGGCGCACGCCCTGGAGCTTGACACGCGCGCCCGGCGTGCCCAGGTCCGGCATGCCGGTGCGGCGGGGAGCTCCGGCCGGTGCATCGCTTCTCCGGGCGCGCACAAACGCGCCCAGGTCGTCGATCAGCACGCGTCCGGCCGGCCCGCTCCCGGGCACGTCGTGCAGGTCGACACCGATGGCGCGGGCCAGGCGGCGGACCGCGGGCGCGGCGGACACGGCGTCCGACGCGCCGGGGTCCCGCCTCCGCACGCCCGCGCTCCGCGCGCGGGTCGCCTCCGGCACCCGGGCGGACCCTTCCGCGCGGCGATCCGCCGCGGCCCCCGAGTCGGGCGTGTAGCGCAGGATGGCCTGCCCCACCTCGATCGTCTGGCCCGGCTGCACCGCCACCTCGTCGATCACACCGGAGAAGGGCGCCGGCAGCTCGATGGTGGCTTTGTCCGTCAGCACTTCCGCCAGGCCCTGGCCGCGCTGGATTTGCTGACCGGGCCGCACCAGCCACTCCACGAACTCCGCCTGGTACACCCCTTCACCCAGCTCGGGAACCCGGTAATCCATCGGCGCTATGCCTCCTCCGCGGCCAACGCGCGCATCGCCTCGAAGATGGCCGGCAACTGCGGCACCGCCGCGCGCTCATAGACCTGGTTCAGACCGATCCCCGGCAGGTGCTGGCCCTGCAGCACGCGCGGGCGCACCAGCAGGTCGTAGAAATGCTCCTCGATGACCCGCCGCAATAGATGTTCGCCGAAGTTCGTCACCTCCGTGTCCTCGTTGACCAACAGGACGCGGCCCGTCTTGAGCACGCTGTGGGAGATCATCTCCCAGTCGTAGGGGAAGATGCTCCGCAGATCGATCACATCGAAGGTCCACCCGTGCGATTCGCGGAGCGAGTCGGCGGCTTGGACACACAGCGGCAGGAGGCGCCCGTAGCTGACCACCGTGGCGTGCACCCCTTCGCGCACGCGTCGGGCCGTGCCGATCCGCACGTAATACTCCTCCAGGTCCGGCCATCGAGGCTGCCAGGCCGTTCGATCTCCGACCGGCGCATCGATCAGCTGCTTGAGATGCTCCGGATCGGCCGGCTCGCCGGGAATCAACTCCTCGCCCCGCACGCGCAACAGCGCCTTGGGCAACAGCACCAGCACGGGGTTGGGATCGACGATCGCGGAGAGCATCAGGCCGTACGCGTCCAAGGGGGTGCTCGGCATCACCACTTTCCAGCCCGCCAGGCGGCTGGCCCAACTCTCGAAACTGTGCGAGTGGTACAGGCTGCCGCGGATGCCCGATCCGCTGGGCATCATCACGACGAGCGGCAACGCGTAGTTCCCGGCGCCGGCCCAGCGCTGGTTGCCGGCCACCTTGAGCAGGTCGATCGTGTTGAACCCGTAATCGCAGAACTGGATCTCCGCGACCGGCCGCCCGCCGGCATACGCGATGCCCATCGCCGTGCCGATGATGCCGCGTTCGTCCAACGGCGTATTCCAGGCGGTCTCCAGCCCCTGGGTCGCCGTGAATACGCCGCCCAACGGGGGCCCGACATCCTCACCCAGGATGTCGGTCACCCCCAGGTAGGTCTCGCCGTAATGCAATGCCATGCGGACAGCTTGCACGAGCGTCGCCATGCGGTCCGATCCTCACTGCGGCAAACCGGTATAGTCGTCGGGATACACGGCGTCTACGCGGCTGGGAGCGTACGTATGTCGGCGCAGGTCGTCCAGCTCCGGCTCCCGCTCCTGCAGCGCCTGTTCGGCAGCCGCGGCCACTTCCACGCGCGCCGCCTCCCACGTCTCCTCGATCGACTCGCGCGTCACGAGCCCGGCTGACAGGAGTTTGTCTTCGAACAGCGGCAGGCAGTCCGGTTCGTCCGTGACGCGCGCCGCCCCGCTGGAGGACGAGTGCCCGTGGAGCCGGGACACGTGCGGTTCGAGCATGAACGGGCGCCGCTTCCGCCGACACCATTGGAAGGCCCGTCGCAACGCGTGCCAACTGGCAATCGGGTCGTTGCCGTCCAGCACTTCGCCGGGGATCCCGAACGGCTCGCCCCGGTCCACGATCCGCTGCTCCCCGTGCACCGACTGCATCGGCGTCGAGATCCCCCACTGATTGTTCATGACAATCATCAGGACCGGCAACTCCTGGCCGGGGCGCGTGCTCCAGATCATGCAGCTGGCGAAGTCGCCCTCACTCGATCCGGCGTCCCCGCCCACCACCACCGTCACCGCGTCGTTGCCCCGCCGCTTCTGGACGAGGGCCGTGCCCGAGGCCATCGCAAACTGGACCTCGACCACCGAACAGACCGGGAGGACGTTCCACTGGCGCACCGCGTAATGACCGACGAAATTGCGTCCCATCGAGTGCGGATCGGTCACCCGCAAGGCCGCCTGCCGGACCGCGTCCACCATCGGCATCCCCATCGCCAAGAGCGTTGCCAGGTTGCGATAGTGCAGGTGCAAGTAATCGTAATCCGGGCCGCACCCCTTCCTTACTTGGAACCCCAGACACGCATTGAACGCCTCTTCACCCGGCCCGCCGATCCAGAAGATCCCCTCCCCTGACTTGCTCATCTGGATCATGCGCTCTTCGAGGACTCGAGCACGAACCATCACGTGATGGATCTGCAGACACTGCTCGGCATGCAGCACTTCGCTGCCGCTGCTGACCTCGGCAATCGTCGTCACAGGCACTCCTCCCATGCCGCGGTTGACTCCACCACACCGGTCCCGGCCTGCGCCGAGCCACACGCGCGCCCTGTTCCGTGGCCCGCGAATCCGGCGCTGCGGGTCGATGCGCCTCGCTCGTTTCCATTCTACGCGAATTGGATGCCGCGCACAGATAGTCGAGCCGGCATCTCGGCGATGTAAGATGGTGCCGTGTAAAGGTTATGTAAACGTCGCGGTGTGGCCGTCGGCCCGCGGCGGCCGGCCGCCGCGGGCCTGACGCGCTCGCCCGTCTGGGTAAATTGAATCGCCTGGGGAACGTGAACGGAAGATGCGGGATCGGCCAAGCGGCCTGGGCGCAATTGCCGATAATCGATACAAGGTACGCCGTGCGTCACATGACGAGACAGGAAGCTCTCATGGAACCGACCGTTTCCGCTGCTCGCGTGCGAAAGCTTGTAGTCCGCCATTTCAGCCAGCACGGCGTGGAAATCCAGGCGCGCCAGGATCTCGAGGAACGCATTCATTGCGAGGCGGGCCGCCACATTGCCCACTGTTATCGCGCGGGCGGCCTGTTCGCGATGTGGATGGTGGACATCGGCCTGCTCCAGCTCTACGACCAGGCGGGCAACATGCTCGACACGCTCAACCTGCTCAACAGCAGCTCAAGCGGTCGAAGAGCCGCCTGACCGATGGGCGGATGGCGGGGCGTCTGGTCCTGCTCAGGCGGCGTTTTTCCGGGGCGCGGCGCGCAGCTGCAGGCGGCCGCATTCCAGCTCGTACACGCGGTCGGCCAGGTAGAGGTTGGCGTGACGGTGCGTGATCATGATCAGTGTGCGTTGTCTGCTGAACTCGATCAGCGCCTGATTGATCAGCCGCTCGCTTTCGACGTCGATCTGGCTCGTCGCTTCGTCCAGGATCAGGATTTCGGGATCGCGCAGGAAGGCGCGGGCCAGTGCGATGCGCTGGCGCTGGCCTCCGCTCAACCGCTGGCCCGACTGGCCGACGCGCGTCGCGTACTGCTGCGGCAAGGCCATGATGAACTCGTGCGCCCGGGCCAGCTCGGCTGCGCGCCGCACCTGCTCATCCGTCGCCTGGAGCGAGCCGTAACGGATGTTGTACAGGACCGAGTCGTTGAACAGCTCGGTCTGTTGCGTGACCAGGCCGATGCGGGACCGCACATCCGCCACGTCCAGCTCCCGCAGATCGACCCCATCGAGCAGCACCGCGCCCTGTTGCGGGTCGTAGAAGCGGCAGATCAGGTGGATCAGCGACGACTTGCCGCTGCCGTTGGCGCCCACCAGCGCGATGCGGGACCCGAACGGGATCTCCAGATCGACGTCCCGCAACACGAAGTCGTGATCGTGATAGGCGAACGAGAGGCTCCGCAGCTCGAGGCGCCGATGCGGCCGGGCCGCCGCGCGCGGACGTGGAGGCGATTGGATCAGCGGCTCGCGGTCCAACAATGGGTAGAGCAGGTCGGCCGCGGCCATGCCCGAGTTGACGGCCGTGAAGACGGTCGACAGTTTGCGGACCGGGTCGCTCGCGCCGATCAGCAGCCCGAAAAACACCATCACCGATGATACGCTCAAGGGGGTGTCCGTGATGCGGACCCCCAGCAGGTGCGTTTCATGGTTCAACACCAGGTAGGCGCCGATCACCACCGTCGTGCCCACCATGCCGATCCCCAGCAGCTCGGTGACCGGCCTGGTCAGGGCATTGTAGAACGCCGACTTCAGCGCCAGCCGCACCATGTCGCGCGTCGTCCGCTCGAACCGGCGCTGCTCGGCCGTCTCCATCCCGTAGGCCTGCACCGTCTGGATGCTGCCCAAGGCCTCCAACACCACGTGCTGCAGGCCCCGCGCCTGCCCCAGCGCCCGGCGCGAGACCGATTTGATGCGTTTGCTGAGCCACACGATCAGGTAGGTCACCACCGGCGCGATGATCAGCGACAGGACCAGCAGCCGCCAGGAGATGAGGCAGGCGCCCACCAGGCAGGCCAGGATCTTCAACGGCTCGCGGATCGCGCCCCCGTACACTTCCATGACGCCGGTGGCCAGCATCTCGGTCGTCACGGAAATCTGGGTCGTGAAGCCGCTCGTGCCGTACCGGGCGAAACCGGCGCGGTCCATGTGCATGGCCCGCGCGAACACCCGCAACCGCACGCCGCGGGCCAGATCGTTCGACGCCCGGGCGATCAGCATCGTGTTGAGCAGCATGAACACATGCTTGATCAACGTGCTCACCATCAACACGGCAATGACCAACAGCACCGTCAGGAACGGGTCGGCGGGCAGCCACCGGTGGATGAGCGGCTGCAGGCGACGCGATGAGGCAAGAGACGCACACTGGTGGGACCATTCGCTGTCCAGCTGCCGGAGGCGGGCGGCCAGCCGCCGATCCTCCTCCGGACCACCTGACGCCTGCCTCCGCTGCATCTCCGCCATCTCGGCCGACAACCGCGCGATGGTCGACTCCGTCGCCGCGATCCGCGCATCGATCCAGTGCTGCAACGTCTCCTCGCCCAGGGTGACTTGGATCACCGGGAATAACGCCCCGATGTTGCCACCCCACAAGGCAGCCACCACCAGCGAACAGACGGTCGCCAGGACAATCGACTTCCAGTAGCGTAACGCGTCGCACAGCGCGCGCGAGAAGTTTTTCATGCGGAACCATCCCTGGCTTGCACGGCGTCTCGATCGATACGGCATCCTGCGCGATGCGCGCGCCATCGACCCGTCGGACCACGACGCCAGGCGGCGCGGCCAGCCGCATCCGGGCGGCCTCACGCGGCCATAATCTATCCGAATCCGCCCGACCCGCAAAGAGAGGTTTCCACCATCGCGGGGGGCGGGGGATTGGGTGAATTGGCGGATTGCAGACACTCCGTTCTTCGCCTTGCCTTCGGCACCCCGGCCGGCCATTCCGTCAGCCCCTGCGGGAAAGCCGGCTGAAGACCGGACTGCGGGCCCATCGGCCGTCTGTCACCGCGCGGTGCCGCGTGCCAGGGATGGAATGTCCGCCTCCGGGACCTGTCGCGGGAGGATCGCCGATGGCAGGCTGCGGAGCCCCGTCACCTGGCGCTGCTGAATGCAGAAGAATTCGCCAGTGCCTTGCCCAGGCAGCTCCGCGCTCACGTCCCGTTTGCAGCTTCTGAATACCGGCTTCATCTTCTTGATCGCCACCTCCTCGGTGACTTTTCCCAGCAGCCAGGTGTTGATGTTCTCTCGGCACTTATAGTCGAAATCACCCGGGCTCTGGGTGGCGAGCATCATCCCCAGTCCGGCGGACCGCGCGCGTTTGAGCAGGTAATCCATCAGGCTTTTTGTCGCCGGGTTGCCGATGGCCGGCAGGTAGAGGTCCGCCTCGTCGAACAGGACTACGGCTTGCAGTGTGCTGATCGGATGCTTGCTCGTCCAACGTATCAGCTCCTGCAACAACTGCGCGACCCAGAACTGGATACTCGCGGTGTCGCCGAGGAACTTCGTGCTGATCACGCTCAGCCGCGTCTTGCCGGGAGGGACGTTGCCTGCCAGGCCGAACAGGTGCTCCGCGCTCAGCGGCTCGCCTTCCTTGGGGAACAGCGACTGTTTATTGATGGACAGGGTCTGCAGGGCGACAAGCAGCGGCTCGAAGGACTTCTCGTTCAGCAGGCCGATCGCGCTCAGCAGCGCATCGTCGCGCTGGTGGATGTAGTCGATCAGGCCGTCGATGGTGATCTCAGCAAAACCCTGTTCCACCATGGTCGTGATGGCTCGATCCAAGATCGCGATGTACGCGCCGGATTTTCCGACCGGCTTGTATCCGAGCATGCTGCCCAGGCTGTGGGCCGCCTGTTGGACGATGCGATTTCGATCGTCCAATACCATCTCGGCTAATCCGGAGGGGACGATCGGCAGCCGGATGGGGCGCCCGTCCGCACGGCCTGGGGTGTAGACCGCCACGTCCAGAGTCGTCCGCAACTGCTGCTGACGCTGCTGTAGCGCCGGGTCATCCAGCTCGCGCTCCCACGCCCGCTGGGAGGCGTAGCTGACCAGGTCCCCCTTGCGATCGATCAGCAGCGCGGGGATGCCGCCTAACAGCAGCTGTTCGATCAGGTTCAGCGCTGCGGTCGTCTTGCCGCTGCCCGTGCTCCCGAGGAAGGCGGTATGCAGCGTCAGGCTCTGGCAGGAGATAAATTGAGGCTGCTGCTGGTGGCTCCGCGCGTGTCCGACCAGAAGATCCGTCACCGGCGCGGGCGATCTGGCTGCGTCGACGGGGACACTGAGGCCGGAGGCCGCATCGCACGCGCGCTCGGGCGCGTCCGGACGTTGCGGTGGAGCGGCGACCTCCTGACCCGCAGCCGGAGGTGCAGGCGCTGGAGCAGGCGTCTGGCTCGGGCTCTCCGGCAACGCCTCGCTCTGCCCACGCCGGCGCCGCGCACCGTCGATTGCCATGATTTCCTGCAGCGGCTTCAACCGCACCAGCGGCTGCGCGCGGCGCAGCCAGGTATCGAAGTGCGGCTTCTCCTGCTCGCGGAGTCGAAAGTCCTGGATCGCAGCCATGGTCCGCCAGTCGGTGTCGTGGACGATCACATAACGTCCCCCCCGCGAGTACAGCTCGGCGAAGAGACCGGCGATAGCCGCCTTCGGCCCCTTCGGCTGGTATTCGGTGCAGCGGACGACGACCGGGGTCGTCGGGGGGACCGTCTCGGCGGCGGCCTTCAACAGACCCTCGATCTGCTTGCCCAGCCCTCCGCCCTGCGGTGCCCTGTTGCAAAGCCGTACCAGGCAGCAGGCAGGCGTGTCAACACGCTCGCCCTCCGTGGCAAAAACGAACGTGTCCAGGCCGTCACTGTCGGTCGTGAAGTGAACCTCCGGTGACAGCTCGTCCGAACAGAGCTCGATCGACTCGGCCAGCAGATCCGCCAGCTGCTGATCGTCCTCGACGATCGGCCGTTCGAAGCTGGCCAGGAAGTCGTTCCAGCTCTGATCGAACGTCTGCCAGGCGCTCTCTTCGTCGTTGCTCGGAGGCGGCGGGGAGCTCAGCGGCCCCGGCGCAGCCAGCTCAGGCACGAGGCGTCCGGCAGCCACGCAGGCATCCCGGTAGGCTTTGCAGGCCTTGAGCACGGTACGTGTGGGCTGGTTGACGTGCGCGCGGAGCAGCGATTCCGGGATGGGATCGGTCGACAGTTCGTCAGAGACGGGCACGTCATGCGCGTCAAACAGGTAGTTCAGATGCAGGCTGACAATCGCGCGAATCTCGTCCCAGGTCCGTACGCCGGCGAGCATCAGCGGCGCGGGGTCGCTCTCGATGCGATCGAGGGCCGACTGATCCAGGTAGCCGCGCAGTCTATCGTAGTAGTCGTCCAGACAGGACACGACGATCAACGCGGACGAGACCTGCGCGGCGACTTGGGTGAGCCCTTTGATCGCGCGGCGGAACTTCTCTTCTGCGCCCTCGTAATAGGCGATATCCTCGAGTTGATCGACGCACAGGACCAGTGCCGCGCCATGAACGGTCCACATCAACTGGCCCAGACGCTCGATCATCATCTGCGCGCTCTCGTCGCGGTCGAGCGGCGAGATGCCCCCCAACCGCTGCCGATCGTGCTCGGACAACGATTCCGCACGGAGATACTTCATGACGCGGTTGCGGATCGCGGGGTAGCCGCTCTGGAGAAACAGCATCGCGCGGATCAGGTCCAGCGGGATGTCGCGCAGCAGTGGATCGCACACGGCGTCGTCAGCCAGATCCAACACCAGCGCCGCCCGCTCGTCGTGACCCATGTCCGACTCGCGCAGCCGTTGCAGGTCCGCACGCGGCAAGTGGTCGGATTCCGCCACGGCCGTCGACAGCCGCATCAGGCCCGTGGTCGTGTCGGGACAGGCCGACGTGGTGTAATAGGGTTGGTCGAGCGAATCGATCAGCTTCTGCAGAATGTAACGGCTGTAGTTGCCGCTCAACGTCGTCATCTGCATGTAGCCGAAATAGCCCAGCTTCAGTTGATGGGTGCGGGTGCGAAAGGCCCGCATCAAGTGGGTCTTACCGCTTCCAGATTCGCCGCGCAGCAGCAGGATCCGCCCTGCTTTCCCCTGCCTGCCGGGAGCCGTCGCCTGCCGCAGCAGTCGTTCATATAACTCCCGCGCATCGGCGAAAATAGCCTCGACATCGAGCGGATCCGGGTACCAGACTTCGGTCGGGAACGCGACGGGCCGGAAGATTTCCGGACCACCCTCGGCACAGAAGGCCATCGTTCGCGGGTCTGCCAACATCGACACGGGACTCCTCGCTGCACCCATTTGACGCGTCGCCTCTCGGGCTGTCTCACCAAGCTCCGGACAGCTTACAAATTTAGGTCACGCACACGACCCCGCCGCGTCCTGGCGGTCACCGTGTCGCCTGGTCGGTTCGTACAAAATGAAACGATGAATAGGGTAAGCGGATCTCGGAGCGCCGCACGTCGTCCGGGTCCATTCCGCCCACCAGGTCCGCACGACCCAGCCTGAGCAGCCCTTGGCGATTGGCCTCAACCAGGTGGGCGTCGAATTCCGCCCGCGTCAACGGGGCAGCTCCAGGCTGCTGTTGATAACCATCCCACACGTACGCGATGAAGACTTTGTGGTCGCCAAACCGGCCTGCGACGGCCGAGCGCGCCAGCGCCATCACCTGAGCGGAAAACGCCGCCAGGTCGAAACCCACAGGAGGACACGGTGGCAGTGGTGAGGGTGATGGCGGCGACGGCGGTGATGCGGTCTCTGCCGCGACCCAATTGCACAGGACGGCCTCGCGCACTTTGTCCAGCTGCGTTCCAGCTGCCCCTGTCACCTCGGCGGCCAGCAGCGCCTCAGGGTTCTTGCTCGTGCGGCCCCGCAGCAACGTCAGGCTTAATACCGCGTTGCGGGAGAAATCCTTGTCGAGCGGGAGGTCGACGGCATGTGCGACCTTCAGCTGGAGCCAGGCCAGCGCGTGGAGCACGCGCGAGATGGTCGGGACGGGGCCGAGCGGCAAGGGGTAATGCCGTGCCAGAATCGCCGCCCGCAACCCGTCGGCGGTGCCCAGTCGATCCCATTCCGCCTTCGTGCCGGGCCGGATGCCCAAGGCGACCGCCATCAGGTGACGGTTGCGCACGGTCGTCCAGGAAGCCTGCGGACTCAAGGCGTCGACGCCCAGCAGCCGCAGCGCCAGGGCACGCCCCTGCTCGGTCAGCCGCAGCGCCGCCGCGTCGACCAAGCCGGCCTCCTGCAAATGGGCCACAGACCGGTCGAGCTCTTCTCGCCATTGGGCCGCCGGCATCGCCACGCGGTCCGCAAAATAGCGCCTCAGCGCTTTGTCCAGATCGGATTTCGCGACCGGTTTGCGGGCCGGCAACAGACGCCAGATCAGACACTGCTGGAGCCGGCTGAGGGGGTGTGAGGGGTATTCTGAATTCACGTTACCGCGTCCTTTCCTGCCGAAATCATGAACTGTGCCTGGCGCGACTTGACCGCCGCTCGGATCGACTGTACGACCTCCAGCATCCGCGGCACAATATCCTCCGCCAGGTATCTCATCACCAGAAAGCCGTGCTGTTGGAGCGCCAGATCCTTCCGGCGATCTCGCCGGTAGGCATCGGCGCTGGTGAAATGATAATAGCCGTCGATCTCCACGGCGATCTTCAGTTCCGGGCACAGCAGATCGACTTCTGCCGGTTGTCCGCCGAACTGGAACCCCGGGGCGGCATTGAGCCGAAAGCGGCCCGCCAAATCGGGCGTATGCTCAAGCAGCTCGAAAAGAAACCGCTCCTGTTGGCTTTTCCAGAGCTGGACGGCTTCCAGCGCGTTCGCGTCGGGCGGCGGGGCCGGGAACTCGCTGCCCGGCTCACAGGCCGGTTTGATGCCGCACTCCGGCGCCCCACGCGCCGCTTCAGCGAGCTGCTCGACCAGCACATCACTCGCCCCAGTGCAGGCGATTGCGGCAAACACCGGTTCGAGCTCCGGCAGGGTTCGCTGCACGCGGGCCGTTACCGCCTGCCGCACACGGTCGACGCTCCAGGTCGACACGTGGAGGACGTACTGCGCGGCAACAGCCTTCGCAAATGACTCGGGGGCCTCCGCGCAGTACCGGCGCCACGACCGGCTGTCGACACAGAGGCCGACCGTCCAGCGCGGCAGGGACGTGACGAGTTGGACCAGGTGCGGGATCGCCTGTGTGAGCCATGAGACACAGGCATCGGTGGTGTCCTCCTTCGGACCGGCGGCCGGCGTGTCCTCGGGAACAATCAGCAGGGCAGGGTCGGGGCTGTCTTCCAGCAGGCCCAGCACCTGGTTCAACACGTCCCTGACGCCAGAAGGCGGCTCACCGGCAGCCAGGTGCATGGCGAGCAGCTCATTGGCGGTGGGCGCTTCCTGGCGCGCCCGCTGTAGCAGCAGCCGACGGCAGAGGCCGTCGGGCGTGACCGCGCGGTCGTCCAAATGAGCGCGTTCGAACAGCAATGCCAATTCGTGCGGAGTCTTCTGCCGGAGACTGCCTGCAGGCCACTCCGCCGATTCACGCACGCGCCGGCAGAGGTAGCATTCAGCATCCTGAGAAAGGTCCCGTTCGCGCAGCAGCTGACGCAGCCATGCCTCGCACCACTCTCGCGCCAAGCCCCCGGACACGACCACCGCAGTCCGCTGACACCGGGCGGCCCACGCTCGCCATTGCCGCACGGCGCCGGGTACCGGCCCTACCAAGGTCGACAGCGTCGGCATGCCGGCGGTCCGCCGCTGCTGATGCTCGTCCGCCACGCGGCTGAAACGGTCGCTATCCCGAGTCGCGAAGGTCGTCTCATTCATACCGGAAGTGTAGCTGACTGCGCAACTGTTTTCGCCAGCAGCGGCGGGAATTTCGACCTGACTGGCGACGTGAAAAAACCACGGGTGTCTTGACGGTTAACATTCGTCGTTGGTGTTCCGTGTCCCATCTTGCCTGCTTAGCACCTGCTCTGGCCCGCTACGACTTGTGCCGTGCCAAGCGGCAACACGAAGACGGTCTCGACCGTCCCGAAAAACGGGGAGCGGAGAAGCGGGAAGGAAGAAGAGCAGAAGACGAGTGCAGAGTGCAGAACAAGGAGTGCAGAGTGCAGAAGGGAAGAAGGGAGAGGAGCGCAGTGGTTCGAACAGCAACAGACACCTTCCCCATCCAGGATCGCTCGGACCAGGGTGCGGTCTCTTCCGTCCCGAAGGGACAGCCGTATCACAGCCCAGGGCGCAGGCCCGGCGAGCCGTGCGAGCCGGGCCGCAGCCCTGGGTCGCGTCCACCCACCAGACCCAAGTCCCAACGGGACGGCCCGAAATGACTGTGCGCGATTCGGCCATCA
>JBPOJB010000036.1:0-47121 GCA_052034005.1 Planctomycetota bacterium | reverse complement strand
GGATGTCCCCTCATGGTTCCCCCCCCCCCCCCCCCCCCCTTAAACCGTGGGGGGGCTGACGCCTGCTCGCTCGCTCCGCTCGACAACTCTCCCCCCCTGGCTAAGGGGGGCAGGGGGGGTGAGAATCTCACGCCTCCAGGGTCTTCTGGTCGCCCCGTGCGAGTGACCGCTCGGCCATGCGTTGGCTAAACCAGAGTGTCTGTTCCTGTACTCGTACCCGTGCCCGGATTCTGAACAGATCCTGGTGGCTTGCCCGGGTTCAGGTTATGGTATCCGCCAGGAAGGTGGAAGACGAAGACGAAAGATCGAGACGGCTCGACACGACTCCCGGGGGTATTCGCCATGCGACGACGCTGCGCGCTGACGTTGACGGCTGCTGCCGTTGGGTCACCCTTATTGCTCGCATCGCTCATGGTGTTCGGCCAGGAGCCGTCGCGCCGGGCTGAGCGTACGTGGCAGGGGATCCCGGGGTTGGAGCGTACGCCGAAAGGCCGGCTGTTTGTATCCTGGTTCTCCGGCGGCCCGCAGGAGCCGTCGCCAGAGAACACTGTTTTTCTTTGTTACAGCGACGACCAGGGGCGGACCTTCACCGAACCCGAAGCGATGGCCCGGCCCATCGGCGGGAGTCGGACATTCGATCCGGCGGTGTGGCGCGACCCTGACGGCCGGCTTTGGTACCTGTTTAATCGTGGCAACCGGGAGACGGCGGAACATGGTGTCTATGCGCGAACATGCGACGACCCCGACGCCGCCAACCTGGTATGGAGCGACGAGTTTCGCGTGGGTTACGACGAGGCGCCCTTCTGTTTCCGGCTCAACAAGCCGACCGTCCTCTCGGCGGGGCCGTGGCTCATGCCCGTAACGCACGCCTCTCAGCCAACCCACGACTGGTTTGCCGGCTCGGCACAACTCCAAGGCGTGGGTCTTTCTGCCGACCATGGCCGGACATGGAGCTTGCACGGCGCGGTCAAGGCGCCCCCTTGGGCCTTGGAGAACATGATTGTGGAGCTGCGTGACGGACGCCTGTGGATGCTGATCCGTACCGGCAGTGGGCACCTATGGCAGAGCCATTCCGACGATGGCGGCATGACTTGGACTGGCGCCAGCGCTACGACGATTGCCAGTCCCGGCTCGCGTTTCTTCGTTCGGCGTCTGGCGTCGGGCAGTCTGTTGTTGGTTAACCACAGCAAGTTCACTGGCCGCAGTCATCTGACCGCACAGCTTTCGCTCAACGACGGCATCACCTGGAATGACGGCCTGTTGCTGGACGAGCGAAGTGGTGTCTCGTACCCGGACGGCGTGCAGGGGGAAGACGGCCTGATCTGGATCGTCTACGATCGCGATCGCCAAGGTGCCGGCGAGATCCTGCTGGCGACATTTCGCGAAGAGGACGTCGTGGCCGGAGCGAATGTTTCCGGTGCCGTGCGTCTCCGCCATGTCGTGGACAAGCTGCGGTAGTGGCGGGCAGATCGACGATACGGCCGTCCGAACCGCCTGCCTGCGCGTGGCAGTGTGCAGAACCCTGAGGAACCAGAGTGTCTGCTTCTGTGCTGTGCCCCCCCTCGGACCCTCTTTTGCAAGGCGGGAAGTCTGCTCATGGTTCGCCCCCCACCCCCCCCCTCATAAAAGGGGGGGAGGCTGACGCGGGGCCGCTCGATCCGCCGGACGAACATTCCCCCCCTTGCAAAGGGGGGCAGGGGGGGGTAGGACCTCACGCATCCCGTGTCTTCTGGTCGTCCGGCGCGAATGACTGCTCGGCCATGCGGTGGCGAAACCAGAGTATTTGCTTCTGGGCTTCTGAAGTCCGCTTCTATGAGGATGCGCAGCGGGCCTCAGGGGACGGCTGGACGCGGCCGGGTCCCGTCCAGTCCGCCACGTCAGTCGGGCTGATCGAGCGGATCCTCGACGCCGGGCTTGACGAAGCGGGCGGCACCCCAGGCGGCGTGATCGCAGTTGTAGCCGTCACCCCCGTTGAGCACGCGCAGCGTAACCTGGCGCGCCTGGGAGATGTCCACGCACAGCGTGCGGACTTGCTTCGGATACAACACGGGGGTTTCCGCCCGTACGGCTCCATCCACCAGCACCTGGAACTGCACGCTGCCGGCCCCGCTGGCGTCGTCCAGCCCCACGTCGGCCCGGAAGAACTCGAACCCCATCTCCGCCACGTCGTACACCGTATCGGCCGGCGTCGCGTCAGGATATGCGTGCGTCCAGAGCCCTTTCGGGTACCGTCGGCCGGCGATCGCGATCGGGTGGCCATAGTAATTGACGTCGCGCCGCACCGGATTATCCGCGCCGGCATGCGCCGTGGTCCACGGCAGGTCCGAGGCAAACACCAATCCCGCCGGGCGATTCTCCGGCGGCGTAACGAAACGGCCCGGGGCACCGCTACTCGTGCGCCGGCCTCCCCACGCCACGGCCTCGACGCGCCAGTACAACGTGTGTCCGCAGGGGAGATCTTGAAAGACCGTGTCCGGTTTGGTCACCGCACGGCGGGCCACGATCTCCTGCATTGCCGCATCCTGCGCCACGCTCACCTGGTAGCTCCGGGCTGCCTGCGAGGGTTCCCAGGTCAAGTGCACGGAGGCGCTGTACATGCCACTCCGCGCATCGGCCGCCAGCAGGCGAAATTCACCGGGCGCCTCGAGTCCCTCAGGTTTGCCCGAGTCCTCCGGCTGGACGAACACCAGGTCGCTTGTATATGCCTGCGGCAGCCGGGTGTCGAGACCAGCGTGCATCAATTCGGCACCGGATCGCAGCCCCGGCCGAACCGCGCCCTCCTCACTCCACACCCAATATCGCGTGCCCTCGTCCAAGCCCTTGAGCCGCACGGTCTGCTGCGGATCGGGCGAGTCAGGGCGCCAGACGTACAGCGTGCCGCGGCGCAGCGCCGGGCTCCAATAGAACAGGCCATCCCAGTGCACGCCGTCAGGGCGCGGCAGGATGTGGTGGACTTTCACGTCGGCCAGCATGGGCCGGATCCACTGCCGATACAACTCGACGCACCGCCGCGTGGCCGCTTTCTCGTCTTCGGTCCAGGTCGCTGTATCAGTCGGGTCGATCTGCCACGCGCCCATCATAGCGGTGCGCCACAGGTACGGGCCGGGCGCATCGCCCGGGACCGGATAGTAGTTGTCGTACGTGTAACACTGCAGCACCAAAGGGGGCAGCGCCAAGGTGGAATCGTACATGGCCTGGCGGTTGGGCAGGTTCGACAGCGTGTCGGTCGCCACCGTGTAGTGCGTATAGGCCAGGATGCCGAAGTCCTTGATGTGCCCGCCGCCCGAACAGTTTTCCAGGATCAGATGGGGCGCCGCCTCGCGCAGTTGCCGCTGGACCGCGTAGTAGCCGCGCGTCGCCCAGTAACTGGCGTCCACGCCATGCCGGTGCCGATGATCCGCCTGGTCGCACTGCGTCACGATCGGCCCGCAGTCGTGCTTGAGGTAATCGAGTCGATGGTGCTCGACCAGCCACCGGGTTTTGCGGGCGGCCCACTCCTGGGCGGCGGCGCAGCCGAGACACAACTGGGCCCCATAGAACGGCCCGGGCTGCCAGTCGGCCGGGTAGTCGGTGCGGAACCACGTGGGCTGCCCCACCGCGCCCCGCACGCTCAACGCATCAGGGTGCTCCGACACGCCGCCGTTGGTCCAGGCACACCAGAGCGCCAGCTTCATGCCCGCGCCGTGCACAAACGATTCGATCGGCCCAATGCCGCGCGGGAACCGTCGCGGATCCCACCGCCAGTCCCCCGTCTCGGGAAACCACATCGCGTCCGGCATGAAAAACTCGAACCCCAGGTCGTGGCACACCGCGGCGCTGCGCAGCACATCGGCTTCCGTGGCCTGGTTGCCCCCCACGTCCAGGTACAGGTTGTAGGCCAGGACCGGGTCCGGGCACCCGGCCGGGACCGGCGGCCGCAGGTGTTCGAGCACGAACCGGTGCAGGCTGTAACTCCCCTCGTCCAGATCGCCGCGACAACACCCGACCAGCGCGGCGGGTACCAGCCACGTCTCACCGGCCTCGACGTCGGTTTTGAAGTCCGGATGCAAGCCCACGTCAATCTGGAACCGGCCGCCGTCGTGTTCCGAGGCGACGGCATGGACGCGCCCCAGGCCGGAGAACTCCCACCCGGTGTACAGCCCCTCCGCTTCGGCCTGCTGGACGGCCAGCCACGGCACGGGACTCGCCCCGTCTTCACAGTTGCTGGCCAGCAACAGGTCCAGCCCGGCAACCAGAGGCTCAGTGAACGTCCCGCCCTGCGTGCTGGCGTTGCCTCCGCCGCGTCGGATCCACCACACTGTGGCGGGCCCGGCAGCGCGCAGGTTCGCGAGCGTCAGGCTGTCCTGGTGAGAGACGGTGACGCATGTGCCGGACTGGTTGTCGAGCTCGAGGCGATGTTCCACCGGCCCACGACCGCGCTGCGCACGCCAGATGGACCGCAACACGAGCACTGGCTCCGCCGTCCTGAAGATCAACGTCAACTCCCCGGCAGCAGGGTCGAAAGCCCCATCCTCAAACGTCCAGGCCAGCCGCTGTTCCTGGCCGCCGACCCACACGCGCTCCATGAGTGGGACGGGAGCCGGGGCATCGATCCAGTTCCATGCGCTTCCCACGGCTCCGAGTCGTTCGACGACGGGATGGTCATCTATGACGACGATGGATATCTCGGTGTCGGCGGTGTGCAGCGTCCAGGCCTGGTCTGCAGCGGCGACCGCCACAGCCTGGATCATCAGCCAGACGGCCAGGCACGGCGTGTAGATTTGAAGCCGCTGGTGGTGACGCAACCGTCTCGCAAAAAGAGCAGTGTCTCGCATGGCCTGGCTCCCCGGTTGGCTCAACGTGTGCCCCGGTTCCTTGTATCCCACCGCGACGCGCCCGTCTACACTGGGCCGCTCGGACGGGCCTGACGTCGCGGCGTTTCGTCTCACTCAGGGGCCTGATTGGCCAGCGCGGCGATTTCGTCGGCACCCAGGGCTCGCGCATAGACCCGCACATCCCGCAGGCGGCCGTGCCAGCGCCCGTTCGCACCGTCGCCCACGCGCAGCGGCGCCGCGGTCTCGAGCTGGTAGCTGTCGGCGTCAAAGGTCGGCGACTGGGCGACCTGCCGGCCGTCGACGAACAGCGTCAACCGCTCGGCCGATTTGCAGGCTGCAACGTGATGCCAGGCGGATGACAGCGACTGCCCCCAAGCGACCTGCTGCCCAGCGGAGAAGGCGAAGACATGTCCGGAGGGCAGTGTGCCGCAGAATACCTCGCCATCGTGTTCGGCCATCGTCCACGCGCGGCGGTAGGTGACGTCGGGCGTGTGGTCCAGCCGCGCCAGGCGTTTCCAGATTTGGCCGCCTTCATACGAATAGACTTCCGCCAGCGGCAGGGTGCCGGCCAGTAGCCGGCCGTTGTGCACCAGCATGCCCATCACCTCGCGTTCCTCACCCAAACGCCCGACGTCGGTCCACCCCGGGTCGTCCCAGCGGTAGACGCGGCCGCTGGGCCAGGTGCTCGTGTACAGACGGCCCTCATACTGGGCAAACGCATACGTTTGCGTGTTGTCACCCAGCTGGCCGCAGTCGGCCCAATCCTGACCGTCGAAACGGAACACGTATCCGCCGTCATAGCTGCTGGCGTAGAGACGACCTGCGTAGACGGTCAGCGCTTCGACTCGCTGAGGTTCCAGCGCGGATGTGGCGGGATCCATGCGCTGCGGTACCGGCAGGGCGGTCCAACGCGTCTGCCCTTCATAGCGGAAGAAACCCGCGGGCCGATACAGGGACGAAGCGTAGAGTTGCCCGCGAAACACCACCAGCCCGCCGATCGCCTCGGTCTGTGGCAGCTGCCCGCAATCGATCCACCGCGCGTCGCCGGCGTAGCGCCACACGCGCCCGCCGAAGGTCGGGTTCTCCGATTCCGGCAGGGCCGATCCCGCCAGCCGGTATTTGCCCGTGCCCGCGTATAGTTGGTCTTGATACACCGCCAACGCCGTAACCGCGTTCGATCCATCCGGCGCGCCGCAGTCGACCCACTGGTTCCCGTCGCGCACATAGCGATACACATGCCCGGAATCGTCTTGCCCCGGCTCACAGGTGCCGGCGTACAGGTTCCCCTCGTGCACCGCCAGAGCATAAGGCAACACCGCTCGACCGGGCCGGCCGCAGTCGCGCCAGTCGGTCGTCCGATCGTCGTCGATGCCGAACTGCAGATGCCGCCAGTTGGACGGCGTCGTCGTCACGCCGAGGTTACTCTTCAAAGTCAGGTGAAATCCGCGGCGCCGAGCCGCGTCGTACTGGCTCAGCAGATCACCCGGCACACGGTCGGCGATCTCATCCGACTGCAGCCACACGGCCAGCGTGAATTCCCCCGCGCCCAGGCGCGGCGCCTGGTCGGCGGGGACTTCGAACGGGGCGTCCACGACGGGCCAGTGGGCGGCCAAGCCCCGCTGTAGGTCGAAGCCGTCAGGCTGCGCCCCGGCGCGCTCGGCCGCAAGCGACAGAACGGTGAACACCGAGCCGAGCAGATAGAAACCGATCCAGAGCTTCCGCAGGCCGGCGTGTGGCCGACGATATCGACGCGTCATGGAAAAGGCCCTCCCGGAAACGGAAAATGGAAAAAGGTCGTGATCGCCGACGTCTGGAACCGGGCCGCCGGCCGGCACCGCAGGGAGCCGCAGGCCAACTCGCTTCGTTCATGGTTAATGCTAAGATGGGGGGCGGCCTGCCGCCAGCAGCCTACGGATCTGGAGAGTCAATCACAACCGGGCGGACCAGTCCGGCCCCTGCAACCGAACGGGAGAGATGCCATGAAGATGATGTGCCGGACCAGTTGGCAAGGGGTGTGCTTGTTGGCCGGGTGGCTGTTGGCGGGCCCGCGGCTTACCGCAGAGGACGTGTGGCTGCTGATCGATGCACCGCCTCACGTGCAGCTGGTGACGGCGCGCGTCGATCTGAGCCCGGTGCTCAAGTGGAGCGGTCGGTCGGTGATCACGGCCACGGGCGTGCGGGCCACCTCCGAAGCTGGAGACGCGATTCCGCTGCAGTTCGTCCCGGACCCGGATTTTGACGGCACGTCGCGCGCACGCGGGATGCTGGTGTTGCGGCCGCACGGTGCAGGCCCGCAGCGGCTGCGTGTGACGTTCGAAGCGGCGGAGGATGCAAACCAAACGTGGGACGGCAGCATTCAAGGGCCGGGCTATTCGGTGCTGCACACGGCCGGGCGCGCGGGAGGGATGCCTTCGCGCATCGTATTCTCCGAGGGCGGGAAAGTCGTCGAGACGATGCACTGGAACAACCGGCTTTATCATCAGGACCTCGGCGGCTTCTTGCTGACGGAGGATCCGGAAGCGTCTGTGGAGCTGGTCAGTGACGGGCCGCTGTGCCGTGTGGTGCGGGTGCGCGGTCACTACATGCGGTCGGGGCAGCGGCCGGCCTCTGAGCCGTCCGCCGTCTACGACTGGTTCTACTTTCGCGATCAGCCGCTGGTGTGGGTGGCCGCGACGATCCGGCAGGCGCGCCCGTTCACCTGGCACGAGGTGCACTTCCTGGAAATGGACTATCCGGTGGAGCTGTTCCCCGAGTGGGCCGGCGGTGAGCCGCAGGAGCGCGGAACGTTCCAGAACACGAGGAAGACGCACGGCTGTACGCCCTGGGGGCTGGTGCATGACGGCCGTCGCGGGATCGGCATGTTCGCGTGCGGGCAGGTGCTGTTCTGCGATGCAGGCGCGGGGACGTACCTGCAGGCACAGGCTGACGCGGCGTGGCAGGCCTGGGGCGAACTCGAACAGCGCACCTCCGCCTGGGTCTGGGTGGGCTCGGCGGAGGACCCGGCGGCGGCCGTCCGGGAGGCGGCGCTGGCCGGACCCTACGAGGCTCGCGTCACGGTGACGGTCGGCGCTGTGCACGATCGGATTGCGGAAGTGGCACGCCGATTGAGCGCGCGCGACGACGCGCCCGACGCGGCCTGGCCGCTGATGGCGGCCGAGCAGTTGGAGCGGCAGGGACGTTTCCAGGAGGCGCTCGCCGCGCTCGACGGCCAGGTGCCGCCCAATTGGCGCACTCTGACGGCGGGCGACCTGATGCTGGTCCTGGAACAGGGTGCGGAGGGAATCCATCCGGTCCTGCTGACCGACACACGGAACCGGCAGCCGCTGCTCGCGGAGCAGCCTTTGCCGCTGTTCGCGCTCGTGTTGCGCTCGGCCGCGGACGGTAGCCAGCTGCAGCTCACGGCGGATCGCGGCTGGGGCTCCGTCGAGATCGTCCCGGTCAACGGCTCGGATCCCGCGCAGGGCCTGGAGCTGCGCTGGGCTCAGCCGCTGGATGCCCGGCTCGGCGACCTGCGCGTCGTGGCCCGTGCGATCCCAGACGGCGACCGGCAGGCCATCAGTTGGCAGCTATCGGCCCAGGGCCAAGCGGACCCTTGGAGCATCTGGCGCGTCACGTTCCCGCAAGCGAACGTTCCTGATCTGGGCGCGCAGGGCTGCGTGCTGTTCCCCAAGGGATGCGGCGAAGTGCAGCGGGGTGTCTGGTCCCGCTTCTTCCGTTTCAGCGGCACCTATCCGAGCGGCTGGACGACCATGCAGTTCATGGCAGCTTACCGCGAAGAGGTGCCGACGGGCCTCTACCTGGCCGTCCACGACCCCTGGGGCAGCACCAAGGACCTGCTGTGCGAGTCGCGCGCGCCGACGCGAACGGTCGTGCTGCGGTATGAGCATCCGGCGGCTGACATGGGGCGCCCCGGGAACCGTTTCGAGCTGAGCGGCGCGGCGGTGTGGCAGTTGCTCCGCGGCGACTGGTTCGATGCGTCGGTGGGCTATCGGGAGTGGGTACGGCGGGAAGCGAAATGGTATCCGGAGATGACCGCAGACGGGCGGCCCGACACACCCACCTGGATGCGCGAGCTGTCGGCGTGGGTGCAGACGGGCGGTCCGCCGTCGGCGGTCGTGGAACCGGTCCTGCAGTTCGCCAAGTTCGTCGACCCACCCGCGGCTGTGCACTGGTACCGCTGGCACCAGATCCCGTTCGACAACGACTATCCCCACTACTTTCCCACGGTGGACGGGTTTGCCGACGGAGTCCGCCAGCTGCAGGCCGCCGGCGTCCCGGTGATGCCTTACATCAACGGGCGTCTGTGGGATACGCGCGACCGAGGGATCGACGATTTCGAGTTTTCGTCCGTCGCGCTGCCGGCCGTCAGCAAGAACGAGAAAGGGGAGCCGTACACGGAAACGTACGCGAGCAGGGAGTCGGACGACAGCCCGGTGCGCCTCGGCGTCATGTGCCCCAGCACGCCGCTGTGGCAGGCGCGTGTGCGTGAGATCGTGTTGCGGCTGATGAACGAGTGTGGCGTGCAGGGTGTGTACATCGACCAGGTCGCCGCTGCGGCGCCGACCCTCTGCTGCGACGCCAGCCACGGCCACCCGCTGGGCGGCGGCCACTGGTGGACCGAAGGCTACTGGAAGATGCTCCACGACATCCGCCGCGCCATGCCGGCCGGCAGGATGCTGACCACCGAGTGTAATGGGGAACCGTTCATCCACTGTTTCGACGGCTACCTGACGTGGCACTGGCAGTACGACGGCCAGGTCCCGGCGTTTTCGGCGGTCTATGGCGGGGCGATCCAGATGTTCGGCCGATCCTTCGGCCGGGGCGACACACGCCATCTGGCGCTGCGAATGAAGGTCGGCCAGCAACTGGTCTTTGGGGAACAGATCGGCTGGTTCGGCCCCGGGCTGGCCCTGGAGCCGGAGAACGCCGATTTCGTGCGCGACGCGATCTATCTCCGACGGCACCTCGCCCGGTACTTCTACGCCGGCGAGATGGCGCGGCGGCCCCGGCTGGACGGCGTGATCCCCTCGGTCCGCGCCGACTGGCAGTGGCATGGATCGACCTGGGTGACCACCGACGCGGTACTCACGTCCGCCTGGCACCTGCCGGCAGAACAGCGGCTCGTACTGGTGGCAGCTAACGTCAGCGATCAGCCGGTTACGGCACGGCTGAACTACGATGCGCGGCCTTACACAAGGGGAGCGGCCGCCGTGTCGCTCACGCAGATCAACCCCGAACAAGCTGCCGCGCCGGAGCCGACAGACCCCCAAATCGACCGCAGCGTCACGTTCCCCGCGCGCCACGTCATCGCCTGGGAGCTGCGTTACTGACCGACGATTCCACTCTGAAACAACCCGACACGTGACCTTAGACAGGGAGCTACATCATGACCGCATCTGAACCCGTGGGCAACTCAACAGCCAGTCGCCGTGTGTTTTTCGAACGTTCCCTGGCCTCGGCCGGCGCCGCAATGATCGCGGGCACCTGGGCGATGGGCCGGGAGGCGCAGGGCCAGGAGACGGACGAGGGAAGTATCACCCCCGCCATCGGCCGCTATGTAGTCGTCGCCAGTCAGACCGGGGCCAAGCTGGACAGCAACGTCGAAACCGGAGGCGGGACCGACGACACCGCGGTGCTGCAGGCCGTGCTCGACAAGGCGCTTACCTGGGGTTCCCTCCACCTGATCATGGACGGGGCGGCTCTGACGGCCGGCCTGCGCGTGCATGCGAACACGACGATCCAGTGCCTCAATCAATCGTGCGGGTTCTTTCACAAAGCGAACACCAACCGGCCGATGCTGGCGAACGCGCGTCCGAGCCCTGCGGGCGAGCGGTTGGACAAGAACATCACGCTGCTGGGAGGCACCTACAACCACAATTGCCTCGAGCAGGTGCACCATTACGAAGTCGACGAGTCGAACCGCGAGTATGTGCCGGAGTGTTTCGAGGGCGTGCGGTGGAATATCACGCTGGAGTTTTTCGGCGTGGAGAACTTCACCATGCGCGACGTGACGATTCGCGACCAGCGGACCTTTGGGCTGCTGATGGGGAACTTCTACCGGGTGACGCTGGAGAACATCTATATCGACCGTCCGAACGGAACGGACTATCAGAACCAGGACGGGCTGCACTTCTGGGGGCCCGGCCAGTTCCTGGTTATCAAGAACCTGCAGGGCGACGCGGGTGACGATTTCCTGGCGCTGGCGCCCGACGAGAACGATCTGACCTCTGATATCACCGACGTGCTGATCGACGGCGTGACGCTCAACGCCGCCGACCAGGGCATCCGCCTGCTGTCGCGCGCAGCGGGGCGGCTTGACCGCGTCGTGATCCGCAACGTGACCGGGACCTACCGCTGTTTCGGGTTCTACATCGAACCCTGGTTCAACAAGACGGGGGGCAATTACGGAAGCATCATCTTCGACACCGTGGACCTCCGTCCGCTCGAACCGAACTACACGTATCGTCCGCCGGTGTTGTTCAGCGTCGGCGGCACCATCGAGAATCTGATCCTGCGGAACATCTCGCACCACGGGCCGTCCGACGGCCGAGCGCTGGTCGATCTCGGGGCCGCCAGCTGCATGCAGGGGTTGGGCGAAAAAGGAGACATTCCGCAGATGGACATCAAGTCGGTCCTGATCGACGGGCTGCGCGTGTACGAGAATGCGCCGGATGCTCCGGATGCTCCGGAGGCAGCGGATTCCGCCTGTATCCTGGTCCAGGGTCCAGTTGGTTCGCTGGTGGTGCGCGGGGTCGAGTACCTGCGGAGCGGCACCGCACCGACCGGCGGCGCGCTGATCGCGACGCAGGAGGGCGCCTCGATCAGGACGCTGCTGGTCGACGGCGTGCTGGCGCAACGCCTCCGCTGCATCGTCTCTCACAAGTCGGGCACGATCACGAACCTGTACCTGCAACACGTTGTGGCCCAGGACACAACCGACCCCGCGGTGACGGTCGAAGCAGGCCGGATCGAGCGTCTGGTCACACACGGCGTGACGGGAACCGAGCCGGTCGGGAAAGTCGGCGACGGTCGGATCGGCGACCATGAGAGCAGTTGACGCCGCGTGTCTCGGCTTCACTCGCTTCGCCACTCTGGGCTCTGCTCCTTCGCTACTCTGCACTTTCCCCGTTCGCTGCTCTGCACTCCTTGTTCGCTACTCTGCACTCGCTCCCTTCGCACCTCTGCACTGGCTCGCTTGCTTTCGGACCGGTGTGGTTCTTCCGGCACGGGGCGGCTCAGCGGATCTGACTGTAGTCGATCACCTGGCCGTCGTTGGCATTGAACAGCAGCCACAGGACCTTGGGATCGATGTCGCTGGTCAATATGCGTACGCTGCCATCGCATAAGGCGACGTCGAACTGCTTACGGGCATCACTTACGAGCGCGGTGAGCGGTGCGGCCTCCGTGACCGGCAGATCCTCGGGTTTGGTCCAGACGACTGCGCGGTCCGGCGTGACGTTCACGACCAGGATCGTGTTCGACGTGCCGTCCTTGATATCTTGGAGTCTGAGTGCCTCTTTGCCGCCAAAGACCGTGCCTTCACCAATCGGGACCTGGTAGGTCGTCATGCCGGGCTTGAGGCGGGCGGCGGGATCAGCGAACAGGCGCGGCATCCGGTCGATCAACTGCTTGTTGTGTTCGCTGTCCCACGGTTCGTCCAGCTTGAACTGCCTGTAGAGGGCATCTTCACCCAGGAACGGCAGGAGCTGGACGCGCCAACTCAAGAGCGGCTTGCCCGCCGCGTCGCAAGTGGCAGCCGGTGGGAAGCGTTTGTACGTGTCGTGGTAGTTATGCATGGCCACGGCGATCTGTTTGAGATAGCTGACCGACGTGGCACGCTGCGCGTTGGCGCGGGCCGCGGCGATCGCTGCTGCCACTGGCCTGGAGAGGGCCTGCAGCGTCGCCGCGTCTTCGGTCACGGTCACACTGACCTGTTTGCCGGTGACGACCGGCTCGATCAGCGTGCGCAGCCGGCCGGCTTCGGGGACCACCTGCTGGACGGCCGGCAGCTGAGCCACGGCGTCCAGCGACGCGTCCAGCATGTGTTGGAAGGTCTCCGCTGCCGCCGCGTCCTTAGACGCGACGACCAGCCGGGCCTGGATGGTCGGAGTGGCCGCGACCGTCAGCGCAGCCCACTGCACAGCGTCGCTCAACGCCGGTCCGGTTATTCTCTCCCAGGGCGGCGGGAACGCGGGCAGCGTCTCCTGCAGCACACGATGCTGATCCGCGCTGGGTACGAGCAACAGCTGCAACGGCGCTGCGGCGACGGCAGCCGTGGCCGCCTGCACCTCGGGACGCGGGGCCGCCTTCAAGTCGTCGAGCCGGTCCAACGTGTGCGGCGATCCCACCAGCACTGCGCGATCAGTGTCCTTGCGAATCCCGGGGCCCTGCGGGTTGATCAGTTGGCGGATGAACGACTCCAACGCGTCCAGCTTCCGAGGGTCGGTGGCCGTCACGACGAAGAACAGCGGCGGCTGTGGGATATCCGCCGTACTGACGATCAGGAACACGTCCTGGCCGCCGGCGGTGAGGAACCCCTCGCGCAACCGGATTGCCTGGTCGACCACGGATGCGAACTGATCCGGAACGCCCGCTTCGCCCGTGATCTGGGCCAGGAGCTGGGGGAGGCGCGACTTAAGGTCGCTCACCGGCAACTGCTGCACGTCCAATCGGCCGATGAGAAACGTCTGGTTGTCGACATAGGGCATGATCGCGGTGAAGGGCGAATCGGCCGCCTGTGTGGCCGGCCCGACGCCGAGCAGTGTAGCGAGCAACATGGCGACGCGAGTGAGTCGAGAGAGACAACGCATGAGTGGTACCTCTGGATTGAGAACCTTGGGTGGTGCTGCGCTGCTGGAGGCGGTAGCACGTGCCGTGGTTCACTGGCGGAAACGTAATTCATATCGCGTGCTGTCCCGTTGGGTACGACCTTCGGGAGGCGGCAGCGTCAGTATGGCGGTCCCGTCTTGCCGTTGATAGTCTATGAACCTGCCTGTCAGGGGGTCCAGCGGGGCGGGACACAGCTGTAATTGCTCGAGCGATTCAGGGAACTGGCCGTTGTTGCTCGCCGCGAACATCCGCAGGGCTTCGATGGTTTGCAGCGGAGCGATCTCGCGTTGCAAGCGCACCGGGGCATACGTAACGGCTTCAACGGCCGGCAGCAACGTGCCCGCGATCGGGACAAGTCCCGGCACCTGGCCCGGCCTGCCCAGGTAACCCTCGCGTCCCAGATCCGCAAAGGAGGCACGCTGCTGCCGGTAAGATTGCCAGTATGGCAGCAGCGTCCACTTCATCGTTTCTTGATAGGCTTTGCGGCAGGCGCGTGCCGATTGAATGGCCACCACTTGCCCGACCGGCATGGCCTCCACCTTGGCTGGGTCCATACCGCTGTCGATCAGCTGCTGTTTCGCGGACGAATAGCCCGCCAGGAGCAGTCCCGTCGCCGTGGCCTGCGTCAAGACGTTCGACGACATGTTGCCTGAGTCAGTCGGTAGTGCGAGTTGTTGGACCGACTGCCCGATGATCTGCCGCCACTCTTCGGCCGAATGGGTCGCGTGCTCGGGATCCTCCAGGAACGGAAAGATCTGCAGCGGCAAGTTCGCCTCCTGCTGCAGCGCCAACCGGATGTCGACCAAGGGGTTCGGCAAGCTGGCCAGCGCCCAGTAGAGATTAGGTCCCCCTGCCTCGATCCAATCCCGAACCGACGCGTTCGTCACCTGGGCGATGGCAATACCGACCAGGACGTTAGTGAGGATGGGAGCGCGAGCGACGTTTTCGCCGAGTCGATACCCGCAGGTGATGGTCAGCATTGCGTCGTCGAATCGGCCTTCCGCGATCTCCAGTCGCGACCTAATCCGGAGGACCCGCGCGATGGTCCGAGTCTCCTGGATCTCGATGAGTGGGTAGCAAATCGCCTCCACCCCCGTGAGCTCACGCATCCGGTAACTCCAATCGCAGTCCTCACGGAACGTCGCCGCACGTACTTCCTTCCACACGCCCCTATAGGCTTCGAGCCATGTGCGGGCTTCGTCCTTGGGGAATTCCGCCAGTGGCACCTCCAGCCATTTCCGCTGTCGCTCGCCAAACAGACACGCCTCGTCGCGCGGCAGCAAGACGACCGCGCGATAGTAGCCGGTCGCGGCGTTGCCGGGCGTCAGCTTGCGATAGGCGGGAACGAACTGATACGTCAGCGGCGGGTCGGGCTCGGCTTGCGGCACGGACGAGATCGCGACAACTGGCATCGCGTCTTCGCTGCCCGGGGCCGTCATCACGGCCTGGGCAGATGCCCTATGCTCAACACCGCCGCAGGCGCAGGCCGCCCACAGGATCGCGATCGTGGTCACGTTCGAGTAGCGAATCATGGTCAGGGACCTCGTCTGTTCAACAGGTGTGTCCAGTCCAACGGGAAGTACAAAGCGGTTGGTTGCGGCTGTTCCCTCACGCCATGGTCGCCGACCAAGGCACGCCAGTCTCCGAAGCGCAGCGGCGGGATCGGCGCAGACTGCGAAACACTCGGGGCGGTGTCCCAACGATCGTTCAAAGCCAATGCACGTGCACGCAAGTATCCACTCAGGCTCTGCGAAATCATGTCCGCCGGAATGAACTCAGCCTCGGCGGCGGGCACTCCGGCAGGCCCTACGTGCGCCGCCTCGGTGGCGTTTCCCGTGGCAAGCATGGTGGGCGGCGAGGCCCGAGTTCCGTCGTGCGACGCGTCCACCGGCAGGTACACAACCTGGGGCTCGTCTGGGATCATCAACAGCGCACCCAGCGCCAGGGACACGACCGCGAACATGGCCGTCGTTGCAGGCCACACGCGCTGCCACGGAGACGATCGACCCGCAGCGGCCTGCCCGGCCCGAAACATGGTCTGCGCCATGTCCAGCCGTGCCGCGGTGGGCACGAGCTCTTTGAGCGCACGTTCCAAGGCGCTCAATTCGTCGCCGAGATAGAATGGCGATTCCATGAGACTCCCAACCTTTCACGCAACTTCACAAGACCGGCCTGGTAGAGCCGATGCGCCGTGCTGGTGGATACACCCATCACCTGCGCGATCTGCTCGAAGGACAAACCGCCCCAAATCCGCGCGATGATCACCTCTCGCCACCGGGCCTCGATCGCCCGCAGCGCTGCCGTCATCTCCTGCACCGCCTCGTCGGGCCACTGCGAAGCAGTAAACCACTGCGGTCGCTCGGCCGCCACCTGCGACTCCCGCCGCCGACGCCGCTCGTGCGACCGCCGCAGGCTGATCGCGCGGTTACGGACCGCGCGAAAGAGCCAGGGAACCGGCTGGCTGGGTGGAGGCACCTGGCCGGCCAGCTTCACAAACGCTTCCTGCACGCAGTCCTCCGGCGCGGTGGTCCACTGCGCGGCATAGAGCTCGAGCGCGGCCCCGTGCTCGTAGATCAATTGTCCAAGCAGCACCGGATCAATCGATTTGGACATGGGTCACCGTGTCTTGGCCAAGACCGGGTGGGACAACCAACGCATCCACCCATATGACGCCGCCGCCGGACCGATTTCCCGGCGACGCAGAATTTCCGCAGCGGCTGGCCGCGGTTCCAGCACGGGTGGCGGCCGCGTTCTCGATAGTGGGGGCTGGACACACGCGTGAGCCCACGGGATAAGGGATGGCTGGAAAAGCAGCCGTTGACCGGCGAACCCAGGGCCACGGACATGAATCTTCGATCCCTGTTTAACGTATGCAGCGGCACCGGTCAGCTCGGGCGCCTGCTCGCAGCGCCCATCTGGTTGATCACGTGCAGTGTGGGTACGGCTGCCGTGGTCAGCCCGGACGAGATGATCGTGGCGCAGCGCTGGGTGGCAGCCAGGCTCCTGGGGGGACAGGAAGTCCCGCCGCCCGCCCCGGGGCTGACTGTCTTGGCGAACTACGGACCGGTCCAGAAAGACGGTCGCGGCGAGCAACCGTTGCGACTTGGCGACATCCTCTACACGCGCGGCCTGTACTGCCACGCAGACAGTCGAGTGATCGTGCGGCTGCCGGGCCCGGCCAAGGCGCTCACCGCAGTGCTGGGGGTCGACACGAACGATCAGACGCGCGGCGGTCCAGGCAGCGTTGTGTTTGCAGTGGAGGTCGGGGGGAAAGAGGTGTTCCGTTCGGAGCCGGTACGGGAAGGGATGCCTCCTTTGCCGCTGCAGGTCGACCTGCGGGGTGCGCGCGAGGTGGTGCTGTCCGTCCAAGATGCGGGTGACGGTATCGCGTGCGATCAAGCCGACTGGGCGGACGCCCGCATCGTGCTGTCCGACGACCAGGTTCTCGCGTTGACCGACTTGCCGCTGTTGAACGTCAGTACACCGCCGCCGTCGCTCGACCCGCCCTTCTCGTTCCTGTACGACGGCAGGCCCGCCGCCGAATTGCTGCCGGACTGGCGAGTCGCCCGCCAATCGCGTGCGCTGGACGATTGCCGGATGGAGCACACGCTTACGTACACGGATCCCGTGACGAAGCTCACGGTTCGCTGTGTGGCGATCGAGTATCGCGACTATCCGGCGGTCGAGTGGACCGTGTACTTCCGGAATGCGGGCGAGGCCGACACGCCGATTCTGTCCGAGATCCGGGCTTTGGACATCGAAGTGGATCGCGGGCCGGGCGTCGAGTTCATGCTGCACCACCAGCGCGGCGACGCGTGCACGCCCGAGAGTTACCAGCCGCTGTCGGTAGAGCTCAAGCCGGATGCCGTGCAATGCTTTGCGTCGTCTGGTGGTCGCCCTACACAAGGCGGCTGGCCCTATTGGAACGTGCAGTGGGGGCGGGCCGGTCTGCTTGCCGCGCTGGGCTGGCCCGGCCAATGGTCGGCCGAGTTCGTGCGCGACGGCGGCCAGGTGCTGCGGATCCGCGCCGGCCAGGAACTCACGCATTTCACGCTGCATCCCGCGGAGGAAGTGCGCACTCCGTTGGTCGCACTGCAGTTCTATGACGGCGACCGAGTGCGATCCCAGAATATCTGGCGCCGCTGGATGCTCGCACACAACCTGCCGCGCCAGGGTAATCAGCCTCTCCGACCCCTGTTCACGTCGTGCAGCGGCGGGTTCTTCCCCGGACTCCGGTGTAACGAGGCGGATGAATTCCGCTTCATCGACACCTTCACGAAGTCCGGCATCAAACTGGATTACTGGTGGATGGACGCCGGTTGGTATGTGTGCGATGCGTGGCCGCAGGTGGGCACGTGGGAAATCGACACGGCACGGTTTCCGCGCGGCCTCAAAGCAATCAGCGATCACGTGCACGCCCTGCAGACCGGCTTGATCCTGTGGTTTGAACCCGAGCGCGTCATGCCCGGCTCCTGGCTGTATACCACGCATCCCGATTGGCTGCTCGGGCCCGACGGCCAGGCAAAGCTGCTCAACCTGGGCCACCTCGAGGCGCGCGCATGGTTGGTGAATCACATCGACGCCTTCATCACCCGCGAAGGGATCGACCTGTATCGCCAGGACTTCAACATGGACCCGTTGCCGTACTGGCGAGCGGCCGATGCGGCCGACCGGCAAGGGATCACGGAGATCCGCCACGTAACAGGCTACCTGGCCTACTGGGATGAGTTGCGGCGGCGACACCCGGGCATGCTGATCGACTCGTGCGCTTCCGGCGGGCGGCGCAACGACTTGGAAACGCTGCGCCGTGCCGTCCCGTTACTGCGCAGCGATTATCAGTCGTTTGTCGGCGATCCCGCCTACGCGCTCGGCAACCAGTGCCACACGTATGGCCTATCGTCGTGGGTCCCCTACTATGGGCAAGGCGTCTACTACAACAACGATCAGCTGCTCTACGCGGTGCGGAGCCACTACTCGCCGGCGTTTGGATTCTGCACGGATGTGCGGCAAGCGTACACCGATTGGGATCTGTTCCGGAAGGCGGTCGACGACTGGCGCAGGATATCGGCGAATCTGTTGGGCGATTACTATCCGCTCACGCCGTACAGCCTGGCGGACGACGTGTGGATGGCCTGGCAGTTTGACCGCCCGGAGTCCGGCGAAGGCGTCGTCCAGGCGTTCCGCCGCGCGAGCTGCATCTACGTGGCGGCGAGCCTGCGGCTGCAGGGGCTGGAGCCCGATGCGTCTTACGAACTTACGAACCTGGACGTCCCGGGAACGGCGGTCAAGACGGGTCGAGAACTGGCCGATGGCGGACTGCGGGTGACGATCGACCAGCGGCCGGGAGCCGCCTTGGTGCTCTACCGGAAGGTGGCGCGGTGAGACGGCATGCCGCCGTAACGCCCGGTCGTCCGCGGCCCCGCGACCGGCAAGAGCGCTCGGTCATGTGGCGATCGGCGCTCAACGGGCGTATTCGCAGGAGGAACTGGCATGGCGATGCCTGACACGACCGGGCGTGCCGAGGCGGCGGCCGCACGCGGCGACAACACGCTGCGGAAACTCGCGCGGATGAATCGGGCGTTGCGCCACGAGGAACCGGACCGCGTGCCGATCAGCGATTTTTTCTGGGGCGGTTTCCTCCAGCGTTGGCGCGCGGAACTGGGGCTGCCCGACGACGCGAACCCCTACTATTACTACGACCTCGATTGGATCGTGACTGTGCCGAATATGGATCCGTGGATCCGCCCGTTTGAGATCTTGCGCGAGACGGAGGAGGAGGTCGTGGTCAAGACGGGCTTCGGTGCGATCATGCGGAAGAAGTACGACTTTCCGATGCCGGAGTTCATCGGCTTCGAGACGGACTCGCTCGAGAAGCTGGAGGGCTGCGTGTGGGACGCGCCGCAGGATCACCGGCGCTGGTACGCGGGTGGCGACAACCAGATCGCGGGCGTCGGCGACGGCTTCGAACGCAACTCGCCGCCCTGGATCGAGACGGTGCGCAGTCTCCGCGCCGACTTCCCCGTGTACGGCAGCATGATCGAGTGTTCGGAATGCCTGACGCGGCTGATCGGCCAGGAGAACACCATGCTGTGGATCGGCCTGGAACCGCAGCGCATGGGCGCTGCGATCAACCGCATCGGGCAGTTCTACCTGGACTGTCTGAAGGCCCAGATCGCGGCGGCTGAAGGGCTGCTGGACGGGATGGTGATCTGGGGCGATGTGGCCTACCGACGCTCGCTGTTCTTCGCGCCCGACTACTGGCGGACCTACTTTCGCCCCTGGGTTGCGGCGATGGTCGCGGAGTGCCATGCTCATCAGTTGCCGGTGATCTATCACGGGTGCGGAAACGTCGCCTTGATCTTCGAAGACTTCATCGATATTGGGATCGACAGCTACAACCCGCTGGAGGCCAAAGCCGGCCTGGACTGCGTCGCCTTGCGCCGGCGCTACGGCCATCGATTCGGCGTATGCGGCAATAGTGACATTCGAATCTGGGAGACCGGCGATCGGACGCAGATCCGGCGCGAGGTATTGACGAAACTGAACGCCGCCAAGGGCGGCGGGATGATCTTCCAGTCGGATCATTCGGTGACGAGCAACGTGTCGGGCCCCACGTATGACTACATCGTGCAGCTCGTGCGCCGCTACGGCACCTATCCGCTGCAGCTCGGCGAGTATGATGTCGATGTGGGATAGGCTTCCACCAGCCTGTCAAGCGCGACGGAGGCCGGGGAACAGCCGATACGGATCGGCCTGGAACGTGGTGCTGAAGGGCCATGAACATGAAGCGGTGACGGCCGTCACTCGGACTCTAGGCTCAGCAACATGCCCTGGCCGGGGGCCAGCCAGTTGCTTTCACCCACCCAGGGGCCGGTCTGCCCGGTATACGAGTTGGTCTGGAGTATCTTGCCCGGCCGCTGGAAGCGGATGTTGAAGGAGGTCGAGTCGCGGAGGTCTTTGTTCACGATCAGCACCGTCGGCGCGCCATCCGGCCCGAGGAACTCGCCCACGACAAACCGGCCGGACCCGGACAGCTCGGCGATCAGCCGGCTGTCCCCCAGGCCATGACAGCCGCGGGGCACGTCCGGGTGATGGAAGACGCCGACGCTCTTGAGTGTGATCAGCGTCGGCGCCAGCGCGTGGATCTGCAGGTTGACTTCCCGCAGCATCTGCCAGGTGGGCGTCTTGTCGCCGAATTGATTGATCGGGCTGAGCCGGTAGTTGCCACGGATGGGCGCCACGTAGGTGAAGTAGGCGATGCCCCGCGCGCCGTACGCCAAGGTCGTATAGGCCTGGAAGCGCAGGCCGGCGGGCGACGGCTCGGCGTAGTGGAAATGAACGTTGGACAGTACGACGTTCCAGAAGGGGAGCTCGTGCGCCAGCGCAGCGGCACGCACGGCTTCGAGGTTGGGAAAGTAGAGGTCGCGTAGTGAGCCGTCTTCCATCAGGGCGTAATGGTCATAGCAGAGGAACGGGGGTCGCACGGTAGTGAGGTACTGCTCGAGATGCGCCTCATAGCTCGCGGTCCCCAGCTGCTCGGGGCTGGCATAATTCGGGAACAGGTTGATGCAGGGGCGGACGTCCGGCGCGGCCTGCTGCAGGGCGGCCACGTAGCGCGCCAGCAGCGGGAACAGCCGCGCGTGCGGCTCGTCGCGGACGTAGAACCCGAACAGCGCCGCATGGCGCCCGACCTGGTCGACCAGCGGCTGGATGTCGCGCGCGATCGTGGCCTGGTCGCGGTCCAGCTGATCGTCGTTCGCGTGAGTCCGGGGGTCCGCCAGGATGACCTGCAACCCGGCTGCAGCGGCGGGGTCCAGGCAGTCGGCGCGGACCGGTCCCACCAGGTTGCAGCCCGAGTCATAGATACCGCGCAGGATCTCGGCGTCCCCGGGCACGTAACATCAGGCCAGAATCGCGAACTCGGCGGGCTTCACGCGCGGCGGCAGCTTCTCCGCACCCGCGAGCAAAGGGACACATCCCAACCAGACGGTTGCCAGCAGCAGTAGTCTCATTTTTGTTCAGCCTTTCCGTTCTTGGGGTTGCGGCCGGCCGGAGCCGTTCCTCTCGGTGCCGGTCAACAGACGCCGGGCGAGACTGCATTCACGCGCGGTGCCGTGTCACTCCTTCCCGCACCAGCAGTTCGAGCAGCTGGCTCGCCGCCAAGCGCTGCCCGGATTTCTTCGACGGTGCAGCAATCGGTTCCGTGCGCAGCGTCGTTCCTTCCTGGAGCTCCGCCCAGGCAACAGTCAGGAACGTCGGGGCATGACTGGGGCCAGACTGATCGAGCACTTCATAGCCCATCGCCACCAGGATGCCGGCTTGGATCAGTTCGTTTAAGATCATGGCCGCGTTGGGCCCGTCGGCTGATGTCGCGGCCGGTGCGACGTTGACCTGCTCCGGCGCACGCACCTGTTCGGGCACCTGTTCGGGCACGCGTTCGGACACCTGCCTCAGAAGGGCTTGCGCGGCGGCCTGTTCGGCAGATTTCAGTTTGGTTGCGCTGTACCAGTCGGTGGCGAGTTGACCGCTCGGCGCGAGGGTCAGCACAGCGCGGACCCGATACCCGGCAGGAGATACATCCTGCTCGAAACAGGGAGGCGGCGTCCTGGTGCGGGCACACCATTCCAGCAGGCGTCCCTTGGGGTTGGCCGCCTGGAGCTGGAGCGCTTCGTCGTCGGTGACGTGGAGGGTGTCTGGTGATGCGTTCTCTTGGGCGACGAGCGCGAGCAGGGCGCGCGCAGCAAGTTGCTCGGCCGTCTTTTTCCCGGCGGCGCGGCAAGGGCCGCTGTCGAGCACCGTTCCGTGGTGCGACAACGTCATGTGCGCTTCGTGAAACGCGCCGTGCGTGTGAATGGTCGAGACGGGGGGATCGAGTCGCATGCGCATGCAGTATTCCAGGAGCCGACCTTTGGGGTTGGCGCGCTTGAGTTCCTCTTCGAGCGAGGCTTCTTCCGGGAACAAGTGGGTGTCCTGGACGCTTAGGACCCACAAGCGGTCGGGTCGCTGATCGTCACGGCGCACCAGGCCGACGGACTCCAGCAGGCGTGCAAACTGCTCGGCGGTGGACCGGTCTACCGGTTGTCCGAACCAGGCTTCGGCGATCGTCGCCACGCGGAGGGGGGCGCCGCCGGCCGGGCCGAGCAGGTTGCGCGCGCGGTCGATGTCCAGTTCCTCGGCCGTGGGCACGTTGACGCCTGCGCGTTTGCTGCGTGCGCGACGCGGGGTGTAGCTGCGTTGAATCACGATCCCATCGCGCGCACAGACGACGTCGAGACAGCGGAGGCTGGCCGCCAGGGCCTGTTGGGCGCGCTCGTCCCCATGCACCAGCGCGACGGTCCGTGGTGCCAGCGCTTCGATCAGCGATACCATCTGCATCCGATCGGCGTGCGCCGACAAGCCGTACGTCCCGAACAGGCACGCCACCGGGATGGTGGCGCCGGCCAGCCGCAGCTCTTTCGGACCGGTGGATTGGGCCAGTTCGAGCAGCGCGCGGCCGGGAGACTCCTCGTCCTGATACCCGGTCAACAGGATCGCATCGCGCGCATTCTTCGCAAGTTCCTGGCAGTAGCCGGCCGAGGGTCCGCCGGTCAGCATCCCGCTGGAGGCGACGATGATGCAGGGGGATGTATCCAGCACGCGGGCACGGTCTTCCCGCTGTCGTACCGGCTGGATGGCATCGGTATAGAACGCGTGCGGCGTCCGGCGGATTTCATACAGCAGGTTGCGCGAGACGAACGCCTCGTGGCTGCGGTAGACGTCGCAGACTGCCCGCACCATGCCGTCGACAAACACGGGTGCCGCCGGCAGTCTGCCGTTGCGCAGCGCGCGTTTGAGGATCAGCAGGATCTCCTGCGCGCGGCCTACGGCAAAGGCGGGGATCAGCACGCGGCCGCCCCGTGCCAGTACCTCGCCGACCTGGCCCAGCAGCCGCTCTTCCGCCGCGCTGCGATCCTCGTGCAGCCGCTCGCCGTAGGTCGACTCGCTGATCACCAGATCGGCCTGGAAATCGGGCCGCGCCAGGGCCGGCACGGTCTGCTGCGCCGTCACGCTGTAGTCGCCCGTCAGCAGGACGGTGCCCCCCGGGGAGGTAAGCTGGATCATCGCCGCACCGAGAATATGTGACGCCGGGAGCCACCGCGCCTCCAGCTCACCAATCTGGATCGGCTGATGGTACTTGACCGGCACCATGGAGCGCAGCAGCCGCTCGACCGGCATTTCGGTGTACAGCGGCACCTCTGCCTCGCGATCCGGGGCGTTCATCACGCGCAGCGAATCACGCAGCAGGATCCCGACCAGATCGATCGTCGGCGGGGTGGCCAACACCGGTGCACCGGGGCAGGCTTCGGCCAGCACAGGCAGGCCGCCGGAATGGTCCATGTGCGCGTGTGTCAACAGGATCGCGTCGACCGGCACCCCCGCCAGCCGCGCGAGGTCCGGGAGCGGATGGGCGCCGGAGTAACGCACGCCACAGTCGACGACCAGCGCGCGCCCTGCCGTGCGAATGAGGAGGCACGACGCGCCAATCGAGCTGGCACCGCCCAGAAATGTGACTTCAATGCTGTCGGGTGGCGAAGCGGCCATGTGGCTTCCTGCACGGGGATGCGGTGGAGTACGAACGGTCGCCGCCGCGCTCGTTCGAGCACGCCGTCCGCGCATCGCGGGGAACCACGCACGAAAGGCGTTGGACGGTCCGAGGCTCGCCGATCGCCCCGCGTATTGTAGCATCGGGCTGCTGCGAAGAACAATCTGACGTGGGTGCCATGTTCGATCGGGGCCGCCATGGTATATTGTGCGAACGACCGAGCGCCCTGCCGGGTGCGGATAGCCTCTCATGATGGGAGCGACGTGATGACATCGAATTGGGGCGCGGTTTGTTGCCGCGGCGTTGGCCGCCGTGATGGCCCGGCGCGCGGGCAAGGGCCGAGGAAGCACGCGGCCGGTCTGTGGTTTGTGCTGCTCAGCGCGGCGCTGGCGGCAGCGCAGGCAGACGAACTGCCCAGGCGCACGGGCGGCGACGAAGGGCAAACGCCTGCGCCACAACAGCTCAGCAAGGCGTTCGTCTCGTTTCGGGTTGGCGTCCCCCAGTGGATGGCGGAGCAGCGGTTCGAGGAATTGCTGGCGCTGTTCGAACGCTACCCCGGCGTAACGGATGAGATCACGTTTTTCACCTCTGCCACACACCCTCCGCTGCCGCTGGACGAAATCGAGCGACGCTGCGCCATTCTGGCACAGCGGATGCCTGCCGCCCGGGCGCTGGGCTATCGGGCCGGGATCAATGTGCTGGCCACAATGGGCCATCACAATGAAAACCTGCCGCACTCGCTGGCCGGCGATTTCACGCGGGTGACCGATCTCGACGGCAACGTGTCTCAGGGTTCATTCTGCCCGAACGACGTGCATTTCCAGGAGCATGTGCGCGCGCTGTACCGTGCCGTAGCGCAGGCTGATCCCGACTACATCTGGATCGACGATGATGTCCGGCTGGCCGGCCACATGCCGATCGGGCAGACCTGCTTCTGCGACACCTGTCTGGCGATCTTTGCCCAGGAGACCGGCAGGTCGCACACGCGGGCGTCGATGCGGGCCGGGTTGTTCGAGGGCGAGGCAGAGTCGCGGTTGGCCCTGTGCCGGGCCTGGCTGGCGCATAATCGCAGGACCATCGCACGCCTGCTGGAGCTGATCGAACAGGCGGTGCACGCGGAACGGCCGGAAATGCCGTTGGGGTTCATGTCCGGCGAGCGTTTCTACGAAGGGTACGACTTCCAGACCTGGGCGCGCGTGCTGGCGGGGCCGCGCGGCACGGCCGTGTACTGGCGCCCGGGCGGCGGGTTCTACGAGGATTCGTCCACCAGCGGGCTCGCGGGTAAGTCCCACGAAATCGGTCGCCAGGTATCGCTTCTGCCGCCCGAGGTGGTCTCGATCCAATCCGAGATCGAGAACTTTCCGTATCAGCGGCTCAAGAAGTCCGCGCACATCACGGTCCTGGAGGCGGCTTCACACATGGCTGCCGGGTGCACCGGGGCGGCGTTCAACGTGCTTTCGGGCAATGACGAACCGCTGGACGAATTCGTGCCGCTGGTCGCCGCGATCCACCAGACGCGGCCGCTGCTGGACCAGTTGGCGCGGAACCAGGGGCGGTCGCGCCCGAGGGGACTGTACGCGGCGTGGGATATCGATTCATGGGCGACGGGCCTAGGCATGCTGGGACAGGCGCCGCAGGTGTGGGAGACCGGCCTGCCGGCCGCTTACAGCCCATCGGGCGCGGCCGTCACGTTGCTGTTTCCTCAGAGCCTCGTGACGATGTCGGACGACCAGATCCGGGCGGTCCTGGCGACGGCGGTTTACATGGATGCCGACACGCTCGATGCGCTCAATCGACGCGGGTTCGGCGCGCTGACCGGCATGACCGTCGTCGGCGCGATCCACGAGGACTGCATTGAGGAGCTCACCGATCACCCGCTCAACGGCCCGTTCGGCGGCCGCCAGCGTGATTGTCGGCAGTCGTTCTACCATGTGCCGGGCCACATACTGCAATCGGCGGGAGACGGCGTGCAGCCGTTGGCGCGGTTGGTGGACTATGGCGGCCGGGAAAAGGCCGCGACCAGCATGGCCGTGTTCGAGAACTCGGCGGGCGGGCGGATTGCCGTTTGCGGCTACTACCCTTGGAGCTTCCTGCACAACCTGAGCAAGACCAGCCAGATGAAAGCGCTCATGCGGTGGCTGTCGCGGGATCAGTTGCCCGCCTACGTGGCCTCCTTTCACAAAGCCCACCTCTGGGCGCGCGAGCCGGAGGCGGGACGCCTGGTTGTGGCGTTGACGAACTCGAGTTTCGATGCCGCGGAGGAACTGGTCGTGGCCTTGCGGACGACACAGGAAGAGCTCGACATGTTCGACATGTGCGGGCGCCAGGTTCGGCTGCGGGCGGGACGCGGTGACGGTCCGTACCGGCATTTCACCCTGCCGGCAGTCGAGCCCTGGTCGATGCGGTTACTGGTGACGGGACCCTGAGGAGGCGTTGGCAGGACCCCATGCGTTCAGAAGATCTAGCACAGCTCTGGTTCGATTGGGATGCGCGGGAGCAGCGCTTGCGAGCCGTGGTTGCCGAGCGGCTGGCGTTGCGCCCGCCGCCGTCGGCCGACGACGCCGTGGTGGCCACCTATTTCCTGGCGCTGCGGACCAGGTCCCTGCGGCAGATTGCGGAGGATTTCAGCTACCATGCGACCAGCGGCGTTCACGACCCGCCGCCCGGCTCGCTGCTGGCGCAGTGTACCGGCCGGCTACTGGACATCGACGCGTGGGACGGCACCGGCCGCCTGGGGCTGCTCCATATGGCGTACCCGCTGAAGATGCTGCTCGACGCCGGCGGTCGCCTCACGTCGTGCGATCTGCTGCATGTGGCCGCCGGCGCGATCGCGTTCGACGTGTATGAGAACCAGGATGCGCGGCTGATCGGGTTGCAGATCCCGCCCCAGGTGCTGCGTACCTTTCCGGGACCGGCCTACGGGCCGCAGGACCTGCGCCGCCTGACCGGTTTCTCCGCGGAGGAACCGGCGTTCGGGACCATTCTGAAGCCTACGGCGGGGATCACGCCCGAGCAGGTCGAGACGCTCGTGGAAGAGGCGGCGCGCTGCCCGCTGTTCCTGTTTGTCAAGGAAGACGAGAACCTGCTGCCGAATCTGGACTATTCACCGGTCTCGGAACGTACGCGGCGGGCGGTGGCGGCGGTCGAGCGTGCGCGCGCCGCGCGCCAGGGGCGGGGGATCCTTTTCGCACCGCACATTACCGGCAGCCCGCATGCGATCCTCGAGACGGTCGATGCGGTGCTGGAGGCCGGCGCGACGGCGGTCATGTTGAGTGAGACGTTCAGCACGGGCACGGTACGGATGGTGCGGGAAGCGACGCGCCACCGCCCGCGCCCGCCGGCGATTTACGGCCACAATGCGGGGATCGGCACCCGCGAGCGGTGTATCTGGCGTGAAGTGCTCGACCTTTGCGCACGGCTGGACGGCATCGATTTCCGCCAGACGGCGCCGGTCCGGCCCGGGGAGCCGTTTATCCGCCCGTACGGCGCGGCGTGGGAAGCGTCCGAACGCGTGCTCACCGGCCCCTTGCCGGGCGGCCTCAAGTCGACGATGATCGCCCGGGCCGGCGGGTTGGACCAGGGCAACGTCATCATGAACCTGCAAGATGCCGAACGCCGCGGGCTCACCGCCGCCGTCCTGCTGCTGGCCGGATCCGCCATCAATTCGATCCGCCGGCCGGACGGCCGCGTGGACCCGGGCTACGGCGCGGAGGCGATGCAGCAGGCGTTGGAAGTGCACCGGAGCGGAGATCTGGCCGATGTGCCGCTCGACCGGCAGACAAGGCAGTTGATGGTGGTGGCGCAGGCACGCCGGATGACCGCGCTCCAAGACGCGTTGCGACAACGCTATCCCGGGGAATTCGCATGAAGAAGGAAACAAGACGCCTGCGCGTGGGCGTGCTGGGGTGCGGACCGATCGCGCAGATCGCCCACTTCGACGCCTGCCGCAAGGCGCGGAACGTCGACTTATACGCCGTCTGCGATGTGGCGGACGACCTGCGAGAGCGGATGGCCGTGGTCTGGGAGCCTGAGGTGGCTTATGCCGACTACGGCCGGATGCTGGAGGATCCGCACGTTGAAGCGGTGCTGATCGGCGTGGCGGATCAGTATCACGTGCCGTTGGCGATGCGGGCGCTGGAGGCGGGCAAGCACGTCTTCGTGGAGAAGCCGCTCGGAACCGACATCGAGCAATGCGAACAACTGCGGGAGTTGGTACGGCGCACCGGCCTGGTGCTGCAGGTCGGCAACAACCGCCGATTCGACCCGGGCGTGGCGTTTGCCGCCCGCTTCGTGCGGGAGGAGCTGGGGCAGCGGCTGAGTCTGAAAGCCTGGTATTACGATTCGGTGTACCGTTACACGATGACCGACAACCTGCAGCCGATCGTCGTGCAGAGCAGTGCGGCGCGGCGCCCCGAGGGTAACCCGAAGTCGGACCGGCGGCGATACTTCCTGCTGACACACGCCAGCCACTTGGTCGATACCACGCGCCTGCTGGGGGGCGAGCTGGTGGCCGTCCAGGCCCGGCTGCTCGAACGGTGCGACACCTACTGCTGGTTCGCCGGCATCGCCTTCGCGGACGGCAGCCTCGGCCACATCGATCTGACGGTGGCGATCCGCGGTGACTTCGAGGAAGGGTTTCGGATCTCGGGCGAGCATGGCAGCGTGTGCGGCCAGGTGTTTCTGCCGTGGTTTCACAAGGCGGGCGTCGTCGAGTGCTTTTCGACGAAGGACCGAGTCTACCGGCGGCCGCTGGGCGAAGATGCCTACACCTACAAGCTGCAGTTGGAAGCCTTCGCCGATACGGTCCTGCACGGCGCGGTGCAGGTAGGCGCGGGGATTGACGACGGGCTGGCGGCCATGCGCGCCTTGATCGCCATAGCCCGCGCGGCCGAGTCCGGCCAGTGGGTGCAACTCGCAGATGTGACGGGGACGGTCTGATGCAGCTGGGGATCTTCGCCAAGGTATTTCCGCACGGTTCGGTGGAAGAGAACCTCGATGCGGTGCGGGCGCACGGGTTCTCCTGCGTCCAGTACAACCTGGTGTGTGCCGGGCTGCCGACGCTGCCGGACGAGGTTCCGGTGGCGGTGTGCCGCCGGATCCGCGAGGCTGCCGACCGGCGGGGTCTCGCGCTCTCGGCCGTCTCGGGCACGTTCAACATCATCGACCCCGATACCGCACGGCGCGCGGACAACTTTCGCCGCCTGGAGGTTTTGGCCCACGCCTGCGCGGAACTCGGGACGTCCGTCATCACGCTCTGCAGCGGAACGTGCGACCCGGACAACATGTGGCGGCGGCACCCGGACAACGACAGCCCGGCGGCCTGGTCACAGGTTGTCGCGTCGATGCATCAGATTGCGCGGATCGGCCGGGAAGCTGGGGTCATCATGGCTTTCGAGCCGGAAGTGAATAACGTCGTCGACACGGCTCGCAAGGCGCGGCAGCTGCTGGACGAGATTGGATCGCCGCATCTGAAGGTGGTCCTGGACGGCGCCAACTTGTTTCATGCGGGCGAGTTGCCGCGCATGCGTGCGATCCTGGACGAAGCGCTGACGCTCATCGGGCCTGATCTCGCGCTGGCCCACGCCAAGGACCTTACGCGCGACGGCGACGCCGGCGACGTGGCAGCCGGCACCGGGGTGCTGGACTACGATCACTACCTGGGAGGCCTGCGGGCGATCGGCTTTTCAGGCCCGCTGATCGCGCACGGCCTGCGTGAAGACCAGGTGCCGGCGTGCGTCGCGTTTCTGGCGCGCAAGCTGCAGGAGACGGAACAGCGCGCCCGCGGCGGTGCGCAGTAAGGAGGGGCGCGCATTCGAGCGTGGTGTTGCGATGCCGTACTTCGAACATGAGGCGATTCGGTTCTACTACCGCCAGGTCGGGCAGGGGCGGGCGGTCGTGTTCCAGCACGGGTTCAGCGGCACGGTCGCTCAGCCGCTCGGGCTCGTCACGCCACCTCCGGGCTTCCGACTGCTGGCGTTCGACTGCCGCGGGCACGGCGGCACGCGGCCGCTGGGAGACCCGGCACGCATCCGCATCGCCACACTGGCCGACGACCTGCACGCCTGGCTGCAGCACCTGCGGATCGCCGAGGCGGTTGTGGGGGGCATCTCCCTGGGCGCCGCCGTCGCACTCAACTTCGCCCTGCGGTACCCGCAGTGCACGTCGGGGCTGATCCTGTCGCGGCCGGCGTGGCTGGATGCACCGAACCGGCAGAACACGCAGTGGTACGGCGAGGCAGCGGAACTGCTGCGGCGTTACGGACGAGCGGAAGGGGCGCGGCGGTTCCGGCAGTCGGAAGCGTGGCGCGCGCTCTCCGAAGCACCCGCGGTGGTCGAGTCGATGCTCAGCTTCTTCTCGCACCCGCGCGCAGAGGAGCTGATGGTGGTGCTGGAACAACTGACCGACGACGCGCCCTGCCGCGACCTGCGGGAGCTGGCCCGGATCGCGGTGCCCGCACTGGTGCTGGGCAATCGGCAAGACCCGGTCCACCCGCTGGAGTTCGCAACCACGTTGGCGGCTGCGATTCCGGGTGCCACATTCGCCGAGCTGACTGCCAAATCGATAAGTGCCGAACAGCACCAGCAGGATGTGCAGCGCCACGTGACTCGGTTCCTGCACGATCATTTCCCCTGACCCGATGCCGTGAAGGAGTGCCCTGCCGATGCTCAAGTGCTCTACCTCCCTCTGGTCGGCCGACCTGGCGAATCTCGCGCAGGCGATCCGGTGGGCCGAGCCCTACAGCCAGCGTTTCCACCTGGACGTGGCCGACGGGCACTACACGCCCACGCTGCTGTTCTTTCCCGACCTGGTCAAAGCGCTCCGCCCGCTCACGCGGCTGCCGCTGGAAGTCCACCTGATGACGACGAACCCGGAACAGTGGATCGACCCGTTCGTGGAAGCCGGCGCGGACCTGTTCATCGTCTGCTACGATACGGTCCGGGACTTCTCCCGGCTGGTCCGCGCCGTGAAGGACCGCGGCAAGATGGTGGGCGTGTCGCTGCAGTTGAGCGAACCGGTCGAGTTGCTCGACGGTTGGTGGCCCGACCTGGACCTGGTGGTGCTGATCGGGACCGCCGTCGGGATCAAGGGTGCCGGGCTGGACCCGGCAGCGGAGGGGCGGATCCGACAGGCTCGCCGCGTGATCGAGGCCGGGGGCTACGCCACCGAAATCCAGGCGGATGGCGGGATTCGCCGTGAGACGGTGCCGCGGATCCACGCGGCCGGTGCCGACTGGATCGTCCCCGGTTCGCTGATGTTCCAGTCCGATCCGGCGGAGCTGTGCCGCTGGCTGGCATCGCTCTGACGTTGCAGAGGAGGGAGGAGACCATGCATGAGCTTCAGTTGGTCGGGGAACTCGCCGAGGCGCTGACCAGTGTACCGGTCATGGATATCCACACGCACCTGGTCGGCGGAAAACTGGGCGCGCGGGGCCTCCATGACGTGCTGCTGTACCACATGGTGATCAGCGACCTGTATGCGGCGGGCTGTCCCAGCGGCAGCCGGCTGACCCAGTATCCCGGCTGGCCCACCCTGGACGAAGCGCACGGGCGGATCGTCGAGTCCCTGCCTTACCTGCCTCGGATCCGTAACACCAGTTCGTACTGGGGCGTCCGGATCATCGTCGAGGAGCTCTACGGGTGGACCGGCCCCATCACGCCGGAGAACTGGCGGTGCCTGGATGATCGGATCCGCGAGCGGGCGGACGATCGTGCGTGGCACCATGCGCTGCTGGACCGCCTGTGCATCCGCCGCACCGGCACCGAACTGGCGCGGCGCGAAGACGGCTGTGACGACCAGCGTCTGCAGTATGCGCTCGAGTGGGCCTTCTTTACGCGCTGCCAGTGGCAGGAGTATGACACGGCATTGTACGAGCTGGAGCGGTGCTGGGGCCGGGCCCCGGAGAGCCCCGCCCCGATCGGCTCCGGGCCGCGGCCGGATACCGAACGCGTGATCCGTACGCTGCAGGACCTGCACGATGCGATGCAGCACTATGTCGCGCATATTCCGTATGACCAGGTTCTGGCCACGGCGACCCACTTGTCCACCGACATTCACTACCAGCAGGTGAGCGATGCGGAGATGGCCGCCGCCCTGGCACGGCGCAGCGTCGCCGGGCCGGCCGAGCGCGACATCTACGCTTCGTATATCCACGAAGCGTTCCTGACGGCGCTGGAACGCCGCAGCGAGCGCCTCGTGTTTCAGTTCAGCTTGGGCGCCGAGCCGCTGCCGTTCGAGACGTGCAGCCGGCTCTCACAGCAGACGATCGCGCAGTTGGCCCAGATGATCGGCAGCCACCCGGGGGTGCAGTTCCAGTGCTTCCTGGCCAGCCGACACGCCAATCAGGCGCTCTGCACGCTGGCGCGCGGACTGCCCAACCTGAGCCTGGCCGGCTACTGGTGGCACAACTTCTTCCCGGCGGCGATCGAGGCGGTCATGCGTGAGCGGCTGGATATGCTCCCCGCCTGCAAGCAAGTGGGGTTCTTCTCCGACGCGTACTGCCTGGAATGGGTTTACGCCAAGCTGCGGATCGTCCGCCACCTGCTGGCGCAGGTACTGGCCCAGAAGGTGTGGCAGGGACAATACACCCGCGACGATGCCATTTCAGTGGCGCGCGCGATCCTGTACGAGAGCCCGCAAACGCTGCTGGGGATGGTCAGCGCTGCCGGATGCGATGACCATTGAACCGCCGGCTCGGCTGGGCGCACCGGGCGCCGGCTGTACCGAAAACAGCGGCCGGCGCGGGTCGTACGGGCGGTGAAAGGCGGCCGGAGGCCACCGCGGTGAGTTGACAGGCGGTAGGCTCAATCTAGTTTTTTGCTGAGTCGCCCGTGGTTGGATTGCGCGCGTCGCCGGCCTCGTGCCGGCAGCGGTTCGGCGCGCCGAGGCGGAGCATTCATGACGGCGAGGACTTTCGGTGCGACGCGACTGGTACCATCTCGTGTTCGGCGGACGTGGGAGCACAGTTCCCGAGTATGCCCTGTTGCTGGGAATTGTCGTGGTCAGCGCTGGCCTCGCCTGTTGGACGGCTGCGGCGAGCGTCAGCCGGGTGTACATGGTCGCTGCCCAATTTAACGGAACGCGCGACGCCGCTGAGGGCATTCCGCCGGCACTGGCTGATGACGGCAGGTTCGCACGGCACGCGTCGGCCGCCGACCATCTGTCGCCGCAGCAGCAGCGGCTACCCGCCGGCCTGGTGGCAGCGTTGGGGGTCCTCGTGTTCGGGGTCGCGTTGGCCAGCGGCCTCAGCGCGCTGAAACTAATCCGTCGGCGCCACGCGCCGGCTGACAGTCCGGGCGGCGACGCCGCGAACATCCCACCGCTCACGCAGCCCAGCCTGCACGACCAGTTGATGGAGAAGCGCTGGCAGATCCGCCAGATCCTGGGGCGCGGTCTGGAGAGCGGTAACCAGCTGGACACGCAGGTCCAGCACCTGATGTCCAAACGGCTGTCGGTGGTCCGCCCCAATGTGCCGGTCGCCGAGGCGGTCGCCATCATGAACGACAAGCACATCCGGCACCTGCTGATCTGCGGCAGCGACGGCCGCCTGCTGGGCATCCTCAGCGACCGGGACATCAAGCAGCGGACCGGTGCACTGGTGCGCGATATCATGACCGCGGCACCCGTGACCGTCACGCCCGAGCTGGCGATCGGTCCCGCCATCACACTCATGCTGCAAAGGAGCATCTCCTGCCTGCCTGTCGTTCACGACGGTGCGCTGGTCGGTGTGCTCACGACGACCGACATTCTGCTGTCGTGCCAATGCATGATGCAGGTGCTCGAGCGCGTCGCGGCCGGCCTCTACGATCGTCCCGAAAGCCGAACACTCCTCTCCGAGACGTGGTGATTTGGAAAGACTCGTTCCATTGGTGATCGTCTCGGGGCAGCCGGAGACCGAGGGGCAGCCGATTCACTTGACTCGCTCCAACTCGCCGAGCATCTCCAGCAGCGCGGCGGTGAGTCTGGTCGAGGCCTCGATCTCCACTTTGTTCGTGCCCAACCAGGTCTCGTAGCCGCCCAGCTTGTGCTGCTCGGGCGTAGGCAGGTAGCCGTAACAGCCGTTGGCCAGCTCGATCGTACACGTCGGTTTCAACGGGCTCTTGGCTTTGATCTCCAGCCCCGTCTCCGCGAACATCTCGAAGGGGCTGGTGGCGATACCCAAATGCCCGATGCGCACTGCCTGGACGATCACCTTGATGGTCGCTGGGGCCTCCTGCTGCTTTGTGATTCGGTAGGCGTACTCTCGCTCGTGAGGGAACCTGTCGGTCCGCTGGGGATCGGCCAGCATCTCTTTCGCATGGAGCAATAGTTGGCCAGCAGGGCGATCGGCCGGCCGTCGACCGCCTGGACCGAGAGGAACACGATCTGGGGATCGACCGGCCCGGCAGGCTCGACCAGATCTTGCAGGACGGCGCACCCGTGCACCTGGTCCTGCCCGCCGAAGGGGTTGGGCATCGGCATGCCGGGCTTCGCGAACCGGCGGCGGTTCGTCACCTGGCGGGGCTCCTCGGCCGTGCCCCAGCCGACGCGCGCGGGCTCGAGGTTATTGAACGCGCGCCGTACGCCGTCGGAAATCCGACGCGCCACGAACTTCTGATAGTCGCTGAAATCCATGTCCGGGGCCAGCGAGTTGCTCCACCCGGAGCTGGTTGCCGAATGGGTGTGCGTGGCGGCCGTGAGAACGTGTTCCGCCGGCAGGCCCGTGTGTTCGTGGATCTGCCGCTTGGCTTCGTCGAAGACTTCACGCGGGATGCCGACGCTATCGACCAGCACGATGGCGATCTGCGTGACACCGTCGTCGAGCGCAAGGCAGCGCGCGTGCAATTCGTCGTGGATGTGCCTGGCCGGCGGCGTGTCCCAGTTGCCCACGATTGCCTCGCCCAACCAGGGCGTGATGTTGCTGGTGGCCGCGCCGGCTCGAAGAACCTCCTTGCCCGCCTCCGCGGCGGGCGACGCGGCGATGATCGGGGCCGCGCCATACAGGAGCAGCGAGAGGACGAGCAACGTCAAGACGGTTCGATTCAAGTGCATCGCGTTTCCTCCAAGATTCTTAACGTGCCAGTTTCGGTTCGGGTTTCTGGAATCTGGGATCCCTCCGATTTTGCCACGACAACCGGAGTGGTGAAAATCGGGGAACACTTCGTCTGTCCAGCTTTGGGGAGATTTGTTCCATTGGTGATCGTTTCTGGACGTCGATGAGCAAGCCCGTATGTCCGTACCGGCGGGATAGGGGCGGGTGACTACGCCTGGGATTAGGTCCGTCCCGTTGAGACTCGGGTCTGGTGGGTGGACGCGACCCAGGGCTGCGGCCCGGCTCGCACGGCTCGCCGGGCCTTCGCCCTGGGCTATGATACAGTTGTCCCTTCGGGACGGAAGAGACCGCCTTCGTGTCGCCGCTGGGCACGGTACAAGTCGTAGAGAGCCATAGCAGGCGCACAGCAGGTAAGATGGGGCGCGGAACACCAGCGGCATACGTTAACCGTTAAAACACCTTGATTCTTACACGTCGCCAACCTCTTGGGGCCTCGAGGCCTGAAGCGGAGGCCTCGACGAAGGGATGAGTGAGATGACAGGGAAAGGACGACGAACGGCTCGCAAACCGGCGACGAAGTTCGCCCACTTGCGGAAGAAGATGGAAAAGGCCCGGGTCGTGACAAAGATCGGCAAGAAGAAGAAGTGAGCCCACAATGACAAGAGAAAGTTGGCGAGACCTCACAGCGAACATCAAGGGCGTGGCCGTCATCTTGGCGTTGCCCATTGCGGTGCTCTCGTGGAGTGCAGCGCAGGCCGATGTCGTGATCCCCGCTGAGAAGGCGGCGATCCGAACGGAGGGCGGGCCCGCATCGGGCGGCGGGTGGAACCTGTGGAGCAACGGCCACGTCGGACAGCCAGTTCGCATTGCCACGGGCGGCGAGTATGGCGTCGTCGTGCGTGCCTGGGGCAGCCCGGCAGGTGGTGTCTGGCCGGAAATGGCCTTGCTGGTGGACGGTCGGGCGGTCAAGACGGTGAACGTGGATCAAGTCGAGGCCAGGGATTACTCGTTTCAAGTGGAACTGACCACCGGGGACCACGAAATCGCCGCTGCGTTCCTGAACGATGGCTTGATAGGCAACGAAGACCGAAACCTCTATCTCGCCCGCATCACAATCATTCCGACCTCTGGGGCAACTGATCCGACCTTTCCCAGCCTCGAGGAGATGGCGGAAGCCGCCGAAGCCCGAGAGCGAGAAGTCGTGGCCGCCACCAAACCGGCCATCGAAAAGAACCGTAAGGCCGAGGCCAAGATCCGAGTGGTCGATGCGGAAGGCCGACCCGTGCCCAATGCTCGGCTGACCGTGGAGCAGACGGGCCACGACTTCCTCTTCGGAGCCAACATCTTCGGCTTCGACCGCTACCGCTCTGAGGCCCAGAACGCCGCGTACAAGCAACGCTTCGAGGAACTGCTGAATTACGCCACGGTGGGTTTCTACTGGCGATGGTATGAACAGGAGCGGGGGCAGCCGAACTATGAGTACACCGATAAGGTCGTCGTTTGGTGCCGGGAACACGGGATTCGGATGAAGGGACATCCGTTGCTCTGGGCCGATGAGGCGGGCATTCCCGTGTGGTCTCAAGGCCAACCGTCCCCCGAGGTCCAGCGGCAGCGGGTCGAGGAGATCATGCATCGCTACCAAGGGCGGATCGAGTTCTGGGAAGTGGTCAACGAGCCTTCGCACCTGCCCGGCCTCAAGATCGACGATCCCTACCGCTGGGCTCGGCAGGCCGATCCCAACGCGTTCCTGATCGTCAACGACTATCATGTCCTGCCTGATGGTGGCCCGGCTTTCTTCAAGCTGGTCGCGGAGGCCAAACAGAACAGCGTCCCCTTCGACGGAATTGGCATCCAGGCCCATGAGCCCCGGACGATGCGGTTTCCGCTGGATCGGGTGCAGCAGGTTCTCGATCACTACGCCACGCTTGGCAAGGAGCTTCACATCACCGAGTTCGAGCCGGCGGGCTCCGGGCAGAAGATCACCGGCTCCCACCGGCAAGGCACTTGGGACGAGGCGGCACAAGCGGAGTATGCGGTGAAGTTCTACCGGGCCTGTTTCGCCCATCCTGCTGTGCGAGCCATTACATGGTGGGACTTGGGCGACCGGGGCTCGTTCATTCCAGGTGGCGGGATGCTGCGCGAGGATCTATCGCCCAAGCCGGTCTACGAGCAACTCAAGCGGCTGATCCACGACGAGTGGAAAACCAGGGCGTCGGGTACAACCGATGGCGGAGGGCGATTCGGCTTTCGCGGGTTCCTGGGGACTTACAAGGTCGTCGTCGACGCCGCTCCAGGCAAGACAATCGAAAAGCAGTTCCACCTGGAAAAGGGAAAGGCCAACGAGCTGACGGTTTCGCTGCCCTGACAAAGCTGTGATCTCAGCCGAGGGGTTGCCCACCTTTCCATTCCAAGAGAGAACAAGGGCAACTTGAACCATGTGGGCGGCGGGCTGGCAGCCGTTTCGGGAGCGGATCGCTACCGGGCGGAGTGGTGAAAACCGGGGAAAACTTCGCCTGTCCTGTTTTGGGAAGATTTGTTCCATCGGTGATCGTTTCTGGACGTCGATGAGCCGGCCCGTGTGGCCGTACCGACGGGATAGGGACGCACGAATACGCGTGGGATTAGTACCGTCCCGTTGGGACTCGGGTCCGGTGGGTGTACGCAACCCAGGGCTGCGGCCCGGCTCGCACGGCTCGCCGGGCCTGCGCCCTGGGCTGTGATAGAGGTGTCCCTTCGGGACGCACGAGACCATCTTCGTGTCGCCGCTGGGCACGGCACAAGTCGTAGGAGGCCAGAGCAGGCGCAAAGCAGGTAAGATGGGGCGCGGAACACCAGCGACAAACGTTAACCGTTAAAACACCTTGGTTCTTTCACGTCGCCACTCCGGCTGAAAACTGAATTGGAGTAACTGACATGGACAGCAATCACCTCTTCACTCGGCGTGCCTTCATCCGCCAAGGCACGGCATCCTTGGCCGGATCGGCGGTTATCGCCAACGCTGCATTTCTGTCTGCCAAGGTGAAGGCAGGAGACGATACGCCCCAGGTACGAATCGGACTGGTCACTGATCTGCACTACGCCGACAAGCCACCGGTAGGAACCCGCTCTTACCGGGAGTCATTGGAGAAACTCGCAGAGGCGACCAAACGGTTCGCGGAGGAGAAGGTGGATCTCGTTGTCGAACTGGGCGACCTCATCGACTCAGCAGATTCTCTGGACGTGGAGAAGGACTATTTGCGGCGGATCGCCAGAGATTTCACCGCCATCCCCGGACAGTACCACTTTGTGCTGGGGAACCACTGCGTGTCCGCTCTGACCAAGCCGGAGTTTCTGGAAATCGTCGGCCAGAAGGCTTCCTACTATTCCTTTGACACGAACGGTGTCCACTTTGTAGTACTCGACGCGTGCTTCCGCAGCGACGGCCAGCCCTATGGCCGACAGAACTTCGAGTGGACGGATTCCAACATCCCCGCCGCCGAAGTCGCATGGCTGCGGGCGGACCTCAAGCAGACGACCCACAAGACCGTTGTGTTTGTCCACCAGCGGCTCGACGTGGAACCGCCGTTGGGAATCAAGAATGCACCCGAGGTCCGCAAGGTGCTGGAGGAGTCCGGCAAGGTGCTGGTGGTCCTACAGGGACACGATCACCAGGGGGGCTTCCAGGAAATTGAAGGTCTTCCTTACTGCACCCTGAGGGCGATGGTGGAAGGGAGCGGGGAGGAGAACAGTGGGTACGCCATCCTGGATGTCTTGCCCGACAACAGCATTCGCATCAGGGGCATCCGCAAGCAGAAGAGCTACGGCCCCCTCAGCAGCCGCATCTAAGGCCAGCTGAGGTGTCCGTCATCAAGCATCAAACGAAGCAATTGCCGACCTGGTCTCCGTGCTGGGCCGCTTCGGCGCAATGTTGCCGATGACCACGTAGGCTGATGCGAAAAGCAGGCCCATTACCAGGTCGATCAGGACGAACGGCTTCCACATGCCGGGGATGCCGGCCGAAAACCAGTGGAACCCGACAACGCCGCAGTAGGCCGCCTTGAGCAGGATGCCGTAGACGATCAAACGCCGCCGGCCGACGGGATCCCGGGCAATGTCGGCGAACATCAGCCCGAAGATCAGCAGCAGCGCGGCCGGAAACTGGACGTAGCCCAGGTGGTTCGGCGGCGTGACCTGGCAGCACTCGAACCAGCGGCCAGGTGCCGCCAGAAAGGCCAGGCCCAAGAGGCCGTCGTACAACGCGGCGAGCCAGAACAGCGGCGAGATCCATTTCGGGCCGGTCATGATTCGATCTCCTCAACGTGTCGAGCCGAACGAAGGTACTTGCGATTGAAGTTCTCCCGCCGCCAGCGGGTCATTTCCTCGCCGTACAGCCGCACACCTAGACTGTGGAAGCCGGCGCGCAGCTCATCGACCGTCATCGGCCGCGGGCAGTAGTTGATGTCGAACAGCGTGCAACGCTCCCACTGGCCGTCGTACAGCAGCCGTCCTTCGCGCCGCAGTCGGTCGTAGAGTGGCGTGCCGGGGAAGGGCGTTTGGATGGTGATCTGCACGTCGAACAACTCCGTGGCGACGGCGAAATCGTGCACCGCGTCGAACACGTCGAGCGTGTGGCCGTCCAAACCAAGCACGAAGCAACCGTTGACGCGGATGCCATGTGCCTGGATTCGCCGGATGGCCTCCTGATACTCGGGCCAGCGCCTATGTTTCCAGTCGCGCCTCAGCTCCAGGCCGCTCAAGCCGTCGCGCACGGGGCTCTCGAAGCCGATGAGGACTTCAGCACAACCGCTGTCGCGCATCAGGCCCAGCAGCTCTTCGTCCTCATGGATCGACAGATCGGTCTCGGCGAACCAGCGGACACGCCGGCCCTGCAGCGCGGACAGCAGCCAGCGCCAATACGGCTTGTTGACAAAGGCGTTATCGTCCGCCAGTTCGAGGAAGGGATGCGACCACAGGCTGCGAATGCGGTCGATCTCCGCCAGCACCCGCTCGACCGGCTTCTGTTTATAATGCGGGCTCAGCAGAATCGAGCTGGCACAGAACTCGCAACGCCATGGGCAGCCCCGGCTGGCCTGGACCGTTAACCGGTTGTACTTGTCCAGATCAAGCAACTCGAAAGCCGGCATCGGCGCCTGGTCCAGCGGGTAGCTGCCGTCCGAACTGTAGCGTGGCCGCAAGCGGCCGGCTTCCGCATCGTTCAGGATGGTCTCCCAGACGGGTTCACCCTCGCCGACGACGACGGCATCAGCATGGCGAGCAGCCTCGTCGGGCAGTGCGGTCACGTGGAGGCCGCCCAACACAACGGGTACGCCGAGCGCCCGGTACTGGTCCGCCAGCGCGTAAGCCTCGCCAATCTGGGCACTGAAGCTGGAGATGGCAACCAGGTCGAATCCGCCGGGGGGCTGGTCCAGCTGGCGGATATCCTCGACCTCCACGTAGATGCACTCGTGCCGCGGCGGCGTCAGGCCCGCCAGGGTCAGCAGACCCAGGCTCGGGAGTGACGCGATCGTCTTGCTCCGCTCGACGAATCCCGGCAGTGTCAGGCCCAGCCGCAATAGCTCCTCGTCACAGGCCCGGATGCCGCTCATGGCCACCAGCCCAATTCTCATGGCCACAGCCCCTCCCAGATCAGGTCGCCCACCGCCACGATCAGACTGAGAACGGGGATGCAGAACCCGTGACGAAACGACGGTCGCCACGCCGCCAGAGCACAAACGCTGGGCATCGTGACGGCGCCCAGAAGGAAACCGACTGAGGCGAGGCAGGGAAGGGCCGCTAAGCCGTGTGAGTCGGCCGTGGCGGCAGCTGCCAGATTCAACAAGCCGGTACCGACCAGAGAAATGTGCGCCAGCCGCATAAGCCGGCGGCGCCAGGATTGATAGCCGCCCATCCACTGGTCGCGGTGGAAACACAAACCCAGCGCGGTACCAACCAACAGGCCCACCAGGATCGCCCACCAGCCGACGTGCCAATGCAATTCCAACATGGCCATATCTTCTTTGCCGCAGGAGCCTCAGTCCGTCCGCGGGCGTGCGCCCCCACGATGATCGAGCCGGTCTGGCCGAACGGTCCGTCCGAGAAGTCCGTCCGCGCGTGCGCCGGCATTATATCAACCACATGGAGGAACCGACATAGGCTACCGACATAGGTTACAGACGCCCTGGTTCCGAGGTACTCCAGGTTCCGGACACCTCCGGATATCTCGCGGTTGAGTCTTCTCTTTCGACCGCACCTCGGACCGCTCTCAGTTCTCTTCTAGCATCACGACTTCGGCCGGCGCCAACGTGACGTTTGCCAGATCGCGGGGTGCCAACGGCTGCGACCCGTCGACCGTGATGCGGTGGATCGCCCTGGCGGCGGCAAGCTGGCGGAACCAAGGCGGCTGCGGCGGCTGCGGCACGCAGGTCACGGACTCGTTGGTGTGATTGATCAGGATCCAGCCGATCTTGCCGTCGGGCGCGCGGTAGGCCTGCTGGACCACAGCCGGTACCTGGTACGTTTCGCGGACAGGCGCATTCGCGCCGACTTCCCGGCGCTCCACCGAGATCGTCACCCACGGCTCGACCTGCATCGGCCTGAGCATCTGGCCTAACAGCAGATAGGGCCGCGCGAACGTCTCGCGCGCCCGGGTGCCCGCGAGGAAGATCTTCATCCATCGGTCCTCCAGCATGGTCTGGAAGGAGAGCCAGGGTGTTGCCTGTGGACCGGCGCACACTCCCATCACGATATTGACAGCCGCCTGGTACTCCGTGGGCCCCGCAGTCCAGAAAAAACCCGACTCGACGACCCGGTCGTGGTAAACATACGAGAACATGTCCGGTTGCAGCGTGACCCGCCCGTCGATGAACCGCTCGCGCGCTTGCTTGGCCGTGAAGTTCGACGGCATCAGTTCCTGTGCGTAGCGGACGTAGATCGTCGCGTAGGAATGCAGCCGCAGTTCGTTGTAATACTCTTCGCAGAAGCCGAAGGCGTCTGGGGCCGCATCCGAAACCGCATCGCGCAGACGGTCATAGTAGTCCCGCGAATCGGCCGTTTGCCAATAGCCGGGCCCCGGCGGGTGGAGATGTTTCGGGTTCCAGCACGGCCTGTCGATCGTCCAGCCGCCGGTGTCGAACTGGACCTCGTCGAAGCCCGCGCCTCGCATGTGCTGGAGCGTCTCCACTACATGGTTGAAGATCACGGGGACGTTTTCACAGACCAGATTCGACCGGTATTCCGGGGGGCCGGTCCAGGGCACTTCGCCTTGGCCGTTCATGATCCCCACGTCAGACACGCGAATCCCGTGTGCCTCGATCGCCCGCAACCCTTCCTCGCCGAACCCGCCGTGGTCGTGAACCGCACGGTGGATACTCAGTTGGTTGAACTGGATGTCGGTCGTGACGTGCAACCCCGCCTTGTGAACCGCCTCGATAGCCTGGCGTAGCGCCGGCTCGCCCTCCCGCGGCGGCCACCAGTCGGGATTCATCCACAAGCCCCATTTCTCCCAGCCGCGCAGGTCCACTGCGCCGCCAAGCTCGCGAAGTTCCTGCGGCAGTGCGGCCATGACCACGGGCACGTCCTGCAGCGTCAGTTGACTGAGGCCCGCCTTCTGCAGGTCCTCGATCGTCCGTGCTGGTGCCTGGTCAGAGCGCTCCCTGTCGGCGTCTGAGTGGGCCTGGGACTGGTAGTAGAAGTAGTGCGGCACGCCGCGCAGCCGCCAAGGGGTCATGTCGCGCCGCGCGCTCAAGGGCGGCGGACACCACGCCTGGCTCACGGCCCAGTCACGGTACGCTTCCGCCGCTTCGTAGGGCGTGTCCTGGATGGGTCCCAGCCGGGCTGTAAAGCGCGGCAGCGGATCACCCGCGCCGAGCTCGACCGCAACCTGCCATGTGATGGAGGCCGGCGTCTTCTCCGCCGCGTCGAGCTGAGGGGCCATCCTGAACGCCTTCACCCATTGGTCCGGGTCCCGCACCATGAGATACATGCCGCCGTGCGGCCCGCTTTGGTACAGCAGTGGGATGCGGACACTGACCGGGTACGTGCCGCTGGGAAGGTTCCAGCCGGCGGCCAGCGCGCGCGGCTCGGCGCCCCCCACGAAGGTGTTCCATGGCGTGTCGCTCAACAGGCCGCGTGTGACGATCTGCGGGAACACCAGGTCGCTGATCGTCCAGCCCGACTGTGGCTGGCCCGTCTCCAGACGCAGGTCCACTGCTCCGGACTCGTCCAGCTCGACCTGAACAGACACCCTGTCCAACGGCCCACCGTGGCGGGCTTCGAGCACCCACCGGCGCGGTCGCTGGTCCCCGTGTGCTCGTGCCGTGACCGCCAGTGCGTCCGTCGCGCGGACCTCCTGGCTGCGCCCGCCGGGACCGCGCAATGTGATCTGATACAATGGGGCTTCCGCCAGCGGGTCAGGCGACAGCTGCAAGGCGGGCAACTGCCTGTACTTGATCGACCGCACGCACAGCCGCGGTTCCGTGAACGCGATGCGGACCGCGTCGTTCTCCAGCGTGATGAGCCGGCTGTCGCGAATCGCCGCCTCCAGCTCCCGCGCTGACAGACGCGGCCTGCCGGTTGGCTTCTCCCGCAGCGCGACGTCATCGAGCCAGATGTCGCCCCGCATGGGCTGCCGGTCGCCCGGACGGCCGACGTGGCGCAGACTCAAGCGGATCGCCTCCGTCGCACGCCCCGTGCGAAACGGCAACTCGACCCGCGTCCAATCCTGCCGGCCGCTGAGCGGCGGCGACGCACTCGAGAGCAGCTGCCAGCCGCGGGCATCCTGCAGTTCGAGCTGAATCGAGCCGCTGGCCAGGTCCGTCTTGATGAACGCGCTGAGCATATACTCCATGTCGGCAAAGACCGGCACAGTTTGCGCCGGAGTGTAAATCTCCGCGTTCTCCGGAAAGTCCACGGTCAATCGGAATGCCGCGTCGCCCGCATGCCGCGTTTGCCTGTCCAGGCTGACGTCGGCTTTCAAATCCAGACGATCCGCAGGCCAGCTTTGCACCGACCACGACGCCAACCCCGCCTCAAACCCAGGATTCTGGACGAGATTGTCCTCCGCGGCCTGCCCACCAGCCGTGTGTCCCGCAGCGCTCCAGAGAACCACGACCGCACACAGCCTCAGGCCGCACACCATCGAGACCCGCATAGCCATAGCCCCTCTTGCCAGGTTCAAGATGCATGAGCTCGCCTGCCTGCGCCGGCCGCTCGCCGCCACCCGCGACGCCGTTACGCGCCAGGCCCGCGCTTCGTGTCGGGCAGGTGCACTGCCCCTGATCCTAAATGACCGTGCGCGATTCGGCTATCATGGATGAGAATGACGAAGCTCGGAATACCCAAGCACGAAGGAATGACGAAGCCCGAAGCGCGAAGAGCTCAAGCAGTCAACCGAAGATAACGTGCGTACGAACGTCCGGCCGTCCCAGGGCGCCGGGCGGCGGTTGACAGGGCGGCGGCGGGTGCAGTACGATACGGCTCTCGATGTAGTGGAGCATGTCTACTAGAAGCCTTGATCAAGGAGTCCGCGGATGCCGCGCACAGGTCGCAGGCCCGGATTCACGCTGGTGGAACTCCTGGTGGTGATCGCGATCCTCGGGACGCTCGTCGCGCTGCTGCTGCCTGCGGTCCAGGCCGCGCGCGAGGCGGCGCGCCGCCTGCAGTGCAGCAATACGCTCAAACAGCTGTCGTTGGCCGCGCACAACTACCATGACGTGGCGGGGTGCTTTCCGGGCGGGACGGTCATGGGCTGGTGGTTCCCGAGTCGCACCCCGTCAGGTCGCGGCATCAGCCTGTTCGTGCACCTTCTGCCCTACCTAGAGATGGACAACCTGTATCGTCAGTGGGACTTCCACGATCCCGACACCGCTTTTTCCGGCAATGGGGGAGGGCTCAACGCCACGTCCGCCCGCGGGCCGCGGATGCTGCTCTGCCCGTCGGAACCGGAGAGCGAAAACCCGATGCATTACACGCAACGGATCCAAGGGGACCTGCTCGACCGCTATGTCACCGTGACGAACTATGCGGGAAATGGCGGGACGAGGTCCTACTCGCCCGACTCCGGGTACCTGCAGACCGACGGGCTGTTCTTCATGGTCGGACCCTATTCGGAACCCAAGCCGAACCAGCAGCCGGTACGGTTGGACGACATCACCGACGGCACCAGCCAGACGGTGCTGTTCGGGGAACGGAGCCGCACGGATCCGAACTACAACACGTTTTCCGATCAAGGCTGGGACTGGAACTTCCGCATGTACGGGAACTGGTGCGGCGCCAGCCGCGGGGCGCTGGCGCATATCACCCTCAGCAGCTACTCCCCGCTCAATTACCGCCTGCCGTTCGATTACGCGCATCGCGCGCCGGCACACCCGCCGTGCAACAGCCCGGCGGAATTCAAGTACTACATTGACTTGCGGGTGTGCGCGTTCGGCAGCAACCATCCCAGCGGCGCCCATCTGTCGCTGTGCGACGGCTCGGTGCGCTTCGTCGCCGATACCATACCGCTGCTCACGCTCCGGGCGATAACCACGCGGGCAGGGTACGAGGTGGAGGAACTCCCATGAGCCCGTCGCGGCCGCGGCCCGCCCAGGATCGAGCAGGGCTCCCTGCGGCCCGCGTCCAGTTGGTTCTCGGCCTGAGCATCGCACTGGGGTCCCTGCTTCCCGGATGCGGCCGCGTTGAGCCGCCGGCGACGGTCGAAGGCCGGTTGCAGCTCGACGGCCAACCCTTGGACAACTGCTTAGTCGTCTTCCTGCCGGAACCCAGCCGAGGCGCCGTGGGGCCTCGCGCGTGTGCGTTGACGGACGGGAATGGCGGTTTCCGCCTGCGCGGCGACGATCAGCAGGACGGGGCCACAACCGGCTGGCACCGAGTCACCGTCCAGGACGTGTCTGCCTCGTCCGGCATCATGCGCCGTGATCATGGCACGGTCGATGAACAGCTGGACGAGAACGCGCCGCCACCCCCGGTCCGGCCGTCGCGCGTGCCCCTGCGGTATATGTCGCCCGACCAGACGCCCTTGCGCAGACAGATCCGAGAGGGGCATCAGGTCATTGACATCGACATCCCTTCTGACGATCCTGATCCGCAGCCAAGAGACGAGGAATGGGATAACTATCGTTGTGGGCCCTATTCGACGGCGATCCAGCCCGTGCGTGGGCCTTGATGGCGGAGCTTGCCACTCAGCACGCCTTGCGATAGGAGACGCGATGCGTAGGCGGATGGGATGGCGAAGTGCGTGCTCACATCCCGGAGGAACACGCTGTCGCCGCGCTTACGTACGTAATCAACCACTTCGCGCCAGCGCCCAGGGGCCGGGATGTCGTCGTCGGTCAGCGGGATTGTTCCTGGCACGCCCAGGTCGTCCCGGAGTTCGATTGCGCCGGTCCACTGCGTGATGCGCTGCTTGCCTGCGCCCAGGCGTTCACGCCGAAGCGTGACGCGCTTGACGGTCTGCCGGATGGCGAACATGAGCTTCTCTCGGTCGGCTTCCGACAGCCGCTGCACCAGTTCGTCCAGCCGGCTCACCACTTCCAGCGCTTCGGGAGAGGGAGCCTGCTCACTGCGGATTTTCCGCAGTCGCTCCTTGAGCTGCTTCTCCTCGTCGCGCCAACCGGACAACAGCGTGGAGATGCCGGGGATGTCCTCCGGGTTGGCCAGGGCGAGATTGCGCGTCCCGCGCTCGATCCGGCTCCGGACTTCGGAGAGCCGCGCTTCGAGCCGGCTCGCGCTGGTGTCGACCTCCCGGGTGCGGCGGCTGATCTCGGTGCGGATCGCACGCTTCGTGCGTTCGTCGGCCATGAAGACCTGCAACTTCGCCAGCACTGCGCGCTCGATCGTGTCGGCGTGGAAACTGGGCCGATCCGTCTCCTCCGGGAATTGCTCGAACGCCG
>JBPOJB010000031.1:0-79642 GCA_052034005.1 Planctomycetota bacterium | reverse complement strand
ACTCGGCTCCCCGGATTATCCTCGGGCCCGCCATGATGGCTTGGCCGAAGGCCATATTCACTGCCGCCAAAAACAGAGTGTCTGCAACTTGCTGCAATCTGGTCTGCAACCTGGTTCCACCCCCCCTGCCCCCCCTTGTAAAGGGGGGGAGTGAGTTCTGTAACCCTCTTCGCCGTGCCAAATGCAGCTTCCCCCCTTGTAAAGGGGGGGAGTGGCTTCTGTAGCGCTCTTCGCCGTGCCATGTGCATTTTCCCCCCTTGCAAAGGGGGGATTGAGGGGGGGCAGACCATGAGCAGGATCGACAACCGACGTGAACTCACAGACCCAAACCAGACACTCAGGTTCTGGTGGTGTGCGTGCGTTGGGAACACGTGCAGGCGTATTGCCCGTGGGCGGGAGTCTGGTTGCCGGGCGGGTCGGAGTGAGAGTAGAGCGCGGGGCGACCCATCCCCACCCTCGCGTGGCGCGCCCGCGTCCGGGGTGTTCATTGTTCGTAGTGACCCGATTCATCGGGTCCGGCAGTGCGGGACGAACAGACGATCGCATGAATGCGGTCACTACGAGCCCTACAGGAACCGACGCCTGGGGGGAGCGACGTGTGGGCGCGTGCGTCGCCGGCTGAGCGTACGATGCTACTCCACCGCGGTGGCTTGCGTCAGGTTCTGGCCGATCGCTAGGCGATGCAGGTGGCCGTCGATCGTGATGGTGGCGGTGGCATCGTCGAGGCTCACCACGCTCAGTTCACAGGAGGGGAGGGAGAGCGACTTGCCCAGTTGGAGGATATACGTCTTGTTCTCCGGTCCCACGTTGAACCAAGCCTCGCCGACCCCATGCACGTCGGATGTGATGGCCGACAGCTGGATCCGTTTCCAGGCGCTGGCGGCGCCCCCGCTACTAAAGAAGTTCCGCTGTGCGATCCACTGGTAGTCGCGCACATCGGCCTGTGCGAGCCTTTCGGAGACGAGCGAGGTCAATTCCGTTTCGCGGTCCGCGTGGGGCAGGGCGAGCGCCTCGATGGTGAGGCTGAGCGTGACCTCCTGTCCGTTGCCGATCGGGTTCAGCCGCAGGTCGCTGATTTTGTGGAGATGTCCTCCGCGGTAGAAGTCATAGAGGAGTTTCGTGACCTGTTTCAGGTCGCCGCGGCTGTTGAGCGTGAAGGTGAACTTCTTGTAGATTTCGGTGGGTTTTTCTCCCCGTCGCGCGGCGGTGGTGATGGACTTCGGGTCGCTGGAATCCACCCGGGTATTGGTCAGTTTCGCGTCCTTGGCCAGCTGCAGGAGCCAGTCCTGGTAGCGTGCCCGGGCCATATCGGCGTTCCAGGGCAGCGATTTCTGCTCGAGCGATTCCAGCTGTCGCGCGACAGACTCGGACTCTTCCAGCCGGTTCTTCGCCTCTTTCAGGCGTTTGGTGAGCTGGGCTTTGGACGCTTCAGCGCGCCCGAGCGGTTCTTCATAGAGTTTCCGATACGCGGTGTCACCGGCGAAGTAGAGCAGGACGACGCCCAGGGCGACCAGCAGCCAGCGGTTCTTCGTCAGGTTCATGGCTCGCCTACCGTTTCTCGACGGTCATCACGGGGCCGCCCGCGATATCTCCGCCGCCAGGTGGAGTCGGCATATTCTTGCGGTACTCCTCCGTATCACGTTTGCGCAGGGTGATCTCGGCGTCGAACTGCCACGGGTAATCGGTCGATCCGGGTTGTTCCGACACATCGCGGCTGCGCAGTTCGTGGTATTCGTCGCACAACCGGTCCCGGAGCTGGGTGATGACCGTCTGATCGCGCGCCTCGACGCTCAGGCTGATGCGCAGCTGGCCGTTGCCGACCGGCGCGATGGAGAACCGCCGGATGATGGCGTCCTGCCCGCTGGGGAAACGCCGCGCCAGGTCATAGAGTTCATCGAGCCAGTTGACATCGTCCGTTTGCCAGTTCCAGATCGCGTCCACGATCGCCTGGCGCTGCTTGAGTTTGTTCACGCGGTGGGTCACGTCATCCAGTTCGTCCTCGAGGCGCAGGATCTCCTCCGTTGCCTGCTGTCTGGCCTCCCAGGCGAAATAGCCGCCGACTCCCAGCAGCGCGACCACGGCGGCCGCGTAGACCCCGGCGCGCCGGTAGTAGTTCGGCGGCGGCGGCGGCTGTTTCGGGTGCAGGAAGTCGAGCAGATGGCTGCCTTCGTAATGCTCGTGGACCATCCCGATCAGCGGGGCGAAGCGGGTGACGTTCGCCGGCGGGGCGCCGTCGAACCGCTCACTTCGCAGGGGGTCCAGCAAGGAGGTGGGCAGCGCGAGGTCTTCGGCCAGGTCCTCGACCAGCCGCTCCCCGTCATCCCATGCCCCGAACACATACAGGTGCTGCTCTTCGGCGTCGAGCGTGAGCGAGGCGGCGGCCAGGGACCGGCGGACCTCGACCGCCAGCTGGGCGGCCACATCTCCCAGGTTGTTCGTTTCGACCAGGCGCGCGGTGCGCGTGTACAGCAGACGGCCGGCACGGACGATCGACAGGTCGGCTTCCCGGTCGTGGAGCGTGACCAGCACCATCGTGCGCACGGACTGCGGGACCAGGCGCCGCAGCAGGGTCACGGACGCCAGGGGCCGGTACACGACGGCGCGCAGATTCGCGCCCGCCTTCACGGCCTCGCTCCGCACCTGCTCGATGGTCGGCCCATCGACCGCAAATGCGAAAACGGCCCGCGGCTCGTCGCCGGCCGTGTCCAGCGGCACGAAGTCGACCACCCCCGTCTCGGCCACGTCACCCGCATCGCGCACCACCTGGTTGGCCACCAGAGTCGGCAGCTCGCTGTCCGCGGCCGGGGGCAACTGCAGCGGGACGACATCCACGTTCCCGCGCCCCAGCGCGACCAGCAGATCGGGACGGCGGACGCGCAGACGCTGCAGTTCGTCGCGCAGCAGGTCGCCCGGAGTGGCCGCCTGGTCCGCCTCCTCCGGCCGGGCGATCGTCCCGATGGCGGTGATCGTGGTCGCACCGCCCGCGCGCTCGGCGAGCACGTAATCCACGCTCGCACGGTCCCACTGGACCACCAGCACGGGTCTTCGGAAACGTCTCTTGATCATGGCTTGCTCGTGAGGTTGATCACGTCTCCCAGCACCCCCCGTCCCAAGGGCCGCAGGTCCTTGTAGTATACTTGCCGCGCCGGTCGGACGGTACCATCAACGACCGTCTCGAACCGTGCAAACGCGCCGCGCCGGTCGTAATAACCGACAATCTGGGCACGTCCGACGTCGCCCCCGGTGGTCACCCAGGGCTCGATCCGCTGCATCTGCTCCCGGTCCACGATCCCTTCGGTCAGCAGCCATACGGCGTGGCTGCGGGCCAGGTCGCCCGGCGCGATCAGGGTGCGCGCCGACATGACGCGATCGGCGACCGCCCCGTCAAAGCCGGGAATGGCCCGGAGCACTTCGCGCGGGGCCAGATTCACGTTCACACGCCCGGCGATCGGCGAGCCGTCGCCGACCGTGACCCGGTCCATCCATTTCGGCAGGTCGTCGCGCATCCGGCCCGGGTCGTCCACCAGAGGGCTCGCGAAAACCTCCTGCTCGTCCTTCTGGCCGGTAGGCCTGGCCACCCGCGCGGCGATCAACTCCAGGGGCGACTGGAGGATGTGTTGAGCCGGCTGAGCGAAATCCACGGCCAGCGCCGACGCGTCGGCGCCTTCTTCGTTCCCGGCGTACGGACCATACTGCCGGTACGCGACGGCGAAGTTGGCCCACGCCGGATCGAAGGCGGCCGACAGCTCCTGGTGCAGCTTGCTGAGATCCGGCTGGTTCAACAGGATCCGCGGCCGCCCGTCTTGCGTTTCGTCACGTTCACCGCTGTAGACGGTCAGGTAGCGCGTCCAGGGCAGCTTGGTGCTCTCGCTCAGGGAGGTCGTCTCGTCGCCGGCCAGCTCTCTCTCCCACGCCTGAATATCGAAGCTCGCATCGCGATCCAGGCCGAACAGTCTCTCGCGCGTCACACCGCGCACCAACAACAGCTCGTCCAGAGACGGCGGCACGGCATTGCGCGGGCGCAACGGTGGATCCAGTCCCGCATAGTAGGCCGATTCCGCGCCCTGGTCGCGTGCCACATCGTCGGCGTCGATCCAATCGAGGATCGCGTCGGCCGCCGCCTCGTCCATGCCCGGCAGGCTCAACAACGCGGCCCGGCCGGCGCCCGGTTGCTGACGATCCCATTCGAGCACCATGCCCAGGTGCAACCTGGCCGACTCGTTCTCGAATCCGAATCCCCACCCTTGCGCCGACAGCTCGTCCAGGCTGCCGGCCAGCAGGGCGAACCGGCCCTGCCGCTCGCGCAGGTCGCGCGCGTTCGGATCGCCATCGACCAGGACCCCGCCCATGAGGCCAGCCGTCGGGTCGTGCGCCGCACCGGCGCTCGGCCGCTGGTCGCGCGGCTGCTCGAGGATCGCCGCCAGATACTCGCGCCCCGACAGGCCGACCGCGTCAGCCTGCAGCTGATCACCACGCGCGAAGGCCGCCCGATTCTCCACCTCCATCACGCTCACGAAGCCGTAGGCGGCCAGCGTCACCAGCAGGATCACCACCGTCACGACCACGATCACGAACCCGCGACGCGCACGGCGACCGCGCGCGGCGACGCGATCCGGCCGGCATGCCGGTCGCCCCGCGCTCCCGGATCGGGTTCGAGATGTGTCCAGACCGGTCACAGCGCGCCTTTCGCCTCCAGGAACACGACACAACGATACTCGGACTCCTGCAGCGTGAACCGCATTTCGATCGCCACGGGCAGCCGGCCCTGCACACCGCTGTCCCAATCGGACTGCCAACTCGAGCCGTCGTAGTAGCGCAACTCGAACTCGACGACTTCCGGCACTTCGTCGCGCTCGAGGATGCCCGCCTCCGGGTCCCGATCGGCGACGGCACCGTGGTGCGACTCGACGCCGTGCTCCGACGGCGCGGCTCGCAAGCCGACCTCCAGCGCCCGCGCATCGTCCGGGCCGGCGTCAGTGCCGGCGCTGCCGACGACCTGCTCACGGACGTGGAAGGCCTCCTCCCGTGATCCGCTCGAGGACGCGCCGGACGCGCGGCCCGACGACACGAGCGACGACTCGTGCGCGATCGCCAACCGCAACAGACCCGCAGACGGCGGTGCCTGATCGGCCTCCTCGCCGACCACCAGTTCCACGTCGTCCTCGGCCGCCAGCTCATCGACTACTGGCGATAAACTGTCACTCACCTCCGGCTCGGGCGGAGTGAACGTGTACAGCACGTGACGCACCTCGGGTGCGATCGGCGCGCTCCGCGCGGCGCGCTCCGCCGCACCGTACGCGCCGGCCTCGTTCGCCGGCTCGGCGTCGGCGAGGGCCCACGGGTTGACCGGCTGGATCACCTCCAGGGCCAGCCAGTCGGCGCCTCCCACCAGGGCCCGGTTACCCGGCGAGGGCGCACGCCGGCCGGCCGTCGGGGCGAGCGGGGCGGTCTGTGGCCGGTCGCGGCGCGTTTCCGACCCGGTCGTTTGCGCCACCGCCTGCAGGTCGTCGGTGAACCGGTTGCAGAGCGACCGCACGAGCTGGACCTGGAGCGCGCGTTGCTCGCCACGTGCATAGAGCCTGCTCCAGTTGCGGAGCAGCAACCAGACGCTGGCCATCAGGACGGCCAGCAGCACGCTGACGATCAACAGCTCGAGCAGGGTGTAGGCGGCTCGCGCGCGGCGGCCGCGGCGGCGGCTCCACCCGTGCCATCGCCCGCGAGGCCTCACTCCGGCGTGCCGGGCCATGAGCCACCTCCTTCCGGCAGACCGGCCGGCGACCGGCTCGTCCGGACCCAGCGCACGAGCTGGTACCCGCGCATTTCACTTTCCGTGGGCAGGCGGGCCGTTTCGCTGTCGTCCAACCGGTCGACTTGTACGGTGACTTTGGCAAGCGGCAGCTCCTGCGCGGCGCCGACGCTCTCCACCCGGTCGACGCGGATCATGTAGACCCACTCCTGGCCCTCGATCGGTTCCGGCGAGACATCCTGCAACGGCCGCGCGCCGGCGAGCACCTCATGCAGGATGTTCTGGCACAGCATCTGGGCCGTCGTGCGGTCCTCGGCGTCGGCCGCATGTCGGCGAGCCACGTAGGCGACGCGCGACAGCGCCATCACGGCCGCCAGCATCAGCACCGTGGCCAACATGACCTCCATCAGCGAGAACCCGCAGCGGACCGGCAGCCGGCGGGGCACGAGGCGCGCGGAACGGCATGGACGGTGCCGAGCGCACCGCGGCCGACACGTACGTAATCGCGTCTGGTTCATGGCTCACCGGCTGGCAAAGGCGACCTGCTCGAGGCGCTCGGTTCCAGGGACCGCTCCGGCGGTGCCTCGCGCCGGGCGCTCGTGCGCGCGGGCAGCAGCGACTCTCCGTCGCGCTCGATGCGTTCCAACGGACCGATCGTTCCACCGCCGGTCAAACCGCGGACGGTCACGGTCAAGCGATACCCGGCGGGCCCCTGCAGGCGCAATTCGGCATTTTCCGCCCGGCCGGTCGGGTAGAAGAACACGGGTGCGGACATGGTCTTGTCGACCGCCTCGGGGGCGGCGGCTTCGATCAACGGTACGACCTGTTCGGTTTCCCGTTGTTCATCTTCGAGCATTCTCCGCAGCGTGGAGCCCGGCGGCAGTTGTTGCTCGTCCACCTCCGCCGGATCGCCGAACACCACATCGGGGTCCAACTCGGCCTCGAATTCGAATCGGGATCGCTCCTCGCCCGCCGTATCCTGCGTGCCGTCCTGGTCCGGCGGCTCGGCGGCCGCGGCGTCGGAGCCCTCCAGCGCATCGGCGAACGTGACGGTGTACCGTCGGCCGTCCAATTCGTAACGCAATGCCATGATCCGGCCGCTGTCGATGGCTGCCATGCGCGCGCGTGCCAGATCCTTGACCAGTTGCCGGGCGGCCTGTTGGACCACGCTCTGCATCATGGGCCGGCGCAGGGCCGGCCAGGTCAACCCGACCAGCATGGCCAGGATGACCACGACGATGATCAACTCGAGCAACGTGAATCCACGCGTGCCGGGCCGACCGCGTCGTCGTCCGGCCACGGATCGCTTCTGGCGGGCACCGCACATGGGACGTGACCCATCGGCGAGCTACTTCGGCCTGCCGGTGCCGGCGCCGGTGCCGGTGCCGGTGCGGCTGGAGCCTCGATCGCTGGCACCGCCGCCCGTGCCCGTCGACTTGCGTGCGGGCACGCGTTCGCGCGTGTCGCTGGCTCGGTCCTTGCCGGACCGGTCGCCGGTCGTGGACTCGCCGGCCCGTTCGTCGCCGGCGCCGGCGGGCCAGTTCCCGATGTCGTCGCTCGTGTCCGGCTCGCCGTCCGGGCCGATCGACCAGATATCGGGCTTCTCCGCGTTCTTGGTGGGCGGGTATTCGTATTCGTACGGATTGCCCCACGGGTCGAGGGGCAGCGTGGTGTCCTCGAGGTACGGCCCATCCCACTTGTCGGCGACTTTATCGTCGGACGGCGCTTCGACCAGCGCTTGCAGGCCGTCCTCCGACGACGGATAGGATCGGACATCGAAGACATAATCCTCCAGCGCGGATTCCAGCTGGGAAATCTGCGTCTTGGCGATGTTGATCTCGGCTTTCTTCTGGGTCCGCAGCAGCCGGCGTCCGGCGACGGCGGCCAGCAGCACGAGGATCACCAGCACGATCATCAGTTCCAGCAATGTGAAAGCCTGCCGCTTCCGGCTCGTGCTACGTCGGGTCATGCTCGTTCCCCCCTTGTCTGTCATGTCAGTCGTCTCGACGCAGCGTGGTGCGTCGGCGGACGCGCGGCCGGTTTGGCGCGCGTCCGCGTCTCATTCTAACCGATACTGGCATTCAAATCGAACACCGGCAACAACACACCCGCGATGATGAACATCACCATGCCGCCGATCACGACCAGCATGAGCGGTTCCAGCATGCGGACCATGATATCCAGTTGGCGCTCGATGCGTTCGTCGATGCGATCGGCGATGCGGATCAGCACCTGGTCGAGCGTATTGGCTTCCTCCGCGATCCGGATCATCGCCATGATCTGGGGAGGGACCAGACCGCAGGCGGCCAGCGGCCGCGACAGGGTATCGCCGGACGACACGGTCTCCACCGAGGCCAGGACGGCGTCCTGGAGCAGCTGGTTTCCGGTCGATTCGCTGCTGATGCGCAGCGCGGTCAGCAGCGGCACGCCGTTGCGGAGCAGCGTGCCCAGGACGCGGCAGAGCCGCGCCACGGCCGCGTTATGGAAGATCTGCCCGGCCACTGGGATCTTCAGCTTCCAGCGGTCGGCCAGGGCGCGCCCCCTGGTGGTGCGCGCCGCGTTGCGCAGGAGCACGGTCAGCGCCACGATCCCGACCGCGACGAACGCGCCATACCGCACCAGCATTTGGCTGGCTGCGACCAGGATCACCGTGATCAGGGGCAACCCCGCACCGGTTCGTTCCAGCCGGTCGAAGAAGTCCTGGAACATGGGCACGACGAACATCACGAGGAAGACCGCGATGCCCACGCCGAGCACGCCCAGGATGGCGGGGTAGGTCATGGCGCCGATGATCTTCATGCGCAGCGCCTCCTGCTTGCGCAGGAACGAGGCGATGCGTTCGAGGGCCTCTTCCAGGAAAGCGCCTTCCAGCCCTGCGCGCACCATGCTGACCGCCAGCGGCGAGAAGACGCGCCCATGGCTGGTCATCGCCGCGTCCAGGCCGGTCCCGTCGGCGACCTGTCGGCGGACATCCTGCAGCACTTCCGCCAGCCGCGGGTCGACGCACTGGTGAGCCAGGATATTGAGCGATTCGAGCAGCGGCACGCCGTTGGAGAGCAGGTCGGAGAGCTGGGTGAAGGCGTCGGCCAACACCTCGCTCTTGACGCGTCGCCGCCAGGGCAGGCGCAGCGCCGCGCCACCGGCGGGCGCCTGGGGTTCGACCCGCAGCGGGTAGAGGGACTTCTCGGCCAGCAGCGCGATCGCTTCCCGCCGACTCCCGGCGGAGATGACACCGGAAGAGTCCTGTCCCTGGACCGTGCGCGCAGTGTAGGCGAATTCCGGCATGGATCTGCGATTCTCAGTCTTCTTTGGTCACGCGCAGCACCTCGTCCAGCGACGTGATGCCGCTGAGGACCTTGTCCCAGCCGTCTTGCCGGAGCGTCTTCATGCCGGCCTCGATCGCCGCCTGCTTGAGCACCTGCGTCGGCTGCCGCTCGTTGGCCAGCGCCCGGATCCGATCGTCACTCAAGAGCAGCTCGTAGATCCCGATCCGGCCCCGATAACCGGTCTGTCGGCAGGCCGGGCAGCCGTGCGGCGTGTAGACCGTGACGCGCTGCTCCCCTGCGGGCGGCAGCAGGTCCTCCGGCACGTCCTCGCGCTTCAGCCGCATCGGCCGGCGGCACTCGCTGCACAGGCGCCGCACCAGCCGCTGAGCCAACACGCCCTCGATCGTGCTGCTCACCAGGAACGGCTCGACTCCCATGTCGCACAACCGCATGAACGCGCCAGCCGAGTCGTTCGTGTGCAGCGTACTGAACACCAGGTGCCCGGTGAGCGAGGCCTGGATGGCGTTCTCCGCCGTCTCCAGGTCGCGGATCTCGCCGACCAGCACCACGTCGGGATCGTGACGCAGGATGCTCCGCAGACTGGCCGCGAACGTCAGCCCGACCTTCGTGTGCACCTGGATCTGGTTGATTCCCTCCAGCTGATACTCGATCGGGTCCTCGGTCGTGATGATCTTCGTCTCTTCGTTCTTGATCTCGCTCAACGCGCTGTAGAGCGTCGTGGTCTTGCCGGACCCGGTGGGGCCCGTGACCAGGATGATGCCGTGCGGCAGCCGGATCAGCTTCTGGAACTGGTCGTACACCTGCTCGGACATGCCCACGCCGCGCATGTTGAACTGCAGGCTCTCCTTGTCCAGCACGCGCATCACGACGCCTTCGCCGTGCAACATCGGGATGATCGACACGCGCACGTCGATCTCGCGCCCCTTGACGCGCAACTTGATGCGCCCGTCCTGCGGGATCCGCTTCTCCGCGATGTTCAGCCGGGCCATGATCTTCAACCGGCTGACGATCGCCGCCTGGAACCGGTTCATCTCCGGCGGAGTCGGCTGCCGCTGCAGGACGCCGTCCACCCGATAGCGCAGCTTCAAGCCCGACTCCTGGGCCTCCATGTGGATGTCGCTCGCCCGCGCGTCGATCGCCTCGGTGAGGATCTCGTTGACCAGCCGCACCACCGACGCCTGCTGAGCCGCCTCCGCGTCCTCCGACCCGTCGAACTGCACTTCGTCAAGCATCTCGACGTCGCCCAGCAACATCCGCTGCTGAGCCACCAGGTCGTCAATCGTCTCGGCACCCACACCCAAATGCCGCCGGATGAACTTGGCCAACTCCTCGGCCGGCACCACCGCCGGCGTCACGCTCAACCCGGTGGCCGAACTCACCGCGTCGACCGCGTGCAGGTTGAACGGATCGCTGATCGCCAAGACCAACGACCCACGCTGCATCCACAACGGGAAGATCTGGAACCGGTGAATCAGCCGGACCGGAAACGTCTCCAAGAGCTTCAAGTCCGCCTTCGCGTCGGTCAGCTCCACCGTCTCCAAACCCAGCGTGCGAGCCACCGCCGCCAGCGCCTGCGTCTCCGATTCACAACCCAGCTGCTCGATCACCCCTTCCAAGCGACCGCCCAGCGTGTGCGCCTCACGCGCCACACACAATTGGTCGGCAGTCAGCAGAGGAATCGTCGTGTCGCTGTCCGCGATCGTCGATGGTCGGTTTACTATCATAGGGCACACCAATCTAAGCCCCGGCAGGGCCGTCAGACGGTTTGCGCACAATCACTACGATACTCACCCACCGGCATCCAAGCCGATGTTGCCGATGGAAAGCTCAACGCTTCACGTACGGCGGGTCACTGCGGGAAGGAGGGTAAAGGGCAGGCAATTAAACGGTATGTTACAATTCCATCAAACTCCCTTGATGCTGAATCACTCTAGACGAATCGACGCCTTTCGTCAACCTTTCTCTGCCCCCCGACCGGCCTGCGGGCCGAGCGCCGCAATGCGCGGGGGGTGCGGCAACCCGTCTCATGCCGGGCGTCTGCCGCTGTCATCATCTGTGCAATGGTTAACGGCAAGATCACCACCACTGAGGCGGCGCGCGAAGTGAGACACTCCGTGCACTCACGCCGGCGCTGGCGGGGCAATACGGTTGTCAAAAAAAAAACACGGAACCGGAACGCCCGGCCCGTTTCACTCGGCGCGGGCCGATCCCGCGCGCGGTCGCTCAGGGACGGCGGCGCGGTCGCCCGCTCGGCATCACCATGCGGAGCGCATCCTGCAATTGTTCGGAACCCATGCTCTTGAGCGGCACGAGACTGATGCTGCGCGTGCCGCTGGTCTTGGCCTGATCATCCAGTTGCTTGGTGAACTCCTCGATCTCTTCGCTCAATTGCCGGGGCGCGCGCATCACGATCGAATTCGTCGTCTCGTCGACGTCGAGCGTCAACAGCGGCGCCTCCGCCGCCGCGTTGATCAGTTGTAACATGGACGTCATCTCGAACGACAACCCCTGCGGGATGGTCATCGGGCGCACGCCTGTGCGCGCGGTCAGTTGCGTCTTGTAGACCGTCTGCAAAACGGTCAGGATGGTGGCCGCCGGCAGGTTCTTGATCGGGATCATCTTGGGGCGTGGCGTGTTAAGCGACTCGGGAATGTCCATGCTGTCCAACACGTCCAGCATCTCCTCGATCGCGTCCCGGTCGGCGATGCTGCCATACACGAGCAGCGCGTTCATGCGCTCGTCGGCCACGACCGTCAGCCGGGTGCGGCGGGCATAACCGCGGTACGGCACGTCGCCACCGGCACCTCCCCGCGGCCCGCGCTGAAACAGGTCGTTGATCACCTCCGACAGCTGCTTGGCGTCCGCGTTCTGCAACAGGAACATCGAGTAGTTGCCCGTTTCGATCCGGGTCCGGCGCCCGCGCTGCAAGGTCCGGAACAGCGTCTCGAACTGACTCAGCGCTTCCGCGTCCTGACAGGCGACCGTGATCTGGCCCTCGCCGGCGATCACGACGATCGGCGGCCTGGATGAAGACTGGACGCCGGGCGCAGGCTGGACGTCGGGCACAGGCTGCGCCTCGGGCGCAGGTTGGACATTGGGCGCGGACTGGGCCTGGTGCGGAGTTTGGATATCGGGCGCGGACTGGGCCGCAGGCGCAGGCTGGACGTCGGGTGCAGGCTCGACATCAGACACCGGCCGGACGTCCGACACCAGCACGATGCCGGACGAAGGCCGGATGTCCGACAGCGGCCGGTCGCCCGTGGCCGGCTGCGTGCCGGGCACGGGCTGGGCGTCGGGCGTCGTCGGGTCCGTTTGCGGATCGGCCGGTGGCGTGGGTGGGCGTTCGGGCGGTGTTGGTTTCGAAGTCGCGTCATCTTCCGGCGGCGCGTTCTCCCTCTTTCCCGGCGGATGATCCGCCTCGGGCTGCGGCTTGGTCGGCATGACGACCTGTATCGGATTGCCGCTCACTTGCGGCCAGATGCGTTCGATTTGCCGCAAGACGTTTTCCACGTTCCCGGTCATCGGCAGGATGCGGAGCATGGTTGCCGGCCGACCATTCGGCGTCTGCGACGGCCCTTCGCCCAGTTTGTCGAGCAGCTCTCGGATGCGATTCAACTGCGATTGGGTGGCGCGCACCATGAGTTGCTGCGTATTCGGATCGGCTTCGACGGAGGGTGTGGCGGCCACCGGCAGGTCGGCGAACAGGGTATTGATGGCCGACTGGGCGGTAAACGGTTCGATCCGCCGCAGCGGGAACACCTCGACCTCGCGCTGTTCGGGAATCAGTTGCGCGAGGGCCCGCTTGAGCACTTCATGCTGTCTCGGCTCGGCGATGGCCAGGATCTGGTTGTTGGTCAGGTCCATCTGCAGGTCGACCTTGGGCGTCTCGTTGACCAGCAGCGCGCTGAGCGACTCGACGGCCGCATGGCCGTCCAGGCCCTCGAGCGGATAGACTTCGAGCGTCGCCTTGGGTCGTCCGGCGATCGCCCGATCGATATCCTGGATGGCGCGCTCCACCTCCTGCTGATCCACAGGCGGCGCATAGACCAGGATCATGCCCGTCTCCTGCTGGTAACCAACCGACACGTTGTGGCCCGTGCGGAACAGGCCGGTCAGCGCCTGGTAGACCTTCTGGGGATCGGCGTTCTGCACCATGTAGGGCTTCAAGATGGCCGCCTTGGGGTCGGTCACGTCGAGCTGCTTCATGAGCGGCTGGATCATCTGGTGGTCGGCGGCCGAGGCGGTCACGATCAGCGTGTTGGTGTTCGGGTCGCTGCTGAGGGTCGCGTTGGGCATGAGCGTGGCGAGCGCGGTGGCGATCGTCGTGGGGTTGGCGACCTTGAAGGCATACACTTCGGTCGTCAACTCGCCTTCGCCCCGGCGATCGGCCTGCTCCACAACCTGCTTGATGCGCACATGGTCGGCCAGGTTCGCCGTGACGATGAGCGTCTTGTTGGCCACGTCGGGACTCACAATCGCCTGCGGGGCGATCGGCTTGATGGAGGTGCTGATCGCCGTGGGGTTCGCCCATTTCAGGCGGTACACTTGCGTCACCGGCTTGCCCTCGCTGCGCCGATCCGCTTCATCCACAATCGACTCGATGCGTCGGTGATCCTCTTCGGAGGCGGTGGCGACCAGCATCTGGTTGATCGGATCGACGCTGATCGTGGCGTTGGGCACCACCGGCGTGAGCGCCGCCATGATCGTCGACGGGTTGGCGGTCTGCAGCGTGTAGGCCTTCGTCACCAGGTCGCCGGCGCCGCCCCGCTTGTCCGCCTGCTCCAGCACCGACTCGATGCGCTTGTGGTCGTCCTCCGAGGCGGTGACAATCAGCATCTTGTTGGTCGGGTCGGGGCTCACCTTGGCGTCCGGCACGACGGTGGTCAGCGCGCTGTAGATGGTGCTCGGGTTAGCCCACTTCACCGGATACGCCTTGGTCGTCAGCTCCTCGCCGCCCCGCGTATCGGCCTGGTCGATCACCGGCTTGATCCGCGCATGGTCCTTGGCCGTGGCCGACACGATGAGCGTCTTGTTGTAGACGTCCGGGCTCGTGATCGCCGTCGGCGCGATCGGCTTGATGGAGGTGCTCAGCGCCACCGGGTTCGCCCACTTGAGCGGATAGACCACGGTGGTCACTTCGCCCTCCTGGCGCCGGTCGGCTTCGTCGACGATCGCCTTGATCCGCGTGTGGTCCTCTTCGGAGGCCGTGGCGACGATCATCTGGTTGGTCGCGTCGGCGCTGATCGTGGCGTTGGGCACCACCGGCGTGAGCGCGGTGACGATCGTGTACGGGTTGGCGGTCCGCAGCGCATAGGCTTTCGTGACCAGCTCGCCCCCGCCGCCGCGCTTGTCCGCCTCGGCCAGCACGGCCTTGATGCGCGTGTGGTCGTCCTCCGAGGCGGTGACGATCAGCATCTTATTGGTCGGGTCGGGGCTGACCTTGGCATCCGGGACGACGCTCAGCAGCGCCGCCGAGATCGTGCTCGCATTGGCCCACTTGAGCGGGTAGGCCGTCGTCACCAGCTCGCCGCCGCCGCGTGTGTCGGCCTGGTCGATGACCGGCTTGATCCGCGCGTGGTCCTTGGCCGTGGCCGACACGATGAGCGTCTTGTTGTAGACGTCCGGGCTGACCACCGCGTTGGGCGCGATCGGCTTGATGGAGGTGCTCAGCGCCAGCGGGTTCGCCCACTTGAGGTTATACACTTCGGTGATGAGCGTGCCGCCCAGGCGCCCGTCCGCTTCGTCCACAATCGCCTTGATTCGCTTCTGATCTTCCTCGGACGCGGTCGCGACGATCATCTGGTTGGTCGGATCGGCGCTGATCGTGGCGTTGGGCACCACCGGTGTGAGCGCGGTGACGATCGTGTACGCGTTCGCGGTCCGCAGCTTGTAGGCCTTCGTGACCAGGTCGCCGGCGCCGCCCCGCTTGTCCGCCTGCTCCAGCACGGCCACGATGCGCTGGTGGTCGTCCTCCGAGGCGGTGACGATCAGCATCTTGTTGGTCGGGTCGGGGCTGACCTTGGCGTCCGGCACAACGCTCAGCAGCGCCGCCGAGATCGTGCTCGCGTTGGCCCACTTGAGCGGGTAGGCCGTCGTGACCAGTTCGCCGCCCCCCCGCGTGTCGGCCTGGTCGATGATCGGCTTGATCAGCGCGTGGTCCTTGGCCGTGGCCGACACGATGAGCGTCTTGTTGTAGACGTCCGGACTCACGACCGCCGTGGGCGCGACCGGCTTGATCGACAGGGTCAGGGCCGACGGGTTGGCCCACTTGAGCGGATAGACCACGGTCGTGATCTCCCCGTCCTCGCGCCGGTCGGCTTCGTCGACGATCGCCTTGATCCGCGTATGATCGTCTTCGGAGGCCGTGGCGACGATCATCTGGTTGGTCGGGTCGGCGCTGATCGTGGCGTTGGGCACCACCGGCGTGAGCGCGGTGACGATCGCGTACGGGTTGGCGGTCCGCAGCGGGTAGGCTTTCGTGACCAGGTCGCCGGCGCCGCCGCGCTTGTCCGCCTCGTCCAGCACGGCCTGGATCTTCGTGTGGTCCTGGTTCGAGGCGGTGACGATCAGCATCTTGTTGGTCGGGTCGGGGCTCACCTTGGCGTCCGGCACGACGCTCGCCAGCGCCACCGAGATGGTGCTCGCGTTGGCCCATTTCATCGGATAGGCTTTCGTGGTCCATTCCCCGCCGCCGCGCTGGTCGGCCTGTTTGATGACCGCCTCGACGCGTTCGTGGTCCTTTTCGTTGGCGCTGACGATCAGCGACTTGCTGGCGGCGTCGGGGCTGAGCGTGGCGTTGGGGACGATGGGCGTCAGGGCCGTCATGATGGCGTACGGACTGACCCACTCGAGCGAATACACCTTGGTGGTGAGTTCTCCTTCCCCCAGACCGTCAGCCTTGTCGATGATCGCCTTGATCTTCTGCTGGTCGGCGGCCGTGGCCGTGACGATGATCGACTTGTTGTACGGGTCCGGGCTGAAGATGGCCTGCGGGACGATCGGCTTGACGGCGGCGACAATGCCGGGCGGGTAGGCTTTCTTGAGCACGTAGGTCTCCGTCACCAGCTCGCCGCCTTCACTCGAGTCGAGCCGGTCGACGAGGTCCTTGATCTTCGCATGGTCCTTGGCGGTGGCGGTAATCGCCAGGGTCTGATTCACGGTATCGGGCATCACGAGGGCGGTGGGGACGAGCGACCGGATGGTGGTGGCCGCGGTCGTCACGTCGGCGCGCTCGAGCCGGTAGACCTCGGCGGTCGGCTTGTCGGGGGCGGGCAGCTGGAGCGCCAGTTGGCTGAGCGTGGCCGCCAGCTCGTCCTGGCGCGCCGCGGGGCCGCGCACGATCAGGCTGTTGGTGGTCGGATTGAGCTGGATGGACAGCTCTTTCATGTCGTCGGCGCTCAGCGCGGCATACAGGGTCGACACATTCAGTTCGTCGACATCATAGGTGTGGACGCGCACGACCTGCTCGGGCACGGCCACCGCCTGCTGGAGGTCGGCCAACGTCTGCTCGATCCGCTCGAACAGCGCCGGATCGGCCCGGACAACGAGCCGGCGGGGCACGGTGGTGGTGACATATTCCAGTCCGCCGATGGTGGCGTCGAGCACGCGCCGGGCTTCGGCCGGATCGACATCCTGGAGTTCGAACACCTTGACTTCCCGGTCGACATCCAGGCGCAGTTCCTTTTCCAGCTGCTTGATCAGCTCATCCAGCCGGGCGTGGTCTTTGGGGCTGGCCCAGATCAGCAGCTGGTCGGAGCCCTGGCCGGCCAGGACTTGCACCTCCGGCAACGTGGTCGCGATCACCGAGGCGGCCTGCGCGCTGGCCTGCTTGTGGATCTTGTGGACGCGCAGTTCGCGCGACGCGTCCGCGCCGCCGGTCTCTTCCAGTTTCGCCAGCGCCGCCTTCACCCGGTCGTGATCCTCCGGCGTGCCCCATACGACGATCTGCTCGGGGACCGCCCCGACCGACATCTGAGCGTAGGGCGCGATCATCTGGAGCGCCGTGAGCGTCGGGGTCGCTTTGATCCGGTCGAGCGTATAGGTTTCCAGCCGCGACTCGGCCTCCCGGTCCATGGCCACCACCTGCTCGATGGCGGCCCGGATCTTCGCGTGGTCCGCCTCCTGGGCCGCGGCGACGATGGCGCCGCGCCGCACGTCGATGCCGATCACGGCCTGCGGCGCGACCTGCGTCAGCACGCTGCGCAGTTGCGAAAGCGCCTCGTAGGAGCGCGCCTTGGCCGGATAGACAACGACCGTCGGCCGCTGGGCCGCGTCGTCCTCCAGGAACTGCTCCAGCGCCTTGGCGAGCAGTTCATGGTCCGCCAGCGTGCCGAAGGCGATCAGCTTCTGGGACGCGGTGTCCGTCGTGATCTGCATGTCCGGCAGCAGTTTCTGGAGCGCCGTGATGAGCGCGGTGGGACTGACCGCACCCGTGGCATAGGACCGCAACTCCTCCTGGTTGCCCGGCGCCACGTCGACCGCCACCTGCCCCAGCGCCTGCTTGAGGCGCCCGTGCATGCTCAGCGGCGCGTAGACCAGCACGCAGTCGGCCTTCTCGTCGAGCGTGACTTTCAGGGTCGGATAGAGCTGCTTGAGCATGTCAAACGCGGTCTTCGCGGAACCGCGCCGCATGGGGTACTTGATCAGCACCGATGGCTCGGCCGCGTCGCTCGCCGCGCCCGCCGACTTGACCAGCCTGGCCAGCTCCTCGTGCTGGGCCGCCTTGGCCCAGATCGCGATCTCGCCCGACTCCGGGTCCTCAATCACCCGCATGCCGGGGAACCGTTGCAGCAGATCGGCCTGGACCAGGTGGAACCAGGCGCGCTGAGACATGTCCAGCGGGTAGGGTCGCAGCTCCTGTTTCTCGGCCCGCGGCGCGCCCGTGGTGACCTGCTCGATCGTCTGCTTCACGATCTGCTGCTCCTTGGGCGTGGCGACGACCATCAGCCGGCTCGTCTCGGCGTCCCAGGTGACTCGGGCCGTCGGCGCCATCGTCGCCAGGACCGATGTGATGCTGGTCGACATGGCTTCGTCCGGAAGCGGATAGAACTCCAACACCGGCTTGCTCCCCGCCAGCGGGTCTTCCGCCAGCCGCTCGACCAGCTCGGCCAACGTCGCGTGTTCCTCGGCCGGGCCCCAGACGATGAGCCGGTCCTGGGCGGAATCCACGGTGATCGTCGACTCGATCACCAGCGGCTGCAGCAGCGTCTGGAGTTGCGTGGCAGGCATGCCCGCCACCTGATAGAACTCCAGCTTGAGTCGCTTGGCGGCTTCCGCCGAAACGGAGATCTGGTCGAGCGTCTGCTGGACGCGCTCATGATCTTCGGCGCGAGCCACCACGATCAACTGCTTGGAGTCGGACGACGGAGTGATCTGCGCGCCGGGCACCAGGGTCGTCAGGGTGGACAGGATGGTGGCGTTGAGCGGCTTGCTCAGCGGATAGATGTGCAGCGTGGGGTCTTCCTGCGCGGCCCGCGTCTCTTTCCACTGGTCCACCAGTCTCTTGATCACCGTGTGATCCACCACCCGGGCGATGGCGGTCAACTGCAGGCCGTCGCTGCTGAGCGTGAGCTTCGCGTCGGGCACCAGCGGGCTGATCAGCGCCAGCACGGCATCGTCCATCGCCTTGTCGAACGAGTAGAGCTGGAGCACCGGCGTGTCCTCGAGCGCCGCCTCCTGGTCGAGCTGATCGGCCAACGACTTGACCATCGTCTGGGCCGCCTCCGACGCGCTGACCACCACGCGCCGCGTCTTCGGGTCGGACGAGATGTCGGCGCGTGGAACCAGCTCCTTGACCAGCGCGGCGAAGGCCGTCGGATCGAACCGCTTGGGCATGTAGACCACCACCTGCTTGCCGCCCTCCTCGACATCCGCGCCCAGCTTGAGCATCATGGCCTTGACCTGCTCCTGGTCCTTCGGCTCGGCGAACACCAGCAGACGCTCCGACGCGGTGTCGACCGTGGCCTGGACCTTCGGGATCACCGCCTGGAGCTGTTCCACCAGGTCCGTCACGGTCGCGGCCTCCAGTCCGCGGAGCTGATAGATCTCCAGGCGCGGCTGCTTGTCCGGAGGCCGGTTCGCCTGCATCTGGTCCACCGCCGCTTTGATGGCGGTCTGCTCGTTCGGCGTGCCGTACGCCATGATCTGATCGACCTTCTCGTCGATCTGGAACTTCGCGCCGGGGAACAGGACCTCCAGCGTCTTGACCGCCGCCGCCGGGTCGATGGCCGTGACCGGATAGACGGCCAACACGGGCGGGATCTGAGGCGGCGGCTTCCTGGGTTCCTCCGTCTTGGGCAACGGCGGCTCGGGGATCGAAGAGATCAGAATGCTGATCGCCTTGAGCACGCCTCCCGGCCCGGTCACCTGCAGCTGGGCGGTCTGCGGCAGCGCAACACAGGTGCCGTAGGAGCCCAGCAGCGGAGTGATCTCCTTGGCCACATCGTCCGCCTTGCGGCGTCCGAGCGGGAACATGACCGTGACGAACTCGAAGTTCCCCCGCTGGGCGATCTCTTCCGGCTTCAGACGCGGAATCAGGTTCTGCTGCAGGTCCTTGGACAGATCGACCAGGACCAGCATGCGACCGCGCTGGATCAACGTGAAGCCCCGCGTCAACAACACGCTGTTGAGCAGATCGATCGCCTCGGCGGGCGAGTACTCGCGGTTGTCGCTGTAGGTGAACAGGCCCGCCGGCGGCTGGTCCATCACCAGCGCCAGACCCGCCTGCCGCGCAAACCAATCGAGCACGTCGTCCCACTTCTGATAGCGAAAGCTGAAGCGCAGCTTCTGCGTCCCGGCCATCGTGGCAAGCTTGGCCCGCTGCGCGTCGTTGAGCAGCGCGGCCAGCTTCTGATCGGTCGCTTCCACAACCGCCGTCCGCTGATCGGCCGGCGCAGCAGCCAACGCTGCAGCACGCTCGTTGACCAGCTGCGCCACCGCCGCACGCTGCTCATTGGTCAGCTCGAGCTGGTCGGCCACGGCCGGATGCGCCAGACGGGCATAGTCAAACAACGGCAGAAAGGCCGGCGCAGCAGCCGGCTTGGGCGCCTCCTCGGACTTGGGCGACTCGGCAGCCGGCTGGGGCGCCTCCTCGGGCTTGGGTGACTCGGCAGCCGGCTGGGGCGCCTCCTCGGGCTTGGGCGACTCGGTAGCCGGCTGGGGCGCCCCCTCAGGCTTGGGCGACTCGGCCACCGGCGCGGAGGCGGCGTCCGCCGCAGGCGCTGCGGGTGACGACGACGCCGGATCCTGACCCCAGAGGCGCAGCGCGGTCACGCCGACCAACAGGCAAGCGATACACACGAAACGAACGGCGCGCGCAGACCACGTGGACACGTGAGTATTCCTCAGAATGGTGAGTTAGCCATTGCGGGACAACAAGTTGCAGCCAATTTCCACTTTAGTTGCGGCACCCTGTAGTGTAAACCAAATCCCCCCGGGGACCGCCTGCTAGCAGTGCTGGCATCTCAAAGCTGGAAAATTGTTCCCATCGTGCGCCTTTTTTTCCCATCGCCGGCCGACGATCACGCGGCGGCTCGGTTTGGGGTCGATTTTGCAACCAGCGTGTCGGTAAGGACTTAGGAAGAATTGAAGAAATTTCGGAATTATCCGCAAAATTTCGGCATCACCTTTGCTGCTCATCTGTCTACTAGAGTAAGCGCTTCATGCCTGCCCACGAGCATCGAACCGGCCCAGGTTGCGGGTGGCCACGGATTCGAACTAAGCGGCCGTGTGTTTGAGGGCCGCGAAGCCTGTCTTGCGATTAGGTGGGGTGTAGTTGGGGAACGTACGAGCCGGCACCACTCATCAAGGAGGATCACATCATGTTAGTCCTAACGCGTAAAGTTGGCGAGCAAATCGTCATCGGTGACAACGTCACGGTGGTCGTTAACCGCGTGGCGGGCAACCGGATTTCACTGGGGATCCAAGCCCCCCCTGAAGTGCGGATTATCCGCGGCGAGCTGCAGGAGGCGGTCAAGTCGTTTGAAGACGACCGGACGGGTGCGAGCCCCGCGCCGCTGGGGCTCCCGGGTGTGCCGACCTTGCACGTGGTCGGCGAGATGGTCGCGCACCGCGCCCGGTGACGCCGCAAGAACCGTCGTGGAGACGTCGCGGGCCGGCGCCGGCGTCGACCACGCGGCAGGTCTTCTCGGAGCCGGCGCTTCGCGAGTCGCGCCAAGGAACCGGCTGCCGGTCGTCAGGTGCCGGCAGCGCGCAACCAGACGGCGCCGGCCGGGCTCAACTGTAGTTGTCTGGTTGTTTCCCATTGGGCGCCGATCGACAGCAGTGCGGTCGGGCGGTCCCGGTCGAAGGGTGCCGGGAGGGCGACCGACACAGGTCGATGCGAGACATTCACGGCGACGAGGATGTGCTGACCCTGCTTGGGGCATATGCGCAGGAAGGAGACCACGGCCTCGGGATGGAGGGCCACGACCTCCTGATGGGCATCCGGGTGAAACGCCGGTTGCTGGCGGCGAGTGTCGAGCATGTGGCGGTACAGGTCGAGCACCTGGCGCGGCGCGCCGTTCGGGTCTGCCAGGCGGGCCTGCAACGGGTCCCAGTCGAACTTATGCCGGTTGATGCTTCGCGCGCGGCCGGTTTGCCGCACGCCGTCCAGGGCGTTGGGGGTGGCGACCAGGCTGTGGAAGTAGACGGCCGGGATGCCTCGCAGCGCCAGCATGACCGCTTGGGAGGCCAGGAACCGTCGCACGTGCGCCGCGCCCCCCGGCCGGTCGGGATCGTCCAGCGCGGAGAAGTACGCGATGTTCAGTTCGTAAGCGCGTTCGCGCCCATCCGGCAGGCGGCGTGTGCTGATCAATCCGCCGCGCGCGTGCATGGCGGCGATGAGTCGTTCCACGCGTTGGGCCGGCAGCAGTTCTTCCAGCGGTCGGAGCCCGACGCCATCATGCGAGGCGGTGAAGTTCAGGTACGCGGTGCCAGGTCGGGCCGGCTCCAGCGCGGCCAGCCAGTCCATCCAGGCGCGGGCATCGCCGCTGGAGAAGGCATCCAGCGCAAGGGGCGGCAGGCTGAACTGGTAGACCAGGTGCGCTTCGTCGCCCGCGCCGAAATAGCTGAGGTTCTCGCGTTGCGGCACATTCGTCTCGGTCAACAGCAGCGTGCCGGGCGCCAGCGCGTCCAGCAGCCTGCGCAGCAGCTTGACCACCAGGTGCGTTTCGGGCAGATGGATGCAGGGCGTCCCCACGCGTTTCCAGAGGTAGGCTATCGCATCGAGGCGGATGATGCGGGCACCCTGCGCCACATAGAAGAGCAGGATGTCCAGCATCTCGAGCAGGAGTTCAGGATTGCTCCAGTTCAGATCCACCTGGTCCGCGCTGAACGTCGTCCAGACATGGCGCAGCCCGGTCGCGGTCTGCACGGACGTCAGCACGGGGCTGCTGCGGGGCCGAGTCACCAGGGACAGATCGAGCGCCGGATCCGCTTCGATGAAGTATCCGGTGTAGGGCGGCCGGCCCGCGAGATAGGCCTGGAACCAGTCGTGGCGCGCCGAGCAGTGGTTGAGGACCAGGTCGAACATCAGGCTGAACGACTCGCCCAGCCGGTGCAGGTCCTGCCAGGCGCCCAGCGCAGGGTCCACTTGCCGGTAATCGCTCACCGAAAACCCATCATCCGAGCTGGACGGACAGAACGGCAGCACGTGCACGATGCTGATCAGGTCCCGCAGGCCCTGTTGCAGGAGGAACTGTCGCAGCGTCTCCAGCGGTGCCTGACCGTGGCGGCGGACCTGGTCGCCGTACGTGATCAAGACCACGTCGCGCTCGTCCCACAGCGCGCAGTCTCGCCCGGCCGGCCGGCTGCCGAACCGTGCGGCCAACGCCATGATCCGGTCCAGGCAGGCGGCCGCGCGCTGCCCGTAGAGCGGGTTCAGGCATTCGAGCAATTGCGATCGCAGTGCGGTGGCAGGGGGCATCTCGACATCTCGCTGTTTCGGGTCGCAGCAGGCCTCACACGTCCGGTCCTCGGCGCGGATCAGGTATCGTACGACCCCGTGACGTTGGCCAACAGCGCGCGCAGCTTCCGCCGCAGGACCGAGTAACTGAAGAATGTCTTGGCCAGCTCGTAGTTGTGATCCACCATCTTCCTCCGGTACGCCGGATCGTTGATGACGCGCCGGACCTTGTCCAGCACGTCCCAGGTCGGGAAGACGTCCACGGGGATCGTCTGGAAGCCCTTGGGCTCGATGTCCGTGATGAAGATCGAATACCGCTTGATGACGATCGGCTTGCGGAAGAACACGGCCTCGAGAAACGCGTTGCCGAACCCCTCGTACAGGCTGGGGTAGGAGACGAGGTCCGCGGTCCGGTAGACATCGGCCAGCGAGTAGGTCTTGCGGCCCAGCGCATCCTTGCCCCGCGCAGGGCCGACCCGGGCATCGATGAACCGCAGGTCCACATCGGCACTCTCGGCCAGATGCACGAGCGCATTGCGGTAATCGAGCCCCTCGTCGCCGGACTCGTGTGTGACCACGAGTTTCAGGCGCGAGTCCTTCAGCGCCGCGACGAGGTTGATGGCCAGTTCGATGCCCTTGCGCGGCACCACGCGCGTCGGTTGCAGGACCATGATATCGTAGGGCTCGAGGCCGATTTCGCTGCGCAGGTCGACGGCATAATCGTCCATGGGCGGCGGGCCGGTTTCGAAGTCCAGGACGTTCGGGATCAGCTCCGAGGGGCAACCCTTGCGATGGGCCAACTCCTGCTGGCCGAACGTGTTGATCGTCACGTGCTGGATCATGGGCAGCGCCGGCGGAAAGGACATCTGCAGGTAGTCGCCCACGGCGTTGACGGAGAACCGGCTGCGTTCCCAGTAGAAGTCATGGTGGTGCGCGATGGCGGGGAACCCTGTTTCGGCCAGGAAGTTGGTCAAGGCGATGCCCAGGGGCAGGTGGACCGGGATGCACAGCGCGTTTTCGAGGATCAGCACGTCGATGGCGAACCGCTGGACGAAGTCGTACAAGGTCCGCTTGAGCATGTCGGCCTGGTTGTAGATCCGGCGGGTCACGTCGGCCGACCGCCGCAGGCGGCCGAACACCTGCTCGTTGATCACGACGTTGTCCGGGTGTTCGAAGAACGCTTCCGGGACGATCATGCTGGTAGCCGGATCGCGGTCCAACTTGCCGGCGTACCAGTAGCTGACGCACTCGAGATCCCACAGCACCTGCGCCCATTTGGCGCTCTCAAGCGACACCCCATCGGTCCCGGCGAAACGCGTGGACACGAAGCCGACATGCAACGGGAAGAGCATCTTGCGCGGTTTCCTTCTAGCCCGAAGGCTGCAACTTGCCGGTGTACTTCCCTCACCAGGCGCGGTACCAGGCCACGCCGTCTCGCCGAGTGCCCTTGGTCGGGCCGAGGCAGGAGGGCAACTGGGCGAGATCGGTGAGCACCAGGTCCGGCGCCGCCGGGCCGAACGGGCTGGGCGTGCACCCGAGACTCTGCCGGTCGCCCGCAAACAGGGCGGTCCGGAAGCCGACGGCGGCGGCCGGGACGACGTCGTTCCGCATATCGTTGCCCACGCACAAGGTCTCCTCGGGCCGGATCTGCAGTTTGCGGAGCGTCTCGCGCGCGGTCAAGAACAACCGCGTCCCCGGCTTCGCGGCGCCGCAGACGTACGAGTAGAACTGCAGTTGCGGCGTGACGCCCAGCGTTTCCGCCGAACCGCCCAGGAGGGCCGGGAACAGCTCCGGCGTGTAGAACTGGGCGTTGCTGATCAAGCCGATCCGCACGCCGCCCGCGCGCAAGGCGTCCCAACAGGTCCGCAGGTGCGGCATCGGCCACACGGGGTTCGTGCGGCACTCGAATTCGACCGCCAGCCGCGCGAGCCGCGCGGCGTCGATCGCACAGTCCGCCAGCACACCCTCATCCATCAACGATTCGAGCGTCCGGCGCCAGACCTCGAGGATGTCGACTTCGGGGCATTCGTGCCCGCGCCGGCGGCCCTCGGCGTGGACGCTGCGAATGACGTCGCTGAGCCGTTGAGCGCCCGCGTCGGGCGTGCAGAGGCAGGTGAGGCCGACGGCCGCCAACGCTTCACCGAACGCCACGCCGGCCGGCACTGGATCGACAACACCGATACTCCGCGCGCTGCTGACAAACAGCGTGCCGTAGATGTCGAACAGAACCGCCCGGATCCCGCGCAACCTGGTGAGAATCGGCTGCCAACCGGTCTCCTGCGGGCGCCGGGGTGACGAGTGCTGACGCAGGATATCGCGCACCATGGTGGGTATGGTCATCGAGTCCTCTCATCCACGAAGAGGTCGGAAGCGGTCCGGAACCAGGAACTCATCCAGCACGCGGTCCGTGTGGGGAAGTGCGGTGATCCGCGCCCCGCGCGGGCTGGCCGACGTGCGCCGGTAGGCGTGCCATAGCCGAGCGCCGCTGGCCGCTAACGAATACTCCTCACGCACGACGCATCGGTTCCAGGCGATCAACGACTGCCGCTCGTACCGCGGCAAGTCCCAGGCGCGGACGACGAACGGGTTGAGGCGCACCAGGTCGTCGCGGAGCCCCGCATCGGACGTCGCGCGCCGCAAGATGCGCGTCTGCCACCGCGGGTCCAGGTCCCCGAAATCCACCGTGTCGTCGGCGGTCCGCGCCAGCACGGCGGCGGCCAGTGACGCGTCGTCGACCGCCGGGCGACCATACGCGCGACGCTGAGCCGCGCAGCCGGCCATCAGCGCGTCCAGGAACGCATCCCGGCCGACCAGCTCGAGCGGGATGGACAGCTTGTGCGAGACACATGCCAGCTGCAGGCCCGCCGCCCGGAAGTCGCGCGTGATCTCCGGCAGGTCCCGGCCCACCAGCATGCGGTCGGCCAGCCAGGATTCCAGGAAGACCATGCCGAACCCCTCCGTGACGCTGGTCGTCAGCACCAGGTCGGCCGCCGCCATGTTCAGGTCCAGCGGCAGTCCGCCGCTGCCTCCGATCTCGAAATGGACCGGCAGCCGCAGCTCACGTGCCAGCTCCTTCCAGTGCCGGTAACAGGCCTGCTCGGCCGGATTGAGCGGCGCCAAGGTCACGCCCAGGTGCGTCCCCGGTCCGCCGAGCACCGACCACAAGAGGGCTTCGCCGATGTTCTTGCGCCGGATCGCCCGCACCGGATAGAGCAGAAACCGTGCGTCCCGGGGCACGCCGAACCGCGCGCACAGTTGCGCCCGCGCGGCGGACCGGTCGGCGGGACGGCCGCGCGGTTCGGACGGGTTCGGCAGGTAGTGCAGCCGGTCGGCCGGCACACCGGCGCGTGCCAGCAGGTCGTGGTCCCGTCGATTCAGCACGGCATAGTGGACGTGCGCGGCCTGCGGATAGAGCGTCGGCGCCAAGTCGACCGCCTGCCAGGCGGCGGCCAGGTGGCGATAGTTCTTCGGGCGGCAGTCTTCCGCGAAGTCGTGGATCTGGAGCAGCAGCGCGAAGCCCCGGTCCGCCAGCCGGCGCAGGGCGCCGGGCAATGACGCGTTCTTGCCCAGGCTGTGATTGTGCACATGCAGGATGGTTTCGTCCGGGCGCCAGCCGAGCGCCGAGAACTGGGCCAGGAGCTCCTCGGCCAGGCGTTGGGCATCCGACTCCGGACGCTCGTCGTATCGCAGGCCCGGCACGACGCGCATGGCCAGCTCGACCGTGGTCAGGCGTGCGCCCAGGTCGGCGGGCCACCCGGCCGTCTGGCCGTCGCTCAGCAGCGCCACCCGCAGGCCGTCCGATCGAGCACACACCTGGTCGAGCGCCCGGAGCTGGTTGGCGATGACCTGGGTCACGCCGCCGTGGTTCAGGTGGTAATGCAGGATTGCGACGTTCATGCCTCGACCGTCTGCTCGCGCGTGACATGGAACTTCTCGCGGTACTCCGGGATCTCCATCATCGGCGGACGTTCCAACTCCTCGATCACATGCTCCAGGTAATCGAACTCGCCGTTGGTGACGGTGAACTGTCGCATGATCGTCGGCAGCGTCGCGTGGAGCTGGGCTTTCTGGTCGCGGGTGAGCCGGGCAAAGAAGGTCCGCAGGACGCCGAACGCCATGCGTCCCAACGCGGTGGTCTCCTGGTTGCGATGGACGCGGATGTCGAGGTCCGTCTGGGCGAAGCCGCCCAGCCCCAGCTTGCCGTAGATGTCGATCAGCATGGCCGTTTCGACCCCGTAGCCGACCGGGAACGGGATCTGCTCGAAGATGCTGCGCCTCCCCGCGTATTCGCCGGACAACGGCTGGATGATGCCGGTCAGGTCCGGGTAGAACAAGCTGAACAACGGCCGGATCAGGATCTCGGTGACGCGGCCGCCCCCGGTGGGCCGGATCCCAGATGAGGAGGCGAGCGGCCGGTCGTAGAAGGCCTTGACATAGTGGACTTCCGGATCCTGGATCAACGGGCCGAGCAACCCGTAGACGAACCGCGGATGCGTGTTGGTGATGTCCGCATCCACGAACACGATCACGTCACCGCGCAGCAGGTACAGCGCCTTCCACAGGTTCTCGCCCTTCCCGCGGTGCGCGGCGTACTGCGGCAGGTGCTCCTCCGCCAGATACACCTGCGCCCCGAAACTGGCCGCGATCTCGCGCGTCCGGTCGGTGCTGCCGGAATCGATTACGGCGATCTCGTCGACCAGCGGGTACCGATCGTGCAGCTCCGATTTGTAGATCACGATCTCCTTCCCGATCGTCCGCTCCTCGTTGTAGGCCGGCAGGCACAGCGAGATCGTCAGCCCTTGACGCGCCTTCTCCTCGGCCAGCCAGCGCCGGTCCCAGAACGCCGAGTGGTGAAACGTCCGCTCTGTCAGGAATTGGTCAAGATTCATCGCAGACCCCCTGGTCCAATTCGAGGATCACGCCCAGCAGCTGCGCGAGCCCCAACAGGATCGGCTCGATCAGCACATAGTCCGGTTCGTTCTCCTGGTTCTTCTCCCCGCGGGTGATTCCCAACGTGAGGGCCGGGATCTTGCGGCAGATGAACTCCGGCAGCTCCGACGGACCGCGGCCCAAGTCGGGCTCAATCTCCAACTGGGCCATCACGTCCAGGGCCGCCTTCACCAGCGGATGCGAAAACGGGATGCCGCCCGTCTCGCGCCGGAAGAAACAGTCCAGGGTGCAGTCCACGCCATGCTGGGCTGCCATCTCGGCCACCGCGTCGTCCATGGCCCGACGAATCTCCTCGATCATCTCATCCGAATGACTCACCACCTCGAACCCCAGCTCCGCGTGGTCCGGCTCGCTGTCGTAGCTCAGCCCGGCATGCATCTTCGCCAGCCGGATCTTCGTGTAGGGCCGGGTGGGCACCGCAATGCTCAGGATCCGGTTGATCACCTGGTTCAACACGACCAGCGCGTTCTGCGATCGGTCGCTCCGGAGCTTGTCGTGACACACGTCGCACACGATGTCGCCCCGGATCTTGCCGATCGACAAGTAGTTGGCGCGACCGAGTTGCAGCCCCTCGACCACAATCCCGCAATCGACCGGCTGCGGCAGGTGGTCCAGGTGGAACCGCAACCCCTCGTGGTTGCACCGACCCAACGACCGGACCGTGCCGAGCAGCTGGAGATGCGATTCCAGTTGGATCCCCAGGTGCGCCAGGCAGATGGGAACCAGCGACATCGCCGCCACGCCCAACGCGTTGTCGCCCACGCCCGGGCCGAGGACCCGGTCCGGCTCCACCGTCACGTTGTGGTTGACCGATCGCGGATAAATCGTGTCCAAATGCGCCACGAGCATGATCGTGCGCTGGCCACGCGTGCCGGGCAACAGACCCGCCGCGTTGCCGATCTCGTCGGGTCCCGCTTCCGGCAGGCTCGCCTCCACGAACCGATCCAGCACGTATCGGACGCGCTGCTCCTCCTCGCCGGTGGGCGCCGGGATCTGCGCCAACATCGTCAGATCCGCAAGGACCTGTTCGCGCAGCGGCGCCAGACGCTCCGGCAACCCGCGTACATCCACTGCCGGATCGGCCACCACCTTCTGATTCGTAAGCGTTTGGCTCATGATGACACACCTCCGCCCCCCCCACATGACTACCGGCCCGCTGGCCACGTGCCCGAATCTTGCAAGGCTCATGCCGCGGGGTCGGATCACAGGGCCAAGTGGGACGGTGCCAACGGCTTAGAACCACGCGGCCCGCGCCCGCGGGACGGCCGATCGTGGGCAGCCGATGCGCGGCGCGGCAAGGAACTTGCCTCGGAGGCCAAACACTGACCATGCCTGGACATTCGACCTTACGGTCGATGCGGGGCGGTTGGTGGCCGTGTAAAGCCCAGATTGGTCATGACTTAGGCTGCCGCCCCGTGCGCTGCCCAGTCCCCGTCACCCGCGGCATCCATCTTGCATCGCTCATCTTGCCCGGACCGAGTTCCGCGTCGGATAATCGAACCGAGGGTCTGGAATGTGGAAGAACGTGGTAGCGCCGATCGTACTGGTCAGCCTTTTCTGGGTGATCGGCAGCGGCATTACGACCTATGTCACCAATCTGGTATCCACGTCGCACAGTCGCATGATGCACGAGAACGTGGCGACGATCCGCGCGGCCGGCGCCATGGAGGTGGCTCTCTGGCAGTTGCAGGCGGTGGTGGTGGAGTCACCTGGGAAAGGCGCACGTGAGTCGCAAGTCGAAGCCGCGGAGCGGGAGGCGGACTTCGAACGGCATCTGCGCGAGGCCGAGCAGAGCTGCACGACGACGGAGGAACGGGCGTTGGTCCTGGCGATCCGCGAGCGTTTCGCGATCTACCGCGACCATATCCGGCCGCATTTGCAGCCGGCGGGCCTGACCGGCCTGCTGCTGCCCCAATCGGCCGGGAAGGAGAAGACGATCCGGCTGGCCCGCGCGGTGTCAGATCCTTGTCAGGAGCTCCTGCAGCTCAACGAACGCATGCTGGAGGCGGCCGCGAAGCAGAGCGATCGGTTGAGCGGGCTGGTCAGCGCCCTCCGCTTCACGTTCGTCCTGGCCGGGCCGCTCATCGGCCTGCTATGGGGATTGTGGATCGCGCGCGGCCTGCACCGCTCGATCTCGCAGATCAGCGTGACGCTCAAGGGCGCCGCGGGCGGGCCGGACGAGCAGTGGGACTCGGTCGAGGTGCGTACGCCGCGCAATCTGCCCGAACTGCAGCGTCTGGCGCAAGACGTGACCGACCGGATCCGGCACATGGTGGAAGAGCTGCAGGAAGCGCGTCAGCAGGCGATGTCGGCCGAGCGCCTGGCGGCGGTGGGGGAGCTGGCGGCGGGGATCGCGCACGAACTGCGCAACCCGCTCACGTCCGTCAAATTGCTGGTCCAGACGGCGTCCCAACAGCGCGCCGGGCAATCGCCCGACGATCAGGGCTTGCGCGTGGCGCAGCGCGAGATCGCGCGCATGGAGAGCACCATCCAGGGGCTGCTGGATTTCGCGCGGCCACCGAAGCTGCATCGAGTGCGACACGACCTGCGCAACACGGTCCGCCGCGCACTGAATCTGACGGACGGCCGCGCCAAACAACAGCAGATCACCATCAGCACCCAGACGCCCGACACGCCCGTGATGGTGGACGGAGACCCGGAACAGCTCCACCAGGTGCTGGTCAACCTCCTGCTCAACGGCCTGGAAGCGATGCCCGACGGCGGGGTCCTGGAGCTGGCGGTGCGTGTGAGCGACGGGCGCCGCCGCGCCTGCCGCATCACCGTCTGCGACCGCGGCGCCGGCATCCCGCCCCAGATCCTCCGGCGGATCTTCGAACCGTTCGTCACCAGCAAGGAGTCCGGCACGGGGCTCGGATTGGCCATCAGTCGGCGCATTGCCGAGGAGCACGGCGGCACGCTCCTGGCCGTCAACCGGACCGGAGGCGGCGCGATGTTCACGCTGGAATTGCCGCTCAGCGCCGCGGAAAACGACGACTCCCAACCGCCTACCGGCCGCGGCCTGGGAGCTTGACCACCACCCACTCACCCGACGCCCGCCGCGCGGGTGCCGACCGGAGAATGCCCATGCCCAAACTACTGGTGATTGACGACGAGCCCGGGATCCACTTCGGCATCGGACGGGTGTTCGAGGGGACCGGGATCCAGGTGATGACGGCACCCACGGCCGAGGAGGGGCTGCGCCTGGCCGGCGAGGAATCGCCGGATGTGATCCTGCTGGATATCCGGCTCGGCGAACGATCCGGACTGGAGGTCTTCCAGGACCTGCGGCGGATCGACCCGCGCAACCTGGTCATTTTCATCACCGGCTATGGCACCACGGACACGACCATCGAGGCCATGAAACTCGGCGCGTATGACTACCTGGTCAAACCGCTGGACGCCGATCAGCTGCGCCAGGTTGTGACGCAGGCTGTGGCCATCAGCCGGTTGATGCATGTGCCGGCCATCGTCGAGGAAGGGACGGGGCCGGAGGACATGCCCGAGCGGCTCGTGGGCAGCGGGCCGGCCATGCAGACCGTGTGCAAGCAGATCGGACGCATCGCACCGCAGGATGTCAACGTGCTGATCCTCGGCGAGAGCGGCACCGGCAAGGAACTGGTCGCCCGGGCCATCTACCATCACAGCCGCCGCAGCGAGGCCACCTTCCTGGCCATCAACTGCGCGGCGATCCCCGAACCGCTCCTGGAAAGCGAACTGTTCGGACATGAACGGGGCGCGTTCACCGGCGCCGACCGCCGCCGGCTCGGCAAGTTCGAACAGTGCCACAACGGGACCCTGTTCCTCGATGAAATCGGCGACATGACGCCGGGCACGCAAGCCAAGATCCTCCGGCTGCTGGAAGAGGGGAGCTTCGAACGGGTGGGAGGCAGCGAGTCCATCACGGCCAATGTCCGCGTCCTGGCCGCCACCAACCAGGACCTGGATAAACTCATCGAATGCGACCGGTTCCGCAAAGACCTCTACTACCGCCTCCGCGGCGTGACCATCCATCTGCCGCCTCTGCGCGAACGCCGCGACGATATCCCGGAACTGGCCCATTACTTCCTGTTCCGCTGCAACCGGCAGCTCGGCACGACCGTGCAGTCGATCAGCGCCGAAGCGCTGGCGCTGCTCGATGGTTACCACTGGCCCGGCAATGTGCGCGAACTGCAAAGCGTGATCCGCGAAGCCCTCATCGCCTCCGCCGGACCCACCATCCGACCCGAGTTCCTGCCCTCCGAACTGCACGAGAAACGGGCGGATCAGTCGGAGCCGGAAATCGATGCCACGACCGTCCCGGATGTGGACCAGACGGCGCTCGCCGAATTCGTCCACACGGCCATCGCCCGCGGTGAAACCGATCTGTACCGCCGGGCACTCGAACACTTCGACCGGCTGCTCATCTTCAGCGCGCTGCGCTACACCAACGGTCAGCAGAACCGCGCCGCTGAAATACTCGGCCTGAGCCGCGCAACGGTCCGAGCCAAGCTGCGAAACCTGCAGCTGTCTGTCGAGAAAGTCGTCACACCCCGACCGGAGAGCAAGGAGGACCAAGGAGAGTCGGCGGCCGGGCCACAGGAGACGGAATGAACGACCTGGGCGGGATGGACCGGCTGGTTGCCTGCGGCCGGTCGCCAATCCCCTATTCGTCCCAGACGCCCCAGCGCCTCGCCCAGGAACCTGCGGGGCGTCTCACGTGCCTCCCAAACCGGCATTGACGCCGCGCCGGGCGAGCGAATATGTTTTGCGGCCCATTGGGAGGGATCGTGCGCGCTGTGCCGCTCCTCGCCGCGCCCATGTCCTGCCCGGACTCGTCGCTCGATCACGCAGTTGTGATGTCATTATGGTGTCCGCATCGACAGGCCGCTCACCTGTGCTCGTGTCGCGGTATCGCGGCACGCTGTGGTTGCTGGTCGTGCTGGCCGCCGCAAGTGTGCCGGCCGGCGGCTGTGCGCGCCACAAGTACCTGGAGGTGCGCCGGGTCCCCGGCAATCCGCTCGCCGGCCCGCTGAGCCTGCTGTCGTACAAGGGGCCGCAGCCGACCGATCGGACGCTTCACACACTGCGGAAATACGACCTGGAGGAGGCCTACAAGAAAGACCCGGACGGCGCGCTGGCTCAGTTGCAGCAGGAGATCGCGGCGGAGCCGACGGCCGACAAGCTGCAGGCGTTCTCCGAGCTGGCGTACATTGCCGCGTTCAAGGCGGACGCGCGGGGCCAGCGGGCCCGCGCGCTGAATCTCTACGGCGTGACCGTGTTCTATGCGTACGACTATCTGTTCGACCCGCTCTACGACGCGTTGCGCAACCCGTACGACCCCCAGTTTCGTCGCGTGTGCGACCTGTACAACACGGGGCTGGAGGCGGCGATGCGGCTGATCAACCGGGACGGGAAGCTGCTGCCCGGCTCGAACCTGACGTTCGACACGGGGATGGAACAGATCCGGGTGGAGATCGTGGCGCGCGGGTCGTGGAGCGCCGACGAGTTCGAGAAGCTGGAGTTCGTGTCCGACTATCAGATCACCGGCTTGAAGAACCGGCACCATGGGTACGGACTGGGCGTCCCCATGATCGCCGTGCGGCGCACGCGGAATCCCGACGATCCGGTCGAACGATACTATCCGGCGACTCTCACATTCCCGGTCACCGCGTTCTTGCGCATCCTGCCGACCGAGCCCAGCCCGCGCGGCAGCGCCGGGCGGCGGTGCGTCCTGGAATTCTGCGACCCGTTGGACTCGAGTACGACGGTCGTCGCCAACCGCCTCGTGCCGCTGGAAACCGACTTGAGCACGCCGCTCGGGTACGGCCTGGAACAGGGCAAGACCAGCCGGGCTTTGGAGATCTCGACGCTCGGGCTGCTGGACCCCGGCAAGATCGAGTCGAAACAAGGGCTGTACATGGTCGAGGCCTTCGATCCGAACAAGATCCCCGTCCTGATGGTCCACGGGTTGTGGTCGAGCCCCATGACCTGGATGGAAATGTTCAACGACCTGCTGGCGTACCCCGAGATCCGCAGCAATTACCAGTTCTGGTTCTACCTGTACCCCACGGGAGAGCCGTTCTGGAAGAGCGCCGAGCAGTTGCGCGCGGATCTGGCCGAAGCGCGGCGCGTGCTCGACCCGCACCGCATCAATCCGGTGTTCGACCGGATGGTGATGGTCGGGCACAGCATGGGCGGGCTGGTATCGATGATGCAGACCCTGGAGAGCGGCAACGATTTCTGGAACCTGGTGAGCGATCAGCCGTTCGAGCGGCTGCAAGCCACTCCGGAGGTGCGAGACCGGATCGCTCAGATGGTGTTCTTCGAGCCCGACCCGTCGGTGCAGGAAGTGATCACCATTGGCACGCCGCACCGCGGCAGCACGTTTGCGAACGAGTACACGCGGTACCTGGCCCGCAAACTGATCCGGCTGCCGTCCCGCATGCTGTGGGTCACCCAGCGACTCACGCTCGAGAATCCGGGTTTCTTCCGCAACACGGACCTGCTGACCATCTCGACCAGCGTCGACTCGCTGGCACCCAACTCACCCATCTTCCCCGCCATGCTCGCCGCCAAGCGCGCCCCGTGGGTGGGCTATCACAACATCGTCGGCGTGGTCCCCAAAGACTCGCTCTGGAGCCGGTTCGCGGAGCGCGGCGACGGCGTGGTGGGGTTCGACAGCGCGCACCGCGACGATTTCCAATCGGAACTCGTCGTCGAGGCCGACCACATGACGGTCCACGCGCATCCGCGGACGATCCTGGAAGTGCGCCGCATCCTGCTCGACCACCTCTCCCAAGCGCGCGGCCCCCTCGTGCTGCCGCCACTGACCGACCTGCACCCGACAGCCCCGGCAGCTGCCCAGGCGGGGCAATGACGGCGACCCGCGCGGCGCCGTTCCGCAAAGCGACCGAAAGAGTCTTAAGCGTCGTTGCGCCGCGCCAGCTCGTCCCGGATCCGGGCTGCCAGTTCGTACTGCTCGGCCGCCACGGCGTCGGCCAGTCGCTCCTGGAGCGTCCGGCCGACTCCATATTCCTGCCGCAACGATTCGCGGAACTCCACGAGGCGCTCCACCAGCGCATCGCCATCGTAGTCCGACTCGCGCCCCTGCCGCTGGAACACCCGCCGCATCCGCTGCAGCCCCTGGTTCACCTCGTGCACGGCCGCTTCCGGGCCCTGGGCTTCGAGCGCCGAGAGGGCCGACGCCTGCACGTGATGGAATAGGACAAACGGCCGATGCTGTTCGTGCGCAAGCGTCCACTGTTCATTGGGCGAATGGCGGCGGCAGAAATCCATCAGCGCCAGGGTATGGGTCGTATCGTCCACCGCGCGGCGGTAACGCTGCAACTTCAGCCAGCAGACGCGGCGGTGATAGAACTGCACAAACTCGCGGTCCGCCTCAGCACACTGCCGGTCATTGAGCCGGAACCCCGCCCCGTCGACAACCGTGCGGCTGATCAGGTAGTCCAGATAGGTTTCGTAGCCGTGCGGCTGCGAGCCGTCGGGACGCCCGTGCGTCTCCAATTGGAGCACACCCATGTCCAGCCGCATCTGCAGGACATCGCGGCCGTCCGCGCCCCGGCAGACACGCACCTTCACAGTGTGCGGATCGTAGGGCCACCTGCCCAAGATGTCATCGATGTGCTTGCCGCCGGCCATCACAGCCCACTTTACCAGTCGCCCCTCGGTTGCCAGGCATTGATTATACCAGACGTCGCGGGACCGAGAAGGCAGAACGGGGATACCCGCCCGCCTGGTCAATGGACGCGTTGCACGCGCCGCTCGGACGATCAGCTGGCATGGTCTGGCGGATCGGGCGCCGCGTCGTCATCAATCACCCGGATGTCCTCGGCGGAGCGCCGCGCGCCGCGCGGGGCGCGCCGCGTCAGTCGTCCGCCGGCGGGCGCCTTCGCAACCGCTTCTTGCGGGCCGTGTGCTGCTTGGCCGCCAGCCGCCGCTGCCGGGCCGCGCGCGACGGCTTCGTCCGCCGGCGCCGAACCGGCGCGTGCCGGACCGCCAGGATCAGCCGCCGCAGTTTCTCCAGACAGTCCTCTCGATTGCGCCCCTGGTCGCGCGTCCGCTGGCTGTGGATGACCACCGCCCCCGCCAGGTTGATCTGCCGCCGATATCGGGCCACGAACCGCTCACGCACCTCCTCGGGCAGGCTCCGTGTGCGGGTGACATCCCAGTGGAGGGTGACCCGCGAATTCACCTTGTTGACGTTCTGACCGCCCGGGCCGCCGCTGCGTGAAAAAGACCACTGCATCTCGCTCAACGGAATGCCGATCTCGGCGTCGATGACCAGCACGGTGACCTCTCTCAGGCCCCACGGGCCATGTGCGCGACGACGGCCTGGCTCTGCCGCACCAGATCGTCGTAGTCCGCCGTCTCGATCTCCTGGCCCATCAGCTTGACATCGAAGTACCCCGTGTAGCCGGCCGCCTGGAGCCCGGATACGATCTCCGCCAGCGGTACGATCCCCGCGCCCAGCGGACAACGATCCTGCTCGCCGTCCGGCAAGTGCCGCGCATCACTCAGGTGCACAATACCCAGGTGGGGCACCCACGCCGCCAGCTGCTCCCGCACCATATCATCCATGCCGAAGTAATAGGTGTCCAACGCCAGCCTCAGCTGGGGGTGCGCCAGCTCCTCCAACAGCGCCAGCGCCGCGCGCACGTCGGTCAGGAACGTCCACTGGGCGGCACACCGGCTGTGGACCGGCTCGATCGCCAGGCAAACGTCGGCGTCGGCAGCGTGCGGCAGCAGCTCCTGGAGGGCGTTGGTGAGCAACCGGCGCGCGTGATTGTGCGTGTGCCCCGCGCGCGGACCGCTGTAGACCACCACACTCGGCGCCTGGAGCTGGGCAGCCAACCGGATCGCGTCGTGCGCGTCCTCCACGCTTTCCCGGTAGGTGCGGCCGTCACTGCCGGTGAACCCGCCGACCCAGAGCAGGCTGGAGACCCCCAAGCCGCTTTCGTGGATCAGTTCGATCCCCTTCTCCTCGCCGAAGTCGGACAGCTTCTGCCGCCAGACCGCGATGCCGTCCAGGCCCGCGTCGGCATAACGCTGTACGTCCTCTTCAAACGACCAGCGATAGGTCGTCAGCTCGTTCATCGAGATGCGCGCTGCCATCCGTGTCGTTCCCTTGGTTGGTTCTCGGAGTTCACGCCGCGACTCGGAGACGGAACACCGGGAACAGGTGACTCACTGTGCCTGCTCCGGCGCAATGGTCCAGGCGACCAGCCAACGCTGGCTCGCTTTCTGGAGCTCGAAATCGGCCAGCAGCCGCCGCTCCATGTCCGACAAGTGCCCGGTGCCGTAGAAGATGGCCAGACGTCGCTTGCCCTGCTGGATCTCCTTGCGCAGCACCTCCAGCGCCTTCTTGTTGCGCTGCGTGATCAGGGTCGATCCGTTCGGCCCCGTCAACGAAGACATCTGTTCCTCCAACGTCTCGAACTCCTCGGCCATGATCCGCTTCAAGCGGTATGCCCGGTCCTTGGCGATCAGCGCGACCAGCAGTTCGATGTCGCCCCCCGGGGCCCGCGCCGTGCCCCGCTTCGCCTGCGAGGCCATGGAGTCCGCCAACAGCCGGAGGAACATGGTCAGGAAGCTCTCTCCGCGGTCTTTCATGCTCTGCGAGAACTCCTGGGGGGACATGTCCGCGTGCACCAGATTCGGACGGCTATAGTCGATCTTCTCGAGCTGGAATTCCAGCTTCAAGACGTTTTTCATGACCTGCTGCAAGGCGCTGACCGGATTGCCGTCCGTGCGCGCCTCGCCCGGCTCCGGCCGCGTCCCCTCCGGCGCGACCAGCTCGTAGAGCACCGCATCGTAGTCCTTGAACAGCTCGTTGAGCTGCTCGTAGTACTGGGCATCCGCCACATGCACCGCGCCGATGAGATCGACCTGCACGGCCGGGTTCCGGCCCGCTTGCGACTCATAGCGGACGACGGCCGTTTCGATCGCCACCGGCCGCTGCTGGTCGTCCCGCCGGACACGCAAGAATACGGGCGCCTCGGATGGGCTCGGTTTCACATCGGCCGGGGCCGCGGGAGACGGGGCCTGCGGCAGGGCGTCCTGCGGCGCGCCGCGCACAGGAGACGCCACGGCGCTGAAGACCAGGAGCAGGACACTGACCCAAGCGGCCAAGATCAGCCGGTTGCAGCGTGTCGTCATGGGTTGGCTCGCTCTCTCGTTCCCGACAAAACTCGGTCAAATCGGCCGGGAAACCCCAGCCCGCACCCTCCGTCCGAAGTGGTCCGCGCGGTGAAGTATATGTCACGGCCACATGCGGCGGCAAAGGGTGGCAGGGTCCCCCGCGGTCAAAAAAATCGCCCGGATCGTTTGATTTTGGAGCGATCTGGATCATAGTAAGAAGATCGCTCAGAGCTAAGCCCTGAGCCCGGCCTCCCAGGAACCTGCCCCGCCTGAGGAGGCCCCTTTTTTGCGCAATACCCCCATTTTGTCGGACCACGCGGCTCCGTATGCGGCGCGCGGCATTTCCTCACGAATTTCAGCAAGGCTTACCGTTCTTACTCAACTTCCACGACGGGCGCATCCGATACTACCGTCACAAAGAGTAGTCGTCCCACGCCGTTTGAGAGTCATATCTTCCGAGCGTGGCGAACCAAACGCGATTGCCGAGGGTGGAACGGAACCATGTCGATCACAAGATTCTCGTCCGTGCTGGCGACGTTGGTAACGGCTTTGGCGCTGGCACCATCTGTGCGAGCCGAACTGTTCAAGCCATTTGCCTTCCCAGGTGTCGAAACGGACTACCAGTTCTTTGCCCCGGCGGACGTCGACACGTATGGCGGTGGGCCCGCGCCGAAGAGCGGCTGGTTCGCCGACTATGACCGCGTGTACATCAACGTCCAGCGCCCCAACGACGCCTACTGGCACTCGGAGACGATGGGCGACTTCACCTGGGGGAACCGGTACGAGATCGGATACGTGGACGACGCGCGGAAAGGCTGGCTGTTCACCGGCTGGCACATCGACGGTCCCAACGCCGACGACGTCGTCCAAACAGAACGTCTGAACCGGGCCATGGCAGAGGAGGAAGACACGGACGAGGGTACGACCGTCCTGTACCCGCTTCGGGACAACAATGGCCCGTTGCTGCCCCAGCGCGACTACTATGTCACCAACAGCATCAACGTCGCGAACCTGGTGGGCGCCGAACTCAATCGCACCTGGGAGCTGGACCAACTGCATAACGGCGCGTTCCTGACTCCGTTTGTCGGCCTGCGATGGGTGAAGTTCAAGGACTACTACCGGCGCGACGTGTACACCCGGTACGATGAGGACGGGTTTGTCGTGCCGCCCATCCCGCCGGTCGGGACCACCATCATCACGGCGAACACTGAGCAGTTGGATTCGCTGTTGGGTACCGTGCAGAACGACATGGTGGGCGGCCAGCTGGGCGTGCACTGGTCCAAGGACTACCGCCGCTGGAACTTCTCCGGCGACTTCAAGGCGTTCGCGCTCGAGAACTTCCAGAACTGGCGGCAGCACACAGAGACCGAAATCTCGGTCTACGGCGGCACCGTACCGTTGGATGACACGGTGCCCGACACGGTGCTGATCGTCGACCGCAACGGCCAGGCGTCGCACAACGCCGAGTTCGTGTACGGCATGGAGTTGCGGTTTGACGCCGCCTACCGGGTGACCCGAGACATCTCGGTGCGTTGCGGCGCGGAGTTCCTGGACTTCGGCCAGGGCATCGGACGCGGCATTCTGGTGGAAGACAACAACCAGGGCCTGATCATGTACGGCGTCACGTTCGGCGTGACCTGGAACCGGTAAAGGACACGCACCTCGCACGGAACCGGGCGCGCGACACGGGCGCGAACCGGGCACGCATTTGGCCGTAGGCGTCGCCGCGACGCCTGCGGTCGTTTCTTGGCGCGCGAGCCCTCACCCCCACGCGGCTCACGCCGCGCGCGTCCCAGCCGCCGTTGATCCCATACGGCCCGCTTCTACGACTTCGCGGCCGCCAGCTGGCGAAGCTCAGAAAGCTCGTTCAGAAGGCGAAGCCGTAACGGGCTCTCCGGCCGGAGTTCCTCGAGCAGAGCCTCGGCTTTGTCGTACGCCTCGGGATCGCCATCCGCTTTTTTCAGGATCTGCCGATAACTGCGCTGGACTGCTGCTTCGGTAAGCAAGGACGTGTTCCTCACCGTTTCCAGGAAAAAACCACATTGCCCCGTACACGCGCAAGTCTCTCTTGTTTCATTCTAGGCGTCGGCACGCATCTCGCAAGCGCCGGCTGACCGCCCGCCGCGACCCACCATAATGGGGCCGTTCGCTCCCCGACGCCTCCGCCGTCAAGACGCCGCGCGTCCTGCCGTCGGCTCGGGAGGCGGCGTGGCCGCCTCGGCCTCCGACGCGACTCGCTGGATATATTTCGGGTCGATCCGGGCCAACTCCTCCGCCACCGCGTCGACCGTCTGTTCGATCTGCTCAACGGTGTGGCACGCGGTGATAAAGAACCGCAGCCGGGCCGCCTGTTCTTCGACGGCCGGGTACAGGATCGGCTGCACGTTGATACCGCGCTCGAACAGCCGCCGCGACAACTGCAGGGCGTGCAATGAGTTTCCCACAATGACGGGGATCACCGGCGTGTTGTGGCTCAAGCCCGTGTTGAGCCCTCGCCGCTTGGCCAACTCCAGGAACGCCCGCGCCCGGTCCTGGACCCGCGGCACACGCGCCAGGTCTGTTTCCAGCAACCGGAGCGAGGCCAGCGCGGCCGCCGCGTTCGAGGGGGTCATTCCCACGCTGTAGACGAATCCCGGCGCGGTGTATTTCAAATACTCGATCAGCTCCCGGCTGCCGGCAATGTAGCCGCCACAGCTCCCGAACGACTTGCTCAGCGTCCCCATCCAGATGTCGACCGAGCGCGGGTCCACGGCGAAGAATTCGCCGATCCCCCGGCCGCGCGGCCCCATCGTCCCGATCGAATGCGCCTCATCGACCATCAGGAGCGCCTTGTGGCGTTTCTTGATGTCGATGAAGCGCGGCAGGTCCGGGTAGTCGCCGTCCATGCTGTACACGCCTTCGATGGCGATCAGGACCCGGCGGTATTCGCCGCGGATGTCGGAGAGCAACTGGTCGAGCGCGTCCGCATCATTATGTGGGAACGGCCGTCGCCGTGCGCCGGAGAGCATGGCGCCCTGGATGATGCTGTTGTGGGCCAGCGCGTCGTGGAGGATCAGGTCCCCGGGGCCCAGGAGATGGCCGATCGTGGTCTCGTTCGTGGCGTGGCCGCCGATCAGGCAGATGGCATCCTCCGCGCCGATGAAGTCGGCCAGCCCCTGTTCCAACTGCCGATGCAGGGGCTTCTCGCCGGACACCAACCGGCTGGCCGAGACACTCGTGCCGTAGCGGTCAATGGCGTCTTTCGCGGCGGCCGCCACCACCGGGTCCCCGGACATGCCCAGGTAGTTGTACGTGGCGAAGCTGATCAGCTCGCGGCCGTCGATCACCGTGCGGTCGTTCGCGATCGACTCGTGGACGCTGAAAAACGGGTTGGCCAGACCGGTCGCCGAGAGCATGGCCTGGGTCTGTTTGAGCCGCAGGTACTCGGGCATCCGCGCGAACTCGTAGTATTCGCCCGGTATCTCGCCCTCGCGCTTCGTGTCGGGCGCGTGGCGAAGCCGCCCGTCGACACGCGGCTCAGTGCCGATGTACTTCTCGATCGCCAGCGCCGTTTCGCGACAGGTCTCGATCTGCTGGAGCACCTCCTCCGGGAACCGGCCGCCAAAAGTCTCTTCGAGCGAGTTGGCGATCTGCAGCCGCTCGAGCGAATCAAGCCCCAGGTCCGAGACGATATTCGTGTCGAGTGTCAAGTGGGCGGCCCGTTCGCGCGCGATCGACCGGACGTGATCGAGCACTTCGCGGGCGACGCGCTCGTTGGGCGTCGGCAGCGGCGATCCACCGCCGTCGGCCGCCGCACCCGGCTGGAGGGCGAGCGACGGTTTGGCCGCCGCCGGGGGGCGATCCCAACTGAACCACTGGGCGACCGTCTGCAGCTGGCCGTTGACAAACGCCTCGCGGCACGCATTGCGCTGGATCTTCCCGCTCGATGTCTTGGGGATCGATCCGAACCGCACCAGCACGACGCCGTCAGGCGGCAACTCGTGGTCGGCGGTCACGCTGCGGCGCACCTTGTCGATCACATCCGACCAGTCTTTCTGACGGCGGCGCTCCGTCTCCGCCACGATGATCAGCCGTTCGTGGCCGGCCACGTCCACGGCGAAGGCGCCCACGGCGCCCGCCTGCAGACGGTTGTCCGATTGCTCCACGGTCCGTTCGATATCCTGCGGGTAGCGGTTCACGCCCCGGATGATGATCAGGTCCTTGAGGCGGCCCGTGACATACAGTTCTCCGTCGCCGAGGAACCCGAGGTCGCCGGTCCGCAGGTAGTAGGTCTCCCGGGCGCAGTCGGCCAGCTGCGCGCGGAACGTCTCGCGCGTCGCCTCGTCCTGGCGCCAATACCCCTGGCCCACGCTGGGGCTGCGAATCCAGATCTCGCCGACCTGGTGTTCGGGCAGCGGCACGCAGGTCTCCGGCTCGACGATCAGAACCTCTTCGTCGGGAAGCACGCGCCCGCAGCCGACCAGGCGGCGCTCGTTCTCGTGGCCAGCCGGGACCGGGATGACACGGTGTTCGTCCAGCGCTTTGCCGTCAAAACACCCGATCGTGGGCACCCGGTCCATGTAGGTCCCGGTCACGATCAGCGTCGTCTCCGCCATGCCGTAGCACGGGAAAAACGCTTCCTCCCGAAAGCCGACCTGGGCAAAGCGCTGACAGAAATCCGCCAGGGTCGCCGGGCGGATCGGTTCGGCGCCGTTGAACGCCACCTGCCAACTGCTCAGGTCCAATCCCTCCAACTCCTCGTCGGTGATCTTCTGCGCGCACAGATCGTAGGCGAAATTCGGCCCGCCGCTGACCGTCGCGCGGTACCGGGTAATCGCTCGCAGCCAGCGCACCGGCTTCTGCAGGAACGCCATCGGAGACATCAGCACGTTCGGCCGACCGTAGTACAGCGGCTTGAGCACGCCGCCAACCAGCCCCATGTCGTGGTAGGTGGGCAGCCAGGTGATCCCCAGCCCGGTCTGCGTCGGCTCGAACGCATACACGATGGCCATCACGTTGTACATGAGGTTCCCGTGCGAGAGCATCACGCCCTTGGGCGCACCGGTCGAGCCGGACGTGTACTGCAGGACCGCCAACTGGTCCGCCTCCAACGCGGGGGCCGACCAGCCCTCGGTCTGGTCCGCCGGTATCTCGTCCACAGCCAGCCAATCCAGGTCCAGCAGGCCGGGCGTGTCCTCCAGCACCCCCGCGGCGCGATCGCGGACATCCGCCACGGTCAGCGCGACGCGCGCCTCGGCGTCGTCGGAGATCGCCTGCAGGCGCTGCACGTTCCGGTTCCGCCGCGGCGTGAACGCCGGCACCGCCACCACGCCGGCGTACATGCAGGCGTAGAACGCCTTCACGAAATCCAAGCCGGGTGGGAACATGAGCAGCGCCCGGTGGCCGGTCAACCCGCGCCCGAGCATCTGGGCGGCAATCCCGCGACTGGCGCGCTGCAGCTGAGCGTACGTGATCGAGTCCTCGCCGCCGTCACCATCACTGAAGTAGAACGCCACCTGCTGCGGACGCTCGCGCGCCCAGTGGTCCAGAACGTCGACGATACTCGTGGAGGGTGGGGGATTGTAAGGGGCGAAGAAGCGATCGAGATTCACCGCAGTACGAGCTCCAGCATCGAGGCGTCACAGGCGCTGTTCGCGGGCCTCACCAGATCGACCTAACACGCTGCATCGGGTCCGCGAAACGGGGACTGTAGTCTTTCGGGGCAGTTTGCCCACGTCCCGCCCCTAGAGATCCCTCAATTCATACTCCTTCGCAGCCCGAGCACAACACCCCCCCCCAAACGAACAGCTTGGCCGCCGCCGCAGACCCCACACTTGGCGCAACCACCCATTGGGGGCCGCACCCCCGGACACTGATGAATCGGGTCACTGCGAACGAATCGGGCACGCCGAGGAAAATGGCGGAAGTGCATGGGAATCGAACCCACCAGCCGCCCGCCTTGCGGACGGCTCGACGATTTTGAAGACCGCGGCCGGCACCAGCCAGGCACGCACTTCCGAAAAAGGCCCGCAACCCCACGTCGCATCAGGCCCAGTCGAGCCCCGTCTCCTTGCGCACGCGCTCTTCGAAGTTGCCCAACAGGCCGCCGATCACGTCCCATCCGTCGCGCAACCGGACTTCCACATCGCCATGCTGGTTGACACGGACCACTGTATCATCCCGCACGCCCGCCGCCGGCAAGTCCCGCACGTGCAATTCGTCATCCTTCACGATAAGGGCCAGCGATTTGCCTGTCATCTCGATGAATTTCATGGCCGCTCTCTCGCATTCCCATCGCGCGCCTGGCTCGTCACGGCCGGGTCCTTCAACCCGCAGGCCCCCCCAGGAGGCCCCTAACCGTGTTCCATGGTACCACAATCGGGCGCGGGAATACACATGCGCCGCACCGCCTCGCTCAGATCCAGCAGTTGTTCGACCGTCAGTTCTTCGGCCCGCGCGGTGGGACCGAGCGCCTGTTGAGCCAGAACCGCGTCGATCGCCCGCTTGTCCAGCTGCCCTTTGCAGGTGTTGATCAGCCCGCTGCGCAGGAACTTACGACGGTGCAGGAAAAGGCTCCGCACGAACGCGTGGAAGAACTCCGGTTGGGCAATCCGTGCCGCCCGGTTCGGCTGGGGCACAATGCGGATGATGGCCGAATGGACTTTCGGACGCGGCCAGAAGACGGTCGGCGGCAGCACGCGGAGCACTTCCACCTCACACTGGCTCTGGACCCACACGCTCAGCGCGCTGTAGTCCTTCGTGCCGGGCCGGGCCGCGATGCGGTCGGCCAGCTCGTTCTGGATGGTCACCGCCATCAGGTGGGGGCGAAAGTCCGTCGCGAGCAGGTTGGAGATCACGGGCGTGGCGATGTTGTAAGGCAAGTTCGCCACCAGTTTGAGGCGGCGGGCGGGGTCGCCCGAGAGGGCCTGGGCCACGGCGGCCAACAGGGCCGGCTGAAAGCGGTTCTTGTTCTTCAGCGCGTCGCCGCGGAGCAACGACACGTTGCCATAACCGACCAGCTCCTCCTGAGCGAGCTGATGCAGTTCGGCGCTGATCTCCACGCTCACCACCGCGCCCGCCCGTTGGGCCAGCTGGGCCGTCAAGGACCCCGTGCCCGTGCCGACCTCCAGCACCACGTCCCGCTGGTCGAGCTCCGCCGCGTCCACCAGCACTTGCACCAGGTTCAGGTCGATCAGGAAATTCTGTCCGTGCCGCGTGTCGGGCCGGATGCCCGCCTCTTGGAACCGCCGGAGCAGAAAGGAGACGGTTTGCCGATTGGTCATAGCAGTTCCCAGCGCAGGTCGCCGCCGCGCAGCTGCTGCTCCACGTACTTGGCCAGCACGTCGGTTTCCAGGTTCACCGGATCCCCAACCTCCAGCGGCCCGAGCGTCGTGACCTGCAGCGTGTGCGGGATCAACGCCACGCTGAACCGATCCTGCTCGACATCCACCAGCGTCAGACTCACGCCGTCGACCGCGACCGACCCTTTGCTGGCCATCTGGCGCGACAGGCCCTCGGGCGTGCGGAACCAGAACGTCGACCAGTCCTGGTCATCGATGCGCCGCTCCAGATACCCGACGCCGTCGATGTGACCGGTCACGAAATGCCCTCCCAACCGATCCCCGAGCCGGAGCGAGCGCTCGAGATTCACATAGCTGCCGGCGGCGAGTCGGCCGAGATTCGTGCGGCTGAGCGTCTCCGCGCCCGCGTCAAACCCGAATGTCTCCGCCTGCACGTCCACGACGGTCAGGCAGCAGCCGTTGACCGCAATGCTCGCACCTACCTGCAACTGGTCGACCAACGACGGCGCCCGGATCACCAACCGGACACCCGGCGGCGCGGGTATCAACTGCTCGACGACCGCCCGCAGTTCCACCAATCCCGTAAACATGCTCCGCACCTCCCGAGAGCCCGCGGGCGGACCGGCCGCGAAGCGCCGCGGACCCGGCCGGCCGTCGCGCGCTACGGCGTCCCCGCCGAGCATGGCTCAGCGGCGAGTGTAGAGTTCGAGCTGGTGGAGGGCAACCAGCCACCTAGCCACCCGGCGGCGAATCGGGCAGAATGTGGGACCGTACGTCGATCTGGTCATCCGGGTGTCCCTTCGTGCAGACAGGAATCGCGCAATGAGCATCATCTCTTCCGTACACGGTCGCCAAATTCTCGACAGCCGCGGCAACCCGACTGTCGAAGTGGATGTCACTCTCACCGACGGCTCGTCCGGGCGGGCGGCGGTGCCGAGCGGGGCGAGCACGGGCGTGCACGAGGCCTGGGAGCTGCGCGACGGGGACCAGGCCGTCTACCTCGGCAAGGGCGTGCTCAAAGCCGTCGAAAACGTGAACACGCGAATCGCCCAGTGCCTGCTGGGCATGGACGCGTTGGATCAGGCCAGCGTCGACAAGGCCATGATCGAGCTGGACGATACGCCCAACAAGAAGGAACTGGGCGCCAACGCGATCCTCGGCGCGTCCATGGCCGTGGCCAAGGCCGCGGCCCAGTACACCGACCAGCCCCTGTACCGGTACCTGGGCGGCGTCGGCGCCACCCTGCTGCCCGCGCCGATGATGAACATCGTCAACGGCGGACAGCACGCGGACAACTCGGTCGACGTGCAGGAGTTCATGGTCATGCCGCTGGGATTCGACACCTTCTCCGACGCACTCCGCTGCGGCGTCGAAGTGTTCCACAGCCTCAAGAAGGTGCTCCAGTCCAAGAAGCTCAGCACGTCGGTCGGCGACGAGGGGGGATTCGCCCCGAACCTGGGCAGCAACGCGGAAGCCCTCGACTTGATCATGGAGGCGATCGACAAGTCGGGCTACCAGGCCGGCGCGCAGACGTTCATCGCGCTGGATGTGGCCGCCTCGTCGTTCTACGACGAAAAGAAAAAGACCTACGCTATCGACGGCAAGGCGCTCGACTCCGCCGCGATGACGGAGCTGCTCAAGAGCTGGGTCGACCAGTACCCGATCGTCTCGATCGAAGACGGGTGCGCCGAAGACGACTGGGATGGCTGGCGACTGCTCACCGAGACCCTCGGCGACCGCGTCCAGATCGTGGGGGACGACCTGTTCGTGACCAATACCGAGCGCCTGCAGCGAGGCATCGACCAGGGGATCGCCAACAGCATCCTCATCAAAGTGAACCAGATCGGGTCGATCACCGAGACCATCCAGGCGATCCGGCTGGCGCAGCGCAACAACTACACCACGATCACCAGCCACCGCAGCGGAGAAACGGAAGACGCCACGATCGCGGACCTCGCCGTCGCGCTGAGCACCGGCCAAATCAAGACCGGCTCCGCCTCTCGCACCGACCGGATGGCGAAGTACAATCAGTTGCTGCGGATCGAAGAGGAGTTGGGCGACGCCGCCCAGTACGGCGGCAAGCTGTTCCGCCGCAAGCGCTGATCCTGAAACGCGACCGGCGCGCGGGCCGCAGACCAACAGATCTTGGGAGTCGGGTGGCCTATGACGTGGATCGTCGAAGAACCGCTGTATATCCTGATCCTCGGCGGCGTCACCCTGGCGTTCGTGGGATTCGCCTGGATGCAGACCGGCTACCGGTCGCTCCTGCACGCCACGATCGGCATCGCCGCCCTGACCGCCGGCCTGCTGCTGCTCGAGCGCCTGGTGGTCACTGAACCGGAAGCGATCGAGGCCACGGTGCGGCAGATCGGCCGCGACGTGGAACGGAACGACCGGGAGAAGGTCTACTCCTATGTCTATTCCGGCGCGCCCGAGACGCTGGCGCTGGCTAAACGGGAGTTCCCGCGGTGGGAGTTCGAACGCGTCAGCATCAAACGCAACTTCCAGTGCGTCGTGGATCCTGCGGCCGACCCGCCCGCGGCCAACGTCAGCTTCAATGTCGTGGTCGATGTCAAGCAGCTCCCCACGCTCATCAAGGAGCGCGCGGCCGTTTTTGTCGAGCTCACAATGCGCAAGGAGCACGGCCAGTGGAAGGTGGCGGACTACTGGTACACCGATTTCGCCACCGGCATGCGCAGACGCGTCCCGCGCTAAACGCGGAACAGGCGGCCCGCCCACCGGCCGTGGGCGCCCGTCGAGCCGCCGCGCATCATGCCACGTTCATTCGTGGCCGCCTCCCCGCGGGCCGCGCTCGCCGCGGCCCGAGTGGAACGGCGGGTACAGGTCATCCGCGTAGGGTGGCGGCGACTGGCGACCATACGGATCCACGTCGCCCAGCGCGCCGGGGGCGGGCCCGGGACCGGGCCGGCCGTAGTACCAGGGATACGGGTACTGAAGGCCGGCAAACGGAGGCCCCCACAGCCCGTAGGGCACCGAGTAGGGTCGGTACGGGAATCGCCACTCGCCATACGGCCGCACGGGGCGCCCCCATTCCTCCACAATATGCATGTGGTCGACGCTGGTCCCGGCCTGGATGCTGCTGCGCGTGTGTCGGTATCCGCTCTGCAGGTAGTCCGTTCGGGCGAACGTATAGAACGGGCCGATCGGCGTGTACTGATCGACGCGTTGGCCCGTTTGTGGATCGTGCGTGTAATACGACGGGGCCGTGATCCAGTCCGCACCGCAGCACGCGGCGCAGAACGCCAGAGCCAGGGCCGACATCCCGAATCGTGCGACGAGTCTGTTCATGGGGAGGGCGCTTCGATGGATATCCCGACGAACGTAAGGGGTAAACAACCTACCGTAGCGACCTCACCCCCGTGTGTTTCGTAAACTGCTCCTGCACTCCTGTCTGCCCGTCCTGCCGGCTGTGCGGGCTTCCGCGGCCGGTTCTCCTAACCCCCGGTGCGCCCCGGGGGACATCTTCGCATCTCACACCGCCCAGGCCGCTTTCTCATCTAGCCCTGCGGTTTCTCGACCATCAGTTCACCTGCTTGGGGATCGTACAGGTACCGGTGGCCGGGCGGCAGTTCCGGCAAGTTGATCCGGTTCGCCTGAATGATCTTCTCCATGAACTCTTCGTGGGTCTTGGGTTTCCGGCCGTGTTCCGCCTCGAACAACTGCAGCGCGTGCGGCACTTGGGCTTCGAACTGAATCCGTTCCTGGACGCGGAAAAACGCCAGGGCGGGCGTGACGATCGTCTGAACCAGGCGCGGATCCTCCAGGCGGCTTCCGTGGACGCCGACCCCGGCCTCGGCCTTGACCTGCGTGGTGTCCGCGACATAGGCGGGGCCGCCCAACGGGTCGGTGTTCAGTTGCAGCGTGCCGCCCCGCGGATAGGGCGGCTCGGGGCCCCTGGTCGGCGGCGGCGGGGGCTCCGGCGCTTTGGGCAGCGTTCGGGTCCGGGGCGCCCCTTGGCTGACTGGAGCCGGCGCCGGCTCGTCCACACACCCGGCGATCAGGATGATCCCGCCCATGAGGCAACCCACAAACCAACGCATCGCTGCATCTCCTAAGGTCAACACCAGTTGAACGTCCAATGCTCCATCTCCCGCATGGCCGCTCGGTCGGTCATGTCGTATTGGAGCGGGGTCAAGGTGACAAACCCGCGTTCCAACGCCGACAGATCGGTTTCCGGCTCGGCCGGGAGTGGTGCCGAGTCGAATGCCGCCCAGTAGTAGGTGCGGCCTTTCGGGTCCGTACGCTCGATGAACCGTTCGCCGTACCGCACGATGCTCATGGGCACGATACGCAGCGGCACCGAGCGCTCCAGAGCCGCCCTGGGGATGTTCAAGTTGTACAGCTGCGGGCTCGGACACTTCCGCGCCAGGATCTGTTCAATGACCTGACGGGCGATCTCCGCAGCCTTGTCGTATTGCGGGTGATCATCATACTCCAACGAAACCGCCACACTCGTGATGCCGTAAAACGCCCCTTCGATGGCGGCCGCCACGGTCCCCGAATACAGCACGTTGATTCCCGCGTTCAATCCGCCATTCATGCCGCTGACGACCAGGTCCGGCCGCCGCGGGCAGAACTTGAGGATGCCGATTTTCACACAGTCCGCCGGGCTGCCCTCGACCGCCCACCCGCGCCGCCGGTGACTGTCATGGACCTCCTTGCAGACCAACGGACTGAGGAACGTGATGGAGTGCCCGACGCCGCTCTGTTCCGTGGCCGGGGCCACGACGGTTACATGTCCCAGCCGGGACAGCTGGCGCTCCAGCGCCTCCAGTCCCGGCGCGAAGATGCCGTCATCGTTGGTCAGCAGGATCTCCACGGTGAGCGTCGTTCCCTTCCTCGAGGTGCGCGCGATCCATCTTAGCCATTGCGTTTCATCATAGTCGCGGGCCGACGGGCGTTCAACGCGGCAGGTGCCCCAAAGGCTGATCCAGGAACGGATTGCGCCGAACCGGCCGGTTGTTCCGTTTGCACCGGCTGCCGGAATCGGGCGCTTGATCCGAGGCCGGCTGCGCGGCCGTCGGTCGGCCGGCCCCGCCGCCAACCGCTCCAGCGCACGGACCCCGGGCCGCGTGCGCCACTTTGCCACCGTGTCCCGCACGGCCTATAATTCGGCCTTTCCCGACCCCCGTCAAGCTGGTCGTGCACGGCGGCGCGATGAAAAGAAGAAAGGTGCCAGGAACCTGTTGGGCGAGATGGTTCCTGGCACCTTTGGTGGGTGAGGACTCAGCCGCGGGGAACGGCCGAGTTCTCGAGGTGCGCGGATGCTCAGTCCAACGCCGGCTTGCGGGGCGAGCCTTCGGAAGGCTCGATGCCGTCGTTGGCGAGCGGCTGGCAAGTGAAGTACGCGGAAGTTTGCCGGTATTACGCATCGGCGTATGGCAATCCGTGCAACTAGATTTTTCGGAGCGCAGCGCACAGCCGTCAAAGGTCGTACGCTTGGCCCAAGTGGCAACCGCACCGCAGATAACCCATTCTGACAGGTACGCGTGATGAGCAGGCAGTACATTTTCACCATCGCCAACCTGACGCGCAAGCACGGGAGCAAGGAGGTGTTGAAGGACATCTGGCTGGCCTTCTACCCGGGCGCCAAGATCGGCGTGCTCGGCCGGAACGGGTCCGGCAAGAGCACGTTGTTGCGGATCATGGCGGGTGAGGACCAGCAGTACGACGGCGAGGCGCGGCTGACCGACGGTTACTCACGCGGTTACCTGCCCCAGGAGCCGCGTTTGACGGACGGCTTGGACGTGTGGGGCAACCTCCAGGAAGCGATCGCGCCGCGGCGGGCGGTGGTGGACCGCTACCACGCGATCGGCGCGCGGCTGGCCGAGCCGTTGGACGAGCGCACGATGCAGAAGCTGTGCGACGAGATGGCGCGCCTGCAGGACCGGATCGACGCAGAGAACCTGTGGGAGTTGGACCACGAGATCGAGATTGCGATGGACGTGATGAACCTGCCGCCGCGCGACGCGCCGGTCGACCGGCTCTCGGGCGGCGAGCGGCGTCGTGTCGCGCTCTGCAAACTGCTCTTGCAACGACCGGACCTGCTGCTGCTCGACGAGCCCACGAACCATCTGGACGCGGAGGCCGTTCACTGGCTGGAACATCACCTGGCCGAATACCCGGGCACGGTCGTGGCCGTGACGCACGACCGATACTTCCTGGACAATGTGGCCAAGTGGATCCTGGAGTTGGACCGCGGCCGCGGCATTCCCTGGGAGGGCAACTATTCCTCCTGGCTGGAGCAGAAGCAGGCGCGTCTGGCGCGGGAGGAGAAATCGTCGTTGGCGCGGCAGAAATCCCTGCAGCGCGAGTTGGAGTGGGTGCGCATGGCGCCCCGCGCTCGGCAGGCCAAGAGCAAGGCCCGCCTCAAGGCCTACGAAGAGCTGGCCGCCCAAGGGTTCGAAGAACGCCTCGACGAGTTCGAGATCCAGATCCCGCCCGGCAAGCACCTGGGCGACCTGGTCGTCGAAGCGACCGGGCTGACCAAACGCTTCGATGACACCGTGCTGATCGAAGACCTGACGTTCCGCTTGCCCGCCGGCGGGATCGTGGGGATCATCGGCCCGAACGGCGCCGGCAAGACCACCCTGTTTCGCATGATCACCGGCCAGGAACAACCCACCTCCGGCCAGTTGCGGATCGGGCCGACCGTGGAACTCGGCTACGTCGACCAGAACCGCGACGCCCTGGTGCCCGACCACACCGTCTTCCAGGAGATCTCGGGCGGACACGAGACGCTCGAGATGGGCGGCAAGAAGATCAATGCGCGCGCCTACGTGTCGCGATTCAACTTCCGCGGCCCGGACCAGGAGAAGAAGGTGGGCGACCTGTCGGGCGGCGAACGCAACCGCGTCCACCTGGCGAAACTGCTGCGACGCGGGTCCAACGTCCTCCTGCTGGACGAACCGACCAACGACCTGGACGTCGACACCTTGCGCGCGCTGGAAGAGGCGATCCTCAACTACGCGGGCTGCGTCGCCGTGATCAGCCACGACCGCTGGTTCCTGGACCGGATCGCGACGCACATCCTGGCCTTCGAGGGCGACGGCTACGCCCATTGGTGCGAAGGCAATTTCGCCACCTACGAACTCCAACGCCGCCAACGCCTGGGAATCGCGGCGCAGGAACCGCAGCGGTTCCGATACAAGAAGCTCAAGCGGTCGTAACCCGCCGCCCACGCGCCGCCGGGCCGCGACCCGTTCCCTTGACCGACCGTGGGGAATGGATTAGACCTTGTACTTGCTCACGGCGGAGTATGCGCGTCCGTGGGAGCCGAATGAACCGGGTGTGAGGAAGGTGAGAAAGCGAGGTATTCACAAGTGTCAATCACACGGGTAGGCACGAACGAACGATACGCCGCGGGTTGGGAGCGGGTGTTCGGCGGCAGGAAACAGGAGAAGAAGACGCCGGCCAAGTCCTCCGGCGCGAACGTACGGACGAAGGCGGCGGCCCCGAGCAAGAAGCGGGACGCGAAGAAGAAGAAGCCGTCGCGCAAGTGCTGAGCGCGTCCGTGTGCCGACGGTCGGTTCTTCTCCAGTTCCTCGCGGAGTCCTCGACTGATCAAAGCCCGCCAGCGGCTCCCATGAGCCCGGAACGTCTGCCGCGCGGCGATCGCGTCGGTGCACGAGTGTCGTCGGCGAGACGCATCAGGCGCGCGACAGGTACTCGCCGGTCCGGGTGTCGACCTTGACGCGTTCGCCCTGCTTGATGTACTCCGGCACCTGCACGGTGATGCCCGTCTCCAGCTTGGCCGGTTTCGTGCGGCCGGTGGCGGAGTTCCCGCGCGCACCGGGATCGCACTGGGTGATCGTCAGCTCCACGGCCGTGGGCAGCTGCAGCCCGACGCACTCGTCGTTGTAGATCAGCCCGAGCATCCCCTCCAGCTCGGGCGTGATGAACCCCATCTCGCGCTCGACCTCCTCCCGCGGCAGGCTGTACTGGTTGTAGTCCTCCTGGTCCAGCACGTGCACGTGCGTGCTGTCGGCGTACATGAACTTCACGCTGCGCCGGCCGAAATCGGCTTCGTTGAGCGACTCGCCGCCCTTGAGCGTGATATCGACCTTCTGCTTGGTCACCAGGTTGCGGCCGCGGAATTTGTACAGCGTGGCCGCCCCGCGGGCCGACGGGGTCTGGACCTGCACGCCCTCGATCAGCACGGGCGCGTCCTGGTAGTTGACCACCGCGCCCGGTTTGATTTCTTTCGCTTGCATCCGCGTCCTACTCCGACAACAGGCCGGAAGCCGCTAGAGCACCGTCCCGGCCTGGGGATCGATGCTCACACCATGACAGAGCTTCGACAGGCACGCCAAGACGATCAGCAGGCCGCCCGGATCGAGAAACCCCTCGTCCTCATCGTCCTCCTCGGACAACACGATCCGCTCGAAATGATAGACGTCGAAGCGCGCGTCGCAGCCCTGGATCAGGTCCCACTTGTGTTGATCCTCCGTGCTCACCCCTTTCGCCTTGCCGCCCGCCCGCAGCGATTCGACCTGTTCCTGCACCTCCTCGCCCGAGACAAACGAGATGTCCATGGCGGAGAAATCGTCCGGCGAGATCAGCGTCAGCGACTCGAACCGCCCCGACTCGTCGTTGAGCGGCTCCTGGACCTCGAAACGCGGGCCGAGCGCCTCCAGGGCGCGACGCACCTCGTCCGCCGATGGACGATGCTTCAAGGGGAACAACACGAAATACGTGTCCCGCCACCGGTACTCTTCGTTCTCGAACAAGGACATGGTCAGTACCTCGCCATCGCGCGGATCGCAAATCAGCGGGCCGACGCGCGCGCGACCTCACTCCCACGGATCGCGGTCGCCACCCAGACCGCCCTGCCACCGCTCCAGCGCCGCAAGCAGGCGATCACGCTCCTCCCGGTTCGCCCACACCGTCTCCTCCTGCTCCAGGCACACCTCGTACAGCCCCTCGCAATCGCAGTCCTCCGATCCACAGAAGTGCGGCACCGCCGACACCCACATCACCCGGTACAACGGCACGTGCTTATCGTCAATCAGACACAATATGGAGGGCATGTCAGTTCCTCGTCAATCACTCTCCACCATCCGAGCAACGCCATGGTCCAGCCCGGCTCACTCCCGACCCAGCTCGCGCGACCGGTGCGTGGCCGCCACGACCGCCGCAATGGCCGCCGACCGGAACCCTCGATCCTCCAACACCTGCAGGCCCGCAATGGTCGTCCCACCCGCGCTGGCAACCTGGTCCTTCAACACCGCCGGATGCTCGCCCCGCGCCAAGACCAGCTCCGCTGCGCCGCGCACCGTCTGCACCGCCAACGCCGATGCGACCGAGCGCGGCAACCCGACCCGGACGCCCCCGTCACTCAACGCCTCAATCAGTAGATATACGTACGCAGGACCCGACCCGGACAAACCGGTCACCGCGTCCAGCTGCGGCTCCTCCAGTCGAAACGCAATGCCGACCGCTTCCAGCAGAGCCCGCACAACCTCGGAGTCCTCCTCCGTCGCCCCCGCACCCAACGCATAGCCCGCCGCCCCGCGCCCCACAAGGCAGGGGGTGTTCGGCATCACGCGGATGACCCGCTCGGTCCCAAACCACCGGCTCAACCGGACCAACGAGACGCCCGCCGCCACCGAGACCAGCAGGTGCCGGTCGGTCAACTGCCCACGAATCTCGTCTGCCACCAGCGGCAGTTGCGGGGGCTTGGTCGCCAGCAGGACGGTGTCCGCCCACGGGACGGCCGCAGCACTGCCCGACTCCAGACGCACGCCCGGCACCCGCTGAGCGAACCGCTCGCGCGCGGCCGGATCAGGGTCGCATGCCACGATCGACTCGGCCGCGCACAGCCCGGTCGAAATCCAACCGCCGACCAGCGCGGTCGCCATGTGGCCTGCCCCGACACACGCGATCCTGGGAGCCTTCATTTGCCGGTCCCTGCCGTACAACGAATCCGCCGGACTGATAACCACGAACTGCGAAGCCCGCCCCCCCGCTTGGTCCGCGCCGCCACCTCCGCCTGGATGGCGCTTGGAACCTGCTCAATGCTACGGCAATCCCCGCTGGTTCACAATGCGCCGTCGGAGGTCGGCCGGCTTCAAGATGGGGCGGTTCCCGGCCGCGGCGGGACGCTGCCCCGGCGGACCGATCGGATCAACCGGACCGCGATGCCCCCCCAAGCGGCTCGCCGCCCGCCACATTACCGACCGACCGACCGACCGACGGACCGACGGCCAACCCACCAAACTGACCTGGACGTCGCGGCGCGGTTGTGAGACACTCCCGCCCTCATTGAGCAAAAGGCCACGCGCTCGCGGTCCGACCCCGTGCGGTGCCGGGCTCCGGCGCGTTGGTGCAGCCAAGACAGCAGCCATACCGAAACCCCTTTCAGTCCGACAGGAGAGGTACCGTGCGTAGGCCATGTGGGATCGTGGTGGCCGGCCTGATCGTGTTGTCGATCGTCAGCAGCTCGGGCGCCACAGAGAATTGGAGTCTCTCGAAGCTCGTTCCATTCAAGAAGTCGGCCACCAGCAAGCGTGCTCACGCGTCCGTCTCGGATGACAGCCACAGCCGTGGGTTTCCCAAGCTGCCCGTACCGAGCTGGGGATCGAGTTCGCGGAGCCCTAAGCGTTCCGCGGAACCTTCGATGCTCACGAAACTGAACCAGGGCACCAAGGACGCGTTCGGCAAGACGAAGGACGTGCTGATGCCCTGGAGCAAGAACACGAAGAAGCCGACCACGCGCCCCGCATCGTCCCGGAGCAAGACCAACCACACGCCCTGGTACAAGGCCATACTCCCGCAGCGCGAACCGGCTAAGAAGCTCAACTCGGTCAGCGATTTCATCGGGCAGGACCGGCCGGGTCCGTAAGCCGCGCGCGTCGGCCGCGCCCTGGGACCTGGCGGACCTTGCGACGGCGCGCGTTGTGCAACCCGCACGCGCTGCCCTACAATGCCCGGCATGACGACCGACTTGATCCTCGGAACGGCTGGGCACATCGACCACGGCAAGACCTCCTTGATCGGCGCGCTGACCGGCGTGGACACCGACCGCTTGCCGGACGAGAAGCGGCGCGGCATCACGATCGACCTGGGGTTCGCCGAGCTGTGTGTCGGGCCCTACCGGCTGGGTATCGTGGACGTGCCGGGGCACGAGCGGTTCGTGCGGAACATGCTGGCGGGCGCGACGGGCATCGACCTGGCGTTGCTGGTCATCGCCGCGGACGATTCGCTCAAGCCCCAGACGCTCGAGCACTTCGACATCCTCCGGTTGTTGCACTTGCGTGCGGGCGTCATGGCCCTGACCAAGTGCGACCTGGTCGAGCCGGCCTGGGTCGACCTGGTGGAGGAAGAGATCCGCGCGTTCGTGCGCGGCTCGTTCCTCGAATCGGCGCCGCTGGTGCGCACCAGCGTGGTCACGGGGCAGGGGATCGAGGCGCTGCGCGGCGAGTTGGAGCGGGCGGCGCAGCAGGCGGCCCGGCTGCGTCCGGCCGACGCGGCCGGCACTCCATTCCGGATGGCGATCGACCGGGCATTCACGATCGCCGGCCACGGCACCGTGGTAACCGGGAGCGTGACGAGCGGCAGTGCGCGGGTGGGCGACGAGCTGTGCATCGAGCCGGGCGGCGGGAAGGTCCGTGTCCGCGGCGTGCAGAACCACGACCGGCCGGCGCAGGAGGTCCATCGGGGCCAGCGGGCGGCCATCAACCTGGCGGGCGTCCATCACGGCGCGATCCAGCGCGGTCAGGAGCTGTCCACGCCCGGGCATCTGCGGCCCAGCCGGCTGCTGAGCGTGCAGCTGCGTGCGGTGGACGGAGTCGCGCGCCCGATCCGCAATGGCACGCGTGTGCGCGTGCATGTGGGCACCGCGGAGCTGCTGGGCACCCTCGTGCTGTTGGACGCCGAATCACTCGGCGCTCGGCAGGTTGCGCTGGCACAACTCCACCTGACCGAGCCCGCGGTGACGACCTGGGGGCAGCCGCTGGTGATTCGCCGTGAATCGCCCGTGCAGACGATCGGCGGCGGCCAGGTGCTGGTGCCGGACGCCCAACGGCTGGCGCGCCACGAGCCGGACGCCCTGGCGCGGCTCAGGACTCTGCAATCCGGCACGCCGTTGGAGCGCGCCGCCGCGGCCCTGTATTTCGCGGGCCTGTCCAACTGGCAGCCGCAGGACCTGGCGCGGACGGCCGGGATCGCCGACCCGCAGGCCGCGTATGAGGCGTTGTTGGCCCAGGGGACGCTGTGCGAGGTGGCCGTCTCGCCCACCCGGCTGCTCCGCTTCCACCGCGATGTCCTGGACCAACTCGTGACCCGCATCGAGCGGTTCCTGGAGAGACTGCATCAGGCGCATCCGCTGCGGCTGTCGCTGCCCCGCCACCAGCTGCGCCAAGGATTCGGGCATCTGGAGGACGCCCTGTTCAACCTGGCGTTGAGCGTGCTGGAACAGGCCGGCCGGATCCGGCTGACCGCCCAGGATGTGGCGCTGGAAGGGCACGGCCCCAAGCTGTCGCAGAGCGAGCGCAAGCTGCTCGCCCAGCTCGTGGCCGACTACCGGCAGGCGGGGCTCGAGGCGCCGAGCGTGGCGCAACTGCAACAACAGGCCACGCGGAGCCAGGCGGCCGTGCCGCAACTGGTCGCCCTGGCCGCCGCCAACGGCCAACTGGTCGCCATCACCGCCGATTTCTTCCTGCACACCGACGTCGATCAGGCGATCCGCCAACAGCTGGCCGCCGCACTGGCCGACGGGAGAGGCTTGACGGTCAGTCAGATCCGCGAAATCCTGAATACGTCGCGCAAGTACGCCGTGCCGTACTGTGAGTACCTCGATCGCATCGGTTTCACCCGGCGCGATGGCGACGTCCGGTTCCTGGCATAAGGGAGGCTTGTCGTACCCATGGCTAATGTCCTGCGCAATATCCCGCCCGTGAACGAACTGCTCGAAAGCCCCGCCCTGCGCAAACTCATGGAGCGCGCCAGCCGCAGCGTCGTGCTCAACGGCGTACGCGACTTCCTGGACAACCTGCGCACGGAAGTCCAGTCGGCGGCGTCCGAGATCAAGCTGCCGGCCGCCGGCGAATTGGCCGAACGGATCGCCCAGTGGATCGTGCGTGAGGAGCGTCCGGCGCTGCGCCCCGTGATCAACGCGACCGGTATCCTGCTGCACACCGGCCTCGGCCGCGCTCCGCTGGCCGAGGAAGCGATCGCCGCGATCGTCGACGTGGCCCGCGACTATGCGAGCCTCGAACTCGATCTGGCCACCGGCGAACGCTCCCAGCGGAGCGTGGCCGTCGAGCGGCTGCTGCTGCAGCTGACCGGCGCCGAGGCCGCAGCCGTTGTGAACAATAATGCCGGCGCGACGCTGCTCACCTTGGCCGCGCTGGCCCACGGACGCGAGGTCGTCGTGTCGCGCGGACAACTCGTCGAGATCGGCGGCAGCTACCGGCTGCCGGACGTGATGCAGGCCAGCGGCGCGATCCTGCGCGAAGTGGGCACGACAAACAAGACCCGGATCGCCGACTACCGGGCCGCGATCAGCGACGCCACGGCCGCGCTGATGCACGTGCACGCCAGCAACTACGTGGTGCAGGGGTTCAGCGAAGCGACCCCCTTGCCCGAGATCGTCGCGCTGGGCCACCAGGAACACCGGCTGGTGATCGACGACATCGGCTCCGGCGCCCTGTGGGATTTCACCCGCTGCGGCATCACCGGAGAACCACGCCCGCAGGAGAGCATCCGGTGCGGCGCGGATGTCGTCCTGTTCAGCGGCGATAAACTGCTCGGCGGACCCCAGTGCGGTATCATCGTCGGCAAACGGGCCTTGATCGACACGATCAACCGGCACCCGCTGGCCCGCGCGCTACGCGTCGATAAGATCACGCTCGCCGCATTGGCCGCCACCCTCCGACTGTACAAGGACCCCGAAACCGTCGAACAGCGCGTCCCGCTCCTGACTCTCCTGACGACCTCCACCGATAACCTCAAGAACCGGGCCGAACGCCTCGCACCCCAACTGGCCGCCTGCGATACGATCGCCTCCGCTGAGCCTACGGCCGGCACCACGTTCCTCGGCGGCGGATCCGTGCCCACGCAACAGATCCCGACCTGGTGCGTCGCCCTCACGCCGGCCCGCGAAAGCGTCGATAGCCTGGCAACCCGACTCCGCAAAGGACATCCGGCCGTCTGCGGCCGCATCCAGGAAGACCGGCTCCTGCTGGACCTCCGCACCGTGTTCGCCCACCAGGATAGCCTGCTGGTGAAAGCCATCCAGGCGCTCGGCACCACCGAGACGCCCCCGTAGGGCCGCGCCGCGTCCGGACAACCTCGTCCGGCCCGCCCCTCCCCGCTGAAATCCGAGACCGCGCATTCGCAAATCGCCCATGAACCGGAAACCATCCGCCTGCCCAACCCACCGGAAGATGCCACCATCCTGCCCTCACGGGTGGTGCACAAGCGGGGCAACTTGGCATACTGTGTTAAAGTTGCTCGAGACTCAATCCTCAATCCCTCACCTCATGATCTCAACGTTCGATCATGCATCGGCGGGTTAATCGAACAGTTCTGTGGACTGCCTTGCTCTCGGCGGCCGTGATATGCACGGACTTTCCGCAGGCGCGGGGTCAGGCTGCCGACTGGCTGCCCACCGTGGAGACGCATGCGTGGTCGCGCTTTGGGCTGCGTGCGTGGAAAGAAGTGCGGGTGCGGAAGTACGTGATGCGGAAGAACGGCGAGGTCTTGCAGTCGAGCACCTTGGCCCGTACGCGCGTCACTCGGGTGGGGCCGCACTCGTATGCCTTATGTGTCTCGTCGATCTTGGAGATCGGCGGAGACGGCTCGCCTGCCGTGGACCAGACCATCGAGCGCGATGTGGCGCCGGCGGTCGGCGAATCTGAGGTGGTCGGCGAGCAGCAGGTCACGATCAACGGCAAGGCCTATGCCACCCAGATGATCAGTTACAAGAGCGTCGCGGGCAATCAGCAGGAGACCAACACGATCTTCTTCTGCAAGGACACGGTTCCCCAGGTGCTCAAACGCGTCACCACGACGGTCGATCGGATCACCCAGGCCACGGAGAGCGAGACGATTACGACGGTGACCGTCTTGAACAGCATGGCTGACATTCTGGGCGAGGCGAAGTGCACCTGGTCGACCACGACGGTCATCAAGATGCGGGACAAGACCATCACGATTCGCGAGGTGAACTGTCCGGACGTTCCCGGCGAATTGGTCTCTCAGACGACCGAAGAGCACGACGCCAACGGCGTGCTGGTCGCCCGCAAAGAGCTCGAACTGGTGGGGTACGGCGGGCGGCCGCTGCGCCTGTTCCCGCGTCGCGACCGGGCACGCTGAAGGTGGCGCCGGGGGTAGTGCGGGCACGCGCCGCGTGTATAAAATGTGCCCTTTCAGTCTCCTTCTCTCACTCCTCACATGAGCGGCTCAAGAGACCATGGACGAGAAAATCGTTCAACCTGCTGCCATCACCTTCGATGACGTCCTGCTCCAGCCGGCCTACAGCGACGTGGTGCCCTCCCAAGTCGACGTGTCGACGCGTTTGACCCGCCGCATCACGTTGAACATCCCGCTGGTCAGCTCCCCCATGGACACGGTCACCGAATCGGCCATGGCGATCGCCTTGGCCAAAGCGGGCGGCCTGGGGGTGATCCACAAGAACCTGTCGATCGAGGCCCAGACCGAGGAGGTCTACAAGGTCAAACGCAGCGCCAACGGGATCATCATCGACCCGGTGACCCTCCCCCCCGACGAGCCCGTCTTTCGCGCGCTCGAATTGATGGAAATCCACAACGTCTCGGGCATCCCGATCACGATGCCCGATGGTCGGCTCGTGGGCATCCTGACGCGCCGCGACCTGCGCTTCCTGGAGGACGCCCACCGGCCGATTTCCGAGGTCATGACGCACGAGAATCTGGTGACTGCCAAGGGGAGTGTAACGCTTGAGCAAGCTGAGCGAATTTTAACGGCAAAAAGGGTGGAGAAACTTTTGCTGGTTGACGAATCATACAAACTGACCGGACTCATCACGATCAAAGACATTGACATGATGAAACGGTTCCCCCAGGCCTGCAAGGACCAGCTGGGCCGGCTGCGGGTGGGCGCGGCGGTGGGAGTGTTCGACTTCGACCGAGCGCAAAGCCTGATTGACAAAGGCGTTGACGTGCTGGTCGTGGACAGCGCGCATGGCCATTCGGCTAATGTGCTCGAGACGGTCCGCGAGATCAAGCAGCGGTGGGACATTGACGTCATCGCGGGGAACGTGGCAACCAGGGAGGGATGCGGCGATCTGTTGGCCGCCGGAGCTGACGCAGTCAAAGTGGGCATCGGGCCCGGCTCGATCTGCACGACTCGTGTGATCTCCGGGGTCGGCGTCCCGCAAGTAACGGCGATCTACGAGGCGGCGCAGGTAGCCCAACGGGCGGGAGTGCCCATTGTAGCCGATGGAGGGATTCGGTACTCAGGAGACATTACCAAGGCGATCGCCGCCGGTGCCCATTGTGTCATGATCGGCGGCCTGTTTGCCGGGTTAGCGGAGAGTCCGGGCCGCACCATTCTGTACCAAGGGCGCACGTTCAAGGTGTACCGCGGAATGGGCTCGCTCGGAGCGATGGTCAAGGGGGGCGCCGAGCGGTATCGGCAGGCGGATAGTACTGGAAAACACCTCGATAATGGAAAGCTGGTGCCGGAGGGCGTCGAGGGTCGGGTCCCGTTCAAGGGGCCGCTGGACGACTACGTCTACCAGCTGGTAGGTGGTCTACGTGCCGGCATGGGCTACTGTGGCACGCGGACCATCGAGGCATTACGCACGGAAGCGAGATTCATCCGGGTCTCGCCGGCAAGTGTCCGAGAGAGTCATCCCCATGACATTGCGATCACCCAGGAATCTCCCAACTACAGTCCCGAGTACCACGTTGGCGGCGACCTCAACTGACCGCCGCCCGGTGTGGGCCGGGCGCCTGGTGCGGTGGATCTCCCTCGCCGGGCTCGGCGTCCTGACTGCCCTGACGGGTCCCTTCCTGCACGCCCAACAAACAACCCAATCCCCGGATCAACTGCGCTGGCGGTCGCCGAGCCAATCGTCGGAGCGCGTCACCGCCCAGCACAGCCTGACCCTGGCCCAGCCGATCGCGTGGCGGGAAACGGGCCGGGGGACAACCGACCAGAGCCCCGGCACCGTGCTGCGTTGGCGCACCAGCGGCGTCGTGCAGGCCCGCGTCTCGTCGGACGGGCCGGACCGGCCGGCCGAGATCGTCACGGTGTCGACGGTGACAAGCCCGCCGGATCGGATGCCGCCCGCACCCGCGGCCGCCTCGGCGATCCCCTATCGTGTGCCGGACGCGGCCAAGGAGCCGTGGGAGGCCGACGAGCCGCCGCGGACGCCGCCTCGGGAACTGACCTTCACCGAGCGCGATCAGCCGCTGGCCTTGGCCGTGCTGCTGCAGGAGCCGGAGCCGGAGAAGCCTCGCGCGGGGCAGCCGAGCCTGGCACCCGCGCCAGCCCGGCCGCGCGACGGTATGTCGCCCTCTGAGGCGGAGGACGATCCGGTACCCAGGCCGCAAGTGCAACTCCTGCCCGAGCCGGCCGGCGCGTCCGGCAAGCAACCCTGCGATCGCGTCTACAACGAACGGGATTGCTGCAAGGACGAGCAGAAGTGCGATGAAGCCCGCCACCAGTGGCAACACAACGCGATCTCCAAGATCTCGCTGGACATCACGCCCGGCCTGATCGTAGACGAGGGTGACCCGTTGGGCGCGCGCTCGGAGCGGAACCTGGATCTGGCTCAGGTGCCGGTGCGCACCTACCGCGACCGCCAGGGCCGGGAGATGGCCACCGGCCGGCTGACCGGCATGCAGTACAGACGCCTGCTGGTCCTGGACCAGGACAACCGGGTCGTGAAAGTCCCGTGGGACGACCTGTCGGACGACGATCTCTGTTTTGTCGCCTCCTGGTGGCGGATCCCCACCGAATGCACGCTCGGTGACGAAATGTACGCGGGGCGGGACTGGCTCCCCAGCACCTTGACCTGGAAGGCCACCGGGGTCTGCCACAAGCCGTTGTACTTCGAGGAGCCGCAGCTGGAGCGTTACGGCCACACCACGGGGCACTTCGCCCAGCCGGTCCTTTCGGGCGCCCACTTCTTCCTGAACCTGGCGGCTTTGCCCTACCAAGCGGGCATCAACCCGCCCTGGGAATGCCAATACCCGTTGGGTTACTATCGGCCGGGCAGTTGTGCACCGTGGCTCGTGCCGCCCGTACCGTTGAGCGTGCGAGGCGCGTTGTGGGAGGCGGGCGCCTGGGTCGGCGGGATTGCCCTCATCCCCTGAGCCCCTTCCGGTCCCGGTCCATTACATCAATTCATGCAGCTCGGGAGCGATTGGCTCGACAGAACGGCGGTCGGCACGCAAGTGCCCCGCCGTTCTGTGCTTTCTTGCCGGCGCGCGATGTCCGCGTCGCTCAAGCCCCGGCTGGACCGTCCGCCTCACATCCCGCAGGACCCGAACTCGCACTCACCGCCGCTGCCGCGTCCCGGACAGTGGTCCATGCCGCAGGAGGGCGCCGACGAGCTGCCGGCCATGTGGGCCACCGGCGCGCTCAAGAGCTTGTTCAGCTTCCGAGCCCCGCATTTCGGACATTCCGGTTGCTCGTCACCACGCACCAACGCCTCAAACTCATGTCGGCACTTGCTACAGACATACTCGTAGATGGGCATCGCTGAGCATCTCCTCAGGCTAGGTTGACACACTCCACACGCCGAACTCTTCCAGCAGCGCGCGGGGCGCGCCGATATCGAGCACATGCAGTTGGCCGACCCAGGGCCCGGCCCCGGCGGCGACCAGGCCCGGCTTGGCCGCCACGAACGTGCACGTATGATCGGCGCGGAACGTGTGCCGGGCCGCCGCGCCGGTCTGACAGTCCAAGCCGCTGGGCAGGTCCACGGCCAGTTTCCGACCCGGGTGCGCGTTGAGTCGCGTAATGACCTGGTCCAGCGGCGGACGCGGCTCGCCAACGGCCCCGGTGCCGAGCAGCGCATCGACAATCCACTCCACACCGTCCAGCTGGCGATCCAACTCCGCAGCCGCGTTCGGCTCCTCGCACACATGGATGCTCAAACCGGCCCGACGGGCAATCACATAGTTGACCCGCGCGTCTCCCTGCAGCAACTCCGGATCGGACCAGAATAGCAGCCGCGCTGCCACTCCCCGCAGATCCAGATGCCGCGCGATCACCAGGCCGTCACCCGCATTGTTGCCCTTCCCACAACAAATGGCCACCGGACCACGCACCCCAAAGCGACACAGCACGTCCACACACCCGCGCCCCGCGTTCTCCATCAAGACCACGCCGGGGACGCCATACCCCCGGATCGCCCGCTCATCCAGCGCACGCACCGACTCGCGATCCAATACGGGCACGGTCATCGTCTGGCTCCATCGGACCGTGTGCGGTCCTCGGCAGCGGTTCTCCAGATGGTCCGGCTCCGCGCCGGCGCTTGACGACCTGGGAGCCGATCCCACGTCGCGCGCCGATCCCGCGCGGAGTGTGTCGAGTCTAACGAGGGCGATCGGGGTCCGCAATCGCGGCCGCGGCGGCTCGGCTGCATGACACCCCCGGAGTCGGCGGGGCAGTGCCGCCTCGTCCGCGCGGTACAATCCGGGCAATCTGCGGAACCCGGCGCCGATCGGGTCGGCAATTCCTCTCCGACGGCGGGAACTAGACTTCTGTGGGTGGCGTCGAACCAAGGGGCTGAGCGTGCCCTGTAGGCGGGCATCTTCGCACGATGAGGTGGATTCGATGAGATGTCGCATCAAGATCCTGGTGTTCGTGTTGGCCGTGGCCGGAGTGGCGGGCGTCGCAGGCCGCGGAGTCGCCCAGGAAGCAGGCGCAGCGCCGGCCGAGACGCCGCAGGTGGAGAGTCAGCCGGCGGTGGGCGAAAACACGCCGGCGGCAGGCGAGCGGGACCCGCTGCGCGAACAGACCATTTATGTGCCGTACGAGCGGCTCAAGAACCTGTTCGAGAAGCAAGGCCGGGGGGTGTTCCTGCCCTACGAGAAATTCCAGGAGCTGTGGAAGGCGGCCCGGTCTCAGACCGGTCAGGACCAGACGCCCCAGCGCCCGGTCGATGCCGTGATCACGCAGATCGACAGCGAGGCCACGATCGCCGACCAGGTCGTCAACGTCCGCGCCACGGTGCACATCGAGGTCCTGGGAGAAGGCTGGGTTCAGGTGCCGCTCCGCTTGAGCCACTCGGCGATCCGGTCCGCTCGGATCGGCGACCAGCCGGCCCGCCTCGTGTTCGACCCCCAGACCGGCCACCAGTTGCTGTGGCAGAAAGAAGGTGACAGGCCCCAGCAGATCGAATTGGCGCTGGAGTACGCGCGGGCGTTCACGAAGACGCCCGGCCAGAGCAGCGTGGAGTTCGATGCGCCGCAGGCGCCGATCAACTGCTGGCGCATTCGCGTGCCCGAGGCCGACATGGCAGTGCAAATCGAGCCGATGATCGCGGCCACCCACGCCCCACGCGACCCGGCGGCCGACGCGGCAACCGCGCCCGCGGCGGCCCGCGACCTGATGGCCTTCGTGGGCGCGGCGCCGACTGTCAGGATCTCGTGGACCCCCCAGGCGGAAGGCGCGGCCGGCCTGGAAGCGTTCGCCACCGTGCAGGCCGAGCAGCAGATGGTCGTGTCGGAAGGCGTCGCCCGCTCGACGATCACGCTGGACTACGAGATCGCGCGCGCCAAGCTCACCCAGCTCGTGCTCGAAGTCCCCGCCGACCAGAAGGTCGTCAACGTGTTCGATCGGAACGTGCAGCGGTGGGTGTTCGAGCCGGGCGAAGACACGCAGACGATCCGCGTGGATCTGTTCGAGGCCACGCAGGGCCGGCAGGCGCTGGTCGTCGAGCTGGAGCGGTTCATCCACCCCACTGAGGACTCTGATCGAGTGCCCCTGCCGTTGGTGCGTGCGGTCGGCGTCGGGCGCCAGCAGGGGATCGTGGTCGTGCGCCTGGAAGAAGGGCTGCAGGGCGAGGCCGTCACGCGCACGGGCCTGCTCCAACTGGACCAGAGCGACCTGCCGGAGTCGCTGCGCGCAACCCCGTGGGGATTCGCCTATCGCTACGGCGCGGTGCCGTACGAGTTGGCGTTGAAGATCGAGAAGGTGCGGCCCCGCATCTCCGTCACGGAGCTGGTGGAAGCCGAGCTGTCGGCGGACCGGCTCGTCCTCGACTGGCGCGGCTTGTATACGATCGAGAACGCCGGGCTGTTCCAGCTGCGCGTCGACCTGCCGGACGGGTTCGAGGTCCGCACGCTCGAGGGCGTGGCGATCGGCGACAGCGCGTCCGCCGCCGTCGACTCGCACCACCGCGTCTCGCCGGATGCGAATACCTATCTGGTCAACCTCTCCAGCAAGGCGTTCGGCCAGGTCGGCTTGCGCGCGCAACTGGAACGTACGCTCAACGACCCGAATCTGCTGTCGCCCACCGGCACGGCGTCGACCATTGACCTGCCGCTGCCACGCGCGACGGCCGCGGACGTGGAGTTCGCGCGCGGTGCGGTGGTGGTCCGTGCGCCCGAGAGCCTGCATGTCAATCCGACCCAGCTCCAGGGGCTCCGCGACGTCTCGTTCGACGAAGCGTTCCAGACGATCCCGGCGGCACCGGCCGGCTCGAAATCGCTTCGGCCCGTTTTGGCCTACGCGTTTGCCAAGGGCGACGCGAAGCTGGCGGTCACGGCCGAGCGCCGGCCGCCGCAGGTTACGACCAACCAGTTGGTGCGTGTCGAGATCGCCTCGGGCGTCGTGAAGTTCAACATCGCGCTGTACTACGACATCAAATACAGCGGCCTGAAATCGCTCCGCGTGGACCTGCCCACTGCGCTCGCCGGCGTCCACAACGACAGCGACGCGCTGCGCAAGGAGGAGATCACACCCCAACCGGACGATGTGGCGGAAGGTTACACCGCCTGGTCGTTCGCCGGCGAAACGGAGCTGCTCGGCGCCGTCGAGGTCCGGCTGTCCTGGGAACAGAAGATCGAGGAGTTGGGAGTGGGCACGCGCGTGCCTGTGCCGATCCCGCGGCTGATCCCCCGCGATGTCGACCGCGCGGTCGGACAGATTGTGATCAGCAAGTCCGAGTCGATTGACCTGGAGCCCAGCCGCCTGCCGCGCGGGCTGACACCCATCGATCCGCAGCGAGACGTGATGCCGGCCGGCCGGTCGGACAGCGCGGCGATGGCGTTCGAGTTCGTCGACGACTGGTCGCTCGAGATCCAGGCCACGCGATACGAGCTGGAAGCCACCAAGTTGACCAGCATCGAGCGGGGGGTCGTGCGGATCGTCGCCCTGAGCCAAGGGGACCGGCACGAGCTGTCTCTCCAGGCCGTCTACCGGCTCAAGAGCGCCCGCCAGCGGCTGAAGATCCAGGTGCCGGAGGACGCCGTGTTCGACGCTCAGCCGCTGCGGATCGACGGGCGCGCGGTCAATCCGGAGCGGGACTCGCCGACCACGATCTTCGCCCCGCTGGCCGATCAGGAGCCGGACAAGGCATTTGTCCTGGAACTGCGCTACAGCATGTCCGGCACGCCCGCGCAACTGGACCTGCCGTCCTTCCCGGACGATTCGGCCGTCCAGCGGGTTTACCTGTGCGTCTACCTGCCCGAGAAACAGGTGCTGCTCGGAAGTTGCGGCCCCTGGTCCGACGAGAGCCCCAGCGGGCTCCTGCCGCTGCTGTTCCCGTTGCCGCTGCCGGCGACAGACGATGGGGAACTGCTCGAGTCCGTGACCGAAGGCAATCCGGCCGCGTTGAGTTCCGCTCAGACGTTCCCGACCGGCCAGTCCACCCTGCATGTCTACTCCGCGCTGCGCCCGCTGCCGGCGCCCGACGGGTCGCTGCGACTGACGACGATCAACCGCACCGTGCTCCATGCGCTGGTGATCCTGGCGGTGGCCGTGATCGCGCTGCCGCTGTTCCGGCGCTCCGTGCGCGCGCAGATCATCCTGTTGCTGTCCTTGGCCGGCCTGGTCCTGCTGCTCGGTGTGTTTCTGCCGGAGTTCGCGCGGGCGCTGCTCGCCGGCGTCCTCCCGACCGCCATGGCGGTCGTGATCGTGATCTGGCTGATCGGGCACGCCAGCAGGCTGCCTTGGACGCGGCGTCGGCCGCGCGCGCCGGCCGGTCCGTCTCCTGGTGGTGCGGAGGCGGAGGCGGATGTCGCGCCAGCCGGCCGCGAGTCGCCGCCCGGCGAGGGTCCCGACCAGCAGCCACCGTCCGACGACGTCTCCGAGGAAGGAGGGACGCGTGATGAATAATCCAAGACTGATTCGTGTGCTGATGGCGCGTCGGCCCGCGCCGAGCGCGCGGCTGAGGCGCGTGGTGCAGGTGGCGTGGCGCGCGGCGCTGCTGCTGTTGTTGCCGTCGTTGTTGCCGACAGCGTCGGGCCCCGCGCAGCCCGCCCGGGCGCAAGGCCCCCCGCAGGACGACCGCCTGGTGCGCGAGCTGTTCGTGCCCTTCGACGCGCTGTCCGGGATCCTGGGCGGCGAGAATGAGCGCGTGTTCATGACGCGCGACGAGTACCTCGCGCTGGAGCGCGAAGCGCGTCGGAAGCCGCCGACACGTGCGCCGCAGAGCGCCGTGTTGCTCAGCGCGTCGTATGACGGAGCCGTCCGTGACGCCGCGGCCGTGATCCGAGGAACGTTGGAGCTCGACGTGCTCGATCCGGGCCTGCACTGCGTGCCGCTCTCCTTTGAGGGTGTCGCACTGCGCGCCGCCACGCTCGACGGCGCCCCCGCCCCCGTCGCCCGCAATGCCCACGGCCAGATCGCGTTGTTCGTGCGGGGTATCGGACGGCATCGCCTGGAAGTGGAGGTCCAGCTTCCGGTGATCATCAGCGCCGCCCACCAGAGCCTGCAGTTCCGCCTGCCGGCCGCCGGCAGCTCCAGGCTCCAGCTCGCCGTGCCGGGCAATGTCGAGGTCAAGAGCGGGGCGCAGGTCGTCACGCGACAGTATGATGACGCGGCCGACTTGACGCGGTTCGAGCTGTTGTCGGCCGACGGCGCTGTGACGGCCGTCCTGTCGCTCAACAGCCGGCGGCTGCGCGCCGACCGCGTCGTGCTCGCACGCTCCGTCCTCGTCTCGGAACTCACCACGTCCTACGAACGGCTGCACGCCTCGGTGGAGATGCACGTGCTGCACGGCGCCGTCGACCGGTTCCTGTTCGACGTGCCGGACGGGTTCCAGATCACCAGTGTCGTCTCGCCGCTCCTGTCGCAGTGGGTCATCCGGCGGGAGGGAGACCGCGACCGATTGGAGGTCGTGTTGCGCGAGGCGACGCGGGCGACCGAGCCGCTGAGCATCGCCGCCACGCGGGCGCCCGCCGCCCTAGGCGCCTGGTCGATGCCCAGGTTGCAGCCGCACGACGTGGCCGGCCAGGTGGCCGTGATCGGACTGCTGGCCGAGACGCGCTTGCGCCCGTTGAACGTGACCGCCGACGGGCTGGTCCGGATCGACACGCACGTCCTGCGCAATGCGCTGCCCGAATCGGTATTCACGGCCGAGCCCGGTGCGCCGGCGGTCCGGCCGATCGCCGCCTTCTACGCGCCCGGCGAGGCGTACGCGCTGACCGCCGCGCTGGAAGACCCGCGCGATGAACTGCAGGTGGCCGCCCACCTGCTGTTGGTGTTGAGCGAGGAACAGCAGGCGTTGCGCGGCGGGTTCACGCTCACACCCCAAGCCGCGAAACAGACCTCGTTCGCGTTCCGCATGCCCACCGCCTGGCAACTCCAGCGCGTGTACGGCGCCGATGAGCAGCCGCTCTCCTACGACCGGTACCAGGCCGGCGCAGACAACCGCTATGTCGTGAAGCTGCCGACGACCGTCGCGCCCGGCACGAGCGCAACCGTCTACTTCGAAGCCTCGTTCTGCTCGTCCGCCTGGCTGGACGACTGGGCTGCGCAGGATGTCGAGTTCCCGCACATCGCGGTGGAACAGGTGACCGATTTCTCGGGCGCCATCAGCGTCCAGCCCACCGGAGACCTCACGGCCAAGCCCGTCACGATCGACCGGCTCACGCCCCTGGATGAAAGCCAGCGCAGCCGGTTCGGACTCGGCCAATCCGCCGACGAACTGGCTTACGAAATGGCCGATCACGCCTACCGTGCCGTGTTCCGCGTCGAACGTACACAGCCACATATCTCGGCACGCAACTACGCGTCGTTCATGATCCGCGAAGGGCTGCTGGTCGCACACTACGAGCTGGTCTATCAGATCGAGCGCGCGCATACCAAGCGCCTGGTGCTGGAACTGCCCGCCACAACTCCCATCGCCCTGTCGATCCGCGGCGTGACCGACGATGTCCAGGTGAAGGAATACGCGCAGACGACCGCGGGCGACCAGCGCATGTGGACGGCTCTGCTGGCCCAAGCCCACATCGGCACCGTGCGCCTGGCAGTCGATTTCGAACAACGCCTCAGCCAGGCGGAAATGGCCCAGCCGGTCACGCTGCCGCTGGCACGCGCGGCGGACGTTGCCTACCAGACCCAGATGGTGTCGGTGGAAGGCGATCCCGCGCTGGATGTCGGCCTGGAGACGAAGATGCGCCCGGTGGACGTGGGTGAATTCGCGGAAGCCCAGCAGATGCCCGGCCGGCGATTGCTCGGCGCCTTCGCCTCCACAACCGACGACAGCCGGATCGACCTGATCATCGCACGCCGCGCGCTGAGCCCGCTGCCGGCCACCATCGTCCAACGGGCCGAACTGGTCACCCTCGTGTCCACCGCCGGCGCGAGCCAGTCGGCGGCCCGCTACCTGCTCGAGACCAAGATCCCGTACCTGGCCATCCAGCTCCCCGCCGGCGCCGAACTGTGGTCGGTGTCATTGGACGGCAGCCCGGTCAAGCCGCGCAAACGCGGCGATCAGATCGTGCTCAGCCTGCAAGCGGACAAGGCCGCCGAACCGGTTCCCGGGCCCGGGCCGTCGGAGGCCATCCCGGTGCGCGACCTGCAGGTCGTGTACGCCGCGCCGATCGCTGACCTGGCATGGATCGGCCGGATCCGCACGCGGGCCCCGCAGCTGCGGCTGATCCAGGATGAACAGGACGCCGGTGTGCCGGTGCCCCAGGTGGACCTGGTCTGGCACCTGCACCTGCCCACCGGCTACCGCCTGTCACGCGCCCGGGGAACCGTATTCACCAGCCAGATCGAGCCTGTGGCACCTCCATGGCAGCTCCTGTCCCAGGCCGGTATGACCGTGGGCGGCAGGATGCCCCGACTACTTGCGCGGGCGTCGCAAGTCGGTTCCCGCAGCGCCGCCCTGCCGGAAGCCGTCGTGCCATCCCACACGGCTCCCCGGGGCGCCGAGGCAGACCGGTACGAGTACGGCTTCTACCAACCGCAGCTCGAACCGGGGCCGCCATTCGAGTCGAACCTGACGATCCTCGACCCGGAGCTGCCCGGCCTGAGTGGCGGCACCCCGTACGGCGGCGGCATGGCCGGCATGGGCGGCATGGGCGGCATGAGCGCCGGCGGATCCATGGCCGGGCAATTCGGCATGGGCGTCCCTATGCCGGGCATGACGCTGGACCAACCGGCCAAGAGCCCTCCGGATCGCCGGTCGGCGGTGGTGCACGGGGGCATGCGGGACGGGTCTGTCGTGTCGGAGTCACGGTCGGAGGATACCGCCGGTGAGCCAGCGGCGGAGAGTACGGCGGAGATGCCCGACAGGGCGGCCAGCGTACCATCAGCGGCGCCCTCGGACGCGGAAGAGGGCCGGACATCGGGCCCTGAAGATGTCCGCGCGCGGCAGGACCGGCAGCAGCTCGCCAAGTACTGGGCGCTGCAGGGGCTGCGCGGTGTGTCGATCCAGCTCGACCAGTCGTCAGCGCTGGGCGCGCGCTCGGGCGCACAAGACCGGCCACCGGGGCAGCTGACGTTCCGCAGCCTGGGCAGCGATCCCGAACTGGACATCACGGTCTACGACCAGGGGCGCATCCGGTGGCTCGCTTGGGCCGTCGTGCTGGCCATCCTGACCGCCGGGTTGCTGAAGGCCCGCGCACCAGTCCGCACGCGCGTGCGGTGGGTGGTCCTGCTGACCTTGCTTGCCTGTGGCCTGCCCATCATCCGCGGCCCGTTGACGGAGTTCACGGCCGTGTTCGAGAAGGCCTTGACCGCCACGCTCGCGCTCGTGCCGCTCTGGATCGTCATCGCGTGTGTCGAACGGTTCGTCGGCTGGATCGTGCGCCGCAGGACGCGCGCCACGTCAGTCGTCACGACCGCGGCTTGGATCATCGCCGCGTCCCTTCTGTCGGCGGTGCCGCCCATCGCCGAAGCGCAGGACATCCGCCAACTGCTCCAGCCCGTCCTCGACGAAGATCGGCCCGTGCGGATCCCCGACGACGCCGTCGTGATCCCCTACGATCCGGCGGACCTCGACGGACGTGAGGCGGCCACGAGAGTGCTGGTCCCCTACGCCCGGTATGTCGAACTCTGGAACCGGGCACATCCGGACGAGAAGATCGGCGAGCCGTCGCCGGAGCCGCTGTTCTCGTGTGCGGGAGCCCGTTACACCGTGACGCTCGAGGAAGCCGAGCACATCGTGCTCCAGGGCACTCTGGACATCGAGGTTCTGAGCGACAAGCCGGTCGACGTGCCGCTGGCCCTGCAGCGCGCGGTGATCACCTCCGCACTGCTGGACGGCAAACCGGCGCGACTCAAGGCGTTGCAGCCGGCTCCGGCCGAAGAGCCGCCGCAAGCCGAGCCGGCCGCCGCGCCGCAGCCTCCCCCGCTGCTGCTCGCGTTGGTTCTGGAAGGCCAAGGACGTCACCGGCTGGAACTGGCCGTGCGCGTGGCCGTCACCCGCCGGGGCGGCCTGCGGATCGTCAGCGCGGTGGTCCCGTACGCGGAAGCGACGGCCGTGCAGGTGACCGTGCCCGACGTCGGGACCAGCGTGCATCGGCAGCTGGGCACGACCTCGTTGAGCGAGACGACCACCGAGGCCCGGCAGGTCATCGACGCGACGCTCGGCGAAGGGGGCCGGTTCGATATCGCGTGGCGCGCCGAGGTCGCCCCCGGCGCAGTCGACCAGGCGCTGACCGCCACTTCGTTGGCCGCGGTCGATGTGCGGGAGGACGGGATCCATGTCTCGTGGCGCGTCGACTTCGCCTTCGGACAGACCGATCGCAACATGTTCCGCCTGGAAGTCCCGCACGACTACCTGGTGGAGCTGGTCGAGGGCAAGAACGTGCGCGGGTGGGACCCGGTTGCACAAGGAGCGCAGCAGTTCCTGAACGTCGAGCTGCTCGCGGCGGTCAAGCAGCACGAGCAGATCACGGTACATCTGTCGCGCCGCATCGTGTTCCCGCCGGGCCGGCCCACGGCCGTGGCCGTCCCGTTCGTCGCGGTCCCGGATGCGGCTTTGCACCGCGGCACAGTCCAGATCCGGCGCAGCACGATCCTGGAGCTGCAGACGACTGAGGATCAGGGCGTGGCGCGGACTGACAGCGCGCACGTGGCGGACCAGCTCGCGCGGGCGGAAGGCGGGTTCGGCAGCCCGTTGGCGGTGCGCGATTACCAGGCATACCAGTTCACTGCGACGCCGTTCCGGATCGCACTGGCCGTTTCGCAGATCCAGCCGCGCGTGAGCGCCGAACTGCGCACGCTGTTCCGGCTGGGCGAGACCGAGGCGGCTCTGGAGAGCGAGATCCGGATGACCGTTCAACGCCGCGCGGTCTACCAGGTGCGCGTCGAGGTCCCGGCCGAACTGCAGCTGGACGAGGTCACGGCGGCCGGCTTGAGCGACTGGTCGATCACCCCGGCCGACGGCCGGCAGACGCTGACCGCGTTCTTCTCGGCCGGGCAGACCGATCGGTTCTCGCTGGCGCTGCGCGGCAAGTTGAGCGACCATGAGCCGCGCGCGTCGGTCTGGCTGCCGCAAATCGTGGTGCGCGACGTGGATCAGCAGCAGGGCACGCTGGTGGTCCAGGTCGACACGTCGCTCGACGCGCGGGCCACCGCGCTCGAGAATTGCCGCCCGGCCCTGTTGGATCGCGTCCAACCCTGGTTGGCGGACGGTCAGAAGGCGCTGGCCCGCCTGGCGCTGGAGTACCAGCAACCGGATTACCGTGGTGCGATCGCGCTGAGCCCGCGCATGCCGAACGTCACGTGCGTCACCGTGACCAACGTCCGCGTCACGTTCCGGGAGGTCCAGGAGACGATCCTGCTGGACTTCCACATCGCGGAAGCCGGGGTCCGGCAGGTGTCGTTCCAGTTGCCCGCCGCGTTGCGCGGCGCACATATCGCGGCGCCCCGCGTGCGCGAGAAGCACGTCGCGCCGGTCGACGGCGACCAGTACGACCGCGTGACGCTGGACCTGCAAGACGCGATCACCGGCCAATACCGGGTCGTCGTGGAGAACAACCGGGCGATCGCGCCCGGCCGGCAGCTCGCCCCGCTGCCGCTGGTCGACACGGGCCTGACGATCGGTCGCTACGTGACGCTCGAGAACGCGGGACGCGACGAAGTGGTGGTGGACGGCGCGCCGGCCATGGAACCGGTCGCGCGGGAGACGCGCCAGTGGTCGCAGCTCGCGGCTCGGCTGGCCGGCGGCGACTTCTCGACCGCGTACTCGACCGCGCGCCTTGGGCCGGATGTCGAGTTCGGGTACCGCACTGAGCAGCGGGCGATGCTCAAGACGGCCGGGGCCGCCATCGGGCTGGCACACACGGAATTGGTGCTCGACGCCGGGGGCGCCTACCGCGCGTCCCTGCTGCTGAAGATCGACAACCGCACCGAGCCGTACCTGGAGATCGAGCTGCCGCCCGGCGCCGCGCTGTGGACGGCACATGTCGCCGGGCAACCTGTCAAGCCGGCCCATACGGCCGGCCGGGCAAACGACCGACTGCTCCGCATCCCGCTCATCAAGACGGCCGAAGGAGACCTCGACTTCCCCGTCACCTTGAAATACGCCGGCACGCTCGACGCCCCACTGCGCTCGCTGCGGACGGTGAACTTCCCCCTGATCAGGACCGTCAACATCAACGTGGAGCTGAGCCAGGTGAAGCTGTCCGTGCCGGAAGACTTCCGCTGGATCGACTTCTCGGAGCCGCGCGTCACGGGCGAAGACGACTTCGCCGCCGACTACCTCGCCTACCGCACGCAGCAGGTCGAGAGACTGACCCAGATCCTGGGCGGAGCCGATGAGTTCTCCAAGTCGCGCGCGATGTATAACGTGAAGGCCCTGGAACGCGAGTTCCACCAGCTGCAGGCCGGCCGCGGCCAGGCGCTGCCGGCCTCCAAGCTGCAATTGAACATCGATTCGAACGCCCGCGCCCTGGAGGTCGCGAACCGAAGGATCGACGAACTCCAGCAGCAGGCCCCCGTGGAGACGGATAACCGCGGACGACTCCATGCCTACTTCGAGGCGCAAGGGAACACGCTGGTCACCAACGAGGTCGTGCGGTTGGACGCCAATTTCGCGCAACCGGCCGCAGAGCCTGCGGCGCCGGTCAAGGCGGAAGAACTGTTCGACCAACAGTGGCTGGAACCGCGGGGACGAGGCAGAACGGCGCGCGAAACCGACCTCCAAGAAAAACGGGCGGAGCCTGACGCGCCCGCTCAACCGCCGCAGAGCGGGCAGGCGAGCCCCCTGGGCCGCGTGGAAAGCGATGTGTCGCGCCGCGCGCAACAAAGAAGCCCGAGAGGCCGCGCGCCTGGCGATGACGCGGCCGCTCAACAGGTGTTCCGAGGCGAACTGGCCCCGCCCGCCGATCAAGCCGACGAGCAGGTGCCGCACGAACGCCTCGACGAATGGGCAGGCACCAAGGAATCGCTCAAACGCGCCTACTCGGACAAGATCGAACAGCAACTGGCCGAAGACGCGACCCTCGCCCAAACGCAGACCGGCCAGTCAGTCCCTCCAGATGCCCGCGGGCGGAACGCGGCCATGGGCGAGCCGCTCACGCTGGGGGACGCCGACACAGGGCCCGAGTCTCCATACACGGCCGACACCAGCGAGCAAGTCGCCGGCCGCGTCGGCTTGGCCAGCCTCGATTTCCAGCTGCCTCAACGCGGCACGACCTATTACTTCACTACGCCGCGCGGCAACGTCGAACTCTCCGCCCGGCCGATCAACAACCGACTGCTCAGACAACTCGCAGACTTCGGCCAGCTCGTGGCCCTGGTTGTCGTGACCCTCGGCGGCTGGTGGCTCGTACAGCAGATCACGCGGTTTGGTCGCCTGCGAATCAGCAATTCCCGGCGTGAGGGCTGATTGGACTCGTTATCTTGCCACGGCACGGATCGCGCGCGGGGAATCTCGGCCGGAAGAGCTGCAACGTTGATCAGAGGGGGTCTTCCCCGACGAGAGACACGCGCTCAGGTAAGTCGTCGGAGCGTCAGGAGGTGGCGACGTGAAAGAACCAGGGTGTTTTAACGGTTAACGGTTAACGTTTGTCGTTGGTGTTCCGCGCCCCATCTTACCTGCTTAGCGCCTGCTCTGGCCCTCTACGAGTTGTGCCGTGCCCAGTGACGACACGAAGACGGTCTCTACCGTCCCGAAGGGACAGCAGTATCACAGCCCAGGGCGAAGGCCCGGCGAGCCGTGCGAGCCGGGCCGCAGCCCTGGGTCGCGTACACCCACCCAGACCCAAGTCCCAACGGGACGGCGCTAAGCTCAGGCGTAGTCGTGCGTCCCTATCCCGCCGGTACGGCCACACGGGCTGGCTCATCGACGTCCAGAGACGATCACCAATGGAACAAGTCTTCCCAAAACAGGACAGGCGAAGTTCTCCCCGATTTTCACCACCCCAAAGAGCAACTGGCCGGTCTGTTCGCCATCGACATTGAGTTTCGCGCCGGGCTGAGCAACCACCCTCATGTGGTGTTGCGCACGATGCCGCGGGTGGCCAAGCGCTGGAGTACCCGAGAGGTCGTCCGCCGGTGGCTCACCGTCACCCAGTTGGCCAAGTGCTTGACCGACGACATGCCGGTGCCGAATGAGAAGCGTACTGAGGAGCTGACACGCGACGCCAAGCTGGTCGCCAAGCTGCGTCGTCGTCTGAGCGCCATCCCAAAGGTATTGCGGCTTGCCGTCGCGCGTTCACGTGGCGATTCGGCGATCGCGGCCCTGCCCCGGCCGCCCACATTTTTGCTCCACCTCGCTCATCGTGCACGCAGTCGGCCCAACTGAGTGCCCGATCGGCTCCAATGCCCCCTTGATCATCACGTAGGCCCTTACTCTCCAGGCCGCCCACCGCGCGAACGACGCTGTCTCTTCGCCCCACGGCCAGCCGGCAGCCGCGTCGAACCCGCCTCAGCCTCTGTCGCCGGGGGAAGAAAAGCTAAAAACAGAGTGTCTGCAACCTCTAGGATTAGCTGTCGCTCTTTAGCACTCGCAGGAATTCGTCCAATGCCTTCTTCTCTTCTGCTGTGAGGTTGGTAAAAGACTCGGATTGGGCAGCGAATCGTGAAGCTTGTTCGCAGAACGCCTGCGGTACATCCCTTACAGCACCAGCCAAGACGAGCAGTCGCTTCTCAGGGATATCATAGAAACAGCTGAGTTTGTGTAGGGTGAGTGGTGATGGACGATAACCGGGATTTCGTTCCATCGACACCAATTCACCTCGCTCAATACCGGTTCGTGCTGCAAGTTGGTCGATTGTCAGGCTCTGCTTCCGCCTAAGCATCTGCATGCACAGATGAAAAGCCTGCCGTAGCGGGCTGACCTCTGGGTCTCCAGTCGTCATGACTACAGTCAGCTTCTTCTGTAGGACGCCTGCAATCCGGTTAAGCATGCTCAGGGAATGCCCGTCGTAGTCGGAATCTTCCAGACGACTGATGACAGACTGTGTTGTTCCAACGAGTTCCGCAAGTTGCCCCTGAGTCAACCCAGCATCAGTTCGCATGGTGTAGATAAGACGGGCAACCTCAGCATTGACTCGCTCAGCCTCTACAGACGCCTTTCGTTCTGGATCATTCTTCACGTACCGATTGCGAAGAATCTCCCCTGCCTGAGCTGTGCCTTTCTTAGCCATTAGGTCACTCCTTGTATGTGTGTGCCTCGGGGTCGTGTTCGAACTTCGCCTTGTTCGACATTGCTAAGGAGATGTCTCGATCCGGCACGGCGTCCTCCTTTGTCAATCCGTGCGAGATTACCGCAATGCCTTCGGTGAAGAAGTAGAGCATCCGATAATTGACACTCCTATGGCGCACCCGCAACTCGTAGATGTCGTCCCGTAGGTAGTCCGCTTCGGGACGACGGAGTTCGTGCCCCAACTCTTCAAGCCGTTCAATCTTGACCAGACACTTGTCTTGAACCTTTCGTTCCTGCTGATCGAGCCAAAGCAATAGCGGAGCAGTCCCGTCGTCGTCAGCAAAAAACACGACCTCTGTCCTGGGCATCGTCACCTCCTTGATATGGCTGCCTTCTCCAGTGCCATGCATTAGGTTGGGTGGATCTGTCGTTCTGCCAGTGAAATGTGATTAGTCGCTCAAGCATCGACACCTCCTGTCCTCCACCGATGCCAAGTCCACAATGAAGTATCGCAATAATGCGATGACAAGTCAACGCAATTTTGCGATAATTCTTCCCAAGCTGGTGCGGCAATCTCGGCTATGGCGATATAAGCAATTGGTAGCAAATAAGTTACGATAGGCCAGGCCATCATCGAAATTCGCCAATCAATCGGAGTAACGGCAAGCGGGAGAGGGCAAGTCTGGAGATCCAGGCTCGTTTGCGTGACGAGTTCTGTGTGAACAACTGCTGGCCGACCGCCAATCGTGGCGTTCCGCTAGCCCAGCCGCTTCGGTGGACCATTGATCAGGGCCAGCCGCACCACTGCGACCTGGCGACGTGAAAGAACCAAAGTGTTTTAACGGTTAACGTTTGTCGTTGGTCTTCCGCGCCCCATCTTACCTGCTTAGCGCCTGCTCTGGCCCTCTACGACTTGTGCCGTGCCCAGCGACGACACAAAGACGGTCTCTTCCGTCCCGAAGGGACAGCAGTATCACAGCCCAGGGCGAAGGCCCGGCGGGCCGGGCCGCAGCCCTGGGTCGCGTACACCCACCAGACCCAAGTCCCAACGGCACGGCCCGAAATCGCCGTGCGCGATTCGGCCATCATGGGTGAGAATGACGAAGCACGAAATACCCAAGCACGAAGGAATGACGAAGCCCGAAGCTCGAAGAGCTCATGCGGCCAACCGAAGATAACGCTCGTACGAACATCCGGCGCGTCATTCGTGCTTCCTCATTCGAAGAAGACGAGTGCAGAGTGCAGAGCAAGGAGTGCAGACTGCAGAAGGGGAGCAGTAGCAGATACCTTCCCCCCTTGTACAAGGGGGCACTGAGGGGGGTAAAA
>JBPOJB010000058.1:0-23502 GCA_052034005.1 Planctomycetota bacterium | reverse complement strand
TCTACGTGGCCGACTGCAAGCTGGCCACGATGGACAACATGCGGTACATCGACGGGCAGGGAGGGCGGTTCGTGAGTGTGCTGCCTGCGACGCGCAAGGAAGATACAGAATTCCGCCAGCGTCTGCTGGCCGAGCCGAGCGCAACCGCTTGGGAATGGTTGCATGATCTGCCGGACGAGGCGGGGGAAGTGGCGGACCGCTTGTCGATCTGGCCGCGGGAGACCCTGACGGCCGACGGGTATCGCTTGTGGTGGTTCCACAGCACGCGCAAGGCGCAGCGTGACGAGGCCGCGCGATGGAAGAAGATCGATCGGGCCATCGGAGAGCTCACCGAGTTGCGGCGTCGGATGGCCGGGCCACGCACGCGGCTGCGAACCCGGGAGCAGGTGCAGGAGGCCGTGAAGAACGTCTTGGATTGCGTGGAGGTGCGGCGGTGGTTGCGGGTGGGGATCCTCGAGTTTCGCACCGAGGCCTACCGGCAGTCGCAGCGCGGTCGGCCGGGGAAGGACACGCACTACGTCAAGCGCGAGACGATATCGTATGACTTGACCTGGGAACTCGACGCGGAGGCCCTGGAGCAGGACCGCGCCGGGGACGGCGTGTTCCCGTTGGTCACGAACGTGCACGGATTCTCCGCGCTGGACACGCTCCTGGCCTACAAGCGTCAGCCAGTGATCGAAAAACGGTTCTCGCAATTGAAGACGGACTTCTCGGTCGCGCCGGTGTATCTGAAGAGTGTGCGTCGGATCCAGGCGATGCTGTGCATCTACTTCTTCGCGATGCTGGTCCAGACGCTGTTGGAGCGTGAGCTGCGCAACGCCATGCAGCAGCGCGGCGTGACGTCGCTGCCGATGTATCCGGAGCGGCGGGCCTGTAAGCGCCCGACCACCCGCCGACTGATCGAGATCTTCGAGCCGATCCAGCGGCACGCGTTGACCGGCCCGCGCCAGACGGAAACGTCCGTCACGGACCTGACACGACTGCAACGGCGGATCTTGAGACTGCTCAAGATGGCCTCGAAAGACTACGGCCTGTAGACGGATGGACACCCCGCGAATATTCGCGGCAATTCAAAGGCACATGTGCGGAAAGTGCGATGACACTCAGAAGGGGCTTGTTTTCTGGCTGCCATTTGTCGCACGTGCCCGTGCGATCGCCAGGCACACCATTCGTTCAGCCACCTCGCGGCTGACTGACTCGTGCCGCTGTGGTAGATCCTCGATGAGCCATGCCAGAATTTCGTCCACTCGAACCGCGCACCCGTCCGCCCTTCAGGCATTCATCCGATCTGCCCAGCCCGCAGAGCAACCGCATCCCAGGATCTTCCGTAGCTCAGTGCCAGGTCCAGGCTGCGGCTGCTGTAGCTTGGTGCGTTGATACTCCGGCAGGACTTGTGATCGGTCGATGCGGCTCTCGGACCGGAGGTAAACGACCCTGCACACACAGATGACACGCTCGGCGAAGTCTGGTATTCGCACCAGCGCGTGGCACTCGGGACACCGCCAAATCAGTTGATGGTGACGGCCAGCGACTCGAAGTTCTAGCATATGGCCGGGCTCCCGTGCCATGATGAATAGAACGTCAATGTACGCTGTGCCCAGGAGTCAAACGGGTCTAGTGCTTTGTCACACCCATAAGGCGCGATGCAGGATGCCAGTTGACTGTTCTTCCTGTGCGCCGGGATGGTGGCGTTCGCTCACGCCGTCTCCTCATTCCTGGCGCGGCTCAGCGAAAAACAGCCGCCACCGACCTGATTATGGCACGTTGGTCGCGCTACTGCCATTGGGCCCAGTGGCTATGGGGAGGGCAGATCGACTCCTTGATTGCCACCCTCGGCCAGCGACAGCAAGAACTCGGCGTCCCGGAGCCCCGCGAAAAAGGAGACCCTCGCGCGCAGGTAGCCGCTTCCTTAAAGTATCTCACCAACCAGCGATCGCCGATGAAATATGACGAGTAACGCCGCCGGGGGCTACCGTTGACCAGCAGCCTCATCGAATCCACGATCAAACAGATCAACCGGCGCGTCAAAGGCACCGAGAAACTCTGGTCCGAGGGTGCCGACCCGATGCTTCACCTTGTGGCCGACCAACTGAGCGACACCGACGTGGTCACCGACTTCTGGTCCCGACGGGTGGCCCGCTTGGTCTCATCCGCCAGCTATCAGCAGGCCACCTAAAAAACAAAGTGCGACATGCCCCACTCGGGTGCCGCGCCGGTCAGGCTCCCGGGCAAAGCGGGTTGGCGGTGCAGGCCGCACCGGTTGTGCCGGCCGCGGCCTGGGCCTCGGCGCGTCGCGGGTCGCCCGATGCGGCTTATGGCGTCGACAACGCTCGGATCTGCTGTAGCGATTCTCGCGAATGCGTGCCATGTGCGTCGGGCTTGATTTTCCGTGGTCCGCCCGGCGCCGGCCGTCCGATACCCTAGAGCGACAGCGGCGGTCGCGGAGCGGGGAATTGTCTGTCCGGGAAGACCGCCCTTCTATCGATGCGGGGGCCAAGCGAAGGGACTGGAAGCATGAGCAAGCATACTACGCGCGTTGTGACCCGTGCCAGCGATGGGACTCTGCGCATCAAGGACTATCCGTCCACCGATGCGCTGCTCGAATTCCACACCCAAATCGGTATCGACGACTGCAGCACGGACCTGGCGTTGCGGGGTCTGCCCGTCTTCCGCGGCTTGATCGGTCCGATGCCCGAAGGCAAGGATATCGTCCGATACGAATCGCCCGAGGTGTTCGAGACGCTGACCAAGGAATGGAGCAGCATCAAGCCGGTCCGCCGCACGCGCCGCCGCGCACGGCCGGACGCGGACGCCGTCCCGACGCTGGTCGAGGAGAACGTCTGAGCCGCCATCGGAGCCGCCACGCGTTTCGGAGTCCATTCATGGCTGACAAGAACGTCTTTCAGAAGATCATCGACCGCGAGATCCCCGCGACGATCGTGTACGAGGATGAGCACTGCCTGGCGTTCAACGATATCGACCCCCAGGCGCCCGTGCACCTGCTGCTCGTGCCCAAGAAGCCGATCCGCTCACTGGACGCGCTCACGCCCGAAGACCACGCGGTGGTCGGACACCTGGTCATGGTCACTGCGCGCCTGGCCCAGCAGCTCAAGCTGGACGCGGGGTTCCGCCTCGTGTGCAATTGCGGCGCAGCGGCCGGGCAGGTCGTGCCGCACCTGCACTTCCACCTGCTGGCCGGCCGCCCGATGCGGTGGCCGCCCGGATGAGCGGCCCCGCCGACCGCCTGTTCACCGGCGGAAGGGGAAGACCTTGGTCGGCAGGAGTTGCTTGACTTTGTCCTTCACCGACTCTTTGGACGAGCCGGTGTCCGACCCGGGGGACGACGATGCCGAGGACGCGCGGTCGGCGCGGGTCGTGTCGGCGGGCCTCGCGGCAACCTGCGGTTCGCCCGGCGAGACGTACTCGAGCAGAAATTGCGGCCAGTATCCCGACAGGATGCGCTGGCAGTCGCCCAGCTGCCCCAGACTCAACGAACGGACGGCCAGGCCGCTGAGGATCATCAGGTCGTCACGCTCGTTCTTGGGGAACCAGCGGTCGAAGACCTGCACGTCGTCGATCCAGACTTCGCCCTTGCCCATCAGGTCGAACCCGACGCGCAAGTCGGCCAGTTCTCGGGTGGGCAGGTCGCTCACCAGCATCACAAACGGTTTCGGGCCCCAGTCGGTGGTCAGCAGTTGGGTGCGGGCGTTCTGTGCGACGTTGAAGGGCCGGTAGTAAGTCGAGCCGTCGAATCGGCGTCCTTCGATGGCCAGCCGCAGGGGCGGCTGTTCGGCGGGGTCCGCGACCTTCAACCGGACCATCACGGCAATGCGGCCGGTCTGGGGCGGGCTGAACGGGTCGCTGCGGATCCACGCGACGGCCCCTTCGCTCCCGTCGCTCGACATCCTCAACGATTGCGCGCCCTCGTAATGCTCCTGGACGCTGGGCGTGATCGAGATCCCGGCGCCCTGGGCGTGGATCCAGCCGGGCAGCCGGTCGGCGGCCAGTTCGAAACCGGGGTTGGTCAGCACGCCGAGCTGATCGGCGCGGCCCAGCATCGCGGCGCGCGCGTTGAGGGTATTGACTTGCTGCCGCAAGTGCGCGTAGCTGTTGCGGTCGATCGTGACGCGCCAGGTATCGACACGGACCTGGTCGCTGTTGACGACCGCGGCGATCAGGTCGTACGGGTCCAGATCGACGTTCCAGGTCATCTGCGCGCCGAGCCACTGGGGTTCGTGCAGGGGCCGATTGCCGAGCGGTGCGAGCGTGCACGCGCCGGGCGCCTGCAGGTCGATTTCGGCGGTCAGCGGCCAGGGCGAGTCGTTCACGACGTAGATGTAGGTCGACTTGTCCCGGGCGAGCGTGCGGACCACCAGCGGCTGGGACGGCAGGCCGGACGCCTGTGGCTCGACCGTTTCGAACGGTCCGGCGGGCAGTCGGCGGAGCGTCTCCAGGAGCGGCCGCAGGGCCTCCTCCTGGCCCATGGCGAGCATCCAGCCGCCGTCGAGCAGGCAATGCACGTCGCGCAGGGCCAGGTGGTGGACGAACCGTTGGCGGTTGGCGTCGCTGGAGGGCGTGACGTGCGTGAACAGGGCCGTGTGCGTGCTCTCGCGCCCAAAGGGGCTCACCGCGTCGAACGAGGGCAGGGAGATCGGCAGCACCTCGTGGTAGAACAGGCTGGCGGCCGGCTGGATGCGGGCGAACGCGCCGTCGACGACCGGGCTGGTGGCCAGGTTGATGTTGACGGCCTGCGGGTTGAGCGGCGTGCGGGGTGCGATGCGGTCCGGGCGGCAGAACACGATCTGCGGCTGGTCCACGTATTGGTCGAGGTCCAGACCCAGCTGCAGCATCGCCTCGCGCACATTCGGCTCGTTGGGCAGCGTCGGGCGCAGCAGCCCTTGGACGGCCGGGCTGGTGAACATGTTGCCGCCCAGCAGCAGCAGTCGGGCATCCGCGCGGCGTCGGGCCAGGTCTTCCAGCAGGTCGCGGTGGAACTGGCCCATTTCGCGTGCGCGCCACACCAGCCAGTCACGCTGGCGATCGCGCGACCGGTTGGTGACTCTCAGGATGTCGCGGTTGTCGGCCTTCGCCTGCGTTTCGGCTGCCGCCAGGCTCCGCTCGAACCGGCGGCGCGTCGCGGGGTCCTGGCCCCAGGGCTCGCCCGGCAGCAGCGTGTATGTCTCCGGGTCCAGCTGCAGCGCCAGGCCGCCGAACGCGCTGTGCCGGGCGTAGCGGTCGGTCAGTTCGTTGAGCACTTGGCGCATGGCGGCCTGCACGCGCGGCTCGAGCGGATTGTAGTGTGGGGCCATGCCATGATCCGCGCCCTGCAACTGGCGCCACGACCGGCCCTGACCTTCGACCAGGTTGATCCCGTCCGCCTTGTCGCCCCCACGACGCAACTCGTACTCCAGCTCGCTCAACGTCGACGAGAACTGCACGGCCGGGATCAGCGTCAAGCCCTCCCGATCGAACAGCCGGAACAGCATCTCCAGGACATCCTTGCGGAACGGGTCTTGGCCGGTGGTGAAGAGCGTGCCGGTGTCGTACTTGGGCGTTGGATGCCACAGCAGGCTGGGATAGATCGCACTGCCCTGGCGTGCCACGCACAGGACCGCGCCGTTGTAGCCCACATGCTTGAGGTACTCGACCAGCCGCCGGCCGCCCTCGTAGAACGTGACCCAATCCCGCAGGCTGCGCCCGGTTCCCGGATCGGCCACTTCCGACGCCGAGAAATTCTCGGGGAACAGCGGCTTGTCGAAGTAGGCGGCCAGCAGCCGTGCGCCGCGCGCGCCGTCGGGAGGCGCATCGGCGGGCGGCAGCGCGCTGGGCCCGGCGTACACGCGGATCTGCCCGAAGACGGCCGGCAACGCGTCGTGACGGTTGGTGAGCAACACGAGCGGCGCGGTCGTGCGCGGCCAGAAGACCAGCTTATGCCGCAGCATCCGCGGCTTGTCGCCCGGGATCGGGTCCGAGACATGCACGCCGCTGTCGAGACCGAGCGGGACGACCTTGCCCGCCGCGTTCGGCTCCACCACGCTGATCCCCAGCGTCTGTGACAGGTCGCTCGGGTACTCGACCTCCAGTCGGTGCGGCTGACCCACCCGCTCCACCGGCAGCGGATACGCCTGCCAGCCGCCCGGGCCCAACTGCACCAGCTCCTGGCCCTGGTGCCGCAACACGCTGGATTTGCCGTTGGCCAGCGGCTCCTGGCGGAAGTCGGGCAGCAACGGGAGCTTGGGCACGCGCGTGAGCCACTCCATCCAGCTCACGCTGTGCGAATCGATGGTGTTGACCAGCGCCCAGTCGCGCGGCTCGGCCACCAGCGGCTCCGGTGCAATCGCAATCAACTGCACCCGCCGTTCGTGCAGCGGCTTGGCACGCGCGAACGTGTTGCGCAGCGTCTTCTTGCGATGGGCCGAGACGATAATGTCATAGACCCCCTCCGTCCGCGGAATCGTCACGCTGATCGGACCGACCACCAGCCCGGAACCGCCCTCCGCCGGCGCCGGTTCCAGGTCCTGTTCCCACAGCGTCGTGCTGGACCGGGCCGGCACCAACTGGATGTGGTAGCGCACGGCCGCCCCCGCCTCGACACCCAACTCGTGAGGCTGTATCTCAAACGTGAACGTCTCGCCCGGCGCAAATACCAGTGAACTGCGGTCGCACTTCACCCGCAACGCGTCGCCACTCACCCGCTGGATCAACAGCTGGTTGCCCGTCGCGTCGAGTTCCGTGTGGTAGAAGCCGGATACCAGGTCCGACATCGGCACCTCGATCCGCCGCGTCTCCTCCGGATGCTTGGGAGATGTCAGGTCGAAATGCAGGGCCGACGTGATCGGCGCCGAGACGCGTACGTCGAAACCATCGTAATCCCGCTCCGCCAACTGCCGGATCACCAGCTCGTTGCGCTGCACATAGATCGTGGCCGACTCGTCCGCGTCCAGGCCCAGGTACTCCAAGTCGGAAAACGAACCGTCCGCCACCTTGAGCGCACCATGCCATAAGCGCGCTTGGCCACCGCCCCAGGCAACACGCAGCTGCAGGTCCGTGGTCTGACCAGACGCCACCGTCACGACGCTCAGCGCGCACAGGAGCGCCAGGTGCCGACATGATTGGTTGAAGGTGCACATCCTGTGCGACATCCAGCCCAGTATTGACATGCCGTGTGAGTGCGGACTTCCCTGTCCGAACCAGCGATAAGCAAACGCGGGATTATAGACCCGGGCAGCCGATCGAAACCACCCCAAAACGGTTGTGAGCCGCGGGTTGTCTTAAGCTCAAAGGCGGCGGCAGGCGGCCGCGACCCCCGGGCCGCCTGAAGGCCCGCGACGGGGGTGCCCGAGGCCGCAGACCGGCCATGCGCAGCGGACGGACGCGCCGGGGGGTGCATGCTAGCAGGTCGGCCGGCCAGCGCCCGGCCACGTTCCCCCGCGCCTGAATCGGGCCAGACCGCCGTGTCAGGTCACTCGCAGGGAATCGTCCAGGGCGGCCAGCGCCGGGCGATCGTCCGCGCGGGCCGCAGCCTCGAACGATTCGAGCAGCACGGCGAGTTGAGCGGCGACTTCCTGGCAACGGTCGGAGACTTCGTTGTATTCCCAGCGATCGTCTGGTTTGGTGTACAGCAGCTGCCGGGCGGCCGCGTCGCGTCTGAGGAACCAGGCGGGCACGCGCATGGCCCGCTCGTCGCCGTCCACGCTTCCAGCCTGTTCTCGCGTGGTCCGGTCTTCCGATTCGAGCGTGTGGGGCAGCGCGCCGCGTCCCCACAGCCGTGCCCCGGGCGGCGCGACGTCCAGCCACTGGAGCACGGTCGGGTAGACGTCCGGGGGCTGCAAGAACTGGTGCGTGCGCCAGCCCGCCCCGTCCCCCTGCGGACAATGGAGGAGCCATGGCACCTGGAGCAGTTCGCCGTGGAGCGGCCGCTGGGTGTGTCCCACGTAGCCGTGTTCGCCCAGCGGGTAGCCACGCGCGCCGGTGGCCAGCAGGGCCGTCGATTTACCGGCGGGGCTCGACCCGAGTGCATCCAGCAGGACACCGAGGCACGTATCGAGCAGGCTCACCTGCCCGGCATACGCATGCTGGTATCCGAGCACCTCGTCCGGGTCGTAGTCGGCTGCCAGTTGGCAATCGGGCGGCGTTGCGGTCCGTGGCGGATGCGGGTCTTCTTTTTCCACGAACCGGCACCGGAACTCATACGGTGCATCCCAGGGCCCTTGCATTGCCTGTGCGTGCACCCAGATCAGGAACGGCGGCCGCGCCTGTTCGAGGACTTCGATGGTGGTGGCGAACAGCCGGGCGAGTTGCGTGTGCTCCACGCAGTCCGCCTCCCGCTCCTCGCCCATCGGCAGCACCACGCGTTCGCGGAACCCGCTGGCGGAACCGTGCTGAGCCACCAGCGGCTCGTCCGTCACCAGCCAGGACTCGACCTGCGCGTCGGCCAGCTGCTGGGCCAGGGGCGGGACGTCCAGCGCGTGCCGCGTCGAGAACGCGTGCCGACCATGCCAGTAGGAGTCGTACAGCGCCGGGAGCGTCGCCGTGTCGCTCAACGCGGTCTCCGCGACCAGCGACCGGGCGGCCAACCGGTTCCACGCGGGCGTGTCGATCCAGGTGTTCCCATAGGGGCCCACGAAGCCGCTCCCCAGGCGATCGATGATCAGGACGAGTGCGTTGGACATGGATCGGTGGCTCTTCCCGCGCTGCCCGCTTCCCAGCTCCTGGTTCGTCACGTGCCGTTCCTTTCCGCCGCTGGTCTTGCTCCCTCACGCGAACCGCGACATCAACATGGCCAGGTGGAAGAACACGGGCGCCGCGAAGCAGATCGAGTCGATCCGGTCGAGCACGCCGGGGTGGCCCTGCACGAGCGTCCCGTAGTCCTTCACGCCCCGGTCGCGTTTGATGGCGGACATCGTCAACCCGCCGGCGAAGCTCATGACCGCGATGACCATGGCCATGCAGGCCGACCCCCACACGCCGAAGGGCGTGACCCAGGCCAGCAAGACGCCGAACACGGTCGTGCTGGCCACGCCGCCGCAGAACCCTTCCCAGGTCCGGCTGGCGTTGATATTCGGCGCGATGACGTGGCGGCCGATCAATTTGCCCCAGGCATATTGCAGCACGTCCGAGAGCTGGACCAACAGGACGAAGTAGAACAGCAGGCCCGGGTTGCTGCCCTGCCAGGGGACCAGCTCCCCTTGGCTGTTGCGCGTCTGGAGAGGGAGATCGAGCAGCGCGGGGGCGTAGCTCAACGCATACACGCAGATGATCAAGCCGGCCAGGATCTTGGCGGACCGCTCGAGGAATCGTTTGGAGTCGTCCGAGAACGCGATGCACGCCGGGAGGAACAGCCAGCCGAACACGGGGATCATCGTGCTGTAGACCTGGTACCAGCCGTAGCCCAGGGCCACGACCACATACTGGGCCGGGGTGATGACGAAGAACACCCAGAACAGCGTGCGGTGGTCGCTGCGCCGCGTGGGCGTCATCGTGATGAACTCGCGGAGCGCCCAGAACGACACGCCGAAGAACAGGAACATGGTGGCGTATTTCCCCGCCAGGTAGCTGGCCACCAGGATGACGGTCATCATCCACCACGCCCGGACGCGCTCGTTGAACGCGCGGGCCAACGCGGGATGGACCGTCCCTTCCGGCTGCCGCCGCAGGAATCGCCCGACGATCGACGACACCAGGAGGATGGTCAGCACGACGCCCAGCAGCCAGTAGGTGCGCGTGTTGAGCCACGCCTCGTCCGGACGGGCGGCCGTCAGGCACAGCGGCGCAAGCAGCGCATGGGTCAGGGCGATGTCAACCATGTGTCACATATCCTTCAAACGCCGCACCGCCTCGCGAGCCCGCTGGAGGAACGCCGCTTTCGGCTCGCCCGCCTCCAGCCACATGGGCGGTCCGATCGTGATACAGCTCAGCAACGGCACCGGCAGAAACTCGCCCCGCGGCAGGATCCGGTTCATGTTGTCGATATACACCGGGACCAGTTCCAGGTCGGGCCGCTTCTTGCCCAGATAGTACAAGCCGCTCTTGAACTCGGCCATTTCCTCACCCATGCTCCGCGCGCCCTCCGGGAACACGATCAACGAGTACTTGTCCCGGATCTCGTGGATCATCAGATCGACCGGGCTCTGGTGGACCTTGATTTTCTGCCGGTCGATCAGCAGGGCGTTGAAGTTCTTCGCGATATGCCGGCGCACCCACCCCTTCTCCCAGTAGTCCTTCGCCGCCACCGGGCGCGTCATCGCCCGCACCTGCTTCGGGAGGCTCGACCACAGCACCAGGGCGTCGAGGTGGCTGGTGTGGTTCGCAAAGTACACCCGCTGGCACGTGTCCGGCTGGCAGTCGACCCAGCGCACGCTCGACCCGCTCAACAGCTTCGCGATCAAGGCCAGCACGTTGGTGGTCAGAGCCATAGCTTACCGCAAACAGGTACGAGCGAACACGTGTCCAGAGGCGTCTCACCGACATCCTATCGCGGCCGACGCGCCGCCGAAAGGCACAGCGCCGCGACCCCTATACTGCCCGATTCCCTGCGCCACACAAGTCCGCCAGCCGATTACAACGACTATACCGCGCACGCCAGCCGGGCGCCGTGTCGCCCGCCCGCCGCCATCGGCCGGACGGCGATTCGTGGACTAGATTTCCCTAGAGGCGCGCGACCCGGGATGAGCCTCCCGAGCCCCTGCGGGCGGACCCGGCATGACTCTCGCCAGCAGCGCGCAGGGGCCCGCAACGGCCGGACTGAAGAAGAGGCCCCGGGAGCCAACCGGACGGGCCGGCGAAGCTGCCGCGCCGCCCGCCTCTTCCAGCGAAGGGAACCGAGATGACATCCGCCACACCAGAGACCGCCGACGCCCCGTGCAGCACCCCGTCACCTCGACGCCGGCCGACGCGTGCGCTCGCCCCGGCCCCGGCCCTGGCCCTGCTGGCCCTCTGCCTCGCCTATGCGGCCTACATGCCCAGTGCGTGGATGCGGCCCCGCCAGGCCGCCGCACCACCCCTACCACTACCATCACCCGCGCCGGAACGGACCGAACCCGACGCCCAAGCGGAAGCCGACACCCGACTCCGACGCGCTGTCGAGACCGCCCAGGCGCGCGTGGACCAAGCCACCGCGCAGCTGGCGACACTCAAGGCGCGCGTGGACTCGGCCGGAGACCTGGACGGCCTCCAACAGGCCGCCGGCCAGGTCCAACAGGAACTGGAACAAGCCGTACGCTTGCGGCAGGCCAACCGTGAGCTGCTGCAGACGCTCCAGGCCGCCCTGGCCGATCCCGCACCATTGGCCGCACCGGCCATCCACGCGCTCGGCGCACAACACGCCGTCTGCCGGCTCCGTGAAGCGCTGACCGCCGCGGAATCGGACACCGCCAACCTGCTGCGGACCATGCTGCCCGGCCACCCGCGCGTGCAGGCAAGCACGGCCAAGGAGCAGGAGATCCGGCGGCAACTGCACGACGCGCTCGACGCGGCGATCCGCGACGTCCAAGCCGAACAAGTCCGCCTGGATGCGCAGTGCGACATGCTGTCCAGGAAGTCGGCCCAGGCGCAGGAACTGGTGCAACAACTGGCCGCAACCCACGCGGATTACGCGAACCAGACCGCGCTCGTGGCACGCCACGCGCGTGCGCTGGAGCAGGCTCGAGACCAGCTCGACCTGGCGCACGACGACCAGGCCGCTTCGCCGGCGCCGAACGCCGCCGATTCGGCCGAGCGCACCGCGGCCGTGCCCGCCGCGCCGCCCGCCAAAGGGCCCACCCCCACTCTGCTCTGGGCCGCCGCGATCGTCGGAGGACTGTCCGTCAGTCTCGGCCTGTTCTCGCTGCGCCGCGGGTCGATCGCCCGAACAGGCGGCGCCCCGCCGGACCCCCGACCCACCCGGCACGTGCCCGCCCCGCCTGCTCGGCAACCCGCGCCACGAGTCGCGCCCTCGCCGGCCGGCCCAGGCAACTCGACCGGCATGACGCTGCGGCAGGCCCTGGAACGCTGTGCTGCGAAGCGGCGCGGGGAGTAGGCGTCAGCCGGCCCGCGCCTGCGGGACACCAGCCGGCCGGGAATCCTATCCGTTTCGATAGATCCGAGCGGCTTCTTCCGGGCCCGCGCCATCGAAGACGATGGCCCGCACGGCCTCCAGGGTAGCGGCCGGGCGAGAACTGGCCCATACACGCCGACCGATGGCCGCGCCGCAGGCCCCGTGCGTCATCGCCTCGTGCAGTTGGCAGAAAATCGCCAGGTCGTCATCGCTCTTCGGCCCGCCAGCCATGATGACCGGCAGATGGCCAGAGGCCACCGCGCGGCCATATCCCTCCGGATCACCGTTGTAGACTGTCTTGACCATGTCACACCCGTACTCGAGGCCCAGGCGGATCGCCAGCGCCAGGTCGGCGGCGGTGGGCATGGTCCGGGCCGGATCGGCGTAGGACACGCGCGGGATGATCTCGCCGCAGAACGGCATTCCAATGCGCTCGCACTCCGCGCCCACGGCGGCCAGCTTCCTGAGCAGCGAGGCCTCGATCTCCACGTTGCCAATCCCGACATAGCAGTTGACCACCACCATGTCGGCCCCCAGGGCGGCCGCTTCTTCGGCGTTGTGCAACAGGTGCATGATGGTGTCCGGCCCGCCCATCTGGGAAAGCGTGGCGTCGATCCGCAGGATGACCCCCAGATCACCAATCTCGTCGACGGCCGAACGCAGCGCGCCGGCAGTCAGCAACACCGCAGTCGCCCCATGCTCGCGCGCCAACGCCAGCAATCGGGCGGGATCCTCCGTGCCAGGCTGAGGGCCAAAGTAGATCGGATGGTCCAGCGGCAGCACCAGCACCTTGCCATCGCGAAAGACACGCCGCATGCGCAACTGCTTGCCCATACTGGTGGTGATCATGGCGCCTCCCGGTCAGACGCGCGGAAGAAGCGTGATATTGCAACCGGTTGCACGATAACGCACACCCAACTGCCCGTCAAGCTGCGCGTGGAGTCGCGTCACACGCGCCCCCGCGGTGGGCAGCCCCACAGAAAGAGAGCCGCTCACCTGGTCCGCACCGTGTTCGCCCTAAATGACCGTGCGCGATTCGGCCATCATGGATGAGAATGACGAAGCACGAAATACCCAAGCACGAAGGAATGACGAAGCCCGAAGCTCGAAGAGCTCACGCGGTCAACCGAAGATGACGCTCGTACGAACGTCCGGCTCGTCATTCGTGCTTCCTCATTCGAGCTTCCTTCGTGCTTGGGTATTTCGTGCTTCGTCATTCCGCAAGCGGGTCTTGCCGAATCGCGCACAGTCATTTAGTCATGCCATCATCGCACCGGGCCGTCTTCGAAGTGCTCGTCCTGGCCGGCGACCCACCAGGCGAGGTCGCGGAGGAGCAAGACCCACGATCGCCACTGCCAGAACGGCGTCTGCGACTCGCCGGGCGGTCCGAAACAGGTCATGCCGATCACCTCCAGGAGCGAACCCTGCAGGCCGGCGCGGTCCAGCGCTTTGTGGCCTCCGAAGAGGATCAGCCCGCCGCCGCGTCGCACATACTCCGCGAGCATGTTCTTCTGGCGCAGCGTGAGCGCGGTCAGGTCGGCGCCGCACAGGTAGATCACGTTATGGTCGAACAGCTCCTGAGCCGTCTCCGGGAAGCCCACGTACACTTGCGAGCGGCCTTTGCGGATCGGAACCATCCGCAACTGCATGTCGTAGGCGGTCAGATGGTGCGCATCGACGATGCGGTAGTAGTCGTACAGCGCACCGGCGATCAGCAGGCCCTTGAACGGATAGGTATCGCGACGCGGATGCACCTCGGCCGGAATCGCACCTTCGCTGCCCGGATACAGTTGCAGGAGTCTCTTGTCCTCCAGCAGCTGCTGCGAGTGGTTGTTGAGGCCGGCAGTGAGCACCAGCTGCGCGGCCCCGACGGGCGCTCGGACAAGACGGTCGCCCAGGTCCCAATCGACCGGATGATATGGGAAGCTGATCCCGGGCGACGAACCGATCTGTTGACCGGCGGCGTCATTCCAGGTGACGGCGACGGAGGAGTCGACGCCGCTGTACGTGCCAGGCGTGCCGAAGCCCGTGGTGCGGTACCCTACCGACACCAGATACTATCTACACTACCTCCAGAGCGGAATGACGCCAATAGTCGACAATCGCCTGAGGTGGCGCGCGAGCGGTCCGTCGGCCCGGCTCGCCCTCAACCACCGGCTACTTGACCGGGCGCAGGTCGGTCGTGACGCCGGCTGGCCGCGAGGTCGCCAAATCGCGCTGGAGCGTGTACCAGCTGTCTTGTGAGCTGCTGACGTACACCTGGTCATGCGCGACCGGGTGTGTGTCGGCCAGCGGCACGCCGTGCGCGCGGGCTGCCGGTCCCGCGGGCAGGGGGACAAGCCCGCTCTCGCCCTGGGCGTCGGGCGTTACGATCGCGAGCGTTGCGGGGACGGCGGTGGAGGGCGGCGTCAGGCTGCCGGCCACGGCCGTGGCGTGGGGCGCCTGCTCAGGCGCCGGGACGCGGATCTCCGGGCTGCCCTGGCGCACCCAATCGAGCCAGGAGATCTGCAGTTCCGACAGGCTGCGCAACCCGTAGTGCCGGTGGGTCGCGGCGGTCCAGTTGTTCCACTGCAACCCGTCGCGCACATACTCCACGAATTTCCGCCGGCCGCCTTGCGCGATCAGGTAACGGGCGAGACTGTAGCCCTGCGAATAGAGCGGCAAGATGTCGCGCGGATACTCGCGCATCGCAAACATCTGGTTGAATGCGATCCCGCGATTGGTCGTCAGGAATTGGATCAGCAGTTGGTCCTGCTTCGTACGTTCGCTGATGTGCTCGACACTCGTCGCGGCGCCCTCGTCGGCCCAACGCGGCAAAGGGCAGCCGAAATGCGACGCGAAGATCATGTGTGTGATCTCGTGCGGCAGTACGCTGTCGAGCAGCCGTTCGGGACTGCCCTGGATTTCCATCTTCCACTGGCGCGGCTGGCCGTTGACGAACACGAACGAGGTGGCGCCGCCCGCGCCCAAGTGCGGGCCGACCGTGACATGGATGGGGCAAACGTCCTGCCATGGCGGCAGTGGAGCGCCTAACCAGTCGACGGCCAGCGCATGCCGATAGTACTCCGCCGCCTCGCACATCTTCCGCGCAAACTCCGGCGTCGGCGCCGTCACCGAGAATGACTGCGACTGAACCGTCGCGGCCGGCGCGGCAGCAGGACGGTAGGCCGGGGCCGCCCCGTAATGGGCGCCCCGCGCATCACCGGCCCCGAGAATCCATGCGACGGCCAGTAGCAGACTGGTCCGTAGTAGCTGAGCATCCATGCCTCGATCGCTCCATGACTGCGGCTGGGTCAGAGTTCGCCTCCTGCGACGGGCCGACAGACTAATCCATCTGCCGGATTCGACCTAGAGCGGTTTTTTCGCGCCGGTGCTAGCAGCCGCCGCCCCGGATGCCCCACGGATTTCAAGTGCCGGACGGGAACCAGAGCTGCCCTGGCCGCTCTTTACGGTGACCAATCGCCGGCCAGCAGGCGTCTGAGCAGGGGCCGGTTGCCTTCAGGGAACTGGAGCGTCGCGAGCCCCTCACGCGTGACCCACTGGAACGGGCTGTGTGGGACGACCTGCGGATCGATGGGTTGGCAGGCCAGGAAATACAGGGTCAGCTCGGCGTGCGGATAGGTCTGCTTATGAAACAGCAGGCAGTGGGAGACCTGGACACGCACGCCTGTCTCCTCGAGGCATTCGCGGGCCGCGGCGTCGTGCGGCGATTCGTCCTGCGCGATCCGACCGCCCGGGAATTCCCACAGGCCGCCCAGTGGCAGGTGCTCGGAGCGGCGTCCCACCAGGAACCGACCCTGGTACTGGACGACGGCGATGGCGACCGAGGTGAACTGGCTCATGGTGAAGCGCTGCCGCGGATGGCGTTCAGGAGCCGGCCGGGCGAGCCCATTGCGTTGTAGCCGCCATCGACGTGCAGAATCTCGCCCGTAATCCCGTCCGACTGGTCGGACAGCAGGAACGCACCCGTCTTGCCGACCTCTTCATGGGTGATGTTGCGGCCCAGGGGGGACATGTGGGCATACAGGCTCAACATGTCGCCGACGCCGGCCGCGGAACCGGCGAGCGTCTTGAGCGGCCCGGCGCTCAACGCATTGACACGAATCCCCCGCGGCCCAAGGTCGTGGGCCAGGTACCGGACGATCGCGTCGAGCGCCGCTTTGCAGACGCCCATCACGTTGTAGCCCGGCACGCATTTCTCGCCGCCAAAATAGGTCATCGTGACGATCGCCGACCGCGAGCTCATGATCTCCTTGGCCGCGTTGGCCACCGCGATCAGACTGAAAGCGCTGATCTCCATCGCCAGCCGGAACCCGTCCCGACTCGTCTGGACCGTGTCACGCTTCAAGTCGTCACGGTCCGCGAACGCGATCGAGTGCAGCAGGAAGTCGATTTTGCCGAACACGCCGGCCGTATGCTCCATGACGGCCGCGATATGGCTGTCGTCCCGAACGTCCAAGGGCACGAGGAACTTCGCACGTTCGTGCCCCTCCGTGCATTGGGCGACACGCCGCCGGTTCTTGCGTTTCGGGTCATCCGGGGCGTCCGGCAAGTGCGTGAACCCGCACTCCCCGCCCTCACGCATGATGAGCTCGGCAATCGCCCAGGCGATCGACCGGTCGTTCGCCACGCCCAGAATCAGGCCCTTCTTACCCTCGAACTGACCCATGCACGCGTCTCTCCCCCGATGTCGCAGGCTGCCGGCGGGCGGCCTGAGGCGTGGGACCGCCCGGCTCGCGGCGACCCCGATCCGGCTGTGCCCTGGCCGCCCCCCCAATTCCGACCACGATCGGCAGACAACACAGTGTGCTGTGTTCGCCGCCGGATGGCAAGGCTGCATTCCGTTGGCCGACCCCCATTTCGTGCGTTACGATAGCATATCAGCGTGACGACACAACACGCAGCCGGGTGTCGTCAGATTGAGGAGCCTGGTATGGCCGGTGACGCGACGCGTTGGCTCGAGAACCTGATGGAAGCCACCGCCCGGTGTTCAACGCCCCGGGAGTATCTGGACCAAGTGTTCAGCGACTTATGTACGCGGTGGGGTGTCGACGCCGCGGCCATTGCGGTGTTGGACCGCGGTCAGTGGCGCCAGGAAACGAGCTGTGGCGAGCATGTCGCGCTGCCGTATGCACTGCTGGCCGATGCGCTGGACGCCGACCGCACTGTAGTGCGAAACGAGTGGGTGGCGGTGCCGCTTGCGCGCGCGATGGGCATGTCGGCCGTCCTGGCGGCGCGCGTCGCCCGGCACGCGGGCGCGGGACTGGCGGCGCAGATCACCCGGCTCTCCACCGCGCTCTCTGCCGGCTGGAGCCTGGTCAGCGAGCGGGCGCGGCAGCGCCGGCAGGTCGAACGCCTGGCGCTGATGCTGGCGATCTCCGCCCAGTGGAGCCAGACGCTCGAGATGGACAAACTGCTCGAGCAGATGGCCGAGGCGTCGACTCGCTTGCTCGACGCGGAGCGTGCGAGCGTGTTCCTATGGGATCGCCAGACGAAGACGCTGGTGGGCCGTCCCGCCTTGGGTGTGGCGGGCGGGGAGCTGCGCATCCCGGACGATTCGGGGATCGTCGGGCAGGTGATCCGCACGGGCCAGCCGCGGCGGGTGGACCGGGCGTCGGGCCAGCAGGAGATCGACCGTCGCGTCGATCGGCAGTTGGGTTTCCAGACCCGCACGCTGCTGTGTGTCCCGCTTCGCGGGCGCGGGGGCAAGCTGTTCGGAGCGTTCGAGCTGATCAACAAGCGCGTGGGCGACTTCACGGACGAGGATCAGACGGCGCTCACGGAGCTGGCTGCGCATGCGTCCGTCGTGTTGGAGAACACGCAGCAGTACGAACAGCTGTTGCGGACTCGCAACCAGATGGCGGACGACGCGGCGGCCGGCGTGGAGCTGATCGGCCGGTGCCCGGCCATTGAGGCTTTACGTTCGACGGTTGCCCGCGTGGCGGATACCGAGCTGTCGGTGCTGATCCTGGGCGAGAACGGGACGGGCAAGGAAGTGGTGGCGCGGTGCGTGCATTACTTGAGTCGTCGTCGGCACGAGCCGTTTGTGGCGGTCAACTGCGCGGCGCTGGCCGAGACCCTGCTCGAGAGCGAGCTGTTCGGGCACGAAAAAGGCGCGTTTACCGACGCCCACGAGCGGCGGATCGGCAAGTTCGAACTCGCCTCGGGCGGCACGTTGCTGCTGGACGAGATCGGCGACATGAGCCTCGGCGGCCAGGCGAAACTGCTGCGCGTCCTGGAGGAGAAGCTCGTGGTCCGCGTGGGTGGCTCCGCGTCCATCCACACCGACGCGCGCGTGCTGGCGGCCACGAACCAGCGGCTGGCCGATCTCGTGCGGCAGAAGCGGTTTCGCGAAGACCTCTACTTCCGGCTCAACGTCGTCACGCTGGAACTGCCGCCGCTGCGCGACCGCGGCGATGACATTGTCTTGCTGGCCGAGCGGTTCCTGTCCGACTTCGCCCGCCAGGCGCGGCGCAAGACGCCCCGCCTGACCGACGCGGCCCGCAAACGCCTGCTGAGCCACGCGTGGCCCGGCAACGTGCGCGAACTGCGGAACCTCATGGAACGCATCGCCTACCTGTCCCGCGACGACAAGGTGGATGCCGAGGAACTGTCCTTCATCATGTCGCCACGGGGCGATGAGTCAGCCTGGCTGTCCGCCGAGCTGACGCTGGCCGCGGCGACACGCGAGTTCCAGATCCAGTTCATCCGGAAGCAGATCCAGCGGGCGCAGGGCAACATGACCCGCGCCGCAGAGCGGCTCGGCCTCCACCGCGCGAACCTGTACCGCAAGATGCGGCAACTGGACATGGAGCCGCCACCCTAGCCTTCCAGCCGACACGCCTCTACGCTGGTAAGTCGGTTGGGCGACACATCCCACGTGCGAGGTTGACGATGATGCGCGAGGATCGACCAGGCGGGCGCCTCCGGGGCGAGTTGCTCGCGGCTGCCCTGTGCGCGCTGGCGGGCGCGGCGGCCTGCTGGGCCAGCCGGCCGACCCTCGGCCCGGCACGCGAAAGGGAGGCGGCGTGGCCTGCGACATCCGCCGAGCCGGCCGCTGAACGCGAGCCGACCATCGATGGCGTGCTCGATGAGTGGCCCGGCGCGGCGACGGTGGTCCAGGACGACGTGGGCGACGCGACGGGCGTTTTCGACCTGTCCCGGGTGGCGGTGCAGGCGCGCGGCACGCGGCTGTATGTCCAGTTCGACATCAGTCGCGAGTTGAATCTGCAGGCCGGGCTGGGCGACGAAGGCACGCTGGTGCTGTTGGTGGACCTGCCTGATGGTCGCCGGCTGTATGTGGATTTCCGCAACCGGTTCGCATGCTGCACGGACAATCCTGATCAGCAGATCCCCTGGGCGCGGCTCGCCTTCGCGTGCCTGCCGACGTTCGCCGCGAAGCAGTATGAGCTGCGTGTGGATCTGACGCCGCTCGGCGCGCGGGCCGGCGATACCGTGAAGATCCAGTTCGCCGGATCCGACCGCTTGCGGGAGCCCATTTCCGTCGTGCTTCCCCCTGCGCCGCGCATGGACGACCAGCCGACGAAGTCGCTTCGGCGGGTGGGAGACGTGCGGATCGCAAACTTGAACACGTTTCACGAAGGCTTGAGTCGTGCTCCACGTTCAGAGCGGATCCGCCGGCTGTTGGCGGCCGTCGATGCGGACATCTGCTGTTTCCAGGAGGAACTCCGGGAGGACTTGTTTCGCTCGGGCGCCGAGCGTGTCGTGCCGAACAGGGGCGGCGCGAAGCTGAACACGCACTGGCAAGGCGGCTGCGGCATCGCCACGCGCTGGCCGCTTCAGCCGCTGCCGCTGGAATTCGAGCCGCGGTTCTCCCGTGCACAGACTACGGATCGGCCGACCGGCGTGGCGGCCGCCGTCCGGCTGCCCGGCGGCCGGCAGTTGGTCGTCTGCGCGTTGCATCTGAGTTGTTGCGGCTGGGCAGACGACGCGCGCGACCGAGCGCGGGTGCGCGAGACGCGCCAGTTGGCCCGACAGCTCGAACGGTTGCGTCGGGGCGAGTTCGGCGAGGCGTTGGGCGACGCGCCGGTCGTCGTGATCGGTGACTACAACCTGGTCGGCTCGCGCCAGCCGCTGACAACGCTCGAGTCGGTCGGCTTGACCGAGTATCTGCTGCACGGGCTGATCGACCGTTCGGCGTGCACGTGGCGCGGAGGCCCGGACGAATCGTATTGGCCGGGCCGGCTCGATCTGGTGACGTACGACGCCGGGCGACTCGAGCCGAAGAACGGATTCATCCTGAACACGCACGACTTGTCCGATTCGATGCTCGCCGACCTGGGCCTGCGCCGAGATGACAGCACGGCCAGCGATCACCTGCTGGTCGTGGCGGATTTCGCCCTGCGCCAATAGCCGCGTGCCACGCCCCTGGAGGAGAGGGCATCGGGCACTCCAGGTTGCCCAGGTTCCAGACACTCTGTTTCTTGGTCTTCGGTGCCCGCGGTGGCAGAGTCCGTGACGGGTTCGACACGCGGCTGCTCGCCCAGCAGCGTGCGACGGGCACGAGCCATCTTGCCAGCCATTCCGGCCTCAGGCTGCGGTGAACTTGGCCTTCGGCCAAACTATTATCGTTGGCCCGAGCCAAGTCCGTGGAGCCGCGTCAGAGTGTCTGATGACCGTTCACGTAAGTGGAAAATGGGTGACTTCGGCCCGAGGGTCGGAACGAAACCAAATTTCCCACCTACAACCCAGACGCTCTCACCGACGTGAGCGGGAAGTGGCGATACGGTTTACGACTACTCGGTCTTCTGCTAGACTTTGCCGTCGTGGCCTTCCATGTCGGGTGCCAGGAGGAGTGCGATCAGGTGTTGCCGTGGTACTCGGTTGTCGCGGTGGCTGTCTACAGCCCAGCGGCTTTGTCTTGGAAGTGATGTAAGCCTTTGTTAAATAATGACTTAGCCCCCCTAGCTCAATTGGCAGAGCATCTGACTCTTAATCAGAGGGTTATTGGTTCGAGTCCAATGGGGGGCACTTTCGCCGCATCCCGCCACGTCCTGCCGTTTGTCATCTAGAGTGTTCACTGTCAACACCTTACGACAAGCGGCTTCGTCGTTTCTTGGTGACCCATTTCCCTCGCGTCCCGCCGCGTTCCGCCGCGATCCGCCGCGTTGGTGCTGGCGATCTGCTGGCAATTTCGTTGACGTAACTCCTTGCGCGTCGTCGGTTCCAGTCGCCGCGAGTTCCTTTTGCGTGCTGCTGAACATGGCCGGGAGTTTGGTCACCGCGTCCGCCTCGTGGCCGGGGAACAGGTGCCCCTAGGTATCCATGGTGAGCGTGATCGTGGAGTGGCGCATGACGGTCTGTACGACCTTGGGATGCACGCCCCGTGTGGCCAACCACGCGCCGCAGGTGTGCCGCAGGGCGTGGAAGTCCAGCGTATCGCCCTCGTGGTTGGTCGTCGACAGAAAGTCCGATTCCTCGCGTCGTGCCCGCTGCTCGGCCCCCTGGGCAGCCTTGAGCCACGCCTGCCGCGCGGCCTCCACATCCTCGTGCAGCATGCGGGCCGTGTTCGAGACGTGGGGCATGCCGAACACCTTCGCGCCGGGGGCCTTGGTGGCGATGTGGCTCTTCAACAGCTTGGCCAGTTCGGGCTGTAGGTACAGTCGAGCGTCTTTCCTGTTCTTCGGGCTCGGTTTCGACAAACGGGCCAGCGGTGGCGACGTGAAAGAACCAACAAATCTTCCCAAAGCAGGACAGGCGAAGTGTTCCCCGATTTTCACCACCCCAATTCGCGGCCGAAAGTGCCGTTTTTGCCAAGCCTCCCAAAGTCGATTGCGTATGATCGGTATGTCACGGTACATCTGTTCGGGCAAGTAAGCCAAGCCGGGTTCTTCGAGTTGTTCATGTGGTCTGATGTAATGCACGAACCGGCACAGATGCCATGACTTCTCTATGTCGTCGAGGATACCAATAATGACAATCTGTCAACTTGTTCCACGGCACCCGCGCCGGGCGTGCCGGCGCACCGTCAGCCGATGGACACATTATCGTCGAGCCCGAGCTCTTTTAGGCCCGTCTTCGTTTCATTGGCCTTGGCGGCTCCCTGTTCGCCCTCGGCTGGAGCTTCGAAGCTCACACGGATCTTCAATTCCTTCGTGGCGACGAACCGGGTCAAAACCTTCGTGTAGAAGTTCATCCATTTCTGTGGCGGGATCTCCCCACTCCACCGGATGACGTGCTGGTGCGGAACCGGCGGCCGAATTGGCGCGTCCCTGTACGCCTGGATCTCCGCGACGGCCTCGACGCCCTGGGCCGTTGCGTGGACGGTGAAACGTCCTTCGCTGTCGCCGGTCGTGAACACGCCGTCGTCAGCGACTGTGCCGCCGCTCGCCTTCCAGGTCACTGTCGGTATGGCCAACGGCTGGCCGTATTGGTCGCGCGCGGTGCAGGTAAACGCCTGCTGCTGGCCGAGCTTGACCGAGGCCTGGGTCGGCTGAATCAGCAACTGAGCCAGTCGAGGCGGCTCCAGTAGTTTCTGGGCATCCTCGGCCCGGAGGATAAACACGTCGTCGGAAATCTCCACTTCGCCCTCGGCCAAGCTCGTCTGGAAGCGGTCCAGCTTCAGCTGGCCACGGCTGTCCTTGGTGGCATAGCCGAGCACGCCCTGGCCCACACCGTCGGCGATCGTGCGTTTGATCGCATCACCGTCCAGGAGGCGGGGGAGCTGCGGCGATGAATAGAATGCGTCGCGCACGCCCTTGGTGGACCACTCGGTCAGCGCTGGCGGCCAGTACCGCACCAGCTTGCTGGCTCCCACACCCTTCGTGACTTCGTCCGTGCGAATCAGTTCGTTCAGGTACAGCTCAACGATGGTCTTGGCCATGCTGGAGGTGACCTGCCCCAGGTCGATCTGACGCAGGTTGTCGTCGGGGCCCAGCAGGAACAGGTTCCGGTAGGCCCGCCAGATGGCCTCCTTGGCATCGCTCTCGGCGCGGTTCAGATTCCGCGCCAGGAGTCGCTTCTGGGCATCGTCCAGACGCGATTTCGTTTCCTCGTCGTCGTCGATCCCCTCCCAGGCCAGCAGATTCCGCGTCGCCTCCCGGATCGGTTCGGCCGCATCCGGCACGGCGAAGATAAGCGCCGACTTGTAGGTGCGGCCCGACGTGCCACACTCGCGAACGATCGTCTCCAGCATCGGCAGCGTGGCCTTGTCGCCCAGAGAGTTCTCCAGGCCGAGGACGACCAACGTGAGCGCTGGCCGGTTCGGAACGTCGTTACTGCGGGCCGGAAAATACCGACGGTCGATCTCCTTCGGACCTTCACCGAACAGCTTCTCGGTCTGTTGCTTGATCCGTTCGTCGATCTCTTTGTCCTTCACGGCCCAGGGAGAGAAGGTCCCAGCCGCCGAGCGTGTCTTCAGCATCTTTGAACCGCATACGGAGTTGATCAAACGAGGCCGTCGGCAGAAGCCCGTGGAGTTCGGCCACAGTGTGCTGTTAGTCCAGACG
>JBPOJB010000007.1:0-12629 GCA_052034005.1 Planctomycetota bacterium | reverse complement strand
GAACCGTTTGCACTGGCAACTCGATGTGACTTTCCAAGAAGACCAGTCACGCATTCGCAAGGGCCACGCGGATGCCAACTTCAGCAGCCTGCGTCGCACGGCGTTAAGCCTGTTGAAGAACAATCACACGAAGAAGGTCGGCATCAAGAACAAACGGCTGGCCGCCGCGTTGAACGACGAGTATCTTACGGAAGTCCTTGTGGGGAAATGATTTTTGGTGCAATCGCCCTGGTGTACACCAGCACCCGGCAGGACGGTTGCGGCGGTTCCGTTTAGCGTGCACGTCGATCAGAGGATTCTGTCCCCTCCGGCCGTTCACGTGTCAGCTCGCTGGGCGTTAGTTTTTCGTAGTGACTCGATTCATCGGGTCCAGGAGTGCAGGACGCCAAATGACCGCATGAATGCAGACGAGGTTGCAGACACTCTGGTTTTTTTGGCTCTTCCGCCGGCGGCGGCAGAGGCTGGGGCGGGTTCGACACGCGGCTACCGCCGGCTGTGGGGCGAAGAGACAGCGTCGTTCGCGCTGTGGGCGACCCGGAGACTGAGGTCCTACGTGATGATCAAGGGGGCGTTAGAGCAGATCGGGCACTCAGTTGGGCCGGCTGTGCGCAGGATGAGCGCGGTGGAGATGAAATGCGGGTGACCGGGACAGGGCCGCGATCGCCAAACCGCTACGTGAACGCGCGACGGCAAGCCGCAATGCCTTTGAGATGTTGCAGCTCCATGCGCTCGGCGACCTCCGCCAGTGTCGCCGCCGGCCCCACGGCATGGCCGAACGTGGACTCATAGTCCGCCACCGTGTCGAGCCAGTGATCCGGCTGAACCTCGAAGCGGTCCAGCACGGAGGCCAGGTTCACTGGAATCGTGTCCCGTTGGCCGCTCTTGAGCTGCACGGCGGTCCACTGCAGCAACTGCACGTAGTTGGGCAGCGTGATCGGCAGGAGCCCCAGGTCCGAGGCCATCGGTGTCTAGCGCGCGCTCACGTCGTCCGCCTGGCGGCGGACTCCACCTGTGTAACCGCAGGCCCAACGGGCCGCGCGCTGTGGGGGAGGCGGTCGGCAGCGAGTCCTCGCTCGGCCCCCGTGCGCAGCGGCATGGACCAGCGCGCGCTCACGCCGTCCGCCTGGCGGCAGACTCCACCTGTGTAACCGCAGGCCCAACGGGCCGCGCGCTGTGGGGAGGCGGTCGGCAGCGAATCCTCGCCTGACCAGCGCACGCACCCGGTCCTCAGCCGCCACAGTTGTCCCGACGCGGGCTCAGATGCCAGCCGCCAGTGTCCAGCGCGCGGGCCGTCGTCCGCCGGGCGGCGGCCTCTGGCCCTGCGGTGACACAGATCGGCGACGCGGCTGCCGACACGATGGTGCCGAGGTTGCAGACACTCTGTTTTTTTGGGCATGGGCCACCATATCTGCCATCCTGGCCTGGTCGCTCCGTTGGCGGCCGAGCGCAGTCCCCTGCGCGGCACGCGTCGGTCCAGGTCTGATGGCGCGCGTCTCGTGTCGCAATGCAACGCTCACATCGTAGCGCTTGGCCGCGAAGTCCAGCGCGTCATCCTCCCGGTCGGCAGATGAAGCCCGGACACACATGCTAGCAGTGCCCGCTAGGAGCTGAGGCAACCAGCAGCCCCGCCGAAACCAGCGACGAAACCAGAGTGTCTGCTTCTCATCTCAGCTTCTCATCCGTCTGTAACTGCCCAGACTTGATGTTGCTCGGCCAGCGGGTCCCTGCGGCGCGGCCGCGGTGACCCCCAGGAGTCCCGGTCGCCCGGCGCACGGGCATTCAGCCACGTCCCGAGTGCGAACCGCAGGTCTCGCAGTGCCGCGGCGACCGCATTCGGATCTGACGCCGTGGCCGGATCGCCACTGGGCACGGCAGGGTCTTGCCGACCCAGGTGCGCGAGCACCGCGGCGCCGACCGATCTGCGGTGCTGCCCGGTCAGCGCGGTATAGATGGTCAGGTATTCCACCAGCTGCTGGCCGCTGCAGAAGGCTTTCAGCCGAATGCTCGGGACCGGCCCGGCCGAGGTCGGGTAGAACAGCGCCAAGGCGTCCGGTTCCTGCCAGGACGCCTGCGTGCCGACCGTCTGCCAGGGCACGACGCCGTCGGCTCCCAGCGCCCAGGTCTCGACACACCAGGCGGTGGACGCCGACCGCCGGCTCCCCGGCGGCTCAGGTGTGCCATACATATAGACCAGGTTGCCCAGCCGCTCGGCTCGCGCGATCACGCGATCGCGATAGGTCCGCAGCGCGCCGCCGACCACTTCCACGTTGGCCACGTCATCCAGCAGGTCACGCTGCCACTGGGGACGGGAAATATCCACGCGAAACGCCAGCTGCGGTCCCGCAACGTCCGCGACGCCCGACCAGAACTCGCGCCCGAAACGGCGCAGCGCCCAGAAGTCCTGCGTATGCATCGGCTCGTCGAAGATCCAGGCGGCCGAACACGCGTCCCACCGTCGGTTCCGTTCCTGCTTGAAGTAGATCTTGTTGTTCAGATAGAACTCGAACATGGTCTCGTGCCAGCGTCGTTCGGCACAGTGCACAGCAAACTGCCGGGCCGCTGCGCGGAACTCCTGCCAGTACTCGGGATCGTAGGCCCGCTCGATCCAGTAGCCGCCCTGGAAGTGCCGTTCATGGTCCATCGGCCAGTTCTCGTTCAGCGGCAGGTAGAATGCTTCGACAGGGATGCCCGCGCGGCGGTTGTCGGCGAAAGCCGACCCGTCCAAGAGAGGGCCGAACCGCACGTCCCACCGCGTCCAGTCCCAGCGTCCGTCTGCATCTCGCGACGGCGCCGCCCCCGCATCGACCTGGCCCGTCCAGCGGTACCGGAGCATGTTGAACGCCGTACGGTGTTGATGCGCAAGACGAAAGTAACCCATCTCGTGCCCCGGCACGCCGTACGCGTTCATCTGCGGCAGGAACGAGAGCCGGTCGGGAAGCGCGAAATTCCAGACCGTCAACGCAATCTCCGCGCTGCGGCTTCCCGCCCGCACCAGCAGCCGACGCGGGCCGGGGGCCGCCGTTTTGGTGACATACAGCTCTGCAAACGTATCCCCGTAGGTCGGCTCTTCCTGCGTGGGATGTTTTCCCTGCCACCCGTGTGGCACGAGCGGGTCGATGACGCCTTGGACCAGTGGCGTCTGGTACAGCGTGATTTCAATCCCCGGCGACGGATCGATCGAGATCTCCTGCGGCTGGGCGGGGATCAAGAACCCGACCGCCTCGCCGCGGGCGGCGCTCAGCTGCCGGTCCCGCCATGGCTGGCCGTCGGCGTCGCACAGCGGCAACCGCGCTTCCTCGGCTGACGTGTCCCCGGGGTGCGTGGCGGCCGCTCGACCTGCGGCCGACTCAGCCGTCGTCGACGGCAGGGGAGGGAGCACGCCCGGCGGCACCGCCTCGAGCGGGTACACGGGGGGCGGCGCGGCCGGGCTGTCCGCGGGCCCGCGCGGCCGTAACCAGAGCGTGAAATAAGGTGCACGTGACGCGGGGCTTTCGCGGCTGTACAGAAAACGGTTCGGCAGCGGGTGATAGTCGATCGTGTTGCCCTGCCGCGTGTACTCGCTCCCCACGTCGTCGATCACAAAAAACCCGTGCGAATGGCCGTCGATCCTGAGCTGCACCAGTGCCGGATCAATCGGGATGATCTGCCAACGGTCTGTGTCGGGAGCTGTCGGATCTGCAAAGCTCCAGCGGGAACCGCCGTTCCCCAGCACGACGCCGGTGACGTCACCCGAGTCGCCGGGCCAGGGCGTAGTCGTGCCTTGTCGCCACCGAAAACTGCTCCCGTCCGCCGTGACGGCGTAACTGCTTCCCTCCCCTTCAAACCAGGGCGCGGCGACGGACGAGACGGTCACGCGACCGAGCGTCTCATCCCCCACACCGCGGACGTGCAGCTGGGCTTTTACGCACACCTGCCCACGCAGCGGCGCCGGGTCGAAGTCAATCAGAAAGAACTCCTGGACCCCCTTGAGCTTCAGCCGCGGCGAGGCCCCATTGTTGCCCTCCTGCTCCGTCGGGTAGGCCGAGATCCATAAGTCGCGAGACACCTCTACGCGGGTGCCGATTTCGGCGCCGTCGGCACAGGACACGGTCCAGCTCACGCCGGCCGCCAGAATCAGTCGCAACAGCGGCCCGCTCAGCCTGCCGCGTCGAAGCTCCCCCGTCCAGATCAACCTCATGAACAACCGACCGCCTCCGCACCCGCCCTCGAATAGAGACTTGCCATCGATCCCCTTCGTCACGCCGCGACACACCAGCTACGGGCCGGACGCTTTCAACCGGCCGCGGGCAGCCGCACCTGCGCCAGATAGATGCTGGTTTTCTCCTCGTGCGACGAGTAGTAACTGACCCACAGCAGGTCGTCGTGCCACACCAGGCCGGCGTAACTCGTATCGCCGCCCGAAGGGAGCGTTAAGAACTCCGTGAGCCGACCTGCCTGCGGATCGATCCAACAGAGCCCGGTACGCACACGGGGTTCATACAGCCGGACCGCGGCTACGAAGCGCCCGTCAGGAAGACGGATCATCTGCGGCCCGCCGATACGGACTCCCAGATCCTGCCACGACCACTGCGTGTACGGAGGCATGGCCGTGCCGAGCAGGCCGGTGTTCGGCTGGCCGTCGCGGCGCAGCAGACAGTAGGCCCGCTCGCCGTCGAACACGATCGACGTCTCGTTGGGGTACCCTTCGTCGAACAAGCGCGGGACCAGCGTGTCGAACCGCTGACCGTCCCGGCTGCTGTAGAGCCGGATGCTCTGATCCGAGCCACACCCATAGCCGATGCCATACGCCGTCGCGTCGTGCCAGGTGACGCGCCAGAGCCAGAAGTTCGGGTCACCGACTTCGTACCGGTCACTCCAGTGAGTGCCGTCCGACGAGAACCAGACGAGCGACTGGTGGGATTTCTGTGAGCGGTCGTGCAGGGCCTCGGCGCCGCTGAGCATCAGTTGATGATTCGGCGTGAGGGTGATCTTGGCGTCGCGCAGGTCGGAATCCGGCGAAGTGATCAATGCCGCGGACTCCCAGGACCGGCCGTCGGTGGAGGTGATGACGCGCAGCACACCATCGGGTGAGACATGGTCCTGCCCTTCACGAAAGACACAGAACCACCGGTCGCCTCGGCGCACCAGGTCCGTAAACGCGTTGTGCGGCGCCTGGTCCCAGATTCTCTGGACGGTGACGATTTCCGCCGCATCGTCCGCTGCCAGTGTCACTGCCAATGTCGCCGCCAGGCCCGCGACGACGACCCCGATCAACATACCTACCAGGCGTCGCTGCATCATGACTGTTCTCCGATCAAGCACCGTTCGCCGAGGATGCCCGCCGCGCGGCCGGCAGCACTCGCCACCCAACCCTGCAGGCCACCACCGTCGTCCATCGTACCCGACGCAGCGCGGCGCCTCCACACCCGGGCCGCCTGCAGACCACGTCCCCTGCCTGGGGTTTCCAGTCGGTGGTACCGCAGCCCGTGGTGGGGAAGCCGTACGGACTTCAGCTCCGTAGAGTCCTGCGCATGGCCTCTTCCAGCGCACCTGAGAGTCCCGCGCACCCGATCCGCTTCATATGTAAGCAAGTTGACCAGGGGTACGTGCGTCGCGAGCAAAGACGCCGGTTTTTGCTTCAGGTGTATAGGCATGGCTCGTCGTGACCGCATTCATGCGGTCACCTGTCACTCCCCACTCGCGGACCCGATGAATCGGGTCACTACGAACACTGAGGTTGCCCGAGGTTGCAGACACTCTGTTTTACGAAACCAGAGTGTCTGCTTTCGGCTTTCGCCCGGCTTCATCTCGCAGCAGGACCAAGGCTACCTGCTGGTCGTGATTCAGCTGCCCGACTCCGCGTCGCTCGCGCGGACAGAAGAAGTGGCGGTCCAAGGGCTGCAGCCCGCGCCGGCCAAATAGGTGAAGAACCTGCCGGAAGCGCGCTGCGGTCGAAGCGGGGCGGCACACACTAGCGGAGCGCCGCCGCGACCGATAGAATGCACCTCAGCACCAGCCCCTGATCCATCGGTAGCCCCCCCGGAACGCGCTATGACCCGCCACCTGTTCCTCGCCGCAGCCCTGCTCCTCTTTTTCTCCGTCCTCGCCCGCGGCACCGAATCGATCGTGCTGTGCGGCGATGACACCGTGTTCGTCCTGGACACCGCCGCCGACAAGCCTGAGGTGGTAGTGTGGTCGTGGAAAGCGAAGGAGTGTCAGCAGCTGCCCGCGGCGATGCGAGGCACCTTTGCGACCACGGACGACTGTAAGCCGGTGGACGGCGGCACGCGCATCCTGGTCTCTTCTTCGTCTTGCGGCTGCGCGCTGGTCGAGCGGCCGACGGGCCGCGTGATCTGGTACGCGCACGTCCCGAATGCGCATTCGCTCGAACTGCTGCCGCGCGGCCGCGTCGTGGTCGCCAGTTCGGTGCGGGCCGACGGCAACCGGCTGGTGCTGTTCGACCTGGCCGCCAACGACACGCCGCTCTGGGACACGCCGCTGGAATCAGCCCACGGGGTCGTGTGGGACGAGGGGCGGCAGCTGCTGTGGGCGCTCGGACTGCGCGTTCTGCAAAGCTATCAGCTCCGAGACTGGGAGAGCGACAGCCCCTCGCTGGCACTCAGCGGCGAGTACCCGCTGCCGGACGCGGACGGCCATGACCTCCAGGCGGTCCCGCACGCCGCCGACCTGGTCGTCACGACCGGGCGGGGCGTCCACCTGTTCGACCGTGACAAGCACGAATTCCGGCGGCATCCCGACCTGGGAGAGAAGTCGCACGTCAAGTCGGTCAGCATTCATCCGGTCAGCGGCCGCACGGCCTTTATCCAGGCCAGTGACCAGGCGTGGTGGACGGACCGGCTGAGCCTGCTTTCGCCCACCGACGCAATCCAGTTGCCGGGTGAACGACTGTACAAAGCCCGCTGGCTCGACGCCGACCGCGCGGGGCAGTAGCGGCCAACCTTACCGTGCCGCTGGAGGGACTGCCGGAGAGCACGCTGCAAAACGGTCACGAGGACTATGTCGTCCAAGACCTGAACATCGAAGCCCATAATGTGTGTTATCGACGGCTGCGGTATCTGCTGCCCGACGGCACCCACCAGACAACGCCCCTGCCCGCGCACGTACAAGGGCACTTTGGGGCAGGGATCCGCAGCTATGTGCTGTACCAATACCATCAGAACTGCGTCACACAACGGAAGGGTACGCGTTCCTTTTCCAGCGACCACGCCTGGGAGCGCCAACTGGTGGCTTGGAAGATCCGTGGGGGCGAAGACAAACACGAGATGCTCGCGCGCCTGTGTGCGGACGACCCGACGATACCCGCCGGCCGGATTGAACGCGCGCGGGCCGAAGTGCTGGCCGACCATTCAGTCGCTGCGCTGCTGAATGGGGCGTGAGGGAGCAAGCTGCAGGTGATCACCGTGCGCGGAACGTCTCGGGCAGCATTTCCCGCACCGCGCCGACAATGCGTTCGAGCATCGGCGGGTCCAGCTGTGTGGGCTGGCCGAAGGTGACCATCGCGCTGAGGCTGTTGTTCGGCTCGTAGCCGCCCTCTTGAATTAACCGCGGCGAGACGATGTACGTCTCGACGTCGTTCGTGTAGGCCGTGATCCAGAGTCGCTGGGGGTCGAACTCCTGCTTCAGCCGCCTGGCGTAGTCGACCACGACTTCGTGGGACAGGAACACCATCGCCAGCTCATCGGCGAAGGTCCAGGTGGTGATGCGATACGGGTGAGGGTTGTCCGGCGTCGCGCCCTGGTCGAGTCTGCTGAGCGCGGCCTGAACGGTGTAGGAGCTGCGGGCAGCCGCGCGTGCGTCATCCCAGTCGACGTCCCGTCGCCAGGGGATCTCCAGGGTGCGCTGCTGGGCCGTCACCGTCGGCGCGATCGGGGTCCATGAGCCCGCCAGCAGCCGGCTCACCTCGTCCGCCAGCGCTCGGCCGTGCCGCTCGCACAGCTCAACCGTAGTCCGAGGGCGCGGGTTCGCGTCCGCGCCGCAGCCGATGGTGATCAGCGCGGTCGTTCCGGGGTGATCAGCTTCGATCGCCTGCTGTGCGCAGCCGGCCCAGTCTTCGTGGATTTGGCGGAAATCCTCCCCCAACGTTGTATTGTGACAGGCGTAATTGGACACCAGCGCCAGGATCCTCCCGTCTGGAGTGACAACCCTCAGCACGGCCAGCTCATGGTCGGTGGGGGCATCGAGCATGGTGCCGAAACCGGTCCACTTGCCGTCGGTGAGCACGCGGCGGTTGGTGGCAAACTCGACCTGGCCGCAGGCCAGTTCGAGCCGTGCCAGCTGCCGGTCGGCGAGCGCCTGTTCCACCACCTGGACGAGACGATCGGTCAGCTGCGCAGCGTAATGTTCGAGGTGCTGGTATTGTTCGCCCTCGGTGTATTCGAGCGCTTCCAGGTCGGGGCCCGAGTGGCAGTGCGAGTTGCACAGGACAAACCGCTCGGGCGCGACGGAGGCTTGCTGATTGACGCGCTGGTACACCGCTTCCCGGAGCCGGCCAGGGACCGCGTCGTTGTCGACACATAACAGCACCGCGGGCCCGGGGCCTTCGTCTCCGCCGATGGCCAGCGCCTTGGCCGACAGCCGCCCGGCGATCCCTGTGGATTCCGTCGTCCGTGAGGCGTAGCCATACATCCGGATCGGCGTCTCCGGCGTGATGTCGATCTTGGCGACACCGATCAGTGTGGTCGGCTCGGACCTGGTAGCGGCAGGGCTGCCCGCGGGGCAGGGGAACGCCAAAGCGTGGAACGTCAGGAGAGAGAAAAGCAGGGTTACGGATGTTTTCATTGCCCAGACTCCTCGAACACGTGCCAGTGACGACGCGGGGACATTGCTTCTGCCCCGCGCCCCCTCTCTGTTCTCTGTGGTGCGTCGCGCGTTGCTCACCATCCCGCCCTGTTGTAGCATGATGTCGCTGTGGTGCCAGATGGGATCCGCGACAGTATGGATTCGCGACAGTATGACAGTATGAGGAAACAAGGTCGGCCGCGAACGAAGTCCGCGGCTGCAATGTGTTACAATGTGTGCTCGCGATCAAAACTAGGCGTCGGCGCGCCGCCGCTTCTTTGACGAGATCGGGGCGAATACCCAGTACACGCGGAAAGTGACCGGCAGCGTCTCAGTCAGTACAGCGAGGTAAATCATGCTGCAGCGCATCTTGTGCCTGATACTGTTCTTCGTCGCCGTTGCCCAGATGGCGGTTGCCGACGAACGCCGCGGAGCGGACTGGCCGAGCTGGCGCGGGCCGGTTGATACCGGCAGCGTCGAAGGAGGGAGTTATCCGGTGGAGTGGGACGCCGACCGGGTGCTCTGGAAGGTGCGTCTGCCGGGCAAGGGGTGTTCCACGCCGATCGTGTGGAACCGGCAGATCTTCGTGACAGCGCCGGTCGACGACCACGACGCGCTCCTGGCGTTCGACTGGTCCGGTCGCCAGCTTTGGCAGACGGTCTTCGGCCCGGAGTCCTCGGGAAAACATCGGAACGGTTCCGGCTGCAACCCCTCACCGGTGACCGACGGAGAGGGCATTTTCGTCTGCTTCAAGAGCGGCACCCTGGCGGCGGTGAACCTCGACGGCACGGTGCGGTGGGAGACGAACTTCGTCGACCAGTATGGTCCTCATGAGCTGTTCTGGGACTTCGGTACGTCGCCGGTCCTGACCGCGCTGGATGTCGTCCTGGCACGGGTCCATCACGGCAAGTCGTGGCTGGCGGCGTTCGACAAACAGACAGGATCCCTGCACTGGAAGGTGGACCGCAACTACCAGACACCTGTGGAGGGGGATAACTCATACACCAGCCCGTTGGTGGTGAACCATCGCGGCCGCGAAGCCGTGCTGGTGTGGGGGGCCGAACATGTGACGTTGCATGCGGCGGTGGATGGCAGCCTGATCTGGTCGTGTGGTAAGTTCAACCCTGAGGCGGAGGCCATGTGGCCGGTGATCGCCTCGCCGGTGGTTGCCGGCGATGTTGTGGTGGTGGCACATGGCCGGGCAGATCGGGACCAGCCGCGGTTGCACGGCGTCCGGCTGGGGGGCGAGGGCGATGTGACCGAGACGCACCGGGTGTGGGACCGTGATGACATCGGTACGTTTGTGCCGACGCCCGCCGCATACCAGGGCCATCTGTACGTCCTGCGCGACCGCGGCCCACTCGAGTGCCTCGATCCCGCCACCGGGGCCACGGTGTGGCGGCAGGATCTGCCGCGAAGTCGTGCGGCCTTCTACGCGTCGCCGCTGGTCGCCGGCGGGCGGCTCTACGCCGTCCGGGAGGACGGGGTCATTTTCGTCCTGAGCCTGGAAGGAGAGGTCAAGCTCCAGGCAGAGAACTCGATGGGCGAGACGATCCTGGCCTCGCCCGTACCGGTCGAAAACCGGCTGCTGCTGCGCGGCGAACAGCATCTGTTCTGCATCGCTGCGGACTGAGGAAAGCGTCTGCCTGCGGGCGGACCTGAGCGCGGATCAGGCGGGCATCACCTGGTTGAGTTGGGACACGGAGGTGGGCCCGCGCACCGAGACCAACCTGCTGCGCGCGGGCCAGGTCGTGACGTTACGGGTGCGGTCCAACGGCCAGTGGCAGCCGCTGTCCGCGCTTCCTGTTTCGGTCACGTCGCCCGCGGACGGTGAAATGCAGTGGCGGGCGACCCCAGTCGAGGGCGCGGCGTTGCGCTGGCAGGTGCTGCACGACGGGCAGCGGCTCTCCATGCAGTTTTCGGGTGAAGGGCGGCTGGCCGAGGCGGTGGACGCGGTCGAGCTGGTGTTTCCGTGGCGACGTGAAAGAACCAAGGTGTTTTAACGGTTAACGTTTGTCGTTGGTGTTCTGCGCCCCATCGACCTGCTTGGTGCCCCCTCTGGCCCTCTACGAGTTGTGCCGTGCCCTGCGGCGACACGAAGCCAGTCTCTTCCGTCCCGTAGGGACAGCTCTATCACAGCCCAGCGCGCAGGCCTGGCGAGCCGTGCGAGCCGGGCCGCAGCCCTGGGTCGCGTACACCCACCAGACCCGAGTCCCAACGGGACGGCCCTAAGCTCAGGCGTAGCCACGCGTCCCCATCCCGCCGGTACGGCCACACGGGCTTGCTCATCGACGTCCAGAAACGATCACCAATGGAACAAATTTTCCCAAAACAGGCCAGGCGAAGTCTTCCCCGATTTTCACCACCCCAGTGTTTCCGTTCGATCCACACGTGACTCCCACAACCGTGCTGCCGAGCAACTTGTCAGCCGACAGCTCCTGCGAGCTCCCGGCGGTCATCAGCGCGCTCGATTTCGGGTAACAGGTGTGTCGTGAAACCTCCGGCTGCGCGCACGCCTGGAGGGGAGTCGCGAGCAGAAGATCGTGGATTTCATCCTCGAGCTGCCCGACGTGGTTCAGGGGAGTGAGTGTGCCCTCGAACTCAACGCGGTTCATCTGTCGCCGCCCGCTGAGCTATCCGACACGACGCGGTGGCCGCTGGCACGCCGCGGGTGGCTCGGAATGAAAGGCAGCCTGACGCTGCTCGCCCAGTGAGCTTGCGACGGGCATGGGCCACCCTATCTGCTACCCTGGCCTGGTCGCTCCGCTCGCGGCCGAGCGCAGTCACCTGCGCGGCACGCGTCGGTCCAGGTCTGACGGCCCGCGTCTCGTGTCGCAATGCAACACGCACACCGTAGCGCGCTTGTCCGCGAAGTCCAGTGCGTCACCCTCCCGGCTGGCAGATGAAGCGCGGGCACAGATGCAAGCAGTACGCGCTGTGAGCTGAGGCAACCAGCATTCTCGCCGAAACCAGCCGAAACCAGAGTGTCTGCTTCTGCTTTCTGCTTCTGCTTTTGACTGAACAGAAATCCGTGCGTCTCATGATGTTCCTCTCACGTTCAGTGCAGGTGCAGCCACCCGCGCGCTCAGAGCGTAATGACCTTGTCCGCCTCCGCCATGACCTGCACGATGTCAGGCATGCCCGCCACTTTTCCCACCACCACGCGTTCCAAGATCCCGTAGTGCTGCAGGCAGCTCTGGCAGACCAAGATGCGGACTCCCAGCTTCTCGAGCAGCCCCAGCCCGAGCGCAACCTGCGATCCCTCCGTGACCAGCCGCACGCCTTCCGTGTAGAAACAGATCGCGTACGGCTTCTCCTGCTGACGCTCGAGCGTGTGGAAGAACTTGTCGATCATCTCGAGGCCGAAGGCGGCATCGGCGGGGGCGGTGGTGCCCAGTCCCGCGCGGGTAACCAGAAACACAGTATTGTCCAGACTCATCTCGCTAGGTTCCTGTCGGAGCCGCAAAAAGGTGGGTCGACGCTCGCGCGCGTCGTACCCGCTATCATAGATGGCAGACCAACCAAGGCCCACCAGAACGGACGGGGGGACTGAGATGACGGCACCACTACGCGTCCTCGAGCTGTCCAGCGGCATCGGCGGCTGTGCCGCCGCGCTCAGACCGCGCGCGACGGTGGGGGCGGCGGTCGACATCCACCCCGGGTTACTGGGCATCTACCCGGCGACGTGAAAGAACCAACGCCCTGTTCCGCATCATGGCGACCGTTCCACCGGCGAACAGGTCGCGTCCCTGTTGGCACGTGTCGAGCACGGTCGGCGGCATCGATGGCTTGTTTGCCGTGGTCATCCATCATGGTGGCGGTGAATATGGCCTTCGGCCAAAACGAGCGCG
>JBPOJB010000044.1:0-46266 GCA_052034005.1 Planctomycetota bacterium | reverse complement strand
CGGCTGCCAGCGCATCCCCGCGCCGCCTCCGAAGTGCAGCGGTGGGGACGTACGCGCGCGGGCCGCCGTCCGCCGCGGGCTCAGGTGCCGGCCGCCGGTGTCCAGCGCGCGCTCACGCCGTCCGCCTAGCGGCCGACTCTGGCCCTGCGGTCACACAGACCAGCGGGCCGCGCGCTGTGGGCGAGTGTGGGAGCTGAAAGGGGACGCGGTAGATACCTGTCCCGTCGCGGATTGACCGAGCACGCCCAGCAGGATTCGAACCTGCGACCTGCGGATTAGAAGTCCGCTGCTCTATCCAGCTGAGCTATGGGCGCGTGCGATGTAAATGTCTAATAGAAAAGAACTTACAGCAACTCCAAGCCGGCAGGTCTATGCTCGATTACCACCCGCAACACCCGTCAGCCGCCACGCGCAACGGACGGCACGGCGTTGAGCCTCCACGCTGCCGACCGACCTGAGCGGATCGTATCCCGGTGCACCGCACCACCGTTCCAGAAGCTGTCCCACATGTCCAAGTCTACTGCAAAAACGACCTACGAAAAGCCCGCGAAGAACCGACATTCGAGCCGCGCGTCGACCGGCCGGGTATCGCTCAGGTCGTGGTCGCAGTGCAACAGCGCGCTGCACAACGGCTCCTCACGAGTGCGTCGTACCGGACGAAACGCGAACGCCGGGAACGACAGTGAACGGAAGGCCGCCTGGGGTGTTCTATGAAGGATTGGCGCCGCCCTCCCTGCCAGCCTCCTGGGCGACCGTTCCGGTCGCGCGGTAGGAAAGCCGTAATGCATCGAGCTCACTGACGATCTCCGCTCGCAACTGGTCCGGCTCCAGCACGACGGCATGCTTGCCGAAGCTCTGGATCCAGTGTCGGATCTCCTCGGTATCGTCCAGATCGAACTCGGCGATCAGGCTGCCGTCTTTCTGCGGCGTGAGTTTCTGGCTGCCGTGCCACTTGGATTCCGTCACATAGCGGGCCACCACCGGCGAGAACCGGATCTTCACATGCACCTCGCCGTCACCGTGGAATACACCGAACGATTTGGCCAGATGCGCGCGCAGGTCGAAATCCGCCGGGCGGTGGAATGGGACTGGCGTCACTTCCGCGTCCTCGATCCGAGCCACCTTCCAATGCCGGATCTCGCGGCGGTCCGGCGAGAAGCCGACCAGGTACAGCGAGCCCCGGTGGTAGGCCAGCCCGTACGGGTAGATGTCATACGTGACAGGCTCGGTGGCCTGTAGCGATTGGTACGTGATGAACACGGCCTTCTGGTCCTCGATGCCGATCATCAACTGGTCGATCAGCTCCGACTTCTGGGTGTAGTCGCTCACCCCGACCATGGTCTGGTGGAACATCTCGCCGAACTGGCCGATGTATTTGAGGGCCTGGGGACCGAGCATCGTCTTGATCTTCCGGAACGCGCGCTGGACGGCGTCCCAGAACAAGGTGCCGGCCAGCGGCTCCATCAACCGGCGGGCCAGGTACAGTGCGATGGCTTCGTCGAGCGTGAACGACAGGCCAGGTTGGCTCCGGTCGGGATGGACATGCCACTTCTTCCGGCCATGTTCCTCCACGGTCTCCGCCAACGGGAACCCCGCCTGTTGGAAGCATTCCAAGTCCCGGCGGATCGTCTTCTCGCTCACGCCCATCTCCCGGGCCAACTCCTTGACGGACGACCCATGGCGGAGCACCGAGAGCTTCCGCAACAGGATCCATTGCCGTACCAGAGGGGTCTCTTCACTCATCACCAGCTCCTGTCGCCCGAGGTCCCACCGCGCCAATGCTCGAGCATACCTTAAATCGCCAGCACCACAAACTGAGGGCACCACCATACGAGTTCTCACGCGCGTGCAGTAGTTGACCGGTCCGTCGCAGGGTTCGGGACCTCCACAGGCCGGACGCGCCGCGACCTCAAGAACAGAAAATACCAGACTGGTTGGACATCCCTTGACCAACCAGGTGTGTATTCTGAAAGGGAAACCCAGACCGACAACAGGCAGGTCACAGCTCGGCCGGATGCACAGCGCGGTATTGAATCGGGAGACCTACGATGAATGCAGCTTTCGAGAGGCTGCTCCAGCACCTGGACGAACATGACGTCAGATACCGGCTCCATGACGACGTCGGCATGGTCTGTGCTGATTTCCAGGGCGAAGTCGGCACCTACCGGGTGGTCGCATCGGTCGACGAGGAAGCGGGCCTGTTCGAGGTCTTCGGGTGCTCGCCCATCCGAGTGCCCGAAGGAGCCCGCCCGGCGATCGCCGAGACGATCATCCGGGCCAACTACGGCTTGCGCATGGGGAAGCTCGAAATGGATTATGCCGACGGCAAGCTGCGCTATCAGCTGGCCTGTCCACTGGTCGATGAGGAGCTGGACGACCTGGTCATCAGCCGTTCGTTTGCAGCCGTGCTGATGACGCTCGACCGCTATCTGCCCGCTATCCTGTCCGTGATCTACGGTAACGATCTGCCCCAGGACGCCGTCCGGGCCGCTGAGCAAATCAGCTCGGCGGAGCGAGAATGACAGGACGGAGCCGTGCGGCCGCTGATGGCCGGCGCTTCAGTCACCGAAGCTCATGGCAACGCCCTAGAGACAAGATGTCGTCATGAACCGGTTGGGCGAAGGTCCGCGCCGCGGTTCGCCGAAGGCATCGGTCAATGCCTGCTCTGGGCCTCTACGGCTTGTGCCGTGCCCAGCAGCGACACGAAGACGGTTTCTTCCGTCCCGAAGGGACGGCACTATCACAGCCCAGGGCGACGGCCCGGCGAGCCGTGCGAGCCGGGCCGCAGCCCTGGGTCGCGTACACCCACCAGACCCGAGTCCCAACGGGACGACCCTAATCCCAGGCGTCGTCATGCGCCCCTATCCCGCCGGTACGGCCGCACGGGCTTGTTCATCGACGTCCAGAAACGATCACCAATGGTACTAATCATCCCAAAACTGGACAGGCGAAGTCTTCCCCTATTTTCACCACCCCAGGCGCTGCCCCAGGGGTATATTCTGATTATGTGTATCTTGGGCTAGCGTGCGCTACGGCCCTGCACTTGGACCTCATCATATTCTATAATACCCATAATCTGCAAATGGCACTGATTGTCATGCATGCTGAGTAACCGAGAGAAGGGAGAATGTAATGGCGAATCTCGCGGCTGCCATCAAAGAAGAGATCAAGCGATTGGCGCGCAAGGAGATCAAGTCACAGACCGGGTCGACCAGACAGGCCGTAGCGCAATACCGGCGCGAGATCGCCGGCTTGAAGCGCCAGGTCCGGAAACAGGAGCAGAAGATTGCATTTCTCGAAGCCCGGGAGAAGAAACGCTTGTTGGAAGTGCCGCCCGCCGGAGAACAGACGGCCCGTTCGGTGCGGTTCTCCGCACGCTCGGTCAAAGCGCAGCGCGAGCGGTTGGGCCTGTCGGCTGCCAATTATGCCAAGCTTATCGGCGTCACGCCGCTGACCATCTATAACTGGGAACAGGGGAAGACACGCCCGCGTCAGGAGCAGCTGGCCGCGCTGGTGGCCGTGCGCAACATCGGCAAGCGTGAAGCGATCAAGCGACTCGAGCTGCTCGGGTGACCGATGGGCGGACCGGCAGGATGCCTACCCCACGACTTTGACATACTCGCCGGCCGCTTCGCGCGACGTGCCGACGGCCAGGTAGTGCGCACCGTCATCTGCCTGCTCGAGCCAGCCGGCGGCCTCGACGGTCTCGCCGCGAAAGGCTTGACCGGCATAGGTCGGTGTGTAGCACACGATTTCCTGCACGGTGGCGTGCGCGACCGGGTACCGCGCCGGATCGTCGAACGCGAACGTGTCATCCGACACCACCGCCCGAATCGAAGCACGTGCGAGTTTCCGGCACCTGGGCGGCGTCCAGGCCTGTGCGGGCAGGACGCAAGCGAGATCCACTTTCGTGCCGCGGCAGGCGAATTTGGTGAGCTTGCGGGACTCGTGCCACAGGTACTCCTCGAACGACAGGCTGCAGCCGCGTCGCGCATATGCGTCGCGCCACATCGCCTCGGAGAGCGGATCGAGCTGGTGGCCGGCGACGGCGTCGCGCAGGCGCTGCCGTGCCGCCGCGAACCGCGCGCGGCCGTAACAGACCAGGTCAATGTCCGAGGTCTGCCGGTGCGCCGAGACCAGCAGCGAGCCGGTGACGCCGAGCCACTCTGAAGCGCCGGCTGCGGCGCCGACGATCCCCGCAAGCTCGTGCACCTTCTCCTCCAGCGCATCCCGCCGCGATTGGTCGAGGATCCGGGCCAGCTGTACCGGCGGGCGATAGTGCCGCGCGACGTGCGTCACAGGCACGCCATGGACCGCGACATCCCGTTGGCGCGAGTGGTACAGATAAGCGGCACACCGGCGTCGCAGATACTGATCGGCGTCGGCCGTGCCAAGCTTGCGCAGCCCGCCACTCGTGCGGACGTAACGCAAACAGCCCAGGAGACGGCCCTCCTCGGTGCCGGCGGCCACGAGCGCGAAGAACAGTCCGTTGCGCGTTTCCACGAAGTCCCGCGCTAAGTACGTCGGACCACCGTCCACACTGACGACCTCAACATCCACCCGTCGGCGCCCGCCCACGCGCGGCGCGTCACGGGGAGATGGCGCATTCGGCAGAGGGGCAGACACCGGCTACGACGTGCGATGCGCCTGCCTCCGCGCAGACCTGAGCACCCTCCCGGATGCCAATCTCCACGGTCGCCTCCTTCATGATCATGGCCGTCTGGTCAGGCGTCCCCTTCAGCTCGATCGTGATCCGGCAACTGTTGGCACTATGGGTAACCGAGGTGATTTCTCCCCAAAGCGTGGGGCGTGGATGAAGCTGCATACGACCCATTCCCTTTTTCCGTTCAATCGTGGCAAGCCATAGATGCGGCGCGACTTGCACGACATGCGTGTGTATTGGTGGTGAACCGCCGAGCACCGCAGAGGTGGACAAGCCGTTCGTCCAGCCGCCCCGCAATAGATCGGCAGAACCGCAGTCCAGGAACAGTAGCGTACGATCGGTTTCCTGTCTATGCCATCTGCAAACTGTCTTTTCCCCGGATTTCGGCCGATGGCGCGTTCCGCAGCCCGACTGATCGACACACGCGTCATGCGCCGAGCCGCCCTTGGATCGCGGGCTGCGCGTCTGCCGGGTGGGCATGGCCGGAGGATTCGTCGCGCGCCACGCCACCAGCTCGCTGCCCAACAAGTAGGGTTTTTTGCCTGCGACTCATGTGCGCCGTATAGTCGAGAAGGCTAGGATTAGCGACCCAGGGAGGGCGCACCGTGTGGCGCACCGGGTCATCCTGTCAGCCGCGCACCTCACGCAGGTTGCTCTGTGACGGCTGCATGCATAAGGGGCGGTCCCATGAGCTTGACCTCGACGATGTCGACGCCTGAGGTCCTGAACATCGAAGAGCTGTTGGCGCGATGCATGGGAAACATCGACTTCGCCGCGCGTCTGGTGGCCAAGTTCCAGGATCGTTGCGAGGAGGACCTGAGCCGGTTGGACCGGGCCATCCTGGTCGGCGACGTGGAGGAAGCGGCCACCATCGCGCACCGCATCAAAGGTGCCGCGGCCAGCGTCGCAGCTCACCCGTTGCACGCCTGTTCGGCGGAGATCGAACGATGGGGACGTGCCGGCCGCCTGACCGACATCGTAGAGAGGGTCGAGCAATTGCACCGGGAGTGGTCGCGGTTTATCAACCAGGCATCGACACTGGACCTGACTGCCCGGGATATGAGCTGAGGCGACAGCCCTTCGCGCGGAGTCACCAAGTGAACCAGGCATCCAAACGCATGCGTGTGCTGGTCGTCGACGACGACGAGGTCACCGCGACCATACTCGAACACTCGCTGGTCGAGTTCGGTTACGACGTGACGGTCGCGCGCAACGGCCGCGAGGCGTTTGAGTTGTTGCGTTCGGGCGAGATTCGGATGGTTGTATCCGACTGGTGCATGCCCGAGATGAGCGGCTTGGAGCTCTGCCGGCGCATCCGTCAGCGGCGGAACGGCACTTATGTGTACATCATCATGTTGACCTCCAACTCCAGCACGAAGGATGTCGTGGAGGGGCTCAATGCGGGTGCCGATGATTACATCACCAAGCCGTTTCAGCCGGAAGAGCTGCAGGTCCGCTTGCGCGTGGGTGAACGTGTTCTCTCGCTCGAGAGCCGCGATCTGACGATCTTCGCGCTGGCCAAGCTGGCCGAATCGCGAGACCCCGATACCGGCGCGCACCTGGAGCGGATCCGCGAGTATTGCCGGGTGATGGCGGAAGAACTGGTCCGCGCGCGCATCCCGGGTGAGGATATTGACGGCGAATTCGTGCAGATGATCTACCTGACCAGCCCGCTCCACGACATCGGCAAAGTGGGGATTCCGGACCACGTGCTGCTCAAGCCCGGCCCGCTGACGGACGAGGAAACGGAGATCATGAAGCGGCACACGGAGATCGGCGGCCAGACGCTCGACACGCTCGCCCGCACGCACTCCGAAGCGCGCTTCCTGCTCATGGCCCGCGACATCGCCTGGACCCACCACGAGCATTTCGACGGAACAGGCTACCCGCGCGGCCTGGCCGGCAAGCAGATCCCGCTCGCCGGGCGCATCGTCGCCGTCGCGGACGTCTATGACGCCTTGACCTCCAAACGTGTCTACAAGCAGGCCTACAGCCACGAGCTGGCGGTGTCCACCATCCACGACGGACAGGGCGCCCAGTTCGACCCCGTGGTCGTGGACGCGTTCCTCCGCCGCCAGGCGGATTTTCTGCGCCTGAAAGAGGCCCTGGCCGAGCCGCAGGATATGCCCGCACTCGTCTGATGCCGGGGCGGCCGCCGCGGAGGCGCGCTGCGATGATTCCCGGCGCGGGACGCGCGGCCAACAGGAGTAGGGGCGAGGCGGGTGTCGACAATCGACATATCCCGCATAACCGGCCGGGAGGCAGGACGTGTTCATCGCGCGTACCTGTCTCGCGGGGAGCTACACTTGCATGAGCCGGATCTCGCACGCACGCAGCCGGCAGCGGGTGTGGTGATGAGCCCGCACGAGGCGTGCGGGACCAGCGGCTCGCGGATAGACCCATCATGACACAGGGATCGCTCAACGCGGCAGCGCCGCAGGACCAGCAGCCTGCGCACACGCCTCTCCGAGGCGTCGCGGTCCGCGCTGACCAGCTGGTGGGCGATCGGTATCAGGTGATCCGCGTTCTGCGCGAGACCGACGGCGCCTCGACGCTGCTGGCCAACGATCTCGAATCCAACGCAGCCGTGGTGATCAAGATCCTGCGGCACGCGGTGGTCCCGCAGGGCATCCGCATGCGGCTGGAACAGGAATGTCGCCAGCTGTGCGAGCTGCACAGCATGGACCACCCACCGCTGCTGGATGTCGGCACGACGGGGAGCTGCCTGTATGTCGTGATGCCCTATGTCGAGGGCGTGTCACTCGAGGCGCGGCTGCGCAGCGGACCGCTGGGCGTGCGGGAGACCTTGTCGATCGGCATCTCGATGTTCCAGGCCCTGCGCGAGCTGCACGTCCGGCATGTGCTTCACCGCGACATCAAACCGAGCAATGTCATTGTCGACGATCGGTTCTCCGTCCCCCGCGCCACGCTGGTCGACGTCGGATTGACCGACACCGTACTGGCCGACGCGCTGTCGAGCCCTCACGCGTTGCGCGCCGCGTTGTACTCGTCGCCCGAACAGGCGGGTTCGATGGATGTCGACGTGGCCGAACCGTCCGATCTGTATTCGGCCGGCATCGTGTTGTACGAGTGCCTGGCGGGCCGACCGCCGTTCGCCGGCCGCACGGTGGGGAAGATCCTCTTCGAGCACATGACGGCGCCGGTCCCGGAGCTGGGCGCGCAGGGTGTGGAAGTGCCGCGCGCGGTGGAGGAAGTGATCCAGCATTTGCTGCGCAAGGACCCGCGCGACCGGTACCAGTCCGCCGACGGCGTGCTCGTCGATCTGCAGGAGATCCTCCGCGGCCTGCAGCGCGGCGAGCCTGAACCGCGCATCGTCGTGGGCGGGTCGGACATCCGGTCGAGCTTGACGGAGCCCGCGCTGGTCGGCCGCGTGCGGGAACTGCAGAAGGCGGACCTGTGCATCCAGCGTGTGAAGCAGGGCCAGTCGACGCTGGTGTTGTTGGAGGGCGAATCGGGGAGCGGCAAGTCGCGCCTGCTGACCGAGATCGCCCGCCGCGCCGTCCAGCACGGGATGTGGGTCCTCCGCGGGTCGGGGTCCAACCAGATGGGGCACCAGCCGTTCCAGGCGCTCGACGGCGTCACAGACGCCTGCTTGCGCGAAACCGATTGCCGGCCCGGCCTGGCCGACACCATCCTCGATCGGCTCGGCGTCTACCGCGATGGCGTGATCGCGGCCCTGCCGAACCTGGCCGGCCAGCTCGGCTGGCAGCCGGTCAACCCGCAGATGCCGGAGCAGTTCGGCGCGAACCGCAGCGTGCAGGCGCTGGCGCACCTGCTGCATACGCTGGGCACGCCCGATCGGCCGGCGGCCATCATCCTGGACGACTGCCAGTGGTGCGATGAACTGACCGTCCGCCTGCTCGACCGCTGGGACACCCTGCGGGACGATCCGGCGTATGCGGGCGGCCATGTGCTGCTGGTCGTCGCCGCGCGGTCCGAGGAACTGCCGGACAGCCACCGTCTGCGCCGGCTCAATGCCCAGGCGCACCTGCGGCTGGGCGCGTTTTCCCCGGCCGAGATCCGGCAGCTTGCCGAGTCGATGGCAGGCCCGCTGCCCGATGAAGCGATTGACGTCGTGCGCGAGCTGTCGGGCGGCAGCCCGTTCATGGCCTCCGCCGTGCTGTGCGGATTGGTCGAATCCCACGCGCTGGTCGCCGAACGCCGCGGATGGCGCGTCGAACCGCTGGCGATCGCGAACCTGCAGTCGTCCAGCGAGGCCGGCTCGTTCCTGACCCGCCGGCTCGAACTGCTGCCCGGCAGGGCGATCGAGCTGCTGAGCGGCGGCGCGGTGATCGGCAAGGAGTTCGATCTGTCCTTCGCGGCGACCCTGGCGCGACAGACGTCGGCGCAGTCGATTACGGCCTTGGACGAAGCGCGGCGGCGGCACATGGTATGGGTCCGGGCCAACGGATTCCAGTGCGTGTTCGTGCACGACAAGATCCGCGACGCGCTGCTCGCACGCCTGCCCGCGGACCGGCGGACGGACTTGCACCGCCGCGCCGCCCTGCACCTGCGCCGTTACGCGCCCCAGCGCGTGTCGGACCTCGCTTACCACTTCGACGCCGCCGGCGACAGCGCCCAGGCGTTTCCCTACGCGTTGGAAGCGGCCCGGCAGGCGCGCGCCCAACACGCGCTGCAGATCGCCGAGCAGCAGTATCGCATCGCGCTGCGCGGCACGGCGTCAGCGGCCAATGACGTCCGGTTCCAGGTCGTCGAAGGGCTCGGGGACGTGCTGATGCTGAGCGGCCGATATGACGCGGCTCAAGAGCTGTTCGAAGAGGCCGCGCAACTGGCGGAAGGGCGCGTGGCCGGCGCACAGATCCGCGGCAAACTGGGCGAGCTGTGCCACAAGCGTGGGGCCATCAAACAGGCCATCGAGCACTTCGAAGCGGCGCTCCGCGAACTCGGACAGCTGATTCCGAGCTCCGACATCCTGTCTCTGCCCCTGCTCGTCCGCGAGTTGTGGGTCCAGCTCCTCCACACCCTCTTCCCACGCTTCTTCCTTCATCGCCGCCAGCAGACGCCGAGCGACGCCGAGCTGCTCACGGTGCGCCTGCTGAACAAACTAACGCTCGCCTATTGGTACGGCCGGAACACCTACGTCGCCCTCTGGGCACACCTGCGCGAGATGAACCTGGCCGAGCGATATCCGCCGACGCCCGAACTGGCACACGCCTACTCGGAACACGCGCCGGCGATGGGCGTCATCTCCGGGTTCAGCCGGGGCCTGATCTCCGGATTCCAGCGCGGCATGACCTACGCCAAAAAGTCGCTGGACATACGCAAGTCGTTCGACGACGTGTGGGGACAAGGCCAGTCGCTGCACTACTCCGGCGTCCTGCTGTACATGCAGTCGCGGTTCGCGGAGTGTATCGATGCATGCCGGGAAGCCATCCGGTTGCTGGAACGTACCGGCGATTACTGGGAAGTCCACACCGCCCGGTACCAGGTGGCGGCCTCCTTGTACCACCTGGGAGACCTGGCCGGCGCGATCGAGGAGTCGCAGCGGAATTACCGGTCCGGGTTGGAGCTGGGGGACGAACAGGCTTCCGGGATCATCCTCGACGTCTGGTCCCGCGCCGCCGGAGGCGCCATCTCCGAAGAGATCGTCGCCCGAGAGCTGGCGCGCGAGCGCCACGACGCGCAGGGCATCGCGCAAGTGCTGCTGGCCGAATGCGTCCGCTGTCTCGGCGCCGGCGACCTTGATCGCGCAACCGCCGCGATCGAGCGCGCCGTGGAAGTGACGAACGACTCGCGCGTCAGGAACTCGTACACCATCCCGATGTCGGCCTGGTTGGCCACCTGCCGCCGGATGCAGGCCGAGCGTTGCAGCCTGCTGGCGCCGCAACGTCGTCGGCAGCTGATCCGCCGTGCCCAGTCCGCGGTTCGCCAGGCGCTGCGCTCCGCCTGCTTCTGCCGCAACGACATCCCCCGGGCCCTCCGGGAAGGCGCCCTGCTGTGGGCCATGCGCGGCCGGTACCGGAAAGCCCGCCGCCTGTTCGACAAGAGCCTGGCCCTGGCCAAGACCCTCCAGGATCCGCTGGAGCAGGCCCAGACCCTGTTGATGCGCGGCCAGGTCGGCCTGGAGTGCGGCTGGCCCCGCGCCGCGCAACAAATCGCCGACGCCCAGGAGATGCTCAACGCGCTGACTCTCCCGCGCACCGACACCGACAGCACCGCCGATGACGCCGCCGCGGCCAACTCCGCCACGCTCTCGCTGGTCGACCGGTTCGGCACCGTGCTCGACTCCGGCCGGCGCATCGCCTCCGCCCTGTCGCCCACCGATGTGTTCGACGAAGTGCGACACGCGGCACAGCACCTGTTGCGCGGCGATCAGTGCCGGCTGCTGCGGATCACTGCGGTGGGCGAGCTGCTGCAGGTCACGCCCTTCGACGGAGAGTCGGACTTCGACTACGACGAGGCCATGGTCGAGCGATCGGTCCAGGAAGGGCGGGCCATCGCCTTCACCAGCGACACCGAGGATCGACGATCGCACGCCGCAGCCGCCGGCGCCCGCTCCGCCCTGTGCGTGCCCGTCCTCGTGCGCGGCCGGCCGATCGCCTGCGTCTATGTCCTGCACACCCAGGTGCGCCGACTGTTCGGGCCGGACGAGGAACGGCTGGCCAGCTTCATCGCGACGCTGGCCGGCGCCGCGCTGGAGAACGCCGAGGGGTTCCAGCAGCTGCAGAGCCTCAACGAGACGCTCGAACAACGGGTCGCCGAGCGGGCGGCGGCGGCGGAAGCACGCGCGCGCGATCTGGCCGCATCCAACGAACGACTCGAACGACTCGCCCAGGAACTGATCGAGACGGAAGAGAACCTGCGCGACGCGAAGGAGGCTGCCGAGGCCGCCAATAAGGCCAAGAGCCAGTTCCTGGCGACGATCAGCCACGAAATCCGCACGCCCATGAACGGGATCATGGGCATGACCGAACTGGCGCTCCAGACGCTGTTGGACGCCCAGCAACGGCATTACCTGACGATGGTCGGTCAATCCGCCGAGGCGCTCATGCGCCTGCTGAACGACATCCTCGACGTGTCCAAGATCGAAGCGGGCAAGATGGAGCTGGACCACGCCCCCATGCGGCTGCACAACGTCGTGATCGAGGCGACTCGCGTGCTGGCCATCCCGGCGGCACGCAAGGGCGTGGAGCTTGTCTGCCGCATCGCGCCCACTGTCCCGGACGTCGTCCTGGGAGACGCCGGCCGGCTGCGCCAGGTGATCGTCAACCTCGTGGGAAACGCGCTCAAGTTCACCGAGCAAGGGGAGGTGAGCGTCAACGCCTGGCTCGAGCAGCCGTCCGCCACAAGCCTGCTGGTCCACTTCGTCGTGCGCGACACGGGGATCGGCATTCCGCCGGACAAGCACGAGCACATCTTCGAATCGTTCAGCCAGGCTGACGCGTCGACGACGCGGCGATTCGGCGGCACTGGGCTGGGACTCACCATCTCCGCCCAGCTGGTGGAGCTGATGCGGGGTCGGATCTGGGTCGAGAGCGTCGTGGGCAAGGGCAGCACGTTCCACTTCACGGCCCAGTTCACCCCCGACAGCCAGGCGCCGCGGCAGGCGGAGCATGACGACCCGGCGCCGCGGCGGTCCGCCCTGCTCGTGCACGCGCACCCTGCCAGCCGGGAAGTATACCGCGAACTGCTCTCCGCCTGCGGCATGCGCGTCACCGTCGCCGCGGACTGCCACGATGCCGTCCAGCGGTTACGGGACGCCGCGGCCGGGGAGCCCGCGTACGACATCGTCGTGGTCGGCAGCGCCGCGCGCGCGCAGGAACCCGCGTTCGCGGTGGCCGAACGGATCCGGCGCCGCGCCGATACGCGGCGCTACCCGCTGTTGCTGCTCTCCCCGACAGGACCGGCCGAGACCGTGCAGAGCGGGCATTGGCAGCGCTGCTGCACCGCGCACACACTGATGAGCGCCGCTCAACTGCGCGCGGCGGTGCGCCAGACGCTGGGCGAGTCGCCGTCTGAGACCCAGCCGGCCGAGTTGCGGGTGCCGGCCGCGCAGGCCCGGCCGCTGCGAATCCTGCTGGCCGAAGACTGCCTGGTGAACCGGGAAGTCGCCGTCGGACTCCTGGATTTGCGAGGACATGAAACGCGGGCGGTCTCCAGCGGCCGGGAAGCAATCGAGGCTTTGCAGCGCGAGTCTTTCGACGTCCTGCTGATGGATGTCGAAATGCCCGAGATGGATGGCCTGGAAGCCACACGGCTCATCCGTGCCGCCGAGTGCGATGCGCGCCGGCGCACCCCGATCATCGCGATGACGGCCCATGCGGGAAACGAATTCCAGGAGACCTGCCTGCAGGCCGGCATGGACGGCTATGTCTCGAAACCGATTGACCCTGCCACGCTCTATCGCGTCGTCGAGTCCACGGTGCGCGACGGCGACACGTATGCCGAGACAGAAAAACTCGTCGCGCCCGGTCCGACGCCGCCCGGCGCCTGACCGGCCCCCTCCCCGTCTGACTCTAACGGCTGCGGCGACCTTGCCTGTGAAACGGTGCGTTTTGCGGCGGACGTGCCGCGCGCGCTCACTGCGCACGCCGGCACGGCGCGCGGCCCGAGGATCGTTACCTCCGTTACATCTTCTCAAGGTCGTCACGCGCCGCGCGCGGCGCCTCTTTGCAGCGTCCCATTCTTTGATACATTGGTGGTAGTTGCCGGGTTCGTCCGGCGGCGGCGCAGGCGTCCGACTCCGCGCTGCAGGTGGCGCGACCGTCTCTTTCTCTTTTCTATTGAATCGTTCATCAACGATCTGGGGCAGAACATGCGATACATCGACAGGCACACGCACGACAAGATCAGCGGAATGCATCTGCGCGTGGAGAGCGGACATGGTTCCGCAACACGCGCGGATCGGGAACTGGATCTGGCCATCGCCGACTTCAATGAGGCGGTGAAGACGATCGAGACACAGTGCGCAGCGCCGGGCGCGGACCTGGGGCAGCTGGCGGAAGAACTCAAGAACCAGCTCCAGCGAGTCGAGCAATACTGCCGCGCGCTGGAACAGCAGTTCGGCGACGATCGCGAAGCGATCCGGAGGAAGCAGGCGGAGTTCCGGCAGCGGACCAGCGAGTCGTTCGCCAAGAGCTACTTCATGCAGCGCGCGCGGACGTGGCCGCGAGGCTACCCGGGCGACTACGAGATCATCGAGAAGGCCTACAACAACCAGCCGCTTTCCGCAGGAGTCGGTCAGCTGTTCGACCAGTACTTCCTGTCGACGACCTTGGCCAACGGCATCCGCTTCCGCCGCGCGCGGATGCGCGAGATCCTGGCCGAAGAGATGCGGGCGCGCCGATCGGCCCGGATCCTGAACATCGGCTGCGGACCCTGCCGTGAACTCGTCGAACTCGCGGCCGTCATCCAGGAAACCGACGCGCGATTCACGTGCCTGGACTTCGACGCCGAAGCCCTCCAGTACTCCGCCGGCCGCATGCGCGCGTGCGGACTGCAGGACCGCGTCGAATTCCGCCAGTACAACGCGCTGCGCCTGGTCAACGCCGAACGGAATGTCCGCGAGTTCGGACGCTTCGACGTCATCTACGCCATCGGCCTGCTCGATTACCTCACCGACGACCTGCTCGTCCGGATGCTCAAATCCCTCTACCAGACGCTGCAGCCGGGCGGCGTCTGCATCGCCGTGTTCAAGGACAGCGACCGCTACGATACGACCGACTACCACTGGCTGGTCGACTGGTCGGGGTTCCTGCAGCGGACCCGCCAGGAGAGCTGGCGGCTGATCCAAGCCGCCGGGATTCCGCACAACGCGGTGACCGTCCAGCGCAGCCAGGACGATGTCATGATCTTCTATCGGATCCTGCGCTGCGCTGCCCCGCCGCCAACCCCCTGCGTGCCGGCACCCCACGACCGCCGCAATCAGACGATCGAACCGGGTCCCCGGCTGCCTGCCGGCGGGCACCGACGGACGCGACGTGAAACGCCCAGCGAACGGCGACGCCGCTGAGAACCTGCCCCAACGACCGAATCGCAATGCTACGGGTGCCGCACGCTGCTCAGCCCGGCTGACGACACGACATCCACACGATTGTCGATGCGGCGCACACCCGGTACGTCCTTCAGGATGGACTGCAGGACCTGCTTCAGATAGAAACTCGGCACAGAACCGCGCAGCGTCAGAATGCCATTGGAAAGGCCACAGTCGATCTCGCGCCAATGACGCGTAAAGTGACAACTCTGTGACAGCCGCCCCTTCACACGCTGCAACACGATCTCGGTATAGTCCGCCGCTTCGTCGATGCGAATAAAGTCCTCGTTGACCGTGCTTTCCATGGCGATCCCTTTCCTCAATCGGGGCACCCCTCAGGAAACCCGGACTCGCTTCGCCTCACTCCTCTCAGGGAAACACCTTTTCCCTAACGCACTAACATAGCCCCTCGCAATGCCCAAACACAACACCAAACGGCATAATCTGCGAAGGACGCCCCCTCTCGTGAGCTACCATCGCTAGCGGGCCGCCGGACCGCGCCGCGCGCGACCGCCATCAGACCCGCCGTGTGTAACTCTACGTACGATGCGCGACCCGTGAATGTTCGTCGCCTGCCAACCGGAGCGCCCGGCGGTCGTCCCGCGCGTCGCGTCGTGCGCACTGCGCTGCGCACCACCGCGCTCGTGCCGATTATCACAGACGCGCAGCCTCATCACGGCACGGCCCGGCGGCGCGTGTCAGTGCTCGCCGCCTGAGGGCGGTTGCGCGCCGGGATCGGTCAAGGCCGTCCGGCGATCAATGTCGGTCTCCACGGCCGGTTCGGGGAAGGGCCGCGGCGGAGCCGGGGTTTTCGTGGCGGATCGGGCGAACTCTCCGTACCGTCGGCCCCACGGTTTGAGCTGCAGGTCCTCGGTCCACAGTCCGCTCCAGCGCGTCAGATCGCGGCTGGTCGGTGTGTCCGCGAACGCCCAGTGCAGCCAGCCGCACACACGTCCGCGCGAGACTTCCAGCAGTTCTTCATTCCATGCCACCTGGTCTTCCAGGCTCTGAGCCGGCATGACCGTGCGCCCATCCGCCTGCTGGATCTCACCGCCCCCATACCAGGCGAACTCGCCGATCAGGACGGGCTTCCCGACGCTGCATTCGCGCAGCACGGCCTCCAGGTACCTGCCGTTGCGCGGGATCCCCTCCGGGCTGTGGCACGGCCAGGGCGGCGCGATGGGATAGAAATGGATCGTCACGAAGTCGACATGCCGCGCGTTGTCGCGCAAGTTGAAAGCCGCGTAGTGATGGACCGTCGGCAGGTAGGCGGTGCTGGCCCATTGAATGTGTCCGACCGTGACCAGTTGGCGAGCGCCGCCGCGCCGAATGGCCGCCACCAACCGCTCGGTCCACGCATCGGCAATCGATTCCCGGAACAGCTGATAGTCGTACAACCACGGATCACCTCGTGCGGGCTCGGCCGCGGGCGTATCCAGCTGGCCCAGCGTCCCTAGCTGTTCCACCGGGCGGCCGTATGCCGCGGCGATCTGGTCCAGCGTCCCGTACTTGTCCTGCAACCACCGGTTCCACTTCGTCTTCATCGCCGGCGACGTCCAGCCAATGGACGGCTCGTTGAGCAGGTCGTACGCGAGAATCGCGGGGTCGCTGCCGAACATCGCCGCGAAAGCCTCCCACCACGCCTCGTTCGCGCGCAGCACTTCCTCATCCGCAAACTGGTCCTTGCCCTTCATCCAGCTCGGGATGCCTTCCCAATGATCGGGCCCCGTCGGCACCACGCGAATCCCCATTTCCCGGCAGATGTCCAGCAGCTGGCGGAATTTCGCCGCGCCCTCCGGCCGCACCTGTCCGGGCTGCTGGTGGAACGAGTCCAGCGTCAAGAACACGCGGATGGCGTTGTAGCCCTCGTCGCGCAACAGCTGCAGGTGCTGCCGCACCCGGACCGGATCGAACCGGTGCCACAGTTTGGGCGCCCAGCCATCATGCGGCCCGAAATAGTTCACGCCGACCACGACCAGGCTGTTGCCCGTCCCCTGTTCGCGCAGCGCCGTGGTGCAATCCGGATCCACTTCAATCAGCGCGAGTTCGTGGGCGGCGCCGGCCGCGCCGCGCAGGGCGATCAGGCTCCAGAAGGTCCAGGCCGCCGCACTCAGCCATCGCACACGTAGGACACTGTTGACCATGACAACACTCCGACGACACTCCTCGCCCACTGCGGGGCCATACACAGAGCATCTTCGCCGATCTCAGGCCGGCGCGTCAATCACCGGGCGGTGAGCGCCGCGCGCGGCGCCGTCCGGCCGCCCCGTCGTGTGGCATTTGCGTCCGGCCGCGTGTAAAATCAAAAACCAGAGCGTGGCCGGAGCACCCGCATCGCGTCCCGCGCCGATCCAGCACAAGGAGTCTCTGATGACCGAGTATTCACGACGTCGTTTCCTGGGCCGTTCCTTCGCGGCTGCCGCCGCCGTCTCGATGGGACCCTACGTGACCCGGGCGCAGCATCTCAACGAGCAACTGGGCGTGGCAGTGGTCGGCGTGGGCGGACGTGGCGCCGATCATCTCAGCGCGTTCGTCCAGGATCCCCGCACAACCGTGCTCTACGTCGTCGACGCCGACGAGCGGATCGGGCAGCGCCGCTGCCGGCAGGTCGCCGAGAAGCAGGGCGACGCGCCGAAGTTCGTGCGGGACATGCGGGAGGCGTTTGCCGACCCGCAGGTGGACATCGTCGCCACCGCGACCCCCAACCACTGGCACGCCCTGTGCGGCGTCTGGGCCATGCAGGCCGGCAAGGACGTATACATCGAGAAGCCGATTTCCCATGAAATCGCGGCCGGCCGAGCGCTCGTGGCGGCCGCGCACAAGTACGGACGCATGTGCCAGGTCGGCACCCAGTGCCGTTCGAGCCGCGCGCTGCGCGAGGCGATCCAGTTCCTCCAGGAGGAGAAAGGGATCGGCGACGTCCGCTTCGCGCGCGGGCTGTGCTACAAGCGGCGTCCCTCCATCGGCCCGCTGGGCGACTACCCGGTCCCCGAGAGCGTCGACTACACGCTCTGGTCCGGCCCGGCACCCGACACGCAGCCGCGGGTCACGCGCGAGAAGTTCCACTACGACTGGCACTGGCAGCGCCATTACGGCAACGGCGACTCCGGCAATCAGGGCCCGCACCAGACCGACATCGCCCGCTGGGGTCTGGGCATCACCACGCACCCGGTCCGCGTGATCACCTACGGCGGACGGTTGGGCTACCAGGCGGAACGTCAGGACCCGACCTACGTGGACGCCGGCGACACGCCCAACACGGAGGTCTCGATCTTCGACTATGGCGACAAGTGTATCGTCTTCGAGACGCGCGGGCTCTCGGTCGACAACTGCGCGGACGAGGAGCTGAACCGGCTGTTCCAGAGCAACACGGGGGGCAAGATCGGCGTGGTGTTCTACGGCAGCGAAGGGTACCTGGTGCAAGCGACCTACTCACACTGCATCGCCTACGACAAGGACATGAACGTGATCCGGGAGTTCAAGGGTGGCGAGAACCACTTCGGCAACTTCCTGGACGCGTGCGTCAGCCGGGATTACGACCAGCTGCACGCCAATGCGCTCGAAGGACACCTGTCCGCCGCCATGGCGCACCTGGGCAACATCTCCTACTACCTGGGCGAACAGAATCGCGTCGCCCCGGACTCGATCAAGCAGGCGCTGGCCGGTGTCCAGTCCCTGGACGACAACGGGGCGACGGTGGACCGCACCGTGCGGCACCTGGCGGACAACGGCGTGGATCTGGAGCAATACCCGCTATCGCTGGGCCCGTTGCTCACGTTCGACCCGGACGCGGAGGTGTTCCCCGACTCACCCGAAGCGACCGCCCTGTTGACGCGCGAGTACCGCGACGGGTTTGTCTGCCCGACCGCGGACAAGGTGTAGATCCCGGCCGGCGGCGCGCGACGTCACGGCGGAAGGTGGTTATTTGAAGATCTCGGCGATCAGGTCGCGGAAACCGGCGGGTCGCAGCGCCTGGGGTCCGTCGCACAGCGCGTGGTCGGGGTCGGGGTGGATCTCGATCATCAGCGCGTGCGGGCTCACGGCATGTGCGGCCAGCGCCAGGGGGACCACCAGATCGCGCTGTCCGGCCGCGTGCGACGGATCGGCGATCACCGGCAGGTGGGTCATCTTCTTGAGGATCGAGATGCCTCCCAGGTCCAGCGTGTTGCGGGTCGTGGTTTCGAATGTGCTGATGCCGTGCTCGCACAGCATCACCTGCTGGTTGCCGCGTGACAGGATGAACTCCGCCGCATCGAGCAGCTGTTCCAGGGAGGCTGCCAGGCCGCGCCGGAGCACCACCGGGCGTGGGAGCCCTCCGAGTTCGCTCAGCAGGCTGTAGTTCTGCATGTTCTGCTGGCCGACGACCAGGATGTCAGCCATTTCCGCAACCTTCTCGGCGTCGGCCGGCGTGGGCACTTCGGTCATCACCGGCAGGTCGTACTGCCGCCCCGCGGCGGCGAGCATGGCCAGCCCCTCGTAGCCGAGCCCGGGGAAGCCGTCCGGTGTGATGCGCTGCTTGAAGCACCCGCCCATCAGGACCTTGCCGCCGCACTCCTTGACCTGCTGTGCGCAGGCGAAGATCTGCTCCTCCGATTCCACGGCGCTGGGTCCGGCGCAGATCACGAAGTGGCGTCCGCCAATCTCGGCCCCTCGCACGCGGATGACCGTGTTGCGCGGCTTCGTCTGGCGACTCGAGAGCGCGCGTGCCCGGTTCCCGCCCGGCGCGACCCCGGCCGCCGGGGATGTGGGTTGCGCTTCGGTGTCACCGTCGCCGGCCGCCGCCGACGCCGGGCGCGCTACCAGGCTGCGGATCGCCGGCTCCGTTCGTGCCCGGCTGGCGATGGGGAAGCAGCCGAGTATCTTCAGGAAGCTGGTCACGCCGCGCAGTTCCATCAGCGCCGCCTCAACCCGCGGCTCCGCCACGTTGCCTTCGAAATCCAGATAGAACACATACTGGAAGCGTGCCCCTTTGCGCGGCCGCGACTCGAGCTTCGTCATGTTGATTCCGTGCCGGTCGAAGACAACCAGGGCCTTGAGCAACGCGCCTGCTTCGTGGGCCGTGGCGATGATCAGCGAGGTCTTGGCCGGGATCCGCAGGTCGACCGCCAGCGGCTGGCGGGCAACCACGATGAACCGCGTCAGATTGTCGGCCTGGTCCGTGATGTTCCGCGCCAGCACCTTCAGGCCGTGAATGCGCGCCGCCTCTTCACTGGCGATCGCCGCCTGTGACAAGTCCTGGTCTTCCTTCACCTTGCGGACCGCCGCCGCCGCGTCGATCATCGGCTCCTTGTGGCAGTTCTCCAGTTGCGCGAGGAAGCGGCTGCATTGGGCCAGCGTCTGCCACTGCGACAGGACCCGGCGAATCCGCCCCAGCGGGACGATATCGACCGCCAGCAGGCAGTGATCGATCTGGCAGACTTCTTCGCCCACGATGCTCAGCTTCGTGCGCAGCAGCAGGTCATACACTTCGTTGATCACGCCGGCCGTCGTGTTCTCCAGGGGCAGCACGCCATAGTCGGCGACACCCTGTTCCACTGCCTCCACCACCTGGGCATACTCCGCGTACCCGGTGAACGTGCAACTGTCTTCTCGGTCCGTGAAGTACTCCCTGGCCGCCAGGAAACTGAAGTTGCCCTCCCCGCCCTGATAGGCGACCCGCCACGATTGCTGCGCCGCCTCCGGGTTGCGGTTGCGCTGCAGATACCGCTGCTGCGACCGCAGCGAGTCGTCGATGATCTCGTGGAAGATCCTGGTCACGGCATGGGCGTCCAAACCCAGTTTGCGCCCGTTGACGATCAGCCGGCCCAGGAGCTGCTCCTCCCGATGCGCGTCGCGCAGCTGCAGATCCTCCCGCTCCTTGAGTTCGACGACGCTAGCAATCAGCGTGCGACGGCGTGCCAGCAGGTCCAAGATCCGATCATCGATCGCGTTAATCTCGTCCCGGAATTGCTTGAGATCCATAGGCTCCTGTTCCCCAGCATGCCCGATTGCGGCGGGCCCCTCGCCCCGCCCTCGCCCGTGCGCTCCCGCGTGTCGACGCGTACCGCGCGTGCAAACGTCGGGCGGATCCCCTGCCGGGCAGGGCCGCGACGTCGCCACCGCGTAAAGTGTAGTGCGCCGGCCCCTGAATGACCAATCCCGAATGAGGAAACGCGCGTCGGGCCGGCCGTTGCCGGGTTGGCCGCACCAGGCGGTCCGCTCTCCGATACGGGACTTGCTCGCGCGTGGAACGATCGGCCATGATGATATCACTGTTGCGATCCTTCGTTTCTCCGCGTGCTCCCCGGACTGGAGGCAAACCATGTCGATCGGATTTTGCACCGTGGCGTTGGGGATCTGTCTGGCCGCGAGCGAGCCGACCCCGATCATGACCTTGGGGACGCTGGACGGAAAGACCGACGAGTTCGCGCTCGCGCCGGACGGCTGGGACAGATGGCGTGAGACCTTCGGCGCGGATGTCCGGTTCCAGGTTGGCACGGACGACCCCGCGCGCGATTTCCCCTTCATCCACCCCGGTCCCATGGACGCCTGGGCGGGGCATACGGACCACACCTTCTCCATCGAGTTCCAGCTGGCGGAGGTCCCGGCCGGCCAATGCCTGTTGGAGATCGGGCTGTGCCGATCCCACTACGCCTATCCGCCGCGGTTCGCCGTGCGCGTGAACGAGGGCGTATCCAAGGTGTTCGCGACGGCGCGTGACGGCACGATTCAGAGGATGTCTTACATCGTGCCGGAGGGCATCCTGCGCAAGGGCGCGAACCAGATCACAATCGAGAACGCCGAGGGCTCGTGGTTCCAGTACGACGGCCTGGCGCTGCTGTCGTACGGCGGCGGCAAGATCCCCGAGAAGATCGATTCACTCACGGTCGAGGATACGGTTTTCTTCCGGGAAGTGGACGGTGCGCTCCAGCAGGTATTGCGGGTGCATGTCGGCGGGCTGTGGGACGGCGTCGGGACGTTGACGGCGCAGGCGGATGAAACCAGCCTCCGCGTCGACACGGGTACTGCCTCGTTCACCGACGGCGTGCTGGATCTGTGTATTGCGCCGGTGGCCGAGGAGACGGAAGTGGCCGTGGAGCTCGTGACCGGCCAGGGCGCGCAAGCCTCGGCCAAGTGCGTCGCGCGGCCGCATCGCCAGTGGCGGATCTTCATCGCCATGAAGACGCATTACGACCTCGGTTACACCGAGCCGATCGACGCGATGCTCGAGCGCGCGGCGGGCCCCATGCTCGATCTCATCATGCAGTACTGTGACCGGGGTCGCAGCTATGCGCCCGGCCATCGTTTCATCTGGACCTATCCGACATGGATGGTCGAGGAGATTCTGCGGCACAAGGACGAGGCGGGCAAGCGGGAATTCGAGGAGTACATCGCGCGCGGGGAAATCGCCTGGCACGCCCTGCCCTTCACGCTGCACAGCTACTTCTGCGGCCTGGAGGACATCTGCCGGTCGCTCTACGGCGCCAAGGAGCTGGAGCGGCGCTATGGCAAGTCCACCGCGTGGGCGAAACAGACCGACGTGCCCGGCCACACGCGGGTGTTCCCACAGATCCTCGCGCGGAGCGGCGTGCGGCTGCTCCAGATCGGCGCCAACAACGGCGTGCGCGGGGTGAAGACGCCGCTGCTGTTCTGGTGGGAGTCGCCCGACGGCAGCCGCGTCCTGACCCAGCTGACGGACGGCTACGGCTGGGGCTGGGACGTGCAGCGGCTGACCAGCCTGGAAAACGACCCCGCGTACCCGTACGACGCGTTCCTGGCGCTCTATGTGACCGGCGACAATGTCGGGCCACAGAACCTGCTCGCCGTCGCGACCGAGGCCGACGAACTGGGCAAGCGTTACGCGTACCCGAAGATCACGATTGGCAACGTGGAATCGTTCGTCGACTGGATCGAAACGCACGGCGCGGACCAGGTACCGGTGCTCCGGACCGAACTGAACGATTGGTGGATCCACGGCATCGCCAGCCAGGCCGAAACGACCGCGACCGCTCGCCAGGCGCGCGAGATGCTCACGCAGAGCGAGCGGCTGCACAGCCTGGCGCAGCTGTCCGGATCGCTCGCACCGGAAGCGTACCCCGCGGAACAGCTCCGCGCCGCCTACGTTGAATCGTTACTCTACAGCGAACATACCTGGGGCATCGCCGGATTCAAGCCGCAGGCCAGACCGGCCGCAGAAGACGACCTCGCGCGCAACCCGGACTACGACGCAATGAAACTCTCTTGGCGCTTGAAAGGCGACTTCGCTCGGCGCGCAGCGCTGGCTGCGGCCCAGACCCGGGCAACGGCGCTGGACGCGATCGCCAAGGCCGCCGCGCCCGGCACGGGCGGCCTGGTGGTCGTCAATCCGGCCGCCTGGGACCGGACCGACGCGGTGCGCGTCCCTGCGGAGCAGTTCACCAATGTCCAGGCTTTCCAGCCACTCGACGGCGGCGCGCCGGCGCCCGCCCAGCTCCAGGACGGGATGCTGCTCTTCGTCGCCCAGGATGTACCCGCGCTCGGGTACCGGACCTACCGCGCGGTCGGCGGCGCGCCCGCGGAACCGCGCCGGTCTCACCCGGCGGCCGGCGCGACCATCCAGACTCCGTTCTACCGGGCACGCGTGCGCGACGATGGCGAAATCGTGTCGCTCGTGCACGTGCCGGGCAACCTCGAGCTGCTCGATCAACAGTCGCCCGGCCTCTTCAATCAGTACATCTACCAGACGTTCGGCACGAGCAAGGCCGTCGGGTGGCACCAGAGCGGTTATGACGGCCCGAGCACCGGCAGGGTGCTGCCGCACACCGCAAGTTGGCGGATTGAGGAGGGACCGCTGACCACTTGCCTGGTCAGCGAGGGGACGCTGAAGATCCCGGATTTCCCTGTGCAGGTCGGCGAGGTCGACAAGGTGGTGAGGAGCGTGACGTTCTGGAAGGCCATCGACCGGATCGATTGCGAGGTCCGGCTCGTCGGCAAGAAGGAGACGGCGGTTGTGGAAGCCGGGCACGTCGCCTTCCCGTTTGGATTTGCCAACCCGCGCTTTGCCCTGGAACAGCTCGGCTCGATCACCGACCCGGCCACCGACGTCCAGGAGGCGGGCAATCGCGATACGTTCGCGATCCAGCACTGGGCGCACGTCGGCAACGAGCAGGGCGGTGTGACGTGGGCCACCCTGCAGGCGCCGCTCGTGTCGGTGGGTGATATCCGCATCTTCCAGTGGGATCCGTCGTACGTTCCGGAGCGCGCGCACATCTATTCGAGCGTGCTCAACAACGGCTGGTCGACGAATTTCCAGGAATTCCAAGGCGGCGATTTCACGTTCCACTACGCGCTGCGCGCGCACGGCGCTGGAGCTGCACCTGATGCGCGGTTCGGCTGGGAGGTGGCCACGCCGCTGCTGGGGATTCCGGCGCCGCCGGGTAACGGCGCACTCCGCTTGCGCGCATCGCTGCTGCGTGTGGAGCCCGAGAACGTCGTGCTGGTGAATCTGAAGCGTGCCGAGGACGGCGACGGCTGGATCGTGCGCCTCCACGAGACCGCGGGCCGCCGCGTGCCGGCCCGCTTGACCTGGGGCCTGTGGGCTCCGCAGCGCGCCGCGCTGACGCGTTTGACCGAAGACCCGCTTCCCGCAGGCGATCATCCGCTGAACGTGGCCGACAGAACCATCCAATCGACCATCGGACCGTTTGAAATCCAGACGATCCGCGTACATGGAGACTGAGCTGTCATGACTCCCTTCTTCTGCTCGCTCGTCGTTGTGGCGGGCCTGGGCATCGCACCGGCCGACACGGTCCCCTGGCACGGGGGCCTGTGTCTGGGCCGCGGCGACCTGTGGCACGGCCGCCTGAGCATCCAGGTCCGGAACGACATGGCGCGCGCGGCGAAAGGCGATCCGGTGGCCCTGGTGGTCGGCCGCGGCCCACGGCAGGCCGACCTGGCCGGCGTCCAGATCGAGTCTCTGCGGATCTGCGACGACGGCGGCCAGGAGGTGCTGTACAACGTCATTGGGCCTGAGGGGCATGAGTGTCACACCGGCCCGATGGCGGAGGGGAGCCGGCTGGTGCTGCCCGCCCAATGCGCGGCGGGCGCCGCGGCTCGGTATTGGGCCTACTTCGACAATCCATCGGCCTGGGGCGTGCCCGATTGGCTGCCGGCCAGCCTGGGCGTGCGCAACAGTGGGTTCGAGCTGGACCCCGTACACCTGTCCGCGACTGCCGGGCCGCGCGAATCACTGACCATGACGCAACGCGGCGCGGACGCGCCCTGGTTCGAGGACCCTGCCGCCGGTGACGTCGTCTGGGACTACCGCATCCCCGTGCAGGTGGCCAATTTCAGCGACACGCCGGAGCGCACCGGGCTGATCTCCGTCGATCTGGCCGGCGTCTTGGCGCGCTTGCGCGGCAAGGTGGATCGGGCGAATCTCCGCACGGTCGTCGACACACGCGTGGTCAGATCGTATCAGCTCAAGGACTTGCTGCTCATCGAAGGTGAACCGGTCCCGCCGCGCACGGTGCAGACCTACTACGTCTATCTGGCCACGGCCACTGAGCAGGGGTACGAGGCCCCTGGCATCCCGGCCGCTGACGCGGCCGCGGCAGCGCCCGCGCCGGCCGCGGAGTTGGCGGCCGGGGGTCCGGATTACGAGACGCTGCTGACAAGTCCCGGGAATCTGGTCCGTAACCCCAGCTTCGAGGCGGGCGGCGAACTTCCGGACAACTGGCTCGGCGGCGCTGCAGCCGACCATCCTCCGGCGGTCGAGATGCGTGCCGTTGCGCCCGGGCTGTTCGGCGCACGCTGTGTCCGCTTACGGGTGCCGCAGGATTGCCAGCCGAACTGGTATGGCTGGCGACAAGATGTCCCTGTCGCGCCGGGCCGGTCCTATCTCCTGGCGGCGTGGCTCCGATGCGAAGACTTACAGGGGGGGCTGCAACTGCACGCGCATTATCGCAACGCCGCCGGGGAGTTGTGCGCGACAGCTCAGATGACCAGTCTCGGGCCGGCCATCAACGGCACCGTCGGCTGGACGCTGCTGTCCGGGCTCTTCACCATGCCGGAGGACGTGGCGCACTTCCAGCTCCACCTGACGATGGACGCCAGGGGCACGGCATGGCACGACGGGGCGGTGTTGGTCGAGGCCAGCGCCGGCCAGATCGGTCCGCTGCAGGCCCGTGCGAGCGCCGTCGACCACGGCGTCCGGGCCTGGCCGGTCAATCCGGTCGTGAAAGTGTTCCAGGACGACGTGCCGCCGCGCGACGTCGAGCCTGCGCGGATCAGCATGGCCCGCAACGAGTACGAGCCGCTGCAGCTGGCGATCCGGTCGGATCGCCAGCTCACGGGGGTCCAAGTGCAGGTGGTTCCTCCGCGCCGCACGGACGGCGCCGCGCTGGGCGACCCGGAGATCGGGGTCGTGGGCTATGTGCCGATCGACTACCCCACGAACTACTACAACTCGAAAACGCCGGCCTGGGTCCGCAAGTACCCTACGACAGCGCCGGCCTGTGACGGCTGGGCGGGCTACTGGCCGGACCCGCTGCTGCCCCGCGACAGGTTCGACCTCGCCGCGCGCAGCACGCAGCCGGTTTGGATCACCTTCCGTACTGCGGCGGACACCGCGCCGGGCGACTACACGGGTACGGTTCGTTTCGTGTGCGGCGGCGAGCAGGTCGCCTGCGCGTCGTTGACGGTGCACGTGTGGGACTTCGCGCTGCCTCGGGAGAACCATGTCGGCGCGATTTACGACCTGCGGATGAGCAGCCGGTGGGACATCCCGGGCAAGGCGCCCGAGGAGGCGCGGCGCGACTTCCTGAAATTCATGGCGGACCGCCGCGTATGCCCCGACACGATCGAACCGGCGCCGGATATCCGCTACGAGAACGGCCAGGTGATCGCCGACTTCACGGCCTTCGATCGCGCGGCTCATTACGCGCTGGACGAACTCGGCATGATGCACTTCTACACGCCCTGGTACTTCTACCTGTTCGGCTGGGGGTTTCCGCCCTCCGTGAAGTTCGGCGAGAAACCTTACGACGGCGATTACCCGTTCGCGGACGTGGACCGCAGCAAGCTGCGCCCGCAGTTCAAGCAGGCCTATCAGGCTGTCCTCAAGACCTACTGGGATCACCTCAAAGCGCGCGGCTGGGACAAGAAATGCGTGCTGTACATCTCGGATGAGCCGTTCTACACTCAGCCGGGGATCATCGAACAGATGCAGGCCCTGTGCGAGATGATCCACGAGGTGGATCCGGAGATTCGGATCTATTGCAGCACCTGGGCGCACATCCCCGAGTGGGACGGCTACATCACCTGCTGGGGCCTCGGGCACTACGGCATTGTCGCACCGGACGTGATCGCTCGGCGGCGGGCCGCGGGCGATCGCATCCGCTGGACCACGGACGGCCAGATGTGCACGGACACGCCGTACTGCGCCATCGAACGGCTGCTGCCGGCGTATTGCTTCCATTACGGCGCTGAAGCCTACGAGTTCTGGGGCATCAACTGGCTGACCTACGATCCGTACAAGTGGGGCTGGCACAGCTACATCGCGCAGAGCGACACGCCGGAGAACTCCTATTTCGTGCGCTACCCGAACGGCGACGGGTTCCTCGCCTATCCCGGTGCACCGATCGGGCAGGACGGGCCCGTCACCTCGATCCGCCTGGAGCAGGCGCGCGAGGGTTGTGAGGACTACGAATACCTGTATCTGCTGCGCGCGCTGATCGAGCGAGCGAAGGCCGCCGGTCAGGACACGGCCGCTGCCGAGCAGGCCATGGCACGGGCCGCGCAGCTCGTGACGATCCCGAACGCGGGCGGGCGCTACAGCACCCGCATCCTGCCCGACCCGGATCTGGTCTTCACGGTCCGCCGGCGCGTGGCGGAGGCAATCGAGCAGTTGAACGACGCGGCGCGGCATACCGGCCGCGCGCCTCATTGATCCCCAGCCTCCGTGGCCGTGAACCGCACACCCTGCACGTGCGGGCCGATCGTCAGGCGGGCTGAGGCGGCGTCGCGGATCAGCTGGTCGTTGAACTTCAGATTCTCGATCGTCACACCGCGCACATCGTGCTCGGCGTCGAGCCCCCGGAATGACGAGGGGGGCTGCAGGCGGCTGAACACCGTGATGTCCCGGAACACGATATCGCGCACCGTGCCCCGCTCTTCATCCCGCGAGTAGAAGTTCTTGCGAATGATGATCTCCAGCAGGGTCGGGCAATACCCGCTCTGCAGGTTGCCCGCGTATTTCTCTTCACGATGCTGCTGCATCTGCGGCGGTGGGTTCTGCTCGTCGATCTCCACACGGATGCCGTCGAAGCGGATGTCGTGGATCGCAGCCCGATCGCCATGCTGGATGTCCATCGCAATGTGCGTGGTGCGCACAACGTCGCAATCCGCGAAGGTCACCCGCGCGATCTCCGGCGCGCAGGTCTCGGCGCCGATCTCCATGGCCCGGCCCCAGTCGCACCAGATCACACACCGGCGGAACTCGACATCCCGCACCGAGAGCTCGTCGAACGAAGAGCTCCGCGGCTGGAGCCCCTTGACCACCAGCGCATCGTCAAACGCGCGGACGAAACTGTCCGATACCACGACCTCTTCGCTGTTGCACACGTCGATCCCGTCCGCGTTGTACCGCCATAGGCCGACCAGCTTGACATCGGCGATGTTCACGCGACGGCAGCCGAACAGGCTGCAACACCAGACATCCGGATCGCGCATCACGATGCCTTCGATCACGGCATCCGAACAGTCGACAAGCCGGACGGCGCCGCCGCCCTGACCCCGTTCGAACGAGCTGACGTCGAGGATCCCACGCCCCGCTATCCGGAGGTTCGCCGCGTGCTGGGCCTGAATGCAGCCATACACGACCGCGCCGCCCGCCAGATAGACCGATTCGTTGCTCTGCAGCTCGATCTTGCCCGGCCGGTGTACACCCGGACCGAAGTAGCGGACTCCGGGGGCGTCCGGAGCCGGCGCGTCCTGCTCCGGCGGGCTGGCAAACAAATGCAACGCACCGTGCGGCCCGTTGACCTCGACAACCAGCGGACCGGGACGATCCAGGGAAAACGCAATCCGATCCCCGGCCACCTCCGGCCGAATTCCACGCGACAACGGCCGCACCACCACGGAATCGACCGCGCGCAACGACCGGATCTCGACCTGCACCGGCCCGGACATATCCCAGTAAGCAAATCCCGCCAACTCGGTCTGGTCCACCGGCCGCTGATACCCAGGCCAGACCTGATTCAAAGGCATCGCCGATACCCGGCAGGCATAGACGGGCACCGATTGCCCGTCGACCTGCAGACGATACTGGTCGGACAACGCTTCCTCCGGCGGCGCGGGCCAGGATGTGATCCCTGAGCCCCCGGCGTCTGCTGCGCCGATAGCGGCGGGGATCGCGCTGACAAGGCACACCAGGTGCGCGACGACGAGGATACGCAGAGTGACATGCATGAGGGCGGCTCCTTTCCACTACAGATTATGCGCGGCGGCCTTCCCATGCCAATCCCACTGGGAACCTGGAGCGGGGGATCCGCCAGGCCACAGGCCCAGGAGGGCGAAACCGGCGACGTGAGAGAATCACGGTGCTCTATCGGTTAACGTTTGTCGTTGGTGTTCCGCGCCCCATCTAACCTGCTTTACGCCTGCTCTGGCCCTCTACGACTTGTGCCGTGCCAAGCGGCCACACGAAGACGCTCTCTTCCGTCCCGTAGGGACAGCTCTATCACAGCCCAGGGCGAAGGCCCGGCGAGTCGGGCGAGCCGGGCCGCAGCCCTGGGTCGCGTACGCCCACCAGACCCAAGTCCCAACGGGACGGACCTAATCCCAGGCGTAGTCACCCGTCCCTATCCCGCCGGTACCGACACACGGGCTTACTCATCGACGTCCAGAGACGATCACCAATGGAACAAATCTCACCAGAAAAGGACACGCGAAGTCTTCCCCGATTTTCACCACCTTAGGGGCGCTATAGCACCGCGGGAAGGGAGAAGGGGAACGGGGAACGGAGAGCGGAGAGCGGAGAAGGAAGAGCAGAAGACGAGTGCAGAGTGCAGAAGGGAAGACGAGTGCAGAGTGCAGAACAAGGAGTGCAGAGTGCAGAAGGGAAGCAGTAGCAGATACCTTCCCCCCTTGTACAAGGGGGGACTGAGGGGGGGGTGAAAGGTGAAACCACATCCCAGGCGTAGTCACCCGTCCCTATCCCGCCGGTACCGACACACGGGCTTACTCATCGACGTCCAGAGACGATCACCAATGGAACAAAGCTCACCAGAACAGGACAGGCGAAGTCTTCCCCGATTTTCACTACCCCAGGGCGAAACCGGTTGCTGCCGCGTGCACAATTCCCGACAATGCGCAGCGGTCGTCCGACAGGGCCGGGACGGGACGGGAGTGGCGGCGGAATCGTATGATGAGGTGCGGCACATGGGCAGAGCGATCATCGCAGCGTGGTTGACGCTGGCTTTCTTCGTCAGCCCGATGACCGGGGCGCAGGAGCCCGCACCGGTGCGTGACTTGACCTACTTTCTTCGCCGCCTCCGCACCGTCGACCACCTCCCAGAACTGGAGGCGTCCCACACGGCCATGTCGAGCACCTGGGATCGCAGCGGCGGCAACGGCGACGGAACCGACTTCAAGAACGTCGTGAAGCCGACGATGGACAACCCAGGCTGCAATATCCTGCTCGACACAGCAGGCCCCGGCTGCATTCACCGCATCTTCGTCGGCGTGCTGACCGAGCAGCAGGCGGGCACACGCATACAGATCTTCCTGGATCACGCCCGGAAACCGACCTTCGACATGCCGATCCGGGAATTCTTCGATGACTCGAAGGGGCCGTTCCCCTATCCCTTGGTCTTCCACAAGAGCTATCCCGGGACGCTGTTCCCGATCCCTTTCGAGAAGCATTGCCTTGTCCAATTGGTCAACGAGGGGTTCGGCCAGCCCGGCTGGCAGGACGCCGCCTGGAGCAGCTACTGGCAGGTGGTCCACACCCGATACCCGGATTCGACGAGGATCAAGAGCTTGTCCTGGCCGCTGAGCGACGGCGAGGCGAAAGAGGTTGAGGCGACGGCCCGGGCGTGGCTGGAGGCGGAATCGAAGCCGCCTGCCGAACCAGAAGGATGGACGATCGACCAGTCGACGGCATTGGAACCGGCGCAGTCGCTGAACATCGACCTGTCCGGGGTCGGGGTGATTCGGCAGCTGAAGGTCCGCCTTGACCCGGCCGCGCCTGAAGTGCTTCGAGGCACGCGGATGCGGATCCGGTGGGATGGGGCGACCGAGCCGAGTGTCGATGTGCCGCTCGGCCACTTCTTCGGCCATGCCTACAGCGGTCACGGCCGGTGGTTCACGTCGAAAGCGGCAGTGCTGGGTCGGGAGCCGTTGACCGACTCGCCGTATGTGGACTACACATCGGCCTTCCACTCGCTGCTCCTGGGGGTCACCGAGAAGGACGCGTTCAGCCGCTTCCCGATGCCGTTTTCCAACGGGGCCCGGCTGACCGTCGAGAACCAATCGGGTAGGCGGATTGCGAACCTGCGGGTGCAACTCGATGTCGAGCGCCTCGCACGTATCCCGGCCCACTGGGGTCGCTTTCATGCGACTTGGTGCGAAGCTCCGGCGGCAACCGACGAGACGCCCGTATTCGGCCCTCAGCAGGTGCCCGGCCAGGTGGTTCTGGAACGAGACGGGAGGGGCAAATACGTCGGCGTGATGCTCAGCGTCGATTGGCCCTACGAGGCCGGGTACTGGTGGGGCGAGGGCGACTGGTTGATCTGGACGGACGAAACGGACTGGCCCCCGAGCTACCATGGGACTGGCAGCGAGGAGTATTTCAACAGCGGGTGGTGCCAGTTCGATCGCAAGGCGGTCTCGGGCTTCGTGATGCTGCGGCCCGGCCATCCCACGGTCTACTCCTTCCATTTGAACGACGCTTTTCATTTCCAACGGAACATTCGTGTCGTGGAGGAGCAGATGGGCTACGGCCCGGGAGAGAAGGTCATTCGCGAACGCCATCCCCTGTGGACCAGCACGGCGTATTGGTACGCCGAGAAGGCCCGGCCCGCAGGTTCGGACTGACATGCGACGCGCGGCTTCGGTCGAATCAGCCGGCGGCAACGCGTTTCAGCCGCCGGCAACGCGTTGTCCCTCCATCACTCGTCGGCCAGGCCGACATCGATGTATTGCCCGCCATAGGTCTGGCGGCAGTGGACGGCCAGCACGTTGCGGCCCGGCTGGAGTGCGTCGAGCGCCGCAGGGTCGATCGTCACCTCACTGTACTCCGTCGTCCATCCGTCCAGTTGTGCCGCGAGCACGCCGTTCAAGTACACTTCCGGCGACTCATCATAGTGCATGACCAACACCGGGTTGTTCAGCTTCCCGGCGGGCAGCGTGAACTCGCGGCGCAGCCAGATCTCCGCGGTCTGCCACCGCGTCCGCACGACCGCACCAGGCGTCCCCTCGGTGCCGAACCCCGCCGCGCCCTGCTGCCACGCCGAGTCGTCGAAGTCCCGGGCAAGCCAGTCGTCGACCGGTTTCTCCAGCGTGTACCGCCAGATGATCGGCTCTCGCTGAGCGGTCGGCACGATCGGCCTGAGTTGTCGCGGCTTGTATTCGGGAAACGGCGCCCACGCACCCGTCACGCCCTGCGCTTGCCCGGCCCAACTGGACCATTCCGACGGATCGGCCAGCAGTCGGATGAAGATCCCGCCCACGACCGGCCGCGCTTGAAAGCCGGCCGGCACGGCATCCGTCGTCTTGAACCAGTCGGACAGCGGGACCCGGCGAGGCGTCTCGTTCGCGTAGCGGTACAGGGGCTCTACCAGCGCCGCGAAGTCCTCTGGTCGTCGCGCCGGCGCGATACTCCACATCGCCCAGTCGATCAGGCTGGTGTCCGTGCGGCTGTCCACCGGCAGACCGTACTTGTTCTGCACCTGCAGATACCAGGCGATCTCCGCGTCGGCGATCGATACGGGAAACAGGTTCAGGCCGAGCACACGGTCCCAGATCAGATTGTGTTTCATGCCCCATGTGTTCGGCAGGTGGTACGCCAGGCGCGTCCGCCCGTCGCCCTGCGCCTTGACTTGCCACTGCGCCGCATAGTCGCGGGCAATCGCCAAGTACCTCCTCGCGTCCTCCGGTCGGCCCGCCATTTCGCAAAGCCGGGCGTAGCCGCCGATCCCGATGATCGCCTTGAGCGCCAGGTTCGCGCAGTGCGGCAGATGCCCGAACATGTCGGCCGAACACAGCTGGTTCTCAGGGTCCAGTCCGTTGGCGACCAGATAATCCGCCCATGTTGTCAACACCGGCCAGTACTTCTTCGCGAAGTCGGCATTGCCTTCGATGCGCGCCAGAGCCGCCAGAATGATCAGCATGTTGCCGGACTCCTCGACCGGCATGCGATCCCCGTCACCGCCACTCATGCCATAGACCTGCCCGGTCGCGAACGGATACGTGCCCAGATCGTGGGGCGCGTAGCCGTACGGCCAGTGCGGCGACGACGCGTAGTCCAGCACCGGGACCAGCATGGCTTTGGTCAGCGCCGGGCTCAGCAGGAGGAAAAACGGTGCTTGCGGGAACAGCACATCCACGGTACTGATACAGCCGTTGGAGAAATTCTCCTTGGGGAACAACAACGGCATGCCCTGGGCGTCGGCCGCGAGTTTGTTCCCCGCCCACGTCTGTCGGTACGCCAGCGCGCACAGCGCGGCATACTGCTCGCCGCCCGCGCGGCGCAGACTGTCCAGCAGGGAAAGGTCGAACTGCCGGCACTTGCCGACAAGCGCCCCGTAATCATGCTCGGCCCCAGACAGCAGGTCGGCCATCTCCGCGCCGTTGCGCCGCCAGTAGGGACGCAACCGGGTACCGAAGTAGTTGATCGAATAGAGATCGTCGTACGCCACGAGGACATGCCGCGTTTGGGTCGACCGGCCGACCGGGCCCAGGTCGAACCGGATCGCGTCATCGCCGACGACTTCCGCCTGCTGGCCTGCCGGCGCGGCAAGGTACGCATAGCCCCATTCGATCCGCAGATCGTCGCCTTTGCGGCCCAGGATGCGTTGGCCTTGCGAACCCGCTCGCAACACCGTGAAGCCGTCGACCGCCGGCTGGTCCCACGCCACCGGCTGCTCTGCCGTGTTCACCGCCAACTGGCCGCCCATGCTCAATTCAAGCTGTACGGAGTGCGCTTGGCCGTCCGCCGAGTGGATCTCCCACGAGAGGTACGTCACGGGCCGGGCCAGCACTTCCAGATCGGATGGCAAGGCCGGTGTCAGGAAGACCAATCTCAGCTTCACTTGCGGGTTGGCGAACTGGTAAATGGTGCGCGTGGGCCAGACCGTTACGTCGGTCTGCGGCAGCGGGGGGGCGTCGGCCGGCTGGAGTCCCATCACGCGCCACAGCTGTCCATCCACGCGGACCGTCGACCGCAGCGGATGCGGCCGGAGCGTCCAATGGGTCGTCTCGCAGTCGGTCAGCCGATCGGCGGGCGACCAGACGCTGAAGTACGGATCGTGCGTTACCAGCGGCACGGCCGGCGCACGCAGGGCGGCCGGTTCCGCACAGTACACGCTGCTGACCATCAACCACACGAGAGCGGCCTGTCGCATGAGGGACTCCTTGCATTGCAAGCGGCCGCCGGGCCCACCGGGACTTGAGGCGGCGACGGCTGTTTCGACTACAATATCTTCATTACCGGTTTCGAGGGAAGCATATGAGATGCGAGTATCGGTTCGCGATAGGTCTGATTGCGGGGTTCTTCCTGTGCGGGTCGCCGTGGGGGGCGTCTGCCCAAGATCGTCAAGTGATTCGGCTGTGGGAGGGAGCGGCGCCGGGAAAGCCATCACCGCCGCTCGTCGAGCGCAACATCGAAGGGGCCCAGGTGGCCGGCGAGCCGATCCTGCGGCTGACCGACATCGACACGCCCACGCTGGAAGTGTTCCCCGCCGACTCGGCGCGTGCATCGGGCACGGCGGTGATCGTGTGCCCGGGAGGCGGCTACTCCATCCTGGCTTACGACCTGGAAGGAACCGAGATCGCCGCCTGGCTGCAGGGGATCGGCGTGACCGCATTCGTCCTGAAGTACCGTGTCCCGAAGCTGGACGGGGAGGAGCCTGGCGAACGACCTTTGATGGACTTGCAGCGTGCCATTCGCACGGTCCGCAGCCGCGCCGCAGAGTGGCAGATCGACGCGCACCGAATCGGGGTGCTGGGGTTCTCTGCCGGCGGACACCTGGTGGTCATGGCGGGAACGCAGTATGCCAAGTCCGCCTACCCGCCCGGGGACGACGTGGATCAGCAGAGCGCCCGGCCCGACTTCCTGATCCCGATCTATCCGGCGTACCTGCTGGATGCCTCAGCCGCGCAGCCGGCACTGCGCGACGCGGTGGTCATCACCCCGGACACACCGCCGACATTCGTGACGGTCACTCATGACGATGACGATCGCGGAATCGGCGCGGCACTGCTGTCGATCGAACTGAAGCGCAACCAGGTGCCGTGTGAACTGCACATCTTCGTGCAGGGCGGACACGGCTACGGATTGCGGGAATCGAGCAACGCCGTCAATCAATGGCCGCGCCTGTGCGAACAATGGCTCGGCGCCCAGAAGTTCTAAAAAAGGGGTCAGGACTCTTTTTTTGGGCGACGTACCTTCGGTCGGCGGCCGGTCGGGGAGCGCTCCGCGGGCATGGACGAAGCGCCGGGGTGATCTCCGGCGGGCACGCCCTCGAGCCGGACGGACTCAGGCGGCCCACCAACGAGAAAGGACTCACGACCAATCGTCGTAAGTCCTTGTGCTGCTTGAGCGAGGCCGACGGGACTCGAACCCGCAACCACTGGATCGACAGTCCAGTACTCTAACCAATTGAGCTACGGCCCCTCATGGTGGCTGGCTGGAGATTATACACCCGATACAGCGTGTCGCAAGGCCGGGTCAACGGCCCTACAACCGCTACGGCCGGCCTCATCGGCCGACGATTTCGCGTGGTCCGTGCGGAGCGCGCACGGGTAACCTACGCTTCTGCAGGGACTCTGTCGGGCAACTCGGCTAACACGGGATACGGCGCAATGTGGTACCAGATCGAACGGCATTTGGAGCCCTTCTTCCGCTTCTGCTGCTCGCTGAGCCGGACGGAGTGGATCTTTGTATTTGTCGGGGCGTTGGTGGTCGGGTACTTCTGCATGCGCGGGTTCGGGTCGCGGGCCAATTACTGACGCGCCCCGAGCGTCCGGGCCGGCTCGGGTGCCGTGTGTGAAGCCGCAAGAGGCCGGGACTGTCCCCGCCACGGCCCTTGGCGAACTGCCCGAACAGGCGCGCGGATCGGCCGGGCTGCGGGCACGCCAGGCAGGCGAGCCCATGCAGAGAGGCAGGCAGCCTATCCCGGGGTTCAGAACAGGCGTTCGTCGGGTTCGTATCCCAGCTCCCGGACGCGGTCCCGGTCTTGCTGAGCTTCCCGCTGCAGACCCAGCGCCTCGAACACGAGCGCACGATGGTAGGTGATGACAGCCAGCGCGCGTTTGAGTTCCTCCTGCTGCCGGAGCGCCGGACGGACATCGGACATGTTGTGCTTGTCAAGGTCGAGTCGCCAGGGACCGCCGAGGACCACGGCCTCCGCGGCCGGCACGGCGAGTTCAAGGTCGTTCAGCGCCGCGTCGAAGTCTCGCAGCTGGTAGTACAGGTATCCGCGCGTATCCAAGAACATCGAGACATCGTGGACGCGATCGAAGGCGGTCCGCAGGCCGTATGGCCGGACCTCTGCCAGGTTGCCATCGACTGCCAGGGTTTCGCGCAATTGCTGATCGCGCGCCGCCTCGTCGGCCCTGCCGAGCTGCCGGCAGATGTCCAGGTGCAGCTTCAGGATCCCGGCCAGGTGTGCTCGCAGCGCTTCGACCTCCTCGGCCAGTGCGCTGGAGCGGCGCGCATCGACCTCGCTCTGCACCTCAGCCTGCCGCGAGACGGCGCGCCAGGCTGCTTCCGCGTGATCGCGCGCCGCATCGAGGCTGGCCAACGCCGCCAGGTCATCGCCGCGTTCGTGTTCGGTCACAGCCTGGCCGAAATACATGACGCCCGCCGGGTCGCGCATGGCCGCCACGTTACCGACGATCTGCAAGGCCACCTGAACGGCCGCCAGGCCTTCGGCCAGCTCCCTGTTGCCGACCGCGGCCGCGTAGGCGTAATTGTTCAGTTGCAGGGCCTGTAAGGGCGGCGGCAGATGGCCCCCTTTTTGCACGGCCTCCCGCAGGTCCGCCACGAGTTCTGCGTGCCGACCGAGATGCTGGAGCAGGGCGATGCGCAACTGGCCCGCCTCCAGATTCCCCGGCTCCAGCTGCCGGGCGCGAATGCAGTCATCCAGCGCGCTCTGCCACTGCTGCAGCCGCGCCTTGTACTCGGCCCGCTTCACATACAGATCCGCATCCTGGTCATTTCGGGCGATGGCCAGATCCATGTGGGCGACCGCCCCCGCCGGATCGCCCTGCAGGTCCAGTTCCCGGGCCGCATCACGGTGCCAGCGCGCCACCTCGCGCGGCCATTCGAAGACTAGCACGGGCACGCACACGAGCGCAACGGCGGCCATGACGACGAGCAGGCTGCCAAGGGATCCGCCTGAGCGGGCCGGTCGACCGGCCGACCGGCGCGGGCAGGTCCGGGCTATTCCGGCCCGCCTGCCGGGGTATCCATCGAGTCGTCGCATGGCATCGTCCACTTGAAATTCCGGCGTTGGTCAGGCATGCTTAGCGCGGCGAGGCCGGTGGGCCGAGGCGGCTGCGCGTCGGCCCCTGGCCTGACCGGTTGCGGCGGCCGCCCGTATGTTCTTCAATCCGCGTGCTCCCATCACAGGAGGAGAGCAACATGCCGTTGTTCGAGGTCGAGACTGACGCCCATATTATTATCACCTGGGCCAGCGATGAAGAGGCGGCCCGGCATGTGCTGGCGGACACTTATCCGCGCGACACGGTGATCCGCATGACCAAGCGACCTCGCGACACCTGGGTCATCTCCAAAGGGGCCCTCGGGCTGACCGGCAGAAGCAGCGATCCGTGCAATGTGGCACGCGACTGTCTGGCCAAAGCGTCCGGCGACAAGGTGCATGCCATCCGGCTCTACATGCACGAGACGGGCTCGGACTTGGAACGCGCCCGGAAGGCCATCGAGTCGAACATGGTTATGGGCTGGTAGCTTGTTCGACCGTGTGTGGTTTTCGGTAGGCGCGGCGTGCCTAACGGCTGTAGTAGGTGCCGGTCGAGGGCGCCGGAGCGCCGCTCGTCGTCGGGCCGAGTAGACTGCTGTTGCGGCCCGTGCTGCCCGGCCGGTACCCGCCGGACGCGCCGGTCGCGGCGTTGCCCGCCCCGCTGGTGCCGCTCGTGCCGTACACGGACCCCGTGGCCGAGCTTCGCCCGGACGGGCCGTACACCGAGGCGTCGCCGCCATAGGCCGGCAGATCGCCGTACGTGGACGGGCCCACCGGGTACGGCGTGGCGCTGTAGGGCGTCGCGGCCGGTACCGGATAGGCGCTGTTGCCGCCCAAAGGCGTCACGGGCGTGGCACCGGTTTCCGGGTACGCGTAGTCGGCCGAGCTCCGATTCGTGGCGGGCGTGGTGATCGGCGCGTAATTGCCGGCCGGCGGCTGCCAGTCGGTGTTGTACGACCCAGCGGCGTCACTGGCGGCGGGCGCCGGGTACCCGGGCCCGGTCACCGCCGTGCCGGCTGTCGACGACATGGCGGACGGGTAGCTGTTGCGCGCGTCGGCGGTGGCAGCGATCGGCCCGCTATCCGGCGCGGATGATCGGTAGAATCCTTGCTGGGTCTGGGATGCCGCCGGACTGACGCCCCCCGTGCCATACGGCCCGGTGGGGAACCCGGCGGCCGCGCTGGCCGTCTGGATACCGCCGTCCAATCCGGCCGTGCCGGCCGGGGGTGGCTGATAAGCGCTGGGCGTGTCGCCGCGCGACGTGGAGGGGTATGTGGACGTGGCGATGGAGCCGGCGGATGATGACGGGCCATTCTCGGGCGGATAGGGCGGGATGCCGATCGAGGGCGGCTGAATCGGGTCGCGTGTGCCCGCGATCGACGACCGCGACGGCTTCTTTTTGTTCCAGCTGAGCCAGCTGGAGCCGGGCATGGTCCAACTGCCGGTGCGGCACCCGGTACAGAGACCTGTTGCACAGACCGCCGCAATCAGGACGAGCGCGCAATGCCTGAGAGAGTATCGCATAGTCTTCCCAGCCTTACTTTGTAACCTGGCTACCACAGGTCGGCGCAGCAGAATAGCATCCAGAGCCCGACGTGTAAGTCGTTCCCAGGCGGAGATGGATACGACAAGATTCGGTCTTCAACGCCGCGCCACCGTCGTGCGACAGCGACGGACGTCGCGCACCTCGACCAGACAAGCCGCACGCGTCCGGCTCAGCCGGCCGGCCGAGCGCGCTCGTGCCCGACTTTCTGGACGAGGTGGCGGATGATAGACCTGCCCGGCAAGCCCGTCAACGTCAATTTAAGAACCCGCAAGCGGTTCTTTCTTCTCCGTGATCTGCGGACACTGCGGGGCTTTCTCCGCATTGAGCTGGATGTAGTCCTTCCACTCGTCCGGGACGTTGTCCTCATGGAAGATGGCGTCGACCGGGCATTCCGGCACGCATGCCTCACAGTCGATGCACTCATCAGGATTGATGTAGAGCATCTGGTCATCTTCGTAGAAGCACTCGACCGGACAGACGACGACACAATCGGTATACTTGCACCCGAAACATGGCTGGCAAACGACATGCGTCATGGCAGCATTCTCCTGAGAAGGTCGAAACTTGTTAGGGATTCTACCGCCGGACTCCGGCGCGTGGTAGGGCCCCTTGCCCTGGGTGCCGGGATCGGCGGCGGCCGGCCGGCCCAATCAAGCTTGCTTCGCCGTGCGAGCATTCGTAAAATGAACTGCACATTGGATTTCTGAGTTGTTGATGGCTGCCCGTTTTGGAGCCCTGCTCGCGGACCGACCCAGCGCAGCGGATGACCGAAAAGGTATGATCGCCCGTGGGACTCTCTGACATTGACCGCAAGCTGCTTGCGCGTTGCCTGGACCGCCAAGCGGGGGCGTGGGAGGACTTCGTCGACCGGTTTCTGGGCCTGGTCGTCCATGTGATCCATCACACGGCCCAGTCGCGATCCGTGCGGCCGACGCCCGCTGACGTCGATGAACTGGCCGGCGAGGTCTTCCTGGCCATTATCCAGGACGATTTCGCAACGCTGAGACAGTTTCGGGGCGAAAGCAGCCTGGCAACCTACCTGACGGTGGTGGCCCGCCGCGTCGTGGTGCGGGAGTTGCTCAAACGGCGCACGCTCTCGAGCCTGGAGAGTATCGGCCAGCGCGATGAGCAGATCGACCGGCAGGTGCCGGTCGAAGATCGGGTCAGCAACCGTGAGGAAATCCAACGACTGCTCAACGGGCTCGATGCAGCGGAAGCCGAAGTCGTGCGACTCTACCACCTGGAAGGCAAGTCCTACCGCGAGATCAGCCTGCAGACCGGGGTGCCGGAGAACAGCATCGGGCCGACGCTCAGCCGCGCTCGTGAGAAGATGCGTCGGGCCGGCTCGCTGGACTAACACAGCGGTGCCTTCACGCGCCGCAGGCACGCCCGGGGCCTACGCACGCACCTTCACCGCACCGGATTGCCGTAGCCTCGATAGCCCGTCAGCGCCGCGGATCGCGGTGGTCCGGACGGGCCGAAGGCGCCCAGGGAGTACGCGCCGGCGCCGGGCGCCGCGGACGGGGACCGGATCGCGTCCAATCCGGGAGGGGCTGCCGCAACGGGCGGCCGGAACTGGGGGTCGGCGATGTCGACCGACGGGTAGCCGGCCATGGTCGGCATCGTCCACAGCTCGGTCGAGTCGCCCGCCGGACGGTTGATCGCATAGCTGCCGACATCCAGGTCGAACGCCATCTGGGACGGCTGACCGGGCATCAATGCCACTTCGATGTGGTGCGGCATGGTCACCGACTCGTCACGGTAGTACCGGTGCCGGTCGGCGCGGGCGGACAACAACAACTGGCCGTTGACGTCGTACCAGTGTTGCCGTGCGGCCCAGCCGTACGTGGCATCCACCAGCAGGACACGCGTCAGATCGCCGCGGGGCGAGGGGATGCGCGACGTGATTTCCAGCAGGTTGCCTTCGCGTCGGACCGGGCCGTGATGGCTGCCGGCCGGATCCAGGTAGAGCAGCCCCAGGGCGTCGACCAGCCGATGGGGCTCGATCGGGATCAAGTCCCGGGCGGGGCTGGCCGCGAACGCGGCGTGCCGCGCATAGTACACGGCCGGCTGGTTGTCGTGGCGGATCCAGAACCAGAACAGCTCGCGGTTGCTCCCCATGTCAAGCTCACGACCGGTGAACTGGGAAAGCTGCGCCAGCAGCCGGAAATTGTATGGTTGCTCGTACGCCAGGTTGGCGCGCAGGGCGGGCATGCCCTCCACCCGCAGCGCGGCGTTCTCGGTTTGCAGTCGCTGGACGCGCTGGGTGTTGGCGTTGAGCACGTCCGCCACGCTCTCCAACGTTGGCTCTCCAGAGAATGCTTGCGGAGGCAGATCGACTTGGCGCGGGTACAGCCAGGTCGGCCGCCCGTGACAACCGGCGGCCACGAACGGCATCAGCAGACTGATGATGAGCGCAGTCCGGCGTGGGCTCAATATCGCATCCTTGCTCTAATCGGCCACTGGGAACTCAGTTCTTACCGGAAAACAACAACTCGGCCAACTGCCGCTGGATCTCTTCGACGCGTGCCGGCTCAAGGCACGCGACGGTCACACGATACTCCCGTTCGTTGCGGGGACAGTACAGCACGAACACTTCCCGGCCCTGCTCGTCATGCTGCGTCTCTTCCAGGCGGACGATCCGGCGCCGGATCATCAGCAGGGCCAGCACGTACTGCAGGTCCGCCTGGGACGGCTCGAACTCCAACTGCTCGAAGTAGTGCAAGATCACGTCGTTGGGCGCCCAACGCGTTTTCCGCGAATGGACGTCCGGCACCTGCGACTTCCACCAGCCCAGCGTGCCAGCGGGCGGCCCCGTCCAGGCTCCCGCCGAGTAGTCTCTGCGAACCACCTGCGATCCCTGGGTGACCAGCGCCGAGTAGAACACGTCTCCCGGCTGCAGCACCGTCTGGGTCTCGCAGCAGATCCGCGTCGAACGTTGGACTTCGAAGTCGAGCATGCCGAACCCTGTCCACACAGCGGCGGGCGAACGCCGGAACGTGCCGCGAGTCCCGCTGCGCCGTCCTGAGTCGTGCGCCCTGCGCCGTGGGCCATCACCTTCGTGTTTAGGTATTCCGAGCGTCGTCGTCCACACCAGGGGGCCGCGAATGGTACTCGAAACGGGCCCGCGACTCAATACGCGGTGAAAAACCGTCGGCCGGCGCCGTCCGGGCCGATACGGAAGGCGATGCGCCCCCCGTACTGCGGGTAATGGCCCACATCACGGGTGCCTCGCCGATTGACGTAAACCCTTGCGTACACGGAACAACAGGCGACATAGGCCCCCGGGAATCGCGCCCCGCCGCCCGGCTGGCCACACCGCGCCCGAAACCCTTCACGACCGACGTGAAGACCGACAATTCGGGGGCCGGCAGGCAGCAGGACCCGCAACGCGTCACGCTCTGGGCCCCCTCGGGCGAGAACCTACAGAGTCCGAATGAGGAAGCGCGAATGACGAGCCGGACGTTCGTACGAGCGTTATCCTCGGTTGACCGCATGAGCTCTTCGGGCTTCGGGCTTCGTCATTCCTTCGTGCTTGGGTATTTCGTGCTTCGTCATTCTCATCCATGATGGCCAAATCGCCAAAGCCACATGCAGATTTCCCCAGCAGCAGCTCCTCTGTGCCCGCGGCACGGCAACCGCGACCGGCTGAGGTACGACAACGCGGCCACCCCAGGGCCGGTCGATCACTGCTGCACGAGGAAAACGATATCGCTGGTGAAGCGATCAGGCAGGTACATGGTGAAACCCTCGTCCATGAGTTCTGCGCCGGACTTCTGTTGCGGCGTCAGCGAGTGGTCCTCGCACCGGAGCTCGTAGCTGGCGTGCCTGTCCAGTCCCTTGAGTCTGATCTGCTGGTGGCTGTCCGGGCTGTCGGGCCGAAAGACGATGACGGCACCCTGTCTCGATTCGGGGTCAAAATATTCGATGCCGTCCCAGACTCGGTCATCCGGCCGCGGCAGGATGTGGTAGAGCTTGCCGGTCCGGACCAGCGGGCGGAGCTTTGTTTTGTAGGTGTGGACGGCCCGTGCAATCGCCTGCTTCTGTTCGTCGCTCCAGACCGGCCCGCCGTTGCCTCCATTGGGGGCGTCGGGGTGCCAGAACGGTGCGCCGAGTGACGCGGAACGGAACTCGTACACCGACCCTGTCGCCTGCCACTCGGCCCACGACCCCGAGAGTGTGGCAAGCTGCATGGGGTGCAGGGCATAGGACGCATCGTAGAACGCCCGCCGCGCGTCGATCGGATAGTAGCGGTCCTGGTTCTGGACCCGTACCGTGCGGCGCATGACGCCGTAGTCCTTGAGGCGGCCGCCGCACGAACAGTTTTCGTAACACAGCCCGGGCACGTTCGCGAGCAGCCAGTCAGTGACTTCATAGAAGCCTTTCGTCTGCCAGTAGCCGACATCCTCGGCGTAATGTGCTCGGCAGTCCGGGCCGAAGCCGCCCGTCTGCAGCACCGGCCCGTCCGTGCTGTCGGTGCGGTAGAAGTCGATCTGGAACAGCTCGCGGAGCAGCCGGAAGTCGTCCTTCCGGTGCTGGATTCCAGCGGCGGTGGTCATCGGCGGGTTGCAGTTCCAGTACAGTCCGAACCGCAGACCGTGCTGGTGAGCATACTCGCACGCGGCGCGCATACCTCGAGGCCAGAACTGCGCGTGGCCGACCGGCGGATGCGGTTGATTCGTCTGATCACCGTCCCACCAGTTAATGTCGATCACTACTTCCTCGAAGCCCAGCGGCGCGATGTCGTCGATCAGCGGGTAGTATTTCGTCTCGATGGGCTGCCAGCTTCCCTGCCCTTGGCCGGTCGCGGCAAACGCGTTCCACTCCACTTTCGGAAAGGTCGGGTCAGCGCGGAGGATGTCGGGCATCGCGTGGTTGAACAGGTACTTGTGCAGGCTGTGGGCGGCATCGTCCAAGTCGCCCTGGTACGCGCCGATAAACGCGGGTGGCACTTCAAACGTCTCGCCCGGTGCTACATCGGTCTTGAACGTGTCGCCATTGCCCGCCTGCAGGGTCGCGGTTCCCGGCGCGTCACAGGCGATCGCAATGCGTCCGATACTCCATTCCCACCCGATATAGAGGCCTCGCCGACCCTCGGCGTCCACGACGGCGTAGGGAATGAAATTCTGGCCTTCCGCGATCCGCAGCACCTTCCGGTAGCCGGCGCCCAGCGCGTCGCGGTACACCCCCGTTTCGTCGGGAACCCCCGCATCGTTCGAAATGTACCACACGTGCGCCTCGCTCGTGGGACTGACCAGACGCACCGCCAGACTCTCCTGTTCGTAGATGGTTACCGGCTGGTCCGACTGGTTGGTGATGAACATGGTATGGCGCACGGGCCCCGGCCCGTCATGAGCCTGCCAGATCGATACCAGTTCCATGGCCGGCTCGGCGTTGGAAAAGGTAATGGAGATTCTCTGGCCGTCGCTCCGGTCGCTGGCAGCGCCGCGGTACGTCCATTGTGGCGTGACTGCCTTGCCGCCGACATCGATCCGCTCCAGCAGAGGCAGCGGCGAGCCCGTCCCGACCCAATTCCAGCCGTCGGGCCCGCACAGCTCGCACAGGCATAGCGACTGATCGGCACCAATGCCGAGCGTCAGCTTTGAGTCGCGCGTCTTGAGCGTCCATCGCAGCGCGGCGTTGCCCCCATCCCATTCCGCGCCGCGTCCCGTGGTCCAGGTCGTGACCAGCAGCAGCACCACCCAAACGTTCACTCCGCGTCGCTGACTTTGCTTCGTCATGTTCATCGACCGTGCTCCTTTGCCGTCCCATTATAGCAGCAGACCCCAGCGCGCACCGCCATCGACGCCGCAGTGGTCGAGGCGCTCGATATCGGCTCGGATTTGAGAAACGCACGGACAGTTGCTGGACAAAGCTGAGCCGACGGGCCAGAATGACTGGTGCTGCAGGACGCCCATCTCAGTACCTCGCTGCATGCGACCTCTCGGAGCCAGCCTGACCGTGACTAGATCCCTGTCTTTCGCTGCGATGCTGTACCTGCTATCCCCCGCTGCCTGCCACGCCGCCGGCTCGGATGCGGACGTTTCTCCAGATCAGATGCAGCAGGTCTACGAGGCGGTTCAGACGCCGTACAAATACGGGATCGTCGTGCGGGGCGACGGCGGCCTGGCGGTCGACTGTCCCAGCATTTTTCGCCACGGCACTCACTGGTACATGGTCTACATCTGCATGAATGACGTGGGGTACGAGACCCATCTGGCCCGGAGCGACGACCTGTTGCAGTGGGAGCCGCTGGGCAAGATTCTGCCGTTCCGGCCCGGCCAGTGGGATCAATGGCAGGCGGCCGGCGGCATTGCGCTGTGCGATCCGGTGTGGGAAGGCGCGCACCAGTTGCAGCCCTATGACGGCAGGTACTGGCTCTCCTACGTCGGCGGCGCGCTCCAAGGGTATGAGACCGACCCGCTGTCGATCGGCCTGGCGTGGACGCTCGACCCCACCCGCCCGGAGCCGTGGACCCGCCTGAGCGACAATCCGGTGCTGACGCGCGACCAGCCCGACGCGCGGCCATTTGAAAAAGAGACGTTATACCGGAGCCAGATCATCCAGGATCCCGACCAACGGCTGGGGTACCCGTTCGTGATGTACTACAACGGCAAAATCAAGAGCGGGTTTGAGAAGATCGGCATGGCCGTCTCGCGCGACATGGTCCACTGGACCCGCTACGGCGACGACGCGGTAGTGGCCAACGGTGAAGACAAGCAGCACGGCATCAGCGGCGACCCGCAAATTGTGCGCATGGGCGACCTGTGGGTGATGTTCTACTTCGGCGCGTTCTGGAAACCGAACGCCTTTGACACGTTCGCCTGTTCGCGCGACCTGGTGCATTGGACCAAGTGGGAGGGGCCGCACCTGGTGGAACCATCCGAACCGTGGGACGCGACCTATGCTCACAAGCCGTGGGTGTTGAAGCACAACGGCGTCGTGTACCACTTCTACTGCGCGGTCGGCTCGCAGGGACGCGTCATCGCTCTGGCGACCTCCCGCGACCTCCGTACCGACAGCGCGGGCGACTGACCTACACAGACAAAACCAGGGCTTGACTGCACCATGACGCCTCGCGCAACGCCCTGCGAACCGCATGTCGTGATGGCAGACACGTTGGCCGAAGGCCAACGGTCATCGTAGCCTCGGGCAACGCCCGAGGGACAGGGCGACGTAAGGAACCGGTTGGCCGAAGGCCAACATCACGCCTTGTGGCGGCAAACGTCATATTCCGCGTCATGGCCGTCATTCCACCGGCGAACAGGTCGCGTCCCTGTTGGCACGTGTCGAGCACGGTCGGCGGCATCGATGGCTTGTTTGCCGTGGTCATCCATCATGGTGGCGGTGAATATGGCCTTCGGCCAAAACGAGCGCG
>JBPOJB010000068.1:0-27233 GCA_052034005.1 Planctomycetota bacterium | reverse complement strand
GGGTGGAACCAGGTTGCAGACCAGATTGCAGCAAGTTGCAGACACTCTGTTTTTGGCGGCAGTGAATATGGCCTTCGGCCAAGCCATCATGGCGGGCCCGAGGATAATCCGGGGAGCCGAGTCAGAGAGAGCCGAATCAGAGTGTCTGGATTACCGGTGGCCATCGCCTGGCCATCGGCCAGAACCTGACGCGGGCCACCGCGGTGGAGTAGCATCGCCCGCTCAGCCGGCGGCGCACGCGGCCACACGTCGCTTCCCCCTAAAGCGAGGGGTTGCTGTTTTCCGCATTGACCGGCACGGTCGAATTGACTACCGTCCCGCAGCTTGTCGTGGCACATAGACCTGATCGTGCGCCGAAAAACCACCAATTGCACGACGATCGCCCAAGGGACTGGGTACCGTGTCAAAGGTCAAGAAACACCGATTCCTGATTATCCGGACGTGCCTGCTGCTGGCGTCGGTCTGCACGAGTCCGTCCCTGGCCTCCGGCCAGGCTGTGCGGAAGGGCGAATACGAGGTGTATGCGTGCCAGCACAAGTCGGCGCGCGACGTGGAGAAGCTGCTGGCGGATCTGTTGCCGTCCGATCCGAGCGTGCACCTGGTGGTGGACGAACGTTCCAACGCCCTACTCCTGCGTGGTCCGGCCGGCGCGCAGGCGATCGCCCGGACGTTGCTGCAGCAGGTGGATCGCCCTGAGCCCGTGCCGGGTGACACTCAGTCGAGTCCGCCGGTGGTGAAGGCGTATCAGGTCCAGTCCGCCGAGTTCGACCGGCTGCTGGAGTTGGTGCGGATGATTTGCGCTGAGCGTCGGGATGCGCGAGTGACGGCGTCGCGGGGGACGAGCCAGATCATTGTGCTTGGGCCGCCGGAGCTGCACGCGGCGGTCGCAGCGCGGCTGGCTCAAGGTCCGCCGGCGTCGGCGGCCTTCGATCCGGGCGGTTCTGCGGCATCGTCGGTATCGTCCTCAGCGTCGGCGGCGGTAGCGGACGCCGAGCGGGTGTTGCCGCTGCGGTCGCTCGACGCGGTGGGGATGGAGCAGCGGTTGATCGCGCTGTTTGGTCGCCGATTGCGTGTGTCCCAGCGGGACGGCCTGGAGATTTACATCCTGCCCGTTGCTCAGCAGCGGGCGTTGGAGTTCGCGCTGGATCGCGGCCGTCGGCTCGTACGGGTGCGGGGCCCCGAGCGGCTCGTCGCGCAGTTCGCGACGCTGGTCGAGGCGTTGGACGCGGGGGGCCAGCCGGGTCACAAGACGCGCGCGTTGCACGTCGAACGGGCGGCGCCCGGCCAGGTGAACCAGGCGGTGGATGCGTACCGTGGGAACATCCCCGACCGATCGACTTCCGGCCCGCTCCGTCCGGACCAGACGCGCAACGTGGCGGCGCCCGGTGCGGAGCCGGTGCGGCTGGTCAATTACCTTCAGCAGGGTACGGCCGCGCCGGGCGAGGCGGCCGACCAGGCCCACGATCTGGGCACCGTGGTGCCCAACGTGCCGGGCCTGGAGGACCTGGAAGTCCAGATGCTGCCCGACCTGGACGTCATCATCCTGCGCGGCCGCGACCAGGATGTGGAGCAGCTCACGAAGATCATCCGCGAGCTCGAGCGGCTCAGCGCCGAGACGAAGCCGCGGATCTACATCTATGCGCTTGCCCACACGTTGGGCGAGTCGATGGCCGAGATCATCACGCAGGTGCAGCCGGACCTCGTCGGCGGGCGGCAGGGCCGCGTCTCGGTTACGCCTTTGGTCAAGCCGAACGCGCTGCTGCTGATCGGCTGGGGCGAAGCGGTGGAGTCGATGATCGAGCTGATCAACAAGCTGGACCAGCCGGTGTCGCCGGAATCCCAGTTCTCGGTGTTCCCGCTCGAGCATGCGGCGGCCACGGTGGCCCAGCAGACGATCACGCAGTTCTTCGCCCAGCGTACCGGGCTGGGGCCGCTGGTCCGGACCGCGGTCGACGTGCGCACCAACACGCTGATCGTATACGCGTCGCCGCGTGACATGGCGGAAGTGGCCCGGCTGGTGAAGGAGCTGGACGTGCCCGCCAGCGGGGCGGTGAACCGCGCTCAGATCATCCGGATCAACAACGCCTTGGCGGCCGACATCGCCGTCACGTTGGAGCAGACGATCACGGCGGCCCAGGTCGGGCAGAGCGGCCGGTCGGCCGTGCTGGAACTGATGGCGGTGGACGACCAGGGCCAGGAGATCCTGCGGTCCGGCATGTTGAACGAGGTGAGCGTCACGCCCAACCCGCGCAACAACACGCTGATCGTGACCGGGCCGCGCGAGGCGATGCCGCTGGTCGAGGCGTTCATCAAGCAATTGGACTCGCCGGGTGACCGGGCGCAGATCAAGGTGTTCCGAGTCATCCATGGTGACGCCACCAACCTGGTCACCATGCTCCGGTCGCTCATGCCCTCCCAGATCGGCCAGGAGCTGGGGCCGCAGCTGCCCAGCGCGCCGGAAGAGACGTCGCTGGCCCCCCTCCGGTTCTCGGTGGAAGTGCGCAGCAACAGCATCATCGCGATCGGTTCGGAGGGCGATTTGCGGATCGTCGAAGCGTTGCTCACGCGCCTGGACCAGCGCGAGTCCATGGAACGTAAGCACGCCATCTACGTGCTCAAGAACGCCTCAGCCATCGACGTGGCCACGGCCGTCAACCAGTTCCTGACCAGCCGGCGCCAGCTGCAGGCCGCGGAACCCGGCCAATCCAACCCGTTTGAAGACCTGGAGCGGGAGGTGATCGTGGTGCCGGAAGCGGTCGGGAACCGCCTGATCGTGAGTGCCACGCCGCGCTATTTCGACGAGATCACACTGCTGATCCAGAAACTGGACGAAGCGCCGCCGCAGGTGTTGATCCAGTGCCTGATCGCCGAAATCTCGCTGGGCGACCGCGACGAGCTGGGCGTCGAACTGGGCTTGCAGGACTCCGTGCTCTTCGATCGCAGCCTGCTGGGCGACCTGGTCACGACGACCACCACCTCCCAGACGTCCGACGCCAACGGGATCGTCACGGTCACGGAGGAGATCATTCAAGCCGCCAGCCTGACGCCGGGCTTCGAGTTCAACAGCCAGAAGCTGGGCAACAGCGGGTCCACGCTCTCCCGCGCTACGTCCAGCCATGTGGGCGGCCAGGCCCTCTCCAATTTCGCGGTCGGACGGATGAGCGACAAAACGGACTTCGGCGGACTCGTGTTGTCGGCGAGCAGCCAGAACGTGACGGTCCTGATCCGAGCGCTGCAGGAGACGCGCGAACTGCACATCTTGAGCCGGCCGTTGGTCCGCACGCTCGACAACCAGCCGGCGTTCATCCAGGTCGGCCAGCGGGTGCCGCGCATCGCCGGGTCCTCGGTGAGCACCTATGGTCAGGCCAATACGATCGTCAACGAGAACGTCGGCCTGATCCTCGGCGTCACGCCGCGGATCGCCCCGGACGGCAACGTGGTGATGGAGATCGACGCGGAGAAGTCGAAAGTCGGCCCGGAAGCGGAAGGCATTCCGGTGGCCGTCTCCATGGACGGCACCATCATCCGCTCACCACGCGTCGACACGGTCACCGCGCAGGCGACCGTCAGCGTGGCCGACGGCGAGACGGTCGTGCTGGGCGGCATGATCTCGACCGAGATGGAGTCGTTCCAGCGCCGCGTGCCGTTCCTGTCCGAAGTGCCCCTGCTGGGCCAGTTGTTCCGCTATGATTCCACGAACAAGAAACGCGCGGAAATGCTGATCATCCTGACGCCCCACGTGATCCGGACGCGGGAAGAAGGCGAACGGATCAAGCAGGCGGAGTTCGCCCGGATGAACTGGTGCGCGGCCGATGTCTACGAACTCTACGGCGACCCCGGCCTGAGTCTGAACACTGCCGTCACGTACCCGATGGACGACCCGGACACGGAGATCATCTATCCCGACGCCACGCCGCGCGGCATGCCGCCCGTCACGCCGCCTCAGCCGGCGCCGGGGCCGTATCCGAACAGCGCGCCGGGGGCGGGCGGCGCGAGTCTGCCTCCGAGCCCGTTGCCTTCTCCGGGGCCGGTGCCGCCCTCCAGGGCCGCCCGGCCGGAACTCAACCCGGCGTCCAGTGTATGGAACCCTCCACGACGATGATTCGACTTCGCTGTGAGCTGTGCTGGCTCGTCGCCGCGCTGGCCGGCGGCCTCGTGGTGGCCGCGATCGGCTGCACACCGCTGAGCCTGCAGGTAGCGCGCTTGCCCTGGCAGGACGCCGAAGAGACCTTCGAGACGCCCGACCGCATCGTGACCTTCTGGTCGGACACGGTGCTCCACCAGCCGAGCAAGCCGGCCGTGCGCGGGTTCGGCGGACGCGTGTTCTTCTACACCGGGAACAAGACAAAGCCCATCAAAGTGGACGGCTCGCTGACCGTCTACGCCTTCGACGCCGACTGCCACGATCCGGCCAACCAGCGGCCCGAGAAGAAATTCGTCTTCTCGGCCGACCAGTGGAAGACCCATTTCAGCAACTCGGACATGGGGCCCTCGTACAGCGTCTGGTTGCCCTGGGACAGCGTGCTGGGCGAGACGCGCAACATCAGCCTGGTGGCGCGCTTCGAGGGCCGCGAAGGGGGCATCGTGGTTTCCGAACCGGTCAATAAACTGCTGCCGGGCTCCAGCAGCGCGGATGCGGTGCGCGTCCAGGCGGGCAGCCGCGAGCCGTCCTACGCCATCGAGTTGGTCGACCATCAGGAGCCGGGCGCGGTGGATGCCCCGTCGCGACTGGTCGTGCCGGAGTCGCGCCGGGGCGCGGCGAGGAATCTGCAGACCGAGTCGATCGACCTGCCACCCAGCTTCCTCCGTCGGCTGCAGCCGGACGCCGCCGACCCGTCCGGCGCGGACGGCACTTCCGGCGCCGCCCGGATCGGGCCCGAGCCGGCCACTACCACTGGCGAGGATTCACCGTGGTCCACGCCTCGGCCGGCGTGCGAGCCGGGCGTCGAGCCGACAGCGAATCAGCTGACTCAGACAGATCAGGATTCACCGTCAGCTCGTTCTGAATCTCCGAGATACCCGGCTCGAACAATAGCACCAGTTCCGCAACCTCCAGGTCCTTTGCGGAGGGGACCTCGCCTTGCAGGATCGCTGTCCGCCCTACCATCGACACCGCGATCCGGCTGGCCCCGTTCACATGGGGTGAACGCGCCAGCGTATCGAGGGCCCGGCGCACTGGATGATCTGTCGCTCCGACCAGTGGGGCCTCCAAACTGAGTTCCAGACGCGGGTAATACATCCTGCCGCGCGGTGCGGGTGCGACCGGCTGGTTCATCGTCTCCGACCGGTCGATGCGTCGCGTGAGCCCCTGCAGGCTGGACGGGGCCGTGCCGCGGGCATGAGCCTGCAGCGCGCCGACGAACCGCCGAGCCTCCCGCCCGTCCGAACCGACGAAATCCGTGGGCCGCTTGTTCCTGCGCAGATACCGCTCGGTGCCCTGCAGCGTCCCCACCGTCTCCAGGCGCTGGGACCCGACCCCCGACGGGGATTGGACCGACAAGGATTCGCCCAGCTGCTGCCCGCTCGATTCCTGCCCGCGCGCGTCCGTCGCGACCGTCAGCATCAGCAGGCACGCCCCGAAGGCCATGGCCGTGATTGTTGCGCGCATCGACTCACCTCGACGATTCCCAGTAACCGGCTCCTGGGCCGTGTCTCCGCCTAACTCCCGTTCCGCGGGATGATTGCCACCGCCTCCAGCTCGCACAGCAGATCGGGCCGGCAGACGCCCGCCTCGACGAACGAGTTGGGCAGGTTCGCCAGACCCCACTCCTGCCACACATCGAGGAACGTCGACAGGTAGCTCCGCCGCTTGAGGTAGGTGATCGTCTGCACGATGTCCGCGAAGGTGCTGTCCTGGACCCGCAGCAGCTCCTGCACGTTCAGCAGCATGCGCTCGACCTGCTTGCGGATGTCGCCCACATGCACCGTCGCCCCCTGCTCGTCGACGCTGGCCGTGCCTGAAATGTACAACACCGTCTTCTCGGGCAGGACGACCTTCATGCCGCGCGAGAAGGACGAGCCGTATTCATCGGCCTCGTTCAACGTCGGCGTGTGCATCACTTCAATCTCCACCCCGTCATGGTCCAGCAGCGTATAGAGATCGAAGCTGCACCGGGCACTCGGCGGATACAGCCCCGCGCGGATCCCCGTGCTGGCCGGCAACCGCTTCACGTTCTCCTGAGCGAAGAAGGCGTTGCGCGAGCGATTGAACTCGTCGTAGTGGCAATCGATGTCGTCCAGATAGCACCAGGTGCGCAGGACGTGTGGGAACGCCGTGCCGTGCTCGGCCAGGACCGGGACCGCCCGCGCGAACATCGCGTCCGACTGCACGCGGAAATCGTCGGGCATCGTTCCGTCCGGCAGCGCGCCGTTGATGTTCGTCAGGTACAGGTGCCGGCGGTCGCCGATGTGCACCACCTTCTTGGTCGTGTGCGGCGCCACCTCCGGGTACGACTCGACCACGACGCGGCTATCGCCGTTGGGATAGATCGCCTGCACCTGTATCTCGAACGCCTGCTCGCTGCGGCAGGGCGGCTGGTTGATGTAGCTGGCGGCCGGCAACTCCTCGCCCGTCACGCCGGCCTCCGCGTACGCCTCGCGGCGGATCGCCTGGAATGTGTCGAAGTCCTGCGCGATGTCCCGGAAGAACACCCGCTCCCACACCACGTCGCTCATCTTCGCGCCGGCGCGGTGCAACAGCCGCGGCAGACAGCCGTAGAACTTCGCCGCCTGCTCACGCGGCCCAACCCCTTCGCTCAACGGCGCACAACGGACAAAAACCTCGACCGACAGAGGCGTCGTGACCACCATCACTTCGCCGTTGCACACCCCATCGCTCTCCGAACAGTACTGGCACTCCCGCCTCGGTGTCAACAACGACGCCATCCCGCCCTCCACATCGTGTGCCCCTCTGGACCGCGCGACATAACTCTTCATGAATCCGACTCCACTCCGCTGATCGTGCCCGCAACCGCGAGCAAGTACCCTGGTAGCTTCTAGTATGGTTTCGACGCGCCGCCGCGTCGACCTGTCGCGCTTAAGTCGGTTAAGCTGATCCGTCTGGGCGGTCTTTTAGTGCGGCACAATGCCGGGCGACAGTTGGACTTACGATCTGGTTAGTCATACGCGACCCGAGCGCCAAAGGTTTGACCGGCAGCCGGATTTTGCACCTCGCCCGACCGGCAGCGCCCCCCGTCGACCCGACACCCGACACCGATCTCATCACGGCCTGTCCCGTGACGTCCCGGACCGCGCGTAACCCCGTTTGCCCGTAGCTGTTAGGTGGATAGCCCTTCAGGGGGATCGCAGGGTCGCTTGGCGAGCTACAATCGCGGGCCGTCCGTCAGCATACACGTCTTTCGCGTGCGGTGCCACGGCTGGATGATGGGGCTCGAGTCGTGGGCCGCGCTTTGCGGTGTGGCTTGCGCCTGTGAACTTTGTGCCGCCCACCGCGTAGGGAGAAGTCATATGGCGATGTGGTTTTCGGGATGGGCTGAGTGGAAGGCGGCCCGTGCTGTTCAGATGTGGGAGGCGTGGCCTTGATGACGCGGTTGGCCCATCGGCCGGATCACGGGTGCCCTGTGCGGGCTTTCGGAGCGTTCGTTTCCGCGGCCGTGGCCGTGGTCCTGGGCGTGTCCGGCGTGTCGATCGACCCTGTGCCCGTGCGGGGCGACGATGTCCAGATGCGGTTCACCGACGTGACCATCGAGGCGGGCATCCATTTCCGGGAGTCCATAGGTGACGACAAGATGACCAACATCGTGGAAGCCACGGGCGTGGGGTGTGCCTGGCTGGATTTCGACGGTGATGGTTGGATGGACATCTACCTGGTCAACGGCATGCATTTGGAGGGCGTGAGCGACCCGCAGATGGCAGGCAAGGAGCAGTTGCGGCTCGCCACGGATCGGCTGTACCGCAACCGGGGCGATGGGACGTTTGAGGACGTGACCGAGCGGGCGGGCATCCTGCCGAGCAATTACGGGATGGGCGTGGCGGTGGCCGACTACGACAACGACGGCCGCCGCGACATCTATGTGACGAGCTATGGTCCCAACCGTCTGTATCGCAACCTGGGCCAAGGGCGATTCGAGGAGGTTGCGGCGGCGGTCGGCGTCGACGACAAGAGCTTCGGCGTGGGCGCGGCGTTTGTGGACGTGGACGGGGACGGCCTGCTGGACCTGTTCGTGGGCAACTACCTGGACTACGTGCCGGACTTCGACCGGGCGGACGGGTTCCCCGGCCCGTCGGCCTATCGCGGGCAGGTCAACCGGTTGTTTCGCAACATCGGAGGCGGCCGGTTTGTGGACGTGACTGAGCAGGCCGGGCTCGACAAGTACCCCGGGCCGACGATGGGCGTGGCGGTCTTCGACTACAACGACGACGGCCGGCTGGATTTGTATGTGGCCAACGATGCGGTGGAGAACCATTTGTTCGAGAACAAGGGGGACGGCACGTTTGAAGAGACCGCGCTGCTGGTCAACCTGGCCTATGGTCCTGACGGCGACGCGCGGGGCTCGATGGGCGCGGAAGTGGCCGACGTGGACGGCGACGGCAACTTCGACCTGTTCGTGCCGGACTACACGTTGAAGTGTCTGTACATGAATCAAGGCGACGGGTTCTTTGAAGATCGCGCGCGGCAGGCGGGCATCGCGATCCCCAGCGGCCGGTACGTGAGCTGGGGTGCGGTGGTGGCGGACCTGGACCTCGACACCGACCTGGACATCTTCCTGTCCAACGGCGACGCGCGGCAGCTCGTGGGGTGTCCCTGCCTGCTGTTTGCGAACAATGGAGAATGCCTGTTCACGGAGGTATCGCGGCAGGCGGGGATCGCTCAATTGCCGCCGCGCGTCAGCCGCGGCGTGGCGGCCGCGGACATGGACAACGACGGGGACTTGGATCTGCTGGTCATGAACCTCAACGATTGCCCAACGCTCCTGCGCAACGACACGCCGCGTGCCGGCCGCCACTGGCTGATGGTCGACCTGGTGGGCCGCTCGGGCCGCGTCAACCGCGACGCGATCGGTGCGGTCGTCACGTGCGATATCGTGCTGCCCTCCGGCGCCACGAAGTCGTTGCTCGCGCAGCGGTCCTCGAGCGGCAGCTACATGTCGGTGCATGACCAGCGCCTCCACTTCGGACTCGGCGAGGCCGACTCCGTCGCCAAGCTCACGGTCCGCTGGCCCGACGGCAGCCTGCAGACGCTTACCGATGTGAAGGCCGATCAAGTGCTGCGCGTGGAGCAGGAATAGTGCCGCCATGCGCGGCCGGGCAAGGCGGAGGCTCACCGGGCCGGCCGGATGCCGGTCGCCGGACGGTGCCATGTCCGGGTCTCCCCGGCGCGATTCGCCTGCCAGACCTGTCCGGACTCGACATCCAGCGCAGTGAGCCAGCCGCCGGCGAAGCAGCAGGTGTCGATGCAGACCAGGTGTCCGACATCGAAGATCTTGCCTTCGAACTGGGGCGTATGCCCCACGATCGCGATCTTGCCGGACCGGTGCGGTGGCGGCAGGACGGACGAGATATGGGTCCAGAACAGGACCTGGTCAGGCTGGTCGTCCAGCTCTCGATCGGCGACGTAGTTGGCATGCATGAACAGGTGCGTGTCGGTCTCGAAGTACCGTCGGCACCGGCGCAGGAAGTCCCAGTGGGATGCGTCGACGCAGGCCAGTTGGCCGCCGTAGCTCAGCAGGGTCTCATACCCGCCATAGCGTTCCCAGAGGAGTGTGGGCATCTCGTCGGCCTGAGCGTCGAGCATCATGATTTCGTGGTTGCCCAGCAGCGGGACGAGCCGGCAGCGCGGCTGGAGCGTCAAGAGCTGTTGGAGGACGCCCCGGCTGTCAGGCCCGCGGTCCACGTAATCGCCCAACAGGACGAGCGTGTCGGCGCGGGTCGGCGCCAGCGCGTCGATCAGCCCAGAGAGCGCCTGGGAGCAGCCGTGGATGTCACCGATGGCGATCGTGCGGTTCAAAGGGGTGTTCCGAAGGAGCTAGTTCAGGGACGGGTCGTCCGGGACGCGCGCGTGTTTGATAGTGTTGGACAGGATCTCCCGGCCGATGCGGCGCGACACGCGATTCCACAAGTCCGTATGATCGGAAAACACCTCCGCACAGGTCGCCGGCTCGGTCAGCCAGCCGCCCGCCTCCAGCTCCATATCCAGTTGGCGAGCCGCCCACCCCGAGTAGCCGATGAACAGCCGGAACAGGCCCTGGGGCTTGGTCACGATCTGGATGATGGACTCCTTGTCCGAAGCGAAGTACACGCCCTGGGCGACCTCCACCTCGCTGTGCGAGACGTCGCTGTGCAGCGCGATCAGCGGACCCGCCACCGGACCGCCGACATGCACCGGATCGCGGTTCTCGCACGGACCCTGGGAAATCAACTCCCACAGGTCGGCGATCGTGCTGTTGGTCGGCCGGTTCAAGACCACGCCGAACGCGCCCTGCTCATCATGCTGGATCATCAACACGACGCTGCGATAGAAATTCGGATCCGAGAGGTGCGGTGAGGCCACGAGGAAATGGCCCTTGAACGACTTCATGAACTCGACTCCAGCTTGCCACCCAGGGTTTGACGCCTCCTGTGATTCTACTCGCCAGCCCGCGCACAGATGAACACCCCCGATGATGGAAACCGGCCGACGCCGCCAGGGACGCCTCAGGCACGCCAAGTCTCTTCCCACGCGCACCCGGCCCACGACCAGCCGACGCCGAACGCAATCAGCAGGCTCCGGACACCCGGATACAGCCGCCCGTCCCCGCGCAGACGGTCAATCACGATCGGGATCGTCGACGAAACCGTGTTCCCACAGTCGTCCAAGACGACCGGCATCCGCCGCGCGTCAAGGTTCAACCGATCGTACAAGTAGGTCATCATCTTGTACGTCGCCTGATGCAACAGATAGTAGTCGACGTCGCCAACCCCCCACTTCGCCGACTCCAACACCTCGCTGATCAACTGCGGCACGGCGTCCACCGTGAACGTGATCAACGCCGGACCGTCCATGTACAGGTCGCTCTCCCAACGCTGGCGATGGCGCGGCCGATGTGCCTGGTGCGGCGCGCGGGCCCCCCCCTTGGTCATCAACAACGTGTCCGCCCCCGAGCCGTCCGTGCCGTACCGGAACCCCAGGAGGCTCGGGCCGTCGGCCGCCTCCACCAGCGTGGCCGCGGCCCCGTCCCCGAAAATCGTCCGCAGACTGCGGTCCTCCGGGTGAATGAACCGCGTGTACGTCTCCGCCGTGATCAACAAGACCCGCGACACCGAACCCGCCCGAATCAGCCCGTCTGCCAAAGCCAGGCCGTACACGTAGCCCGAGCAGCCGAGATTGAAGTCCAACGCGCCAATCGACCGGCGCAGCTTCAGCCGCTCCTGCATCAGACAGGCCGTCGTCGGCAACGGATAGTCCGGCGTCTGCGTGCAGAACAAGAGGAAGTCGATCGAATTGCGATCGATGTCGTATTGCGAAAAAAGCTTCTCGGCCGCCTGGACACCTAGGTCCGATGCACATTCGTCCGGCGCGGCAATGTGCCGTGCGAAGATCCCCGTCTTCTCGTAGATCAGCTTCATGTCCCATGACGGGAACGCGGCCTGCAACTGGTCGTTCGTCTCCACTCGCTCGGGCAGGTGAATGGCGACCGGGCCTACGGCGGCATATTTCACGTCGAATCGCCTTTCTGACGCTCGCGCTTGCGCGGGTTCCCCGTGTTGCCTGAATTGGTCCAGGTTCCGCAGCCTCTGGTGGCGAGCGAGTCAACACGATACACCGGGCCGTGGGGCTGGTCAATTGGAACGCGGCCCCTGGGCTGTTCCTCTTGACCCTGGTGGTCGAGCGGCTACAATCGCCCCCCTCATTAGACGAGGGATCGATCGGCGGCCGCCGGGCACGGAAGTACATGATCAGTCGACTTGCATGGTGGGTTCTGTGGATGGCCGCGCTCCTGTCCGGCCGCACGGCCCATGCAGCTCAGTGGGCGGACCAGCGGCAGGTGGGCCGGTTCCAGCTCTACGCGGACCATCAGCTCTCCGGGTCTGTTCCGCTGGTGGCGGAGCTGGAGCAGTTGGAACGCGACATGGCCGCCACTTTGGGGATCCGGTCGACCCAGGAGCCGATCCATCTGATCCTGTTTCGAGACCGGTCGTCATACGACCGTTACATGCACCAGTATTTTCGCGGCGTGCCGGCGCGGCGCGCCATGTTCATCAAGGGGTCCGCGCCCGGCTGGGTCTTTGCCTATCAGAGCGCGGACTACGCCGTGGACGTGCGGCACGAGACGGTGCACGCACTGTTGCACAGCGATCTGCCGACCGTGCCGCTGTGGCTGGACGAGGGGCTGGCGGAGTACTACGAGGTCGGTGCTGCGCAGCGCGTGTACGGCAGCCCATACCTGTCCGCGGTGAAGCGCAACGCGTGGCTGTGGCGTGTGCCCTCGCTGCCTGAACTCGAGGCGCTGCAGGACATGGCCCGCATGAGCCACGCGGATTACCAGGCTGCCTGGGCCTGGGTCCATTTCCTGCTGCACGGCCCGCCGGAGGCGCACCAGGTGCTGGTCGAATACCTGGCGGACCTGCGCGCACAGCGGGCGCCGGCCGGCCTGCACGACCGATTGGCCCGGGCGATGCCCGATTTCAAGAAGCAGTTCCTCAAGCACTTCCGCAACTGGCGCCAGGGAAGCGACCCATGAAGATCCTGCAACTCATGATGCGCGCCGGGCCGGGCAGTATCCCCTACACGCACTACACGGCGCTCTGGCGACGCCGCCACCGGGTGACCGTATGCACCTTCTGGCCCGGCCAGGCGGCGGGCGACCGACAGGTACAGTCCGTCTGCGGGACGGGCAGCATGGTGTCGTTTGGCAAGCAGCTCCGGGCGCTGCTGCGTGCGCGGTCATTCGATCTGGTGCACATCCACGCGCCGCGCCTCGGCGCCGTGCTGCTGGTGCTCGCACTCGTCTCGCGCCGGCGGCTGCTGTCGCGCACCGTCTTGCACGTGCATGGCAGTTACGCGTCCTATTCCCGGACCGATCGGTGGCTCCTGACGCTCCTGTGCCTGTGCTGTGCGCGCATCGTCTGCGGCGGCCACGCCGTTCGGCGCAGCATGCCCAAGCGGGTTCGCCGGTGCGCCGGCCGGCGACTCCGGACGATCCGGCACGGCGTGGATCTGGACCTGATCGATCGCGTGTGGCCGATCCGCCCGGCGACCGAGTGGACCGAGCCGCCGCCGTTGAGCCTGGTGACGGTTGGTCGACTCACCGCTACCAAGAACCACGCGACCATCCTCCGGGGATTGGCCCAGGCCCGGTCGCGTTCCGCACGTCTGACGGTCATCGGCGACGGGCCGCTCCGCCAGCCGCTCCAGGCATTGGCCGCCGACCTCCAACTGGCGCATCGGGTCGACTTCCTCGGCACGATCCCGCACGCCCAGACACTCCGGCGCCTCTGGGACGCCGACGGGTTCGTGTCCATGGCGCTCCAGGAGGGGTTGCCACAGTCCGTCCTGGAGGCCATGGGCTGCTTCTGCCCGGTCGTCCTGTCGGACATCGCCCCGCACCGCGAGATCCGGGGACGGCGTGCGGACCTCATCCCCCTCCTCCCGCCCACGGATCCGGCGGCGCTCGCCCGGGCGATCGACGCCTGGGACGCGATGCCCGCCGACGTCCGCCGCTGCTGGGGCGCCGATTGCCGCTTGCACGTCGAGCCGCGCTTCGCGCTGACCCGCACGCTCCGGAAACTCGACCGCCTGGCAGAAGAACTCGCGCCGACCATCACGCCCGAATGGGCCATCTTCTGCCGCTGTATCCAAGCGGGTGGAGGAAGAGCGGCGAGAGGCGAGACGTGACCTGACCTGACCTGCTGTCAGGGCCTCGGGCCGGACGACCGCGCTCGTTCGAACGCGGCGATCTGGTCTTCATGTTGGAGTGTGAGGCCGATATCGTCGAGCCCTTCGAGCAGCGCGTGACGGCGGAACGGGTCGATCGCAAACAAGACGTCGATCCCGGCACCGTCGCTGACGCGGTTCTGAGTGAGGTCGACAATCAGCTGGTAGCCGGGCGTCGCGGCGGCGGCCTGGAAGAGCCGATCGACGGTCTCTTCGTCCAACCGCACGGGCAGCAGGCCGTTCTGGAAGCAGTTGTTGTAGAAGATGTCGGCGAAACTCGGCGCGATCACCGCGCGCAGCCCGTAGTCGGCCAGCGCCCAGACCGCGTGCTCGCGGCTGGAGCCCGACCCGAAGTTGCGCCGCGCCACCAGGATCGACGCGCCGCGCGCCGCCGGCCGATTCAGCTCGAAATCCGGGTTCTCCCGGCCGTCCTCGAGGAACCGCCAGTCGAAGAACAGGAACTGGCCGAACCCCGTCCGCTCGACCCGCTTGAGGAACTGTTTCGGAATGATCTGGTCCGTGTCCACGTTCGCTCGGTCGAGCGTGACGACCAGGCCGCGGTGCGTGCGAAAAGGCTGCATCATGAGAGACCCCGTACTCCTGACATCCCAGGTCACCAGTCCAGCGCCGGTGTCGCCTACTTGCATTTCCAATCCCGCACGTCGACGAAGTGTCCGACGACGGCGGCGGCGGCGGCCATGGCGGGCGACACGAGGTGGGTGCGGCCGCCCTTGCCCTGCCGGCCCTCGAAGTTGCGGTTGCTCGTGGCGGCACAGCGCTGGCCCGGCTCCAACCGGTCCGGGTTCATCGCCAGGCACATGCTGCAGCCTGCTTCACGCCACTCGAAGCCCGCCGCCAGGAACACCCGGTCGAGCCCCTCCTCTTCCGCCTGCCGCTTCACGCTGGCGCTGCCGGGCACGACCATCGCGCTGACGCGCGGATGGACCTGATACCCGCGCAGGACGTCGGCCGCTGCGCGGAGGTCTTCCAGCCGCCCGTTGGTGCAGGACCCGATAAACACCCGATCGATGGCGATCTCCGCGGGCGTCATGCCCGGCGCGAGGCCCATGTAGTCGAGCGCCTGGGCGGCCGATTTCCGTTCCGTCTCGTCCGCGAAGCGGGCCGGGTCGGGTACCGCGTCGGTCACCGCCATCACCTGGCCGGGGTGCGTGCCCCAGGTCAGTTGCGGCGCCACGTCCGCCGCCTGGAACTCGCGGACCGCGTCGTAGCGGGCGCCCGGGTCCGAGGGGAGCGTCTGCCAGCGTGCGACCGCCGACTCGAAATCCGCCGGCGCGAACTGGCAGGCGCGCAGGTACTCGTAGGTCGTCGCGTCGGGTGCGATCATGCCGGCCCGCGCGCCGGCTTCGATCGACATGTTGCAGACCGTCATCCGCTCGTCCATGCTCAGCGCGCGGATCGCGCTGCCCGTGTATTCCAGCACGTAGCCGGTGCCGCCGTGCGTGGTGAGCTGGCCGATCAGGTACAGGACCAGGTCCTTGGCGGTCACGCCGCGCGGCAGTCGGCCGTGGACACGCAGCTCCATGGTCTTGGGTTGCGACTGCAGCAGCGTCTGCGTGGCGAGCACATGTTCCACTTCGCTCGTGCCGATCCCGAACGCCAGCGCCCCGAAGGCGCCGTGGGTCGCCGTGTGGCTGTCGCCGCAGACGATCGTCATCCCCGGCTGCGTGTAGCCCAGCTCGGGGCCGATCACATGCACGATGCCCTGCTGGGGGTCGTTCAGGTCATACAGGCGGATGCCGAACTCGCGGCAGTTGGTGCGGAGCGTGTCGACCTGCTGGCGCGAGATCGGGTCGGCGATGGGCCGGTCGCGATCCGTGGTGGGGATGTTGTGATCGGGAGTCGCCACGGTCCGTTCGGGCCGCCGCACGCGTCGGCCGGCCAGCCGCAGCCCTTCGAAGGCCTGCGGGCTGGTGACCTCGTGCACCAGGTGCAGATCGATGTAGACGATCGCCGGCATCCCCGGCTCTTGGTGGACCACATGGTCATCCCAGATCTTCTGGAACAGTGTGCGCGGTGATGAGGATGCGGCTGCCGACATCGTCCTGCCCGTTCGGGAGTTGGTTTTCGAGTCCTCGCCCGGCCGGTGCGCGTCCGCATGGTCCGGCGTTCGCGCCGGGCGGCGTGCATGCATATGTGCGTGCGTGCGCCCGCTGGCCGGGGCGTCGCCCACCGAGTATAGCGGACGGGCGGCGACCGATGTACCCCGGCGGCTCAGGCTTTCCAGATCTTGTGGCGCGAGTGCCGCACATCCTTGGTGGCGTTGCGCGTGTCGACCACCAGCGGCGCGTAGCGGACGATGAAGTCGTAGTCGTAGGCCGAGTGGTCGGTGGCGATCAGTGCGCAATCGAGGCCCGCCAGGTACTCGGCCGTCAGCGCCTCGCTGGCCAGGCGTGGCACGCGGAAGTTGCGCATGGCGGGCAGGGTCGGGATGTGCGGATCGTTGTAGCTCACGATCGCACCCTGGGCATGGAGCAGCTCCATCAGCCGGAACGACGGGCTCTCGCGCGGATCGTCCACGTCTTTCTTGTAGGCCACGCCGAGCATCCCGACTCGGCTGCCGCGCGTCGGCTTGCCCACGCTGTTGAGCGCCTCCATGGTGCGGCCGATCACGTACTTGGGCATCGAGGTGTTGATTTCGCCCGCCAGCTCGATGAACCGGGTGGACATCTCATGCTTGCGGGCCAGCCAGCTCAGGTAGAACGGGTCGATCGGGATGCAGTGTCCGCCCAGGCCGGGCCCCGGATAGAACGCCTGGAACCCGAACGGCTTGGACTTGGCCGCGTCGATCACCTCCCAGATGTCGATCCCGATGCGATCGAACAGCACCTTGAGCTCGTTGACCATGGCGATGTTGACGGACCGGTAGGTGTTCTCGAGGATCTTGCAGGCCTCGGCGACCTCGACCGAGGAGACGGGGATCGTGCGCACCACCGCCTGGGCGTACATGGCGTTGGCGATCTCGGCGCTCAGCGGATCGATCCCGCCGACTACTTTCGGAATGCCGCTGGCCGAGAAGTTGATGTTCCCCGGGTCCTCCCGCTCCGGGCTGTAGGCGAGGAAAAAGTCCCGGCCGACCGTCAAGCCGCCGGCGGCGAGGATCGGGAGCATGACGCCGCGCGTGGTCCCCGGATAGGTGGTGCTCTCGAGAACCACCAGCTGGCCAGGGCGCAGCGTCTTGGCGACCTCCCGGGTCGTCGCCTCCACGTAGGTCAGGTCGGGGTCGCGGCTCTCGCTCAACGGCGTCGGCACGCAGATCAGGATGCTGTCCGCCTCGGCCAGCCGCGACATGTCGGATGTGGGAACGAACTTGCCGTCCTGGATGCAGTCCGCAATCCACTCGCCCCGGATGTGCCCGATATAGCTCCGGCCCTCCAACAACGCATCCACCTTGCGCGAGTCGACATCGAATCCCATCGTGCGAAACCCGGCGTTAATAAACGCCTGGACGAGTGGGAGGCCCACATATCCGAGCCCCAGGATGCCGATCACGGCCGTCTTGTTTTCCATCGCTGCCAGGAGCGGATGTGTCGGTTGTTCATTGGTCGACATGCGGGTCCTCGGTTCCTGCGAGTTGGATTGGGGTTCTCCCGGGCGGAGAATTCGTACTAATATAGCATGGTGCCTAGGGTCTCACGGGGAGCGGTTATGGCGAACATTCTGGTTACCGGATCGGCTGGCTTCATCGGGTTCCACTTGTGCGGGAGATTCCTGGACCGCGGCGACACCGTGCTGGGCCTGGACAACCTGAACAGTTACTACGACGTGCAGCTGAAGAAGGATCGGCTGGCCCAGCTGGAAGGACGGCCCGGCTTCACGTTCCTGCGGGCGGACCTGGCCGACCGGGCCCGGATGGAACAGGTGTTTGGCGACTACGAGTTCGAGCTGGTGGTGCACATGGCGGCCCAGGCGGGCGTCCGCTACTCGCTCACCAACCCGCACGCCTATGTCGACAGCAACCTTGTGGGGTTCATCAACATCCTGGAAGGCTGCCGCCATAAGCGCGTGAAACACCTGGTCTACGCGTCGTCCAGCTCCGTGTACGGCGCCAATACGCTGATGCCGTTCTCCGTGCACCACAACGTCGATCACCCGCTGAGCCTGTATGCGGCCACGAAGAAAGCCAATGAACTGATGGCGCATACGTACAGCCACCTCTATCACCTGCCGACCACCGGCCTGCGGTTCTTCACCGTGTACGGGCCGTGGGGCCGGCCCGATATGGCCCTCTACCTGTTCACCCAGGCCATCCTCGAAGACCGGCCGATCGACCTGTTCAACGAAGGCCGGATGCAACGCGATTTCACCTATATCGACGACATCGTCCAGGGCGTCATACGCGTGACCGATCGCATCCCGGAACCGAACCCGCAGTGGTCCGGCATGCAGCCGGACCCGGGCACCAGCCGCGCCCCCTACAGGATCTACAACATCGGAAACCACCAGCCGGTGGAGCTGCAGCACTTCATCGCGACGCTCGAGAAGGCGCTCGGGAAACAAGCCCGCAAGAACCTGCTGCCCATGCAGCCGGGCGACGTGCCCGCCACCTACGCCGATGTCGATGACCTGGTACGCGACGTCGGATTCCAACCCTCCACGCCCATCGAGGTCGGCATCCAGCGGTTCGTCGACTGGTACCGGAGCTACCACGCATAACGCCCGGGCGGATGGCCGACAAAAACTTGGTTCCCCAGGGGAGCCTTCCCGGCCGGCCGGTGTTAATATGACAAGCAGACCGCCTGCGCGCACACAGGCGGCCCCCTACTCTTCGCTACTGGATCATCACCCGGCTTTCAGGGCGAAGCGGCTTCTTTCCAGGGTCGATTGGCAATGGCTATAGGTGCACAGCAACCTGCGACAGGCTCCCCCGAAACCGGCTCCACGCTTCAGAACTCCGTGAGCGGGCCGCGGATCCCGCCACGCGAGGGGTCATGGGCCACCCGCGTAGTCGTCGGCGCCGTGTTGCTGCTGGTGTTGGGCGGCGCGGCGTGGGGTGCGGCGCATTTGATGAGCAGTCGTGGCGAGGCGTTGGCGAGCAACGTGTTGACGACCAAGGTGCAGCGAGGCGACCTGCTGGTGACGGTCACGGAGGACGGGAACCTGGAGAGCGCGGTCAACATCGACATCAAGTGCGAGGTGGCGGGTGGCACGTCGATCTTATGGATTGTCGAGGACGGGACGGAGGTGAAGAAGGGGGAGAAGATCATCGAGTTGGATTCGGCGGCGTTGGAGGAGTCGATCAACCAGCAGCGGATCGCGACGGAGAAGGCGCGGGCGGCGAAGATCCAGGCGGAGAAGGATCATGCGGCGGCGAAGCTGGCGGTGGAGGAGTACCTGCAGGGGACGTTTGTCAAGGCGGTGCAGGACCAGGACGCGCAGATCACGATTGCGGAGGAGAACCTGCGCTCCGCGCAGAACGCGTTAGACCATTCGGAGCGGATGTTCCGGAAGGGTTACATCAGCGCCTTGGACTTAGAGAGCCAGAAGTTCCAGGTGCAGCGCGCCCAGCTGGAGCTGGATTCCGCCCAGACGGCCAAGGATGTGCTGGTGAAGTTCACGAAGCAGAAGATGGTGCAGGAGCTGGAGAGCAAGCGGGACTCGGCCGAGGCGAAGATGCGGTCGGAGAGCGCGTCGTTTGACCTGGAGGAGTCGCGGCTCAAGCGTCTGGAGACTCAGCTGGCCAAGTGCGTGATCACCGCGCCGGCCGACGGGATGGCGGTGTTCGCCAACGACCCGGGGATGCGGTTCGGCGGTTCGCAGCAGAGCCAGATCGAGGAGGGCGCGGCGGTGCGTGAGCGGCAGACGATCCTGCGTCTGCCCGACCTGTCCCAGATGCAGGTCAAGGTGGCGGTGCACGAGTCGAAGGTGGAGATGCTCAGCCAGGCCTGGCGCGAGGCGATCGACACGGGGCACACGCTGCGCGCCCGGGTGCGTGTCCAGGACCTCGAGGTTCAGGGGGTGTTGAGCAACATCGCCAACCAGCCGGAGCCGTCCGGTTGGTGGACCGGCAACATCAAGGAGTACGCGACGATCATCTCCATCGACGGGACTCCCAAGGGTCTGCGACCCGGCATGACGGCCGAGTGCGAGATCCTGATCCAGCACCTGAGGAACGTGCTGGCGATTCCGGTGGCGGCGGTTGTCGAGCAGCGGGGCGCGTACTACGCGTGGGTCAAGACGCGGACCGGCCAGGAGCGCCGCCCGCTGGTCCTGGGCGCCACGAACGACCAGTTCGTGGAGGTGAAGGACGGCCTGGTGGAGGGCGACGAGGTGATACTCAATCCGCGCGCGGTCGTGGCGGAAGCCCGCGCGGTGAAGGAAGCGACGGAGAACGTGGACGTCAATGAGAAATTCGGCCGGGAGCGCAAGGCGTCGCCCGAGATCCTGAAACATGCCAACGGCCTGAACGGGAACCACGTCGGTGACGCCCCGCAGGGCGCCGGCCCGGGCGGCGAGGTGGGCGGCAAGCGGCGCTCGCTCAACCCGATGCAGTTCGACAAGAACAAGGACGGCAAGTTGACCAAGGATGAGTTGCCGCCGGAGGCGCAGGCGTTTTTCGATCAGATGGACACTAATGGCGACGGGGTAGTGGACAGCGCGGAACTCTCGGAATTGCGCAAGCAGATGCCGTCGGGCGGCGGCCCTGAGGCGCCCGGCGGGCCGGCAGGCGGCGGCAGCGGACCTGCGCCGCGCCCGGCCCAGTAGCCTCCGCAGAGAAGCCCGGGCCGCGCGGCGGCGGCGATACGCTCACGAGTCGACGGACGTGGGGAACGCAACTTGTTACGACGCATCTTGTTGACATTCCGGTTGGGCGTCCACAGCCTGCTGCTGCACAAGCTCCGCTCGGGCCTGGCCGTGCTGGGCATCTGGATCGGCATCACGGCGGTCATTGCGCTGGTCGCGATGGGCGAGGGGGTGAGCTACCAGGCCCAGCAGCAGATCAAGGACCTGGGCGCCAACAACATCATCGTCCGCAGCGTCAAGCCGTCCCAGACGTCGTCCAAGCTGGGCAACGCCATGTTCGTGCCCTACGGCGTGCTGCGCGACGACTATAAACGCGTCATCACGAACATCCCGGTGATCCAGCAGGCCGTGCCGATGCGTGAGATCCGACGCGAAGTGCGTTTCGCCCAGAACTCCACCGAGGTGCGGCTGGTCGGGTGCACGCCCGAATACTTCGACCTGAACCACCTGAGCATGTACCGCGGCCGCTTCATCGAGGACCGCGACCGCCAGACGGCGGACAACGTGTGCGTCGTCGCGGAACAAGCGGCGGAGCGGCTGTTCGGGTTCACCAACCCGGTGGGCTTGTCCATCCAGATCGACAAGGACTTCTACGTGGTGGTAGGCGAGACGGAGCGGCGCGATCCGACCGCCGCCATCGGCGGCAGCCTCGATTCGCAGGATTACAACATGGACGTGTACATCCCGCTCGAGACGCTGCGCGCCCGGATCGGCGACATGGTGCTCACCAGCCGCTCCGGGAGCCGCGAAGGAGAGATCGTCGAGCTGAGCCAGATCACCGTGTCGGTCGACGACTTGACCAAAGTCGACCAGACCGCCGAGATCATCCGGACGCTGATGGAGAAATACCACCCGAACGAAGATGTGAAGGTGGTCGTACCCAAGGAGCTGCTCAAACAGGCCGAAATGCTGCGGATGATGTTCAACGTCCTGCTCGTGCTCATCGCCGGCATCTCGCTGCTGGTCGGCGGCATTGGCATCATGAACATCATGCTCGCCACCGTCACCGAACGGACCCGCGAGATCGGCATCCGCCGCGCGCTGGGCGCCACACGCCGCGCCATCATCTACCAGTTCCTCGTCGAAGCCGTCGTGCTGACCGGCGTCGGCGGCGCGCTGGGCGTCGGCAGCGGGTTCCTCGTCAAACCCGCAGTCGCCGGCTTCCGCCAGTTCGCCCTGCGCGTGTTCCCCGATGTCATGTCCAGCCTGCCGCCCAACATCCTGTCGCTCGAACCGCGCATCGCCTTCTGGTCCATCGTCGCCTCGCTGCTGATCTCGATCGGAGTCGGACTCGGGTTCGGACTCTACCCGGCACGCCGAGCCGCCATGATGGACCCGATCGAGGCGCTGCGACACGAGTAGACACGCCGCCCGCGTCAGCCGCCTCGCGCCGCCGTGATGCGACCCACGCGCACCCGGCGATCCCGCTCGCCCGGCCCTCAATCACGCCCGCTCCGCGGCCTCGCCCCCCCTGCCGAATGCCCTGCACCACTTTTCCTGCTCCCCGACCGCGTGCAAATCCGAAATTACTTCTGGACTACGCGCCCCAACCCTCACACTTTCGACTGCAAAGGAATGCGTCGTTGAGTGCGGCACGCCTGATCAAGTACCTGCATTTTGCCTATCTTGCAAAACCAGTTGCGGATCGCCTCGTTTACCGGGCCATCCGCCGGACACGCGCGGGGCACCTGGTTGGGATCGGGCTTGGCTCTGGCCGGCTGGCGCGCGGCATGATCCAGCTCGCGCGCCAGTACACGACGCGCGCGCGGGTCCAGTTCACGGGGATCGACCTTTTCGAAGCGCGGCCGGCCGCCGCGCCCGGCCTGTCGCTCAAGCAGGCTCACAGACTGCTGGCCGGAACCGGTGCGCGTCTGCGACTCGTGCCGGGCGACCCGTACTCGGCGCTGGCCCAGACGGCCAACTCGCTCATGGACACGGACCTCGTGGTGATCCGGGCCGACCAGGACGGGGCGGCGCTCGACCGTGCGTGGTTCTACCTGCCGCGGATGCTGCACGCGCAATCGGTGGTGTTGATCGAGCGGCCGGGCGCGGAGGGCCGGGAGGGCGCCTACTGGGCGTTGGATCCCGCAGCCGTCGGGCGGCTGGCAGCCGCGCGGTCCACGCGTCATCGGGCCGCCTGACCGACCGGCGGAAGCCTCGGCTTGGCGCGTTCAGCGGGCGGAAACCCCGGCTTCCTGTGTGTCAGGCCTCCTGTGCGTCAGGCCTCCTGTGCGTCAGGTTTCGCGCGCGTCCAGGGCCCGATCGATCTCTTCGATCACTGCGGTGGGTACGGGCGGCGGCAGTTCGAATACTTCGACGTCGCTGGGGGCGGGGGGCAGCTGTTGCCGGTCGATCCAGCGCCCTTGTTCATCCAGTTGCATGGTGCCCAGGTCTCGGTCGAGGACCATGCGGTTGGCGTAGTGGTTGAGCCAGACGCTCATGAAGTTGTTCTGCGTGTTGCGCAGGTCGGACAGGGCGTTGAGCAGATCGGAGGCCGCGGTATCGCCGAACTGTTGCGGCTTTTCGCCGGGCGCCGCAGGCGGTTTCGGCTGGGACAGGTTCTCGCGGGTCAGGTCCACGCGCCGGATGGAGATCGCGACCGCGCGGCGCTGGATCTCCAGGTTCGTCTGGAGCTGTTCCAGGTTCCGGGACAGGTTCCGCATCGTCTGGTGGATGCCGTCGACGAACTGGATGAACTGGCGCCGGTCCTGGCTGTAGTCGATCAGCGACTGGCGGTAGTTGTTCCGTTCCAGTAGGCGGGTGAAGGGCGGATCGAACTGGAGCGAAGCGCGGAGCGAGCCGGTCGGGCTGCGGAACTTAGCGGGGTTGGCGCCGGTGGTCGTCATGTCCGCGCCGAAGCTGACCGTCATGTTCGACTGGAGTCGGTCGGCGTTATAGGCGATCAGTCGCCAGGAGTCGACCAGCGCGGCGCGGCTGTTCATGACATCGAGCCGGTTGGCCAGTGCGATATTGAGCGCCTCATGCGGGTCCAGCCTGACCGGTTCGAGGATAACGGACTCGAGTCGAGCGCGGGCCTGCACCAGCGACGCTTCTTCGACGAGCCGGTCGAAGTCGCCGATCCACTCGACGACCTTCCGCAGCGACTCGTCCGGCGCATCCTGTCCCGTCTTCTCGGCGATCGAGTCGAGGCTGGCCGAATAGGCGGCGAACCGCTGCTTGATCTGCGCCAGCTTGTCCTGTTCCTGAGCCATCTCGTCGCGGAACCTGGCGACTTCATCGGCCGGCATGGAGAGCAGGCGGGTGGGCGTGCGTTGTTCGAGTGTCTGGAAGTCCCCATCGATCACGTCGAAATGCGCCCCGAGTCGCCGCTCCACGGCCCGGGCGTTCGCGACGGCCGTCCGCAGCTGGTCCGAGGAGGGCTGGGCGGGCAGCGCGCCGACCGAGGTGCGCAGGCCGGCCACTTCCTGTTCGATCGTGGTGGCGCGCGGATCGAGGAACTGGAACTGGTGGATCAAGCTGTCGTCCAGCGCGACGGGCAGGTCGGGCGGCAGGCCCATCGTGTTGACTTTGAAGTTGTCGAGCGTCGCCTCGAACGAGTTGCGGGACTGCAGGAGGGTCGCCCGTTCGGTCTCGACGGCCTGCCGCAAGTTGTCGACTTGGATCAGCGTGATCAGGCCGGCCGCGTGATACGATTCGAGTTTCGCCAGCTGGTTGACTTGCAGCGCCAGGCTGTCCTCGCTGTTGCGCAGCTGCTGCAGCTGTTGCAGCAGGCCGATGAACCCGCCCACGGTCCCGGCGCCGCCGCCGGCGAAGCCGGTCCCCGCGCCGCCGCCCGCCGCCGCGCCGCCGGCGCCGAACGCGCGTCCGTAATTGACGGACGAGCCCACGCCGCCCAGGCCGCCCGAGCCGGTGCCGGTGAATCCGGTCAAGCCGGTGCCGCCCAGGAACCCACCGCGGCGCGACGGGCCGGTCACGCCCCCTTCTCCCACCGCCACCTGCGTGTAGAAGCCCTGCCGGTAGCGCTGGAACGCGCGCAAGTTGGCCAGCAAGTTGCGCTCGACAATCGTGAGCGTCTCGAGCGCGACATCCCGCCCGGCGCCGCGCAGCAAGGGCTGGACCAGGTTCATGTTCACCAGCGAGCCGGTCGCGTGCGTGTCCGGGCCGGCAAAAGTCCAGACCGCTGAGTTGGCGACGCCCACCACCAACTCGCCCGCCGTGGCGAACTCCTTCTGCAACCACGCGTCGGTCGAGGTGGTCAACGTGTTCCGCTCGCCCGGACCCATGTTGTCCGCGCCGCCCAGCCCGGGCCCGCGGTTGGACGGGAGTCCGGACCCGATCAGTCGACCCAGGTGTGAGAAGCGCGTGCCGTTGCCGCCGAAGAACTGTACCTCGTAACTGAACCGCTCCGCACTCACGTCCAACGCCGACAGGTAGATCGTCTCGAGCTGCGTCCAGTAGGTGGGTGAATGGATCAACGCCAACTGCAACGCGGAGTCCAGGTCCAGGATCACCTCGTCATGCTCGTTGAACCGCGCATATTCGACCAGGCACTCACGCCACTTGGGGTTGTCCAGTTGTGAGCGGGTCCCGTTGTCGTGCCAGTGCTTCCAGCCCTTCATGCGGTCTACTTCGTGCATGAACGTATGTGCGCACGGATCGTCCGGCGGCATCGGCGGCTTGTCCGGATCGCACGTGTCGAAATAACGGCTCCGCGGATCCCCGTACACGCTCCACGGGCCCGGGTCCCAGGCCGGACACATGGCGGCCTTCTCGCCGACCAGGTTGTATACCTGCTTGTCCGCCGCCAGGCGGTGCCGGTGCCGACTGCAGCCGGAACAGATCACGTTGCACACCAACAGGGCTGTGCACACCAGCCAGACAACGCGTGGCGACCAGGTTGCCGTCTTGACCATAGCGGGAATCCCAATTGCAGGTGGGTCAGCGGGATGACGAGGCGGGACCATCAGCGGCGTGCGCCGACATGGACAGCTCAGGCTGCCGTACGTTCTCTTTGTATCGATTGTGCGCGGGACGCGACGTTAGCCGGATTTGCCGCCTGTGCCGGATGTGCACGACGGAACGGGAATTACGGTTGTATCGCACGACGCTGCGCGTTAGAGAACGCGGGCAAGATGTAGCGGTTATCCGGCGGTCGGCCGATCGCCGCCCGTCCAGTCCAACGCGACATCCAAGGCGACGGCCGAGTGGGTGAGCGCTCCGACGCTGATCCGAGACACGCCCGCCTCCGCGATCTGGGCGACCGTGGCGAGGTTCACGCCGCCGGAGGCTTCCAGTTCGGTCGACACGCCGGCCGCATCGCGCAGCGCCACCGCCCGGCGCAACTGGTCGAGCGGCATGTTGTCCAGCAGGACGATGTCCGGCCGCGTGGGCAGGACCTGGGCCAGCTGTTCGAGCGAGTCGACTTCGACTTCGATCAGGAAGGCGTCCGCCTCGGCCGGGCTGGGGAACATCTCGCGCAAGCGCTGCCGCACGCGATCGACGGCCTGAGCGGGCGAGAGCCGCCCGTGCTCGGCCGTGGCCACCTGGGCCAGGTGGTTGTCCTTGATCAGCACGGCATCGAAGAGCCCCGTGCGGTGGCTCCACCCGCCCCCGCAGCGTACGGCGTATTTCTCCAGCCGGCGCCAGCCGGGAGTCGTCTTGCGCGTGTCGTAGATCCGGGCAGCCGTGCCGGCAACCAGCTGGACATACTGCCGGGTGAGTGTGGCCACGCCGGAGAGCCGGCCGACCAGGTTCAAAATCAGTCGTTCGGCGGTCAGCAGATCGCGCGCCGGGCCGGCAAGCGTGCCGATCACCGCGCCCGGCGCGACCAGCGCGCCGTCTTCCAACCGCGGCCTCCATTGGGCCTCGATCTCCATCGTGTCCAGCACCAGCGCCACGGCCCGCACGCCGCAGAGCACGCCGGCCCGGCGCGCGACCATCGCCGCCCTGCCCTGCGATTCCGGCTCGATCAAGGCCAGCGTCGTGACATCCATCCGCCGGTCCAGATCCTCGCGCACGGCCAGCCGCACGAGTTGCCGGCAATCGTCCTCGAGCGTCTCATCCCAAACGACCTGGTGGAATTCGGTGGGCACCTGGCGGATCCTTGTGCATGGCTCTTGGGAAGGCGCAGTCCGCGACGCGGGCGGGCCCGTGCGGCCGGGCGCGGCGCACGGGTCGGCGGCGGCGGAAGCGCGCCCAGCCCTTGACGGACCGCCGGATCGTAGCGCAAAGTAACATCGACGCGACCGCGGGCCAAGGGGAGTCGTTGCGATGGATCGAACCGAGCCCGCACCCCGCGCGCCGCGACCGCTGCTGCGCGCGGCGGACCAATCGACGGTTGCACTGCTGGTCGGCATCTGCCTGTCGGCCATCCTTCTGCACGGATGCTGGCTCAGGGTGTTTCGCCAGCAGCGCCTGGACTTCGACCGCGCGCCGCCTTTGCAGATCGACTTCCAGATCGATATCAACGCCGCCGATTGGCCGGAATTCACGCTCCTGCCGGGCATCGGCGCAGGGCGATTGCGCGAAACTGGGCAATCTGGTATGACATGGCAAGCGCGATTCGGTCGTTTCGAGGCAGAGTGTCTCAGCGAGTCGCAAGATGCAGGAATCCGCAAGGAGGTGTGTCGTCATGCCA
>JBPOJB010000006.1:0-58258 GCA_052034005.1 Planctomycetota bacterium | reverse complement strand
CTGGAGCGACGTCTACGCCACGGTACTGGAGTCAGCATCAGCGACACCAATACGAACTTACGGCACAGTGCCGGCCAGAAAACACAAAAATGCTGCATAAAAGCGCGCACCACAGAGACGGCACCCGATAGGGGGCCGATGATGGCCTCGGGGAGGATGGATGGCTGAGAATCGCGATAGCCCGGAAGACCTTTACGACTTCGCCCAGGCGCTGGTGCGGAAGCTAAAGTGGCGACATCACCTCAAGTGGGACGAGCACCGCTTGGAAGATGCGGCGCAAGATCTGTTCCTCGCCGGCTGGCAGGACAAGGGCAACATCGGCCTGGCCAAGAACCGCATGGTCAGCCGCATTTCGAACCTGTTCCGCGACTACAAATCCGAGAAGAAGCACGAACCCAAACCCGCGTCCGATTTACTGACCACCCCATCGATCGACAAGTCGGGAGAACTGTGGGACGAGGATGCCGTGCGCGCCTGGGACATCCCGCCAAAGCACGAGTGGAGACAGGAAGATCCGGCCGAGCGGGCGCGGATCAATGACTATCTCCGATCCCTGCCGCCGCGCCGGCGCAAAGTCATACGGCTCCGCATGGCGGACTACACCAATGAAGAGATCGCCGCCAAGCTCGGCGTGAGCCTGCGGACCGTGGAACGTGAATTGACCAATGCTAGGAAGGAGCACAAGAGTGACGAGCAAGAATGAAACGAAGCGGCATTACTGGGTACGGGAGGATTTCGACCACCTGATCGGGCTCTTGCCCGCGGCGGATTTCCCGTTCCCCAACAGCGAGAACTCGAGTTCGGCGCTGGTCTACCCCAAGAGCACCGAAGGCGCATTCCGTGAGCTGCGTCTGCGGGGCCTCGAGTGCGATGGCCCGCTGCTGGAACAATTGCTGCAAGAAGGGATCGTGGCCCCGACGACCGGCCATGCGATGGTGGTCGATGACCAGAACAACGTGGACTACGTCCCGTCGACGCGGGTCCTGTTGTGGTCCAAAGACGCCATCGACGACGCCGCCGAATGGTTGTACCAGAATGGACGCTGGGGATCATGGACGCACTTCTGCTGGGTCTGCAATCTGCGATTCGGCCAGTGCGTCAAAGCGCATCGCGTGGCTGCCGCACGTTACGACCTGGGCACTGGGATCAGCTTTGACCCGTTAGGGCTGGTCACCGTGATCGAACCGCCCGAGGATCCGGACGAATACGCCTACGTTCGCTTCTTTCCCAAGGGGACGAAGGTGCAGCCGCAGGAGGCGGCAGCATGAGTACGTGCGTAGATGAACTCGTCCTGGCCTCGGCGGACGTCGCGATTCAGGCCACGGGTAAACCGCCAACCGTCGCGATCGTCGCCTACACCGGTGGATTGATGACCGTGCCGGGTTGGGGCCCGGTCGTCATCGACTTGTTCGCGATTAACAAGTCAGGTTCCCAGGTCAGCATCCTGGCCGACCACGACGCCACGCTGCATGGCATTGTGGGCTACGGCGAGGCTGTGGTGCGGGATGGGAAGCTCTTGGTCACCGGAGCACTGCTGCCGGCGACGGAGGCGGCGCGACAGATTCTGGAACTGGCCCGCAGCGGATTCCGGTTCCAGGCCTCGGTCGGCGTCGCGCCGGTCGAACATGAACGGGTGCGTGGTGGCGACGTCGTGGAAGTGAATGGCCGGACGATCAAGGCGCCGGCCAATGGATTGACGCTCGTGCGTACGGGCGTACTCAGGGAAGTCAGCATCGTGGCGCTCGGGGCCGACGCCGGAACGTCGGTCTCCATCGCGGCCACCAGGAACAAGGAGTCAGGCATGTCAGACAAGGAAACCACCACGCTTACCGCCGAGCAGATCCAGGCCGAGGCGCTGGCGGAAACCACGCGCATCGCGGCCATCCGCCGCGTGTGCGGTCAGCGGTTTGGAGACATTGAGGCCCGCGCGATCCGCGAGGGCTGGGACGAACAGCGCACGGAACTTGAAGTGCTGCGGGCCGGGCGACCGCGCGGTCCCTCGATCCATGCACTGGCCGTCGCGCCGACGCGCCATGTGATCGAGGCCGCGATCCTCGCGCACATGGGACGCGAATCACTGGCCGAGAAACACCTTGGGGCCCAGGCTGCCCAGCAAGCGCGCGACATGCGGGTGACCAGCCTAGTGGATCTCTGCCGGGCGGCGCTGCAACTGGAGGAACGCGATGCGCCCTTCGGGCGCGAGGCGCTGATCCGCGCGTCGTTTTCCACCTACTCGTTGCCCGTCGCGCTGGGGGATGCGGCCAACAAAGTGCTGTTCGACGCGTACACCGAAGCACCCGCCACTTGGCGGGCCTTCGCGTCCATCAAGTCGGCCAACGATTTCAAGGACCACACGGGGATCCGGCCGAGCGACACGGGCGACCTGACGCTGTTGGCCCCGGGCGGCGAGATCAAGCACGGCAGCGTGTCGGAGGCCACCTACAAGTACTCCGTGGATACGTTCGCCAAGATGCTCGGCATCGACCGGCGCGACATCATCAACGATGACCTGTCCTTGTTCGACGATACGGCCACGTCGCTGGGCCGCAGCGCCATGCGGTCGCTGTCCGATCTGGTCTATGCGGTGCTGCTGGCCAACGCCAACAGCTTCTTTAGCGCCGGACACGTCAACTACGACGCGGGGGTCACCACGGCCTTGAGCGGCGATGCGATGGCCACGGGCATTGCCCGCATGCTCGCCCAGCGCGACGAGGAGCACCGCGACCTCGACATCCGGCCGCGCACGCTGCTGGTGCCGCCCGAGCTTCAGCAGACGGCCAAGCAGTTGCTGCAGAGCGAATTCATCCAGCGGGCGAACAACGATCTGCCGACGGGCAATGCGCTGCAGAACGCAGTGAGCCTGGAGGTGGAACCGCGATTGTCCAACTCGCAGCGATTCTCCGGCACCAGCGCCAAGGCCTGGTACCTGTTCGCCAGTCCGGCAGACGCCGCTCTCATCGTGGCATTCCTGCAGGGCAAGCAGTCGCCCACGGTGGAGTTCTTCGGCTTCGACGCCGACCCGAACGTGCTGGCCGCGACGTGGCGCGTCTACTTCGATTACGGGGCCGCGTTGGCCGATCACCGCGCCGCCTACAAAGCGAAGGGCGAAGCCTGATCCCCGACCTCATCCGGTCTCATCGAACCCAAACCAACTGAACGATCGACCCATCCTCACCAGTGGGCGACGATGGTCCGCCCCTTGCGGGCGGGCCATCGCGTCCTTCTCGCTGCTTCACGCATCCCTCGGCCCAGGAGGAACGGTCATGTCCGTAACGACGGAGCGGATCGGCCAGTACGACGTGCGGATCGAGTTCTGCGCACCGGCCGCACAGGAAGACCATCACCAGCGACGTGCGGATGCGTTGACCGCGTGGTTGTTGGCCGCATGGGATCGCCAGCACAAGGAGGTCGAGCATGGTGCTGCTCACGCTGCCGTCTGACACGGTGCGGCTCTACAACGATGGTCCCGAACCTCCCCAGACGCCTGAGTTACAGCTGGCCGAATGGACGTACCGCAATGCATTCGTAACCGCCGCTCGCGAGGTCGCTGGCTGGAGCCTGCCCAACGTGTTCACGATTAGTGAGGCGCGGGACGCGCGGGAAAGCGCCCGGATCGCCGCGGAAGTGTGCGTACCCAGCTCCGTGCTCTTCAGCCATCCCACATTGGAGAGCGAGCAGATCGTCTACCACGCTGGCCATGAAGTCGAAGCGGCGCGCACGCGCGGGCGATGCCAGGCGCTGGCCATGGCTGAATGTCTCTGGTGGCAGCTATGCGACGCCGGATTGGACCACCAGCAGATCCGCACGTCGGTCATGCTGCCGTGGCTCGACCAAGTGGAGATCTGGGCGGTGATGGGAATCGAATCCCAACGCGTCGTCCCACCGCCGCGTCCTGAAGATTTTCTCACGGGGAGCCAGCGCCGCATGCTCGAAGCGCCTCAGCCAACTGTTGCCCCAGCCGCGCTGAGCCCGCAGCCGTCCCAGCCGCAGGCGATTACTCGGAGACTGACGAACGTGGAACGCGAAACGCTCGAATGGCTGTGGCCCGGCCGTGTGCCGCTGGGCAAATTGACGCTGCTGGCCGGCGATCCCGGCCTGGGCAAATCGTTCGTCACGCTCGACATGGCCGCGCGCGTATCACGCGGCGAACCGTGGCCCGACATGCCGATACTCAAGCAGACGGCGGCAAGCGTCCTGCTACTGAATGCGGAGGATGATCTGGCCGACACGATCGCGCCGCGATTGGACAAGGCGGGAGCCGACGACCGGAACATCGTGGCCATCGAAGGCGTGTCGCTGCTCGGACAGCGCCGGCATTTCTCACTTCAACAGGACTTGCCCCGGCTGGTAGAGACCATCGAACAGAACCCCGGCACACGGCTCGTCGTGATCGATCCGATCGCCGCCTACTGCGGCAACGTCGATTCACATAAGAACAGCGACGTGCGCGGTCTGCTCGCACCACTGGCCGAACTGGCCAGCCGCCATCACCTGGCCATCGTGGCGGTGACGCACCTGAGCAAGTCGGGCGGCACCAAGGCCGTGTATCGCGCGATGGGATCGCTGGCGTTCGCGGCCGCCGCCCGCGCCGTCTGGGCCATCGTCAAAGACCCTGACGATTCCCAACGCCGACTCTTGCTGCCCGCGAAACTCAACTTGGCGCAAGACCCGAATGGTCTGGCCTATCGCATCCAGAATGGGCGCGTCGCGTGGGAAACCGAGCCGGTGCGCATGCATGCCGACGATGCGTTTACGGCCGAGCTACGAGCCGCCAGCAGTCCCGGCACTCGCGGCACGGAACGACGCGAAGCCGCCAACTGGCTGCGGGAGGAACTCGCGCAGGGATCGAGGCCCGCATCGGAAGTGATTGCGAGTGGCGAGCAATACGGATTCACCAAACGCACGTTGCAGCGGGCGCTCCAGACGATCGGGGGCGAACGGGCGAAGGACACGTTCAACGGTCCGTGGTTGTGGTCGCTGGCGCATGAAGGTGCCAGCCAAGATGACAGTTCTCCTGCCACTGTTTGAATTGGCATCTTGGGACACGTTGGCATCTTTGCACCGATGGGGGGTGTTCCCGAAGATGCCACTTCGTCTCCAAGGTGACACACAAAAACCCAAGATGACACTCACTTGCCGTAGAGAGAGTCCAAATTCGCCGGCATTCATCCGAAGGTGCCACATGCCACGAAGATGCCATGAGAAAAGAGGCAGGGAGGTAGAGTGGCATCTTGGCACCTTGGCAAGACCGCTGATGGTAAGCGCCGCAGAACGCGTCATGTCGACCGCACGGCATTCAGATGCGGCATAGGTACTTGGAACGATGAGGCTTTCTCGAGACGCCCGGCGGAACAGTCGCAAACCAAGACACTGTTTGTTTCGCCGGTCGGGAAAGCAGTCCTCCTCCCGACGCACTTATAACGGTTATAAGTCGCCACCTGCGTGGGCTTTGTCCGACGGGTTCGGTGGGCTCCGGTAGATTCCCGTCAAACTGGGCCCCGGCTAGCTGGATGTGTGGTGGCCGTTGAGGTAACTGACTGACCTGGGGCGTGGCACCGGGCCACGCCGGACCAGATCTCAACATGAAAGGGACGAACGATGACGAAGCAGAAGACCACAAAGAAGGGGGCGAAGCGGGTCGCCAAGAAGCTCACGCAGATGGAGGCAGCCCTGAAGGTGCTGGCTAAGGCGAAGGAGCGCATGAACTGCAAGCAGATGGTCGAGGCGATGGCCAAGCAGCAGTTATGGACGAGCCCCGGCGGTGCGACGCCCGACGCCACGTTGCATGCATCGATTCTGCGCGACCTGCGCAAAGGTAAGGCCGCGCGGTTCAAGAAGGTCGCGCGCGGGCAGTTCACCTTGGCCTGATCCAACACCAAGCCGCAGCCCATCCGGGCCGCTTGGCCCGGGCGGGGTGCGGCGCTTCCGGAGCACACATCCATGACGAAGAAGAACCTGATTCCCGCCGTTGCCTATGCCCGCCGCAGTTCCGACATGCAGGAACGCTCGATCCCCGACCAGCAGGCCCATGTCGAAGCTTGGGCCGCAGACCATGGCTATCGCATCCTGCGCTGGTACGTGGACGACGCGGTCTCTGGTACGAGCACGCGCGGCCGGGACGACTTCGATCGTATGATCGAACGGGCCGAGAACGGCCGCGACTTCGACACGATTCTCTGTTACGACATCAGCCGCTTCTCGCGCGGCGGCACCAACGAAACCGGCTATTATCTGCATCGGCTCAAACTGGCCGGCGTCAACGTGTTGTTTCCGGCCGACGGCATTCCGGAGGGCGACGAAGGCGAGCTGATCCAAGGAGTGAAGTCGTGGCAGGCCCGGCAGTACTCGGTGAAGCTGGCGCGCGACACGATCCGCGGTCAGGTCTCCAACATCCGCGAGCGCAAGAGCGCGCCGGGTGGCGTGGCACCCTACGGATACGACAAGCAGCACCTCACCTCGGATGGCATATTGCTGCGCACGTTGCGATGGTTGCCCGACGGAAGCAAGCAGGAGTTCGGCCCCGATGGCAGACTACTGCGGGTCATGGAGCCGGGCGTAAACATCAAGAAGGCCAAGAGTGACATCATCCGTTTCGTTCCCAGCACGCCGGAACGAGTGGCGGTGGTGCGCCGCATGTTCGACCTCTGCGTCCAGGGTTATGGTTGCCATTACATCGCGTCCCTGTTCAACAGGGAGGGCATTCCCTCGCCGGGCGGCTTGGCCTGGAATACTTCCCGGATCGGCAAGCTGATCCACAACCCGGTATATCGCGGGGCCATTGTCTGGAATCGCTGCACGTTGGGGTCGCTGTTCGGCCTCGACGGCACGGGCAAGTTGCGACCCAAACAGAAAAAGGGTTGGAAACGCAACGACGAGAGCGACTGGATCATCTCGGAACATGTGCATGAGCCGCTCGTGTCGATGGAGACCTGGACTGCGGCCCAGCGTGCGGTCGACAAACGGCGTCGGGACGGTGGCAAATCCCGACCGACCAAGCGCTCGCTGCTGGCCAGCCTGATGACGTGCCATCGCTGCCAACACAGCTTCGTGCAGACGCGCGACCGGCGCTGGCCAGGACCCACGGGCGAGGGCTATCGATCCTACAGTTGCTCGGGATATCATCGCTACGGGAAAGCAGTGTGCGGACTGGTCAATCTCCCGGGCCCCGCACTCGACGCGTTCGTATTGGCCGCGATCAAGCGCGTGCTGCTGGGCGACCACGACACCACGAAGCAGGCCATCGACGCGTTTGTGAAAGTCGTGCTGGCACCCAAGAAAGTGGCGAAGCGGTCCAAGGGCGACGATCGCGAAATGGAACTGCTCAGTCGCAAGATCAAGACGACGATCGCCATGCTGGCCGACCCGACGTTTGACGGGCTCGATGAGCTGCGTTCGACGCTTGCGGACCTGAAAGCCCGGCGCGATATACTGGAGGCACGCCGCAAGCCGGATGCGGAAGCCACTGCACCTGCTCTAACCGAGAAGGAGCTGCGGACCTGGGCGGCGGAGCAGTTCAGGCGGCTTGACGACATGGCGCGCCGCACTACCATCGAACTGCAGGACCGGCAGTTGGTGGAGGCGTTCGTGGATCGCATCGAGATCGACCCGGACAAGAAGACCGGCGTGGTCTATCTCCTGGCCGACCTCGAAGGGGCGCTACTTCGCGGTTCCACACGCGGACCCATAGGGGACCGGACCGATCAACCCGGAGGGGACGAGCGGATCTTTTGGCGAAAAGCCTTCGAAGGCTCGATAGGTATCACCCGCATCGAAAAGCCGCACGTTGGTCTTCGTGCGACGCTGCTCGGGCGGCAGCGTCGAGTCGCCGATCAGGCGATTGACCCAGAGGTTGGTGACTTTGATTTCGAGCTGGTTGGTCCCCGCGTGGACGGCGTCCGATACATCCACGGACCAGGGCTCGCACCAGATGGTTCCCAAATCCTTGCCGTTCAGGCCGACCGTGGCCACCTGCCCGACCTGCCCCAACTGAAGCCGCACCAGGCCGTCGACGTGTTTCTGGGTCAGTTCGAATGTCCGGAGGTAGGTGGCGCTGCCCGAATAGAACCGGACGCCATCGTCGGGATGCTCATTCCATGGAATCAACCGCTCGAACACGATCGACTCAGGCCCTCCCCGATCCGGCGCGAATGCGACGACCCAAGGCCCGGCGATCTCCTGCGGTTGCGGCCGGTGCCCCGTTTCAATCGCGCGTTCCCCGCGGTCCGGTGTGAGCAGGGTGCGCGCGTCATTATCCCACACGTGCAGTGTCACCCGATCGCCGTTGCGGCCGCAGCTCTCCACACCAGGGCCTGGTAACGACGCCAGGCGCCGGCCGTACGCGGGTTTGCGAAAGACGACAAACACCGACCCGTCGGCGGGCAGCGTCAGCGGGACGACCGTGCGCCCGTCTTCGGTCGGGCGATAGCAAATCGCGTCGCGAATCGTGCCGGTCCGAGGGCACCACAGCTCCGGCTGTTTCCCGCGGATCCGGAACGTGCATTCGGCGGCCCCGCTGCCGGAGACGAAATAGATGTCAGTCTCGCCCAGCCGCCGGTGGGTGTAAGCGAAATCTCCTTCGAAATCCGGGAGGATGCCCTGGGCCCGCAAGACCTCGTCGACCGCACGGTCGGTCTCAGCTTTGCCTCGCTCCGGCGTCTGCGCGTCGGCACCGCCCCACAATTCGTCGGCCAACCGGCGGACTGCAACATCGCTCTGCGGATAGCCCTGTAGCCCGGCCGCGCGGGTCGGACGGCGACTGCCGAGCACCACCGTAGCGCCTGCGCGGGCCAGCTCCGCGATGCGTTGCAGCGTCGGTAACGGCACCGTATCCTCCGCAAGATCCACGACCAGCGCCCGGTAGGACATGCCGTCCGGCAGCACCAGGCCGCCCCGCTCCACCGACATCCGATCGCGCAGCACCTCGTCGTTCACCAGGTCATAGGCATACCCTTTTCCGAGTACGCGCGAGGCGGTTTCCGACCATTTCTCACCACGCCCCCAGTGCAGATAGGTGCTGTCGCCCGTGTAGCAGCAGACATCGGCCACGAACAGCCCCTGCCGCAACAGCGCCTGGCAACGCGCCAGGTAGGTCACGAAGTCCCCGGCTTGTTCAAACCAGGTGACGTTGGGGTTCAGGTGAGTGCCGGCGAAATACTCGATGCCGGGCAGGCCGAACTCGGGCGGCGAACAACTGAATGTATGCCACACGAGATGGTTCACACCGTCGACGAACGCCGCATCCGCGTCCCGCTTCAGCACGCCCGGGAAAGCCGACCAGTGGCGGCGCATGTGCGTGAACGCCTCGGCCGCGGCGAGCGGTTTTCCATAGACGTGAGCGGCCATCGCGGGCGGGCGGTTCATGGCCACGCCCTGGTGCCAGAACTCGCCCTGAGGCATGTCGTTTCGCGCCAGGAATGCCAGCTGATCGGCATGCTGAAAAGCCGCCAGCTTGCGGTTCCACGGCCCGCCCGACTCGGAATGCCAGTGGAGGCCGCGCGCTCGGCACGAGGCCTGCAACTGGCCGTAGAAATTGTCCCGGAACAGGTCAGCCAGCGTGCGGTAGTAATCGCGCATGAATCGCGCGGACACCTCCGGGCTCACCACCGTCCATCCCGCCAGGACCGGCAGGTAGCGGCGCGGGCTGTACCCGCGATATTGCGTGAACTGCTCTTCCCATCCGTTGGTCCAGGTCGGCGCGGCGCCCTCCCAGCTCACGCTGTAGAAGTGCGTGAGCGTGCTTCGCGCGGCCGACCCGGCGTCCTCCAACAGCCGCGTTCCCATCCGCTCGAAATGCCCGGCGACCGCCGCCGAGTCCAGGACATCCACGTCGTACTCATGCCCGGCCATCGTCGTCCTGGCGAACCGGACCAGGGTCCAAGCCCCGCCGGGAACCTCCCAGACCAGCTGTCCCTGTTCGTCAAAGCTATCCGTCAGATCAACCACCGTCTCAGCCAAGGCGCTCCGGCCGGACGGCGGCTGGATGTCGCGCCAGTTGTGCATCAGCTGCGCCGCCGCACGGCCGGCCTCCGCGTCCGCCGCCGAACTCGACTGCACGGCAAACAGCGCCACGTCCCGGAAACCGGGCTCGTCGGCCGGCGCCAACCGCAGCTCCAGCCGGCCGGGGCCGGAGATGTCGGCCGACGTCCATATCAGACGCTTGGGCGCGTCGTCCAGCACCGGCCACGGCCCTTTGAGCGCGCCCGCACAGCTGCTCAGGTTGATGCTCATCTGGAGCCCGACCCGACGGGCTTCCGAGATGGCGAAGCGTACGAGTTCACGCCACTGGTCACTCATGAATTCCATCCGCGGCGGAGGTGGGGGGCAGTGGTCGTCGTGATAGCCGCGCGCATCAAACAAGAGCAGCCCGGCAAAACCTTTCGCTTTCATCTGCTCCAAATCGCGGGTGATCGTCGCCCGGTCGACGTTCCCGTTGATCCACCACCAGTACGCCCACGGTCGGTCGCTGTCGCGGGGGTTCACAAAACAGATCGCCAGATCGTCGGCGGTGAGCATTGGACCCTCTGCCCATGCGGCACAGGAGAGCAACCATCCCCCGGTCAGGGCCGCCAGCCAACCACAGTGTCTTAAACCACGCACAACCACGGCAGGGCCCTTTCATTAACAGCAGCGCCTCTGGATTACTCACAGGCCGAGCGCCTCAATAGTTCACCGTGACGACGACCCGGCCCGTTACGTTAGTCAGGCGCACCAGTTCACGCGGCGCGTCGAACTCCACCGGCTCCCGGCCGTCGGCCGCGACGTGTCGGATCGGCGCCGCGGCCGGGTGACGCAGCCGCAGCAGGACTTCCTGGGGCGGCCGGCGCGACGGTACATCCAGTGTGGCGATAATCCGTCCATGATCCACGTCTGAAATGATCTCATAGGCCAGTGTGCCGAAATAGGTCGGTGCGTTGGCGACGCTGATCCGCCTGCCCTCCTTGAGCCACGCGCGCGGTGTGGCGCGCGCCAGCCAGAGGGTATCGTCGACCTCCATCACCAGCATGTTACGAAAATTCTCCAGGAACCATCCCGCGGTACCGTTATCCGGCGCGGTACAGGGTCCGAAGTTGCCCCACTGCCAGTGTTCCCAGAACCGGCCGTCCGACCCGACCATGGCCGCCGCCGTGTTCATCCAGAAGCGCAGGAAATTCGGCACGTCGTCCTGCAACAGGTAGATGTTGGCATTGTGGGAGGCTTTTGGCAGCCGTACGTAGCTGTGCCAGAACCACGCCTCGTCGGCCGACAGCCCACGCTGACGGCGGGCTTCCGCGCGGTCACGAACGGAATCGGGCGACGTGCCGAGCTCCTCCATGACGTCCAGCGTGTCGACCATCCGCGCGTCATTGGCGTCCAGCGCAGCAAAAGGTTCGGCCAGCGGCAGCGCTCCCATAAACATGTCGCAGTCCGGGAACTGGGGTGCACCCAGTTCCGGCCCGGTCAGGCCCCGCGCATAGGCCATCCTGGGAAGGTAGCTGTGGTACATGCCGTCCCGCCCGCGCCGCAGCGGCGCCAGCGCAGCCTCCCGATCAACCGCGCGGCGGATATCCTGGCGAAACGCCGCCGCCTCCTCGCGGTACGCCTCGCCCGCCGCTGGGTCGAAGTCCATCAACGCATCGGCAAAGCGCTGTACGCCCTGCAACGACAGTGCGTTGTCGACGTAGTACCAGTGCCAGTCGCAACTGGGAATCGCATAATCGCCCAGCATGCATGGAGGCATCAGGCCGGCCACGAACAGCGCCCGCCGGTTCGGGACGGCTTCCAAATAGGTCTTCCGTTGACGGATGATCCAGTCGGCCGCGGCCTGCAGGCGGGCCCGCTTCTGCTCGAACCAGGCTCGATCACCGGTCAGAAAATACCGCTCTGCCATCGCGAAGAGCAGTCGACCGGTCGAGGCATGCGTCCCATCGTGGCTGTAGCCCATGTCGTGACGCATCGCGCTGGCCCATTCCAGTGCGCCGTCCCCGTCGATGTAGTCACCGTCCGGCTTCACCCCCGGCGACTGCAGGAAATGCTCGTAGACCTTGTCCGCCTCGTCATGCAGGCCGACCAGGTTCATCTCGTGCGCGACGCGTCCGACTTCGAACGCCAGCCCACCCCACATGTGCTCGCCCCGCAACTGGTGCGTGGCCGTCCGCCAGGCGTCCGTCCAGCCCGGGTCGGGCAGCTGCACCTGCATCGGCGGCGCTGCGACCGGGGGCAACGGAGGGATCACCGTCCCGTCCGGACAGGTCCAGAGTCGGACCTCCTGCATCACTTCTTCCCAGGAGGCCGCTTCACGGTGCTTGCGCGTCATCTGACGCACGCTCTGGAGGCGCTGCGCCGCCAGCTCGTCTTGGAAGCGGGCAGCGGTCTTCCCGCTGCCGACCTTCGTGATGAAAACACCTTGCCGGGGAATCAGGATCGGGCCGTGGTCCAGGTCAGTCAGGCGGATCGTGAAGCCCGTGGACCCGGTCCACACCGTCACGCGGCTGTCCAACCCGGGACGGCTGTCCGGAGCGTACAGCAGCGATGCGACGATCCCCCGCCGCGCGCTGCCCGTCGGTTGCGACTGCCAGCAGCCCGGTCCTGTCACCTTCGTTCCCGTGTCCCCCATCAGCGGCGACACCGCGCCCAGCTGGGCCATGTAAGGCTCCAGGCGGCCGTCACACTCGAGCTGCCCCGCTTCCGCCGAAAAGCCCCACTCGATTTCCAGGTCGATCCGCTGCCACTGCCCAAGGTCGGGACCGGTCAGGCGGATCGACGGCACCGGTGCCGAATCCTCGTCACAGAAGACCGCGACCATTTCCGTGGCGGCGTCGACGCGCACGCTGTAGGCCGAGTCCATCTTGGCACCCGGCTCGAACCTGTACGTCCACGTGCGGCGGTCTGGCGACACGTTCGGGTCAGGCAGCACGCGGTCGACCGTCCACCCGAACCAGCCGAACGAAGTCGGGTAGACGCGCACCTCCACGCGATCGGGTGACGGGACCTCCGCCGCGCCGTCCGGCCAGCACAGTTCGACCTGGAGCTGCGAGACCCCTCCGGTCCAGAGCAGTGCGGTGAGTAAATGACCGGTAGGGGCGGGCGGCAGCTCGGCAAGCAGATCCGGCATCTCGTAATAGATGCTCTTGAGCTCCGGTTCCGGCAGCGCCGCCGCGGCCGTCCGATACACCCGATCGATGCGCGCGAGGCGCCGCGGGATGAAGCAGGCCTCCGGCACCTCCTGGACCGCCCGGTCTGCACGCCAGACATACGCCCACGGCGCCAGGTCGACCGGCCGACTCACCTGCCGGTCCAGTTCGACCTCGTCTGCGATCGCTCCGGTCAGCGTTAGCAGGCTTCCTGCCCACACAACGGCCGCGCTCCCTGTCGCCGTCACCACCGCCATGGCCCTTCGCACGATCCGGTGATTCATGGTTATCGCTCCCCATCTCGGATGGCCGCGCTCGGCGCGCGGTGCCCGCGGAACGCCCGCTCGTTCTGGTTGCGCTCCGTGCGCCCGTGACCCGCTAGCGTGCCCCCCTGCGGCACTTCGATTTCCCGATCCCCCCTCGCGGCCACCATACCCCACTCGACCGCGCCTGAACAGGAGTGGACCCCATGCCTGAGCGGCGTCAGCGCGGCCTGGCGCGGATGGTGGAAAATACAGAGTGCCTGCGACCTGTCATTCCCGATAGGTCACGCATCGCGGCACGCCGCGCAGAACGGTTCGACCTCGTCGTTGGTGAACCACAGATTGTAGGCTCCTCTGCCGCAGCCGGCGCACCGCAGGGGCTCGAGCTTCTTCTGGATGCCGTTCCAGAACAGTCGGAATATGCGTGTCGCGGTCTTGCGTTGGATGCGCACGTCGATGGCCAGCCCCGGGACGTGGAACTCGGCCAACGCCGCCGGCCGCACCAGGCCCTCGAACACATAACATTCTTCCAGCTCCACCAGCTTGCGCCGCAGCTCGAGCTTCACGGCGCGCTCGCGCGCAGCCAGTTCCTCCGCACTCGGCACGGTCTTTACGCGACGGGTGGGCGTGGCCGTCTCGCGCAACAGGGCCCGGTAGTATTGGCGCAGCCGCTGGCGGTCGCGTTCAAGTCGCTTCTCCATGCGATCCAGGAATGGGCGCGCTTCGAGCAGAACGCGCTGCTGTGCGTGCGACGCGGCCGTCTCCAACGTCGTGTCCGGCGTGCGGGCCAGGCCGCCGGCGGGCTTCAGGCCTGCGACGTCCAACAGACCGTCCAGCGCCGTGCAGATGCCGGCATCGCAGTTGACGGTCACATCCACCAACGACTCCCAGACGTCCTCGGATCGCAGCGCGGCATGGAACCACCACGTGTGGTAGACGATCGACGTGACGCTGCCTTGGACGACCCTGCCTCGCGCGTTCTGCCACCCGAAAGCCTGGTCCACGGTCCGCTGGAACTCCGACTTCTTGACCGGCAGATACGGCAGCGCGAACACGCCCTGGGCGGGCACATAGGTGGCCAGCGTGCGGGCCGCCGCGTCGAGGAACTGGCCACCCAGGTCCAGTGAGAGTCCGTGGTCGACGGCGCTCACCGCCACCGGAAACGACTCGTCAGCCTGGCCGAGGCAGGCGGCCACCTCGCGGGGCGCCAAGGCCATCCCCTGCGGCTGGTCCGCGGGCCACTCGACGATCCCGCCGGTCTGCTCGATCAGATGCCGGGTGAAATCACGCAGTTGGACTTGGATGGACGTATCGCTCATTCAAAATCCTCGCCGAACAGGGCGTCGTCGAGTTCCTTCGATTGCAGGTACTGCGCTTGCGCGTCCAGCAACGCGTCGCCCAGCGATGAAAAGGCCTGTTCCAGTTGCCGTTCGTCGCCCGCCTTCATCCACAACTGCAGCACGACCGACTCGAACTCCTCACCCTCCTCCAAGTTGCCCAGGATCGAGCCGATCTCGCCGATGACCAGCTCGAACATCCGGATCTTGTCGTTCAACAGGGCGAGGATCCGCGACTCGAGCGAGTTCTCGGTGCAGAGATTGAAGACGAACACATCGCGGGTCTGGCCGTAGCGATGCACGCGGCCGATCCGCTGTTCGATCCGCATCGGGTTCCAAGGCAAGTCGTAATTGACCAGCGTATCGGCGAACTGCAGGTTGTGCCCCTCGCCGCCCGAATCGGTGCAGAGCATGACCGGCACATCGCTGCGGAACCGCTCCACGGCGGCATCCTTGTCCGCCCGCGACTGTTCACCCGAGAAGGTGCTGAAGTGGATCCCGGCACCCGCGAGCAAGTCCTCGATGCGATGCAGTGTACGGAGCGCGTGCACGAAGACGAGCACCTTATGCCCGTGGCTGTCGCGCAGCAGCTCGAGCAGTCGGTCATCCTTCGCCGAGTGCGTGATCCGTGCTGCCAGTTGCTGCAGGCGTGCCGCCTCCGGGTCTGCCGCCGCCAGCCTCTCCAAGGCGCCGGCAACCGCCGCCGGGTGGCTCCCCAGGGCGGCCAATAAAGACCGGATCTGCAGGCGCGAAAGCCCGCGCTCACCCGGCTCCTGCCCCTCCGATGGAGCATCGTCGGGCAGCGTTGTCGACGCGTCCGGCACCGTGCTGCGGCGCAGGAACCGGCTCACTTCCGCATAGAGTTGGTGTTCGTCCGGCCCGGGCACGGCCACGATCGTCTGGGCGTAGCGCGGCGGCAAATCGATCTGGACCAGGCTGCGCGTGTTCCGGATCATGACTTCGCCCAGCAACTCGCGCAGCCGCTGCCGGTTGCGCGGGTCACGCGGGCTCCCGCGCGTCACGAACTGCCGCTTGAACTCCTTGGCGGTCTGCAGGTGACCGGGTTCCAGCAGGGTGAGGAGATTGTACAGCTCCACCAGATTGTTCTGGACCGGCGTGGCGGTCAGCAAGAACATGTAGCGTCGCTGCAGCGAGTTGATCAGGCGCCAGAGCTTGGTCTGGGGATTCTTGCAGTGGTGGGCCTCGTCCACAATCACGATGTCCCACGGCGCCGACGCGATGGCTGCCGGACGCGAGCCACTGCGTGCGAACGACGTCGAAACCAGCACGCGCTCATGGCTTTCCCAGTAGTCGGGCTGCGCGCTCTGTGCCGTGCGCGGCGGGATCTGGAAATCCAGGCCGAACTTCCCCTCCAACTCGTCTTGCCACTGAGTGACCAGCGGATTCGGGACGAGGATCAGCACCCGCCGGGCCAGGCCCCGCAACAAGTACTCGCGCAGCAAGAGACAGGCCTCGATCGTCTTGCCCAGCCCCACTTCGTCAGCCAACAGAACGCGGCCGTGGAACCGGCGCAACGCCTTGCGGACCGTCTCGATCTGGTGCGGCAGATGCTCGACACCGTGAATGCCCTCCAGGCACAGCAACTGGTCGAAGCCGCGCAGCAACTGCAGACGCCCCAGCGTCAAGTGCAGCAGCAGCTGATCGCGAGTAGCCTGACCCCGCTGGCCGAGAAAGCCCCGATCCTCGACTCGGAACCGCACGGGTATGCCACCGGGCGTGCGATACACGCCCGCCTCTCCCGTCATCAGAGCCGCATCCATGAGATGGCGAATCCTTTTCCACGTTCCTCGCGCAGCCGGCACCTCGGCTGCAAGTCCTGCAACCGCACCAGCTTACCACATGCGGACCCTCGACGACAACAGCACCGGTGTTGTATTCAGGCGGGGGCGGAGGCGTCACGCTCCACAGACTACGCTGCCGTGGATCAGCGTGCCGGCGAAAACCAGGGCCGACACGTGGTCGCCTGCGGGGGATTCCGCCCGGTACTCCTCGCCTTCGCCTACCGCGCCCGCCGACTCCCAGGGCAACTCCCGGAGTCCCGCCAACACGCGTTGGACATCGCCAGCTTCCGCTTGTTCTTCAGCCAGCTGGACTTCGAGCGCGTCCAGGACGGTCCCGGAGAGCAGTCGGTTCCACACACGACCGCAGGTGGCCGGCTTGTCGAACAGGTCGATCGTCACGACTTTCCCGCCCACCGCCACCGCTGCGCCGACCGCGCCTTCCACGTAACGGAGCTTCTGCTTGAACTCCTCCAGGCGAGCCCGGTGCGTCTCGAACGTGTCGGACATGGCATGGGTGCCGGAGACGGCCCCGAGCGCCATCTGCTGCCGAGCCACTTCCTTCCACACCTAGCCCTGGTCGGAATAATGCCCTCGTTTTTCGCGCACCGACCGCGATACCGAAGCCTTCAGCACGCGGCGCAACACCGCCGGCGAGTGCGTGCCGCTCGAGCCGAAGCGGCGCGACTTGTAACCCCACCGGCCTGCTTCCACGCAGCTGACGGGGATCCTGGAATTGCTGTGCGCGGCGATCAGCACACTGGTGTTCAGGATCCGGTTCTGTTTGGCGCCGACAAGTTCCTCCCCTTCCAGGAAGAGAACGCGAAGATCGCCCTCGTTGTGCACGGCCAACTCGGGTACAGACCCCGCCTCGGAGACTTCTTCGACAGCGACGGAGCCCCGGCGGATCGCTTCGTCCGACAGTTCATAAGCGACAGCCGGGCCGGGCTCGGCAAAGAGCGGAAACACCGCCAGACTCGCGTGACGGATCGGGTCACCAACACAGATTTCGGGAAAGGTAACGTTCATAATGGGCCTCCTGCCACAAGAATACCCAACCAGGTTGGTCAGAACCTGTCCAAGCAGGCGGATAATCTTGCGTCAGGTGGCCCGTTCAGGCTCCTCGAGAACCGAGAACCAGACACTCTGATTCGGTTTGTCGCGCGCGGTTTACCGGTGACCGGCCCCGCCACTGGCGCGTGGGCGCGTCTCTGCCGGCGGCGGGCGTACGGGTCATTTCAGGCGGCGTTCGAGGTCAGACAGCCGCGCGAGGTTCGCGCAGTCGCGCTCATAGGTCTTCAGGGCAGCTTCATAGGATGCCGTCGTCTTCGTACAGAGCAGGATGTGCGGATTACTGCGGCGCAGCGTGGTGTGCGTACAGTCGCAGCGATCCTGAGCGATGATCGATTGCAGGTGGCTGCGCCGCCGCTCCGCCATCTGGAAATGGGCCTCTTTCCTATGCGGATCCGCCAGGAACTCGCTCAGCGCCTGGCAGTCCTGGCAGCTGCACGAGAGTCTGGCCTTCCGCCGGAAATCGGTCGGTTCACGGGGCACTTCGGCGGTGCGTTGTTCCAGCTCGCGGCGGCAAGCGGCCAGCCACTCCCTGACCGCCGGGTTCGTCGTCGGCCGTTTCAGCAGCAGCTTCTCCAGCGCAAACGCGGCACCTAGGTGGACATCGGTCAGATCGAACGTCGTGCGCCCCAGGGCATAGGTCAGCAGGCGGGCGAGCGACGCTTCCGCGTCGACGGCCAGCATCGCTTTGATCGATGCGATGAGCAGCGCTTTTCGATCCAGCCGCGGCAGTCTCCAGTCGTGCTGTGCCCTCTTCACCTCCTCCGCCTCAAACGCCGCCACGAACTTGGCGCAGAGGTGGGACGCCAGCGTGAGGCGTTCCTCGTTCCGATCGCGCGCCGCACAGACGATCCGCAACAATTCGACGTTGCGATTGGCGTTGGCAACGGTCGTGGCGGCCATCAACTGCTCGAGTTCCCCGGCGCAGCTGGACCAACCGTGCGTCTGACACAGCGTCACGAACGACTTGTCCAGCGACAGGTGCGGATCAGCGGTCAGCACCTCGGCCACGAATCGCCCTACCAGTGCAACGTCATCCAGCTCGCAGAGCAAGTCGGGGAAGCAATCGCGAGTTGGCCGCTCTTCCTCCCAACGATGATAATAGGCGTCCTGCCGTGGCCTCCAGGTATCGATAATGGCCGCCGCAAACGCAAGGCACTCGGCGCGCAGCTCCTCGCGCTGCTTTTTCGTCCCACGCCGCGCGCGCGACCAGAGCGACTTGAGGCCCCCCACCGCCGCGTCGGTGCCGGCAGCACACAGCACGTGAAAATGCCTGGTGCGCGGCCAGACCACCACCGCAGCCCGGCGGTACCACCGCTGCAGCGTCATGCCCGCATTCCCAGTATACCCTTCGAAATCCTCCTCACTCGGTGCCCCGTCCAGCAACGGCATCGCCGAGACGAGTTCGCTCTGGAGGAGCGGTATTTCACCCAGCGCGACGCGCTGCCCCGTGCTGTCAGACCAGTGGTCGGCTGACAGGCTGGCCTCGTAGATTTCACCCATCTGATAAGGGCCGGGCGTCGCATTGGAATACTGTTCATTCCGATCTTCGTCTTCGTCCTCATCGTCCGACCAATGGTAATCGCCGCGCCTGCCGTAGCGTCTGGAGAAGTAGTCGCCGTAGGCCCCCATGGCTTCCCCGGATTGCCAGAGCGTGACGAGCGCCAGGTGCGCGACGCAGCCTGCCTGGGCCGCCGCCTGGAAAAGCACTTGCGCCCGCGCGCGGTCCACCCCCTTGAGCATGTCGCACGACAGGCCTTTCTGCGAGTAACGGTGCTCGAGAGTGACGGCCAGCTTCCCGGCATCAGGGCTTTCGCACCAGGTCGCCAGGCGGCGGCCAAGCTCCGCGATCGTCTCGCCGTAGGCTGGGGCGGTCAGCCCCTTCTTCCCGCGCCCGGCAGCCAACGTCAGGTTGTACGTCAGGCACAGCCGGTAACCGCTCTGCACCGGTCGAACCTCGTGCTCACAGTCGGCATAGAATGCCGCGTAGCTCAATTCCGTGCCCGCCGCGGCGCCGCGGTAGCGAATCGTCCGCTGATGACCATCATGCCGGACAATCAGCTCGCCACCAGTGTGCACGGCGGGCAAGCCGACGACCAGCGTCGCGACCATACGGTCGAGCTTCTCCCCGTCCCGGTGCGGCAGGAAAAAGCCCCCCGGCTCGTAGAGCAACAGCTTATACAGATGCGGCGTCAACTTGTATCCGGTTAGCCCCAGCGCCTGCTCGACGTCGGTGACGATCTCACCAATCATGGTTTTCCACTGGGGGTTGGTCAGGGTGAACTGCTTTGGATCCAGCTCCCAGCAGCGCCGCACCGCTGTGTCAACGACCGTTTTCGTACCCTTCCCGTACGGCGCCTGCCGACCGAGTTTGATCAGCCGCCGGGCCTGCGCGGTGCCCAGCGGAAGTCGGAGCGGCCCCAGACCGTGGACTTCCAGGCCGGGCATCAGCATCGGCCGATCGCCCGCAGTACAAAACTCGCCCGGACGATTCACCGTACCCAGAAGCTCCAGCAACTGCTCGTGGATGCCCACCGCGCGCTTCGTTCCTTTGCGTTTGCCCATGCGCGTCCTCGTCCAGTCCAGATGGAAAAAACACGGACTGTTGCCGCCCAGCACACGCAGCTGCGGCCGCGTCCGCCATCCTCGCTGCAGCCGCCAGGTGCCTCAACACCTGTCCGGCGCAGGTCGTCCGGTACAGATTACCTTGAGCCGCCTGCCTGCAACAGGTCTCCGCATTCACCCAGCAGGGCGTATCTCTTCAGCCACGGCGTGTACATCCGGCCGCGGACGCCGGGCGTGTGCCGGAACCCGCCCGTGTCCGCCGTCGGCCGGCCGGAGCCCCAGCTGGGGAAAAACCTGGAGCGGAGAAGCGGGAAGGAAGAAGAGCAGAAAACGAGTGCAGAGTGCAGAACAAGGAGTGCAGAGTGCAGAAGGGAAGAAGGCAGAGTAGTGCAGTGGTTCGAACAGCAACAGACACCTTCCCCATCCAGGATCGCTCAGATCAGGGTGCGGTCTCTTCCGTCCCGAAGGGACATCTCTATCACAGCCCAGGGCGCAGGCCCGGCGAGCCGTGCGAGCCGGGCCGCAGCCCTGGGTCGCGTCCACCCACCAGACCCGAGTCCCAACGGGACGGACCTAATCCCGGGCGTAGCCATGCGTCCCTATCCCGCCGGTACGGACACACGGCCTTGCTCATCGACGTCCAGAAACGATCACCAATGGAACAAATCTTCCCAAAACAGGACAGGCGAAGTCTTCCCCGATTTTCACCACCCCACTGTCCTCTCCAGAACAACTAGGGTCCCGTCTGAGCCACTCGTTCGTCGGCAGCAAAGCATCCCGTCCGACACCTGGGAACGTGGACGCGCACATCGCACGGCCTGCCATTGCGCGCGGCGCCACCGCTGTCCCCCCTATTCGCACTCGTTACCGTCGAACAGCGGCCTGGATTCAGGGTACATCAAGGTGCCGCCGGCTACCGCAGCGCCGCGGGTCAGCGTGTGCGGCTTCAGCGTGCCGTTGGGGAAAATGTGCTGAACCGTCACGCCGTGGATGGCGACAAGGTAGTCGCTCACCAGGCGGCGGTGGCACTGCCAGAACAGGGCCTCAGCGCACATGATGGCAGTGCGCTCGGCTGCTGCGACCGGCAGCAGCCACGCCACAGCCCGGCGGAACTCGGCGGTCAGCATATAGTCCGCATAGTTCCGGAAGCTCTCATGGCGAAGTCCAGGATTCGGCGAGGGCGGCGCGTCCTTGGCGCGGTGGCGGCGGCCGCCCAACGCCTCGCACCAGCAGTAGGTAATCCCCGCCGCGTTGAGTGCGGTCTGCAATGGCTCGCGGTTGAAATGAGGGAACTTCCGCGAGGACGGATACCGTCGAATATCGACCAGCGAAGTCATGGCGTGCCGCTCCAGCAGCGCGATGAACTCGTGCAGCGAGTGCGTCGAATGCCCGATCGTGAATACCGTGAGGTCGTTCATACGGTGCGCACCGCCGTGGTCGGGTCAGGATGGTGACTGTGGTGGCCGAAGGGCACCGGCCACCACGTGCGGTTGTGACGGCAGGCCCGCGGCTATTGTAACTGTAACTGCTGCTTCTGCGGCGGCTACTGCTGTTGCGGTGGGCCCTAACTTCCCAGGAGCTCCTTCAGCAAGAGGTCGAGATCCAGCAGGGCCTGCACACCATCGCCGATGAAAGAAGACCCGTGCATGACGGCGAGCGTCTGCGGGTGCCAGGAGGCGAGGTCCGCCAACATGCGCGCCGTCTGAGGCGTGTAGGGCATATAGCCTTTGAGTGGGCCGGCCTGGTAGCGGGTAAGCACGTCGCGGAACCGCCCGATCAGGTCGGACTCCGTGGACGGCTCGACATCGCCCGATTGATGGAAGAGGTCGGAACAGAACAGCGTGCGCTGCGTTTCTTCGAACAACATGCCCGCTTCCCAGCCGTGCGGCAGGTGCGCGGTGTGCAACAGACGGAAGCGGTACTTGCCGGTTTCCAGGAGCTCGCCGTCCTTGACCAGAAAATGGTTAAATTGCAGGTCAAGGTCACGCACGTACACCGAGATGCGATACACGTCCGGTGCGATTTCAGTGATCGTAGCCATCTGTGCCGTGCCAAGCGGCGACACGAAGCCGGTCTCTTCCGTCCCGAAAAACGGGGAGCGGAAAAGCGGGAAGGAAGAAGAGCAGAGAACGAGTGCAGAGTGCAGAACAACGAGTGCAGAGTGCAGAACAAGGAGTGCAGAGTGCAGAACAAGGAGTGCAGAGTGCAGAAGGGAAGAAGGCAGAGGAGTGCAGTGGTTCGAACAGCAACAGATATCTTCCCTCCTTGTACAAGGGGGGACCGAGGGGGGTGAGGCGTATTCATGCGTCCCTATCCCGCCGGTACAGCCACACGGGCTTGCTCATCCACGTCCAGAAACGATCACCAATGGAACAGACTTTCCCAAAACAAGACAGGCGAAGTCTTCCCCGGTTTTCACCACCCCACGCCGACACGGTGGAGACAGCAGTGAGCGCAAGCCATGTCCAGCTCAACAGCACAACCAGGACAAGGTGACTGAGACGCATTGTGCTGCTCCTCGTTGAAGTAGGTGTGGAAAGGAAGCCGGATAGCAGGGGTCACCGCGACACCACAATCATCGTGTTACGAAGGACTGCGCAGTAAAAGCAGAGGCGGACGCTGGGGCGCAGCAGGCCAGTTGATCCAACGGCTCCCAGCGCGGCGACGCGTTCGTCCGATCAGCATGCTCGGCTGCCTGTCACGCAGACAGGGATGCCTGGGATACAATAGCGGAACCCACCACGACGCCCGTAAAAGGAATCAAGGCCTGACCCCGCTTGGAACTGAGAGGACCATGAAAGCCGACAATATCTTCGAGGGAATTCCTGCGGCGCTGTCCGCAGAACTGTTTACTGCAGTTTACGAGACCGACGGCCTGAGCATCGAGCGGATCGTCTCCCAGGGCCAGTCTTCTCCTGCCGAGTTCTGGTACGACCAGGATGAGGAGGAATGGGTGCTGGTGCTGGAAGGCAGCGCCGCGGTCCAGTTCGAGGGGGACGCCGAGCCCATCGAGCTTCAGCGCGGCTCCTACCTGCGGATTCCCGCCCACGCCCGCCACAAAGTGGTCTGGACCGACCCGGACCAGAAGACGGTGTGGCTGGCGGTGCACTGGCGACGTGAAAGAACCAAGGTGTTTTAACGGTTAACGTTTGTCGTTGGTGTTCCGCGCCCCATCTTACCTGCTTTGCGCCTGCTCTGGCCCTCTACGACTTGTGCCGTGCCAGGCGGCGACACGAAGACGGTCTCTTCCGTCCCGAAAAACGGGGAGCGGAGAAGCGGGAAGGAAGAAGAGCAGAAAACGAGTGCAGAGTGCAGAACAAGGAGTGCAGAGTGCAGAAGGGAAGAAGGGAGAGGAGTGCAGAGTGCAGAACAAGGAGTGCAGAGTGCAGAAGGGAAGAAGGGAGAGGAGTGCAGTGGTTGGACAGCAACAGATATCTTCCCCCCTTGCACAAGGGGGGACTGAGGGGGGTGAGGCGTATTCACGCGTCCCTATCTCGCCGGTACGGCCACACGAGCTGGCTCATTGACGTCCAGAAACGATCACCACTGGAACAAATCCTCAGCCCGGATTCGTGGTGGAGCGGCTTCTTTTGTGACTGCGGCTACTGGTCGGCCGCCCGGACCTGGATCTCGCGCAAGTCGAACCCGGGCGGGCGCGTGTACACCGGCACACGGGCTACGAGCGCATCGAATCCCAGCTTATAGCCGGTCGATGCGCGCGCTTTGCCGGTCACCTCGAAGCGCAGCGTATGTGGTCCGGCCGCCAGGTGGTGCTGGCCGATCCGATGCGCTTTGGGGGTGATCGAGGCGTTGTACAGGTCGAAGACGCCGGCGTCCTGACCGTCGATACGGACGCGCCACGTGCCGTAATCCCACGAATGCAGCGTCTTCACCCAGAGTTCAGCCGTCAGGTCCTGTTCGACGGTGAAGGGCACTTCCACCCACGCCTGATCGTCGTCGGCCAGGAACCAGAGCTGCTTGCCGTCGGTCGCGGACCCGATCGACTGCGCCTGCAGCAGAGCGTCGGAGTGGGTGGCCTCGGGGATAGCGCGATAACCGACCAGCAGCGTCTGTTCGTGGAACGGGACGCGGTCCTTGCCGGGCGGCAGCGCCGGCCAGGGCTTGTGCGGTTCCACCTGGTACCAAAACGCCACGCTCGACATCAAGTCATCGCGTTCGATAAAGCCGTCGACCGTGCCATCGGGCAGCGACTGTGAGCCCTTATGTTCGATCTCAGCCCGCAGCGATGTGTGGAACGTGACCGGGTCGGGGATGTGCCAGCGGTAGGCGCTGCTGCGGTCGCCCGCGTTGTAGCCCTCCCACAGCGGCGTGCCGTAAAACGGCGTGGCCTGCTGGCGGAACCCCCAAGCATCGCAGAAATAGTCCTCAGTGCCCGTTCCTCGCAGTTGCGGCTCAGCCGCGCCGTCGATGAAGAAGAAATCATCTCCCTCGCCGTACCAGCCGTCTGACATATGGTAGACGCTCTGGACGGTACCGACATAGTGCCCGCGCCCGACGATGTCGGCCAGCAGGTAGTTGCGCCCCATGACGCAGGGGAACTCCTGGCGGTACATGGCGTGGAAATAGGCTGTGTCGGGGGACAACTCGTCGTGCTTCTGCCAGTCGATGTAGTAATAGAACGCGCCGCATGGCAGGTCGCTTTCGTTTGTCACGGTGATCCGTGCCGACTGGCCGAACGGCATGGGCCAGTAGCAGTTGCGGGCCCGCCCGTCTGACGTGATGCAGACGGGGAGCGAGCTGTACGGCTGGTCGACACCGTGTCCGATCCCAAAGAAGTCCCCGATCGGCGCTTCCACACTCGGGTGCGTTTCCCCGTCCCAGAACATCCGCAGCGTGAGCTGGTTGGAATAGTGCGGGTCGCCGTGCGCGATCGTGCACCAGATGTGGGTGATCACGCCCGGGCCGGTCAGTTCGGCCAGCGTGAGGGTGGCGCCGGGCGCAATCGGCCGTGCGTCCGCGTTTCCGTGTTTCCAGTCTGCGTCGGACGACGACGCCCGCTGAGCGTCAAAACGCTTGAGCGTCTCCAGCCCGTTGAGCGGGTTGCCCAGCGGAACCTGCGCCCGAGCGTACGTACCCAGCGCCAAGACCAGTGCCATCGCCAGAGTCAGTGATCGGTATTTCATCGGTGTCTCCTCTTGGATGCCCCCGTGCAACTGTCACCATGGTATCGCGCCGCCGAAGGGCGGGACGGTACACGCAGCTGCGGCCGCCAGGTGCCTCAACACCTGCCAGGCGCAGATCGTCCGGTACAGATTATCTTGAGCCGCCTGCCTGCAACAGGTCCCCGAATTCACCCAGCAGGGCGTATTTCTTCAGCCACGGCGTGTACATCAGGCCGCGGACGCCGGGCGTCTGCCGGGCCAGGTCCAGCCAGTTGCGGACATCCGTCAGGTCGTCGGCGTCATAGTAGCAGGCGATCAGCGTCTGGAAGTGCCGGTCTGCGAAGAACCGCAAGCTCTCCGCACGTGGCTCGCCACCCCAGACGGCGATCTTCAAGTCCTGGGGGACATGGTTCCAGGAGCCGGCGAAGTCACCCTCTACCAGGTAGTAGTCCCCATGTGCATTGTGATGCGGGTCCAGCATGTCGGACCAGATATAGACCTCCACGTCCGGCAGGTGTCGCCGCAGAATCGCGACCTGTCGGGTAATGCACTCTCCCAATAACTCCCCCATGTCGCGCCCGGCACACGCCTGGCAAGTCCCTCCCATCCGCACTTCGTCCATGTTCAACAGCACCCGCCGCGGGCGCAGATGTTGGGCGAGCAACGCCGCCTCGTGGTCGAAGATCTCGTAGACCTCCGGCTCCGCCATGCACACGGTCACCTGCGACTCGTTGATCGCCAGCGAATGATACCAGCTGACGCGTAGCCGCTCGCCCTCTTGAATCCGGCTCCCGGGCAGCAACCGCAGCGGCGGCGCGTCGCGGTCGACGCGGTACGGGCTGTAAGTGGGATCCTCCAACGGCGCGTAGTCCTGGTTCTCGACGTACCGGGTCGTGCCGTCTTCGCTGCACACGGTGACTGGGGTTCCGGGGCGGCGGAGCACGTTCAGCGGCCCTACCTCTTCGAGCGACCAGTCATCGATCCACACGCGGCCCGCTTTCCCGCCCCAGAGTCCGGCATAGACGCGCACCGACTGACAATCCAGGCTGTTGAACAGCATTGTCAGCTTGCGCCAGTCGGCCGTCGCCGCCACGCCGAACTCCACCGGTGCCAATGTGCGGTCGCCGGAGAGAACCTGGACGCGAAATGCGTCGGCCGGCGCCAGGTCGTCGGTCTTCACCCACAGGCTGAGCCGATAGCAGCGGCGAGGGTGGACCGCCACTTCCTGCATGACGCGTCCGTGCCCGTGAGGGTTGGCGGTAAAATTTTCCAGGCGCAGCGAAGCGGCACCGCTGTGAAACACCTCCGTATCCACGAAACTCACCTCGCCCGGCTGATCGTGGAACGCAAATTCAGCCAGCCTGTGGCCGCGATGCTCTTCGAAGCCGCCGTTACGCAGGCGCGGTTCCCGATCAGGCACAAAACGCGCCTCCGCGCCCGACGCGACAAACGGCGCGGCGTCGACCAGCAACCCTTCAGCCAGGTTACGGTTATGAGCCAGTATCCCGCCGCCGTAGCCGATCGAGAAGATGGCCGGCACGAATTCGAGCCCATGTCGCTGACAGGCGTCGTGCACCGCCTCCAATCGGCGGAAATAGTCGGCCTTCTTTTTGCAGAGTGTATCCAGACCCAGTGACATGACCGCGCCGTTGAGGCCGTGCTCGGCGGCCACTTGCAGCACGCTGGTGATCTCAGCGACGTCCGTCTCCTCAGCCAGCCCCCACCCGAAAACCCAAACGAACCGGTCCGCCAACGGCTCGCCACATACTCCACGGCCGACAAGCGCCAGGCAGAGCCAGACGGCCAACCCGGCCACGCGGACACTGACAGGAATACAAATGACCGTGCGCAATTCGGCCATCATGGATGAGAATGAGGAAGCACGAAATACCCAAGCACGAAGGAATGACGAAGCCCGAAGCGCGAAGCTCGAAGAGCTCATGCGGTCAACCGAGGATAACGCTCGTACGAACGTCCGGCGCGTCATAGGTGCTTCCTCATTCGAGCTTCCTTCGTGCTAGGGTATTTCGTCCTTCGTCATTCCGCAAGAGTGGTTACCTTTTCAGAGTTGGGAGTATCGCACCCTCGACACTCCAACTGGATGGGCCACCAGCCCCAGGGCCGCCGAATTGAGGCTGGACAAACCCCTGGGCCCCACAACCGGAACACGCAAAATCCCACACGCCCCCTTCCTCGGCCCCCCTGGATCGGCGAAAAATGATACTCAAGAGCAATACGCGCGGTCGGGGCAACGATCCGGTCTTGACCGACGATCCAGTCTCACCCGGAGACGAACCCATGAAACGGCAGATGACACGACGGACTTTTACCAAGGCTGGAGCTGCGACGGCCCTGGGCATGACGGCGCTCTCTGCGCAACGGGTGCTCGGCGCACAGGACCGCGTGCGGCTGGGGGTCATCGGCACCGGCAACCGTGGCTGCCAGGTGATGGAATTTTTCCTGCAGCAGGCGGACTGCGAGATCGTGGCCGTCTGTGATGTCTCGACATCCACGATGGAAAACGCCAACGCGCGCCTACTGGATGGCCGGGCATCCCAGCATCAGGACTTCCGTCAGATCCTGGATCGACCGGACATCGACGCGGTCCTGATCGCCACACCGGACCACTGGCACGCGCTGCAGACGATCCTGGCGTGTCGCGCCGGCAAGGACGTCTACTGCGAGAAACCGCTCTCCAAGACCATTTACGAAGGGCGCCGGATGGTCGACGTGGCGCGTGCCACCGGCCGTGTGGTCCAAGTGGGCACTCACCGCCGCTCCGGGCTCGCTTATACGCATGCGGCTCAGTTGACCGCTTCCGGCCGGTTGGGCAAGATCACCGTCGCCCGGGCCTTCGACACAACGAACATGTCTCCCCGCGGCATCGGCAAAGCCGAGCCGACCGACCCGCCCGCCGACCTGGACTGGGAGATGTGGCTGGGCCCTCGTCCGTCGCGCCCGTTCCAGGCCACGATCACCCCATTCAAGTTCCGCTGGTGGGACCTGTATGCCACGCGGTACTCGGACAACGGAGTGCATTTCATCGACATCATGCGCTGGTTGACCGGTGATGCTGCAGGTCCCTCCCTGGTCTCCGCGCTCGGCGGACAGTTCACGATCGACGACGACCGCACGGTGCCCGACGTCATGGAGGGTATGTTCCAGTTCGGTTCCGACCGTTTGCTGGTGTTCGGCCAGTACGAGACGAGCGGCCACCGGGCGCTGCCGCGCCCGGCGTTCGCCGAGTTCCGGGGGACGGAAGGCGCGCTGTATGTCAGCGACACCGGCTATGAAGTCCTGCCGGAACGCGGCGGCCGCTACCAGGACGACCGGGAAGCGCGGATGGATCCGATCAACCAGGAGTTCCCGGAAGGCTACGCCCAGCATGTGCGCGACCATGTCCGCAACTTCCTGGACTGCATGAAGACCCGCGAGCGTCCGCACGCGGATGTCGAGATTGGGCACCGGTCGACGTCCATGGCGCTGCTGGCCAATATCGCCCTGGCCACACAGTCCACCGTTCACTGGGATCCGACGCGCGAACAGATTCTGAATCACCCAGATGCGAACCAACTGCTGCATTACGAGTACCGCTCACCCTGGACGTTGGATTAAGGCGGCGCGTGCCGTGAATCCACATGCCCAGTCCAGGCGGACGCACCTCCCAATGGTGGCCGTTGCCGCTGCGATCTTCCTCTGCCGTTCGACCTCGGCGACGGAAGTCGACTTCTGGCGGGTCTATCAAGGACCGGACGAAGCGACATATCTACTGGCACCGTTTGACGACGAATCCCTTCCGGCTGGCACGGCCGACATCTCGGCGGTGCAGAAGATCGGTGTTCCAGACCTCGGGCCCGGCAAGTTCGGCAAGGCCTTGACACTGGGTGGCCGCGACGGCTTAAGGTTCACCACCGCGGGCATCTATCCCGGTGGCGATCTCGCGATCGAGGCTTGGGTTCGGCTGGACGAGTACCCGGCAGAACTGGGTTACATCGTGTACAGGCCAGCGGCTGTCGATCAGGACGTGCGATACGACCGTCAGCGGGACACGACAAAAGGGTTTTCACTTGCGGTGGATCGTGAAGGGGCGTTGCACCTGGAGACCACGAATTGCTTCTACGGCGCGGTCGTGCGCACGTCGAGCCCCGCGGGCACCGTGCCCGTGGGACGCTGGGTGCATGTGGCGGCCACGAGCAATGGTTTTCCCAACAGCTATCGCCGCCTGTTCGTGGATGGGCACGAAGTCGCGTCCGCTGCCGTCACGTGGGGCCAGGGGCTGATGGTTCAGGACGACGAAGAAACCAAGCCGGCCGACATATTGGTCGGGAATGATGCCACAGGTGACAAGGGCCTGCAAGGACAGATCGACCAACTGCGCATCCACCGCCGGATTGTCAGATTCTGGCCGAACGAAGACGAGCCCTGGACGCTCAGCAATGCGCCGGAGAAGATCTCGCAGGGCCCGCCCTTCTTTCTTCCGCGCCATGTGCCGGCCATTTACCTCCCGCTCGACGGCAGCTGGACAGCGCGCGGCGACCGAGCCACCGGCCTGGAGATCGCGGGAGGTGAACACTATGAGGCTGGAGTGTGCGCCAAAGCGATTGTCGGTCCCCTCGAGCTGCGCGGCTCGGATCTGCTGGATCTTCACGAGGGAACACTGGAGTGCTGGGTGCGCCCGGTCGGCGTCAACAGCTACAGCGACGGCAATTGCAGCTTCGTCAGTGGTCCTTTCGTTTTCTACATCTTCAATTCAGCTGGGCTCGCCAACAAACCGTTGGCGCTCTACTTCTCCAAGGATGACGGCGATTTGCTCATGCTGCGCGCAGAAGACACCGTGCTGCGGCCGGGCCGCTGGTACCATTTTGCGTTCACGTGGCGCGACGATGAGATCACAGTCTACGTAGATGGTCAGCGGCGCGCGAAGTCCTTTGGCGTGCCCTTGGCGACTCGGCAGAACCATGGCACGTGCGGACAGTTGCTGCTGGGCGCCGGCGAATCTCTGTTGGACGAGGTACGCCTGTATCGGCAGGCACTCGAGCCGGAAGAGGTGGCCAACGCGTATTACCGCTACCGCGACCCAACACAACTGGTGGCGGCCGTCGATCGCTCGCTGCGACTCCGGGCACAGTATCTGCCCAGCCAGAACAAGTTGTACTATCGCGTGGCCGTGAACGACGCGCGGACCCAGTTCGCCCACATCGAACTTGCCCTGCGCGATGCGACCGGGACAGTGCTCGCGCAGTCGAAGCATCCCCTGACAACCGAAGAACAATCACTCGCACTGCCGGACCTTCCTGATGGACGGTACGAGCTGGCGGCTGCAGCGATCGGGACCGACGGACAATCCAGGCCGGGCGAAGTGTTCGCGTTTCGCAGACAGCATTTCCCCTGGGAAGGCAATCAGCTGGGGATTACCGACCAGGTCTATCCTCCGTTCGAACCGATCCGAGTCGCGGATCACGCACTCAACGTGGTCGGTCGCACGTACACGTTGGGAACACTCGGCTTCCCGGCACAGATCACGAGCAACGGCGCTGACATCCTGGCCGCGCCGATCAGGCTGCGTTACGAGACGGCTGCGGGCGAACCGGTGTGGGACAATGCGTCCGGCGGTTTTACGGAAACACGGCCATCATGTGCGATCTTCGACAGTCGCGCGGAGGGACCAGCCGTGCAGGTCCGTTCGCATTGCCGCGTGGAAATCGACGGCTGTATGAAGTTCGAACTCGATCTCGCACCCGGGCGCGAGCCTGCAGAGATTCAGCGCATGTGGCTTGAAGTGCCCCTCCGGGCGGATGCCACGCCGCTGCTGCACGCGGTCACGGCCGGGTTGCGTGAGAACTTCGCCGGCGCTCTGCCCAACGGCACCGGGGTCGTCTGGGATGGAAGCCAGGCCCATCAGTACCAGCGCTGGCTGAACGCATTCGTGCCCTACATCTGGCTCGGCTCGCCGCAACGTGGCCTGGCTTGGTTCGCTGAAAACGACCGCGACTGGATTACCTGGAAGACGCCCGAGGGACGCCTGCAAGAGATCGCCCGCGAGCAGGATCGTGTGGTGCTGCGGATCTACTTCATCAATCAGAGCACAACGATCGGCAGAGAGCACCACCTGGTATTCGGACTGCAGGCGGCGCCGACCAAGCCGATGCCGGCCGATTGGCGTGCGCGTGTGCCGGATGCGCCGGGCGGGCTGCCGGACGTGCCGTGGGGCGGGCTGGCGTGTGCAAGTCAGGCACCTGTGCGCGACGATTGGCGAATCGTCGACAAGATCCTCGAACCGCGGCAGGGTCAGCCGTTCGATGCCACGTGGTTTGCTCAGTACGTGCAAGCGCATCATCCTCCTGATGTACACGGAACCTGGCCCTGGCTGGATGCCGTCACCTACTTCGCCAGCCGGGCCAGAGATGTCGGCAGCGCCAAACCACTGGCCGTCTACCAAGAGGAAATGCGTGGCTGCGACGCACGACCGGAATGGTTCGTGTTTCAGGACGAGTGGACGGCAGAGCCAACGCGGTACGATCGCAGCGTCGTACCTGACGAAGTGTACACTCAAGGATACATGTCACTCGGGCAGCCACAGCTGATCACGTTCCCACGCTCGTACCAGGATTTCGGCTGCTGGATCGCTGACCAGTGGCTGCGGCGCGGTGTGAGCCTCTACTGGGACAACACGTACCCGTATGCGTCGACCAACACGCGGACCACGGCCGCGTACGTGGCGGACGACGGCCGCGTGCAGCCCTGCATGATCATCTGGAATCAACGAGAATACACCAAGCGTGTCTGGCACTTGTTGCAGGAGTGGCGACGTCAGCGCCAGGAACCGTTGGAGTTCACGCTGCATATGACTAATACGTTGCTGTTGCCCGTGCATACGTGGGGGACTGTCGACTTGGACCATGAATTGGGGTCCACACAACCGTTTTCTCCTGCGTGGCTGCTGACCGAGACGGTCGGGCGGCAGGTCGGCAACCTGCCCCTGTCACTGTACGCGGTGGCCGGTTCGGACAATGCAATGGTCAAGTCTCTCCCTGCCGCCCAGCAGGAACGCATCGAATGGGGCCTGCGAGCAGTCCATGAGATCCAGCGCAACGGACCGCTCGAGAAGCATCTCCTGGGGTTCGGCTACGGCGGGCCTGAGGTTCGCGTGCACAACTATTGGGACGATGCACCGGTGCTGACCGTGACCCCGGACGATGTCAAGTGGCTTGTCCTCGAGCAATCCCGGTCCGGCGACCTGTTGATCGTGCTGGCCAGCTGGTCGGCAAGCGAGGTGGCCGCACACGTGCAGCTGGACACAGCGCGGTTGACGATCGGCGATGCACGTGTTGACGCGGTTGACGCGGTTGACGCCGGCGCACGGGTCGTCAGTCGCTCGGCCGCTTCGTTCGACGTCACAATCCCCGGCCCGTGGGGCAACAGGGTTCTGTGCGTGACGCGCGGTGGCAAGCAGCTCGAATGATTGCGGATCGGGTGCATCGAACTGCTCACCAGTGACCTTTCCCTCCACCGGCACCTCTGGCAAGGACACATCCGAGGTCCGCGCACCGGACGCGATGCGCGGACCGTGTGGGGTTGGATGGATACAGCAGCTATCGGGACGGTCCGCATGGTGGCTACCGGTCGACGAAGACGCTGCTATCCACGGCCTCCTTGGAGCAGCCGGCTTTCAGCCTCCTCGCTGGGCTCTCGGGCGACAGGTTCCAGTCACCTTGCGAGGGGTCGACGAACTGCGGATTGGCGGCCAGCGAACGCGCGTCCTGACCGCGTGCTGCCTGCCACGCGGCCAGATCGGAATAGCTCTGGTGGCCCTTGCGCCACGGGCAGCCCCACAGGGCGAGTTGCTGCGCTCCCTCCATCCAATAACAGTTCTCGTCGAAGCGCAGGTTTGCGTTGTCTGGATCGAGCGGGATGCCCTGAGCGCCGACCGAGGGCGTGGGATGAGGGCCGAAGAAGGGGTTGTCCCACCAGAGACCGATCTGGTACCGGCGGTTCAAGGCACAGACGTTGCGGCGGACCGTCACGTCATGCACGTGGTAACTGACCTGTTCGCCGTCGACGCCCGCAAACTCGCGGGGCCCGATTTCGCGCAGTGTGATGCCTGTAGGGTTGAGCACACAGGTGTTGTTCTCGACCGTCGCATGATCGCTTTCGCCGATCGCGATGCCGGCCTGTCCCCACGCGTCGTCCGTGCCGTTACCGACGCACAGGTTGTCGCGGATCGTGAAGCCGCCGCTGATCTCCACGAAGATCCCATGCCCGGCGTTCCCGCGGCAGAAGCAGTCTTCGACAACCACGTCGCGCACGTCGATGTCGAACCAGAGGCCGACGCCGTTGTTGGCCAGCGCGCGGCAGCGCCGGACCACGCCGTTGCGCGCGACCGCGATCTTCATGCCGCCGCCCTCCCAGTCCTTGTCGAACCCCTTGATGTTGTTGTGTTCCAAGACCACTTCTTCGAGCACAAAATGCCGGCCGTTGCCGCTCAGCCCCTGCTGACCGTTGTGGCGCGATGCGACGCGGCGCAGGATCGCGCAGTCACCGTGAAAGGAGATGCCGGTTCCGTTGGTGTGCTCGATAACGCAGTCCTCGACGGTCCAATGGTCCCCCAGCGCGAAAAACGCACCACGCTGGGCCATGTTCGCTGCGTGACGGATGATCAACCCTCGCACGGTAATATGGTCTCGCCGCTCGCCGCCCCACCCGGAACCGAAACACACCGCGCGGACGCTGGCCTCGACGCCGGCTTGGTTCGGGTCGCGGTCGTCGACCAGCCGGACGTAGAGGGCCTGGTGGTCCGTATCGGCGAAGAAACACCCCGGGTGCATCTCGTCCAGACGATCGACCTGGGTCAGCAACCGGCCGTCCACTATCACTTGTTCGCAGCGGCCGATGAGCCGGTGCCTGGCGTCGTTCGGATGAGTTTCAAACCGGTGTGCCCAAGGCTCTTTTTTCCACACCCCCTGCCCCGCGGCTTCCCAGCCGGTGATCAAGTCGGCGCCGGTGAGCACGACCTCTTCGCCCGGCGCGGCCTCGTAGCTGATGGGCGCCGCGTCCGTGCCGCTCCGGCCGGGCCGCACCTGTTCTCGGTACACACCTGCGTGGATCACGACGCGATCGCCCGGCTGCACCGTCTCCGCCGCCTTCGAAATCGACCGCCACGGCCGCTCGGCGGTGCCCGGCGCCGCGTCCGAGGCGTGCGGCGAGCGCTGCGCGACGTGGTAGGTCGCGGCACGTACATTGCCGCACTGGAATGAGACGACCAGCACGGCGAGTTGGGCGAGTAGTTTCGTCATCGGACGTTCCTTGCTGCGCGTTGCGGGCGCGGTTCCACGTCGTACAGGCCCCACGGCTCGAAGCCGATCTCCACCGCCGGGGAACCTGGCTCCAGCAGATGCTTGAGCACTTGTTATGTCAAGTCTACAATCGCCCCGAGTGCTCATCTTTGCGGGCACCCCAGCCGGACGGGATTATGTCGACGGGAACCGATCCGGAAGAACACGTTGCGCGCTTCGCGAGAAAGGTAGTCGCAGCCATGCATCCGCAGAGTCTTGCCGACGTTCGCGGCGTCGGCCTTTCGACGCTCGCACTCGCACTGGCTCTCGGCACGGGCGCCGCAGCGTTATCCGCGGCGGACCTGTCGGACCATTACACGTGGAACAGCGTCATGATCGGGGGCGGCGGGTGGGGCGCGCTGGTCTTTGAAAGCCCGGCCGCGCCGGGGGTCGTCTACTTCAAGGACGACTGCTCATCGGTCTACCGCCTTGACGAGCGCGCCACGGTCGTGCACTACGAAAACGGCGACCCGCGGAACATCCGCAGCAGCGACGGCGGCAGAACATGGTCCAGACTGCAGGGTACGTTGCCCTGCCAATGGGACGGCAACGTAGCCGTCTCACGCAACGACCCCAATCGCTTCCTCATCGGCCAGTGCACCTACGATGTGCACTGGTACGGTTTCCAGGGAATGAGCACCGACCGGTACCTGAAGCTGACGACCGACGGTGGGGCGACGTTCACCGACGCGATCGGATCAGGGACGATCCACATGTGGGGCGGTGCGCTTTACGGCGGCAACGCCATGAACCTCTGTGCCGATCCGAATGTCGACAACCGTTTCGTCGCCTTCAGCAATTACGATTTCTACGTGTACGCTTCCGACGATGGCGGCGCGCATTTCAAGGCGATCAACACGACCCGACCCTTTGCAGTCGAGAACGGTGTGTGGGCCAAGATCTTCGGTATTCCGGGGGCTTCGATAACGTCAAGGACATGGACGGAGACAAGACCGAGGCAGGTAAAGTCTACGTGATCTTGGGCGGCACGAGCCTGGTGTACGGAACCTGCAAGCCGTAAGGGCCGCTTCACACAGCCTATTGGTCGCGTGGCTCTGCAGGCGGACGCCGGGCGCGACGCGCGTCGCTCGACTTGGTCCCGTTCTCAGCGGAATGATCAGGTCACGCCCAGATCCATCGCCGTTCACCGGATCAACTGCCAGTCGACCTTGGCGCCGGCGGGCGCCACTCCAGCAAACTCCACGCGGAACCCGTCGGGACGCTTTTCGGTTACAGCGGTGGCCGTCAGCCAATTCGGCTGCACGCAGATCGAGTATCGCGCGTCCGGCTCGGCCACGGCAAACTCCACCTCCAGGACACGCGTACCCGCGTTGACCGCGACGTCGATTCCCCGCAGGTTCGTCGCCGCGGTCTCCGTCGCTGAGATGCCCCCCGTTGCCACGAGACCTCCATGGACGGCTGCCGGCCGGTCCAGGTCGAGCTGGCCGCCACGAATGGTCAGGTTGCCGCTGGTCGGATCGGCGCCCAGGTAGGTCATGCCCTCGGCGTGGCGCCAGGCCAACGGCTGCGGGTTGCCCTCTCGTTGCTCCATCACCAGGGCCGCGTCGCGGACCTGGCCGCGGAACCGCACACCGCAGCCTACCGCCGAGTGGAAGGTGATCCCGTTGATATAGGGCGGCTGCCGATCCTTCCGCTCGGCAAGCTCATCCAGGTCGCGCGGGCCGCCGAGGAGAGAAATGCCCGACTGTCGGGCAACTCGCCCGTTGTTGATGATCTCGATCGCCGGGTTCTCCAGGCAGGACGGGAACTCGTCGAACATGCGGATGCGGATCGGCCGCGGTACCCACGGGTCCGGTCCCACGGCCTGCTCGACCGGATCGCCGGCGGCGAAGTCGAACCGGCCGGCGCGGTCGGCGTTGGGCACCACGACGAGCATCCGCGAGTCGGTCGGCAGCGAAAGGCCATCGGTTCCCGGGCGCCGCGTGTCGATCCAGCCCCGGCGAATCTCGCTGAGCTGGCCGCCCGGAGCGATGATGTACCGAAGCGGCCGCTCGTGGTCGTCGGACGTGTAGTTCTCGTCACGGAACAGGTCCGGCCCGCCGGCCGACGTCATGTACCACGCCGTGCGCACGATGCGGATCGCCTTCGTGCCGTCCTCCTGGTGCTGGAAGTCGGTGATCCGATACCAGCGGCGGATCGGGTGGCCGTCGTCGGGGAAGGGCCAGTAACCGCCGGGCAACTCGCCGGGGCTGTACTTCTCGGTTTCTTCATCCAGGGCGAAGTAGCGGCCCACGACCGACTCGTCCCACGGAGCGTCCCGGGAGCCGAGGATCAAGCCGCCGCGGACGTAGATCGTTTCGTCCCCCAGCCTGGCCGAGTGGTCGGGGTAGACCTTGCCCCGGAAGCGCCCGCCGCGGCGGACGATGAGCACATGCCCGCCGGTGATCCACTTCGCAGGGTTGAGATTCACCAGCGGCCGGGACAGCGCGAGCTTCTCGCTCCGCGTCTTGCCGGGCTTGTACACGAGCTGCCCGGTGGCCGGGTCGAACGACTCCACCTCGGCGCGGAACGGGTCGAGGTCGTGGATCACCTCGGCGTTGAGACACACGGCCCCTTCGTCACCCATGCCGGAGAAGACGTTGCTCTGGTACTTGTGGGTCGCCGAGACGACGAACTGGTCGCCCACGCCGTATTGATCCGTTCGGGCGTCGAGCCAGAACGTCTGGTTGTCGGCGTTGGAGTGGTTGTCGACTGCCAGTCCGGGCAGGTTGTGTTTGTTCTGGAGCACCGTGCCGGCCGGGTGGTCGTACTTCAGGTCAGCCGTGACGTAGTAGAGCCGCCTTGTGGGGTCCCAACCGAGCGACTTGATATAGACACCCTCGTTCTCCACCAGGCTGCGGCCCTCGTTGCCGGCCGAGAGGTTGCCGTCGCTTTGGAGGTTCATGTAGGCCCCGGGCGCCAGCCCCTCGATGCCCTGGAGATAGAGCCGGGCATCCGTACCGGCCTTGACTTCCTGGACTAAGAACCGCATCACGCTGTAGCTGCCCTGGACGATGTTATTCTCGATGTGCGCGGCGGCCTGCGTGCCCCAGTGAGGCAGGCTGTCGCCCTCCAGGTCCAGCATGCGGCGGACCCGAAACCCGCTCCACACTCCCCGGCTGTCGTGGCCGACTGGAGGGACTGCCACATCAAGGTACCCTTGCCGGACGTCGAGGATCGTTACGCCCGGCTCGTCCCGCCCGGTCTGGTAGCGGTTGCGCGGCCTGAAGCGGTCGGCTACGCGATTGTCGACGAGGATGTAGCCGCCACCCTCTTTCACAAGCTCCCGGGCAAGGACGTCAAGGGTCGCCTGCGCCGACGCCGGCGTCGAAACGTCGCCCGCCTCGGCCAGCACGCGGACGGGAGCGGCGTTCTGGGGGTTGTCCGCCGGTTCGCCCTGTGCGGGCGCTGCCGTCAGCAGCAAAGCCGCAAACGCCGTTACCATCCCGGACAGTCGACCGTTCGGGGTCTGTTTCAGCCTGCACTTGTTCATCGCGCTATCTCCCGAATTCTCCGAAGAGGGCCGCCGCCTTATCGTAGCCGGAGCCTGTGGCCATGTCATTCGCCGACGGCGCACGCTGACGGCACCTGGTCCGCTTCGTCTGCCGGGAATTCGACCTGTCCGGACTGGAGGCCAGGCAGTTGCCGCCAGCGGCCGCACGTTCGATGATAGCGGTAGATGATCGGGTGCTGGACACGGCGGTCCCGCTCAGAGTCACCATGTTTTCGAACCGAGAGGGTTTCGTCCAATGGCATACCGTCTTCTCCTGTGGGGGCTGCTCGGCGTTCTGGCGGCCGAGTCGACGATGGCCGCCGCCCCTCCGTCTCCCGCGTGGCTTCCCGAGTTGCCCGATCGTCTTCTCGTGGAGGCGTACCAGCAGGCGGCGGTACAGAACGTCCTGGCCGCGGTCAACCCGAACGTGTTCTTCGGGTACTTCTCCGTATGCGCCGACGGCGAGGGATTCGGTTACGGTTGCTCGTATCCCTCCCTGGACGGCCATCAAATGACCGATGCGCTGCTGTTCCTGGGCCGGCTGGACGTGGTGCAGGCCAACTTCGATTACGTGCGGGGTTTTCAGCGGCCGAACGGTCAATTGCCGTTGGCAATCCTGCCGTCCAGCGCCGGGCAGCTGATCGGCCCCACGGGTTCTCAAGCGCGCGTGGATGCCAATGGCGGCCTTTACGCGCACTGGGTGCCCGGCGACCCGCTGCGCGCGCTGGCCGGCCCGACTTACATCCAGAACGCCGACGTGATCTATCGGTACACGCTGGACCGCGACTGGTTGAGGAAGCAACTGCCGTCGGTCAATCTGGCGGCCGACTACCTGGCATCGCTCGTCACCGAGGACGGCGCCGTCGGCGGCGCGGGATACTATGTCGAGCGTCCCACGCGGATCGAGTACGACGGCGTGGCCCAATGCCATGCCGCCGATGCGTTCCGACGCGCGGCGGCGCTGAACACGCTGGCCGGCGACCGCGCGACAGCCAACCGTTACGAGCAGCTCGCCTTCCGGATCGCGTCCTGTTTTCAGGGCCGTTTCTGGCTCGGGGATCAATTCGCCGAATACATCCATCCGCAGCGCGGCGCCATCGCTAACCATGGGCTGACCGACGTCGATTGGAGCGCAATCGCGCTGGCGACGGCCACGCGCGAGCAGATCGCGGTACTCTGGCCGAAGTTGAAGGATGAGCCGCGGTTCCTTTACGACGGCATGCCCACCGGCATCGCCACACTGCCCGGCATGTATGAGGACTGGGAGTTCGCACATCCCGACCACATGGATCTGGCTGCGATGGGGCGCGTCTGGTATCTGGAAGCGCAGGCCAGGGCGCGGATGGGCGACAGCGCAGGGCTGCTCACTTCGATCCACAAGGTCTGCCTGGCGGGCCGGGACAATGGATACTACTGGCGAGAGAGGTACACCGCCGCGGGGCCACACGGCGCGGAGAAATACTGCGAGTACCCCGCGAATCTGATCCGGATCGTACAGCGATTCCTGTTGGGCGTTGAGTTTGGCCTGGACGGCACGCTCGTGATCGCCCCGAACGCGCCGGAGGAATACTGGCGGAACGGATTCGGCCAGACCTTGCACTATCGAGGGCGCAGCCTGTCCTACCGAATCACGGACGATGGCATGACCGGTGATTACCGCGGCGACGGGCCACAACAGCTGGAGGTGCGCCTGGTGCGGCCGCCGCGGAAGGCCGCAGCAGCCGTCACTGTCGACGGCCGGCCGGTCGGAGCCGCCACCGGGGAGCAAGTCAGGATGCTGTTACCGGCGACCGCGACCCAGCCGTGCCGCTTCGAGGTGCAGCTGCTTCCCGCTTCACCATGACAGCATCGAGGCCGCGCGCCTCGACGATGCGGGTCCGTGGCGGCGGATTCCGTTCAGGCCGTGCCGCCAGAAACGTGTGGGCTGACATAGTCGCCGACCGGCGTGCGGAACGCGACATTCATCCGGTTCCAGCCATTGATCGCGATGATCGCCAGCGTCAGGTCCACGAGCGCCTTTTCATCGAAATGGCGCCGAGCCTCCTCGTAGACCGCATCCGAGACGTCGTGAGTAGCGATCTGGGTGACCGCTTCGGTCCAAGCCAGCGCCGCACGCTCGCGCGCGCTGTAGCACGGCGCTTCGCGCCAGGTCGAGAGCAGGTAGAGGCGCTGCTCGGTTTCGCCGCGCGCTCGCGCGTCCTTGGTGTGCATATCCAGGCACCAGGCGCAGCCGTTGATCTGCGAGGCGCGGGACTTGACCAGTTCCAGAAGCGACTCCTCCAGGCCGCTCTGATGGACCTGATGCTCCACATGGAGCATGGCCTTGAACGCTTGAGGTGACGCGAGTTTGTAGTCGAGACGCTGGTGCATCGTATGTCTCCTGTCACAATGCAAGTGGTCGAGTCAGGTTGGCCGTCTTCGTCAAGCCACCGTGTCATTTCCACCAAGACCCGCCGAATCGCGTCCGGCGTTGCATGGTCCCGGATGCTCTTACAATAGCCGGCCGCGGACCGTGCCAACCCGCCGCGCGTGCTATGCTATTTTAGCTCCACAGTGCTATCGCGGGTACCGCATGAACCTGCGGCACGCACGGTTCGTATTGCCTTTGGTCGGGCCTTGTTTATATTTATATTTGGTGGTATGGACTTCTACTTCTCGGTCTTTGCCAGGCAGTTCATGGGTCGGATGAGTGTGCCATGCGCTTTCAGCCAATCGCTCGACACACCGCGTGGCTGGTCTGTCGGCCACACCTGCCGCACCGTGGCAGCCGTCCATGGTGGGTTGGTGCATGGCGCGGCTTGATGGCTGGAGTGCCGGACGCGGTGGCATCTGCGCGGCGATTGTTCGCGATACGGGGCATCTTGACAGCTGAGTACGCACTCGTGCACCGGCTCGAACTGTAGTGTTCGCGCGGGACTTCGCGCGTCCGTTGATCTGCCGTTTTTGCGTTGCGAGGCGAGCTGGGTCTCCCTCCCAACACGTGTGACGTGGAGTTGGAGCCACGGCCAGGCAAAAAGTCCGTGTGAGGAGACATCCCATGACCCGAGACATGACCATCCCCCACGAGGAGATTCCGCGGCAAGGCATGGCGGGTCTATCCGATCCAAGCCCGGTCGAGCAGCAACCTGTGCACCGGCACCGGCGCAAGCGCGGCGCGGAGCGTGGCGCGGCGGCGACCATGAATTCGACGGTCGAGCTGCGCGATTTGGAGACGGGGGAGATCGAGATCTACACGTTGGTGTACCCGGATCAGGCCGATGTGACGCTCGACCGGATTTCACTCCAGGCGCCGGTCGGAGCCGCCATCTATGGATGCCGCGTCGGCGATATCGTGAGTGTTACAGCACCATCCGGGCCAAGGCGACTCCGAGTGGAAGCCGTCCGCTTCGAGCTGGAACAGGTCGATTGAACGACCGTGTGCGCATCGGCCAGCAAGGGTTCGCATGACCGCGAAATGGCGGACGGTCGTTCTCTGTGCCCGCGGTTGCGGCGCGGGTTATCCACGACCTCGGGTCGTGACGTGCCGGGGTTGCCCGGTCAGCCCGTTTCAGACCGCCCGAACAGCAGTTCGATGTACCGTCGGTCTGCCGGCCGGAAGAATATGTAGACATGGTCACCGGCCATGAGGACGGCCTTTCCGCGGGCCGCCACCAGTTCGTTCCCGCGCACGATCAGCGTCACGGCCGCCTCGGGCGGCAGCTGGATCTGGGACAGCGGCACGTCGCAGACGGCGGCGGCCGGTTCGATGAGGAATGATGCGATTTCCGCATTGAGCGGGTACGCCGAGTTGATCTCCAGCACCGCGTTCGGACTGGGTTTGTCGGCGATCCCCAGCTGCAGCCAGCGCGTCACGGCGCGAATGGTCGCACCCGGCAGAAGCGTGCTGACCACCACGATGAAGAAGACGATGTTGAAAACGCGTTCCGCGTCTGGGACCTGGGCGAGCACCGGAAAGGCGCCCAGGATGATCGGCACAGCGCCCCGGAGTCCGATCCAACCGATATACACGATCTCCCAGGGGGGAAAGCGGAGAGGCAGCAGGCAGAGGACGACCGCCACAGGGCGGGCGACGACCGCCAGAAACAGCGCCACCGCGAGCCCCACACCCGCGACCGGGAGCAGTCGCGAAGGGAAGACCAGGAGTCCGAGCATCAGGAATAATGCAATCTGACTCAGCCAGGCCAACGACTCATGGACGCGTGCCAGGCCGCTGCGATACGGGAGAGGTGAGTTCCCGAGCACCAGCGCGGTGACGTACACGCTCAGCAGTCCGCTGCCCCCCAACAACGTCGCCACGCCAAAGGACAGGAAAGCCGTGCTCAGCGTCAGCGCCGGATACAACCCGACCGTCGGCGGGTGTACTCGGTGGAGCACGCGCAGCCCGGCATATCCCAGCACGCCGCCCACCAGCGCGCCGATAGCCAACTGCCCGGGGATTGTCAGCAACAGGGCCCAGCCGGTCGTCTGCGGGGCGGTGGCCACATTGATCATGACGACCGTGAGGATCATCGCCATCGGGTCATTGACGCAGGACTCGACCTCCAGGGTGTTACCCACGCGGGGTTGAAGGTGAAGGTGACCTCCGCGCAGGACCGCCAACACCGCCGCCGCGTCGGTGGATGACACCACGGCGCCCAGCAGCAATGCCTCCATCCAGGTCAACCCCAGCACCCGGCCGAAGACCGCCACCAGCCCGGCGGTCAGCGCCACGCCGCACGTCGCCAGGATCCCGGCCGGCAGCGCCACACGCCGCACTGCGTTCCACGGCGTATTCAGGCCGCCGTCAAAGAGGATCAAGACCAGGTAAATCGTCCCGATCCGGACGGCAAAACCGTAGTCTTCGAAGGCCAGGCCGCCCAGTCCTTCGGACCCGCCGAGCATCCCCAGAACCAGGAAAAGGAGAACGATCGGCACGCCCAGGCGGTCGATCTGGCGGCTGAACAGGACGCTCGACGCGATCAGCAGGCCGAGCACCAGCAGGAACATCGCAGTCGCCCAGGGTTCCGCAGCCGCTACAATCATGACGCACTCCCACTACCACGGGACTTGACCCTTGGCATATGGTACTCGTTGCCACAGCCCGTGGGGAGCGCTCCGGAGATGGGGGAATTATGCGGCGGCGCCCGACAGGGGTCGCAGGCGCCTCCACTTCCAGATAGATTCTCTTCTTCCGGGTCTATGCCCCCGGGTCCATGTCCTCGTCCCCCGCCACCATGCTCCCCGGGGAACGACAGACAACCGACCCGCGCCGGTCCCAATGGGGTCACTACGAGGAAGGCCGCCCATGTGTGAAGACCAAGATACAGATTTCGAACCGCTGCGGACTGCGTCCGGGGACGTGAATCGCGAACAGGTGCTGGCGCATCTCAACCGACTGCATCCGGTGAAGGCGGCAGCGATCTGCCAGACGCTGACGGCGGACGAGGTATGGAGCGTATGGGATGGTCTGTCGGTGGAGCGCCAAGCCGCCATCTTCTCCCTGCTCCCTGCTTCCCGGCAGATCGAGATGGCCGAAGCTGTGGATCCGCATCGCATGTCGACGCTCATCGAGGCCATGGCGCACGACGACCGAGTCGACCTGCTCAAGCGGCTTGACCCCGCGGTTGTCGAGCGCCTTCTGCCACTCGTATCGTCGGCGGATCACCAGGATATCCAGGACCTTCTGCGTTATCCGGAGCATAGCGCCGGCGCCTTGATGACGACGGACTATGTGTCGTTGAACGTGGGCCTGACCGTCGCCGAGGCGGTCGCGTACTTGCGGCAGCAGGCACGGTCCAGTGAAACGATCTACTACAACTACGTGGTGGGCGAACAGCGTCGCCTGGTCGGCATCGTCTCGTTGCGCAGCCTGATTCTGGCCGATCCGGACGCACGCATCCAAGACATCATGGATCGCGAGGTCATTTCGGTGGGCGCCGATCAGGATCAAGAGCAGGTGGCGGTGCAGCTGGCGAAGTACGGTTTCCTGGCGATCCCGGTCGTGGACAGCGCGATGCGGCTCTTGGGGATCGTGACGCACGACGACGTGATGGACGTGGTGGTGGCGGAGACCACGGAGGACGTCTTGCGGATGGGCAGCGTGGGCACGATGACGGAGAGCTATCTGACGATGCCCTTCCTGACGGTGTGGCGGAAACGCGCCACCTGGCTGGCCTGCCTGTTCGCCGCTGAGCTGCTCACCTTTTCCGCACTCGCGCATTTCCAGGATGCCATTGCCGCAGTGGTCGTGCTCAGCCTCTTCGTGCCGCTGTGCATCTCCACGGGCGGCAATTCGGGCGCCCAGGCCGCGACGCTCGTGACGCGCGCACTGGCGCTCGGCGAGATCGGCACCGCCGACTGGTGGCGGATTCTACGGCACGAGGTGGCCATGGGGCTGACACTGGGCTTCACGCTAGGATGCATGGGCTTCGTACGCGCCGCCCTGACCCCTCACACCGTCCTGGGTACGGTTCACCGCTGGACACTGGCGCTTGTCGTGGCGCAGGCCGTCGCCGCCATCTGCCTCTGGGGCACACTGGTGGGCGCCATACTCCCGTTGGTGTTCAGGCAGTTGCGGATCGATCCGGCCTTTGCCTCCAGCCCGTTTGTCGCCACCCTGGTGGACGTGACAGGCATCATCATCTACTTCACGATCGCCACGACCTACCTGCTGTAACGGCGATTCGACCCGGCTCGCAGCCGACCGCTTTGCTCCCGGCGGTTCGGACGCCGGTCATCGGGCCGAGGTGCCTGGCGGCGGCGCAGCCGCCCTTGCCCGCACTCAATCGTCACGGCGGTTTGCGGATCGCCTCCCGTCCCGCGCCTTGGTGCGTCTGCGTTTCAGCAGCCGGTCGATCGTCCGCTTGGCACGCTCCAAGGCGACCGTCAAGGCCGCACGGAGCGTGCTGGCACGCGACTCAACGGTCGTCGCGTCGGCAGGGATCAATTGCACTTCAATCCGACACAGGCAATCGATCCCGCCGCGCGGGCCGTTCACGTCCTCCAGCCAGACCCGCACGGTCCTGATCCGCTTGACGAAACGGCGAAACGCGGTATTCACCCGTTTCTTGATCGTCGCGCGCAGGTCGCTGTCGATGCGATGGGTGCCGCTGCGCACCACGACACGCACCTGTTCCTGGCTTCCGTGATTCTGGGATCCCGTGGCCATGCCGTCCTCCTTATCGTTTCGTGTTGACTGCTTCAACGCCAGTATGATTGGTTTTCCCGGCTGGACAATTCTACGTTGCTTCGTTCGCGCTAACCATGCTAGACCCGGCTCGCAGAACCGTGCGATCCCGTGCAATCGCAACGTTTTTCGACGTTCGAAAACGTCAACGCAGTGCACGCGCCGCATGCTCGCCAATCGGATACCCCACGGGAGCTAGGGCTATGACCTCATGGCCTCAAAGCATGATTGTCCGAGGCGTCGGTCCGTCTAGACTAGGTGGAAGAAGTGTCACACGAGCTGCGAGTCTCATCGCTACTCATCGGAAGAGCATCGCTCATCGGGGCACACATTATGGTCGATCCAGAAGGTCCAAGTCGACGCCCCCAAGGGGGCCTCGATGCATGGTTGCGGACCGCGCGGCCGAAGAGGTGGATTGGTGCGGGGCTAGGGCTGTGTGAGTCCTATGCGGCAGTGGAGCATGAATCGCTGGTGGGAACGTCCCTGTGGTGGTCGGGATGTCGTGCGCCTAGCCGTGCCGCTCGTGGCGTCCATGTGCTTCTGGACGATCATGAACTTCACCGACCAGATGTTCCTGCTGTGGCATTCGAACACGGCGATGGCGGCTGCGTTACCTGCGGGCTTCGTGCAGTTCACCATCCTCTGCTTCCCGTTCGGCGTCGTGACCTACGTCAGCGTATTCGTCGCGCAGTATGACGGGGCCGGCTGTACGCGTCGGATCGGGCTGGTGCTTTGGCAGGGCATCTGGATTTCGCTTGCGACCTGCCCGCTGGTGTTGGCGACGATCCCGGCTGCCCGCTGGGCGTTTGATCTGCTCGGCCACGCACCCGAAGTCGCCGAAGCGGAGGCTCTGTACTATCAGGCATTGGCTTTCGGCGCGGGCGGGACCTTGCTTTCGACGGTGCTCAGCGCCTTCTTCATCGGACTGGGACGAACAGGCATCGTGATGGTGGTGGACGGCATCGCCTGCCTGTTGAATATCATCCTGGACTATGCGTGGATCTTCGGCCGCTGGGGGTTACCCGCGTGGGGCATTGAAGGGGCTGCCTGGGCGACCGTGGTGGCGCAGTGGTCGGCAGTGGTACTGTACTGGCTGGTTCTCCGGCGGGCTTCCTACCGACGCACCTATCAGCTGGCGACCGGCTGCCGCTTCGATGCCGCCGTGATGGCGCGCCTGCTGCGGTATGCGAGTCCCAGCGGTCTTCAATTCCTGCTGGAGACAGCTGGGTTCTCGTTGTTGTTGCTGGTTGTCGGCCAGCTCGGCGAGCACTCTCTGGTCGCCAGCAACCTGGCGTTGAACATCAGCTGCCTTGTCTGGCTGCCAATCGGAGGGTTGGGGACCGCCGTATCCACGATCGTCGGCCAGCAGTTGGGGCGCGGCCAGCCCGGACTGGCCGCGCGTGCCACCTGGACCGCCTTCTCCATGGCCCTGGCATACACGGGCGTTCTCGCGGCCTTGTATATCCTGACGCCCGATGTGTTCTTGTTGGCTCATGCCCACAACATATCTCCGGAACGGTTCTTGGACTTACGGTCCACCACCGTCCTGCTGCTGCAGTTCGTGGCCGTCTATTCGCTGTTCGATGCCATGAACATCGTGTTTGCCGGCGCCATCAAGGGGGCCGGCGACACGCGCTTCGCCATGTTCATGGCCGTGCTGCTGTCGCCGATGCCGGCCGCTGCGAGCTGGTTGGGCATCGCCTGCTTCGGCAAAGGCCTGATCTGGTGCTGGTCGGCGATGACCCTCGGGGCTTGCGTCTTGGGAATTGCATTCTTGACGCGGTTCACCCAGGGCAGATGGCGCTCCATGCGCGTCATCGAGCCGGACCTGTTGCAGGCCATGCCCTGGAAGCCCGATCGCCGGTCGCTCGCGGCCGCCTGATGAGCGGGCTCGCGCCGGCAGCCGGGCCGAACCCCTGGCGGTATCCATGCGCCGGCGCCGGGCGCACTTCATCTTGTGTTCCGCGGCGCCCCGTCTATATTGAACCGCCGGTGGATGCACGCCGCTCTTCGCTCCGTGGCCGAGGATGGTGCATCGCAGAGAGCTCGACGGGAACCAGGTATGACGCAACCTTCGCCCAGCTTCATGAACATCTCGCGTAGTGCCCTCACATCGGCGACGCCGCGATACGCCGTGCTGCCCGTGCCGTATGAGGGAACGGTCACGTACATGCGAGGGACGGCGCGCGCACCGGCCGCCATCCTCGACGCGTCCACTCAGATCGAGGAGTTCGACGAGGAGTTGACACGGGATTTCCGGTCCGCCGGCATCGTCACGTTGCCGGAAATCCCGCCTGCGGACACTCCGGAAGAGCAGATGAGCCGTATCGCACGCGTCGCGCGCGACATCATGCGTGGTGGACAGTTCTTGCTGACTCTGGGCGGCGAGCACAGCATCACCGCGCCGTTGGTACGAGCGGCAGCCGACCACCACGGCGACATCAGCGTGCTGCAAATCGACGCGCACGCCGACCTGCGAGATACGTATGAGGACACCCCGTACTCCCACGCCTGCGTGATGCGGCGAGTCCTGGAGGTCACCGACCGCCTCGCGCAGGTTGGCATCCGCAACTACTCGGAACAGGAGTTCCTCGACTGCCGGCGACAGGTCGAGAACTTCCTGACACCCGCCATGATCGAGCACGACCGCGATTGGATCGACCGCGCGCTATCCCTGTTGAGCGAGAAGGTCTACATCACCGTCGATGTCGATGGTTTCGACCCCGCGTTCGTTCCCGGCACCGGGACGCCCGAGCCCGGCGGACTGACCTGGCGGCAAGTGACTGCGCTGCTGCGCCGCGTCTGTGCGGAACGGCAAGTGGTCAGCGCCGACATCGTCGAAGTCGTACCCGTCCCGGGCCAGAAGGTTTCGGAATTCCTGGCGGCCCGCCTGGCCTACAAGATCATCGCCTATATCGAGTCGTCCCGCCGCAGGGGCGAATCGGGCGGCTGAATGGCCGTGGGCGGACCGGCCATCCAGGATCCCCATCGCCCCACCCGACCGATGGCCGGCCGTCGGCAATGCCCCCCCTGGCGCCTTCTCGCGGCCGGATTTCGCACCTTGTCGAACGGTACCCCCGCGCTACCATGGCCATAGCCCCGTGCGCGACGGGCGCCCGGGGCATGTGCATTATGTCACGAGGCAATCCGCGTGGAGGGGGGAGATGATCATCACGGCCAATCAGATGTACGGCACGCACGTGCTGTGTGCGGACGGCCATGGCGGCCGGGTTGACGACCTGCTGTTCGACGACCGCTTGTGGCAGGTGAGATCCATCGTCGTCCGCCTCGACGGGTGGTTGAGTCGCCGGCGCGTCCTGGTGCCGCCGTCCGACATCGAGGCGACCGACTGGTCGGCGGGGCAACTCCGCCTCCGCCTGACGCGCGGAGAATTGCAGACCATCCCGTCGCTGGCGTCCAATCCACCCGTTGCTGTGCAGAGGAAGCTGAGCGAGCTTCAAGTCATCGCCTGGGAGAGCTACTGGTCGGGCGTGCTGGATCCGATCTCGGGAGACCCGCACCTGCGCAACACGCGGGCGGTCACCGGGCACCGTGTCCTGGGTTTGGACGCCCAGGCAGGACACATCGACAACTTCGTGATCGACGAGGAGTCGTGGCAGATCCGCTATCTGGTAATCCGCATCGGCAAGCTGCCCGAGGCGCGCCGCGTCGTGCTCGAACCCCGCTGGGTAGACTCCATCGTGTGGGAGGATCGCGGAGTCTATGTTCACCTGCCCAGGATCGAAATCGAACGTGCGCGAGCGTTCACTGCCGAGAGTCTCGCGGCGTCCGTGGCGGGAGATTCGTGAGGCGACCATGTCTGGCAGCGTCCTGGGTACGGGCCGCTCGGCGGCTGATACGATGCGGGCCGACAACATCCACTGGCCGTTTTTCCGCGCGGGCATTGGCGTCATGCTGACGCTCGGCGCCGCGTGGGGCGTCATCCTCCTGCTGCAGATTGCCTGGTCCGGTTCGTTCACGGCGGTCGGACTGCAAGAGGTCAACGCCCACGGGCACGCCCAGATCTTCGGCTGGGTAGGCCTGTTCGTCATGGGCTTCGCCTACCAGGCGTTCCCTCGATTCAAGCACACGAGCCTGGCCTATCCGCGACTCGCGTACGCGACGCTCTGGATGATGCTCGGCGGCGTGATAGGCCGGTCGGCACTCCAGCCGCTCACGGCCCGGTGGGCCTGGGCGGGCGTCCCCGCGGTCGCCGCTTCGCTGGTGGAGGTCGTGGCCATCGGCATCTTCGTGTATGTGATTCTCACCACCTGGCGAAGGGCCGCCCGGGTCTTCGAGCGGTACGACGGCTACCTGTTGGCGGCATTGGTCTGGTTTGTGGTCCAGGCCGTGTGCGATACGGCTTACTTCATCGCGACGCTGGCGGCCTCCGACGGCCCGCAGCTGTTGCGATTGGTGGCGATCTGGCAGGGGCCGTTGCGGGAAATCCAGATTCACGGCTTCGCGATGTTGATGATCCTGGGGGTGAGCCAGCGCATCTTGCACCGTCACTACGGGTTTCCACAGTCCAGCGCTCGCGTTAGCCGCGCGGCGCTGCGGGCCATCAACTGCGCCCTGGTGGGCATCGTCGTGGGGATGGTGGCGATGCAGGCCTGGAGTGCCCGCTGGGCGGCGGTCTGGTACGGCTCGGTGCTGGTGATGGCCGGCAGCGTGGCGGCGCTGGTGCTCAGTTGGCGACTCTTTTCCTCACCGCCCCTGGAGACGGACCGCAGCCTGAAGTTCCTCCGCACGGCTTACCTGTGGCTGTTCGCGTCGCTTGCCATGCTGGTGCTGTTGCCCGCGTACCAGTTTGCCCTTCTGCCGCGGCTGGCGGCGGACAGCGAGGCCGCCCGGATCGGTTTTTCGCACGCGTACTACGGCGCCATCCGGCATGCCATCACCGTGGGTTTCATCAGCCTGATGATTGTCGGCGTAGCGGCCAAGGTCGTGCCGACAATGGCCGGCCGGGATGTCCACCGGTTGCCGAGCCTGTGGTGGCCGTTTGTCCTGATCAATCTGGGCTGCCTGTTGCGCGTCAGCACGCAGACGCTCACCGACTTCACGGACGTCGCATTCCCGCTCAGCGGCGTGAGCGGCGTCTTGGAACTCACGGGCCTAGCTATCTGGGGCGCCCACCTCTGGGCGCTCATGCGGCCGCAGACTTCAGGGCCCGGCGATTCCGACCGCGGGCAACGCGAGCCCACCGTGTGCCGCCACGTGACCCTCGACCACCATCGCATCCTCGTTCCCCAGACGGTGAGAGACCATGAGTGACTCGATCTATCCGATCATCGATAAGAAACTGTCGCAGCGGCGGCGGGAGTTGGCGCCTGAAACCATCCAGGCCTTCCACACGTTCAGTAAGCAGGTGTTCGCGGAAGGAGCGCTTTCGCGGAAGACCAAACAGCTGATTGCCGTGGCTGCGGCGCACATTACCCAGTGCCCCTACTGCATCGACGGCCACACGCGAACCGCGCTGGCGGAGGGCGCGTCGGAAGAGGAGGTCATGGAAGCGATTTGGGTGGCCGCCGAAATGCGGGCAGGAGCCGCCTACGCCCACTCGGGGATTGCCTTGCAGGCGATCGAGCACGCCCGTGCGAAAGGAGTATCATCGCAATGATCCAGCTCAAACGCGTCTATGAACCACCCGCCCGGCAGGACGGGTTGCGAGTCCTGGTGGATCGGCTCTGGCCTCGTGGCCTGACTAAAGAGCGGGCTGCCGTGGATCTGTGGCTGAAGGACGTCGCACCGAGCAACGAGTTGCGCAAATGGTTCGCACACGACCCGGCCAAGTGGAAGGAATTCCAAGCCCGCTATCGGAAGGAGCTGAGTGCGCAGAAGGAGGCCCTCGAGTCGCTCAAGCAGCTGTGCAAACAGCAGACCGTGACGCTGTTGTACGGCGCGCGCGACGAGCAGCACAACGAGGCACTGGTTCTCAAGAGGCTGCTCGACCGGTCCAGCCGCTGAAAGCCCGGCCAGCCGCCATGCCGAGGGACGCGCATCAATCCACCATCCGCGCCATGTATTGGCACGCCGCCCGTTCCCGTGGGCTGTCTCCCGCCTGTCACCGCAGGGTATTCCAGTCTTGTAGCAGATCGCAAGGGCCTTGGTACGGCGTTCGCGTTCCATCGGCTCCCGTGAACAACATGTTCATGACGACGCGTCCGACAGGATGGCGCACTTCGAGCGCGGCCGGAGCAGGTGGCCCTTACTTCTGCAGAATCAGCTTATTGTTGCGGGTGCACAGCAGTCGGTAGACAACCTGACCGTGAATGATCCTCAACTCGCGTTGCCCCTGCAGAAGCTCATCGGAGCTGACGAGCCGCACCTCATCAGGGTGCTTGCGGCACGAGCACCCCAGCTGCTCTCCGTGGTCAGGCGTCCTGCCGAGCGCGTCGGGGGCAGTCGGTTTCGCGAGCGCATCGTCTGGCAGTGGGTTCATGGCGGCACCTGCACATTCTGGTCGCATACCGCATACTATCGCTGTCGAGACTCATTTTCAATAGCGGCCCGCCTCCCGCGGCCCGAAAACCGGGATTTCCTCCGTGATTGCCCGCCTTCCGCAGTGGACAGCAGCTGCCGATGCCCGCACCAGGAGCTGTCCGCCCCGCCGGTCGGGCGCCGGCTTGGCTTGCGGCCCGCGTCGTTTGCCCTAAAATCGATATGGTTGGCCGACGCCCTTTCCAGGAGCCTCTTATCGATGGCGAAGGTAGCGCGCAGACGTTCTGTTGAGACGCGTCAGACACCCCAAGAACGATTGCGAGATTACATCCAGAGTCGCGGCATGCGGAATACCGAGCAGCGCCGCGTGCTGCTGGAGCATATCTTCAGATGCCACCAGCATTTCGATGTGGATCAGTTGATCGACCAGCTGCCGGCCAAAGGTCGCGCAGGCTACGTGAGCCGCACCACGGTGTACCGCACGCTCGCGGAGTTCGTCGATGCGGGGTTGCTCCGCCGGTTTGAACTGGGCGGTTCCACGGTCTACGAGCCGGCGCATGGATACGCACCCCACGACCACCTGTATTGCGAGCGTTGTCATCAGCTGTTCGAATTCCAATGTGACGACCTGGAAGCGGCCTGCAAGAAAGCCGCGCGGAAGCAGCGGTTCCAGATCACGGGCCGCCGGCTGATCCTGTTCGGAACCTGCGCCCGGTGCGCCGAGTCCGACCGCTGAAGGAAAGGAGCCCGAGCCCGGTTGAATCCCGGCTCGCCAGCATGGAAGGACCTCCAATGGTGGCCTACCCGTCTGTTCCCGGCCCGCCGGCGCTCGGGCGCGGCGTCGTGCTGCGGCAGGGCGACGACGTGCCTTCGGCGTGGGCCGGCGCGGAGGTTGTGCATATCCCGGAGTCGGTGCTGGCCGAGCCCGGGCCGGCCGTGACCGCGCTGCATTACGCGTGGGTCGCGCGGCGACCGGTGGTCGTCGTGCTGGGCGTCGACCCCGCGCAGTTTCGCGATCCGGTGTCGCTGGTTGACGAACCCTGGCAACTGGATGCGTGTTTCGAGGTGTGGCTGGACCGGCTCCATTTCCTGGTGTGGGCCAACAATTATGACGCGCGTGGCGGGCGGCAGCCGAAGTGGTGGTGGGCGCACAAAGCCGCGCGGCTCGGCGCGACCGAAATCCCGGGCGGCATGGGCGGCGATGTGGTCCTCCCCGACGGGACGGCGGCGTGGATCGACGGCGGACCGCGCGGGCCGTTCCCGCGCGCCGCGTTAGGCGCGGCGCTGGTCCATGCGGAGGCGGTGGAACTGGGGCGGCTGACGCCCACGCCAGAGCCGGTCCCGGTCCGATCGGCGCTGGCGCCCGACCAGCTCGCGGCGGTGTCCCACGGTGCGGGCCCGGCGCGGATCATTGCGCCGGCCGGGTCGGGCAAGACGCGCGTGCTGACCGAGCGGCTGCGGCACTTGATGCTCGATCGCGGCGTCGAGCGTGAGAGCCTGGTGGCGGTGGCCTACAACAAGAAGGCCCAGCTGGAGATGCAGCAGCGCACGGCCGACTTCCACCCGCGCGTCAGTACGCTCAATTCACTTGGCTACCAATTGCTCAAGAAGCATGCGGGCCGCGCGCCGCGCGTGCTGGACGAGTGGGAAGTGCGGCAGTGGATCGAGCGGTTCGTGCCGCCCACGCCGCACCGCGCCAACACCGACCGGCTGGCTCCGTATATCGACGCGTTGAGCGTGATCCGGCTGGGGCTGCGCAGCCCTCACGAGGTGGAGTCCTCGCGTGTGGACGTGCCCGGCCTGGCTGACATGTTCACGCCGTACCGCCGCGCGCTGGCCGACCACGGCGTCGTGGATTTCGACGAGCAGATCTACCGCGCCATCGAGATCCTGTTGCAGGACGGCCTGTTTCGCCGCCGCGTGCAGGCCCGCTGCCGCCACCTGCTGGTCGATGAATTCCAGGACCTGACCGCCGCGCACGTGCTGCTCCTGCGATTGATCGCGTCGCCCGGCCTGCAGGTGTTCGGGGTCGGCGACGACGACCAGGTGATCTACGGGTACGCCGGCGCGGACCCGGCGTTCCTGATCGACTTCGAGCGGCTCTTTCCGGGCTCCGTTTCCTATCCGCTACAGGTGAACTACCGCTGTCCCGTCGCCGTGGTGGATGCCGCCTCCTCGCTGCTGTCCCACAACCGGACTCGCGTGCCCAAGGAGATCCGGCCGGGCCCGGCGGCTTCGCCGGACCCCGAGGCCATCAGCGTGGACCAGCATGAGCCTGCGTCGGGTGCCGAGACGATCGTCCAGTTGGTGCAGACATGGCTGAAAGCAGGTGTGCCGGCCTCCGACATCGCGGTGTTGACGCGCGTGAATTCCTTTCTCCTGGCCCCGTCCGTGGCGCTGCTGGAAGCGGGCGTGCCGGTGACGACACCCGCCTCAACCGACATGTTGGAGCGCACGGGCGTGCGGGCTGCGCTGGCCTACATCCGGCTCGGCGCGTCGCCCGATCGACTGCCGCCGGACGACTTGCAAGAAGTGCGGAACCGTCCCAGCCGAGGTCTTCCCAAGTGGATCACCAAATGGCTGCAATCGGAGATGTCGATTGCGGAGCTGCGATCGACGGCCGATCTCATTCACGACTACCGGGTCGGCGACAAGCTGGCCCAGTTCGCTGAAGAGCTCCAGTTGGTGGCGGACACGATGCGGACCGGCACGACGCGCCAGGTGTTGAAAGTGATCATCGAGGACGTGGGGCTGAGACGCGCCATGGCGCTGCTCGACCGATCCAAGGGCGGCCAAAGCGAATCGCAGGTCGACGACCTCGAGGCGCTGGTCCAGCTCGCCGATTTGCACCCTGATCCGGTGACCTTCGAACCATGGCTGCGTCAAGTGCTCGGGCGGCGCCATGACGATCGCGGAGTGATGCTGTCGACGGTCCATCGAGTCAAGGGCATGGAGTGGAATCGCGTCATCGTGGCGGGCGTGTCCGCGGGCGTGTTTCCACATCGCCTGGCGGCGGACGTCGAGGAGGAGCGCCGGGTGATGCACGTCGCGATCACGCGCTGTCGCCAGCGCGTCGTGGTGCTGGCCGACGCCGCGCTGCCGTCGTCGTTCCTGTGCGAACTGGGACTGGTCAAAGACACCGAACCCAGTGGGTTCGAGCTGGACGGCTCAGACATCCTCGCCGCCTTCCAGGTCGACGCGGACGACCCGGAAGAGTGAGCCTGTCCAGGCTTCGTCATGGTCCCGCGGTGACGGGGAACATGGAGATCCGGAACTTGGTGCAGCCATACGGGACGAGCGTGATCCGCTCGGAAGGCTGCCGGCTCACCACCGGCTCCGCCGGCAGGGCCGGCGATTCGGGCGCCGGCGTCCAGTCGATCGGCACGGCATTGACGGTCAACTGGAGCGGCGAATCGAGCGGCCAATCCCAACGGCCGGGCATCGCCTGACGTTGGACGCTGATCTCCGGATGCTGGACATCGAGCGCGAACTGCCAGCGCGCGGACGGGTCCGGCGTGTTGGCATCCGCCAGGTCGGGGATCGCCCGCGCGAACAGCAGGGGGCCGTAAGAGACGGCGGCGAACGGCGCGCCGCGCGTGCTGTCCGGCGCCGGGATCGACACCATCGTCGGCTTGTGCTCGCCCGTATACGGCCCGCGCTCCGCGTTGTCGCGCCCGCTCGTGAGAGTGGGCGTCATCGGGAAATGCAGTCGGACGGTATCGCCCGGCTTCCAGCGCCGGTTGATCTGCCTGAAGCCTTGGGCCGTCTGCTCGAACGCGCCGACGACCCCATTGACACGCAACTCGGGGTTCGCACACCAGCCCGGGATGTGAAACCGGATCGGAAACTCAGCTTCCTCCGCCGGCTTGACCGACACCTCGATGGTTTCATTGAAGGGATAGTCGGTGTCGCAGGCGATTTCGACCGGCACACGGTCCGCAACCAGCGCCTTCACGCGGCAGGGCCCGTAGCATGTGGCGGCCAGCCCATTGTCGTACGTCGCCATCCACATGTGGGTCACATAGTAGGGAACGATCCTGTTCAATGCGGCCGTGCAGCAGAGCGGGCTGTGCTTGGCGCGGTACGAACCGCCTTCCGCCCTCGGACCGTGCGGGAAGTCCGGCGACCCGTTGGCGAACCGGTTGGGGCTCTGGAAATACACATGGGTCCGGAAGTCGCGTGACACGGTGGCCGGCCCCGCGTTGAAGAACGCCCGTTCCACGCGGTCGGCAAGCCGCCCGTCGCCGCTCACGCACAACAGCATCAACTGGCTCCACACATATCCCGCGACATCGCACGTCTCGCTCCCGCGGAACGCGCCGGTCGGGCCGTACCATTCATCGGACACGGGCACGCCGTGCGGCTGCATGGCAATGCGCGCGAGCCAGTCATGCCAGCCCAAGGCGGCCTGCAGATAGCCGGCGTCACCCGTCCACAGGTACCCCGCGGCCCAGGGGGTTGTGTTTTCGATGAACCCCACGACATGCTCGTTGGGCACCGCCACGCCCGGCCGCAGGTCCGGGGCCGTCCGATACCGGTTCAGAGCGGGAACCAGGCCGGGATGCTCCTTGTCGAACATCGCCGTCAGCGCATTTGCGATGGTCTGGTTGCCCGTCCAGGTGTAGGTGTCGAGCGCCGGCCACACGTTGGACATGCTCCCGCTGATCGAATGCAGGCCATCGACATCGGCGCCGTAGGCGGTCTCCAGCGCTGCGAGGATCCGCGGGTCGCCCGAGCCCGCGTAGTAGCCGGCCATGGCGCGTCCCAGCAGCCCGCAGGCCCAGAGCGGCCAGCCTCCCAAGGCCGCGTCGGCCGATTTCCGATCGTCGGGGTTGGTCCGGTCAAGCCACCAGAGGAACAGCAGTCCGTCGGGCCGCATGTGGTCCGCCACGACATACAGACGCCGCTTCGCCTGTTGGATCAACGCATCGTCGTGCAGCGCGAAGCCGAGTCGGGCGAGGCCGTCAAACCAGTATCCGCCCCCTTCATACGGCCAGGCGCCGTTGTACCAGTACAGCCTCTCGCCGGTCATCTGGTGGTCGGCAGCCCAGGCGCGCTGGAACTCGGCGTCATACTCGTCCATGTGCCCTGTGTAGCCGTCGCGTGCTGCGAGGCACCAATCGCGCAGCCAGCCGGCCGGCTCCACCGCGCCCGGCGGCAAGGTGATCAGCGCCGGCCGCGTCGGCGGCTCGAACGGCCGCGCATAGTTGATCCGTCCCTCGGCATCGAGCCCGGACGCCCCGACGGCCCCTGCCCCTACCAGTGCCAGGCTGGCGACAACGACCCGTGACCACATCGCACAACGGTTCTGCATGGTGTTGTTCCTCCCGTCTCCCGCCGCCGCTCCCGCCCGACCAGGCCGCGCACGCCTCGTCAATTCGTGCTCCAGCACGGGACTCCATCTTCGCCGATCCCCACGCGGTCGTTCAATCCCCCGTCGCCGTTCACGGTTTTCGCGAGCGTGCAGGGAGACTCAGGGCGTTTTGATGAGATCACAACGGTGCAAGGGCTAGAAGACAAGCGTTCGCTGTCGCGATATGGGTGACGCGCAGTGACGACCTGGTCTGGGCCACGAGGAGTCGAGCTCCAAAGTGGCAACGTGAAAGAACCAAGGTGTTTTAGCGGTTAACGTTTGTCGTTGGTGTTCCGCGCCCCATCTTACCTGCTTTGCGCCTGCTCTGGCCCCCTACGACTTGTGCCGTGCCCAGCGGCGACACGAAGACGGTCTCTTCCGTCCCGAAAAACGGGGAGCGGAGAAGCGGGAAGGAAGAAGAGCAGAAAACGAGTGCAGAGTGCAGAACAACGAGTGCAGAGTGCAGAAGGGAAGAAGGCTGAGTAGTGCAGTGGTTCGAACAGCAACAGACACCTTCCCCATCCAGGATCGCTCAGACCAGGGTGCGGTCTCTTCCGTCCCGAAGGGACAGCAGTATCACAGCCCAGGGCGAAGGCCCGGCGAGCCGTGCGAGCCGGGCCGCAGCCCTGGGTCGCGTACACCCACCAGACCCGAGTCCCAACGGGACGGCCTGAAATCACCGTGCGCGATTCGGCCATCATGGGTGAGAATGACGAAGCACGAAATACCCAAGCACGAAGGAATGACGAAGCCCGAAGCTCGAAGAGCTCATGCGGTCAACCGAAGATAACGCTCGTACGAACATCCGGCGCGTCATTCGTGCTTCCTCATTCGAAGAAGACGAGTGCAGAGTGCAGAACAAGGAGTGCAGAGTGCAGAAGGGAAGAAGGCAGGGGAGCGCAGTGGTTCGAACAGCAACAGATGTCTTCCCCCCTTGTACAAGGGGGGACCGAGGGGGGTGAAATGTGAAACCACGAGCGGGATTTACAATCGACGTGAACTCAAGCGGGCGACATGAAAGAACCAAAGTGTTTTAACGGTTGACGGTTAACGTCTGTCGTTGGTGTTCCGCGCCCCATCTAAGGGCGCGCTCACAAATAGTTTACCGAATTTGATGTTGACGTGCGAGGGCATTTTGAAAGATAGTTCCGGCCATGCCGGACGCACAAATTGTTAAATGGATACGTGAGAAGTATTTCGCCATCGC
>JBPOJB010000014.1:0-14963 GCA_052034005.1 Planctomycetota bacterium | reverse complement strand
CGCCTGCGGCTCCTGTTCGGCTAAGCGCCGTATGGTGTAAAGCCGTCACCTAATACACGGGCCCTCGCCCCCGCCGCTGGGCGGCTGTTTCTTAGGTCTTTCCGCCGTATGGGAATCCAGGCTAGTGGCGGACTGTGACCCAGCGGTGACACAGACCAACAGGCCGCGCGCTGTGGGGAGGCGGCTGCCAGCGCATCCCCGCGCCGCCTCTGAAGTGCAGCGGTGAGGATGTACGCGCGCGGGCCGCCGTCCGCCTGACGGCGGACTCCACCTGTGTAACCGCAGGCCCAACGGGCCGCGCGCTGTGGGGAGGCGATCGGCAGCGAATCCCCGCCCGGCCCCCGCGCGCAGCAGCATGGACCAGCGCGCGCTCACGTCGTCCGCCTGGCGGCGGACTCCACCTGTGTAACCGCAGGCCCAACGGGCCGCGCGCTGTGGGGGAGGCGGTCGGCAGCGAATCCACGCCCGGCCCCCGTGCGCAGCGGCATGGACCAGCGCGCGCTCACGTCGTCCGCCTGACGGCGGACTCCACCTGTGTAACCGCAGGCCCAGCGGGCCGCGCGCTGCAAAATCGTCTGCACCCTGCACCCAAATGGTCTGTTGTTTCTCCGTAATGCAAGATCAACTGCGAACACTGGAGGAACTGGTGGCGGCGTCGATTGCCGGCCGCACCGCCCGATCATAGCCCGCGGTGCGCTCGTCGATCCCATGCATCTTCAGCCACCGGCCGCGACGGACCCAGTAGAAGCGCACGGGAATGAAAATATCCACCACCTCGTCGGCGATCAGCAGTCCGCCGAGCACCGGGGCGGCCATGGCGGAGATCACTTCGTGCCCCACGCCCGTGGCCCACAGCATCGGCGCCAACGCGATGATGGCCACGCCCTCGGTCAGCAGCTTGGGGCGCAGCCGATGCACAGCGCCTTCGATCACGGCGTCGCGCAGCTCCGCCAGCGACCGGATGTTCTCCAGCCCGCCCCGCCGCTCCACCGCGTCGCGCAGGTACACGAGCATGATGATCCCGGTCTCCGTCGCCATGCCGAAGCAGGCGATGAACCCCACCTGCACGGCCACGCTGAAGCGGTAGTCGAACAGCCAGAGCAGGAACACGCCGCCGACCAACGCCTCGGGCACCGCTTTCATCATGAGCCAGGCGTCCACCAGGTCGTTGTAGGTGAGGTAGAGGATGATGAAGATGACCAGCATCACCGCCGGGAACACCACGAGCATCTTCCGGCCGGCGCGGACCTGGTGCTCGAACTGGCCGCTCCAGGCCAGATACATCCCGGCCGGCAGGCTGACCTGCTGACCCACGATCCGCCGAGCGTCCTCGACGAACCCCACCACGTCGCGGTCGCGCACGTTCAGTTGCACGTAGTTGCACAACATGCCGTTCTCGCTCTTGATCATGGCCGGGCCTTCAACGACCCGCACGTCGGCGACCATCTCCAGCGGCACTTGCACGGGACCGGCCGACGCTGCCGCGCCGCCCGCGTCCAGCGGAGCCCCCGCCGCGCTGACCAGCAGGTTCTTGACATCCTCCTCGTCCTCGCGCGCCGCGCGCTCGTAACGCACGCGCACCGGGAACCGTTCGCGCCCTTCGACCGTCATCGTGATCGTCTTGCCGCCCAGCGCCGTCTCGATCACCTCCTGGATGTCACCCACCTTGACCCCGTAGCGCGCGGCGCGCTCGCGATCGATCTTGATCTCCAGGTAGCCCTTGCCCCGGCTCTGGTCGGGAAACACGTCCACGGCGCCGGGGATCTGTTTCAGTACGTCGGCGACCTGTTCGGACACGGCCTGGATCTTGTCGAGGTCGTCGCCGAAGACTTTCACGCCGATCATGGTCCGCACCCCCGTGGCCAGCATGTCGATGCGGTTGATGATCGGCTGGGTCCAGATGTTGGCCCAGCCTGGCATGCGCACGACGCTGTCCAGCTCCTTCAGGAGATCGTCCTTGGACTTCTTCCACAGGAACAGGTGCGGCGACCAGGCGCGGTCCAGTTCGCCGCGCAGCGCGACCAGCCGGCGCTGCTCGGCGTCGTCGTCCGTCTTCTCGGCCCACAGGCCGCGCTCGTCCGCCGCGCTGTGCAGCTCCTCGATGGCATACCGGTCGAACGCCGCGACGATGTACGGGAAGATCGCGTGGTCGACCCGATGCACCTGTTCCCGCCACCGCGCGCCCCGCGCGCGCTCGATCAGGTCGAACATCTGGGTGAAGAGCGTCGGCGGCTCGGACCCGAGCAGGTTGGCCACCGCCTGCCAGGCGGCCTGGAGCGGGTGGAACCTGGGGGCGAGCAGTTCCGGGTTGAGTTCCACCTTCTGTTCGGCCGCGAGCGTTTCGGCAACCCGGGAGATCAGCCGGTTGATGTCCTCCTGGCTCGGGCCGGCGGCCAGGATGGTGGCGAACTCCGGGTTCAAGCCGGCGGCGAGCCGGTCCAGGTCGGATTCGGACACGGGCGTCAGGAGCCGGCCGGCCTTGTGCCAGTGGCCGACCAATTCCTGGACGAACTGGCCGAGGAGCTCGGGGCCCAACTCGGCCTCGAAATCCTGGAACTGCTGGAGCACCATCCGGCGCGTCATCTCGTCCAGCCGCGCCACGGCGTTCATCGTGGCGGGGTCCAGCAGCGCGCGGCGCGCGGACTCATCGTCCAGCGGGTCGATCAGGCCGCCTTCCTGGAGGGCGGCCAGGACGACCGCCATCTGCTTCTCGGCGTCCGCATAGGCGAGCTGCCGCTTGGGCCACTGCTCCTTGGGACGCAGCGTGATGACGGTCTCGATCATCTCCAGCGGCGACGGATCGGTCGGGGTGTCGGCCCGGCCGGACTTGCCGACCACCATCTCGACCTCGGGAAACTGCCGCAAGAGCGCGTCGCGCGCCTTCAGGTCGTCGGCCGTCTCGGTGACCGATGCGCGGGGCACGGTCACGGGCATGTCCAGAATGCTCCCCTCGTCCAGCGGCGGCATGTAATCCACGCCGATCTTGGGGAACTGGTAGGCCCAGAGCGACAGCGCGGCCAACGTGACGAACGACAGGGCCTGCCAGGCCACGCCGCGCGTGAAGATGAGGGTGATGGCCATCGTCACTCCCGTGACGATCAGGAAGCACCAGTGCCAGGGGATGGGCACGATGGCCTGGATGGGAAACAGGCCGGCCCCGACCACCAGGAGCGCGGAGAAGGCCCAGGTGGCCAGGTTCCAGCGCGGCATGAGCCAGGTGAGCCACGGCTTGTAGATGCCAATCATGTTCCGCACCAGCCAGCTGTCCGCTTCGCTGCGCAAGTGCCCGCGGACGAAGCTGGGGATCAAGGCCGGGACCAGCGTGATGGAGAAGACCGCCACGCCGATCATGGCGAAGCTCTTCGTGAAGGCCAGCGGGTGGAATGTCTTGCCTTCCTGTCCGGTCAAGGCGAACACCGGAATGAACGAGAGCAGGATGATCATCACGGAAAAGAAGATCGGACGCCCCACCATGCGACACGCGGGGATCACGATCTCGCGCGTATCGCCGCGGATCCGCTGGCCGTGGCCGAAGTGCGCGGTCAGATGATGCGTGGCGTTCTCGACCATCACGATCGCCTGGTCCACCAGGATGCCGATGGAGATGGCGATCCCCGAGAGCGACATGATGTTGGAGGGGATGTCGAAGAGCCGCATCAGGATGAACGACGAGAGGACGGCCAGGGGCAGGGTCAGGCAAATCAGCAGCGCGCTGCGGAAGTGCATGAGGATCAGCAGGATGGCGACCGAGGCGATGATCATCTCGTGCTGGAGCGTATGGCTGATCATCTCGATCGCTCCGTGGATCAGCCGCGTGCGGTCGTAGAACGGCACGATCCGCACCCCCGCGGGCAAGCCGGGCTGAAGCTCCTGGATCTTCGCCTTGATCCGCCCTGTCACGGCCAGCGGGTTCTCGCCGTGCCGCATCATGACCACGGCGCCCACCATTTCGTTGCCGTTCTTCTCGAGCACGCCGCGGCGGAATTCGCTCCCCAGACTCACCGTGCCCAGGTTGGAGACGTAGATCGGCGTGCCCGTGTCCGGGTCGGCCTTGACCACCGTCTTCTCGATGTCCCGCACGCTCTCGATCCAGCCGACGCCACGCACGATGTACTCGGCATTGCCCTTGTGCACCACTTTGCCGCCGACGGCCGAGTTGGACTGGGCGACCGCCGCAAACAACTCGCCCAGCGTGACGTCGTAGGCGCGGAGCTTGTTGGGATCCACGTCGACCTGGTATTCGATCGGAAAACCGCCGACCGACGCGACCTGCGCGACGCCGGGCACGGAGTTGATTTGATAGCGGATATACCAATCCTGAATCGCGCGGAGACGCCCCAAGTCCAGCCCCGTACCCTCCACCGTGTACCAGAAGATCTGGCCGAGGGCCGTGGCGTCGGGCGCCAGATAGGGCACGACGCCGGGCGGCAAGAACGTGCCGGCCAACGTCAGACGCTCCAGCACGCGTTGCCGGGCGAAGTAGAAGTCCACGTTGTCCTCGAAAATGATGTTGACCATCGAGAAGTTGAACTCGCTCGATGACCGCACCGCCTTGACTCCCGCCAGGCCTTGCAGGTTCCGCGAGAGCGGGTAGGTGATCTGGTCCTCGATCTCCTCCGGGCTCCGACCCATCCAGTCGGTGAAGACGATCACCTGGTTCTCGGAGAGGTCGGGGATCGCGTCCACCGGCGTCTGGATGACGGCCTGGATACCCCAGACCACCACGCCCAGGCTCATCAAGATGACCAGGAACCGGTTGCGAATCGAAAACTCGATGATTCTCTCGATCATGGCGGCACTGTCTGGCTGTCAAGGACGCGGATTTCCGCAAGCGGGACTCACATCGGACCATCACTCCGCGCCGGCGGGCAAAGCAGGCAGTTTCTTGAGCGTCTCATCGGGATCGCGTTTCGCCTCACCCGCACATCCCTGGCAGCACAAGAACACCGGCCTCCCGCGGAGCATGATCTTCACGGGGACGCCCATCGAACCCAGGGGGGCGCCGGTGACCGGGCAGACGCGCTGTGCGCGGGCCAGTTGCCGGTCGCCCGCCGGCAGCTGCTGGATGCTCGCCAGGATCTCCGCTTCCGCGTCCGCGTCCATCTCCGCGCCGCCCGGTTCGGCCGGCGCGCCGGGCGGCTCGGCGGCCAGCTTGCCCGATTCGCTCGAGGTCCGCTCGCTCCGCTGGACCTGCGCGGGCGGCGCGGCGGGTGCGCGGCCGGCCGCCTGTGGTCCGCCGCTGGCCCCATAGTAGGTGGCCGCCGCCGCCGGGTTGAGTCGGGTTTCGGCATCGATCAGAAACGCCCCGGCCGCGGCCACCTGGTCGCCAGGCTGGAGCCCCTTGAGCACCGGGTAGTAGTCGCCGGAACGCGGCCCGAGCTCGACCTCGACGCCCTCGAACAGCCCGGGTTCGCGCTCCACGTAAACCACCTTGCGCGAGCCTGTGTCGACGACGGCGCGCTCCGGAACGCACGGGAACTCACTCCGTGGCGGTGCGCCGGCGCCTTGGAGCGAGGCCGGCAGGATGTGACTGCGCTCCACGGCCACGCTCTTGAACGGCTCAATGTCCTCCAGCGGCGTGTCGATGCTCACGGAGGCAAACATGCCCGGACGCAGCTCGTGCCGGGCGTTGGCCAGCCTGAGACGCACACGATTGGTGCGTGTCGCGGTCTCCAGGCGCGGGTAGACCAGCGCCAGTTCGCCGGTGAACACGCGGTTGGGATACGCCTCCACGGTCGCTGTGACCTGTTGCCCGGGCTGGAGAAACGCGATGTCTTTCTCGTAGACGTCGGCTTCCACCCAGACCGTCGACAGATCGGCCACCTCGAAGAGCGTCATCCGGGCCTCCACCGCCGCGCCCACGACAATCTTCTTCTCGACCACATAACCTTCCTGCGGCGAGCGAATGACCAGCCGCGACGACGGCTGGCCAGACGCCACGATGGCGTCGATGTCCGATGGGCTGACTCCCAGGAGCAGCAGCTTGTTGCGGGCGGCGTCCGCCAGGTCGCGGATGCCGCCGGACCGACTCGCGAGCACCAGTTCCCTGGCCGTGCTGTACAACTCCGGACTGTAGATCTCCGCCAGCGGATCGCCTTTGTGCACGACCTGGTAGGTCTCGTCCACGTGAAGCTTCTCGACATACCCGTCGACGCGGCTGACAATGCGCGACAGACGCGTCTCGTCGAATGTGACGTAGCCCACCGTCTTGGTCTGCTTGGTCATCGGGCGGTAGTCCACCGGGACCGTCTGGATGCCCGCCAGTTGAATCCGCTCGGGCGACAGTTGCACGCGGCCGGTGACGCCCGCGGGCAGCGGCGCGGGCGCCCCTTTCCGGCGCTGTGAGAGGGGCATGCCACAGATGGGGCATTTCGGCACGTCGCCGTTGGGCTCATAGGTGGAACGGACGACTTGCGGATCCATCGGACAGTAGAACTCGTACCCCGGCTCGAGTTCCTGAGCCACCTGGTGGGCGGGCTGGGTCCACTTCTCCCAGTAGTTCATCACCGTGTCCCAGTAGCCGATGAAGACTCCGACCAGGGCGAGAATGGCAATGAATCGAATGCGCTTGAGAATCACTAACCCCACGAGCCGCAGCTGATGCCCACGGCTCACCGGCACGGCGGAACCGATCGGGACGTCCACAGCGTGCGACGACGCGCTCGTTTCATGCGCGCCGGGCCGCACGCCAGCCGGAAGAGAATTCTTGTCTGTCATGGAACACCTCGCAACACAGTCCGCCCCGCGGCGGGCAAAGAGAAGTCAACGGCGCCTCGGTTGGTTGATGACGCCAAGCGTGCGCGGACGCCGCCGGCGACCGTCACCAACCTGCCTGCAGGCCGCCGGAATCCGAGTCACGCGCTCGATCGCTCAGCGCGCACTATCCCGCAGAAAGACGCGGATCAGATCAGGAATCGGCAGAGGACACTTAGTCGATCCGGTGCGCTCGAGCTGAAGCCTATCGGCCGGTGATCGGCACAGGTGGCCCCGGCCGGCGGAAAGAGAAGTACAAGGCACGCCGGTCCGCCGCAGTCGGTTATCGTCGACGTCCGCGTATCGCTGGACTGCGGATCGCTGGACCACGGGTTCGGCACCGGGTCCGACCCGCGCTGCGAACACTGACACGGCCCGCCTCGCGACCTCGTCCCGGCGTGACAGCCGCACGCCCCCGGGGCCGCACAGCAACCGGGACGGGACGCCGGCCCTTCCGCCCGGCCGCTGCAGCAGCAGCAGGCCCGCTGCGGCCGGGGTGGGGGAGGACTGGGCGTGCAATGCGGGCATGTCGCCGAGACCGGGGTGTTCACCGGTCGGTGATGGAGTCCGGCCGGCGGCCCAGACTGTCGTGCGCAGCGGCAGTTTGTCGCCGGCCAAGAGGCGACCGGCACGAGTAGGGCGGCCAACCACACCACGACGTTCGAACGGACGCTGTCCAAATTCCGCATGGCCACAGGCTCGGATCCGATTATGCCACGGTCGCCAGGAGCCGTACCGTGCCTTCCCGCACCGCGGAGTCGACACAGCAAGCGCGAGCCCACCCGCGTGTTTCGCACCTTCCCGCCCGACCCCAAACACGGCGGGGCGGGCAGCACATTCGGGCGGGCACTTAGCGAACTTTATATTTCGCGCCCCTCGAAGTCAACAACCCGGTCCGCGGCTCCGCGGCCGCGACGCGTTGGCGTGCCCGGTCAGGGTACGGGCGTTCCCACGGCTCGGTCCAATGCGGCCAGCCGGCGGTGATACTCCGCGATCGATGCGTGATACTTTTCACGCTGGTCATTCAGCCTGCGCTCGGCGTCCAGCAGTCGCAGGAAATCCAACGAGCCGGTTGTGTAGGTGGCTTGTGCCGACGCGAGGCTGTTTTCGGCCGCCGGAAGCGTATGCTCGCGATACAAGCGTACCGCCTCCGCCGCTTGCGTCACCTGAATGTAAGTCGACTGGACTTCGAAACGGACCGTATCGAGCAACGTCTGGTATTCCGCGCGGCGTTGGGCGAGCGTGTTCTGCGCCTCGTGTACGGCCGCGAACCGGCGTGCATTGCGGATCGGGATGTTGATGTCCATGCCGACCTGCGGGCGCATCTCCTCGGGCATGAACGCGTCGTACTTGGCAACGATATTCAGGTCGGGGTAGTACTCGCGGCACACGAGTGCCAGGCCGGCCTCCGCGGCGCGGATGCGGGATACCTGGGCGTACAGGTCCGGGCGCGCGCTGACTGCCGCCTGCTGCAGGTCATCCACGGCGGGGAGTTCGTCCGGGAGCGGCATCTCGGTTGGCGGGGGAGGCAGCAGGCGGTCGACGGCGCGGTGCAGCAGCGTGTTGATGCGCGCTTGGGCAACCTGCTGATCGCGCTTCAGCTCAGCGGCGCGCATGGCCAGGTCCGCCAACTCGACGTCGGCCTGCAGCACGTCTTGCCGCGTGACCTGATTGAGTTCGTATTTCTGCCGCGCGACCTCGCGCAGATCGCGTACCAGCGCCTGGGACTGGGCGTTGACCTCCATCTGCCGCCACGCCTGGTAGTAGTCGGAGAACGCCACCCGGGCGGCCTCGGCGAGCAGGAGACGCCTGTCCCCGATATCGCCGCGCAGCGCGCCGGCCTCCGCCGACGCGATCCTGCCGCGCAACGGACGCTTGCCGGCCCACGGAATTCTCTGCGAAGCCTGTACCATCCAGCCATCGTCCATGCCGCCCACACCATCCAGACCGACCATCCATGCGAACATCGGGTCGTCCAGGGCGATCACTTGGGGATAGCGGTCCGCCGCGGCACGCCACGCGGCGCTGACCGCCTGCAGCGACGGGTTGCGAGCTTGCACCTCCGCCACCAATTCGTCCACCGACAACTCGGCCTGGTCGACCAACGGATCTGCCGAGTCGCCGGGCGGGTAGGGCGACACGGGAGACCCATCGTCGTCGACCGGCTGAAGTGAGTAACCCGCACTCGCGGTCGAGACGCGAGGCGACGGATCCTGCTGGGCCGCGCCCGCCAGGACGCGCCCCGGGGACGGCGGAAGGCCTACCGCGGACGCCGGCGCCGCGAGCGGGATATCGGCCGGGGCATGGTAGGCGAGCGGCAGCACCTCCGAAATCGGCGCCGACGACGACGGCCCTTGGGCACGCTCGGCGGCGCCCGCAGGCACATCTGCTGGAACGGCCACGGGCACCCCGCGGTTCGGAGGCGCGGGCAGCGCGCATCCGAGAACAACTCCGACGAGAGTCAGCGCCCACAGCCGATGTCGTCCTGAAAAGTAGCGGACCATGTGCTCCAGCCTCAATGGCGGCTGACCTCCCGCACGCGGAGTCGCACACCCAGGTCGTACGGCGCTGGATCCCTCCGCTAGTCGTGGCTCCTCACACTGCATCGGCCCCGAAGATCGTAATGTCGAGCATCTTCGTTAATCGACCGAAAACCGGCAGAATCGACATGACCTGCGCAGACCCCGCAGATTACGGCGAAGTCCGATCCCATGCCCCCGGATTGCCGCGGCGCCCTCGCGGAGGTGCGGGGAGCTGGCTTGGCCCGTCCAGCCCGCGCCGGTGGACACGCAAATGCGAGCAAGGCGGTTGGCCCAACCTGCGATCCGGGGACCATGCCCGGCGGCAGTCACTTGCAGTACCGATCCAGCCAGTCGAAGAAGACGCGGTGCCACAGGACGCCGTTCTGGGGAGTCAACACCCAGTGGCCTTCCTCGGGGAAGTAGAGGAACCGCGATGGAACGCCCTGGAGTTGGGCGGCCGTGAATGCTTCCATGGCCTGCGTCACCGGGATCCGGAAGTCCTTTTCGCCGTGGACGACGAGTAGCGGTGTGCGCCAATTCCGGACGAAGCGGTGCGGCGAGAAGCGGTCGTACGCGTGCTGGATGTCCGCACTCTGCCAATACGGCCCGCCCAGATCCCAATTGGCGAACCAGAGTTCCTCGGTGGACGCGTACATCGATTCGAGGTTGAACACGCCGGCATGCGCGATCATGCAACGGAAGCGATCCTGGTGGTTGCCCATCAGCCAGTAGACCGAGTAGCCGCCGAAACTCGCCCCGACCGCGGCCATCCGCTGCGTGTCGATGTAGGGCTCGACCATCATCGCATCGGTCGCGGCCAGCAGGTCCTGCATCGCCTGCCCGCCCCAATCGCCGCTGATCTGTTCGTTCCACGCCGTGCCGAACCCTGGGAGCCCACGGCGATTGGGCGCCATGACCACGTAGCCGTGGGCCGCCATCAGGTGGAAGTTCCAGCGATACGAGAACCATTGGCCGACCTGCGACTGAGGCCCGCCCTGGCAGTACGTGATCAGCGGCCATTTCTTCTGCGGATCGAAATCCGGCGGATAGATCACCCAGCAGTGCATCGATCGGCCGTCGGTGGTCGGCACCCAGCGTTCCGTCACCTGGGGCGTCTCCAGCGCGCCGAGCGACTGATCATTCAGATGCGTGACAGGGCGCGCCGTCATGTCCCGCAGGTCGAGCAGCGACAGTTCCTGCGGGCGCAGCATGGACTGCGAATCGACCAGCAGCGTATGTCCGTCGGGCAGCGCGTCGCGGACATTCCAATCGAACCAGCCGCGGCTCACTGGGGTCATGGCCGCGTCCTCCAGCGAGACGCGGAACAACTGCGTGCAGCCGCGCAGCTCGGACGCGAACACCAGGCTTCGCGAGTCCTTCAACCAGGTCGCGCCGTGCGTGGTCTGGTCGAAATCGGCCGTCAGGTCCCGGATCGAGCGGCTGGCGCGGTCGAACAGCATGAGTCGGTTCTTGTCCGCCTCGTACCCGCCGCGCTGCATGGAATGGAAGGCGATCCAGGCGCCGTCCGGCGAGTAGGTCGGATCGGTGTCGAACCCCTCCATGCCGGGCGTGAGGCAGACCGTGGGCACGGCCCGGTCGAGCGCCGCCACGTAGATGTCACTGTCCGTGGATTCCGCCGGATTGTTCACGACCTTCGCCGTGTAGGCAATCTCCTTCCCGTCCGGCGACCAGTTGAACTGCTCGGCGCCGCCAAACGGGGGCAGCGGGCAGTCCGCGCGGATCCCCGCCATCAGGTCCACCGGTTCGCCCGCGCGGCCGTCGCTCTGCAGCGCCGCCACATGCACATGGCTGTAGGTATAGTCGTGCCACGCGTCCCAGTGCCGGTAGAGCAGCGAATCGATGATGCGGGCATCTGCTTTGGGGAGGTCCGGGTATTGCTCGGCCACCGTGGCATCCAGCTTCACCTTGGACGTGAAGGCGAGGTGGGTGCCGGTCGGCGAGACCTTGAGGTGGGCGATCCCCGCCGGGACGGCCGTGACCTGCACCGGCTCCGCGCCGGCCAGGTCGGTGGACCAGGCCTGCGGCTGCGCGTCGCGGTACTGGTCGCCCCGCGGCACGCCGACATAGAACAGGCGCACGCCCTGGGGCGTGGCGACCAGCGCGAGCGAGTCCACCGTCTTCAAGTTCCCCACCAGCAGCTGGTCGCGCTGTGCCGCCAGGTCCACCAGGTGGATCTCCGACGTGCCCTGGTTCTCCGAGAGACTATAGCGCCGCACCGCATACGCCACATGGACGCCATCCGGGTCCACGCACGCACTGCCCAGCCGCGCCAGATCCCACAGCCGCTCGGCCGTCAGGCGTTCACCCGCCTGCCCCAGCGGAAGTCCCACCCCACATACGATCAGACCAAGCAGGAGATTGCGCATCATCGTCACCTCCGGAATGCCGCTCGAACAACTGCATACCTGATTGTAGGTCAGTCTTCCTGCATCTGGACCAGATCGAACAGCGCCCCCTGGCTGTCGGCGACAATGGCCAAACGCCCTTCCTGGATATCGAACGGTCGGACCATGACGTAGCCGCCGAGCTGCCGGACCCGATCGACCGTGAGATCCACGCTCTGCACCGCGAAGTAGACGAACCAGCGCGGTTGCATCTCGCCCCAGCGGTAGTCCATCTGCAACAGGCCGCTGCACTCCTCGCCCGCGTGCCGCACGACGTAGTACTTGCCCAGGTGTGACGGGTATTCGGCGAACTCCCAGCCGAGCAGGCGGCCGTAAAACGCGGCAGCCCCCTCGATGTCCCGCGTACACAGCTCATTCCAGCAGAAACAGTGGTAGTCCTGATGCAACACCGCGCCGAAGTGCCGGTCCTTCTGCCACAGACCGACCCGGGCGCCGGTCGGGTCCTGGACGTGCGCCACGGACCCGGCGTCCCGGACCTTCGTGACCGGCGTGACGACCTTCCCGCCCAACTGGATCACCTGGTTACAAGTCGACTCGATGTCGTCCACGCGGATGTAGCTGTTCCACATTGCCGGGGCCTTCGCATCGATGCCCGCCTGGTCGATTTGAGCCAATCCGGCCACCGACTTGCCGTCCAGCTCGAACTGGGCGTACGGCGGACCGTCCTGCGCGTCCCGATCGACGCACTGCCAGCCGAACAAGCGGCGGTAGAACTCCCGCGCCTCGGTCATGTCCCGGGACGCCAGGTCCACCCAGCAGAATTGTCCAGGGGGATAGTCTTCGCGAACCGCCATCTTCGTTCCTTTCAAGAAGGTGCCGTGGTGCACCTCCAGATTAACCGTGGCACGCGCCGCAGGATACCCGGGCCCGGCGAGCAGCTTCGTCAACCGGCGTCTTTCCGAGAATCCCCGTGATCGCCAAGCCCCCGTGATCGCGATCGGTGCGAGGAACTCCAGCAACCGCTGCCAGCCCTCCCGGGAATCCGCCCGCTCGAGGAACGCCTCGAACAACGCGCGGGGCATCGCGGTGCAGAACATGATACATCCCGGAATACTCCAAGCTGCTTGGGAACAACTACGGAGCAGATTTCCCGGTTGCTCAGCGTGGTGCCAACACATCTTCCGGCCTGCCGCCGAGCCTCGCACCCCCAACTGTGGCAGGACCGCCGATGTTCACCCAACCGCCGGCGCGATAATCCACTCGCAACATCGTGCGAGCGCTTTCTTGACTGCGCTGGTCTTCTTACCGAACACCTCGGCGTGCGCCGGTTCCTCAGGCAGCGGCTTACGCATGATGCCTTGAGCTTGCTCGCGGGCGTGTCCGGCGAGAAATGAAACGAGGCCGAAGTCCTTCAGGCCCAGCAAGACCGAATCCGGCGTTCGGCCGGCGTCGAGAACCTGGTGCCCAAGAACAACCGACATCGGCGTCCCGTTGGGGTGATCCTCGAACGCTGCAGAGGATGGACGCCATGCGCCGCGGTTCTCGTCGAAGATGAAGTGGCGAGGGGGAACCCGCCGCCATAAGGGTGCGTCATTCCCAATCGTCACATCGTCAACGTACGAGGGTGGCGGTTGTGGCATCGGTGCGCGAGAAAGAGGGCTCGGCCTGGGTCAGTTCGTCTCTCCAAGCCGGTCCAGGAGTCGGGCCAGCGGTCGGAGGTTACCCATCAACGTCATCTCCCTTTCCGTGCCTTCCCGGTGATCCTCGAAGTATACCTCGCATCGGGTCGGGGATTCGATGCGCACCTCCAGGTCAGCGCCGGCGCGATGCCACTCCAGTTGGATGCCGCCACGTGCGGTAGGAACGACACATGGCTTTGGAGTGCGGGAGTCGAGAAGCGAGAGCAGCAGCCTCGTGGTCGCCAGGGCACAACGCGGGTCGATTGGCCGCGCCCCGTACGAATCCCAGTTCTCCTCCAGGTTGCCAAGCTCGCTGATCTTCGCCAAGAGATCGCCGAACCAGGGAGGTGGAGGTTCGGAGAAAACCAGCGAAACCGGTCCGAAGGGCACTGCCACATCACGAGCAGCCGTGCTGATGTCGAGAGAAGAGAACCGCTGCGCCGCTTCCTGCTCGGACGCCGTCGTCCTCCACTGAGTGTTGGTAAGCGCTTCGCTGCTCCTCGGTCGCTCCAATAGTGCGGGAGTCATGATGTCCGCTTCCAGATCTTGTGCATCGCCTCGGTCGTGATGGACGCGAAGCCGCGAACGATGGTTTCGTGTCCTCGATCAAGAAAACCCATTACCCCATCAATCCCATCGCTTTGAGGTTTGCCGCGTGCGGTTAGCGTAAGTCGAATCGCGGGGCGGTTGTCGGCCACACGCAACACGGGAATGGCCGCGATGTGCAAACGGCCAGCCGGTTCGCCTTCCTCGTCCTTAAGCACATACTGCAGGTTGACCGCCACTTCCTCCGGCTTCTCCAGGTACTTGTCCGAGTAGCGGGTCGCGAAAACCGTGAGCACCTGCTCGAAGTCGCCGTGGTCCTGCCATCCCTCGCCGGCCGGGATGATGTTGACGTACGTCACTTCACACTGGTTCGGTTCAATCGTCCCCCAATTCCCGGCATCAATCAAACGACAGAACGTCTCATAGTCCTCCCGGAACAGATCTCGCAACCGCCTGTACCGAGGATACTCGTCCGAGTCCTCTTGCTTCCGCCAGTTGCGAATGAACCGGTCTTGCTGGACCTGCAGCAGTTCTGTTCCGGCTTCGTTCAGAAACCATATTCTCGGCAGAGGGAGAGTCGGCGTCAACTGTAAACGCACAGTCGGCAGTCCGCCCGGCCTGCGGCCGAATTGCTCGAACGCCGGCTCCATGGGCGGCTGCTCCTCCGTCTCGGGAAACCGGCTGCTGTAAGACTGCCAGATACAACCGATCTGAGGTACGTGGAGTGACTCCAGTCTCTCGAATTGGACCCCCAGGACCACTTCGATCACCGGCGGACTGACAAACTCCGGCAGCGGTTGCGGCGAAGGCTCGGGTACTGTGTCGTTCAAGGCAACCTCCCAACCTCTTTCTGTTTCTTATTCTACCACGCAACGAAGCCCCGAGGAGGCGGCTCGCAGCCGCTACGCCAGCCTGCACGCCACACAGGATTCGCACGCACATGTTCAGGACGGTGACACCGTGATAGAGTCCAGGGCGATTGCGCGAAACTGGGCAATCTGGTATGACATGGCAAGCGCGATTCGGTCGTTTCGAGGCAGAGTGTCTCAGCGAGTCGCAAGATGCAGGAATCCGCAAGGAGGTGTGTCGTCATGCCA
>JBPOJB010000023.1:0-257794 GCA_052034005.1 Planctomycetota bacterium | reverse complement strand
TGGCATGACGACACACCTCCTTGCGGATTCCTGCATCTTGCGACTCGCTGAGACACTCTGCCTCGAAACGACCGAATCGCGCTTGCCATGTCATACCAGATTGCCCAGTTTCGCGCAATCGCCCTGGCGGAGATCCGAGTTGGCGGGAATTCAATGCTGACGCCCGAGACCTGCTGATTTCAAATCTAGAAAAGGGAAGTCTGCGTGTCTTTCGGGGGCCAGAACACACCGAGTACGAGCCATGTGTTGTAGGGGAAGTGCGTCCCCATGAAGAATCGCGTGTCCTTATCATCGCGACAAAGTTCGCCAAGAAACTTGTTGCGAACGCTATCTGCAGCAGCCTGATCCGACCCGAGACGCTGGGCTTCGTTTAGGAAAAGCATGCCCAACTCCCAGTCTTCGCACATAGCAGTGTGCGTCTTGCCGCCGCTATCCTCACATTCAAAGACGTAATGAAACGTGAAGGGAATCTTCCTTAGTGGCTTCTGGGGCGGGCCGAAGAGAGTGAGTTGTGTGAAGAGCGATTGCCACTCTGGCTTCCACTCCGTGTTCGCCTGGCGAATTTCCAAATCGAGCACTCGAGAGGGGCGGACGATTCCTAATGACGTCTTGTCTTGTTCGTGCAGGCTGACGAGTTCGTTGCGAGTGAAATGGGGCAGGCGATCAATGATCGCTCGTCGATCTCGCCATTTGTTTTTGGTGTCGAGCGGTTCACCCAGCAGTTTGATCGAGTCGAGGTCTGGACGTCGGCTTTCCTTGCGATTGTCGTTTCCATGTCCAGTTGGGCCGAGGACCACCTCAATCCACTGATACTTCTTGAACTGCTGATGGTGTTCCCGGTATCGGTAGTCCACGGGATAGAGGCGAACCCACTCGCCAGCATCAGTCACGCCCGCAGTGCAGACCAACTCCTGGTACCCTCGCGACGGATGCGGATATGTCATCACGGTGATGAGTACTTTGGTCGTGGTTCGATCCGACATCATGTCGCTCCCATGAGGTGCTTAATCGGGAGCTTCGTCGCCTTGGAAACGGTCGCTGCCAGTCTTGAGCGGTGGCAGCACTTCGGTTCCGATTCCATGCACACCAGGACGCTCGGCAGTTCGTTCACGAGACGCCCCACCTGCTGAATGGCTTGTCGCTCATTTCGTAGCACGGTGTTCTCGTACTTGTCGAAAAGAGTGTCGTACGCCTCTTGATCAACGAGGCTCTGCCGGTCTTCGCTTCGGATCCCGAGCTGGGGCAGATGGACGTAATCGATTTCGAGCCGCTCAGTGAGTCGCTGCAGGGTCGACTTGTGGAACCCGTATCTCCTGGCGATGGGATTATTGCGAACGTCGATGAGTCGTCGGATTCCCGAGACAATCAACAGATTGAGAAACCCGTCAATGCTCAGTCCTTCATAGCCGGCGGTGAAGACTGCGGGTTTCGCTTCCGGTCGGGCTTCGAGCTTGCGACGTTTACTGTTTACGGTGAAAGCGGGGTATCGCTCATAGACATAATCGACGAGAGAAGCCGCGTCTTTCTTTCCAAAACGTGAAAGCAATCGCTTTGCATCACGTTCGATGTCCCTTCCCGGTGTGCCTACGGACGCTGCGAACTGAGTGTTAAGGGACCAATGGTTGTCGCCATCGTCGCACAGGTAGTTCTGCGCCACCAGCTTTTCCGCTTCCTGGTAGAGCGCAAAGGAAAACGGCCCATACAAATACGGGACGAAATCGTAGAAGGCTGGTCCTCCGGACGTTTCCCCCTCGGACCGCAACAGAAAGCACCACTTGGTCAATTCGGTTCGGGAGACTGGGCGATCAGCCAGTTTGAGCAGTAAGATCAATAGTTTCTGTCGATTCAACATCGCGTTTCCCGTCCATGGCTTCTCCCAGTGCAGCGACTTGATCGCACCTACCTACATTGTAGAGATCGCAAGTCATGCCGCCAACGCGAGTTCCAGCGGTGCACGACGGTTGTCAGATGCCTCGCGCCGAAGCTCGCGTACTCGATTGCTCGATTACTGGAACCTACCGGAATGGCGCGGGCATTGGCGGCGCGGACGGACAGATAAGCGAGCACCGAAGCGCATGTTCGACGACCGTTGCTCTCGGCGTCCGAGAGCAACCGGGTTGTTAAGGAACGACGCTTGTTAACGAGAGAGTCAGAGAGTTCGAAGGGGTTGCTCCCGGGGTGCGAGCCCAACCTCCATGGTTGCTTCCGGACCCCGAGAGCAACCGTTGCGGAACTAGAATTTCGGTTTAGTGACCCGAATCGTCGCAAACCCGCGAAAACGCGGCTAGAAATGCAAAAAGCCAAGAGCGTTCACTCTCGGCTTCGTGCGTTAACCCGTTAACAGGCCAGTTTCGAGGCCAGAATCTCAGCTCCCCCGGTAGGACTCGAACCTACGACAAGGCGGTTAACAGCCGCCTGCTCTACCGACTGAGCTACAGGGGATCAGTCCGGGCTCATCGACCGGCAACGGACAATTTATTGTATCGTCGCGATTCCCGCAATGTGTGCACGGCGGCCGGTGGGGCGGTCGCCGGTCACCGCGGGGGGGGACCGGCCCGCCTGCGGCGGCCGGACGTGTCCTAGCCGGCCCCCTGGGCGTCGGTCCGGTTCCGCACCTTCTCCATCGAGACCTGGTTGCCCTGCGGGTTGAACACGACCGACGTCATGTAACACCGCATCAGCATCAGCCCACGCCCCGAGGGGACTTCCAGGTTCTCCTCGTCGGTCGGGTCCGGCACGGACTCGGGGTCGAACCCGACCCCTTCGTCCGTGATCTGGATCTGGACGCGGTCCTTCGCCAGACGGCAGACGACTTCCACCATCTTGGCCGGGTCGCGGCGGTTTCCATGCTTGATGGCGTTGACCAGCGCCTCCTCCATGGCCAGATGGACGGCGAACACGTCGTGTTCGGCCCACTGCTCCTGCTCGAGAGCCTCGAGGATTCGCGACACGACCTCCCGACCTTGGGCCGCGTCGCTGGCAATGCGCTGCTCGAGGGACCAGATCCAGCCGTTATTGGACATCGGAAACGCTCGTTATCTCGTGGTCTGCGTCGGTTGCCGCCTCATGGACAGTGTCGGCACCGGCCTGGGCCGGGTACAGCGAGAGGGTTGCAAAACGACAATGGTCCTTGTTGGGGGCTCAGAAACTGGCCAACGCGTCGGCCTCCTCCTCGTGGATGTTGAACCTCTGGTTCAGGCGGGTGATGACAAACACCTCCTGGATCTCCGGCCGCAAGTTGCACAGTTTGAGCCGTCCGCCGTGTTTCTTGACGGCCCGATCGAGCAGGATCAGCTTGTTCAGCGCCGCGCTCGACAGGAACTCCACCCGCGAGAAGTTGAGCAACAGGCTCTTGCGGTTGTCATCTTCCACCAGGGCAAACAGTTCGTCGCCCAACTCCTGGATGTTGGCGGTGTCGAGGATCTTGCGGTCGACGAACCGGACGACCGTGACATCGCCGACCTCGGACACTTCCACTCGTCGATGTGTGGGCATGGCAAGTCTCTCTGAATCCAGGCTCTGAGCGTGCTGAACGGGTCTCAATTACGGATCATAGGGCTGTCTGTTTGGGCGTGTCAACTGCACGGCGTGCTCGGCGGATGTCGCGTGTCGCGGGCGGACCACAGCGCGGCTGATCAGCAGGTAGTTGCGGCCTCGGAACTCGGTGACCGTACCACTGACGCTCCAGACGCGGCCGGGCGCCTGCTCGAGCATCCCCGCGACGCGCTCCAGCGCCTGGTTCTCGAGCACGGGGAGCGCCGTGTCCTGATCGCTCGGGTAGAACGCGATCCGCTCGCCGGCCGATACGAACGTGCCGGGGAGGTCTTTGATGAGTGACCCTTCGCGCAGGCGTTGCGCCGGATCGGGCGCCTGGGTCGTCGTCGCGGCGGTCTCACCCGGACCGTCATCGCGGGCTGGCCGGTGATCGGGCGGCAGGCCGCCCGCCGGCGTGGCCAGCCACGCGACCAGGGCGGCGGCGATCAAGCAGCGCGGCGTGTGGTCGTGGGTTCGCCTCATGGGTCGGTTCCTGGCCTCGAGTGCACTCTCTAGAACATACGTCGCGGGCGGCGCGCGAGCCAGAAACGGCCGTGGCGGGGGTCCTACAACCGGCAGGACGCGCCTGGCCGGTGGGACTTGCATATCCGTTGCCGGCGCCCGGGGAATGAAGACCGGTCCGTCGGCGTTCGATACAACCAGAGGCCGCCGTCGCAGGCGGTGTTTCCGGGTATCCGGAGGGAGGCGGTACATGGAAATCAACCGCAATCAATGGCTGGTGATCGGCCTGGTCATCCTGGCCCTGGGGGTCCAGTTCCGCATGGTCGATTCGTTCGTGCTCAACCAGAAGACGACCGAGATCATCGCCAAACGCCTGCATCAGGACGACGTGGTCGCCACCACCTTCATGCCGGCCTTCAATTGGCAAGCGCCGCCCAGTCAGCGGGTGATCAAGCCGCCGCGCTGGCTGGGGTTCATGATGATCTCGGTCGGTGCCGTCCTGGTCCTCCACAGCCTGGCCATGCCCAAGCCCGGCTGAGTCGCCCCGCCCCGGTTGCGAGCCGGCCCGGCCTTCCGGGCGCCGGAAGGTGGCAAAACGCCCAGCCGTTTGCTACAGTCATTCCGTTCGCGCTCGAGACGGTTTGTCGAAGGCACTGGCGAGCCATTGATCGATGGGGGAGTGAAGGCGGTGCAACCACGACCAGAGGCCGTGCCCTATGTGACCGAGCAGTTCATCCGGTCCTGCAAGCGGCAGAAGTGGCAGCGGAAGGTAGCGGATTCGATGGGGGTCACGTTGACCGGGGGGGCGCTGCTGCTGCGGACGCTTATCCTGCGCCGGCTGTTGCGGCGCGAGGTCCTCGCGGCCGACGAACTGCACGTGGGTGTGCTTCTGCCGCCGACCGTGCCGGCCCTGGCGGTCAATGCCGCGCTGGGGATCGACCGGCGTGTGGCGGTCAACTTGAACTACACGATGTCGCAGGAGGTGGTACAGTCCTGCATCGATCAGGCGGGCATCCGGCATGTCCTGACGAGTCGGAGGGTGATGGAGCGGTTCGACTTCACGTTGAACGCCGAACTGGTGCTGTTGGAGGACCTGCGTGACAAGGTGACTCTGGCCGACCGACTGCTCAGCGCGGTGGAGGCCTACCTGGTTCCGGCGGAGCGGCTGATCCGGTCTTTGGGTCTGCACGAGGCCAAGGCGGAGGACCTGCTGACGTTGGTTTTCACGTCGGGGTCGACTGGCGAGCCGAAGGGGGTCATGCTCTCGCACGGCAACATCGCCTCGAACGTGGACGCGGTGCTCAAGGTGATCCGGCTGCGGCCCACCGATGTGTTGCTGGGCATCCTGCCCTTCTTCCATTCGTTCGGCTACACCATCACGATGTGGACCGTGTTGGGCTTGGAGGTCCGCGGCGCCTTCCACTTCAATCCGCTCGAGGCCCGGGTGGTGGGCAAGCTGTGCAAGGATCATGGCGTGACGATCATCCTGGCGACGCCGACCTTCTTACGTTCCTACCTGCGGCGCTGTGAGAAGGACGAGTTGGCGACGGTCGACGTCGTGGTCACCGGGGCCGACAAGCTGCCGGTGGACGTGGCGGACGCGTTCGAGGCGAAGTTCGGCATTCGGCCGCGCGAAGGGTACGGTTGCACCGAGACTTCGCCGCTGGTCTCGGTGAACATCCCGCCCAGCCGTGCGCTGGACGGGTCCACGGCAGGCTGTCGGGAGGGCACGGTGGGCCGACCGATCCCCGGGGTGTCGGCCAAGATTGTCGATCTGGATACGGGCCGGGAGTTGGGGGTCAACCAGCGGGGCATGTTGTTGATCAAAGGCCCGAACATCATGCAGGGCTATTACGGTCGGCCGGAGTTGACGGCGGAGGTGATCCGGGACGGCTGGTACGTGACGGGCGATGTGGCGGAGATCGACGCGGATGGGTTCATCAAGATCACCGGGCGCGAGAGCCGGTTCTCGAAGATCGGCGGCGAGATGGTGCCCCACATTCTGATCGAAGAGGCGCTCGCGCGCCTGATCGGCAACATCGAGGAGGGTCTGCGCGCCGCGGTGACCGCGGTGCCCGATCCGCGCAAGGGTGAACGGCTGGTGGTCATGCACCTGCCGCTCCCGCAGTCACCGGCCGAGTTGTGCAACGGGCTGGCCAACCTGGGACTGCCCAACATCTACGTTCCCTCCCCGGACAGCTTCGTGCTGGTCGACGAGCTGCCGCTGCTCGGGAGCGGCAAGCTGGACCTGACCCGTCTCAAGGCCGCCGCGATCGAGCTGTTCCGCGACCGGGTGAAGCGGCCGGATCCGGAGAGAGGCGACGCCTGACGCGCGGCGAGCCCTCGCGCGGCCGGATGCCCGATCGCCGCTCACTTCACGCGGCTCTCGCCCGCGAGGTCTCCGAGCCGTTCCATCGGTTCCTGAGGGCCGTCCGTCATGGCCCGCATGATGGCGCGCTGATTGATCGTCGTGGTGATCTGCGCGAATCGTTCCCGCACGCTCGGATCGACGCTGGTCAGTCGCGTGACCAGGCGTTGTACGCCGGGCCCGTTCGACTCGGCGACGTGCGAGACCTGGCTGAGGAACCGGATCGTCTCGGAGAAGTTCGAGTCGACCGTCTTGCCCATCAGGGGATGCAGGGTCTTGGCGACGAGTTCCGCGCCGACGCGGTCGACCTGCAGGAACACGTCGAGCCGGTTGGAAATGTAGTCCTGGCGCGTCTGGTCGAGCGAATAGGCCGAGGTCAACATCACCGCGCAGCGGCCCGTCACGCGACGCGGCAAGAGGGGGCCGTCATAGTATCCCTCGGCCAGAAACAGGTGTTTCTCGCGCGTGCCGTATACCAGCTCGACCTTGCTGACGGTGCCCGCACCGTCCTGAGCGTCGTACACGTAGGGACCCTTGCGTTGGATCTCCACCTTCGTGACGCCCATCAACTGCCACATGTTGACCACGATCTCCGGGTATCGCACCAGGAACACGTACAGGTCGGGATCGCACGGCACGACCTCCACCGGCATCCGCCGGTAGACGGTCGGCTGCATCACAATCTGCCGGATCTTGGAGCGCAGCGGCTCCTGCAGGCTCGCCAGCGGCACGTCGCGCTGAGCCTCCTCGCGCGCACTGAGCGTGGTGGCCGACCGGTCCGGCACGTTCGCCCGGGCGACGCGTGGGACCCGCACAACGGCCCCCAATGCGACCAGGCCGGTCGCCCATTGCAGAAACGCACGCCGCCCCCAGCGGCGCTCGCCCGCCGGTCCCCGTACGGTGATACCCGGCTGTTCGCATGCCGACAGCCCTGTCGCCTGAATGCGCATTGTCCCCCCTTGTTGTCTGGCCGACGGCGAGTCTCGACACGCCCCGCATCCCATGCCCGCGCGGCCTCTCGGCCGCACGCATGCCCGCGCACACGGCGCGGTCCGTGGCAAGATCTGCCGGTCATACTGATTGTTCGGTTAATTCGGGTGCCCAAGCTCAGTCAAAATTCCGGCCCGGCCGTGCTAGCATCCGCCCGGAGGCGGGCGGCCGGACGTGCCGCGCGAAGCGTGTGGGCCCGCCGCGTCCCGCACGGTTGACCAATGCGGGTCCGCGGCCGCAGTGCTCCACCCTTCTGTGCCGGTCGTTCCCAACTGCCCTTGTCGTGCACGCGTCACTTGGCGAGAATCCGCCGCCGTCGGCCAGTGCACTCCGGCCCATCGCCCGTCCGCCTCGCGCCGCGTGCCTACCGCCCAACGTCTCGGAGGCTCCTCATGATCACTCGACGCACCTGCGTCTGGCTGCTGTTGGTTGTCTTCGTGGGCGCCGCGTCCGCCGGGGTGATGCGCTGGACCGGTCGCGGGCCCGCGGACCTGGTGGCCGGCTACCTTGCCGGGCACTTGCGATCGGTTCCCGACGCGCAGGTGCCGGAGGAGTTGGAGCAGTTGTCCCGCCTGGGCCGGATCGGCGTCCTGGCGCTGGTGGACGCGCTGGGCAGCGAGCGTCCGGCCGTGGCCACGTCGGCCGCCGCGGTGTTGAGCGCGCAGGTGGACGGCTGGCGAACGTTACCTCCTGAGCAATCCAGCGGCCGAGTGGGTGAGCTGGCCCGCAACCTGGCCCGGCGCGTGGACCGGTGGCCGCGTCCGGCGCGCAGCGCGGCAGGCGATTTGGCCCTGCAGATTCTCGACTGGCCGATTGACATTCGGCATGTCGATCGTGCCGCCCTGATCGGTGATTGTGAGCATGTGTTGCGTGCGCGGGGCACGAGCATGACGGTGACGACCGCCGCACCCGAACGGCGCGAACCGCGCGAGGCATCCGCCGCCCCGGCGCCGTTGGAAGACAGCCGCTTGCGACCCGAGTTCGACTTGAGCCGGTCGGCGATCCCGGGCGGCAACCTGCCGGTCGAGGAAGCGGAGTTGCCCGGGCAAGGGACGTCCTGGGCCGCGGCTGCCGAGCCGCGCGCTGTGGGCCCGCGCGAGCCGACGTTGTTGCCAATTCCCCGTGCGCCGCGGATACCGGCCGGCCAGGATCCGGACGACCGGCCGGCGGCGCCCCGGATGCTGTCCGAACGTCCGCAAGCGGATGCCGCATCCGACGCACACCGCTCACCGATCCAGCCGCTGTCAAGCGACGCGACGCTCCCAGCGGATTCGAACCTGCCGCAGCTGCCCGACCGCGCGCTGTTTTCGTACCTTGACGGTGATGACATGCCGCAGGCGGTGCAGGCGGAAGAGATCCTTGCCCGGCGCGGCTATCGAGCCCGGGAGCTGATGTTGGCGCGCGGGCTGACCAGCCCGCGTGTGGCGGACCGGCTGCAACTGGTCGAGACGGTGGCCGGACTGCCCGACGCGGCCGGCCGCTGGCTTGTGTGGCTCAGTCAAGACCCCGATCCTCTCGTGCGCGACGCGGCCGTGTCGCGGATGGTCACCGCGCAAGACCCCCGCGTGGTGCGCCGGCTGCTGGAAATGGAAACGCAGGAGGCGGATGAAGGGATCCGGCAGCAGCTGCAGCGCTGGCGCGAATCGCACGCGCGGTGATCCGGGCGACGACGAGGCTGAGAGCCGATCACGCGGGCGCAGCCCGGAAGCCGGTCGGGCGTGGGGTGGTGAAAATCGGGGAAAACTTCGCCTGTCTTGCTTTGGGAAGATTTGTTCCATTGGTGATCGTTTCTGGACGTCGATGAGCAAGCCCGTGTGTCCGTACCGGCGGGATAGGGACGCACGAAAACGCCTGGGATTAGCGCCGTCCCGTTGGGACTCGGGTCCGGTGGGTGGACGCGACCCAGGGCTGCGGCCCGGCTCGCACGGCTCGCCGGGCCTTCGCCCTGGGCTGTGATACAGCTGTCCCTTCGGGACGGAAGAGGCCGTCTTTGTCTGGCCGCTTGGCAGGGCACAAGTCGTAGAGGGCCAGAGCAGGCGCAGGTTAGATGGGGCGCGGAACACCAACGACAAACGTTAACCGTTAAAACACCCTGGTTCTTTCCCGGCGCCAGGTCGGGCGTCAGTCCCGCTTCTGGCGAACGACCCGCTCGGCCGTGATGTGCGGCGCGCGGAGCGCCTCCACGTAATGCTGCGTGCCCAGCAGCCCGACATACTGCCTGGTATACCGTCGCAGGTTGAGCCCGGGCATCGGGGTCACGTACGCGCGCACGCGGTTCTCGTCGTCCAGAACCGCGAACGGCGGCGCGACCCGCTTGGTGGAATGAACGGGCATGAGCCAGCCTTGGACCGCATAGCGCGTCGAGCGCGACTCGACCGGCATGCTGGAGACACCGGTCCCGATGGCGGCATCGAGGTCGCGTACCCAATCGTCGGGCAGCAGTCTCGGCGCGGCCGCCCCATCCTGCTGTTCAACCGCCGCGTCATCGTCCGTCTCCACGTCATCGTCGCGCGTGCCCTCGCGGTCGGCATGGTCCGGCCCGGGGTCGATCAGGCTGAGGCGCCCGATTCGGTGGCTGTCGATGTCTCGTTCTTGGACCTTCCGGTAGCGGCGCTGCAGCGCCTCATATTCCTGCATCCGCGCCAGGACCGCTTTGACATCCCGCGTCAGCGCGGGGTCCAGGGCCTGTTGGGCCAACGTGTCGGCCCGCTGTCTCAATGCACCCAGGTCCCACTGCTCGATCTCCTGAGTGACCAGCAGCGACAGCGAGATCTTGAGTTCCTCGATCTGCCGTGCCAGCTCGGTGACGGACAGGCTCTTTGTCGTGGTTGGCGACGATTCGGCGGGCGTAGTGGCCGTCGGGCCGCCAATGTGTCGGTAGTCCGCCGAGGCCTGCGAGCGGACCACCGTCTCCTGAGCGGCCGTACGGGATGACAGGGCGTGTTGGGCATGGATCCAGCGGAATTCGCCCGCCGGAGGCGCAATCTTCGTATAGGTCTCCGTGGCGAAACCGGGCCCGACGGTCATGGCCAACTCGCCCAGCACCTCCACCCGCTCGTCCCGCGCCAAGCGTACCTGCCACTTGTGCTGCGGCACCTCCGCTACCGACGAGCCGACCCAGGCCACGGTCCCGTCCAGAACCACTTCGGCGATGCCCGCATCGGCCGTGGGCTTGACCTGCCGTGCGGTCACCCAACTGAAACTGCCGTCCGGCGGGCGAATGGCCAGCCAGCCACCCGGATCGTGCCGATAGACCTCGACCATCTCGCCACGCTTGAGCCGTTGGGTGGCGTAATAGTCCCAGCCGGGACCGCAACGTACCTCGACTTCGTCCACCGCAACCCGGGCGGTGTAGGGAAACGTCGGGTCGCCGCCGAATGCGGCGGCACCAAACAGGCTGCCGCAGAGGAGAATTGCCGTCATGCCGCGCATAGCTGCCTCGCACCCTGGGGGCAAGTTAAGCAGAGAGACTCGTGGGCGCGGTCTTGTACAGGATTCGGCAGCCCGGAGCAAGAGCGGATACGATAAGGAGGATTGGAGAATTGAGCAAGCTGGGCAACGGGCGGGAACCGATGGGTATTCGTATTTCAGAATCGGTGTCCGCGCTGGGGCCCATGCTTCGTCTGCGTGAGGATCTCGGGCCCATCCTCGGTCATCAGCACGGTGTGTTCGAACTGGGCGGACAGCTCGCCGTCACGGGTGCGGACGGTCCAGCCGTCCTGTTTGTCGAGTGCTGTGTAGCGTTTTCCGACGTTGATCATCGGTTCGACCGTGAAGCACAGGCCGGGGTGGAGTCGATCTTGGCGTGACTGACGAGTCGGGTAGTGCGGGATCGACGGTTCCTGGTGGAACCGGCGTCCCAGCCCGTGGCCGACATATTCGCGAACGATCGAGAAGCCTTGGCTTTCGGCGATGGCGACGATGGCATCGCCGATGGCCGAGACACTGCAGCCGGGCGTCAGGACATCGATGGCCGCATACAGGCAATCGAAGGCGCACTGGGTCACGGCCCGCGCCGTGTCACTCACATCCCCGATCAGGAACGTCTCGGACTGGTCACCGTGCCAGCCGTTGACGATCGTCGTGAGGTCGATGTTGATGATGTCGCCCGACTTGAGCACATAGGCGTCGGGGATGCCGTGGCAGATCACGTCGTTGACGCTGGTGCAGCAGCTCTTGGGGAACCCTTGGTATCCGAGCGGGGCCGGCTTATGCCCGTGCTTGATCGTGTACTCGTGTACGAGCCGGTCGATTTCCCGCGTGGTGATGCCGGCCTTCACGAACGGCCGGATGTAGTCCATAAGCTGCGCATTGAACGCGCAGGCCGCGCGCATGGCATTACGCTCAACCGTGCTGAGGCGGAGCGATCTTCTTCCGTGTAGCATGGACGGGACTCCCAGCGAATGCAGCCGCGAACGGGCGTTGATATGCTGAGTTTAACATGGCAGGCATTGGGGCGACACGGTGGAATGGTCAAATTGCGGGTCAACACGCCGGCTGTGGCCCCGTTCGCGCCCCGCACCCGGCGCTCGGGTTTCTGACCTCGCCGTGCGGCGAATCGATCGTCGCCCGATCGACCGGCGAACCGGGGGCGCGAGGCCGTGTCATCGTTCCAGGCGGGTGGTCCTCCTATGCTAGGCAGCCCAGCCGGGAAACCGTACAATCCGAAGTCTGATCGTCATTCTTGTACACGATTTTCAAGTAATTGCGACTGAACACCTTACGTTCCGCAAAACGGCCGCCCGTTTCACCTGAGGTCGCCAAGGGATCCATGCCACGCTACAACCCCGCCGAAATCGAACCGAAATGGCAAGCTTACTGGGAGCGGCACAAGACGTTCCGGACTCCGGACCTTCCCGCCGGCACGAAGCTCTACGTGCTCGACATGTTCCCCTATCCCAGCGGTGACGGGTTGCACGTTGGTCATCCGGAAGGTTACACGGCCACGGACATTGTGGCGCGGTTCGAGCGGATGCGGGGCAAGTCGGTGCTGCATCCGATCGGTTTTGACGCCTTCGGGTTGCCGGCCGAGGAGCATGCGATCCGCACCAATACGCCGCCACGCGAGTCGACGGAGCGGAACATCGCCACGTTCCGCCGGCAACTGAAGATGCTGGGGTTCAGCTACGATTGGGATCGGGAGCTGGCCACGACGGACATTGAGTATGTGCGGTGGACCCAGTGGATCTTCCTGGTCCTGTTCGATTCCTGGTTCGATCCGCAGCAGCAGCGTGGGCGCCCGATCGCCGAACTGCCGATCCCCGCGGACGTAGCCGCCGCGGGCCCGGCCGCCGTGCGCCGGTATCAGGACGAACACCGGCTGGCCTACCAGGCCGAGGCCCTGGTCAACTGGTGCCCGGCGCTGGGGACCGTGTTGGCGAACGAAGAGGTGGTGGACGGTCGGAGCGAACGGGGCGGCCATCCGGTCGAGCGCCGGCCGCTGCGCCAGTGGATGCTGCGCATTACGGCTTACGCCGACCGGCTGGAACACGACCTGGATGCGCTCCAATGGCCCGACAGCATCAAGAAGCTGCAGCGGGACTGGATCGGCCGCAGCACGGGTGCCGAGGTGGACTTCTACATCGGTCCGCCTGAGGGCTATGCCGCGTGGCAATCCGCACGCGCGCAGGCCGGCTTCCCGCGCAAGGCGGGCGACGACGTGCTGCGGATCTACACCACGCGGCCCGACACGCTCTTCGGGGCCACCTACATGGTCATTGCCCCGGAGCATCCGTTTGTGCAGCGCCTGACCACGCCCGACCAGCAGCAGGCGGTCGCCGCCTACTGTGCTCGGGCGGCGGCCAAGAGCGACCTGGAACGTACGGAGCTGGTGAAGGACAAGACGGGCGTGTTCACCGGCTCGTATGCGATCAATCCGGTCAACGGCCGGCCGGTGCCCGTCTGGGTCGCCGATTACGTGCTGATCAGTTACGGGACCGGTGCGATCATGGCCGTCCCGGCCCATGACACGCGTGACTTCGAGTTCGCCAGACAGTTCCAGCTGGAGATCATTGCCGTGGTCGATCCGGGGTTGGTGCCCGACGTGGATCGGGATGCCGTGTTGGCGGGCCAGGCCTGTTACGTGGATCTGGGCCGGGCGATCCATTCCGGCCGGTACGACGGGCTGGAGACGGACGAGTTCAAGCGGCGGATCACGGCGGACCTGAGTGGGGCAGGGCTGGGCCGGCAGGCGGTCAACTACAAGCTGCGCGACTGGTTGTTCAGCCGTCAGCGTTTCTGGGGCGAGCCTTTCCCGATCCTGCACGAGCTGGACGACCAGGGCGCGCCGACCGGCCTGCTGCGCGCCGTGGACCTGTCGGACTTGCCCGTCGACCTGCCGCACCTGGACGATTACAAACCGCATGGTCGGCCCGAGCCGCCGCTGACTAAGGCCCCGCCGTCGTGGCTGTACCGGGTGGTTGACGGTCGGCGCTACCAGCGGGAGACGAACACGATGCCGCAGTGGGCCGGCTCATGCTGGTATTACCTGCGGTTCATTGATCCGCGGAACGACACCTGCCTGGTCGACCCGGAGAAGGAGCGTGCCTGGATGCCGATCGACCTGTACGTCGGCGGCGCGGAGCACGCGGTGCTGCACCTGCTCTACGCGCGGTTCTGGCACAAAGTGCTCTATGACCGCGGCTATGTCAGTACGCCGGAGCCCTTCCAGCGGCTGGTGAACCAGGGCATGATCCTCGGCGAGATGGAGTTCACGGGCTACCGGACCGAGGCGGGCCAGTGGATCGACCCGGCGCACGTGACGCGCGACGCGGACGGCCGGCCGGTCGACCGGCAGACGGGCCAGGGGGTCCGGGAAGCGCCGGTGGCGGCCGACCGGGTCAGGAAGGCGGGTGAATCGTTTGTCCTGGTGGACGATGCGTCGGTCCGGGTGGACAGCCGGGCGTTCAAGATGTCCAAGAGTCGCGGCAACGTGGTGAATCCGGACCAGATCGTCCAGGACTTCGGGGCCGACGCGCTGCGTCTGTACGAGATGTTCATGGGTCCGCTCGAGGCGACCAAGCCCTGGAGCATGCAGGGTGTCAAAGGGGTGCGCGGGTTTCTGGACCGTGCCTGGCGCCTGATCGTGGACGATCGCGCGGATCGTCTGACGCTCAACGCGAGCGTGCAGGACGTCGAGCCCACGGAGGCCCAGAATCGGGTGCTGCACCGGACGATTCGTGCCGTCACGCAGGGCATCGAGCAGCTGCAATTCAACACGGCGATTGCCCGGATGATGGAATTGGTCAATGATTTCACTGGGCAGGCGGTGCGGCCGCGGTGTGTCATGGAGTCGTTCGTGCTGCTCTTGTCTCCGTTTGCGCCGCACGTGGCGGAGGAGCTGTGGGAGGCGCTGGGGCGGTCCCCCTCGCTGGCGTACGAGCCGTGGCCCCGCCACGACGAATCGTTGATTCGCGAGCAGACGCTGGAGATCCCGGTGCAGATCGGCAAGAAAGTCCGCGCGCGGGTCGTGGTGCCCGCCGGCGCGACGCCCGAGGAGATCGAGGCGGCGGCTCGGACGCACGAGAAAGTGGCGCAGTGCCTGGCAGGCAAGACGGTGGTGAACGTGACGGTGGTGCCGGGACGGCTGGTGAATTTCGTGGTCCGGTGACAACCTGGGCTCTGTGTGCATGGGAAAGGCAGGCGTCGTGCAATGAGCAACGTTATAACCCTGGTGCTCGGCGGCGGGCGTGGTTCACGGCTCTATCCCCTGACGAAAGTCCGTGCCAAGCCGGCGGTCCCCCTGGCCGCCAAGTACCGCCTGATCGACATCCCGCTGTCGAACTGTATCAACAGCGGACTCGACCGCGTCTATGTGCTGACGCAGTTCCTGTCGGTGAGCCTGCATCGCCACCTCCGTTTGACCTACCGCTTCGACAATTTCTCGGGCGGGTTCGTCGAGCTGTTGGCGGCCCAGCAGACGGCGGCGGACGCCGGGACCGACTGGTATCAGGGCACGGCGGACGCCGTGCGGAAGAACATCCGCTACATCGAGCAGCACGGCGCCGCCTACGTGCTGATCCTGTCGGGCGACCAGCTCTACCGGATGGATTACCGCGACATGCTCAGGACGCACACGCAGTCGGGCGCGGAGGTGACCATCGGGGCGATCCCGGTGACCCGGCAAGCGGCGCGCGCGTTCGGGATCATGCGCATCGATGAGACGGGGCGAGTCTGCGGGTTCCTGGAAAAACCGCAGACCGATCAGGAGATCGACCTGGTGCGGTTGGATCCGGCCTGGATCGACCGGCATGGGATCGCCAGCGGCGGCCGGGAGTGTCTGGCGAGCATGGGGATCTACATTTTCAACCGCGACTTCCTGCTGGAGGTGCTCGGCAAGACCGCGTACCAGGACTTCGGCAAGGAGGTCTTCCCGGCCGCCTTCCGCAGCCGCCACGTGCAGGTGCACCTGTTCGACGGCTATTGGGAGGACATCGGGACGATCCGCGCGTTCTACGAGGCGAATCTCGCGCTGGCTCAACCGAATCCGCCGTTCCAGCTCGTCTGCCCCCAGTCGCCCGTTTACTCCCGCGCCCGGTACCTGCCCCCGTCACTCTTCGAGGGCGCCCAGATCCAAGGGAGCCTGATCGCGGATGGATGCCGCATCGGCAAGGGCGCCAGGATCGAAAACAGCGTCATCGGGCTGCGCTGCATCATCGGCCAGGATGTGACCATCCGCAACTCGATCATCATGGGCGATGATTTCTATGAACAGGTCGACGACCGGCGGCCCTGCGGACCCGACCATCCCGCCATGGGGATCGGTAGCGGCAGCGTGATCGACGGCGCGATTGTGGACAAGAACTGCCGCATCGGTCGGAACGTGCACGTGGTCAACCAGCAGGGCATCGACAACGGGCCCGACATGCCCGATTGCGTGATCCGCGACGGGATCCCCGTGGTCGTCAAAGACGCCGTGCTGCCGGACGGCTGGACGTTGCGCCACTGACATGGATCTGGGACCGATTCCCAGCCGATCCCGTACCGCTGCTGCCGGCCCCATCGCTTACCGCGACAGGAACTCGACCACCATATTCGCATCGACCGGCAGGCTGATATCCTCCTTGGCCGGCAGCCCTTGGACGGTGGCCCGCAGCGTGTCCGAATCGAAGGTGACCCAGTCCATGGGCTGGGTATTTGCGTTGTCGGCCAGTCCGCGATACAGGCTGAGCAGGTTCTCGCGGCGTCGCACGGTGATCACGTCGCCCGGTCGCAGGATGTAGGAGGGCTTGGTGACCTTGATCCCATTGACCTGGAAATGCCCATGCACGATCCCCTGCCGCGCCTGGGGCCGGGTGCGGGTGAAGCCCGCGCGCCGCACGACGTTGTCCAGCCGGCGCTCGCACAGCTGGAGCAGCATCACGCCCGTGTCGCCCGTCTTGCGGACCGTGATGCCGAAATAGCGGCGCAGCTGCTGTTCGCCGAGCCCGTAATAGTGTTTGATCTTCTGCTTCTCGCGCAAGGCCGCCCCATAGTTCGAAGGCCGGCGGGGGCGAATGTGCATCCCCGGCGGATTGTCTCGCCGTTCCAAGGCGTGCGCGGCCCCAGCGCTCTCGTAGATCAATGCACCCAGACGCCGATTCACACGGGCTTTGGGACCGGTGTACCGCGACATACGCTTGCATCTCCTATGTCAGGCAAACCACACATGATGGCGGAAAGCTGCTGCCGGTTCAAGGGGGGCCGTCCGAAACCGGTCGTCAGTCCTCGGGAGGCACCAGCGCGCTGACGACCTCGATCCGCTCCTCCTCGGTCCCCGAAGCCAATTTGGCGCCGTCCGCGTCGCCCAGCAGCTTCTGGAAGCTCTTCTCGAGCAGGCCGTCACTGGCCAGGCCTCGGTGATGGAAGAACTTGATCTCGGCCAGCGCCTGGAGCCGCTCGAGCTTCGCATTGCCCAGGATGGCCGCCACTCGGCTCTCCACATGCTCGGGCTTGATCCCCGACGGAATCGCGCTCATCTTGAGCGCGAATTGGGGGTCGCTGTCCAGCGCTGCAAACAGCTTGTCCAGGCACGCTACGATCGGGTCGACGTCGCCGCTCTTGGGCTTCTCGGCGCGGTAATTCTGGACCTCGAAGTTCTTGACCGGCTTGGACTTCACCAGGTCCTTGCCACTGGCCACGTCGTACACGACGATCCGCGTGTCATTGTTCACCAGGTTCGTCTTCAGGTTCTCAGTTACCTTCACTTCAAAGACGACCAGCACGTCGATCCCCTGAGCGGCCGCAGCGTCGAGCAGATTCTTCGTCTCGCCTTCGCCCAGGAACGTAATGCCCGCGATCCGGCTGCCTGCAGGGCTGCCCGCCTGACCGTAAGGCCCGCCCGACCCGCCAAATCCCATCGGCATGCCCGGCATCGATATCCCCGGCGATCCCATGGATGAGCCCGCTGACATGCCGCTGTCGGGCAGCGTCGCGCCGGGCGCCGTCCTGCCGGCACCACCCGCAGAACCGGCCGCGGCACCGGCGGTCGGCCGACCCGCAGCACTGCCCGGATAACTGCTGCCGCCCGGCATCCCGGGGTAACCGCTGCCCGGGTAACCGCTGCCCGGCATCCCGGGGTAACCGCCGCCGGGCATGCCCGGACGACCGCCACCAGCCGCAGGGGTGATCGGAGCCGACGCTAGTTGTACGAGGATCTGGCCATAGTCCCCCTTGTCGATCCGATCGCGCAGCCGACTCTGAAACTCCGTTGCCAACTCGCCGGCAGCATCCGTCAGGATCTGGGCATTCGGTTGCGTCGCCGCGCCACCGCCGCCCGGATACCCGCCCGGCATCATCGGCCCGGCGCCCGGCATCATGGGCCCAGAACCCGGCATCATGGACCCGGAACCCGGTGAGGTACTTCCTACACCCGGCCGCCGGCCCGATCCGCCAGCACTCGCGCCACCGCCGCCCGGCCCACCACTACGCTGGCCCCCACGCCCCGTACGCGCACCGCGCTCGGGTAACGTCTGCGTGCTACCCGGCGGATAGTAGTTTCCGTCGTAATTCTTGGGCGAGACTACCAGTTCGACTCCCAGACCCCAACGGACGGCCATCGTTGGACGCTTGAACGCGGTGACCCACATGTACTTGTCCAGCACATCGGTCGCGTCCTCAGACAGTGCAGAACAGTACAGGTAATCAAACGCCAACTTCTCGTTGCCCGCCCATGACGCACGCTCCGCCTTCGCCACAAATGTCTCGCGTTCCGGAACCGCAGGCTCCATGCCCGGTTGAACACCATCGGCACCCGCGCTCGGCTGCATCCCCGGACTGCCAGGATACGGGCTGCCTGGCATGGTGGGCATCCCGACTCCCGGCATCGATCCTGGGTATCCAGTGCCCGGGATCGTGCTGCCCGGCATCGTGGGCATCCCCACCGCCGGCATGCCGCCTGGAGGTTCCGTGCCCGGGATACCGCCAGCCGCGGGCCCTCCCGCGCCCGGACTTCCCGGCGGTGGTGATCCGCTGCCGTAGTTGGGCGGTGGCGAACCGCTGCCGTAGTTGGGCGGTGGTGACCCGCTGCCGTAGTTGGGCGGTGGTGACCCGCTGCCGTAGTTGGGCGGCGGCGATCCGCTGCCGTAGTTGGGTGGCGGCGATCCGCTGCCGTAGTTGGGCGGCGGCGATCCGCTGCCGTAGTTGGGTGGCGGCGATCCGCTGCCGTAGTTGGGTGGCGGCGATCCGCTGCCGTAGTTGGGCGGTGACCCACTACCCATTGGATATCCGCCGGGGGGATTGCCGCTTCCCCTCTGTCCGCCGGGCGGGTTTGACCCGTAACTCGGTCCACCTGCTCCGTACGTACCGTCGAGGGCTCCCGGTGGAATGCGTGACTTTGTGCCTTCCCCTTCCCCGTACGACGGGCGGCCGGTTTCGGGAGCGCCACTACCTGCTGTACCGGCCTCGGGGGCAGTGCTGCCGGGTGCTGATGGGCTCGGCGCCATCGGAGGCGGGCTGGGTGCCGAAGGGGGCATCGGCGAGGACGGTTTGCCGGCGGCGACAGGCGTACCGGAGCTGTCGCCGCAACCGAGGAGACTCACGCCGATCACCACAAGACCGAAAACCGCGATCACCCGAAACATGGCCCACCTCGCGATAGTTCTCTGTCGCCCCGGGAATCTCGACCCACCGTATTATGGCAAGTTCCTGAGCCCCTGTCGAGCGACACGCAGGCTCAGGCGCCGTTTCTGGTGCGGCGATGCGGCCGCTAGACGTTGCCCTGCACGCTCCCCATCGAAGCTGCGGCGTTATCAAAAAAACCGGCGCCGGCGGCGACCGGGGCGCGCCATCCGATCACCACGTGGTGGGTGCCGGAGCTGACCAGGTACAGGTCGAACCGGCCGTCCTGCACGTCCTGGCCGAACTTCTGCTTGCCGGTGGCGCTGAGCAGCTTCAACGTGATCGAGCGTCCGTCGGGCGTCTCGAGCTGCGTATCCACCCAAACCGCCCCGGAGAACGCCGAACCGAGGGCCGTCTGCACTTCCTGGGCGAAGGCCTCCTGTGTCTTGTCGCTGCCGGCCACGGCGGCGAAATAGGCGTAGGCCGGCTGCCCGCCCACCTGCATCTCGTAGCTGTAGGCCAGGCCGGGCAGTTGCCCGGACGGGGGCTGCGCGGCCGGGTCATCCCCATGCATCGCCTTGGCCGAGCCATCGATGACCAGTGGCAGGCGCAGCTGAATCCCCGTCGCGGCGTCTGCCGCGTCCTTGACGGGCGAGAGGGTCGGGTAGAGGACTTTGGCGATGTCGCCCAGTTTTTTCAGTTGTGTCGAAGTCTCGTTCATCCGGCGCGCGTACTCGCCCGAGCCGCATCCGCCGAGCAGCACGCACGCGCAGGCGGTCCACCCCATGAGGGCCCGATACCGGGTCAGCCGGACGCGCGGCCCGTGCCGCGATCCGGGATGACTCTCCACCATGTTCCCGCCGACCTGCTTGAGTACCGACATCGTTCAGAGCGTTCCTTTCGCGCACTTGAGAGCGTTCCCGGCCGAAAAGGGACCGGCCGTCGCCGGCACGCAATCCGCTTCGGTAGGCCACCGCAGCGGACCCGCCAACCGTCGGCGGCCGATCGCACCCACAATTCTGACTCGCCACCCGGCACCATGTCAAGAAACGGCCGGGTCGGCGCGTGGCGTGTTGGAGGGACCGGACGTGCCCGGGCGCCCGCGCCTGCGGACTGCCGTCCGGCCCGACGCAATCGGCGGCGACCCTGATTTACACGCAGCCGCAGACGGTTTAAGCTCGGGCAACCATTGCGGCGCGTGTCGAGATGTCCGCGTGAGATGATTTCACCTGCCTGCCGAGCGCTGCTCGGCGGAATTGGATTCCCCACACACCTTCTGACAGAGCGAATGCGAGCCATGCCGAACTACAGACTTCCGGTACCGCCCAAGGTGGCGAAAGCGAAAGAAAACGAGGTGTACCTGGTTGCCAGCGGTGACCTGCGATTGTCCGCGAACCAGGAGTGCTGGGCCGCCCAGCATGAGATGGAGGAGGCGCTCAAGAAAGCGGTCTCAGCCAACGGCTACAAGATCGTTCGCGCGCACCAGTACAAGGAGAAGGAAAAACACGGGTTCCTCGCGTCGCAGCGGGAGGGCATGGACACGTTCGCGAAAATCGACCCGACCGCGCCGCTGATCGTGGCCGAGGCGGTGTGGCAGTACACCCATCACGTCCTGTCAGGGCTCCTGGCTCACCAGGGGCCGCTGTTGACGGTCGCCAACTGGTCGGGCACCTGGCCCGGGCTGGTCGGCATGCTGAATCTCAACGGGTCGCTGACCAAGGCGGGCCGGGCCTACTCGACGCTCTGGAGCGAGGATTTCACCGACGCGGATTTCCGCCGCAAGCTCAAGCAATGGTTGAGCCGCGGCCAGGTTCGCCACCGCACCGATCACGTCACGCCGCTCGGCCGCGCCAAGATCGGCGCGCAGGAATCCAAGCTGGGCCAGGCCCTGGCCGCCCAGTTGCGGCACGAGCGCGCCATCATGGGCATCTTCGACGAAGGATGCATGGGGATGTACAACGCCATCATCCCCGACGAACTGCTCCACCCGGTCGGCGTGTTCAAGGAACGGCTCAGCCAGTCGGCGCTGTATTACGAGTCGACTCAGGTCCGCGATGACGAAGCGCACGCCGTCCGCGCCTGGATGGAAGCGCACGGCATGAAATTCGTCACCGGCCCTGATCCGGCCCAGCACCTGACCGACGGCCAGATCCTCATGCAGTGCAAAATGTACATCGCCGCCGTCCGCATCGCGGACGATTTCGGGTGCGACCTGATCGGCATCCAGTACCAGCAGGGGCTCAAGGACCTGATGCCCGCCAGCGACCTGGTCGAGGGCACGCTCAACAACGCCCAGCGGCCGCCGGTCACCAGCCGCGACGGCAAACGCGTGCTGTTCAAGGGGGAACCGGTTCCGCACTTCAATGAGGTCGACGAATGCGCGGGGCTCGATGCGCTGATGACCTACCGGATCCACAAGGCGATGGGCCAGCCGGTCGAGTCGACGCTGCACGACGTGCGGTGGGGCGATTGGGACGCCAGCGGCTCGACCGACGAATACGTGTGGGTGTTCCTGATCAGCGGCGCCGCGCCGCCCGCCCATTTCATCGGCGGCTGGAAGGGCGCCTCCAGCGAGCGGCAGCCGGGCATGTATTTCCCCAACGGCGGCGGGACGCTCAAGGGGATCTCCAAGCCGGGCGAGATCGTCTGGTCGCGGATCTTCATCGAAGACAACCGGCTCAAGATGGACCTCGGCCGGGCCGGCGTCGTGAAGCTGCCCGCCGAAGAAACCCAACGCCGCTGGCAACTGACGACGCCCCAGTGGCCGATCATGCACGCGGTGTTCTACGGCATTACGCGCGATCAGTTCATGGCCAAACACAAGGCCAACCACATCCAGGTGGCCTACGCCAAGTCGGCTGAAGATGCGGACCGCGCGGTGTGGGCCAAAGCGGCCATGGCCCAGGCCATGGGCATGGAAGTCGCGCTGTGCGGCACGAAGAAGAACGGCCGGTCGTGGGCCTGAAAGAAGGCCTCCAGCCTGTCAGGCGTGGCACAGGCTTCCAGCCTGTCAGCGCCGTCTGACAGGCTGGACACCTGTCCCGCCGTACGCCTACCGGCGTTCGCGGCGGAGCATCTCCGAGAGTTCGTCCAGGCGGCGATTCAGCTCATTGCACCGCTCGTGCAGGTTGCGGATCTCGTTCCAGAGTGATTCCACCGCCTGATGCGGGTCGCCATCGTCCGGGTGCGGCGGGCCTTCGAGCGCGCGTTGGATGCTGTCCGCCTCATTGCAGAGCTGTTGGGCCAGATCCTGCATGCCGATCGCATGGAGGTTGTCGGCGGCGGCACGCAGATGGTGCATGCGCCGCTCCAGCTCCGCGCGATCCTGCGGACCCGGACCCGGATCCGGACCGTGATGTCCCTCCGGACCGTGCTCACGCGACTCGCGTGGCCGCATTCCCTCTGCATGAGGCGAGTGATGCGGGCCCTGCTGATGTGCCTGGATCAGCTGACGCAGCTGCCCGGCGAGCCGGTCGGCCAGTTCCATCTTGCCCTCCTCACGCAGCTCGTCGATCCTACGTTCCATCATCTCCAGTTGAGGCTTGAGCAGCTCCTCCATGCGGGCGCCGGCGTCGCGGGTAAGCTCGTGGACCTTGCGCTGGATGTCTTCCGCCAAGTCATAGCGCTCGTGGATGTGCGCTTCGATCCATTCCTTGTAGAGGCCCCGGAGTCTGTCGCGGAGCGATTGCGTGAAGCCGCGCTCGCGCGGGCCTTGGCCGGCCACCCGGTCGGCCTTCGCATAGATCTCGTCCACTTTCCGCTTCAACTGCTGAGCCTCGTCGTGCCGGCCTTCTTCGTCCAGGCGTTGCGCTTTCTCCTTCAACGCCTGAGCACGCTCGCGCAGCTCGTTCGCCTGCCGCTGGTCGGCCCGTGCCGGGGCCGCCCACAACATGCCACCCAAAGCCAGCACCAGGACTGTTCGAACACACTTGCACATTGCACCGTCCTCCAACTGCGAACCTGATTCGATTCGGTCATTCGATCACCCCCGTACGATGGATCGGCCGGGCGGGTCTGTCAATACGACGGCGGGGCGCGGCGGTCCACTCCAGCGGCGCAAACCCGCATTGGAACGGGTTGCATCTGGCCGCCAGGTCCAGGCCGGCGGCCGGGACGGGCCGGCTTGCCGGAGGGTGGGCGCCGCGGTACAACCGCTATCAGTTTGCGGCGACCAACCGAGCCGACTCCCGGTGCTCCGCATCCTCCGAGTTCGAGTGAGAAAGGCGTGGCCATGCGATTGTGCCGATTCCAATCGGGCGACAAGCCGACTGTGGGATTCTACTTCGATACGTACGTGGTCCCGCTCCACCAGGCTGCTCGGCAGCACACGGAGACGACCCACCAGCGGTTGGCCATTCCCGAGGGGGACGACCTGCTGACGTTCCTTGCCCACGGCGCGGCGCACGAGGCGGCGCGGGCGCTGTTCGGCTGGGTCGAGCGGCAGGGCAACGGGCTGGATGCACGCGCGCGTGTGCCCGTGGCGGACATCCGGCTCCTGCTGCCCGTGCCGCGTCCCAACAAGCTGCTGCTGCTGGCCGGCAACTACTCCGAGCATATCGAAGAGGGCGGCGGGGTGGCCGCCAAGCGTGCGGAAACGTTCCCCTACGTGTTCATGAAGCCGCCCACGACCACGCTCATCAACCCGGGCGACCCGGTCGTCATCCCCGCCGTGTCGCCGGCTGCGATCGACTGGGAAGCCGAACTGGCGGTCATCATGGGGCGCCGCTGCAAAGGTGTGGCGGAACGTCAGGCCTTGGAGTATGTGGCCGGCTACACGGTGGTCAACGACATCTCGGATCGCGAGTTCCATCCGAACCCGGGGCGCCAACGGCGAGACAACGATGGGTTTTTCGACTGGCTGCACGGCAAGTGGCACGACAGCTTCTGCCCGTGCGGGCCGTGTGCAGCGTCTGCCGAAACGATCCCAGACCCGCAAGACCTGGCCGTGCAATTGCGATTGAATGGCACGTTGCGACAGGATTCGTCCACCGCGCGGCAGATCTTCCCGGTGGCCGCCGTGATCGCGTTCATTTCCAGCTTCGTCACGCTCGAGCCGGGCGACATCATTTCGACCGGCACGCCGGCGGGCGTGGGCGACGCGACCAAGACCTACCTCCAGCCCGGCGATCGACTGGAAGCGACGGTCGGCCGGATCGGGACGCTCGTGAACCCGGTCGTGGCCCAACCAACGTGATGAGGCCGGGCAGCGACAGGGCCGGCGCTGTGTGCCTCCCCCCAGATAGTGCAGTTGACGCCGAATGCCCGCCTCCGGGCATGCGGCTCGGCGGGCGGCCCGAGATTGTGCCGCGGGCGTCTTGTCCATTTCCTCTGTTTTTGTTGTTTTCTCACCGACTTCTGCTTGACGCGGGTAGCCCGTTTAAGCACAATCCCCCTGCGCAGGGGCCGCTGCGGTTTTCTTCTAACGGTGAGGGTCTGGCCAGTGCCGAGAGTGTCTTAGCATCGTACGGAGCATCGGCGTTGTGGGGGCCGGCGGGCATGTTCACCCTGCCGCCCCGCGCGGGTGAGAGCCATGACGCGCGCCGTGCGCCGTGGTCGCCGAGGCCTCTTGTGGGAGCGACGGTGTCATGTGGGTGAGGTTAGCGATCGCGGTGATCTGCTGTGCGGCGGTCTCAAGCGTCGGGGCGCGAGAGATCTACGTCAACAACGTGATGGGGGACGATCGATTTGACGGCAGTTCGCCGGTCGCGATGGGGGAGCAGGTGGGTCCTTATCGGACGCTGACCCACGCGCTGCGGTCCAGTTCGAAGGGCGACCGCGTGATCATGGCGAACACGGGCCACGCGTACCGTGAGTCTATCACGTTACAGGGCGCGCGGCAGAGCGGCTTTCCGGGCGTGCCGTTCGAGTTGGTGGGTAACGGCGCGGTGCTGGACGGTTCGGAGCGGGTGTTGCCGGACGACTGGTTCTTCGTCGGCGGCAACGTCTTCCGTTTTCGTCCTCCGCGGATGAGTTTCCAGGTGTTGTATCTGGACGGCAAGCCGGCTCGGCGGCGTGACGTGCGCGTCGCGGCGGACCTCGACACGTTGCAGCCGCTCGAGTGGTGCCTGTACGAGCGGCAGGTGTATTTCCGCACGGAGCCGGGCCGGTTGCCGCAGTCCTACGAGCTGACGTACACGGCGCGGCAGGTGGGCATCACGCTCTATGAGGTGCATCATGTGGTGGTGAAGGACCTGGTGATCCAGGGATTCCAGCTCGACGGGGTCAACGCGCACGACGGCGTGCGCGAGACGGTCCTGGAGGGCTTGAACTGTCGCGGCAACGCGCGCAGCGGCATCTCGATCGGCGGCGCGTCGCGGGTCCGGATCCTCGCCTGCCTGGTGGGCAACAACGGTGCGGCGCAGGTGCGTACCGAGGGGTATTCGCACACGCAGCTGATCAGCTGCGACCTGCTGGACAACACGGCGCCCCGGATCGTGCAGGATGGCGGCCGGGTGGACGAAACGCACTAGGCGTGGCGTCGCAACTGCCGCACCTCGCGGCTGCTCGTCCAGTAAACGACGACCCCGATCATGGCCACCATGATCGTCAGCAGGCGATAGACCAGGGCGACGAGGATTCCCGCAACATCGACGGTCGGGTTGGCGGGGATGATCTGGTAGAGTTCACGGATCGCGACTTCGAACGTGCCCAAGCCGGCCGGCGTGAGCGGCAATCCGCCGGCCACCATGCCCAGCGGGACGAGGATCAGGTGTTCGTGCCACGTGGGCACATGCGCGAACAGGGCGTGGGCGATCAGATACAGCGACAGCGTGAACAGGGCGTGGCTGCAGATGCTCATCAAGATCGTGGCGCTGAGCGTCACCCAGCGCGTCCGGTAGATCCGCAGGGCGTGGATCAGTTGGTCCAGCACCCGGCCGACCTTGGGCAGCCCCGTGAGGAACTCGGCGAGGGGGCCGGTGGCGAAGCCCGGGATCATCAAGATCCCGATTCCCAGGCCGCCCACCACGGCGGCGGCGAGCGTCGTATGGCAGATGACCTCCACCTCGACAGTCGGTTTGGGGATGCCGCCCGCCAGGATCACGCCGGACGTCAAGAGCACCAGGGCATAGATGCCCACCAGGCGATCGATCACCACCGTGGCCACCGCCTCGGCACGTCGGCCACGCTGCTCGCGGGCAATGAAAAACGCCTTGAACAGGTCGCCGCCCACCGATCCGAACACGACGAAATTGAACAGGTAGCCCAGGAACCCTAGCCGCAGCGCGTCGGTCAGGCTGAACCGCAGGCGCAGGGCGCGGACCAGCAGATACCAGCGAACGAAGGTGATCAGCACGGCGATGAGCACGACGGCCAGGGCACTGGCCAGCAGGGGCCAGTCCTTCGGGCGTGCCGCAAACTCCTGGTACTGAGCGGGCGAAACGGTCGCCAGGAGCCACGCGATGATGGCCGCCGGGACGGCCAGCTTCAGGAATCCGACGACGTAACGCTTCACAGCCGATCTCCGCCGTCCTTGACACTTCCCCAGGTCACTGGTAATGTGCCATCTCGCTGCCTCACCCGGTCGCCGTGGACCACGATACGGTTTTCGTCGATAGGGGGGAAGGCGGGGTGCCGTGCGAAGGTGCGTCACACGCGGGGGATTAGCTCAGTTGGGAGAGCGCGTGAATGGCATTCACGAGGTCAGGGGTTCGAGCCCCCTATCCTCCATTCCCTGAACCACGATAGCCCGGGAAATGGCCGTCCGCCCGCTTCGGCGTTTTCCGCGTGGAGCGATCACTCGTCGTCAAACGGACTGGTCGGCGGTGTCTGGGCGGGAACCCGCGGCGGGCGCAACTCCAATTTGTCCAACTGCACACGTACGGGCGTCTCCTGACGCACTTGCTCCACTTCGCGTGCCGCCACGGCCAGGTTGATCAACAACAGAAGCAGGGCCAGTGCGACGATCGCGATGACCGCCTCCACCGGGACGTCGGGGCTCCTGCTGCCCGATTCCCCCAGCGTCCAGTACCAATTGGGGATCTGGAGGGCCGTATATTCCACGTTGCCCCGGAATCCGAGCAGCCAACTCTGCAGCACGTAGGGGATCACCGCGCCGGCTGCCAGCAGCAGTCCATGGATGGTCAGCGGCATCAGCACGGGCAGGGAGACATGGCGCCGCAGCCACAACAGGATGAGCCGTCCCAGGCCCAGGTAGAGGGTCAAGTAGCTCCAAAGCAACAGACCGAACAAGGTCGGCGTTTCGATGCCTCGGATCCAGATAGGGCTGGCGGAATGAATCACGCCGAACGCTTCGCCGATGCCGCCTACCCCCACCACCAACAGGATCAGGGCGCCCAGATTGGCGACCGTGAAGATGTAGCCGGTCCCGGAACCGGGGTTGAACCAGGTCAACAAGCATCGGCCCAGGAAGCTCTGGGGCAATCCTCGCCGCACGCGCGGCGAGAGCTGCGTCCACTCGCCGGTCATCAGCGCGCCGGCAATCATCCAATGCACGGTCAACCAGGCCAGAATCACTCCCAATTGGTGGGCGCCCGGCCAATAATAGAACATCCAGCCGACGAACAGCGTCTGCTGGATGAGCAGCGCCACGCGCACGCGCGTCGAACGGTTGTCGCTGGCGAAACTCAGCTGGGCGGCTGCCGCCAGGACGAACAGCACGATGTACGACACGCCCACGCTGGTGATCATCAATGCAAAGACGCAGGTTTCGGGGCCGCTGGTCGCCGTGATGCTGCTGTCGTAGGCGAACCAGCCTGTCCACGACCACCAGGCGATAGTGACCCCCAACAGCCCGATCAGGAACGCCAGCGACAACAGCGCCTGGACATGCCGAAGCCGCGAAAGGGAAGCCACCAGCAGGCCGAACGCCGACATCAGGAGCGAGACCCAGAACGTGTGCACCAGCAGGAGCGCGATCGCCAGGATATCGATCCCGCGCAGCAGGTAGGTGAAGGCGATGCAGGGCGACAACGCCGAGTAGTAGACCAGCATCTGCAGCGCGGCGCTGCCCAGCTTTCCCGTGACGATGTGCCGTGCCGAGAGGCTCGTGATCGAGAGCATCTCGTAGGTGCCGTCCTCGCGCTCGCCGGCCAGCGAGCGGTAGGCTGAGAAGGGGACGATCAGCAGCATCGGCACGGTCAGGATGACCAGGTAGCCGACCAGCATGAACGGACCGCTCGGCCTGTAATACACCCCCGGCATCTGGGTCGCGACGCCCAGGAACGTCCAGGTCAGGCTGCACAACAGCAGCAATGCGAAGGTGACGACGAACTGGCGGCTTTTCAGCGCCTGCCGCGCTTCCTTGACCAGGATCGGGTTGAGCTTTTCGCTGGCGCGGTCCAGCCATTGATCGACACGCGCCCACCAGCCCGCGGAAGGCGCTTCAGGCTGGTCGAGCGTCTTGGGAAGGGTGGACATGATGCGCGTTTTCCCCGGTCGGTCTTCCGTTTCAAGTTCTCAGCCTGGCGGCGGCGCGGGCTATTGGACGGTGCCCTGGGTGACCTGCATGAAGACATCTTCGAGCGACTTCTGGTGCGTGGCGAACTGGTCGACGGGGAACCCGGCCTGGATCAGCTGCTGGAGCAGCTGCGCCTGGTCCTCCCGCCCGCCGTCGTAGGTGAACCGGACATACTCGCCGTCGGCCCGGAGGTTCTGCACATCCGCGCGTTGGCTCAGGTATTGCCGTAGCGCATCGTGTGCCCGGATGACGCGCACGCGGACTTCGCACTGCGGCGTCTGCCCCTGTTGGATCTCCGCCACCGTGCCGGTGGCCAGCAGGCGTCCTTGCTCGATGATCCCGACGCGGTCGCACAGTTCGGCCATTTCGGTCAGGATGTGGGAGCTGACCAGGATGGTCTTGCCTTCGGCCGCGAGTCGGCGAATCATCTCCCGCAACTCGATCCGGGCGCGCGGATCCAGGCCGGCCGCCGGCTCGTCGAGCACCAACACGGACGGGTTGTGGATCACGGCCCGCCCCAGGCACAGGCGCTGCTTCATGCCTTTGGAGAGGGTGTGGATCGGCTTGTCCGCCAGACGGTCCAGCCCCGTGAAGCTCATCGTGTAACGGACCGCTTGGTGCCGCGCGCGGCCCACCAGCCCATAGGCGCGCGCGAAGAAATCCAGGTACTCCTGACAGTCGATGTTCGGATGGGTCCCGAAGTAATCGGGCATGAACCCCAGCCGCCGCCGCACGCGGTCCGGATCGTTGACCACGGACAGGCCGTCGATCAGCGCGTCGCCGTAGGTGGGCAGGTCGAGCGTGGCCAGGATCCGCATGCTCGTGGTCTTGCCCGCGCCGTTCGGGCCGATGTAGCCGAACACCGCGCCCCGCGGCACCTCGAAGGTCACGTCGCAGACCGCGCGCGTGTTGCCGAAATAGCGGTGCAGCCGCCGCAACTCGATCGGCGGACTCGGGGGCGTCGGGGTCGTCTGGGTGGGGATCATGCGGGCCTCACCACTTGCCCTGGATGATGTAAATGCTGGCCTCCTCGCGCGCGTGGCGGTACCCCAGCGGCACGCCCGGCGTGGTGTGGGCCACTGCGACGTAGGTGCGCGGCTCCCGCGCGCGCCCGCCGGCATCGACCGCCGCCGCCAGGCCGCGCTCGAGTATCCCGGTGCTGAAATCCGGGTTCGGCAACTGGTAGTCGAGCGTGCTGAAGTAGTAGGAGGTCCCGCCCCAGCGCTCGTTGTAGGAGTCATAGCCTTCGGGAAATGCCGGTTGATGCTCCAACAAGGTTCGCCCCAGCGCTGCGGTCGCGGTGGCCTCCGGAGTCGGTGTCATGGCAGCCGTCTGGCCGGGCGCCAGGCCCTCGTGCCAGAAACAGCGCCCGCCGCTGTCCCACACCGCCAATTGCTCCAGCCTGGCCGGCAGCCGGTTCGTGACCGTGAGCGACGGGGCATCCGCGCCCCCTTCGACGAAATCCAGCCCGCTCGTGCTGGACGCCGCATCGATGACCAGCAACTGGGAGGTGGATCGCGATCCGAGGTAGCCGGCAGCCAGGTGTTGCGTGCCGTCCCACACCACGCGTCTAGAAGCCGCGTTTTCGTCCCATCTATCGGGCTCGAACTCGATCGGATACACGGCCGTATGCTCGGGGAATCGCAGCCCGTCCGCCGGCGCCAACCCGGCATAATAGGACTGGCGGGACCAGGATACGGTCAGGCCGCGCCGCTGATCGATCTCGGTCAATCCGCGGACCCGCACGCGCACACCCAGGCCGTCACCGATCAGGGCATAGAGGCACATCGCCACGGTCACCAGGGCCGCACCGACCGGCACGGTGACCAGCAGCATGTGCAGCCGCCGGCGCCTGCGCAGCACGAAGTAGTTGACCGGCCCGATGCCGACGACGAACAGCGAGATCAGGACCAGAAACGTCCCCACGGGCGTGAGCCCAAGGCCCGGCACAACCCAGTCCCAGTACTGCCTGTTCGCGCGCATCAGCGACATGCCGTGCCGCTGATACCACATCCAGCTCGAACTTCCCAGATCGTTCAACAGCCAGGCGAACGCGTAGCGGCCGTCGACCAGCGGCTCGGCAGCGCGCATCGCCACGACGCGGCCCAACGCCACCTCCCGGACCAGGAACGGCGGCTCGGCCGGCGGTGTGGGTGCCGCGGGCTCCGCACCGGCCGCCGACGAATCCGCCGGCGAATCGGGCGGATAGGACACAGCGCCTGAGTACCTGACGGTGCGCAACGCCGTCACGTCGTCCGCCGATGCGGTGCTCGGGTCCGGCGCGCGCCATCGGGCGCGGACGCCGTCGGACGGGTCGCGATTGGCCGGCGGCATCAATTCCAGCTGCGACTCGAGCTGGCTCAGCGCATCCGAAGACAACTCCATGTCATAGACGCACAGCGTCGGGCCGGTGGCCAGCCACTGGCGGATCGCTTGCCACGTGGCCGGCTGTTGCGCCGCGAGCGACTGCAGGTCGGCCGCCGAGACGAAGATCATGTCGAACGAAGTGAACTCGATCCAGCGTTGGGGCAGTTCCGCCGGCGGCAGGAGTTCGACACGCGGCAGCGCGTCGAGCGCGGCCAGGGTGAGGCCGTCGTCCGGAGGGCCCACCTCGAAGTCCGATTCCGGGAAGAAGAACGGTGGCAGTTGCCGCAGGTTCGGCAATCGCGGAGCGGGGGCGGCGGCCGGCGCCCCGGAGGATGCCAAGCGGCGGCGGAGCAACTGCTCGCGTGCGTCGCGCGTGGGCGCATCGGCGTCGATGACCAGAAGCGTCGGGACCGCTTCGCTCTTCCGTGAGCTGCCCCCCATGCTCGCGTATGAAAGGCTCAGGTCCTCAAGCGGCGCGCCGTCCTCATACACCCGGATCGATAAGTATTGGGGCGCGCCGCGCCGGTGTACGGCGAGCGTGGCCTCCCCACGCGTCGCGCCTTGGGTGAGTTCCACAGTGCCGGTCACCTGGTGGTCCTCACGGGAACGGGACAATGCGAAATCGGGCACGAGCACGACCTGGATCGTGCGGCTGGCCGTGGCCGGGCCGGCCGGCCATGGCAGCAGGGTGACCTTCACGGGCATGTAGCCGTTGCCATCGACCCAGCGTGCGTCGACGATCAACTGCAGGCCGTTTTTCGGCGTCCCGCCGGAGGGCACCCGAAACACGGAGCCGCTGCCGGCGTGCGACAGCTTCGCAAGGGCCGTGAGGCACACCGCGACCGCCACCGCCCTGAGCAGGCGATTTCCGAGCGACGGATCGTCTGTCCGACGCGAGACTCGCATGACCCTTCTCCGGTCATTCCGGCGGGACCATCTGGATCGGCGGCTCCGCGGTGGCGAACGGCGTGCCCGCACGAGCGGCGGGGCGTCCCGCCTGCCGTATCGCGGTGAGCACGTACGCCACGGCGAACAGGGCGCCATAGACCAGGAAGCACAACAGCAGGCTGGCCGCCGCCAGCGAGAGACCAAACGCCCAGGCCTTCCCGGCAATCGCGCGGGCGACGACGAAGCACAACAGGCTGACCGCGGTGGTCAGCAGCAGCAGGCGGCGGAGCGTATAACGCGGAATCAGCATCGAACGGGACTCACTGCTCCAGATCGCGCGCGGACACCGTGACGTCGGCGTCCGGTTGTGCCTGCGGGCGCGCGGCCGGGGCGGGGTCGTGGAACACGGCCATCACGGTCAGCGCGCCCACCAGCGTGATGGCGGCCGGCACCGCGAAGACCTTGCTCCAATCGAACTTGCCCTCCCTGGCGTTCGCGTCCATCACGATTCCGGCGAAATACGTGCCGAAGAACATGCCCACCCCGGACGTCACGCAGAAGATCAACGCCTGCATCGTGCTGCGGATCTCGCCGGGCGACACCGTGTCGACGAAGTTCTGACCGATAATCACGAAGAACACGTATGCCAGGCCGTGGAACGGTTGGATCGCGATCATGAGCCAACTCGGCCGGCCCGACACGTACAAGCTGTACAGGAGCACCCAGCAGGCGGCACCGAACGCGAACGAACCCCGGTAGCCGACATGCTGCAGGAACGGGACGAACAGGAACCAGGTCGCCAACGCCTGGGCGATCTGGGCCAGCGCCATGGACGCCGGCACGTGCTTGCTGGAGATCCCCATGTCCTGCATGAATTGCGCGCTGCCCAGGAAATAAAACTGCATGAGCCCGAAGACGACCATCGACACGACCAGGAACACCGCGAAGTTGAAGTCGATCACGTTCACCAGCCCCGTGATCGGGAACCCCTTGCCCGGCGGCGCAGTGGGCGATGCCATGGTCACGAAGATGCCGCCCAGCACCATCAGGATGGACAGCGCCGAGGCCAGGTACAGGCAATCCCGGCCGTCGCTTGCCTCCTTCTTGGTCATCCGCCAGCCGGTCAGGCACCAGCCGACGAGCGCCCACGCCACGGGCGCCCAGACGAAGACCTTGCCGCGGACCGCGCCGTCCGATGTCGCCGCGAACAGGATCGAGTTCACCAGCGGAAGCGTGGCGGCGTAGCACATCGAGTACAACAGCATCACCACGAACATCGGCTTGAAATGAGTCTGTTGCGCGGCAATCAACAACAGTACCGCCCCGATCAAGTGCGCGCCGATCAGGAGCCACTCGGCGTTCAACCAGCGGTCGGCGACCCAGCCGGACACCAGCGGCATGAAGATGCACGCGATCGGCAGCGTGGCGTAGATCGAACCGGTCTGCTTGCCCGTCATCTTCAAGGGCCCGAGCAGCCGCGCGGCCAGCACCGGCGCCCAGGCGCCCCACACCGCGTACTCCAGGAACATGACGACGCTCAGCGCGATGTATGTCTTCGTCTCAATCACAGCTCTCTCCTCGCTTGCCTAATGACATCCGGGCTTGACAAGGCGCGTCGCCGCCACCGCGGACCGCGCAAGAACCGTCCGATCGAAGGCCCATTCTAGATCCGCCCCGAGCGGCTGAACAGCAGGTACATATCGGGTGGGTATGCCGCCCAGCGGTCCGCGCCCGGTCGCCGCCGCCCCGCGGGGCGGACCGGTTGGTTCGTCCTATTCGTCGGCCGCCGGATGACGTAGAATGGAGAGCCTTTGCGTGTCACAGGGACCGGGTCGAGTGCGGCTGTTGGAGAAGGAACCGGCTCGCGGCGTGATGCGGGCGGGCGCTGACACCCAGGATGGCGTTCTTATGGAGCATCTGACGGTCCATCACCCGACGCGGGCGGCGCGGACCGCCGGCGTGGCCGGCGCCGTGTGGAAGGCAGGGGCCGCCGCAGTCTGGCTCAGTCTCCTGTCGGGCACCGCCCAGGCCCGGCTGGAGGTGGGATTCGCCCAGGCGGATATCACGCCCGCGATCCGCGCCGATGCACCGGTCTGGCTGGCCGGCTACTATCCCGGCCGGGCAGCCGTCGGCGTGCACGATCCGCTCTACGCGCGCACCATCGTGCTCCGCAACGGCACGGAGAAACTGGCCTGGATCGCCGTCGATCTGATTGGCCTGCAGTGGCCGGACGTCCAGCGACTCCGCGCGCGCCTGCCGGACTACCGCTACGTGCTGGTTGCCAGCACGCACAACCACGAAGGGCCCGACGTGATCGGCGTCTGGGGCAAGTCGTATCTGCACCGAGGGGTCGACGAGCTGTACGTTCAGCGCGTCGTGGCGTTGATGGAGCAGTCGGTGCGGGAGGCGGAGCGCAAGGTGTGTGAAGTCCAGGTGTCGTACGGCACGGCGGTGGACGAGTCGCTCCTGGACGACAAACGGCTGCCGGTGGTCAAGGACGGCGTGCTGCGTCTGCTGCGTTTCACGGACTCGAGCGACGGCCGAACGGCCGGGTTGGTCGTGCAGTGGAATTGCCACCCGGAGACGCTGGGCCGTGACAACCAGTTGATCACCGCGGATTTCCCGGCCGCGACGATCGCCGCGCTCGGCCGTCGCTACGGCTGCCCGACCGTCTACTTCACCGGCGCCATCGGCGGCCTGATCGCGCCGCCGTCGGGTCGCATTCGGGGCGAGCAGGGCCAATGGCTCGAGGAGGGCGACTTCGAATTCGCGCGCCGTTACGGCGAGGAGGTGGCCGCGCTGGCGGGCCGCGCGATCGAGACGGCTCAGCCGATCCGCCTGACGCCGTTCCATGTGTCGGCCGCGCGGACCGGCGTCCCCATGACGAACCGGATCTACCGCTGGGCCCGCCTGCTCGGCATCCTGCGCCGGGAGGCCTACGTGTGGCATGGGGACGGCAGGCCGCTGGGCGAACCGTTGCGCGAGGTCCGCGATGATGTGACACCCGCGATCGAAACGGAGGTTGCCTGCCTGCAATTGGGCGAGCTGTGCGTGGCCACCGTCCCCGGGGAGCTGTTCCCGGAACTGGTCTACGGCCCGCTGGACGATCCCGCCCGGCCCGGCGCAGACTATCCGGACGCGCCGATCGAGCCGACGATTGCCCAGATCCTGCCGGGCACCAAATGGCTGCTCCTGGGGCTGGCCAACGACGAGATCGGCTACATCATCCCGCGACGCCAGTGGGATGAGCGGCCGCCCTACATGTACGGGCGCACGATGCCGCCGTACGGCGAGATCAACAGTTGCGGGCCCCACACGGCGACCGCGATCCTGAAATCGCTCCAGGCGCGTGTCGCAGAGTTGTCACCGACCGAGTGAGGTCGTCAAATCCAACAGGGCGGGCGTCGGCAGGTCCAGCTCGTCCGAGTCCTCGATCAACGCAGCAGACATCCGGCGGATGGGGAACTCGCTGGAGAACGGCGCGGCCGCCGGTCTGTCCGGCGCGGCGGACGGGGATGCCGGGATGTCGGCGGGCGAGAGCGGCACCGGCTCGGGCGATGACGCACCGCCGGGCGCGCGCAGCGGGTCGGTCGGCACGTCCGGGTCGGTCGGCGGCATACGCCGCAGCTCGGACGGGGCGTGCACGGCCGTGACCGGCAGGGCCCGCGTCGAGCGGTCGACCGAGGTGGATTGGGGGCCGATGTCTTCGATCCGGACCTGGACCTTGGTCGGCGCCGGCGCGGTGACCGGCTTGTTCGACGCGGTGGCTGCGGTGGAGGCGGCTGCGGCTGCCGGCGGCGGGGTCGGGGTCGCGGCCATGGCGACCCGGGCCGGTCTGTCGGCGGCCGTATCGGCGGCGAGTTGGTCGAGCATCTGTTGGGCGGCGGCAAGCGACGGGTCAGCCTGCTGGGCCAACGTGAACTCCGCCTGGGCGCGTGGCCTGTTGCCCGCGTGGTAGAGCAGGTAGCCGAGATTGTAGTGCGCGACCGCGGGCGGGTGCGCCGCCTTCAACTCGGTCCACGCCTCATCGACGCGTCCGAGATCGACCAGCACGGTGGCCAGGTTGTTGCGGTAGAGCTTGCGGTTCGGCTCCAGGCTCACGGCCTTGCGCAGCGATTCCAGGGCCGCTTCCGACCGGTTGTGGCGCGACAGGCACAAGCCCAGGTCGTTGTGCGCCATGGCATTGTCCGGCTCCGCCTTCAGCGCGCGACGATAGTACTGTTCGGCCTTGTCGAAGTCGTCCTGGCGGTCGTAGAGCCGCGCCAGGCTGATCAGCGTCGGGAGATGGTCGGGCTGGTCCTTCAGGCCGCGCTCGTATTGGGCGATGGCGGCTGCCGGGTTGCCGTTGGATTCCGCGAGCCGGCCGGCCTGGTAGCACAGGTCAACGCTGATTTTTTTCGGCATGCTGTCCAAGGCGATCGGGTCGGGCGCCTTGCGCACCCGGGGCTTGGGCGTCAGGGCGGTGGTGACCGTCGCCGAGGCCTTCTTGATGGCGCCGGTGACCTTCTGCGTGGCGGTCTGCGGCGTGGCGTCGCGCGTCGCCTGGTTCCCGTTCTCCTGCATTTGGCGGACCAGGTCGTCGTACCGCGAATCGCCCAGCGGTGCCGTCACGGCCGATGGCCCCGAGCTGGCTGGAGAGCTTGGCAACAGGCGACTGGCACCCATCTTGGAGGTGCACCCCCCACCGATGCCAAACACCGCCATCCACGCCACGAACGATAGTCGCCGCACGTTCACCCCGCACCTCCTTGAGCGTGGACCGGACGCGGCAGGGCAAGCTCACATCCCCGCGCCCTCCGCGTCGTCCAGTGCTTCCGCTGCGTACCTTCAGGCTAAAGATCGGTCGCGACGGCGCGCCGACTGAAGGTCAAAGCCCGCAAATGCCCGCCAAAGCGCGACATCCTGGGCTTCGAGGACTTACTGCGCTTGCCCGGAGCCTCCGCCCATCTCCGGCAGTCGTGGCGGCGGTGCCGACGACTCGTAGCTCACGCTGACCCGCTCCGACGCGGAGGCCGACCCGCCCCGCGGGATGATGTCCGTCACGCCGATTGCGGCCGGGCCTCCGCCGGAGACCGTCGCCGCGACCTTCTCGACCGATTTCACGCGGGCTTCCGTGGCCTCCGGCGTGCTGCCGCGCAAAACGAACACCATCCGCCGCCGAGTGGGCATCTGGGTCAGGATCCAGTGGACTTTCAGTTCGCCGGCGTGTGTCAGTTCCTGAGTCTCCGCGTTGAACAGCTCGTCGGGGATCGTGTTCTGCAGCTGCCATCCGCTGTCCACCATCATCACGAGCGGCGCCTTGAACGCCTCGCGATCGACCAGATTAAACGGCTCCGGCCAGGCGTTGTTGCGGTGCCAGTCGACATGCACGCGATTCCAGAAGCAGTGCCATTTGGCCTTAAACGTCTGCAAGTCGGCGCTCGCCTCACTCCCTTGCAAAACGCACATGAAGGCGAATCCCAACACGATCGTTAGCCGTCGCATGTTCCTGTCCCCCGCAACTGCGACCTGTCCCCGGTCGCTCTGGTGGCGCGCGTCCGTACACGAGCGTCCTTGGTACTTCCCACCACGGCCGGCAGGCGGCCGTCACACCCACGGAGGCCTCCGCTCGAACGGCACCCGGCCCCGGGCGCGCGCAAAGGGCAGCATCCTCCGGAGTCAGTTATCGGCGCGCAGGTCGCCCGGTCTGCGCTGCCGATTCGGCGGTCCGTATATTTTGCCTGTTTTGCCTGCTACGCACAGGCTGCCTGAATTAATGACGTCCCTGCATGGCTGGGAACATCTCGCGCACCATGGTGATGGCGGCGGGTCCGACCAGCACGACGAAGATGCCGGGGAAGATGAACAGGACCAGGGGGAAGATCAGTTTGACGGCCGTCTTGGCGGCCTTTTCTTCGGCGATCTGTCGGCGTCGTGTGCGCATCGAGTCGCTTTGAACGCGCAGGGCCTGAGCGATGCTGGATCCGAACTTATCGGCCTGGATGAGGATGGAGGCGAGGGCGCGCAGGTCATCGACGCCGCTGCGTTGTCCGAGTTCCTGCAGCACTTGGGCCCGACTGCGTCCCATTTGCATATGCAGGTTGCAGAGCCCGAATTCCGCGGCGATGACCGGGTAGGACTTCTGCATTTCGTCGGCCACGCGGCGCATGGCCTGGTCCAGGCCGAGTCCGGCCTCGACGCAGACGACCATCAGGTCGAGGGCGTCGGGGAGCCCGAGGAAGATCTGTTGTTTGCGGCGTTTGGTGAGCCAGGTCAGGATCAGTTCGGGTAGATAGAACATGCCGCCGGCGATCATGATGCACTTGAAGAGGTTCTTCTGTCCCAGCAGGGGCGTGCCATTGAGATGGGCCAGGATCAGCACGGCGCCGCCGCCGATGAAGAGTCCGGCGATGAGCATGGCGAACTTCAGGCTCAGGAAGAGCGACGGCGCGGCTTCGCTGCGGAACCCGGCCTGGGCCATGCGGAGCCGCAGTTTGCTGGCCTCCCCCTCGTTTTTCGGTTGGAGCGGTTTGGCCAGGGTCGGCGACACTTTCTCCCACATGCGGGCAGCCGCTTCGGTCGACAGGGCACGGCGCGCACCTTCGGCCTCTTTACGTTTGCGGATGGCGGGGTCCTTGAACTCGTCGAGCCGCTGTTCGGCCGTTGTCGCGCGGGACGAGAACAGATCCAGCAGCAGCCAGGCGGCCGACCCGAACAGGAAGAAGCCCAGCACCGGCATGAGCAGAGACGAGCCGGAGGCAGCGAGCAAGATGATGGCCATGGGTCAGGACTCTCGTAGGTGAATGCGTGCGCGCGCGTCCGCGTGTGTGCGGGACTGCGCGGCGGACGACTAGACCTTGATGCTGATGATCTTCTTGATGACGACCGCCCCGATGATCTGCATGACGACGGCGCCGGCGAGCATCTTATGGCCCAGCGAGTCGTTGAACAGCACGGTGCAGTAGTCGGGGTTCAGGTAATACATGACGAGGAACAGTGCGGGTGGCAGTGCCAGCAGGACGATGCCGGACAGGCGGCCTTCGCCCGTGAGCGCCTGGATCTGGCCCCAGATCTTGAACCGCTCGCGGATGAGCGAGCCGATCTTGTCGAGGATCTCGGCCAGGTCGCCACCCGTCTGGCGCTGCAGGACGATGGCCGTCACGAAGAACCGCAGGTCCAGGTTCGGCACCCGTTCGCACATGTCTTCCAGGGCCTCTTCGAGCGGGATACCGAGGTTCTGGGCCTCGTAGCACCGCCGGAACTCCTTGCTGATCGGTTCGGCCATCTCGTCCGACACCAGGTTGATGCCGCTGGCCAGGCTATGGCCGGCGCGGAGCGCGCGGCTGATCAGTTCGAGCGCTTCGGGCATCTGCTGGCCGAACTTCCGGAGCCGTTTGCGGCGCCGCAGGAGCGCCCAGAGCAGCGGCAGGGCGCCGCCGACGGGCGCGGCCACGGGCGCGAAGAACTTCGGGATGGCGGGCACCAGCACGCAGGCGGCGGCGGCCGCCGTGGCCAACCCGGCGCTGAGCAGCACGAACCGGGAGGGGTCCAGGGCCACGTCCGCCTGGCTCAGCAGGCGGCGCAGGTCGCCGACGCGGGACAGCAGGCTGTCGAAGATGCTGTGCGTCTCGTCCAGCGGCGACGCCAGCAGGCTCGGTTCCGTTTCGTGGACCCGTCCGAGCGCGGCGCTTTTGCTGCCGGCGAACACATCCAGCCGCTCCTCCACGACGTTCGACGCGTCGCCGCGGAACATGATGGCGATGCCGCCGACCAGCGCGGCCACGCCGATGAAGGAGGCGACAATAACGATGATGGTCAACATGGCTCTTCCAATCGGGTAACTAGTCCGTCATCATGACGCGCTGGCGGAACGCGCTGGCGGGCAGTCGCACGCCGGCGGCCTCCAGTCGGGTCATGAAGGTCGGGCGGATGCCGGTCGCTTCGAATCGGCCGCGCGCGCGCCCCGTCTCGTCGATGCCCTCCTGCACGTACTTGTACACGTCCTGCATGATCACCGTGTCCTGCTCCATGCCCACGACTTCCGTGATGTGCGTCACGCGCCGCGGCCCGCCCTGCAGGCGGTTGGCCTGAATGATCAGGTGTACCGCGCTGGCGATCTGCTGCCGCATCGCCTTGATGGGCATCTCGAAGCCCGACATCATGATCATCGTCTCGAGGCGCGCGATGCCGTCGCGGGGGGTGTTGGCGTGGATGGTGGTCAGCGAGCCGTCGTGACCCGTGTTCATGGCCTGCAGCATATCCAGCGTCTCGCCGCCGCGGCACTCGCCGATGATGATCCGCTCGGGACGCATCCGCAGCGCGTTGCGGACCAGGTCGGTGGCCGTGATGGCCCCCTTGCCTTCGATGTTGGGCGGACGCGTCTCGAGACGCACGACGTGCTCCTGCTGGAGCTGCAGCTCCGCCGCGTCCTCGATCGTCACGATGCGGTCGGAGTTGGAGATGAAGCTCGAGAGCGTATTGAGCAGCGTCGTTTTGCCGGACCCCGTGCCGCCCGCGATGATGATGTTCAGACGCGCCTTGATCGCGCCCTCGAGCAGCATCACCATCTCCGGCGTGAACGCCTTGTAGTTGAGCAGGTCTTCCAGCTTGAGCGGGTTGGCGCCGAACCGCCGGATGGACACGGCCGGGCCGTCCAGGGCCAGCGGCGGAATGATGGCGTTGAAACGCGAGCCGTCCGGCAGCCGGGCGTCGACCATCGGGCAGACCTCGTCCACGCGCCGGCCCACGTTCGAGACAATGCGGTCGATGATCTGCAGCAGGTGCGCGTTGTCGCGGAACTCGACCGTCGTCCGCTCGATCTTCCCGCGCCGCTCCACATAGATGTTCTTGGGGCCGTTGATCAGGATGTCGCTGATGGAGTGGTCCTTGAGCAGCATCTCGAGCGGGCCCAGGCCGAACGTCTCGTCCAGCACCTCCTCGATCAGCCGCTCCCGCTCGTTGCGGTTCAGAAACGTCTCCTCCGTGTCGCACAAGTGCTCGACCACCAGGCGGATCTCGCGCCGCAGGACCTCGCCCTCCAGCTCGCCGACCTTCGTCAAGTCCAGCTTGTCCACCAGCTTGCTGTGGATGCGGCGCTTGAGTTTGTCGAATTCCTCGGCTCGGGCTGCGTCAACCGAGCGTGCGGCGGGAGCGGGATTGGCCATCTTCCTGTCCGTCGATGCAAGGCAGTTCCGGGAGACCTCGGGACATGCACGGTCGCGTGCCCCGCCCACCCGGTGGGCAAATATCGTGTTGGGCTGATGGACGCGCGACCGGCTGGACACGGGCCGCCGACTCGCCACGCCTGTGAAAGCATAGCTCACGGAAGAAAGCCGCCCCGATCGCGCATCCCCGCCGATCCTGCCCGGCTTGCGACCCGGAACGCCCTAGAACCGCTACCACCGGCGCCACCCGACACAGGCGGGGACGTGCTGAAACCCACCGCGGAGCGGCGGAGTCGAGAATGGGAAGCGCCTACGGCTTCGCCTTGTTCTTGCCCCAGAAGGCGAGCCAGCGGCCCTTGCTGTCCGGGCTCGCGTCCTCCTCGCCGCGCGGGGCGCCCGAGAGTTCCTCGGCCAGCGCCACGATGGCCTGGGTGATCGCGGCGCGCGGGGCCTGCTCCACCAACGGCACCCCGTTATTGCGCATTTCGACCATCACGCGGTAGTCGTTCGGCAACCGCCAGAAAATGTCGCGCCCGATCGTCTCCTTAGCTTTCTTCAGGCTGATGTGGCCGTTGTCCAGACCGATCCGGTTGACCACGATCTGGACCTTGTCCTTCAGCCCGTCGACGGCGTCGAACGACATCATCAAGCGCACGACGTTGCGCAGGCAGGGGAGGTCCAGCTGGGTCACCAGCAGCACCTGGTTGGATGCCTGCAACGCCGCCATGTCGACGCGGTTGTACGCCTTCGACAGGTCGATGATGACATGCGAGAACGTGGCCTTCAGCAGGCCGAAGACGCGCTGCAGGTCATCGGGGGTGACCAGCGAGATGTCTTGGAGCTGGACCGGCCGCGGCAGCAGGTAGAGGCCTGAAGTGTGCTTGGTCATCGACCGTTTGAGCAGCTGGAAATCCAGCCGCGAGATGTTCTGGACGACATCGACGATCGTGTAGTCGGGGATCGTGTCGAGGAAGACGTCCGCATCGCCCAGCGACAGGTCGAGGTCCACCAGGGCGACCGAGTTGGACTCGTTGGCGGCCAGGACGCATCCCAGGTTGACCGCCAGGCTGGTCGAACCGACGCCGCCCGTGGCGCCGGCCACCGCCACCATGCGGCACTTGCGCGATCGGCCGCGGCCCCCCCCGACCCGGTGCGTCCCGATCCGCTCGAGGGCCAACAGCAACTCTTCGATCCCCACCGGCTGGGTCAGGAACTCCTTGGCCCCGGCGCGCATGGCCTTGAGGATCAACTGCCCGTCGGTGCTGCTGCTGACCACCAGGATGCTGCACTCCGGGGCCGATTCGCGGAGGTTGTGGATCAACTGGAGCGCTTTGTTCGGGTCGGCGTCCATGCCGATCACGCCGACCTCCGGGTGCGTCTGGCTCACGATGTCCACGAAGAACTCGTACCGCGAGGACTCGGCTTCCAGCCAGCAGGTGTCCATGCCCAAGAGCATTTTCTTGAGCGCGTCCCGATGCGCATCGTTCGGATCGACAATTGCCAGGCGCAGCACGTTGGTCATGGTGTCGGCGTATCCCCTCTCACTTCAACGTGTCATAGCCGACCGGGCCAATGAGCGTCGGCTTCCCCTTGACGGCGGCGGGCGCCTCGCCCGAGACGGCTGCCCGGACCGGCGGGCGTTTGACCGTCTGGACCGCCTGATTCTGGGCCGTCTGCTTGGCGGCGGGCGGCGCGGCGGGAGCTGCGGGCCGTGGGGCCGAGGCTTCCGCGTCCGGGGGCAGCGGCAGGGCCTCGTGCGGCACGGCGCCCTCGGGCAGGAGCGTCTCGTCCGGCTGGCCGTTCTGGCACCCCTGGCATTGCGGACAGGTGCCGTCCTCACAGCACTTGGGCACTTCCAGGTACCCGCGGAAGTACAGCTCGACATCGTTGGGCGATGTGGTCGTCTCGCCCGGCCCGCACGGGGGCAGCTCGTCCGGATCCGCCGCCTCCACGAACTCGGGCGTCACCAGGATCAACAGCTCCACTTCGTTGACCTTCTCCTGGACATGCCGGAACGGCGCGCCGAACCAGGGCAGGTCGGACAGCCACGGCAGGCCGCGGTTCTGGGCCTCGACGCGCCGCTGCAGCAGGCCGGCCAGCGCCAGGGTCTGGCCCGCCTTCATCTCGACCGCCGTGTCCACCCACCGCGTGCGCAGACCCGGCACGCTCACGCCGGCCATGACCACGCTGGTCGATGGGTCCAGTTCGCTCACCTGCGGCCGGACTTCCAGGCGCAAGTTGCCGTTGCCCAGCACGATCGGCACGACGTCCACCTGCGTGCCGTACCGCCGATACTCGATCGAGACCGTGCCCAGGCTCTGCGGGACGATGATCGGGAACTCGCCGCCCGAGTTGAAGCTGGCCGGCCGCCCGCTGACGGTCGTCAACTGCGGCTCCGCCAGCACCTTGATCAGGTCGTTCTGGCGCAGCGCTTCGATGAACCCCGAGAAAGCGCCGTTGCCGACGATGCCGAACCGCACGGTGTCGGAGCCCGTGGCGGCCCAACTGCCGGTGGTCGTCCCGCCCGCGATCAAGCCGCTCACCGACTGGATCACCGACACTTCGTTGTTCAGGAAGGACCAGTCGAACCCGGCGCTGCGCAGTTTCGTGCGCGACACTTCCATGACTTTCGTCTTGAGCAGGATCTGCTGCACGCCGCCGATCGTCATGTTGTTGACGACCTTCGGGTAGTAGTCTTCGGCGATCCGCACGATGCTGTTGACCATGGCGGGGCTGGGGACATACCCCGACAGGTAGACGCTGTTATTCAAGGGCCGCACGCGCACGGCCGCGTCCGGGAACTCGGACTTGATGAGCATCTGCAAGGCGCGCCCGTCGGGAGTGATCACGACATCGACCGTGTAGAGGCTCTCGTTCTCGTCCCAGACGTTCAGCTGCGTCACGCCCGTCTTGAGCGCCGAGAGCTGGATCTGGTTGGGCGAGATCGGCGTGGCCTTGACGATCTCGGGGTTGCCCACCATCAGCCGCGGGATCTTGTGCTCGAGCGTCAAGATGCGGCTGGTGGAAATGACCATCTCGAGCCGTTGGGTGGGTCCGTTAATGCTGAACGTCACCGGCTGATGGATGGTGTCACGAACCGCGGCGTCCACCTCCGCCTCCTGTGCCATGGCGGACGATGGGATTGCACTGAGAACGGCCCAGGCCGAGAACAGGCCGACGATGGCGGATGCAACCGCCCAGCGTTGCTTGGACATCCGTGTACTTCCTTGCGTTGTCAACAAAACGCGCTAAGGTCATCCGTGAAGCGGAATCCCCCCGATTCCGCTGCCCCATCCTCGTGCGCGCCGCGGGGTTGCGCCCGCAGCACGCACGATTCCTTCTTTGGCGGACAGTGCAACACGCCTGGTGCTGCTTGGCGGCCGCGTGTCAAGGTTCGTCGTCCCGCTGAGCCTCGACGTGCGCCGCCCGCGCGGCGCGAGCGCGTCACCTCCCCTCGTGACTGTCCGACAATTGGTCGCTCTCCTGTGTTGGTGGTTCGTCCACTGGTTCGGGTTCCGGCTCCGGGTCCGGTGACTTGTCGGGTGCGGCGGATGCCGCGCCGGTGGCGGCCGGCCGAGGCGGCCACGCCTGGTTCGGCGCCGACCCCTGGGCGGCGGCCGACGTGGCCGGCGCCGCGGCATTGGACCTGACGGCGCCGAGGCCGAATTCGTTCGGCAGGTCGTCTTCGTCGTTCCAGGTGAAGCAGGTGCCCCCGTCCGGCGTGAGCACGGTCATCTGCCAGGCCGGCCCCGCCGGCGGCAGGTCCAGCACGGGGGGCAGCGCGGGCGGATTCGAGCCCGGCACCTGGTTGGGCAAGCCGGTGAGCCCGGCCGAGGCCACCGCCGCCGGATCGATCGGCTGCGGCTGCTGGTGCGGGTCGGCCGACTCGGATTGCGAGCCGAAGAGCGACTCGACTGTCGCCGTTTCCCCGTGCTTGCTCTCGTTTTCCAGCGACTCGTTGGGCCGCCGCAGCGCCAGGCGCAACGTGCCCATTTCGGCCGCCAGCATGAGCCGGGCCACCTGGTCTTCCTTGACCAGCACGGACACCGTCTTGGCCGCAATCGTCCGCCCCTGCTGATCCGTCTCCGTCTCCGTACGCTCGTTGACGGCAAACACGCGGACATTGTTCAGGATCTGACGCGTCCCAGTGACCGGAATGCCGCGCCCCTGGCGGAAATACCCGAAGATGTCGACCCGGTCACCCGGGTTCACCAGGTTCGATACGGCCTGCTCCATCTGGACCTTCAGGCTGCAAACGCGGTAGCCGTCCGGGATCTTGATCGCCGGACCGTCGATCTCGTTGGCCAGCTTGGCCTGCAGGATCGGTTCGCCCTGATAGAAACGGACCCGCGCGAACCGCTCGTTGATGTCGCTCAGATTGACGATCGCCCCCTCCGGGACCTTCGACTTGGGCCAGTCCTCCAGCCGCACGTTGGACGCCGACAACTGCTCGTTCATGTCGATGTCAGCCGTCGCGACGTAGATCTGCACCGTCTCCAGACCGGTATTGGCGGATTTGCCCCGCTCCATCACCTGGCTGATCGCAATGGACGCCACCAGGCCGCAACCCAGCGCGATGAGGATCAGCAGCATGGATTTCGCACGCATTGTGTTCCCTCTGCCCAAACTGGTCCGCTCGTGAAACCGTCTCGCCCATCGATCTCACGCCCCTGTCGGTGCAGGCAAGATCGATCACTGAACGCTCTCGCGACGCATGACGGTCGTTGCCGAAAGCGTTTTCCCACCCAAGTACATTGGCGAAGGAAGCCAGCTCACATCACTGAATCCGATATCGACCGTAACCGTCACCGGATCCCCAAACTCTGCGTCCTCCGGATTCGTAGGATTAATCGTTATGTTCGCGCCTTGGATCGAACCGCTCACCAGATACTGCGTGACCGTGTCCACCACCTGCTGGTGAGAGGAACCGTCCAGCACCGCCACGCGAGCCCCTTCCCGCGAAGCGTTGGTCAGCACCTGCTGAACCATCACCATGCGCCCATACTCGATCATCCCGAACACGAGCAACAGGAAGACCGGAGCTACCACGGCAAACTCCACCGCCGCAGCACCTCGTCGTTTTCTTCGGTACGATTGGCAAGATTTGTCCAGTTTCCACAGCATGGGCGTCAAGCTCGACCCGCATTGTTCAGCATGTGCAGGTTGCGCACGTTCGCTCGTTTGTCTGTGTTGTCGGACTGTGGTGATCATACGAGCATCCCCATCCAGACGAAATATGCAATTGAACCAATGGCAATTGGGATTCCATAAGGCAGGAGGAGCATCGAACTCTTGCGTTGGGCAGCGATGGCGGACAACTCGTTGGGGTCGCGGATCGTGAGGATCTCGCCCAGGATCATCCAGAGTTGGTTGGCGTGCTTCTTCCAGGCGCGGCGGAACACGACCATGGCGATGCTCAGCACGGCGCCGACGATCGCCGCCACGCAGAACGCATAGAACGTGTGCGATGCGCCGACCCAGGCGCCGACGCCGGCCAGCAGCTTGACGTCGCCGGCACCCATGCCGCCAATGGCGTACATGGGCAACAGGAGTGCCAGGCCCACGAGCGTGCCAAGCAGGCTCCAGCCCAGCCCCGCGTACCACCCGGCGCCGGCCGGGGGAGCCATGGTGCCGTAGAGCCAACCGCTGAGGATCATCGTGAACGTGAGCCAGTTGGGGACTTTCAACGCGTAACCGTCGATCACGGCCGCCACGATCAAGAAAAGCGTGACCACCCAGACGGCCCAATGCTCAGCCACACTGGCGACCAAAACGTGAAGCGTATCCATGTTGTTCTCCGTCTTCGCGTGTACTCAGGTCTCACAGCCGGCCTTCCAGCACGCCTGCCGCCGCCTAAAACCGCAAGCTCATGAGGCAACTCACCACGGCTGCCATGACCGTGAAACAGTAGCACACCATTTCGAGCACACCGGACAACGCAGCACCGGCTGGTAGGGAGTACACCGTTCGACTCCTGATTCGACTGGCATGCTTTCTCACTCGGCCCATATTCGCGAAATCCCCCCTGGGCGCCGACCAGCGGCGCCGAGGGGGGGAACTTCACCGTCTCAACAGTAGAGAGCCCGCCCGCGGTTAGGGCGTCTGCTGCAACTGGTCCGCCACACCCTGGAACGTCGAGTTGGCGTTGCTTCCAATGTTCGTGATCGCTGTCAAGCAGACGATGATAATCAGCGCCAGCATCACAGCGTACTCGACGGCAGTCGGGCCATCTTCCGACGCGAGGAAACGTTGCACTTTCAATGCGAGACTCTTCATCACTTCCTCCAGATTCTGGTTCGTCCCCCGGCCCTTTCGTGTCTCGACCGAGGAACGTGGCCATGGTGAAAGGTACGTTACAGATCCCCACTCGTCGTGCGTCAGCATCACCGATGAGCCGTCTTGTAACGGAGCGGGAACCCGCGAAAAACTAGGCTTGCCTCGTCATCTTCACCCGATCTGGGATCCAGTCGCGCCCGGGACAACCCGCTCACGGCCGGTATCACCCATTCGGCAGCCCGACTGTCGCCCCACACAGTGGGACGACCCGCGGCTTTGCGTGCCGCCCTTGCGGACGGTTTGCCTTTCTCGAGGATGAGAAGCTACTGAAACCTATGTCACATATGCCAGATGTCAAATTGGCGGCTTTAGAAAAATTGGGAGATTTCCAGAAATGCGTGCTGCGAGCCTGTTTACGGCCCGAGAAAATTCGCTCAAGTCGGCCCGGCCGGATGCGCGTCGCAGCACCGGGGCGTGGGACGCTACGGGGTCTACAGGGCAGAAAACGGCGCAAAAAAAGAGACCGGCCAGCCCTCCCCGCCACTGTCAGTGCGGGTGAGAGGAGTTGAACCTCCACGTCCGCAATGGACACAGGAACCTGAATCCTGCGCGTCTGCCAATTCCGCCACACCCGCAGTGGGGCACGACAGTGGCCGGGTCGGAAGCTGCTGGCCGGTCGAGCACTAGGCCGCGCCGGAGATTTCATTTATAGATCATAGTCTCGTAGCGCATCAAGTGGCCGTCACCCGTTTCAGTCCGGCCGCGCCTCGACTGGCCGTATCGTCATGACCGACAGGATCCGACCCGACCGAGCCCGTCGTTTCGCGCTGTACGTGGTGCGCGCGCTGCGCGAGTCCGGTTATGAGGCGTTCTGGGCGGGCGGCTGTGTGCGCGACCAGCTCCTGGGACGAACCCCTCTGGACTACGACGTGGCCACCAGCGCCTCGCCGGACGAAGTGCGTCGCTGCCTCGGTCCCCGGCGGACTCTGGCCATTGGCGAGTCTTTCGGCGTCGTGGCCATCTTGGGGGCCCGGGAGGAGGGCCAGGTCCAGGTCGCCACGTTCCGATGCGACGCGGCGTACGGCGACGGTCGGCGACCGGACGCGATCCGCTTCAGCACCGCACGGGAGGACGCGTTGCGCCGCGACTTCACGGTCAACGGCATGTTCTACAACCCGTTGACCGACGAAGTGATTGACTATGTGGGGGGTCGGCGGGACCTGGAGGCCCGCATCCTGCGGGCGATCGGCGATCCGCTGGAGCGGTTTGGCGAGGACAAGCTCCGCATGCTGCGCGCGGCGCGGCTGGCGACAGTCTTCGGTTTTCAGATCGACCCCGCCACCCGGGCGGCCATCCAGGCACAGGCCCCCACGATCACGGTGGTCAGTGGTGAGCGGATCGCAGCGGAAATGCGGAGGATCCTGGTGGATCCGCACCGCGCACAGGGCATCGAGCTGTTGCGGGACCTGCAGCTGCTGGCGGTGCTCATGCCCGAGTGCGCGGTATCGGGCGAGGGCGTGGCGGCGGGCCGGGCAGAGCGCTGGTCCACGATGCTCCGCATCCTTGCCTCGCTCCGTGAACCGACGTTCCGGGTCGCGCTGGCCGCGCTGCTCTGGGGCCTCGACGAGCAGGCAGCGGAGCAATCGAGCCTGGTAGAGGCCATCGGCGGCCGCTGGCGGCTCTCGAACGAGGAGCGGCGGGGCACCGGCTGGCTGCTGGCCCATCAGGCCCTGGTGCGGCGTGCCTCGACCCTGACCTGGCCGCAGCTCCAGCGCATCCTGATCGCCGATCTGCGCGACGAACTGCTGACGCTTGCCGACGCGATCGCCCGCGAAGTCGATGGGCACGTGCGCGACATCGACTATTGCCGCGCCCGGCTGAGGATGCCCGTGCACCTGTTAAACCCACCGCTGCTGATCACGGGCGACGACCTGCGCACGGCCGGCTATCGGCCGGGCCCCCGGTTCCGCGACGTGCTGAGCCGCGTCCGCGACGCGCAGCTTGACGGGCAGATCCACAATCGGGCGGAAGCGCTGGCCCTGGCCCAACGGCTGCTTGAGCCGGCCGATTGACGACAATACGGACCCTTCAGGGACTCAAGGAGCGCCCATGGACAAGAAAGCCAAGAAGAAGCTCGACATCCTCAACCAGCGTCTCCAGCTCGTGCGGCAGCAGTTGGCCGGAGCGCGCAAGCAGAACGACACCCCGGGTGAGGTGGAACGGCTCGAACGAGAGGTCGCGACGCTGGTCGCGGACATCAAAACCCTCAAAGGCCAGTAGGCCGCCTATCCCGCGTCGCGGTAATAGGCCGGGTCGTCACATCCGTCTCCGTTCCAGTCGCCCACCACCGGCAGGTCGTTGGCCTCTCCCATCTGGAACCGCTTGTCACCCGCGTCCAGCCGGCGGTTGCCGTTGCTGTCCAGGATCCAGGTGCCCTGGCGAAAGACGCCGATGTCGTCGATCCCGTCACCGTTCCAGTCGCCGACCACCGGCAGGTCGCCCTCGGTTCCGAAGTGGACCACGAGGTCCCGATCGGTCAATCGGCCGTCGCCGTCGGCGTCGAGAATCCAGGTGCCGGCCCGGAACACGCCGATCGACGAGATGCCGTCGCCATTCCAGTCGCCGGCCACGGGCAGGTCGACGCTGACGCCGAACCGGAACACGTGATCGATCACGTCCTCGCGCGGGACGCCCTCGGCGGTATGCTTCAACGCGCGGCGCCCGCTGGTGGCTTCCGCCGGTTCCGGAGGCAGGTTTTTCGGCGGGTTGTTGATCCGGACCAGCGTGCGGCGGTATTCGTTATGCGAGTCGGGCAGGCCCGGCTCGGCGGCGATCGCGCGGTCGTCGCCGCGCCATTCGGGTCCGAAGATCCCGATGTCGTCCTTGCCGTCTCCGTCCCAATCGCCGACGACCGGCAGGTCCATCTCCGTGCCCAGCTGCGCCCACAGGTCCGACTCGTCCCACCGGCCGTTGCCGTTGAGGTCGATGAACCACTGGCCTTTGTAGTAGATCCCCATTTCGCTGCGGCCATCGCCGTTGAAGTCGCCGGCGATCGGCAGCGCGCCGGGCATGCCGAACATGAACACCGGCCCGCCCTCCCAGGCGGCGCACAGTTCAGCCGGCAGCGTCCAGTATCCCTGGTGCATGGCGACCGCGACCCACTGGGTGTGATTCAGCAGCGACACGGTCCGCCAGCGTCCTTCGGTGGCATCCGCGTCGGGGCGCTGGCCGCGCGGGTGGCCGCCGTTGACGATGCTCAAGTGCCAGGTCATGGGCAGGGCGCTGGCCGCCTGGTACACCGGGATGTGCTCGATCACGCGTGGGGCATCGGCCACCGCCGGGTTCCACGGGATGGCGGGCGGGATGAGCGGCACGTACCGGGCCGGCCTCAGCAGCTCGGGGGGCGGCGGCTCGGGCGGAAGGTGCGTCCGGACGATGCGCAGTTCGCTGAAGTTGTTCTCCAGCGAGGCGCCTCCGGCGGCGAGCGGAATCCGAACGATCGCGTCATGGGCCGGGTCCTTGGCCAGCGTCTCGATGATGGCGTCCAGTTCCGGCGAATCGCCGTTGAAGGCGATCCCCGACGTCGTGCCGGGCGTGTCGAGGTAGTCGAAATACGGCGCCGGATGGATTTCATACACGGCGTAGCTGCCCGGCGGCAGGCTGTGAAACAGATAGAAGCCCTGGGCGTCGGTCAGGACCGTGATCGCGCCGGGCGGATACGCGCCGGGCAACGCCTGGTGGGCCATGATCGGCAGGCCGGTCCAGCCGTCACGCAGCTCCAGCAGCACGCCGGCGAGCGGTTGGTCGTCGGCGGTCCTCCGCCCGTCGCGCAGCTCCGCCACGTTCGAGGGCGGCTGGCCATCGTCGGTCTCCAAGGCCGGCCCGTCCTGGAACACGTAGCCCGAGATGCTGCCGGGCGGGATTTCGCTGAAGTCGTACCGGGTCAGCGCTTCGCCCGAGCCGATCGGGATCTGCGAGATCAGGTCGACCACCGACGCGTCACCGCCGTGCGACCCGGCCTGCTGACAACCTTGAAAGTAACCGTCCGGTTGCGTCTCGCGCACCGCGTAGACGCCGGGAACCAGTTGATCGAACCGATAGTCGCCCTGGCTGTTGGTGTAGGTGGTGGCCACGACCGTGCCGTGCGCGTTCAGCAGTTCCAGCTTGACGCCGGCGATCGGTCGGTCCGTCGGGTCGAACAGGCAGTTGCCGTCATAGTCGGCGAACACGGTCCCTTGGAGGCTGGCCGGCCGCAGTTCGCCGAAGTTGTAATCCTTACCGATCGAGCCCCAACGCAGTTGCACATCGCCCAGCAGGTCGTTGGCGCTGACCACCCCGCGCGGCACGCCGTCCACGGTGCCGGGGGTGTCCTTGCCGTCCAGCCATGTAGCGGGCTGGAGTTCGGCCAGTTGATACAGGCCGGCCGACAGCCCGGTGAACTCGTAATAGCCCTGTGCGTTGGTCGTGGCGGAGGCGAGCACCTGCCCGGCCGAGTTGCGGAGCGTGACGGTCACGCCCGGGATCGCCTCTTCGCCCGTCTCGCGCAGCCCATTGTTGTTCCGGTCGTGATACACGTAGCCGGAGACCGACGAAGGCTCATGTTCACAGAAGTCGTAATTCACGCCGCTGTTGCCGGCCAGCAGTTGGATCTGGGCGATCGTGTTGGGGTCCAGGACCTGGCCGTGCACGACGCCGTTGACCGTGCCGGCGAAGGCCGCGCCGTCGATCAGGCCCGGCGGTGTGGTCTCGATCACGGTGTACACGCCGGGCGCGAGGCTCGAGAATCGGTAGTCGCCCTGCGCGTCGGTCAATGTCTGGGCCACCAGTTGCCCCTGGGCGTCGAACAGTTGGACCGTCACGCCGGGCAGCGGCCGGCAGCCGATGCAGACGCTGTAGCAATCGCCGTCGGCGTTCGAGAGATGCACGTTGCCGCTGATCGAGACGGGCAGGATCTCGCCGAAGTTGTACTCGATGCCGTGCTCGCCGCCGCCGAGAAAAATGTCTTCGATGCGGTCGCCCGGGTTCACGGCCCTGCCCCGCGGCACGCCGTTGACCGTGCCGGCCGCGTCGAGCCCGTCCAGGTAGGGCGCCGGCTGCTGCACCTCGACGATCCGGTACGTGCCCGGCATGAGGCGGGTGGCTTCGTAGTAGCCGCGGGCGTCTGTGGTGAGCGTCACGGTCTGCTGAGGCTCGATCGTCTCGACCGGAATCACCTGGACTGTGACGCCCGCCAGGCCCTGCTCGCCCGGGTCGCGCCGGCCGTCGTTGTTGTCGTCTGCGTACACGTAGCCGCTGATCGACGCGGGTTGGATCAGCTGCTGGACCGTCAGAAACGCGCCGGCCGTGCGGTCGCGCTGACCATCGACGTCGTCGGGCGACAGGTCGAGTCCGCTGGCCGCCAGGGCCGGATCGTAGAAGTTCCAGAACATGCCGGTGCCCGGCGCATCGAGGTAGTGCGGCGCCACGAACGTCGCCGACAGCGTGGAAGACTGGAATTCCACGCCGGATGTGATCGGGTCGATGCCTTGGTTGATCACCGCCACGTCCGTGATCGACGGGTCGAAGTACTGGACTTCATCCACGTCGATCGTGAAGATCAGCAGGTCGCCGGCACGGAACCTGTAGAGGTCGAGCACCAGGACGGATTCCCCGTCGGTCACGTGCGCCTCGACCCGCGCGGTCGGATCGGCAGTCGTCAACTGGATCAGCTGGAACGGGGAGGCCAGGTCGGCGCCCAATCCGGTCGGCACCGTGTCGAAGATGAGATCGTTCTGGTCCAGGCCGGGCGCGCCGCGGTCGCAGTTGATGACCAGCCGGGTCAACTCGGTGCCCGGCGCACCGCCTTTGAACTGCACCTCGAACCGGTCGCCATGCAAGTCGGACCCCAGGTCCTGTTCGATGTACACCGTCCCCAGCTGGATCGGGCTGGCCGCCAGCAGGCGCCGCGACTCCATCAGTTCGAACTGGCAACGCCGCCCGCGCCGGGCGCTGCCGCGCGGGGAGGACGCCTTGCCTTGCGAGCGGTTGCGACGCGGCCAGAATGATCGGTTCGAGAAGAGTCCCACGATGTGCCTCCCTGCTCCCACGGGTCTGGGTCCCCGCGCGCGATGCCCCGGGATCGTCGGCATCCGCCGCGCGTCCGACGTGCGGGCCGTCGGTGGTCGAATGGATGTCTTCACGGCACGTGCCGAGCGGTTCGCACCCCTTGTTCGGTGGCGGTCGGTATGTGCCAGATGCGCAGATAGGTGTCGAACCCGCCGGACACCAGGATCCCTCCCTCCTGGTACGCCAGCGCGGACACGCTTCCCGTATGTCCGGTCAACTGGCCCAACTCGCGGCGCGTCGACAGGTCCCAAAGTCGGATGATGTTGTCGCTGCCGGCCGTCGCGACCAGCTGTGGGCCGCACGTCACCAGCGCCAGGATCTTCGCCGGCTGTTCGGGCAGCGTATAGGATTGGTCGTCGGTCTGCCAGTTCCAGACGCGCACGTGACGGTCTTCGCCTCCGGAGATCAGCTGCCGGTCTTCCTGCGCAAACTCCAGGGCGCGGATCCGCTGCGCGTGGGCCTTCTGCTCGCGAACCAGCCGCAGATCCGTCAGATCCCAGATCCGAATCGTCCCGTCCCGCCCGGCTACCGCCACGTAACGATCGTGATCGGAAATCGTGATGGCCCGCAGGTCCGTGCACCCGCAAGCGATCTCCTGCTCCACGGTCCCGCCGGTCAGATCGAGCACACTCAGCTTGTCCCCAAACCCGGCGGTCGCCACCCACCGCCCGCTGTGGCTGAAGGCCACCGAGTCGACGGCGTAACGGTGTCTGGCCAACTCGGCGGAGAGGGTTCCCGTCGCCACGTCCCAAGAGAGCACGCGCCGGTCGTCTCCCGATGATACCAGGGTGCTTCCATCGGGAGAGAACGCCACGGCCCGCACCCAGTCGGTGTGACCCTCCAGGCGGTGTGCCAGGGTGCCCTCATCGATGTTCCAGATGCGGATTACATGATCGTCGCCGGCGGCTGCCACCAGGCGTCCGTGAGGCTCAATGGCCAGCGCGGTCACGACCGCCGGATACTGGCGCATACCATCCGCCGGGCTCTGGATCGCGCGCCGCATGCTCGCCGTGAACCATGTGTCTGCCTCGACACGCGCCGCGAACAGGGCGGCGAGCCCCATCCCTGCCATCACCACCGCGAACCGACCTGTCGGTGCCGTCATCTGTGCCACAACCCCCCATCCCAGTGCTGCGCGCCGCTGCCACGCACGCGTGCCTAGACCCGCGCCGGACGATGGCGTACCGCATTGCTTATCGGATCGTCCGATGCCCGGTCCGCAGGTGAACCGCAGGGATTATCGGTGCTGTTGGGTTTGGGAAGAATGACGGGACTGTGACGGTTATGCTGCGTCAAATGCGGGGTTTGGGATGTTCGACCTCCAGCTGGTCGAAGATCGTCCAGACGTAGGTCTCTTTGCGGAGTCTCTCCAGGTACTCGCGAATCTGTCGTTTGCGGTCTTCTTCCTGGAGCTTCTCGCGGATGGCATCTTGTGCTTCGGTGAACTCGATGCGATGGGCCTCTTCGCGGGCGAGCACGCGAACGATGTGGAAGCCGGTCTGGTCCTCCAGGATCAGGCTCATTTTCTGGATGGGGAGCGAGAAGATGGCCTGGTCGAGGACCTCGGAGATGAGGCTGCCCTGGGTGGTCCAGTCGTGGTAGCCGCCGTCGATGGCGCTGGGGCCCTGGGACAGTTTCCTGGCGACGGCGGCCAGTTCGGCGCCGCGCAGCACCTGGTTGCCCATTTCGACGACCGCTTCTTCGGCGGCGGCGCGGGTGGGGAACTTGTCGAAGCGCGCGGTGAGCTGTTCCCAGCGGGCGCGGGCGGGGACGTCGTATTCCTTGGAGTGCTCGTAGTAGTACTTGAGCAGTTGATCGTGGGTGATTTCCGGTTGCCGTTGAATCTTCTGCTGGATCATGGATCGCACCAGCATTTGTTCGCGATAGTCGACCTTCTGCGCCTCGATGCTGCTGCCGAAGCTGTTGAGTTTCTCTTGCAGTTCGGCCAGTGAATTCACCTCCAGCAGCCGCATGGTCTCCGGCACCTGCTCCTCATAGAACTGCTTGTCCACCGACTTCTCGATATTGCCGAGCACTTCCTTCTGCTTGTCGGCGGGGATGGTGCGCCAGAAGTCCAGGAGGATGAGTTTCACTTCGATCCGGCGCGGCAGCAGCTGCTGGACGAACAGCGCCCGTTGCTGCTGCATGTCGTCGTGCGATACCCGGCCGACGTATTTCTCCAGGGCCTGATCCACAGCCGGGAGCAGGTCGCCCGCCAGGATCGCCTGGTTGCCGACCAGCGCGACTTGTTCCGTGGGGTCCGTGACCATGTTGACCAGGTGTCTGGGCAGCGCCTGCACCAGGCCGTGCTGGGCGGCGCACGGGCACGCCAGGAGGCCGAGCCACAGCCATCCGGCCAGCGTGGCGCAGCCCGCATGTGATCGAGGTTGGATGCCAGCCACGTAACACCTTTCGAGCGGAACGGAGGATCATCGTCCCCCAGGGGCGGACCCGGCCCGGCGCTGCGGACGTCGCGGAGCGCGGGGCGGGATTATAGTCGGCTCAGCGCGCCGGTCGCAACACCGATTTTGCCCGCTGCAGGATTTTGTCCGGGTGCGCAACTTCTTCGTCCGCCGGAAGATAGGCGTTTCGTTGGTCGACGATCCGCAGCCGCCCGCCGCCGAGTTTAGCCAGCTGTTCGATCCGCGCGCGGTTCTCGTAGCGCAGGACCAGATACGGGCGCTCGACGTAGATGGCCGAAACCTGCCAGGTGGCCGCGTCCATGCGCAGCTCCGCCAGCTCCAGCAGCCGTTGGACCGGCGCCGGCGGCGTGCCGAACCGATCGACCAGTTCCTGCCGGTACTCCTGGAGCTGATCGACGCCGGCGATCCGCGCCAGTCGGCGGTACAGGTCGATCTTGGTGCGCATGTCGGGCACGTAATCGGTCGGAAAGAACGCCTCGCCGGGCAGGCTGATGTGCACGTCGAGCGAGACGACGGGGGGCAGGTGTCGGAGTCGCCGCACGGCCGCCTCGAGCAGCTGGCAGTACAGCTCGTAGCCGACGGCCGCAATGTGGCCGCTCTGCTGCGTGCCCAGCAGGTTCCCCGCCCCGCGGATCTCCAGATCGCGCATGGCGATGGCGAACCCCGCGCCCATGTCGCTGAACTCCTCGATCGCGCGCAGGCGCCGCGCGGCGTTGGGCGTGAGGTTGACGCCCGGGTCGAGCAGCAGGTAGCAGTAGGCGTGGTGCTTGTAGCGTCCGACGCGACCCCGCAGCTGGTGCAGGTCGGCCAGCCCGTACCGGTTGGCCTCGTCGACGAAGATCGTGTTGGCGTTGGGGATGTCCAGGCCGCTCTCCACAATCGTGGTGGCCAGCAGCAGGTCGAACCGGTGGTTCACGAAATCCACCATCACGCGTTCGAGATCCGCTTCGGGCATCTGGCCGTGCGCGATCCGCAGGGTGGCTTCCGGCACGATGCATTGCAGCCGGTGCGCCAGCTTCTCGATATCCTCGACGCGGTTGTGGACGAAGTAGATCTGCCCGCCCCGGCCCAGTTCGCGCAGCACGGCGTGCCGGATCAGTGTCGGATCGAACCGTGTCACGCGGGTTTCCACAGCCAGCCGATCTTCGGGGGGCGTTTCCAGGTTCGAGATGTCGCGCACGCCGACCAGCGACATGTGCAGTGTGCGGGGGATCGGCGTCGCGGTCATGGTCAGCACATCGACCGTGCTGCGCAGCCGCTTGAGCCGCTCCTTGACCTCCACGCCGAACCGCTGCTCCTCGTCGATGATCAGCAGCCCCAGGTTGTAGAGCTGGACGTCGTCGGAAGCCAGCCGGTGTGTGCCGATCACGATGTCGATGCGGCCGGTTGCCAGCCCCTCGATGATCGTGCGCTGTTCGCGTGGGCTGCAGAACCGGCTCAGGCGTGCGATGTCGAACGGGAACTCGGCCATGCGGTTGCGGAACGTGTGGTAGTGCTGTTCGGCCAGGATGGTGGTGGGCACGAGGACCACCACCTGGTAGCCGCTGTCGACCGCCTTGAAGGCGGCCCGCATGGCCACTTCGGTCTTGCCGAACCCGACGTCGCCGCACAGGAGCCGGTCCATGGGGCGCGGCGCCTGCATGTCGCGCTTGATCGCCTCGATCGAGGAGACCTGGTCGGCCGTCTCGGCGTAGGGGAACGACGTATCGAACTCCTGCTGCCACGCCGAGTCGTCGGCGAAGGCGATCCCCGGCCGGGCCTGACGCGCCGCCTGGATCTCCAGCATCTCGGAGGCCAGGTCGACGACCGCGGCTTCCGCCGCCTGCTTCTGTCGGATCCAGGTCTTGCCGCCGATCCGTGCCAGGGCCGGGCGGGTCTTCGTGCCGCCGACGTATTTCTGGATCAGGCCGATGCGCTGGGCCGGCACGTAGATCTTCGTCCCGGCATGGAATTCGATCTGCAGGTGCTCTTCCGTGCGCCCACGCTTCTCGATCTTCCGCATGCCGCGATAACGGCCGATCCCGTGTGCCAAGTGGACGACCAGGTCGCCTTCGCGCAAGTCGAGGAAACTGTCGATCGCTTTGCCCAGTCGCCGGCGCGGCGTGCGGCGCAGCTCGCCGCGCTGGAACAGCTCCGCGCCGCTGAGCAGGATCAGCCGCTCACTGATCAGATGGAACCCCTCGCAGAGCGAGCCGACCAGCAGGCGGAGTCGCCCGCTCTGCGACAGGGAGGTGGTCGCGAAGATCTCGCCCAACCGCTGCCGCTCGGCGTCCGTGCGCGCGATCAGGCAGACCTGGTGCTCGCTGCCGCGCCGGTCGAGTTCCTCGCGCACCTTGGCCAGGTCGCCGCTGAACCGCTGGACCGACTCGATGGGCAAGCGGCAGGTCACCCCCCAGGCCCCCGGGGCGATGGCGGCGGCGGTGGCCAGCGGGAAACAGCCCAGCGCGCGCATCAGCTCGGTCGGGCTGACGACCCCCTGGGGCGCGCCCAGGCGCGCATAATGCCGTTCGGCCTCGGCCAGCGCCTGCTCGGGCTCGAGCAGCAGCACCCAGGTGTCGGGCGTCAGGTAGTCGGTCAGAAGGGCCGCGCGGCCGACGTCGGGCCTCAGCACGGTGATCTCGATGTCCGACAGCCATTCGATGCTGCGCTGCGAAACCACGTCGAAGCGCCGGATCGATTCGATCTGGTCGCCCAGCAGTTCGATCCGGACGGGGCTGTCCCAGTCGGCGGCGAACAGATCCACGATCCCGCCGCGCGCCGCGAACTCGCCGGGTAACTGCACGGACGAGGTTGCGTGGTACTGGTGACCGGCCAGCCAACCGCGCAGGCTCTCCGCGTCGACCGTGTCGCCGACGGCCAGCCGGCGGCTGGACTCGACCACCTCCCGGCGCTCGGGCACGAGCTGCATCAAGCTCTGGATGCTCGCGACGACCACGCGTTGAAGGGCCGCGTCGGCGGCCCCGTCCGGCCAGGTGCGCGTTGCGCGCCAGCGTTCGAGTTGTTTGAGCGTGCGCAGGCGCTGGCCGTGGATCTCGTCGTGGACCGACCGCTCGCCGACCGCAGCCTCCCACGCCGGCAAACGCCGCGGCACCCCGCCGGCGAACATCCGCAGGTCGTCCGCCACCAGGTCGGCCAGCTCCTCTGAGCGGCAGGCCAGCACGAACGGGCCGGGCGCGTGGGTGAGCAAGCCGGCGGCCAGCAGCGCGCAGGACCCCCCCACCACTCCGTCAAACGTGGCGGGACGTCCGGCTTGGAGTTCCGCCACCGCGTCGGAGAAGCCCGGGTGCGCGTCGAGGCGCCGCGCCAAGTCCGTCAACGGGCGCGACGCGATGTCAACCTGGCAAGCCTCCATCAGTGTGCGTGATTCTAACGGTTCCCCTTGACCCGTTTCAACGCGTCCGCCTCCGGTCGGGATTTATAGAAGCTGTCCAGCGGATAGCAACCGGAAACCAGCCCGTGTCGCGGGGCGGTCGTACAGTCGCTCAACGTGCGGCAGATCCGCCGCCGCTCCAACAGGCCGCGCTCCAACGCGTCGGCCGGCATCTCGGGATAGGCCAGCAGCATCCGGCCTACGCCCACGCTGTCCACCCAGCCGGCCCGCACGACGGCCTGCGCGACGTGCGGCAGGTAGTCCTGCAGGTACGTGTAGCCCGTGCCCACGTACAGCAGCTCGGGCACCGCCTGCCGGCACTGCCGCGCGGCATGGATCAGCCGGCAGACCCCGGCGAGCGGGTCTTCCGGCGGCCGGTACCCATCGCTGGGCGGATGCATCGCCGGCCGCTGAATGTGCGGGCAGTAGTACGGGCTGCCACAGGTCACGTTCACCGCGGCGACACCCAGGCCGTGCAGCTCTTGCAACAGGCGGATCGGCTCCGCCAGGTCCAGCTCGAGGGGGTGGCAGGGGTCGATCCCGAAGCCGTAGTCGTAAGGCAGGTGCGCGGCGTACGGCACCGGCTCACCCTGCTCCGCCCCGACCTGGTACGGCACCGTGTCATAGACGCTCAGCCGCACCCCGATCGCCAGGTCCGGATAGGCGCTCTGCACCCGCTGAATGATCGTCTTGAGCAGGCGTGTGCGCCCGGCAAAGTCGCCGCCGAACGGGCCGGGCCGACGGCGTGCCGCGAGGAACTCGTGGAGCAAGTACCCGTGGCACGCCTTGATGTCTACGAACTGGAACCCCACCTCGCGCGCGACGCCGGCGCTGACGACGAAGTCGTCGATCAGCCGCTCCAGGTCGCCGTCCGTCACGACCACCGTCATGTCCTGCGGATCGATTCCGAACCGGGCATCCAACAGCGGGTGATGGAAGGCGATGCGCGGCTGCAGCCGCTGGTCCTCCGGCCGCGCGAAGCGGCCCGAGTGCGTCAGCTGCAGCCCGACGACCAGATCGTCGGTCCCCCCGAACCGCTGACGGTGCGCGGCGCGCAGGCGTTGGAGTAACCGCGCCAGGCCCGCCCGATTCCCGGGTGTGGCCAGTATCTGGTGCGGGTTGGCCCGTCCGTCCGGCCGCACCGCCGCCGCTTCGCCGCCCCAGGCCAGCTTCGCGCCGCTCCGTCCGATGTTCTCCCAGCGACGCAGCGTCAACTCGGACGGCGAGCCGTCCGCGTGCGCGTCCCAACCTTCCATCGGATGGATGCACCAGCGGTTGCCCGCCAGGTAGGGCCCCAGCCGGATCGACGCGGCCAGCGGCGATCCCTCGTCGGCTCGCAGGATCCGGTCGTCCACCGGCAGCTCCAGCCCTAAAGCGCTCAACCGGTCACGCAAGGCGGCCGGCGACGTCAGGTGCGCGATCTTGACCAGCTTCTTCGTCATTCGGCGTTCGGGATCGTCACAGGCTGGAGCGCGCCGTAGGCCAGTTGGAACGTACGCGGACGCGGCTGGCTGGCGAACTGGACCGTTGCCGATCGCTTGACGCCGCCCCCGCTGAGCGCCACGATCTTGCCCACGCCGTACTCCGCATGCATGACGACCATCCCATGCCGGAAGCTCTCGAGCGGACAGCGCAGGGGGGCCGCGGGCCGGCCCGCCAGTTCCGCGGCGGTCATCAGCCGGCTGCCCGTCGCGGCCGGGCGGCGGCGCCTCCGGTTCCGCGCGCCCCTCGAGCCCCGCACGGGCCGGTCATCGTCCGCGTCGTCGCCGTGGACGATGTCGTCCGCCAGTACGTCCCCATCGGTCAGATCCCAATCATCTCCGTCCAGCCGGTCTTCGATCTCCACGGCGGGCGCGTCGAGTCGGCCGACGATCTCCATGTCGTCGGTGGGGAGTTCCAGCAGGAAGCGGCTGGGGGCCGCGACGCGGCTCGTGCCGCGTGCCGCGCGCTGGCTCGCCGCGCTCAGGTGCAGCTCTTCCTTGGCGCGGGTCATGCCGACAAACAGCAGGCGACGTTCCTCTTCCTGCTGGCGGGGGTCGTCCTGGCTGCGCAGGTGCGGCAGGAGATCCTCTTCCACGGCGACGACGAAGACGACGGGGAACTCCAGGCCCTTGGCGGCATGGAGCGTCATCATCGAGACGCGGTCGCTGCGCGCGTCCCACTGGTCGACGTCGGACACGAGCGAAGCCTGTTCGAGGAACAGCTCCAGGCCGCCGCCCTCCAGGTGCGCCTGGTCGAACTCGCGCGCGTCGGTCATCAGTTCGTCGACATTCTCGACGCGCTGCTGATCCTCTTCGGCCGGGGACGACGCGAGCCATTCCCGGTAGCCCGTATGCTGCAGGACCCGCGCGACCAGTTCCGCAACCTGCTCGTCGCCGGTCATGCGCATCGCGTCGTACATGGCCATGAACCTGGCGACCGCCACCGCGGCGCGTTTGGAGAGCCGTTCGATCAAGCCGGCCTCGCGCGCGGCGTCGAGCAGGCACAGGTGCCGCTCGGCCGCGTGGCGCTTGAGGTGCGAGATCGTCTGCTGGCCGATGCCGCGAGGCGGCGTGTTGATCACGCGCAGGAACGCCACGTCGCTGGCCGGGTTCTCCAGCAGGTGCAGGTGAGCCAGGATGTCCTTGACCTCCTTGCGCTGATAGAACTCCAACCCGCGCACGATCTGGTAGGGCACCGACAGCGCCGAGAAGGCCCGCTCCAACGTCCGTGACAGCGCGTTGGTGCGGTAGAAGATCGCATAGTCGCTCGGACGGCGCAGCCCGGCCGCCACCTCGTTGGCGATCTGGCCGGCAATCGCCTGCGCCTCGGTCTGACCGCTGGGGTAGATGACGATCCGCACCGGCCGGCCTTCCGGATTGTCGGTGAAGAGGGTTTTCTCCTTGCGATGCGCGTTGTGCGCGATCAGGTGGTCGGCGGCGCGGACAATCCGCTTGGTGCTGCGCCAGTTCTGCTCCAGCCGCACCACCTTCACGCCGGGAAAATCATGCTCGAACTCGAGGATGTTCCGGATCGTCGCGCCGCGCCATCCGTAAATCGACTGGTCCGGGTCGCCCGTGACCGCCAGGTTCGGATGGTCGACCGATAAGGCCCGCACGATCGCATACTGCGCCAAGTTCGTGTCCTGGTACTCGTCGACCAGGATGTACTGGAAACGCGCGTCGAGCGTCTGCCGCAACTCGTCGTGGTTGCGCAGCAACAGGGCCACGTGCATCAACAGGTCGTCGAAGTCCACCGCGTTCGCGTCGAGCAACCGCTGCTGGTAGCGGGGATAGACTTGCGACACGACATAGCCGAGCGGGCTGCCGAGCGACGGCCGGTACTGGTCGGGGCCGATCAGGTCGTTCTTGGCCCAGCTGATCGCCGCCGCCACGCGCGCGGGCGTCGCATGGACCAGCTCGATCTGCTCGTCGTCAATCGCCTCCCGCAACAGCTTCAAGGCGTCGTCGGTGTCGTAAATGGAGAAGTTCTCGCGCAGCCCCACGAGCGACGCGTACTGACGCAGCAGACGGGAACAAAACCGGTGAAACGTGCCCATCCACACGCGACTGCCAGGCGCCAGACGCTCCAGCCGCATACGCATCTCGTCGGCCGCCTTGTTCGTGAAAGTCAACGCGACGATCCGTCCGTCCGCGATCCCCTGCTCGCGCATGTACGCGACCCGATGCGTGACCACACGCGTCTTGCCCGAGCCGGGACCCGCCAGAATCAACAGCGGCCCGTCCACATGCTGGACCGCCGCTTGCTGGGAACTCGTTAAGGATGACAGCACTGCGCCCATAGCGACATCATTATACGAGAACAGGGATCGGGCTCGCAGGCCCCCTCGTGCGGCACCCTCGTGCTAGCGGCGCGCGTGCGGAGAATCTCGGAGAAAACGTCATCTGCCGCGCGCGCAAATGCGCCGCAGATTGCTATACTGGTGGCCACGGTCGACGGCGGCACGCGTGGTGTCCGCTGCCGGAGGCCGGGTCAGATACCGGACTCATCATTCTGGTTTTCTATGAAGGGAAGGGATGGCCCATGGGAACCCGCATTCCACTGAGTCGAGCAGAAGAGGAATCGCGCAGCCTGCGTCAGCGTCTGGAGATGAGCACGGCCGAGATCGGCTTAACGGTCCGCACGACCAACTGTCTTGAAGAGCGCGGCATTTTCACGGTCGAGGATCTGTTGAACAGCACGCCTGAGGAGCTGCTGAGCATCTCGAACTTCGGCGAGAAGACGCTGGAAGAAGTCTTCGCGTCGCTCGAGCAGATCGGATTCCGTCGAGAAGCGTGCCGGTAGCGGAGCGCGGCGCGAGGGACTGAGAGTCGGCCAACGCCCGATTTCAGGTGTACGAAGGGGAGACGGGCAGGGGTGCGCACCTGCGGAGCATCCCGAGCGGCACCGCGCGTGCTGTGGACCCGCCTCGGGCCGGGATTGCGAGGACGGCACAGGCCGCCCCGCGAACCGGGGCCTGTCGCGGCTCACGTGCAGTGCGCACTGCCCTGGTGGCCCTGCAGTGCGCGTCGGGCGGCATGGGCGGGCGGGGAATCGGGCCTCCCCCCACTTGTGGAGAACTGGGTGGACCGGCTATCAAAGAGGCCGGGTGGGGGATCGAGCGCGCGGCCGGGCGGGGGTCGACCCGGCGCGTCGGGGTTTCACCCGCGGCAGCAGACTCAGGGAAACGCGACTGTGGCGCGACTGTTTCGACTCTGGGAGAAAAAGCGGGGCGATCGGCGGACGGGCTCCGAGTTGGTCGGCGGCTTGGGCGAGGGTCTGTTCTTCGGCGTGTTGTTCCTGTTGGGGTCTCTGTCGCTGGCGTATCTGGTCGCGGCCCGGCTGCTCAATGTCGTGCCGCCCGTGTATCAGCCGGGGTTCGGGTTCTGGCTGATGGTGCTGGTGATGATCTCCTTCATGCTCATCGGCGGCACCGGCGTGGTCTACACGGTGTTGCACGTGGGCACATCGGCCGAGCGGCGGTCGGCCATGGCGCGGCGGGCAGCCGACATCGACCTGCTGAGCGAAACGTTGGCATCGCCGCGCGAATACCCGACGATTCCGCGCGATGCGAATCTCACGAACAGCCCGGGCATCAAGCTGGCCTATCGCCTGCCGGTCACGCACTCCGGGCCCTGGGTGCTGTTCGCAGCCACGGCCTTCTTCCTGGTGTGGAACGGAATCGCCACCGTGCTCGTGTTGGTGGCCGCCCGCAGCCATATCGCGGCGCGTCCCGATTGGTTCCTGACCGTGTTCGTGTTGCCGTTCGTGGGCATCGGGATCTGGGCGTCCTACTACTTCATTCAGCAGTTGTTGCTGCACACGGGGATTGGGCCGACGACAGTGGAGATCTCGGACCACCCGTTGCGGCCCGGCGGCGCCTACCAGCTGTTTGTCTCCCAGGCGGGCCGGCTGCAGGTGAAGTGGTTTGAGCTGTCCCTGGTCTGTGAAGAGGAGACCACGTACCGGCAGGGGACGGATATCCGCACTGAGCGGTGTCGCGTCTACTGCGCGCCCGTGTTCGTGCAACGCGATTTCCAGATCGAACCGAGCCAGGCGTTTGAGATGAGCTGCGAGTTGCAGATCCCGCCCAACGTGATGCACTCGTTTCAGGCCGGACAGAACGCCGTGCAGTGGATGCTGGTCGCCCGCGGGTTGGCCGCCTCCTGGCCGGAGTTCCAACGCTGTTTTCCGGTCGTGGTGTATCCGGCTGAGCCGCAGAGAGGGCCCGGATGATGGAACCACTCATCAGCATCCGCCTGCGCGACCAGCGGCGCCCCTACCAGCCGGGCGACGAGTTGCACTGCGAGTACCAGCTCGATGCGGTCGATCCGGCCGAAGTGCAGTCGATCGAGGCGTCCGTCCTCTGGCACACGGAAGGAAAGGGCGACGAGGACATGGGCGTGCACCATTTCGAACGGATCGCGCCGAGCGAGTCGGATCCGCACGATGTGCGCTCTCTGCGGCTGCTGCGGACCGTGCTGCCCAACAGCCCGCTGACCTATCCGGGCGTGACTCTGAAGATCCGCTGGTGCGTTCGCGTGCGCGCGTTCCTGCGGCGCGGCAAAGAGGTGTTCTTCGAGCAACCGTTCGTGCTTGGGACCATCCCGCCGGCGATTCCCGTCCTGCAGCCCGAGGCGGCAACCGGGCCGCCGGAGGACGCGGGAGATGAGCTCTTGTAGGCATGACGAACCCCTTCTCGACATGTCGTGTGCGGCCAGGCCGACTCGCGTTCCGGTTCGCGGAACCCGCCGGCGGGCGGCAGCTTGTCGACCGGTTGCGCGCCGGCGGCTGGCGAGGACAGATCGTCGGCCCGCACGGCGTCGGCAAGTCCACGTTGCTCCACAGCCTGATGCCCGAACTCGTCGCCGCCGGCCGAACGATCTCGTGGTGGACGCTCCAGCGCGGACGATCCGGCTGGCCGGCCGCCATGCGCCAGGCCGCCCAGGCGTGGGACGCCCGGACGCTGGTCGTGGTCGACGGCTGCGAACAACTGCCCTGGTTTGCACGCCGACGACTCAAAGCACGCTGCCGATCCGCAGGAGCAGGACTCCTGGTCACGTCCCATCGGGATGTCGGATTGCCCCTGCTCATGGCCCTGGACTGCCCGCTCCGGACGGTTCAGGAGCTGGTCGCCCACCTGCTGGCGGACGATCCGATCGTGATCCGGCCGGACGAAGTGTCCAGTTGCTTCCGCGCGCACCGCGGCAATGTGCGCGAGGTGTTCTTCGCGCTTTACGATCTGTACGAAGCGCGTCGTCGCGGGCTGGAAGAGCGGCCTGGATTGCCTGGTTTGCCCGACTACTCAGCTTAATCATCCCTATCGTCCGCCTAGGCCCGCAACTTGAGCCAAAGTTGAGATTTTGTGCCGATTGCGGGCGTTCCCCCACCGGCATGGCGGGCAGGCCAGCCGCGCGGTTTTGAAAAAACGGCCGACTTTGAGTCAACTTTCGCGCGCTGGTGACCTAGGATTCAGCACGGTTGATCGTGTCCCTGCACTGTAGGAATGTGGAGCGAGCATATGCGTTACCGGATGGGGTACGTTGCGATCCTGGCCCTGTTGCTCAGCGCGCACGGGGTGGGGGGTATCACGGAGCTTCGCGCCAGCGGCCTGGTCGACTGGATCTCGCGCTGCGGCCGGCCGGAAGAACCTCAGTATGTCTGCTATCCGATGACCGCCATGTACGCGACGAGCGTGTCCGATTGCTGCCAGCCGGACATCTGCTGTCAATCGCCCGGCGTGGTGTGTTGTCCGCCAGTGGCTGTGTACCAGCCGCGGCCGTCCTGCTGGCTGAGCGACTGGTGGGGCTCGCGCGCGACGGTGCCCGTGTTGGGTGGGATTCCCCAGACCTATTATCGGACCAGTTGGAAGCAGGTTCCGGTCACCTCCTATCGGCCGGTGGTTTCCACCGATCCGGTGACGGGCTGCCCCGTGACGGTCCTGCAGCCTTGCATGACGTACACCTGGCAGGCCGAGCGGCGGCGGTGCGGCTTCTTCGGTCGCCTGTTCGGCTGGTGCGACCCGCCGGCGCCGGCCCTGGAGTGTTGCACGCCGTCCGTATGTTGCGATCCGTGCGGCAGCGGCTCGCCGGTGGTGAGCGGCGGCTGTTGGGAGTCGGCGCCGCCGTCCGCCGCGCCGGTCCCAGCCACACCGGCGCCCTACTATGCGCCGAGTCAGCCGTCCGTGTTGACACCGTCGCAGGGCGCGGGGACACCGACGCTGGTTCCCAGCACGCCGTCGGCCCCGACGTTGGCCCCCGGCGTGCCGCCGTCGACCTCCGGCAGCTATCCGGCGGTCCAACCTCCGGCGGCCGATGTTCGCCCGTCGCTCAAGCCGATCGACGTTCCGCCGGCTGCGACGCGCGACGACGCGTGGCCGTCGACCGATCTGCCGGGCGAGCCGACGCCGCCGGCCGAGCCGGCCGTCACCGACCCGCCGTCGCTCCAACCGGTCCCGTCGCTCGGGCCGCCGATTGTGAACCCGGAGCAGTCGCGAGTCCATCCAGTTCCCGGCCCGAATGCCACGCCGGTGGTTCCGGTGGAGCGTGACGAGCCGCCTCCGCTGGTCCATCGGGGCGACCAGGTTGCTTCCGTGCCCTCGGGGCCGTCCGGGGCGGTCGTGCCGGCCGTCTGGCCGGCGAGCGTGCGGAAGGCGGAGGGCCGTGTGCCGGCAAGCGAGGCGCGGCGGGATTGGCAGGTGTGGGACGAAAGCGGCTGGAAAAGCGCCCGTAAGACACCTTAAACTCTGAGCCAGGGGACCGTCCGACGCTGCGGTCCCGAGCTGGCCCTGGTTTCAGGTGGATCGGATCATGCCCGCGAATCTGACGCCTCAGTACTTGAAGGCCGAGCAGGCCTATCGTCGCGCGTCAACCCCGGAGGAGGAGCTGGAGTGCCTGCAGCTGATGCTGCGGGAGCTGCCCAAGCACAAGGGCACGGACAGGCTCAACGCCGAGCTGAAGCAGAAGATCAGCAAGGCGAAGCGCGAGCTGCAGCAGGGCAAATCGACCGGTCGGCGGAGCGGCGGGCTGCGGCTGCCGCGCCAGGGGGCGGGCCGCGCCGTGCTCATCGGCGCGCCCAACGTGGGCAAGAGCCAGCTGTTGGCCAGCTTGACGCGGGCGACGCCCGAGATCGCGGCCTATCCGTTCGCGACCCGCGAGCCGCAGCCGGGGATGATGCCCTGGGAGGATGTCATGGTGCAGTTGGTCGACACGCCGCCGATCACGCGCGACGTGCTGGACCCGACCACGCAGGGTTTGATCCGCGGCGCCGAGCTGGTGCTGCTCCTGGCGGACCTGGCCAGCGACGACGGCGCCGACGACGTCCAGGGCGTCGTCGACCATCTCAACCGGACCCGCACCCGGCTGGCCAGTGCGTCGGGCGTAGACGAGCAGGATGTGGGGTTGGTGTTCACGCAGGCGTTTCTGGTCCCCAACAAGATCGACGTGCCGGGCGCGGCCGAGCGGCTGGAGTTGCTGCGCGAATACTGCGCGTTTGATTTCCCGGAGCATGTCATCTCGGCGCAGCACGGGACGGGGCTTGAGGCCCTGCGAGACGCGATCTATCGGGCGATGAACGTGGTTCGGGTGTACACCAAGCTGCCGACGCGCAAGGAACCGGATTTCGACCGGCCCTACACGATTCACCAGGGTGGGACGCTGCTGGAGGTGGCCGAGATGATCCACAAGGACTTCGCCTCGCAACTCAAGAGCGCGCGGGTCTGGGGGACCCACGTCCATGACGGGACGCCCGTCAAAGGGGACTACGTGTTGCACGACAAGGATGTCATCGAACTGCACATCTAGCGTGACGGGTGCCGTCCATGGGTAGTGGGATGCTCAGCAACGACCAGATTGCCGCGACCTTGGACGAAGTGGCGGACCTGTTGGAGTTCCAGGGCGCGAACGTTTTCCGCGTGCGCGCCTACCGCAACGGCGCGCGGGCCATCCGCGAGCTGCCGCAGTCGGTGGCGCGGCTGGTGGAGGAGGACCCGGGCCGGCTCCGGGAGATCGAGGGGATCGGCCCGTCGGTGGCCGAGAAGTGCGTGACGCTGGTGCGCACCGGGCGGCTCCCGCAGCTCGAGGCGCTGCTCGAGCAGACTCCGGAAAGCGTCCTGACGTTGCTGCGGATCCCCGGGCTCGGGCCGAAGAAGGCGGCCCTGCTGTACCAGCAGCTGGGCATCGCGACGCTCGGCCAGCTGCGCGCGGCGTGCGAAGCGCGGCAGGTCCGCACGCTCAAGGGCTTCGGCGCCAAGACGGAGCAGGCGATCCTGGACGGTCTGCACCTGGCGGAGACGGCCGGCGCGCGCGTCTACTGGGCGGAGGCGGACGAGCTGGTCGCGCGGCTCCGCGACCATCTGCAGGGCTGTGCGGCCGTGGAGCGGCTGGAGTTCGCGGGCAGTTATCGCCGCGGCAAGGAGACCGTGGGCGACCTGGATGCGCTGGTGATCTCCTCGGACGCGTCCGCGGTGATGGATCGCCTGGCGGCCTTCGAGCCCGGGACCGAGACGCTGGTGCGCGGCGACACCAAGATGTCGGTCCGCCTGCCCGGGGGCCTGCAGGTCGACCTGCGCGTGGTGCCGCGCGCATCGTTCGGCGCGGCGCTCCAGTATTTCACCGGCTCGAAGGAGCACAACGTCGAGTTGCGGGGGCGCGCCAAGCAGCGGGGGCTCAAGATCAACGAGTATGGCGTGTACCGGGTGGACGGCCTGCGCGAAGAACGCCTGGCAGGCGACTCGGAAGCGGACGTCTACCGGGCGCTCGGCCTGCCCGTCTTCCCGCCGGAACTGCGCGAGGCGCGCCAGGAGTTCCACTGGGCGGACGCCGGCGCGCTGCCGGTGCTGGTCCGCCCGGGCGACATCCGGGGCGACCTGCACATGCACACCACGGAGACCGATGGCGTGGCCACGCTCGAGGAGATGGTCGCCGGGGGGCGCGCGCGGGGCTTGAAGTATATCGCCATCACCGACCACTCGAAACGCGTCACCATGGCCCGCGGGCTGGATGCCACGCGCCTGCTCCGGCAGTGGGCCGCCATCGATCGGCTCAATGACTCGCTGGCCGGTGCGCTGCTCGTGCTCAAAGGGATCGAAGTCGACATTCTCGAAAAGGGCGGGCTCGACCTGCCCGACGAGATCCTGGCGCAAGCGGACTGGGTCGTCGCCAGCATCCACTACGGGCAGAAGCAGCCGCGCGAGCAGATCACGGCGCGCATCGTCGACGCGCTGGCCAACCCGCACGTCCATGCGATCGCACATCCGACCGGCCGGCTGATCAACCGGCGCGCGCCGTACGAAGTCGACATGGAGGCGATGTTGCAGGCCGCGCGCGAGTACGGGAAATGCCTGGAACTCAATGCCAACCCCATGCGGCTCGACCTGGACGACGTGCACTCGGCCGCCGCCAAGGCGCTGGGCGTCCCGCTGGTCATCTGCACCGACGCGCATAGCGTCGAGGGGCTCGACATGATGCGCTACGGGGTCCTGCAGGCGCGCCGCGCCGGATTGACCAAGGCCGACGTACTCAACACCCGCTCCTGGACCGCGCTCCAGAAGGCCCTCCGCGCCCGACGGGCGTGAGCGGCGGGCCAGCCGCAGCCGGGCCGCTCTCATCCCGCTCGGCTCGTCCACACTCAGCCCGGGCGCGGCCCGTCGGACTGCTCTTCGAGATCCATCGTCGATTGCGGCAGGCCGTGACCGGGTCGGTGGGCATACAGGAGCCAGTAGGTCACGGGGATCACGAACAGCGTGAAGAGGGTCGAGGCGAACAGGCCGAAGATCAGCGACCAGGCCAGGCCGGAGAAAATCGGGTCGATGATGATGGGCACGGCGCCGAGCATCGCGGCGCTGGCCGTCAACAGGATCGGCCGCAAACGCACCACGCGGCTCTCCATGATGGCGTCGAACAGCGAGCGCCCGCGGGCCAACGACAGGTGGATGAAGTCCACCAGGATGATCGAATCGCGGGTCACGATCCCGGCCAACGCGATCATGCCGATCATGCCCGTGGCCGTGAAGTAGACCGGATCGAGGAACCCGTCAACCTGCTGGCTACTGACGTGATTGAGCAGCCAGAAGCCGGGCATCACGCCCAGGATCGTCAGCGGGATGGCCAGCATGACGACCACCGGGATGACGAACGAGCCCATCTGCGTGACCAGCAGGATGTAGATGGCGATCATCGCCGCCCCGAACGCCAGGCCCAGGTCGCGGAACACGTCCAACGTGATCTTCCACTCGCCCTCCCCGGCAAACGCCACGGTGAACCCGTCCGGCAGGCCCCAGGCCAGGTCGCTGCCGTTGGAGAAAAAGGTCCGCTTCTCCACCGGCCGCGGCGCATGCGTGGCGACCCAGCCGTTGCCGACGCGCTCGGTGGCTGTGCCGGCCGGCGCGGCGCCCGCCCGGTCCGCCAGGATGTCCACCACCACGTCCGCCGGCGGCCGGCCCGCCGTCTCCGCGAAGACGTACGCCACGCGCTGCAGGTTCTTGTGATAGATCATCTGGTCCACGCGGCCCGTCTCGTCCCACCGCCCGAGTTCCGCCAGCGGGACGAGTTGGCCGGCCGCGCCTTTCACTTCCACCCGCGCCAGATCCGCCGCGCTGGTGCGCCGATCGATGGGCAGCTCCAGCGCGATGCGCAACGGGTTGCGCTCCGTGCTGCTGCGGATCAGCCCGACCGTGTCGCCGGCGAGCAACGTTCGCAGCGTGCCGGCGATCTGCTCGGTCGTCACGCCGTTGAGCGCCGCTTTCTCCTTGTCGGTGACGAAGACGAGCTTCGGTTGAGGCGCTTCGCGCACATGGTCGATGTCGACCACGCCCGGCTCGCGCGCCATCCGCGCGCGGACCGTGTCGGCCGCCCGCAGCAGGTCTTCATACTGGTGGTCGGGCTGGCCGTACACCTCCGCCACCACGCTGGCGATCACCGGCGGGCCGGGCGGCGTTTCGACCAGCTTCATCCGCGCCTGATGCCGGTCGGCGATCGCCTGCAGGTCGTGGCGCATCCGCAAGCCGATGGCATGGCTCTGCTGGCGGCGGTGCTTCTTGGCCGCCAGGTTGATCTGCAGCTGGGCGACGTCGTCACCGTGCCGCAAGTAGTAGTGGCGCACCAGCCCGTTGAAGTCCATGGGCGCGGCGAGCCCCACATAGCTGACGTAATCCACGACCTCGGGCACGCGGGCCAGGTACGCTTCGAAGTCGCGGACCGCCGCGTCCGTGCGCTCGAGCGTCGTGCCCTTGTCGAAGTCGAGCACCAGGAGCAGTTCGTTCTTGTTGTCGAAGGGCAGCATCTTGAGCGGCACGCTGCGCACGGCCGCCAGACCCATGGCCCCCACGGTCAGCAAGGTCATCGCCAACAGGAAGGCCCAGGCCACCGCCCGGGAATGCAGCAATGGCGCCATCAGCGGATAGAAGACCTTGTAGAGCCGCGACTGCTTGACGACCTCGAGGTCGTCCGCCGCATGATCGGCGTGCCCGCCCCCCGCGCCGGCGCCATACCCGCGCCTGAGCACGTGGTACGCCAGCCAGGGCGTGATCGTGAACGCCACGACCATCGACATGAGCATCGTCACCGGCACGTTCAGCGCCATCGGCCGCATGTAGGGGCCCATCATGCCGGTGATGAAGAACATCGGCAGGAAGCTGACGATCACCGCCAGCGTGGCGGTGATCAACGGCGGCCGGATCTCGGCCACGGCCTCCAGCACGATGCGCCGCGTCGCCTTGTTGCGCAGCGCGAAATGGCGCACGATGTTCTCCACGTCCACGATCGGGTCGTCCACCAAGAGCCCCAACGAGAGGATCAACGCGAAGAGCGTGACCCGGTTGATCGTGTAGCCGAGCATCAGATTCACGGCCAGCGTGAGCCCGAAGACGACCGGCACGGCCACCGCCACGATCAACGCCTCGCGCCAACCCAGGCCCAATGTCAGCAGCGCGACCACGATGAAGGTCGCCACCGCCAGGGCCTCCACCAGCTCGTTGACCTTCTCGTCCGCAGTCAGGCCGTAATTGCGCGTGATGATCAACTCCATGTCCGTCGGCACGATCTGGCCGCGCAACGCCTCCGCCTCACGCAGCACCGCGTTGGCCACCCAGACCGCGTTCGAACCTTTCTTCTTGGCGATGGCAATCGTGACCGCCGACTGCGCCGCCGAACCGTCCGGCACGTCGGCCCCCGGCGCCGAGTGCGAGACGCCCAATACCGTGCCCGGGAAATGCTCGTGATGCGGCAGCCGGCGGGCCGGGCCGCCCCACCCGTGCCGCACGTAGTTCGCCACCTCGTCCGGACCGTCCTGGATGTCGGCTACGTCCTTGAGGAACACCGGCGCACCGTCAAAGACCGTGACCACCAGGTCGCTCAGCTGCCGGGCGTTCTCGAACGGCAAGCCCGCTTCCACCTGGATCAGCCGGTCGCCGGCGCGGAAGTCGCCCGCCGTCTGACGCACGTTCGCGCCCTGGATCGCACGCTGGATCTCGAGCGGCGAGACATGGTAGCCGGCCATGCGGTCGGGATCCAGCAACACGCGGACCACGCGCGGCTGGCCGCCCACCACGTAGGCGCGCGAAACGTCCTGGATGGCGGAGAGCCGCTGCGTGAGTTCCTCCGCCACCCGGCGCAGCGTCGTGTCGTCGGACGTGGCGCTGGTGAGCGTCAACGTGACAATCGGCACATCATCAATCTCGACCGGCTTGACCACCCAGCCGGTGACGCCCGGCGGCACGATGTCGAGATTCTCGTCGAGCTTCTTCTGCAGCTTGACCAGGCTCCGCTCGCGATCCTCGCCCACATAGTACCGCACCGTGATGACGGCCTGGTCCTCGCGACTCATCGAATAGACATATTCCACGCCGTCGATCTGGTACAAGATCCGCTCCAGAGGCGTGGTGACCAACTGCTCCACTTCCGCCGCCGAACGGCCCGGAAAGTTGACATAGACGTCGGCCAGCGGCACGACGATCTGCGGGTCCTCTTCGCGCGGCGTCAGACCCAGCGCCGCCAGGCCTACGACGGCCGCCAGCAGCATCAGGATCAGCGACAGGTTCGTCTCCAGGAAGATCTTGACAATGCGGTTCGTGAAACCGTGCTCGTGAAGGGCCGGAAGGCCAGTCTGCTCAGCCATGGGACGCCTCCTGCGATGGCGGATCGGCGGGCTGCGACTCAGCTGGGGCCGAACCGACGTCGGTCGGGACGACGACCTCCTCGCCCTCGCGCAGTCCGGAAAGAACCTCCACTTGATCGTGGAGTACGCCTCCGCCGGGATCCGAAACGGTCCCCAACGCGCGACCCGTGCGGATCGCCCGCTGGATGGGCTGGCCATGCTCGACCACCTCCACCAGTTCCAACTGGCCCACGCGCCGCACGGCGGCCGCTGGGATGACGGTGACCCGCTCCGTGCCCAGCGGGATCAGGATCCGCCCGAACATGCCGGAATAGATCCCGTCCGGGCATGGGCCCGTCACCTTCACTTGGAACGCGCGGCTGGATGACTGCGCCTCGGGCACGATCTCGCTCACCGTTCCAAGGCACTGCTTGCCCAGGTTCTCGATCTGCACGCCAATGCTCTGGCCGACCTGTAACTGGCTGGTAAGTGATTCCCGCACGTTGGCCACCAACTGCATGCGGGTCGGATCATAGAGCTTGACCAGCAACTGGCCTGGACTGACCGTCTCCCCCGCATCGACCTGCTTGTCCACCACCGTGCCGGTGATCGGGGAGGGGATCGTCGCCCAGTCCACCATCGCCTGCATCTCGTTGACGGCCTGCCGCGCGCGCTGGAGGTCCGCCTCGGCCGAACGGAGCGCGGTGACCGACTTCTCGTATTCCTGCTCGCTGACCGCATTGGAACGCCGCAGGGCGGTGTTCCGCTCCACGTCCGCCGCCGCCTGCCCAAGATGGGCCTCGATCGATGTGACGGCCGCCTTGGCCTGCTCGAGCTTCGCCCGCAAGTCGGTGTCGTCCAAACGCACGAGAATGTCACCCTCCTTGACCTGCTGGCCGGCCGTGATGTTGACCTCCACCACGCGCGCCAACAGCTTCGAGCGGATCGGAATCTCGTAGACGGCCCGGATCGTTCCCACGGCCGATTCGGTCAGCGGCAGCGGAATCACCTGCGCGCGAACCACCGAGCCCTCGATGCGACCCGCCGCCGGTTGCGCGGAAGCCTCCGAGATCGGTACTTTGGGCGAGAACCGCCCGGACAGATACAACATGATCAACACGACACCTGCGGCAAACCCGAGCAAGAGCGCCCCATGAACCAGCCAGCGCGTCGACCGCGCCGAAGTCTTCTGATGAGCCGTCATATGCTGCCCGTCTCCATAAAACCACTCGATCGCATCGCATAACGTCCACGCGTGCCGCACCGCTCGTCATGCCACGGACCAGGAACGCCCGGACCATGATCGACAACTTGTGCGACCACCATCATACCCCATGGCTCGAATTCGGTCGTAACGCGCGCAGCCTCGAAAACAGGGTAGCCGATCGAGTGTGTGCATGTGCATCAATACGAGGTCCTCTCACACAAAAAGGCTGCCTGCCGCAGGCATCCCGCAGCATCCTGCTCCCCCCAGGGACCGCCATGCGGCGATATGTATATATATCGTAATATTCCGATATGTCAATTAGTCAATTTGCTGGGCATGCGGCTGCGGTGGCATTTCCCTCGATCGGGGGGCGTCGGTGCGTGGATGGGCTGAAGGTTCGCGAAAGGCTGTTGCATGAATCGACCGGGCGTATGGGCACACGCCGGGTGCCGCCGCCCGTACGATCTGGGCGTTGGGCCAAGCCTCGGGTCAGGGCGCGTGTCGTGTACGGGATCAGGCGGCCTTGCGGAAGACCAGGCAGGTGTTGCTGCCGCCGAAGCCCAGTGAGTTGGAGATGGCGATACGGACGCTCGCCGGGCGGGCCTGGTGAGGGACATGGAGCAGGTCGCATGCCGGGTCGGGGTCATCGAGGTTGATGGTGGGCGGGATGGTCTGGTGGTGGATGGCGGCCAGGCAGGCCAGGGCCTCGACGGCCGCTGCGCCGCTGAGCAGGTGTCCGGTCATGCTTTTGGTGGAGCTGACGGGCACCTGTTTCACTGCGAGCCCGAGGGCCAGTTGGAGGACGCGTGCTTCGGCGCGGTCGCCGACCGGCGTGCTGGCGGCGTGCGCGTTGACGTAATCGACCTGTGCGGGGTCGACGCGGGCATCGGCCAGTGCGGTGCGGATGGCCTGGCTGGCCGGACCCGGTTCGGAGCTGGGGATCACCATATGTACCGCATCGCTGCTGGCGCCGAACCCGGCGAACTGGGCATAGCGGTGTGCGCGTCGTCGGCAGGCGCTTTCGTCCGACTCCAGCACGAACACGGCGCCGCCTTCGCCCATCACGAACCCGTCGCGACCGCGGTCGAAGGGCCGGGAAGCCGCAGAGGGCGCGCTGTTCCGGCGCGAGAGCGCGCGCAGGTTATAGAAGCCGCCATACGACATGGGCGTGATCAGGTCGCAGCCGCCGGCCAGGCAGAGGTCGACCCAGCCGAGTTCGATCCAGCGCCGGGCGACTCCCATCGCATAGCCGCCGCTGGCGCACGCGGCGGCCACGGCCACGGCCGGGCCGTTGAGTCGCAGGGTGCGGTGGACGAGTCCGACGACCGACATGGGGTCCTGTTCGGGCGCGAGGGTCTCGTTCCGACCGGCGAGCAGCTCCAGTTCCCAGACGCGCAGGTGTTCGGCGCCCAGGCCCAACACGATCCCGATCCGCAGGCGACCGTGCTGGTCGGCCAGTCCCGCATCGTCGAGCGCGCGTGCCGCACAGCTGACGCTCAGTTGTTCCATGCGGTTGTGCCGGCCGAACGCCGCCGCGTCCCAGCCTGGCGGTGCGGGGATCTGGTCGACCAGCGCGACGTTCTGTCGCGCGCCTGCTTCGTCGGGCAGCAGCGCACGGGACACGACTCCCGACACGCCCGCCAGCAGGTTCTCGGCGAACGTCGCGAAGTCGTGGCCCAGCGGCGTGACGGCGCCGATGCCGGTGATCCAAATCGGTTGCGTCATGGCTAGGCTGCTTTCGTCTGCTCCTGCTGGGCCTGCACCAACTCCACGCGACCGCCCCAGGGCAAGTCGAGCGACCAGCGTGTCGGGGCCGCCTCCGGCGGATGATCGGCCAGCGCGCGGGTGAGGTCGAGGTAGGCGGCCAGTCCGCTGGCGTCCCAGGTGTCCGTGGCGGGGTCGTCGTCCGCCGAAGCGGCGCTGCCCGGCGGCGGTGCCGACACGGAGTTGAACGCCGGGATGGTCAGACGCACGATCGTACCCGGCCGGCTACCCGGCGCCAGCGCGATGGCCGTTCCGATGCACACGGCATCGGTGCAGGTCGAACCGCGTCCGTCGGGCATCGGTTCGGGCGACCATCGCGTCAGTACGAGCCACAGGCCCGGCAAAGATGAGTCCTCCAGCAGACTCAGCGCCGCCGTGAATCCTTCGGCCAGCGCCTGCTGGCCGCCACCAACCCCGAAGCTGGGCCCGTGCACGCCCAGGCAGATGCTGATCGCGCTGGACAACGAGTGCAGCGAATACTGGGGGATCGTGTGCGGAGATACGACGGCCGCGCCGTGGGCGCGGTACTTGGTGAACGTATCGGCGCTGCCCAGACGCCCGGGAAACACGGGCGCCGCGACGACGCCCCAGTGGCGATAGCAGGCGTCGGCCAGCCCCGGGTGTTCCATCGCCTGGAGCACGGCGGCCAGGCCGATGACCGTCTGCTCGTCCGCATGCCGCAGGAATCGCGGGGGGATCGGCACGGAACCCGACCGGCTCGGTTGCTCGCGCAGCGCGGGCAGTTCCGACACCGGGGCGCTGACCGTCGACGCGGCCAACACCCGACAGGCCGGCGTCCGGCCGGACGCACTCCGGGGCGCTGGAAAGACTCCGACCGGAAAGATGCCGACAGGCATGGGCCACCTCTCTGCGCGTGTCAGGCCGCTTGCTGGTCCGCACCGTGTGCGATCTTGTGGTGCAACAAGTCCACCAGTTGACCGACGGTGCTGACGCCCTGCAGATCGCTGCTGGAGATCTTGATGCCCAACTGGACTTCCGCCTTGAGGATCAGGCTGACCATGTCCACGGAATCGAGTCGGAAGCCCGACCGGAGGTCCGTGTTCTCGTCGACGTCTGTGAACCGGTCACCGGTCTCGTCTTCCACCAGGTCGAGCAGGACTTGGAATAGTGCTTGGCGGTCCATCACTGGAGACTCCTGTCTATCGGCGTCTATTGGGGAACGGAAATCGGCTGCTCGGCATGCTCGGTGGTGTCGGGCAGCCATCGGTCGGATTCCGCATGAAAGAAATGGTCATCGCAATGGGAGGGGTCTCCACGCGCCGTGGGGTCGCCGGGGCGGCGGGGCACGCGCCCGCGCGCCCATTGTTCGGCCGACTCTGTGGCGGCCAACAGGGCCTCCTCCACCGTGCGGCGGTAGTGCTCGACGCCCGCCGAGTCCAGTTTGCGGGGCACGGTCACCGGCTGGCCGAGCACGCCCACGACCGTGCTGAACGGGTAGGGAACGGCGAATCGATCCCAGCTCCGGAAGCGCCAGGCGCGCGTGAAGCCGATGCCCACGGGCACGATGGGGAGCCTGGTCAATGAGGCCAGCAGTACGACACCGCTTTTGAGCTGCCGGCGCGGTCCGCGCGGTCCGTCCGGCGTGATCGCCAGATGCGTGTGTGCGCCGTCATCCGACAGCTGCAGCAGCGCTTCCGCCCCGCCGCGCTTCGACGAGCCGCGGATCGTGCCGATTCCCAAGTGCTCGCAGACCTGAGCGATCAGCTCGCCATCGGCGCTCTGGCTGACCAGCACCTTGACGCCCGTACGGATCTTGGCCGGCGCCAGGAACGACTCATGCCAGAACGCGTAAATGAACCGTTTGGATTCCGGAGGCGGCGGGTGCACACAGCCGTCCCGGGACCAGACGCGGATGCGCACCGTCGCAAGCCAGACGCGCACGACCCAGGCGGCAACCCGGGCGGCCACTCGAATCATCCATGAACTGCGCAGCTTCACAAACGGCTCCTGCGACGACGTGGAGACATCCCTTCCTCCGTCGGGGAACGTCGGGTGGAGTTATCGGATAAATCAGCCCGGTTGGCAACCCGAGTCTGGCCGTTTTTTGACACGCCGTCATGACCGATTGCCGGACGGTCGTGTGCGGGGCTACGATAGGGCGGATGTCAGCCGTTGTGCCCGCATCATGGCCCGAACATGGCGGATATTGAGGAGGTGGTCGATGTGCGGATTCCGACCCTTATGGACATCGGTCGTCTTGGCGCTGGCGGTGCTGACCCGCCCTGCCGAGGCTCAAACGCCCGCCCAGATTGAGCAGCTGTCGGAAGCCTTTGAGGCGGCACGGATCGCCGGCGACGACGGCGCCTGCCAAGCCTTGCTGCTCGACGGCGCCACGGCGTTCGATCTGGAGGGCAACGCATGCGGCCTTCTGTCCCGGGAATTGAGTTCGGCGGCGGCGCGGCAACGCCAGTCGGGGAGCCCACGCCTGGAACCTGTCCGAGTCGTCCGCCGCCAGGTCGCTCTGCAGCCCGGCGGCGCCGTGGTGACGGAACTCATCGGGGCCAGTGATGATGTGGCGCCGGGCGACATCATCGTGCCGCGGCGCAGGACGATCGTCTGGATGCTGAGCCAGGACCAGTGGAAGATCGGGCACCTGCACACCTCGCCGTACACGCGGTGGGAAAAAGCGATTACAGGCTACGAGCAGCGCGATGCGCAGGCGCCGCCTGAGCCGCAGGGAGTCGTCTTCGTGGGCAGTTCCAGCTTCCTGTTCTGGAAGTCGCTCGCCCAGGATTTCCCCGACCGGAACGTGCTCGGCCGCGGCTTCGGCGGCTCGCAGTTGATCGACAGCGTGCTCTACGCCCATCGGATCGTCATTCCCTATCGGCCCCGCGCCGTGGTCGTGTACGCCGGTGACAATGACATCGCGGACGGCCAAAGCGCCGAGCAGGTCTTCCAGGATTTCCAACTGCTCGTCGCGACCATCCGCAAACCGTTGCCCGAGACGCACATCGGGTTCGTGGCCATCAAGCCCAGCATCATGCGCTGGGGACTCTGGCCGCAAATGCAGCGTGCCAACGCCCTGATCGAACACTACGCCGACCACCAGGACCGGGTCGACTACCTCGATGTGGCCACACCCATGCTCGGGCCCGACCAGAAACCGCGCAAAGAACTGCTCGCCGACGACGGGCTCCACCTGAGTCCGCAAGGCTATGCCCTGTGGACGACGATCGTCACGTCGTGGCTCGAAACGCTGGACCGCGCGCCCAGTGACTGATGCCGCAGGAGAGAGAAATGAGAGAGACCGGGCACCCACCAGGACGCCCGGTCTCGTGTTCACGGCTGCTGACAAGATCATGCAACAGGGAAACGGCGATCTCGTCAGCACATGATCTGTAGCCAAATCGCACGTCCATTGGCGGACGGTGCGCACCGAGCCACGGTCGCCCCCCTGAAGTCGGTGGTCAACCATGGCATACAACCGACTGCCCGCAAAGGGCAGTCTCCGCGACTCCGCGCCTAGATTACGCGAAGCCGCCAACAGGTTCCTGCCAAGCCCTCCCCAATGAAAAAACCCGTAGTTGAAACTGCTGTTGCACGACGCGGCACCGAACCTGTAACCATCAGGCTACCGGTCCAGTCGTCGCCGCGGTCGTCTCCGCCACTCCCCGTCCTGTATCCGCTCAGCCTCGGTTTCCCCCCAAGAAAACCGTCCGACTTTGCGGCTTACAGAGACTGCGTGAATGACAGAGACTAGGTCGCTAGGGTAGCATTACGCGGGTGCTTGTCAAGCGTGGCAGCGCGTGCAAACCGTTAGACGGGCAACACCCCATGAGTGGCAACTGACCGGTGAGGAACCGTGTGAGAGCGTTGTTGCCGGTGCGGCGCGTGCGAGCGTGCGGCTTCGAAGGCCGCGCGGGGGCGAAATCGAGGCGGCTTACCATAGCGCAAGTCGCCTCGGCGCAGCATGTTGCACAAACGCATGTGCGTTGTAGCTTTTCAATGGTCCGGCTGGTGGTCCAGTTTCACCGTACGGCTGAGCCATCGGCCGGCTTCTGGGCCGACAGGTCGCGCTTGGCCGCGTCTTGAGCTGAATCGGCTTTCTCGACGGCGTCTTCCATGGCGGCGAGGTCTTCGAAATCGAGGAATACGGGTTCCTCGGAATCTGAAATCTGGGTCGCCATGCCCGCCACGCGCCAGCCGGCCGTCTCGCGGCGCAGGACCCAGACGACCTCATACGATTCCAGTTCGCCGTCGGCGTATTTTTCGGACCATACGCAATTGACGTAAGCCGCATCGGGGTTATTGCCCGGGTGTTCTACCCGTCCAACAGAGTAGCTGGCGTTGGGCGCGCCGGGCGGCTCGACCACCATGTCATGGGCGGCCGTCTCTTGGCGTGCTTTTGTCGTCAGCAGCGCGGCCGCGGCCTTCTCGTCGCCCGTCTGCAGCGCATTGAGAAAACTGCTGACCGCCTCTTCGGGCGTTGCCGATGCGACGGTCACGGTCGCGGCCGGTGTCGCCTGGACTGTGTTCGACACCGCGCGAGCCTGCGGCGGTGCCGCGTTTTCCGCTTGCTGCTTGCTACCACACCCCGCCAGTGTCCCCAGCATGAACACGGCGGCCGCCATCCATGTGATGTTCCTCATCGCCTTTGGAATCCCTTACTCAATGCGAGCTGTCTGGGCAGCGCGGCACGAAGCCTTGCTTGTTTGGGTGGCGAAGTGTCTCAGGAAGTGCCGCGGGTGTCAAGGGAGTTTGTGGGAGGCCGCGAGGGTGTGCGGCGCGAGGGCGAGCGGGTCCACCAAGTGAGTCCCGACAGGTCGCGGCAGGGCGACGGATCGCCCAGGCACAGGATCGGCGCGGCCAGGACGGTGGCCAGCAGTGCACAGGGCACGATCCAGGTGAAGCTGATGTCGGGCCAGGTTTCCCGGAGCATGCCCCATGATTGGAGGAGTGTGCTGAGCTGATGAAAGTAGCCCAACACGCCGCTGACGAGCAATCCGCACAGGGTGGCGGCGATCGCAGCCCCCTGTCGCACGCACGGGCAGAAGATCGCGACCAGGAACAGTCCTCCGAGCGGGCCGATCACCGCGTTGAAGGTGCGCGGGATGGCTTCGAAGATGCCCCAATGCGGCGGCATCTGTTGCAGCAGCAGCGCTGTGCCGATGACGAGAGCTCCGGCGGCCACCGTCATGGCCATGGCCAACCGAACGTGTTCGGCGGTGTGCGGGTCAGGCGGACCAGCCGACGGGCCGGCTTCCGCGTTCGCGAGAGGCCCCCTGTCGCGGTGGTCGCGGTGGGCACGCCATTCCAGGGATACCACGGTGGCCAGCGAACCCAACCCGGCGTCGACGGTGGACATGGCCGCCGACAGCAGCGCGGCCAGCATTGCACCGCCGGCGCCTGCGGGCAGGTGATACAGCGCGAACGTGGGAAAGATCAAGTCGTGTTCCGTCGCCGGATCCAACCCTGCGTCAATCGGCTGACCGGTCGAAACGTAGTAGTGCACCACGGCCAGACCGACGTGGAGCAACATCAGGCTGACCCCCACATACACGACCGAACCGGCCAGGAAACTGCGCCGCGCGGCCCGTACGTCGCGCGTGCTGAAGTAACGCTGGACGGCCGTCTGGCTGGATGAGTGGATACACACATGCCAGACGGCCATGTAGATGGCCGCGCTGACGACCGTCGCACGCACTGTGGGGTCCCAGCTGAACAGCCCAATGGCCGTCGGCCGACCGCCGGTCCGCAATTGGGATTCGGCCGATGCGATCCAGTCGACGGGTGTCCCGCCGACCGCCCACGCAATGTAGAGGATCGTCCCGGCGGCGCCCGCCACCAGAATGCTTACCTGAACGACGTCGGCCCAAATCACCATCCGCAGGCCGCCCAGCACCGTGTACAGGGTCGTGACGGTCCCCACCGTGAAGATGACCGCCCACAAAGGCACACCGCAGAGTCGGTGTACGATTTGCGACAGTACCAGCACCACGAACCCCATCCAAAGCACCATCATCACGACGAACAGGGCTGCGCCGAATCGTCGCGTCGGGCGACCGAAACGGTGTTCCAGGTATTCGTACACGCTCGTGAACCGGAACCGCATCAGGAACGGAATGCAGCACCCCCCGACGAAGAGCATCTCGAACGGAATGCCCAGCAGTTTGCCCGTCGCATACGTGATGCCCGATTTCCAAACCTCACCCGGCTCCGCCAAATAGGTGATGCTGGAGATCATGGAGCCGACCACGCTGATGCCGACGGCCAGCCACGGCATGCGGCGCCCGACCAGGAAGTACTCGTCATCCGACCGCCCTCGTCGCGCCCCATAGACACCCAGGGAGACCATCACGGCGAAGTAACTGAGCAACACCCCGTAATCGGGCCAGGAAAGACGCATCGCACTCGGTTCCTCGATAGAGTGACCCAGGGTTGCCAGCCGTCGCCAGCATCAAGTTGCGGCACGGCCCCGGCGTTGTCCAGCCCTGGGGCGCTTCATGACAGGATGTTTGCGTAAAACAGACGGAATACAGCGTCGCGTTCAGCTTGTGAGGGCTTTGCCGATTCTGCGGCTTGTGACGGATGATCACGGGCCGATCTGACGAGTTACCCGGATTCTGGGTGAACGTGTGGAGAGTTCATCCCGATAACACCGGATACAAATCCCGATAACGTCGGACACGAGGAGGGGAAGAGATGAGTGTCACGAATGGCAGCACCTATCGCGTTCTCGCGCTGGTCGCCGTTGGGGTTCTGATTCTGGCGCAGAGCGCACTGGCAGCCAAGCCAGCGTCGTCGACGGTCACCGACGCGTATGGCACGGCGACGGCACCGGCACTTCGCTTGCCTTCCTCCAGCGGTTCGGCCGCCATGCGGTTGTGGGAGGACGATGGCGAGGTGGCTGCGCCGGCGTACTCTTCGCGCAGCGCGTCCTGTAGCAGTGCCTGTTGTGCTCCTGTGTGGTACGGCGAGGCCGACCTGCTCATCTGGTGGCTCAAGGGGAACCCCGCTCCGCCCCTGGTGGCGACGAGCCCGGACGGCACGCCGCGACCTGACGCGGCCGTGGTCCCCGGCGCGGACGTTCTCGTGGGCGGCAGGGGCATCGACGACAACTACCGGCCCGGAGTGCGGATCACGCTCGGCCGTTGGCTCGATCCATGCCAGTACACGGGTGTGGAGGCCACCTGGTTCAATGTGGGTGACGGCGCCAACTCCGGGAATTTCTACGGCGATTCGAACACCTATTCGATCCTGGGCCGCCCGTTTTACGATATCGGGCTGGGCCTCGAGAACGCTCAGTTGGTGGCCTTCCCGAACGTGGTTGAGGGCAGCATCGAGACGGTCACAGAGAGCGACCTGAACTCGGTGTCGGTGCTGCTGCGGCGCAACCTGAGCGACGACTGCTGCCGCCGCATCGACCTGGTGGGCGGCTATCGGTACGTGCGGTTCCGCGAGGCCCTGTCGATCTACGAGTCTATCGTGTCGATCGATCCGGGCGGACTGGTCCCGGTGGGGACGACGTTCGACGTCCTGGACGTATTCGGGGTCGAGAACGACTTCCATGGCGGCGAGATCGGGCTTGACACGCTGTTTCGGCGCGGCTGTTGGGACTTCAACGTCCTGACCAAGCTCGCGATCGGCAACATGCACCAGACCGCTTTGATTGACGGCCTGACCATCATCGACATGCCCTATTCCGATCCGACGGTGGGCGCCGCCGGCGTGTTGGCGGTGCAGTCCAACAGGGGCACGACCAGCTGGGACGAGTTCGCGTTGATCCCCGAACTCAACCTGGGTGTCCGCTACCATTTCAGCGAGCGTCTCAGTCTGGCGCTGGGCTACTCGCTCCTGTGGATCACCGACGTGGCGCGCACCGGCCAGCAGATCGACAGGGTGATCAACACGACCCAGTGGCCGGTCAACGGCGGTGTGCCAATCGGTCCTGCCCGGCCTGAAGTGCTCAACGGCCACAGCGACATGTGGGTACAAGGGCTCAACCTGGGCGTCGTGTTCGAGTACTAACCCCACGCCTGGAATGACATCGGACGATTCGTCTGGCCGCCTCGGTTCGCTTGCGAACCGAGGCGGTTGACGTTGGTGCCGGTCGCGGGCCGGTTCGGCGGTCGCGGATCAGCGCGGGGTGGGCAGTTGGATGCCCATGTCGGCCAGCAGCATCTGGAGATCGTCCCAGACGGCCCGTTTCGCGCTGGGGTTGCGGAGCAGGTAGGCCGGATGGTAGGTCGCCAGGACCTTGATCTGCTGGAAGCGGTGAAACCGGCCGCGGAGCTGCCCGATGGGAGCCGTGGTCTCCAGCAGGTTCTGGGCCGCGACCGCGCCCAGGCAGCACAGGTACTCCGGCCGGATGATCGCCAATTGGCCCAGCAGGTACTCCCGGCAGTTGGCGGCTTCCTGCGCAGTGGGCGTGCGGTTGCCCGGCGGACGGCACTTCAGGATGTTCAGGATGTACACATCCTCGCGCCGCAGCGTGCAGGCGCCCAGGATCTTGTTGAGCAGTTCTCCGGCACGACCCACGAAGGGTTCGCCCTGCCGGTCTTCATCGGAGCCCGGCGCCTCGCCGAGAAACACCAGGCGGGCCTGTGGATTGCCCACGCCGAAGACGGTCTGCGTGCGCGTGGCGGCCAGCTCGCTGCAGCGCCGGCAGCGCGCGACGTCGCCGCGTAGTTGGTCCAGCGCTTCGATGCGCTGGTCACGTGACAGGTCAGCCCGGTTCGTCGCGGCACCACCGTCGCCCGAGAGCAGTGGCTGGGCGCGAGCTGCGCCGGTTGCCGGGTGGATGCCGCCGGATGCGGGGGCCGCGGCGGCACCGGTCCCCGCCGGCGCCACGACCGGCTCGGCCCGCGCCGGCCTCCGCCCCGGCCGCGGCAGATCCCGCACGCCCGCCATCCGCAGACTCTCGAGCCGCTGCACCAGCAGCCGCCGCAATTGCTGAGCCGTTGCCGTATCCATGAGCCCGTTGCGCCTTTCCTCAGGACGTTTGGGGACGACTGACTGTCGTGGAGAATCGGTGTTCACTATCATGGGGAAACCATGGCGGTTCCGCAAGTTGCTATCGTCGGCCGGCCCAACGTCGGGAAATCCAGCATTTTCAACTGGCTGGCGGGACGGCGTCTGGCCATTGTGGACGATATGGCGGGCGTGACGCGCGACCGGCTGTCGCACCTGATCCAGTGGGGCGATCGCTATTTCGAGTTGACCGATACGGGCGGGATCGGCCTGGAGGACGTAGACCACCTGACGGCCGAGGTCGAGGCGCAGATCACGGCGGCCATCGACTCGGCCGACCTGCTGTTGTTCGTGGTCGACACGCGCGCGGGAATCACGCCGTTGGATCAAGCAGTATCCCAGCGGCTCAGGCGGGTCGCCAAACCGGTGCTCTGCCTGGCCAACAAGACGGACGACCCGAAGCTGGACGCCCAGGCCGACGAGTTCCACCGGCTCGGAGGCCGGGACCTGATCAAGGTCAGCGCTCATCAGAACCGCAACAAGGATGTCCTGCTCCAACGCCTGCTCGACCTGCTGCCGGCCGCGGTGGACGAGCAGCCGCTGGCCGAGCCGGAGATGAAAGTCGCGCTCGTGGGCCGCCGCAATGTGGGCAAGAGCACGCTGATCAACACGCTGATCCAGGCCGAGCGGATGATTGTCAGCCAGGTGCCGGGCACGACCCGCGACAGCGTGGACGTGCGGTTCGAGATGGATGGCAAATCGTTCCTGGCCATCGATACGCCGGGCCTGCGGAAGACCAAGAGCGTGCGGACCGATCTGGATTTCTACAGCATGCAGCGCGCCCAGCGCAGCGTCCGCCGCGCCGATGTCGTGCTGATGCTGTTCGACGCGGCGGAACCCATCAGCCAGGTCGACCGGCAACTCTGCCAGTACATCGTCCAGCAGTACAAGCCGTGCATCCTGGTGGTCAACAAGTGGGATCTGGTGGTCGATCGGACTCCGACGGCCGACTGGGCCGACTACCTGCGGGCCACCTTCCCGACGCTCTCGTACGTGCCGATCGCGTTCGTCACAGGCCAGACGGGCAAGAACCTGCGTACGCTGCTCAACCATGCGCGCATGCTCTACAAGCAGTCGCGCGCGCGGGTCGGCACGGGTGACCTGAACCGGCTGTTGCGCCGCGCGTTGGAATCACACCCGCCGCCATTGCACAAGAACCGGCGGCCGAAGATCTACTACGCCACGCAGGTCGCCACGCAGCCGCCCACCGTCGTGCTGATGTGCAACGCGCCCCAGGCATTCTCACCCGACTACCGGCGCTATCTGCTGAGCGTACTGCGCGATCAGCTGCGGTTCGGCGAAGTGCCGATCCGCTTGTTTCTGCATCGCCGCGGCGACGACGACTACCGCAATGACGTAGACTTCTGACGTGGGGCAGGCTTCCAGCCTGTCGAACCGCCCGTTGGCAGGGTATGGCACGCCCGTAGGCTCGGATACTCGATGATCGTACGTCGACATGACCTGATCGGATTCTGTCTGCTGGCCGTGGTCGGGGGCGCCGCTGCCTCGGCGTGCAGCGGCGCATCGGGATTGTCCGCCTCGCGCCCTGCGCCGGATGCGGTGCGGGTGAGCGTGTCGGACGTGTCCGCCGCCATCGACCGGTCGGCGTTGTACCTGGCCGGGCTATGCGACGAGCGCGGGCAGTTCACATACCGCACGCACCTGGACCCGACGGTGGAACTGGAGCCGGCCTACAACGAGGTGCGGCACGCGGGGGCCGTCTATGCGCTGGCTCAATACTGCCGGCGTTCGACGCAACCGGCTGTGGAAGCCGCGATGCGGCGCAGTGCCCGGTTCTTGCAACGCGAGTTCGTGCGTCCTGTGGCCGGCAATCCGCGCCTGTGCGCCGTCTGGATGCTCCCCGCGCCGGCCGACGAAGCCCAGCCGCCGCACGCGAAGCTCGGCGGCGCCGGGCTCGCGCTGGCCGCGCTGGTCAGTGTGGAGCAGGTGGCGCCGGGCACCACGCCGCTCGAGCAACTGCAGGCGCTCGGGCGATTCATCATCTTCATGCAGAAGCCGGACGGAACCTTCTACTCGAAGTATTTCCCGGACACGGGGCGGAGCGACCTGCGGCCCTCGGACTACTATCCGGGCGAAGCGGTCTTGGGACTGCTGATGCTGTACACGCTCGACCCGGCGCCCCAGTGGTTGCAGACGGCTGCCAAAGGGCTCTCGGGTATCACCCAGCGGGGCGCCGCGCGTCGACCGACGTTCCCCGACCATTGGTTCCTGCTGGCAACCGCCCGGATGATGCCGTTCGAACCGGACCACACGTTGCCCATGTCGCGCGACGCGGTGCTCAACCACGCTCGGCAGATCTGCTCGGACATGTTGAGCGAGCAGCGGGCACAGCGCGATTCGCAGATCGCCGGCTGCTTCACCGATGACGGCCGGAGTTGCCCGAGCGCCACGCGGCTCGAAGGACTGCTGGCCGCACTCCGATTTCTGCCGGACCGGCCCCCATTGCCGCACTCCGAGATCCGCGCATCGATCGACGAGGGCATGCGGTTTCTGCTCCGCTGCCAATTGACCGACGGACCGCAGGCCGGCGGCTGCCCACGCGTCCTGCCCGAGTATCGGCAGCCGGAACACCTTTCGGACAAGGAGCGGGCGCTGGAGATCCGCGTCGACTACGTGCAGCATGCGCTGTGCGCAATGCTCCAATTCGAGGCGGAGTTCTCCAGCGACACCCAATGACCGGGCAGGCACCCGACGCGATTCCAGGGCGCGTGCGCCCCATGCTCACCGATCCCCCAAGCTCGGCGACGCGCCGTAGGACGGCAATGACTCGGAGAGCTGCTTGGCGGCCATCAACTCCTGCGGCGATACGTTGCTGCCGCCCCGGCCGGTGGACCGGGGGTACTTGATCTTCGCCAAGACGTGCCACGGCACCCCATTGGCCACATGCCAGGCGGCCAGTTGAACGACCCGCTGATCAAGCCCCTCCTTGCCGAATCGATCCAGCAACTCCTGCACCGCCGGCAGGTTGTTCAAGTCCCGCAATTCCACCAGCTGATACGGAATGCGACGGTTGGGGTCGGGTTTGCCAAACTCGAGACAGAAGCAGGGCAACGGGCCTTGGATCACCTGGCCCGGTGCCAGGAGCCAGATCGGCGGCGCGTCCGGACCGCCCGCTTGCGCCGCCGGGTCGGCATCCGACGCGGCGGCCGGACTCGCGCCCGCCGCCCCGATCTGCGTCCAAGGGCCGTACATCGAGCCCGCCAGGCCCTGCGAACCGTTCGGGTCGATGATGTATCCATCGCCTAAGCTCGGCGGGTGCCCGAGCTGTGCCAGCGACCGCTGGGCCACCAGGCGCGCGGTAGGGATCGCCGCGAACGCACTGGGCAACGCGACCTTGAGCGGCTGCGGGGTGTTGTTGCGTGCGCGGAGCGTCATGACCGAGTAGCTGTGCGGCACCACCGCGACCTGCAGTTGGCCGCTCTTGATCGCCGCGAAGAACTCAACCTCCAGCGGCTCCCCGGCCGCCGGTTGCGGCTGGTCTTGCGCGCCGCCCTGTGCCTTGGGTGGCGCGTTGGCCCGCGTCTTGTTCTCCGCAGACCCGCATGGACGGGGACCGGCCAGGCAGAATCCAATGACCAGCCACGCTACGAACGTCTTTGTTTTCATGTGCCGATGCCCCCCACTGCCCGCCGTGCCTGATTACCCGTTGCCTGTCCTCATGCGCGGTATTGTACCAGTCCGGCAGCCGGTTGGCACGCGTTTGGTTAGGCGGCTGGAGGGAACGGGGTGGATGTCCACGGATCGAGTCGGGGCGGCCAGATTCGAACTGGCGACTCCCTGCTCCCAAAGCAGGTGCGCTAACCAGGCTGCGCTACGCCCCGCATGGATGCTGAACCGGTCGACGCGGGCAAGTTCCCCATGCTAGCCCGCGTCCGGGGGGATGACAATGGTGCCGGCGCCCGGTTTCCCCGGTCTCCGCGCGCCGGACCGCGGCCGTTCGACTTATCCGGCTTCGCTCTGCGAGCCGGGCCGCGTGTCGGTCAGCAGGCGTCGCAGTCGGTCGAACTCGTCGTGGCCGGTGAAGTGCACGATCAGCTTCCCGCGGCCGCGGGAATTGCGGCGGATGTCGACCCGAGTGCCCAGCGCCGCACGAAACTCCTGTTCCAGAGACGCAATATGGTCGCTGTAGGTTCGCGCGGTCCGGGCGCCGGTGCCGGCGCCCACGACGCGCAGCGGCTCGCCGTCTTCCTGCGCAATGCGTTGCTGGACTTGTCGCTCGGTCTCCCGCACGCTCCAGGCCTCCTGCTGGATCTGCTGGGCGAACGACACCTGGAGGTGTTCGTCGCCCAGGGGCAGGAGGGCTCGGGCGTGGCCGGCGGTGAGCCGCTCGGCGCGGATGGCGTCGATCACCGTCTCGGGCAGCTCGAGCAGTCGCATCAGGTTGGCGATGGTGGACCGGTCGATCTTCAGGCGGCCGGCCAGCTCTTCCTGCGTGCACTGGTGCTGGTCCAGATACCGCTTGAAGGACAGCGCTTTCTCGATCGGGTTGAGGTCCTTGCGCTGGAGGTTCTCGACGATGGCCAGCTCGGCGACCAGGCGGTCGTCGGCCGCGCGGACCCGGGCCGGGATGGTGGACCAGCCGGCGCGGATCGCGGCGCGCAGGCGGCGTTCGCCGGAGATCAGCTGGTACCGGCCGGCGACCCGGCGGACCAGCACCGGTTGGAGCATGTCATGTTCCTTGAGGCTTTCGGCCAGCGACGCGATCTCGGCGTCCCCGAAGTCGCGGCGCGGCTGGAACGGGTTGTCATCGATCTCGTAGACGTTCAGGCGAAGCAGGGCGTCTTCGCGCCCACGGGCGGCGGCCGCATCGCCGGCCGGGCGCGGGGCCGGCGGCGACCCCGGCTCCGTCAGCGGGCGGTCCGGCCCGTCGATCGACCCCAGGGTGTCGTTCGCGCTGCCCAACAAGGCAGCCAGTCCACGTCCCAGACGGCGGTCTTTACTCACGTTCCAGTACCTCCATACAAAGCTCGATATAAGCGCGCGTCCCGCGCGACCGCGGTGCGTACTCCAGCACCGACAGCCCGTGGCTGGGTGCTTCGGAGACGGCCGGATCGCGGGGGATCACCGTGTCGAATACGATGTCACCGAAGAAGTCCCGGACTTCCCCGTCCACCTCGTGCGTCAATTCCAGTGTCGGGTCGTACATGGTCAGCAGGATGCCGCCGAACTCCAGTCGGCCCGGTTGGCCCTGCATGACCTCCCGGATGACATGGATCATCTGCGTCAGCCCTTCCATCGCAAAGTATTCGCACTGGATGGGCATCAGCACTTCCGTCGCTGCCGCCAGCGCGGCGCGCGTCAGGTGGCCCAGCGACGGTGGGCAGTCGATCAGGGCGAAGTCGAACCGCTCCAGACCGTGCGCCAAATGCTGCTCGAGCATGGAGGCTTCCTGCGGGTCGCTGGCCAACAGCGAGATATCCTGGAAACTGCGGCAGCCGGGCAGCAGTTGCAGGTTCTCCAGGGTGGTCGCGCACAGCGACTCGCGCAGCGGCCGACGCGCCACCAGGCTGTGCCGCGCTGTGGGCTGCAGGCCGAGCCCCGACGTGGCGTTGCACTGCGGGTCCAGATCCACCAACAGCGTCTGCTGGTCGGCCATCGCCAGCGCTGCCGCCAGGTTCATGGCGGTGGTCGTCTTTCCCACGCCGCCTTTCTGATTCGCAACGCACAACACGCGTGCCACCGGAATCCCTCCCGCACGACTCCCCCAGCTCGCCGCCTGGCGAACCCGAGCGCGGGATTCTAACGGTAGAGCGGCCAACGGGGGAATGTCAGTTCGCCCGCAGATGGCCGGTTCGGGGCGTGTTTCACGTGAAACAATGCGGGACGAAGGGGTTGCATGTTTCACGTGAAACGGTGCCGAACGGAGGAGTTGCGCGTTTCACGTGAAACAAGGCCGGTCAGTCAAGCGGGTTGATCACCAGTCCGCTGAGCAGCTTGGGGTAGAAATACGTGCTCTTGGCGGGCATGCGCTCGGCATGCTCGCTGATCGACTGGATGTGCGCCAAGGTGGCCGGCATGACCAGGGCGGCCATCGGGAATCGGCTCCCGTCATCGTCTCCTTCCTCGATCGCCTCGATTACCTCGTCCACCAAATGCACGTATTTCGGCTTGGGCAGCTCGGCAGCGTCCAGCAAGGCATCGATGACCAGTCGGTGGAGGATCGCCACGCCCAATGCCTGCCAATCGGCGCAGTGGTCGGCCGACAGGTCGGCCATACGTTGTCGGCCGCGGTCCGTCAGGCGGGCGATGACCCATTGCTGGTCCTCGTCGGCGTACAGGCCGAGCGTGCCCTGGCTTGCTTCCAGCTCGATGTGCGCCCACACGGCTTCCGCCTCGGCCGCACCGTGGCCGGCCCGCTCGGTTGTGAAGTAACCGGCCAGGGACTCGATCAGGTGATCGGACCGCACCGGGGGCATGCCGCGCAGGAGCCGGTGGGTGGGCAGCACGATCAGGCCCGGGTCGCTCATGCTCACGCACATCATGAGCACGAAGTTGGCCGGGTCGGTGGCGTCCAGGGGGCGGGACTTAGCCAGGTGGTCTCGATAATTGCAGGCCGTCTCATAGCGATGGTGTCCGTCGGCGACGAAGATGGGCCGGGGGCCGAGCATGGCGGCGACCTGGCCGATCGTGGTCACGTCGGTCACCGGCCACAGGCGATGGATCACGCCCAGGTGGTCGGTCGCCTCACACGGCGGGCAGCCCTGGGTGGCCTGTTCGAGCCGTTGTTGGGCCTCGTTCTCAGGGTCGGGATAGAGGCCGAACACCTGGCTGAGATTGGCGCGGCAGGCCATCGTCAGCTTGAGCCGATCGGCCTTCGCGGCCGCGTGCGTTTCCTCGTGCGGATAGATGTTCCCCGCGCCGAAACGCTGCAGGCGGACACGGGCCATGAACCCGCGGCGGAGCCGTTTCTGGCCGGCGAATTCGAATTCCTGGTGGTAGACGTACAACGCCGGGTCGGGGTCCCGCGCCAGGACGCCCTCGTGCACCCAATTGCGCAGGAACTGGGCGGCCCGCGCGTAGCGCACATCCTCGTCTGCATCGCCCGTCTCGGAGCGGTTGAGGATCAGCCGGATGACGTTGGCCGGGTGGCGCCGGTAGAGCGAGGTCTGCAACTCGGGGTCGATCACATCGTAGGGCGGCGCGACGACATCGCTCAGGTTGCCGACCTGGCCCAGGTCGTAACGGAGTCCGCGGAATGCGTGCAGCTCGGGCATGGCTCTCCTCCACCGTGGTGCGCTCCGGCGGAGCAGTGGGCGGTCAGTAGCGGTAAAAGTCCGGCTTGTACGGGCCGTCCACCGGGACGCCGATGTACGCGCACTGTTCGGGCGTCAGCCGTGTGAGCTTGCCGCCCAGCTTCGCCAGGTGCAGACGCGCCACCTCTTCGTCCAGGTGCTTGGGCAGCAGGTGCACGCCCACCGGATAGCGCTCGTTCTCGGTCCATAAGGCGATCTGCGCCAACACCTGATTCGTGAACGAACTGGACATCACAAACGAGGGATGGCCCGATGCGCAGCCCAGGTTCACCAGCCGGCCTTCGGCCAACAGGATGATCGAATGCCCGTCCGGGAACGTGAACCGGTCCACCTGCGGCTTGATCTCTTCACGCCGCACGTCGCGACGCGACGTCAGCCAGGCCACATCGATCTCCAGGTCGAAATGGCCGATGTTGCAGACGATCGCGTCGTTGGGCATCCGCTCCATGTGCTCCCCACGGATCACGTTGCAGTTGCCCGTCGCCGTGACGAAGATGTTGCCGATCGGCGCCGCCTCCTCCATCGTCGTGACCTGGAATCCCTCCATCATCGCCTGCAGCGCGTTGATCGGGTCGATCTCCGTCACGATCACCCGCGCGCCGTACCGCTGCAGCGAATGCGCGCTGCCCTTGCCCACGTCGCCGTAACCACACACGACCGCCACCTTGCCGGCGATCATCACGTCCGTCGCGCGCTTCAAGCCGTCGGCCAGCGACTCCCGGCACCCGTACAAGTTGTCGAACTTGCTCTTCGTGACCGAGTTGTTCACATTGATCGCCGGCACCTTCAGCTCCCCGCGCGCCTGCATCTGGTAGAGCCGGTTCACGCCGGTCGTGGTCTCTTCCGACAGCCCGCGGATGCCCGGCAGAAGCTCGGGGAACTTGTCGTGCACCATCGCCGTCAAGTCGCCGCCGTCGTCCACGATCAGGCTCAGCGGCTGGCCATCCGGGAAAATCAGCGTCTGCTCAATGCACCAGTCGAAGTCGGCCGTGTCCATCCCCTTCCAGGCATAGACGGGCACGCCCGCCGCCGCGACCGCCGCCGCCGCATGGTCTTGCGTCGAGAAGATGTTGCAACTGCTCCACTGCACCTGAGCGCCGAGTTCCAGGAGCGTCTCGATCAGGACCGCCGTCTCGATCGTCATGTGCAGACAGCCGGCAATCCGAGCGCCCGAGAGCGGCTTGCGGGCGCCGTACTTGTCCCGCAACGCCATCAGGCCCGGCATCTCGTTCTCAGCCAGCATGATTTCCCGCCGCCCCCAGTCGGCCAGTGACAGATCCTTCACCTTGTAAGGCAGCTTCTTTGATACTACCTGCGCCACGGCAGCCTCCTCGCATCAACGGCTGGCTCCAGCACGGTCCCACGGCCGGCCCGGGAGCCCATCCACCTGTCTTCTACGGACGTATCATAAGATGAGGACTGGGGATTCGACAACCGGCAAGATCCACCCGCCGACACATCAGCCGCCTGAAGCACGCTCCCAAGCACCGACGGCCGCCTGGACAAACTGCGCCACAAGCGCCCGGGCCTTGCGGCCCGGCTGACTCTCCACACCGCTGGCCACGTCGACCGCAGCCGGACGTACCTGCCGAATCGCGTCGGCTACGTTCCCGGGAGTGAGCCCCCCAGCGAGGACTACGCGCGCGGTGGCCGCATCGGCCTGGAAGGCCGCGATGGCGTCCCAGTTCCCGACTTGGCCTGTACCGCCGTACTTGCCCGGATCCAGCGCGTCAGCGAGCACTGCAGCAGGTGGACAGCCCAGCTGGTCGCACGTGCGCAGGTAGGCCAGCAAAGGCCGGTAATCGCCCGCCACGCGGAAAGCACGAATGATCTTGCACGGCGCGAGCCGGACAAGCGATTCGGGCGGCTCGTCGCCATGCAGCTGAACATAGCCCAACGCCAGATCGTCTGCGATGCGGAGTATCGATTCCACCGGCGCGTTGACAAACAGACCAACCGTGCTCACGTGCTGCGGCAACGCGTGGACGATCAACCGTGCGGTGGTGAGATCCACATAGCGTGGACTGGGAGCATAGAAGTTCAAGCCGATCGCGTCGGCGCCAGCCTCCGCGACCATCCGTGCATCGTCCACCGTCGTGATGCCGCAAACCTTGATCCGAAACATACGTCCATCATGACCGATCAGCCGGGCCGCGTACAACCGCTACAACCGTCAGAAATCGACTCACGTCCTGCACTCGTGCAGGTCGATGAAACTAAGTGACCACCCCCCACGGCGGTCATCGTAGGCGCACGGACAGAAGAATGAGACAAAACGCGGTGAACCCCATCCTGCCGACCCGACTCTACGGCACCACGATCGTGTCCCTGGCCGTGTTCTTCGCCGGACTCATCGCGTGGCGCGTCCCAGTCGAAGGGTATCTGGCCGTCTCCCAGATCGGTCGGCACGTTCTTGCGCAACCTGACCAGAATGATCATCTTGTGAATGCTGTACAGATTCTCGATGATCCCCAAATACCGGCATTGCATCAGGTGCTGGCCGATGCGATCCGATTTGCCGATGCGAGGTTGGCAAATGCGCAGCCTGATTTGCAGGCCGAAGTGAGCGAACAGCGCATTCGCAGCGCGCAAGACCGGTTGACCATCAACGTCCGCAGCCTGCCCGAATGCGAACACACGATCTGTATTTCCTTTGCCGGCTCCGACCCCGCCTGGTCGCTCGCCCTTGTCGAGCACTTGACTCGTGATTGTCTCCTGGCGCCCAGCCAGAACCCGGCGACCCAGACCCGTTCGGCCCGCGCGCTGCGCGACGCTCAATGGCGACTGGATCAGACCCGCCACTACGAGCGCAAGGCCCGCTACCGTGTAGAGGATACGGTCGATGCGTATTTTGCGATGCTGGCGCGGCCTGGGAAACATGGCGAAGAAGTCGAGAGCCTGTCCGAGAACACGCTGGGGTCACGCTTGCTGGCCGGGCCGGATACGGCGCCCCAGCTCAATCCCAAGTGGGAGGCGCTGCAGGGGCAGCTGGACGCCATGTCCGAGCAGCTTCGCCCGCTGGTCGAGCACCTGACGCCGGCGCATCCACACATCCTTGAGCTGACCCGGCGGATGGACCTAGTGCGTGCGGAGTTGGAGGCGACGCCTCAGTATCTGGGCGCGGACGCCTCCGAGGCTGGGGCCCGAGCGGGGTCCGAGTCGGCGGCCCAGGCGAGCCATGTGGCGGGCGTTGTGGGCTCGTATCTGGAGGACTATCAGGAGCTGCGCAAGGCGTATCAGGAGGCGATTGGGGACCGGGAGGAAGCCGAGCGGCGTCTCTCGTCGCTCTTGGTGCGCAGTGCGGACGAATCGTCTTCACCGCCGGGCGAATCACGGTGGCTGATCACGCCGCCCACCCTTCAAGGGCGAATCGGTGGGCGGCCATCGGCGCACCGGGTCGGCGCGATCGGTCTTCTGGCCCTGTGTTGCGGCGCGGGCACGGCGTGGCTGATCACTACGCTCGGCGGGCTGCGCCGGATCTACACGGTGGCCGAGCTGGAGCAGATCCTGTCCGTCCCGGTGGTCGGGCAGTTGTCGATCGATCCGGCACCCCGTTCGGTTGTCCGGCTGGCCGCTCGCTGCCGGATCGCGCGTGGACTTGTCAAGGGGGCGGAGATCGCCCTGGGTCTGATGTTGGTCGTGTTCATCTCGGGTGCGATCGCGGGCAGTCCGGCGTCGCAGTTGTTGCGGGAGGATCCGTTCGCGGCGATTCCCGACACGATCATTCAGGCGTTGCAGAGCTGGTTGTAAGCGTTCGAGGGCCTGTCGATGTACGAGTCGTTTTTTCAGTTGTCCGCGCGGCCGTTCCTGGCGGCGCCGCTGGCCGAGCGTTATTATCCCTCGGCGTCGGCCGAGCATGCGCGGAACACGGTGGTGCGGTGCGTGGAGCGGGCGGAGGGGCCGGCGCTGATCCTCGGCCCGGCCGGGACGGGCAAGTCGACAGTCTGCCAGGTGGTCGCCCAGCAGATGCGGGACCGGTTCCGGGTGGCCATGTTGGCCAGTGCGCGGCTCTGCACGCGTCGAGCGCTGTTGCAGAACATCCTGTTCGAATTGAAGCTCCCGTATCGAGACCGGGACGAGGGGGAGCTGCGTCTCTCGCTAATCGACGCGTTGGAGCCGAGCGACGAATGTCCGCACGGCCTGCTGTTGATCGTCGACGAGGCCCACATGTTGCCGTTGCGGTTGCTGGAAGAGATCCGCATGATCACGAACCTGGTGCGGCAGGGTCAGCCGCGGGTGCGGGTGGTCATGGCTGCCAGCCTGATCCTGGACGAACGGATGGCCTCGCCGCGTCTGGAGTCGTTCAATCAGCGGGTGGCGGCCCGGTGTTACCTGCAGTCGATGAGTCGGGACGAGACGAGCGGCTACATCCGGGCCCAAATCAGCGCGGTGGGCGGGAGCCCGGACTGCGTGTTCACCGGTGACGCGCTGCAGGCCGTGCACCGGGCCACGGGCGGCATTCCCCGGCTGGTCAACCAGGTGTGCGATCACGTGTTGTTGCTCTCGGCGATCGGACGCCGCGCGCCGGTCGACGCGGCCGCTGTGGAAGAGGCCTGGGCGGACCTGCAGCAGTTGCCCACGCCCTGGACCCGCGACGCGGCGGGGCCGGGCTCACCGAGCGACATCCTCGAATTCGGCCAGTTGGAAGACGACAGCTGCGGGGAGCTCGACGCGGGCGACTTGGCCCTCGGGCCCCACGGCGCCGAACCGGAGCTGTCGGTCGACGCACCGTCCGAGGCGGCCGACCCGATGGATCAGATCGAGCAGGGGCTCTCGGCGCTGGTGGCCGAGCACGACGCGGCCGAGCGCGACGCGGGTGAAAGCGACCTGGGAGGTGAACAGTCGAGTTATCAGTTCCGTCCGCACCTCTGCCGCAGTCCGGAAATCGAGTTGGTCTTCCACCACGCCCATAACCCGTTCGCCGAACGGTTTGTGGAAGAGGAGGAGGTGGTCGTCGATCCGTCCAGGTCGTTGGAGGCGCTCCACGGCAAACCCCGTCCAGCCGGGCCGGGTTTGCGCGGTGGGCCGTCCCTGCCAGCGGCGCGGGCAGCCTCGTCGGCAGAGGCGCCCGGGCCGGCGTCCGACGCCGCCAACGTGGAGGAAGAATACGATCCGGTGTTGCCGGACGAGGCCGACGAGGTGCTGGCGACCCCGTTGGCGCTGGGCGACGGCTCGGAGCACGCGCCGCCGGGAGACGACCGGGACTTGTTGGAGATCGTGGATGCGGAGCCGGGGGGACCAGACGGCCATGCGTTGGCCATCGCGGCGTACCGGCCGCGGCGCCGCGAGTACCGGCAGTTGTTCGCATCGCTGCGCGGCCGCTAGGCGGTCGCCGTCCCGCCCTCGGTCGTCTCACGCGGGTCGTTCCTGGTCTGGGAGAGGAGGATCATGGGTCGAGCAGTACCTGTCACAGTCCGGCCTGCGCATGCCGCGTCGGCCGCCGTGGGGACGATGGCCGGCGGCCGTGTGGCCCGAGAGCGCGCCATGGGCACAACCTACGAGATGTGTCTGTGCTTGGACCAGGGCGCGCCGAAGCTGGAGCGTCAGTTCCGCCGGCTGGTCGAGGCGATTGTCGGCCAATTTCCGCCGGAGCAGGGGGCCACGGTGCTGCTGGCCGGCACGGGCGCGTCGGGCCACCTGGCGGACGTCGCCGGCCCGCTGGCCCGGCACCTGACGGCAGTCTGTTCGGGCAGTGTCATCCTGGTCGACGCGGACTCTTCGGACCGCGTGCTGTCCTACCGCCTGGCGGCGAAGACCGAACCGGGCCTGGCGGAGACGATCCGGGATCACCTGCCGGCCAGCCGTTTTGCCCTCTGGACCGCGGTGCCCCGTCTGGCGTTTCTGCCGTTTGGGGACAGCGTCGCAGCCCGGCAGACGATGCCCTCGCAGGTGGTCCGCGACATCGTGGCCGCCTGGAAAGCCGACTATCGGTATAGTGTGGTGGTGTCCGGCGCGCGGCTGACTAAACTGACGGGTTGGCTGTCGCGGTTCTGCGACGCGACCTACCTTGTCATGCAGCTCGGCCGGGCCGACAAGCAGGAGGCGTCGTTCCTGGCCCGCGCACTGACGGCCGCCGGCGCTCGGATCATGGGCAGCGTGGCGACGGGGGTCGGCGCCTAGCGGTTGGTGGTCGGCGGCCGGCAGAGATGGTGATGGTGGGAGGCGTCGGCGTGAGCAGTTGTCTGGTGACGGGTGGCGCGGGGTTCATCGGGTCGCACATTGCCGAGGCGTTGGTGCGCCGGGGCGACCGCGTGCGGATTCTGGACAACCTGAGCATGGGCCGCCGCGAGAATTTCGCCCGGATTGCCGCGGACGTGGAGTTCCTGGAAGGTGACGTAGCGGACGCGGCGGCCGTGCGGCGGGCGTTGCGGGGGGTGGAGCAGGTCTTTCATCAAGCGGCGTTGGCCTCGGTGCCGCGGAGCGTGGAGTACCCGCTCGACACGAACCTGGCATGCGTGACCGGGACGGTCACGTTGCTGGACGAAGCCCGCCGGGCGGGCGTGCGGCGCGTCGTGTACGCTGGTTCCAGCAGTGCGTATGGGGACCAGCCCGGTTCGTCGAAGCGCGAATCGGATCCACTCGATCCGCTCTCGCCTTACGCAGCCGCCAAGCTGGGCGCCGAGATGTACTGTCGGGCGTTCTACCACACCTTCGGACTCGAGACGGTCACGCTCCGGTACTTCAACGTCTTCGGTCCGCGGCAGGACCCAGACAGCCCGTACTCGGCCGTGATTCCGCTGTTCATCACGGCCCTGCTGCAGGGCCGGCGGCCGACGATCTACGGGGACGGGCGACAATCGCGCGACTTCACGTTCGTGGACAATGTCGTGCACGGGAACCTGTTGGCGATGGATTCGGACAGCCCCGCCGTGCCGGGCCAGTGCCTGAATGTGGCGGACGGGCAGGCCACCACGCTGCTCGAGCTGCTCGATGCGCTCAACGAGCTGCTCGGCACGCGGGTGGAGCCGGTGTTCGAGCCGCCGCGGGCAGGCGACGTGCGTGAGAGCATGGCGGACATTACACGCGCCCGGCAGCTGCTGGGTTACGAGCCCCCGGTGCCGTTCCGGGAAGGACTGCGGCGATCGATTGATTATTACCGTCGTGTCTCCAGCGGCACATCATGACTGCACCTCCGCGGCTATTGGTCACGATGGCGACCTACAACGAACGGGAGAACCTCCCGGAACTCGTCGAGAGGGTCCTCGACCTGCTGCCCACCGCCCAACTGCTCGTGGTCGACGATAATTCGCCCGACGGGACCGGCCGCTGGGCGGCCGAGCAGGCGGCGGCGGATCCGCGGATCGCATGTCTGCACCGGCCGCGCAAGCTGGGGCTGGGCAGCGCCACGATCGACGGGCTCCGGTACGCCCTGCGGCACCAGTTCACGATTGTCGTGACGTTGGACGCCGACGGCAGTCACGATCCGCGGGAGATCCCGCAGATGCTCGCGCGGCTGAGCACGCCGTCACCCGCGCCGCCGGATGTCGTGCTCGGATCGCGGTACGTGCCGGGCGGCGGCACGCTCGGCTGGCCCCTGCATCGCCGGCTGATGAGCCGCAGTATCAACGGGCTGGCGCGGCGGATGCTGGGGCTGCCCGTGCGCGACTGCAGCGGCGCGTTCCGTTGCATCCGCGTCGACCTGCTCCGACGCGTCGACCTGGACGCGGTCCGCAGCCATGGCTATGCCTGCCTGGAAGAGATCCTCTGGCATTTCAAACTGGCCGGCGCGCGGTTCGAAGAGGTCCCGATCGTGTTCGCGAACCGCCGGCGCGGCCGGTCGAAGATCAACACGCGCGAGAGTCTCGCCGCAGTCTGGATGCTCCTGCGACTCGGGCTCCGCAACTGGTTCACCAGCTGAACCGCCACTGCGCCGGATCGACGGGCCAGTCCTGCCAGATCATCTCCAGCGCCGGGTCGTCGGTCGCGGCTGGGCGCCGGCGCTCACGCGACGCGCGGCGCGTCGATTCGACAGCTCGCGGATCGAACCCCACCAGCAGCGCCCAGGAGGCGGCCGGCGGCAGGCTAGGGGGCCCTGACGGCACCCCGTGCGGGATCGGCAGCCTGCTCGGCTCGGGCGCCGGACAGCCGGTCTCCCCGTTCCACGCGCGGTCGCCCGCGGGCGCTGCGACTGGTGACTCGCCCTCGCCCTCGCCATCGCTCGGCTCATGCAGGTTCAGGTAGTTGATCACCAGCAGCGCGTCGTACGGCGAGACGATGTTGTCGCCCGTCACGTCCAGCAGCGGGGGCGGCCGCATGCCGGCCTGCGGCGGCACGGGTAGCACGGCCGCGCCGGCGTTAATCGCGTTGATGATCTGCAGGGCGTCCAGGGGCGTAACGCATTCGTCCAGGTTCACATCCAGAGGGTTGATGGGGTTCTGCCATGGCGTGTCCTGCGGGTCCCGCACCAGCACACGCACCGTCGCCACGTTGGACGCCAGCGCGTCATCGTCATGCACCTGGTACTCGAATCGGTCCAGCCCGGAAAAACCGGGCTCCGGCAGATAGGTCACCTCGCCCGTCGCGTTGTCCACCGTCACGGTGCCGAACGCCGGACCGGTCAGGATGGTGAGCGTCGAGGGGTCCAGCGAGCCGTCCAGGCTCCGGTCGTTGGCCAGCACCTGCACGGTACAAGCGGCCGAGATGCGGGTCACCGCGGCATCGTCAGCGGCAACCGGCCTACGCGCTTGATGGGTCGGATACACCAAGTCGATCGCCACGTTGGCGCTGCCGACGGTGAACAGGTCGGACACGAGCGGCGCAGGCAGGCCGCCGCCGGAGGCCCACCCGCGATAGGTGCCGGGCGGCAACTGGATCTGGTACCCGCCCGCGCTCATGGATGTGGTCTCAAACGTGCCGGCCGCGCCGGTGAACACCACGTGCACGTTTCCATACCCGCTGCCGGCCGTATACCAGGGCGAACCGCCCTTCGCCTTGTACACGGCCCCGACGACGTAGGCCGATGAAGCGGCGCGCGGCGCCGCCAGGTCCTGAGTCACGATCAACGGCCCCACGTTGCGGGTCGCATCGTATCCCACATCGTCGATGGCGACTCCGATGTGCACGTACTCCTCTCTGAGCAGTTGAATCCGGTGATTGGGCGGATCTTGAATGCCGGCGGGGCCCTCCCCCCAGTCGATCACGAACCCGGCGTGCGCTTCGAAAACCGATCGAGGGTACGCATAGATGTTCTCGCCGTACCGTTGCCAGTCGTAGCCGGCGGCGGTCATGCGCTGGCCCGGGCTCGGCTCGTCATCAAACTGATGCTGTTGCTCATCGTGGGCCAGCATGGCCAGGTTGTGCGCATGGGCCGCGTTATACAGCGGTTCGCTCCAGGCCAGGGGCGGCACGGCCACCAGCTGCTTCCACTGAGCGGCCAGTGTCGTGCCGTTGACTCCCCAATACTGCAACTGCTGGTTGACGTACCTATCGAGTGACGACACGGGATTCAGGCGGTTGACCAATCGCGTGAGTTCGCCCTGCGGGTCGGTGCGGAATCGATTGACCAGCTGGAACAGTTCTTGTTCCAGACCCGTCGGATTGAATGATAGGGCAATGCGTGGTTCCAGCGATTCGAGCTGCGGATGGTACCGCGCACGGCTCCGGGCCGTCCGCGCGCGTCGGGGCGTTGCGCGTCGGCCGCGTCCGATGCGGCAAGCAATCTGCGGCGCATTCACCATACACTCTCCAGGGAATGTCGGTGAGCGTATCCGGGGGAAGTCCGGAAAGCCCATGTGAATTAACGACGTGACCTCCGAGTGTAATCGGGCGTTGCGCCGGAGTCCAGTCGGCTCGTTCCGCCCACCCGGACGACTGGTCAATCGGCGGTTCGGCACTATAACGGTACTAAGTGGCGAGAGGTCGCCCTGCGGAATCTCGCTGGAGTTGGGGGCCGTCGCCGATCCTGGCCGGCCAGTTGCCTGTCTTCGGACGCCGATTTTCTGTTTATTTGAGAGGGTCTCGGCAATGCTGAAATCGACGCTTATGGGATGTGTGGGGCTGCTGTTGCTGGGTTCCGCGGGGCTGCTGCGAGCGGAGGGGGTGAAAGTCGGCGACAAGGCGCCGGATTTCAAGGCTGAATCGACGGACGGCAAGATACTGACGCTTTCCGACTTCAAGGACGCCAAGGTCCTGGTCGTGTGTTTCACCTGCAATACGTGCCCGATTGCCTTGGCCTATGAAGAGCGGTTCATTCAGTTCAACAAGAAGTACGCGGAGAAGGGTGTGCAGTTCGTGGCGATCAATCCCAACGCCACCGAGAGTCTCGCAGCGGTGAAGAAGCGTGCGGAGGAGAAGGATTTCAACTTCCCGTACGCGTACGATGCGAGCGGCAAATCGGCCGCGGCCTACGGGGCGAAGGTGACGCCGCACCTGTTCGTCATCGACGCCAAGGGGGTGGTCGCCTACATCGGCTCGTTCGACGATGCGATGCCGGCCGACAAAGTGACGAAGCATTTCGTGATCGACGCGGTCGAGGCCTTGCTGGCCGGCAAGAAACCCGAGACGACCGAGCACGAGGCGTTCGGCTGCACGATCAAGTGGAAGAAATAGCGGGATCGGCCGGCCCGACCGTCGAGCATCCAGGCCAGTCCCGTTGTCCATTCCGCGTCGGTCGTCGTCACGCGAACGCGTTTTCCCAGCCGCCGCCGGCGCTGATCGCGCGCTCGATTTCCCGTGTGCACGCGATGGCCTCCTGGATCGCCGTGAGGATCTGGCAGAAGTGCGCGAGGTCAGCGCGGTCGAGGGTTCGGCCGCGGCGGTCTTTGAGCCACTTGTGGCAGACCTGATGTGCGCCGGCGCGGAAGGCCCAGACTTCCTCCGGGACGGGTCCGACCGCGAGTTCCCGGTGCACCTGGATGTACGGGCCGTGCCGGCGCGGTCCGCCGGGGCTGACGTGCATGGCGGTGGCGGCTCCTTGGACCGTCGCGCGCGCGGGTCGGTGCGTGCGCAGCAGGTGGAGGTCGGCCAGACGTGCGCCCCAACCGGAGAGCGATCGGAACAGGGTGCGTTGTGCCGGGACGAACACGCGGGGGAAATCGACGCGAAGCCAGGCGGCGAATCGTTGTTGGTAGCTGGGCGCATGCAGCAACGCGTAGATGTAGTGGAACAACTCGAGCGCGGTGAAGTGGTTGTCCTGTTGGCCGCGTTCGTGCGGCGTCCACTCCAATTGCAGTCGGTTGCCGAACTGTTCGAGCAGAGCCGGCGCGAAGTTTACGCGCGGGCTGCGCTCCGGTGGTTCCGAACGCATGGCGCGCGCCGGGGCCTGCCGCGGGAATGCCGGCGGATCGTCCCACAGGAACAGCGGGAACACCGACTCGCTGCCGCGGTTGTCGGACCGGATCAGGCCGTCCAGCGCGATGGTGTCGGTGATCCAGAAGTAGTTGCACGGGTGGGATGCGGGGATTTGCCGCCGTGCCACGATCGCGCGATTGTCCCCCGCCGCCAGGTGCGCCATGACGGCCGGCCGCGGCCAATCGATCATCCAGGGCGCCCAGAAGATCTTGCGGCGGTCGAACGGGCGGTACAGGCAGTCGCGGATGAACCGGGGCCAATCCGGATCGTCGCGCAGCCGCTGCCGAGCCGCGGGCAGTTTCCACCCGCGTGTGTCGCCGGGCGGGTAGCGTGTCGAGCGGCTGGAGGTGAAGAACCGTTGCCGGAGTTCGTCATCACCGATGCGCTCATCAACCAGGAGGCTCATCTTCTCCCGCAGTTCGGCCTCTGAGAACGCCACGACGAAGCTGTCGCGCGCGGTCACAGCGGCCGTGCTGTTGACCGGCATGGCTTCGGGAAGCGGCACGCCGCGCGCGTACTCCGATTCGCCGGTCCGATCGTGCGGCACGAAGAAGTAATAGGGCGCATGAGGTTCCAGGCGCGTTATCGGGAGGGCCCGGCCGCCCTCCAGGGCGGCGAGTTTCTCCGCACAGGTCCCCCACAATTCGCCATGCTCGATCCGGGCCGCCAGGTGCCGGTGCGGGGGCCGTCGCCAGAGGCTGATGGCCACGCCCTGCTCGATCGCAAAGACCGACTGGTCGTCGCCGCCGCCGGGCGGCCGTTGGCCGGTCCGCGTGTTGCCGTGCAGGTCGAGCAGGCTGATGCGCGGGAAGGTCCGCTGCAACTGTTGGCGCATCCCGCGGAACGTGATGTTGTCGAGGAAGCCGTGGTTCGTGACGAGCCCCACGACGCCGGCCGTGGCGAACTCGATCAGCCAGTGGGCCAAGCGCAGGAACTTGACGTAGTCGTCGTCCAGCCAATGCTTCCGCTCGGCCAGCGGCCGGCCATCCACGCGGAAGTAGTCGGCCACGGCCCGGGCGTCGGGGTCGCGGCCGCGCAGCAGTTGCCGGATCCAGGGCTCGTCGTTGGTGGAGATGCCGGAGAAGGGCGGGTTGCCGAGCACCACCGTGTACGGTCGATCTTCCGCGGCGAGCCGCTGGGCTTGGCCGGCGGGCGGGCCGAGCGTATTGCCCAGGTGGAGCTGCAACTTCCCGGGCCGCGCGAAGCGGAAGCCGGACGCGCCGAGCCGGGAGGTCATGAGCAGCTGGGCCAGCACGACGGCGGGCAGCATCAGCTCCTGGCCGCAGATGCGAGGCAGCACCAGGTCGACGACGAAGTCGTCCCAATCGTCCGCCTGCCCGCCGGACGGCCCGCGTTGGGCCCTGTTCCGCGCAACGAACGCGCGCCGGATAGCATCGAACACTTCGAGCAAGAACACGCCCGTGCCCATGGCCGGATCGAAGACCCGGACGAACGGGGCGGCGGGGCAGCCGGGGCGGTCCGAGTCGGCCGCATCCGCATCCCCCAGGACGTCGTGCCAGGCCGCACGGTCGGCCAGGCCGTCCGCCAGTTGGAACTCAGCGCGCAGCGCCTCGTCCACGCGCCGGACGATGTACCGCGCAATGCGCGGCGGCGTGTAGTAAACGCCTCGCAGACGTCGTGACCGGGAATCGCTGCAGCTCAACAGCCGCTCACACAGAACGGTCGGCGTCCACCCGGGCTCCGCGTCCGACACGGCCGCCGCCGTCCTTGCCATCGCGCGCACCTGTTCGGCGATGCGGTCCGAGAAGTCGGCGATCACGGTCCGGGCGTCGGGCGCATCGGGGTCGGCCAGGCACAGCCGCAGAACGGGCTGCAGCAGCGGCTCGGCCTGGTCCAGCAGCCAGTGCCCTGCGGCGGTGGTCAAGTGATGGCCGGTACCGAGTGCCAGGTGGCCGCATGTGACGGCCTGCGCCGCCGCCTCGGCGAATACCGCCGCCTCCGGCTGGCCGGTCCGTTGGGCGAACTGCCTTTGGCAGAGGGCCCAATGCGGCCGCGCCGTCGGTAGGGCGAGCGCTTGCCGGATCGCCGTGCTGAGCCGGCGTGTCAGCTCCGCCAGCTCGTGCAGCACCGGATCGTGAGCCATTGGATGTCTGTCGCCTCGGAGTGTGTACGGCCCGGACGCTCAGGACGGCACGACCACGATCTTCCCCGCCAGCGCGCCGGACCCCTGGACCGTGCTCTCCTCTTGCAGCCGGTGGGCCGCGGCGGCTTCCTTCAGGGGTAGCACGTGCGAGATGTTCGGCCGCAACTGGCCGGCGCGGGTCCAGCGATTGATGTCCTCGGCGCACGCCCGCTGCTGGTCGGGAGTCGCTTTGAACATCACAAACCCGTGCATCGAGCAGTTCTTGACGTAGAACGGGCCGACCGGGAAGCTGGGCCGCGCCTCACGGCCCGCCATCAGGATGATTCGGCCATGGTCCGCCAGGTGACTGAGGATCTCGTCGAAGTCGGGTTCGCGGAGCGTCTCCCAGAAGAGGTCCACGCCGCCGGGCGCGAATACCTGCACGGCCTCCGCCACGTTCTCCTGGCGGTAGTTCACAGCGAGGTCCGCGCCGAGTTCTCTGCAGCGCTCGACTTTCGCATCGCTCCCGCCGGTCGTGACCACCCGCGCGCCGACCGCCTTGGCCATCTGGACGACCGCCGAACCGACGCCTCCCGTCCCGCCCCGCACAAACACGGTCTGGCCACGCTGCAACTGCCCTTCCAGGAACAGCCCCAGGTGTGCGGTGATCCCCACCAGCGCCAGGGATGCCGCCGTCTGGTCGGCCACGCCCGCAGGGATCGGGTACAGCCAACACTCGTCGACCGCGGCGTACTCGGCAAACGTGCCCTGCCGGCCGAGGAGCCCCTGGTTGCTGCCCCACACGCGGTCCCCCGGCTTGAGCCGCTTCGCCTGCGGCCCGATCGATTCCACAACGCCCGCCAGATCACAACCGATGATGTACGGCTGCGGCAACTCCCAGTAGTTGGCACCGCTGCGGATGTACGTGTCGATCGGGTTGACGGCGGCGGCCGTGATACGCACCAGCACTTGGCTCGCCGTCGGCTCCGGCCGGGGCAAGTCACCGCAGATGATGCATTCCGGCGGGCCGGTCTGTTCGATGTACGCGGCTTTCATCAGCTCAGCTCCTTACTCCAGGGCGGTTGTGTCAGCTCTCCCGCTGGACACCTAAGATAGCAGCCGGCCGGGCGAGCGACCAGGAAGCGCCACGGGCGGGAACAGGTCCGTGATGGGTTTCGCCGGGTTGATGCGACCGGTGGGACGAATGGGACGCCGGGTGCTGGCCGCTGCATCAGATCATGTTCGTCTCGAGGACTCCGCCGCCGGGTTTCACGCGGCTGCGCGCGGGCGGGAGAAGCGCGGGTTGTCTGCCGAAGGTTCGACGTTGAGCAGTTCGCGGACCGCGTAGTGCTGCTTCTGCTGGCTGCCGAAGTAGATGCGGGCGTTCACTTCGCCCAGCAGCCCGAGGCTGAAGAACTCGATGGCCGCCAGCATGGCGAAGGCAGTCAGCAGCAGCAGCGGGTTGCCCGTCATGTCCGTGTGGCTGAACAGTTTCATCCCGAGCGTGCCCAGCAGGGCCAGGCCCGACAGCGAGGCGCAGCACAACCCGACCGTGCCGAACAGCTTCATGGGGCTGGCCGAGTAGGTCAGGAGATACTTGACGGTCATCAAGTCGAGGATGACGCGCAGGGTGCGCGCGATGCCGTATTTCGTCCGCCCATGTTGCCGCGCGTGGTGCCGTGTGACGACTTCGGCGCACCGCGCGCCGCGCGCGTGGGCGAGGATCGGGATGAAGCGATGCATCTCGCCGTAGAGTTCCAGTTCGCGGGCGATGTCGCGCCGGATGGCCTTGAGCGTGCAGCCCAGATCGTGGACCGGGAACCGGGTGACGCGCGCGATCAGCCAGTTGGCGATCCGGGACGGTACGCGGCGGTTGAGCCACGCATCCTGCCGGTCCTTCCGCCAGCCGTGGACCAGGTCGTAGCCTTCGTCGAGCTTCTCGAGCATCATGCGGATGTCGCGCGGGTCGTTCTGCAGGTCGCCATCCATCGTGACGATCACGTTGCCCGAGGCGAACTGGATGCCCGCCTGCATGGCCGCCGTCTGCCCGAAATTGCGGCGGAACCGCACGACTTTGAACCGGTGGTCGGCCCGGGCCAGGTCGGCCAGCTGCTCGTAACTGCCGTCGGTCGAACCGTCGTCCACCACCAGGACCTCGGCGCTGCGCCCCAGGTCGGCCATCACGCGGTCCAACTGCTGGTACAGCAAGGGGATGTTTTCCCGCTCGTTGTACACCGGAATGACAATCGACACGTCCACGCTGGTCCCTCTCCTTATCCGGGTACCCTCCCCTCGGGTTCGGCCGGGCAGCGGTCAGAGTGTAGGGTTCGTCGGCACCGCCCCTAAGGGTCGCGGGAGTCTAGGCCAGACCGGCGCGCGCGGCAACAGCAGTTCCCGACACCCCCGCGACGACGCGACGATGCGACGATCGACCCGCTTGATCTTGGTCCCCGGGCGCCGATGCGCTACAATCAGGCCAGCTGATTGGCGTGAGCCGCTTCCAGGAGGGCTTGGTGATGCGAAGTCACGGACGACGTGGCGCCGTGTGCGTGCTAGCACTGATGGTGTTCTCCGCCGGGCTCGCCGGGTTGTGGGCGGGCCAGGCCGAGCGGCCGTGTGTTCTGCCGGAGATGCTTCGGGATGCGGAGTTGACGGACGTCTGGTTCGTCGATTCCGACCAGGGGTGGGCAGTCGGCGACCGGGGCGTGATCCTGCACACGGAGGATGGAGGTCGTCAGTGGCAGTTGCAGCGCGTGCCGGAGACCTGCCGGCTGGAGTCGGTGCATTTTCTTGATTCTCAGGTGGGCTGGGTTGTTGGCGGGCGGGTCCACCCGTACACGCATCAGACCAGTTGCGTGGTGTTACGGACCCAGGACGGTGGCCGCACCTGGTCGCTGGTCCCGGGCCTGACGTTGCCGGCGCTCAAGCATGTGCAGTTCCTGACACTCAAGCGAGGCTGGGCGGTCGGCCAGTCGTCGGCCTTATATCCGGCGGGCCTTTTCTGCACGGAGGACGGGGGCCTGAGTTGGTCGACGTTGCCCGCCGCGGTGCCCGGCCGTTGGACGGGGGCGGATTTCCGGGATTTCGAGCGCGGGCTGGTGGTCGGGCTCAACGCCCAGCTGGCCCGGGTCGGTGTGCCCGATCTGGCCGCGGTGCCGGTCGAGGGTCTGCAAGGTCGCCCGTTGCGTGCGGTTCGGATGTTGGACGACGTGCATGGCTGGCTGGTCGGTGACGGCGGCCTGGTGCTGGGCACGGCGGACGGTGGTGTCACGTGGCGGGTGCCACCGGGCGCGTTGCCGGAGGGCGTGGAGGCGCTGTTCGATTTCCGGGCGCTGGCGGCATGGGGCGACCATCTCTGGGTGGCGGGCGCGCCGGGCAGCGGCGTGTTCCATTCGGGCGATGGCGGACGCACCTGGGAGTTGCAGCGCACGGGCCAGCACCTGCCGCTCCGCGCCATGACGTTTGTGGACGCGCAGCGAGGCTGGGCGGTGGGCGCGTTGGGGACGATCCTGGGCACGCGCGACGGCGGCGCGTCTTGGCGGCCGTTGCGGAGCGGCGGCGAACGTGCCGCACTGCTGGGGATCTACAGCGAGGCGAGCCGGATCCCGATGGAGCTGTTCGCCTGGGCGTCCGGGCAGGAAGGGTATCTGAGCGCTGTGGAGATCCTGAACCGCCGGGACCTGGAGTGCCCGCCGCGTGTCGACGCGTCGGCCGAGGACGCGTCGCGCGGCGCGATCTCCGCGGTGGGCGGCTGTGCCGTCGATCACGCCTGGCAGTTCCCGCTGCGCCAAGAAGGGCTCCAACTCGGTCCCGACAAGTTGATCGGCCTGTGGGATCAGTGGCAGGCGGGGCACTCGATCCAGCGGCTCGAGGAACTCGTGGTGCGGCGGATCCGCCAGTGGCGTCCGGATGTGATTGTCACCGAGGCGGCCAGCCCTCGAGGTGACAATCCATTGTCGCACATTGTCAACCAGATCGTCCTGTCGGCGGCGCGCAGCGCGGCTGACAGCGGCGCGTACCCGGACCAGCTGTCGATCGCCGGCCTGCAGCCCTGGTCCGTCAAGAAGGTGTTCAGCACGGTGGCGGAGGATGACCAGCCGACGGTGACGTTGACCACGACGCAGCTCATCCCGCGCGTGGGCTGCTCGCTGGCCGACCAGGCTCAGGAAGGATACGGGCTGGTGCGGCTGAACTATCAGCCGCTGCCGACGACCGTAGGGTTCCGCCTGCTGGTGGACCGGTTGCCGCAGGCGGCGGGGCGGCGGGACATTTTCAGCGGGATTTACACGCCGGCGGGCGGCGATGCGCGGCGCGCGCTCAGCGCGGGCGGGCTCCAGGACCTGGAGGCCTTGACGCGGGCGGCCCAGAAGCGCCGCAATATCGAGCAGATCTTCCTCGCCACGACCGGCCCCGCGGCACAGCCGGCCGGTTGGCTGGCGCAGGTCCAGGACCTGACCAAGTCGCTCAGCGCCGCCAGCGCGGGCCAGTTGCTCTACCAGTTGGCGCAGCGGTACCTGGCGGCCGGACAGGTGGAGTTGGCGGCCCAATCGCTCGAGCAGCTCGTGTCGCGGTATCCCGACCATGCCCTGTCCGACACCGCCCTGACCTGGCTGATCCAGCACTATGCCAGTGGCGAGATAGGTTGGCAGTTGCGCCGGCAGACGCAGGCCACCACACAGATCGCGGTGGGAGAGCCCCCGCGTGCATCGCCGAGCGGCGGCGTGCAGCCGGCGGGCTTGTTGCAGCCGGTCCCGGGGCCGGTGTTGGCCGGCGCGGAGGGCGCCGGGTTCGTGCCGTTCAACGCGCAGGCAGTCCCGGGTCCCGCGTCGATGGCGGTGGACCGCGCGGCGCGCGCGGTGGAGTTCGCGACCTGGGTGCAGCGCGGGCGGCCGGCGCTGTTTGCCGAGCCCTCGCTGCAGTTCCCGACGGCGGCGGCGTATCGGACCAAAGGGCTGCCGCGCGACGCGGAGCGGTTCTACCACCGCCTGGGCGCCGGTTCGGCCGCGACCGATTGGGGCCGTTGCGCGCAGGCCGAGTTGTGGTTTGCCCATGGGCGGGGCCCGTCGCCCAAGCCGGTCTACCGGTGCGTGCGGGCCGTATCGCCGCCGGAGCTGGACGGGCGTCTGGAGGATGCCATGTGGGAGCGGGCGGAGCGGCTGGAGTTGTCGAGCGATCAGCATGACGATGCGACCTGGCCCGCCACCATGATGCTCGCCTATGACGACGAGTTCTTCTACCTGGCGGCCAGTTGCCGCAAGGCGCCCGGCGCGCAGTATCCGACGTCGTCCGGCCCGCGGCCGCGCGACCCGCCCCTGGATGACCGGGACCGCATCGACCTGCTGATCGACCTGGATCGCGACTACACGACCTACTATCGCCTGACCTTCGACTATCGCGGCTGGACCGGCGAGGCGTGTGTCGGCGACACGCACTGGGACCCTGTCTGGTACGTGGCTTGCGATGCGGACGCGGAGCAGTGGGTGGTGGAGGCGGCGATCCCGCTGGTGGAGCTGGTCGACGCGCCGCCGCAGCGGCGCGACGTCTGGGCGGTGGGAGCTCAGCGGATCGTGCCGCGAGTGGGCATTCAGTCTTTCACGAAGCCCGCGTCCGTGATACCGCGTGGCGAGGGGTTCGCGCTGATGGTGTTCGAATAGTCATCCGCTCGGCAGGCGACGGCCCATGGCGTGCGTGATCGGGACCGATGAAGCCGGATACGGTCCGAACCTGGGCCCGCTGGTCGTGGCGGCGACGGTCTGGCGCGTCGGGGGCGACCGGCCGCTGGACGCGCTGCTCGACCAGCTCGCCGCGCTGCGTGCCGGCGCGGACGGGCTGATTGGCGATTCCAAGCGGCTCTATACGCCGGGCGGTCGACTGGCATCGATCGAACGCGGCGTTCTCGCGGCGCTGGGGTGCAGCGACGCGCCGGCCAGTTGCGGTGCGAGCTGGCGCGCCCTGTTGGGTTGGCTGGATCCACAGCACCTGGCGGCGCTGGCCGACCTGCCGTGGCACGCGGCCTACGATGCCGACTTGCCGGTCGACGCCCCGGCCGGCGCGATTGCCGCGGCCCGCGCGCGGCTGGCCGCGGCGCTGGGCGCGGCGGGTGGGCAGCTGGTCGGCCTGCGCGCGCGTGTGGTCTTCCCGGCCGAGTTCAACGCGCGGGTCGCCGAATGTCACAGCAAGGGGACGGCCCTCTCGCTCTGGACGCTGGAGCTGGTCCGGGACCTGCTGGCGGGGCTGGAGGACCAGGCGATCCTGGTGCAATGTGACAAGCACGGGGGCCGGAACCGCTACGGCGCGTTGTTGCAGCATGTGTTTGCCGCGCCGTGGGTGGAGGTGTGCGAGGAGTCGCGCGCGGCGAGCGCCTACCGGTGGGACTCGGCGGGGCGGCGTGTGGAGGCGCGGTTCACCGCCCGGGGCGAACGGTTCGTACCGGCCGCCTTGGCGTCGATGACCGCGAAGTACGTGCGCGAGCTGGCCATGCGAGCCTTCAACGAGTTCTGGTTGGCGCGGGTCCCCGGCCTGCGGCCCACGGCCGGCTATCCGACGGACGCCCAGCGGTTCCACGCGGCGATCCGTCCCGTTCAACAGCAGCTGGGGATCGCGGACGCCATGCTATGGCGCGAACGCTGACGAGGCGGCGGGCGGGGTCGGACCGGTTGTCGGCCCGCCACACCGGTCATACACTTACAGCAAGTCGAGTGGCGATCCGCTCGGCGTTCGGCCAGGCTGCCAGCCACTCCCAACGACGCTCAACCATGCCAGCTGACAACGAACAAGAATTGTACCAGGAGCACATTCTCGATCATTACGAGGATCCCTACCATCGCGGGCACTGCCCGGCGGCCACGCACGCGCACGAAGACGACAACCCGCTGTGCGGCGACGTGATCCGTGTCGAGCTGCAGCTCGACGACCAGCGCCGCATCCGGTCCGCCTGGTTTGACGGCGACGGCTGCTGCATCAGTCAGGCGTCGGCCTCGATGTTGATGGAGCGGATCGAGGGGCTGACGGTCGACGAACTCAAGCAGTTCAGCGCACAGGACATGTTGGCGCTGTTCGGGGCCCGGCTCACGCCGAACCGCCAGAAGTGCTGTCTCTTATCCTGGCGCGTCGTGCAGGCGGCGGTCCATTCGCCCGTCGGATCCTCGGATCAGCCGGCCGGCGCGCAAAGCGCACCCGGTTCGGCGCCCGCCGCGCTGCCGACACTACCGGAGGATCGCGCCTAGTGGCCACCTGCGACATGCTTCCCCTGGATCCGGCGCGGCTCCGCGCAGACTTCCCCATCCTGGCGACCGTGGTCCACGGCGACAAGCGGCTGGTGTATCTCGACAACGCCGCCACGGCCCAACGCCCGCGGCAAGTGATCGCGGCGCTCGTCGAGGCGTACGAGCAACACTACGCCAACGTGCATCGCGGCATCCACTGGCTCAGCGAGCAGAGTACCGACATGTACGAGGATGCGCGCGCGTCGGTCCAGCGGTTCATTCATGCGCGCGAGCGGCATGAGGTGGTATTCACGACCGGCGCCACGGCGGCGATCAATCTGGTGGCCCGCAGTTGGGGCGATCAGCATGTCGGCCCGGGCGACGAGATCATCCTGACCGAGATGGATCACCATTCCAACATCGTGCCGTGGCAACAACTGGCCGAGCGGAAGGGGTGCACGCTGCGCTTCCTCCCCATCACCGACGATGGACTGCTGGTCCTGGACGCGCTCGATCGGCTGCTCGGACCGCGCACGCGGCTAGTGGCGTTCACGGCGGTCTCGAATGTGCTTGGGACGATCAACCCGGTGTCGGAGATCGTGGCGCGGGCCCACGCGGCCGGCGCACTGGCCCTGATCGACGCCGCTCAGAGCGTGCCGCACTCGGTCACGGACGTGCAGGCGCTCGGCGCCGACTTCGTCGCGCTGAGCGGTCACAAAATGCTTGGGCCCTCCGGTGTCGGAGTGCTTTACGGGCGGGAGACGCTGCTCGATGCCATGCCGCCCTTCCTGGGCGGCGGCAGCATGATCCGACGCGTGACGCTCGACGGGTTCGAGCCGGCTGAGTTGCCCGCCAAGTTTGAAGCGGGAACACCGCCCATTGTGCCCGCCTTGGGACTGGCGGCGGCCATCAAGTACCTGGACCAGGTAGGCATGGACAACATCGAGCGCTACGAGTCGATCCTGACGCGGCGCGCTCACGAGGTCCTGGGGGCGATCGACGGTGTGCGGTTGCTGGGCCCTGCAGTGCACCAGAAGGCGGGGATCGTCAGCTTCGTCGTGCGCGGCATCCACGCCCACGATGTGGCCCAGGTGATGGATCAGCACGGGATCGCGATCCGGGCCGGGCACCATTGCACGATGCCGCTTCACAAGCGACTCGGAGTGGCCGCGAGCAGCCGTGCCAGCTTCTACTTCTACAACACGCTCGAAGAGATCGATCAGCTGGGTGTGGCGCTGGAGCATGTCCAGCGGATCTTTCAGCGCGGCCGGGTGGCGCGACCATGACCTGGTCGACCGCCGTGCTGCATCTCCCAGTACTGGCGCACGACCGTGCGGCGGGCCAGGAACCGATAGGCGTGCGGACGTCGCTGCAGGATCTGGTCTTGTGCCTGTTCCGGAGTGAGGCCCCTGGCGGCGATCAGCCAGCACAAGACGACCGTTCCGCTGCGGGCCCGGCCGGCTTTGCAGTGTACGTAGACGCGCCGGCCCAGGCGGATTTGCTGCTGCATGAACGTCACGGCGCGCACCACGTCTTCCAACGCGGGGGAGGTGAAGTCGATCGTGGGAATCCGCAACTGCTCGATGCCCGCGTCGCCGTAGGCCGCCACGGGCCCGGCGTACTCCTCACAGGTGTTGACGACCGCGCCCACGCCCAAACGCTGCAGGGCCGGGACGTCGCGCGCCCAGGGCATCGCGCCCATCCACACGAAATCGTCAATCTGGTCCCACCAGTGCCGGACGCGGAGGACGCGGCCGAGCAGGCAGTTCCAGCCCAGCGTCGGCAGGAATAACGTCCGCGCGACCAGCCTCGCCCAGAACGTGCGCGTCATGGAGCCCTCCCCCCGGGACGGACGCCCCGCCGTGCGGCGCGGTCGATACACGGGCGGCTCATCCCCGTCCCTATCGGTAGAACCGACCGCCGGCGGCGGCCAGCCTCTGCAGCAAGGGCGTCGGCCGCATGCGATGCCCCAAGCCCTGCAAAGGCCCGAGCAGCTCCAGAACCTTGGCCGCGCCGACCTGGTCCGCCCAGTATAGCAGCCCGCCGCGCGCCCGCGGGAACGCGAGCCCGTAAAGCACCCCCAGGTCGACATCGCGGGGCTCGCGGACCACCCCCTCGTCGAGCGCCCGTGTGGCTTCCAACAGCATGGGTAGAATCAGACGCGCTACGATCTCCGCGTCGCGCGGCGCATCGGCCGGCCGAACGTAGGGTGCCAGGATCCGGGCCAGTTCCGGGTCGGGCCGGCCCGGACCGTCGTGGCTCGGGTAGCGGTAGAAGCCGCACCCCGTCTTGCGGCCCAAGCGGCCCAGCTTCACCAGTCGCGGCAAGAGGGGCGTCGGCACGATCCGGTCTGGAAACGCCTCCCATAACATGCGCCCGGCCTGGGTCGCCGTATCTACGCCGATCATGTCGAGCATCTCGAACGGCCCGCACTCCATGCCGAACGCCCGGCCGATGCGGTCGATCCGCGTGATCTCGACACCCTGACACAGCATCTGGAGCGCCTCGTTCAGGTAGGGCAGGAGCAACCGATTGACGAGGAACCCCGGGTTGTCGCGGACCACGATCGGCAGCTTGTCGAGCTGGATGACGTAGTCGGCCAGCGTGGCGATCGTCGCCTCGCTCGTCTGCTGGGCACGCACCATTTCCACCAACGGTCGCTGGGTGACCGGGTTACAAAAGTGCAGCCCGCAGAAGCGACTCGGGTCGGGCACGGATTCGACCAGGTCCGACAAGCGGATGGTCGATGTGTTGGTCGCGAACAGCGCATGTGCAGGAAGGTGCGGCGCAAGCTGCCGGAAAACCTCTCGTTTCAGCTCGCGGTTCTCCGAGACGGATTCGATCAGCAGGTCGCAGTCGGCCAGCCTGTCGTGGTCCTGGCACAGTTCGACGTGGTCGTCCAGCGCTCCGGGGATCGCCCTGTCGCGCGCCGCGCGGCGCAACAGGTCGCGTGCCTTGTGCAGCGCGTTGGTCGAGGTGTCGCAGAGCTTGACTCGGATCCCTCGGCTCGCGTTGGCGATCGCGATGCCGGTCCCCATGATGCCAGCGCCGCAGATGCCCACGATGCGGATCGGTTGAGCTGGTCCGTTGCCGGTGGTCGGGGGCGGACGATTGCGGGCCTGTTGGGCCAATTGCGCCGCGTGGGACTCCGGCGACGACGCGCCGGCGGTCTCGGATTCGAGAGACCAGGCGTCGGGTAGCGGTTCCCTGTCAGGCATACGGCGACACGGGTGCTGGCTCTACCCGGCCTTCTTCGCGGGATCGCTGGCGTCGGCCGGCTGCGCCTGCTCCGCGTGCGCCTCCGCGTCCGGCGTGGCCACCGTGCCGGGCAGGTCATCATCGTCCGCCGACTGTTCCGCCGCGGGCACGACGTTGGGCAGAAGTTTTTCCAGATCGCGCGTTTTGTCTCGCACCTCGTCGAGCATCTTGGCCAGCCCGTTCTTCTGCGAGTCGCTCGCCTTCACGATCGCGTCGAGGGCCGCGACGATCTTCAAGATCTCCGCCTTCTGTTGGTCGTCGGCCGCCAGGCTCCCGATCGCACCGAGCGTCGGGGCCGCTCCCGCCGCCGTTTTCTGCTCGGTCCCTCGGACGCCCTGAAGCGTGCACGCCAACGGGTACTTCAGTCGCCGACGCGTCTGCTCGATCAGTTCTTTCATCTCATCCGAGTCACCGCCGGCGCCGAAGGCTCTGCCCATGCCATAGCCGCTGCCGGACCCGAAAAAGCTGCCACCCGGCATCGTGCTTCCTTCACCGCCCAGGCTGCCGGGCATGCTCATACCAGCGCCTGACGCGCTGCCGCTGCCTGCCCCGGCCGAGCCCGGCCTCCGCCGCGGACCGCCACTGCTGCCGGTCGCCGGGCCCGTGTACCCGCCCAAGCCGCTGCCGGGCATGCCGCCGTAGCCGCCGCGGACGGTCCGCATCAGTTCTTCCTCCAGTGCCTTCTGCTCGTCCTTGGCGCGCTTGTCTTCCGTGCGGCAGGCGAAAGCGGCCAATGCGCCGAGTTGTCGAGCCGTGGCTACCGCATCGATGCCGGTCACGTCGGTGTACACCAGGTTCCCCAGCGCCTCGGCGGCCGTGCAGCGCAGTGAGAGCGGCTCCTCGGCATCGGCCACAACCCGGACGAGACTGTCGAAGTTCTCGCGGTTGGCACCCACCTCACCCAGGACGCTCAATACGTCGGCCGCGCGGCGGCGCAACCAGGTGTGCTGCGACGAAGAAGCGTCCTCCGACGCAGTCTTCTCTTCGAGGATGGTCCTGGCCAGCGACGCGATTTCCGCCCGCCGCGCCTCCGGGATCGGTTGATCGGAGGGCCGTACACGCACCAGGTTCAGGTGCCGCCAGATTCCGATCAGCGCGCCCACCTGGATTTCCAGGTCCTGATCCGGCTCTCTCAGTTGATCGATCAGGAAGTCCAGCGCGCGGGGCAGGCGGACCGGCGGATAAATGACGCCGCCCAGGTTCACCTTCTCCGTTTGATTCAGGTTTCCGATGATCAGCATCGCGTTGTAACGGACAAACGGATGGTAGTTGCCCGTCACGCGCTTGACCGCCTCGTTGTAAGCGAGGTCGACCAGATGCTGATGCAGGTTCGGTTCGGTGGTCCGTTCCAAGTCCGTGGCCAGTGACAACCGCTTCTGCGCCATGTCGCCGAAGTTCTCCGCGACGGCCATCGACGGGAACAGATACTGCGTGTACCAGTTGTCCAGCGCCACCAGGCTGCCCCCGGCGGCCCCGCGGCCCATGATGATGCTGTTCTTCTCGGCCTCCTTGGTGTTCACCTTGATGCGGTCGGCGTAATCCTCACCGACCGTATCCCAGGTGTACGATGGCGGCTCCTGGGCGACGGCCAGCCGGGCCAACCCGGCCACACAGAGACAACCGATCAATACGCACAGCGCCGACCGGACGGTGCCGAACAAGCGGAACGGGCGGCCATAGATCAACATGGACTGCGTCTCCCTCGGATCATCTTCGCCCTGGGTTCCAGGCAGAACAGCACACCGGGCGCGCGCGCTTGAGCTGACATGCAGATTGCGGCAACTCGATTTGTTCCCTCGTCGAGGCTACTTCTAGACTACTCGTGAGGCGCATTGATTGTCAACTTGGCGTCTGGCCACTCCCAAGCGGGGTGCGGGGTCCGCTGTCGCGGCGTTTGACAGAGGGCCACCCGCATGCGTATGCTCGGTGTGATGACACTCCTTTACGACGATCCGATCTTCCTGAGCCACGAGACGGGGGCCCATCCGGAATGTGCGGCCCGGCTCCGGAGCATTACCGCACGTCTGGAGGCGGAGGGGCTGGACCGGCGGTGCGGCCGGCCGGCCTGGGAACCGGTCGACCGCGTGGCGCTCGAGCGCGTCCACCATCGGGCCTACGTGGAGAGTGTGGAGCGGTTCAGTGCGCGCGGCGGCGGGTACCTGGAGTCGGACACCGTGGTCAGCCGCGACTCGTTTCAGGTGGCGCTTTCGGCGGCCGGCGCCGTGGTGGACGCGGTGCGGCGGATCGTGCGAGGCGAGGACCGCCAGGCGCTGTGCCTGGTGCGCCCGCCGGGGCATCACGCGCTGGAACGGTCCGCCATGGGGTTCTGCCTGTTCAACAATGTGGCCATTGCGGCCCGGGTCGCCACGGTGGAACTGGCGCTGGACCGCGTGCTGATCGTCGATTGGGACGTGCACCACGGCAACGGTACCCAGGCCACGTTCTGGGAGGACGAACGTGTCGGGTTCCTCTCCATCCACCGTTGGCCGTTCTACCCGGGCACGGGTGCGGAAGACGAGACGGGCGGCGGCCCGGGGCTGGGCACGACGCGCAACCTCCCCATCCGGTTCGGCACGCCGCGCAAGGAGTACCATGCACGATTCGCTCAGGCGCTGGCCGCCCTGGCGGACCGGATACGTCCGCAGCTGGTCTTGATCAGCGCCGGGTTCGACGCGCACGCGGAGGATCCGGTGGGGGCCTTGGGCCTGGAGGATGAGGATTTCGCGGAGTTGACCGCACGGACGCTCGACGTGGCGGACCAGTATGCGGCGGGTCGCGTGGTGAGCATGTTGGAGGGCGGCTACAACCTTCAAGTCCTGCCGGGCTCGGTGGCGGCGCACCTGGCGACGATCCTGGAGCGGCAGAATCGTGAGGGCCATTGAGGCCGGCTCATTTCGAGCCGATCGGGATGACGCCGTCCCAATTGGGCGGCGGCATGCGGTTGTGCTGGGCAATGAACACCGTCAGGTAGTCTTTGACGCGGTCTTCGGCGGGCACCTGATGCAGCCATTGGAAGGCGGCTTCCCAGTCCCGGGCTTGGAGCGCGTCGAGTGCCCGTTCGTAGGCGGCGATATGCGCGTCGGTCAGCTGCGGAAAGGCGGACGCCGGCGGTAGCAGCTCGCTCACCTCGACCGCGGTCTTCATCCCGTAAGGACGCACTCGGGCCACGCGCCGGACGCGCGCCATGGCGGGCGACATCCGGGCCCGCACATAGGCCGCCGTCTGATCGTCGATCAGCAGCGGTGCGCGGAGCACTTTGGTCATCGTCTCGAGCCGCGCAGCCAGGTTCACGACCGGTCCGAACACCGTGACCTTGACCTGGTCCACCGTGCCGATCTTGCCGGCCACGGCCGGGCCGGTGGCCACGCCGATCCCCACGCGGAAATCGGTCAGCGGATGCTCGTCGCGCTGTGAGACCTCATCGAACGCGGCCCGGATGTTCAACGCCGCCCGGCAGGCGCGCTCCACCGAATCCGGCTGTTCGATCGGCCAGCCCCAGAACCCCATGGCGGCGTCTCCGTGGAAGTCCCCGACCACTCCGCCCTCGGCCAGAATGCAGCGCGTCATGACGCCCAGGGCCCGGCTCACGCGGTTGAGCAGGCCGCGCAGGTCGCCCGCGTCCAGCTCGCTCCGCAACGAGAAACCGCGGAGGTCGCAGAACAGCACGGAAACCAGGGCCTCGCGCGGCGCCAGGACCTCGTCGGGATCCTGTCCGGCCAACGCTTCCAGGACGATCGGTGAGAAGAACGGGCGGAGCGACGAACTGCGGTGTTCCAGCAGCCGCACCTCGCGCAGGTTGTGCAACGTCGTGGCCGCCAGCTCGGTGAATTTCAATTCGTCCTGAAGCTCCTCCGCGCCGCGATTGGAGGCCGCCATGCGCGTCTGCGGATCGAAACGGCCGGTCAGGTAGATGGCCCAGCCCGGACACGCCTCGCCCAACACGGGCGTGCAGAACGCCCAATCCAAGTCGTCCTGGTCGGTGAACGTGGCGGTGGTCTGCGGACGCGCCCGATTCCAGATGCTGACCACGCTCTTGCCGCTCTCCACCGCGTTGCGGATCAGCCGGGCGCTGGGCGAGAACGGCCCCCGGTGCTCGCTGCGCCGGTCCCAGTGCAGAATCTCGATCGTCGACTCGCCCGGTTCACCGCCGCGCACCGCGACAATGGCCGCCGCCGTCGCCCGCGCGATCCCGGTCAACAGCAGACCGATCAGCCGCACGAACAGCTCCTGGTCGTTGGTCGCGCCGGAGATGACTTCCGGGAGCCGGCTGAGCACCTCGATCCGCTGGTCCGCGTTGCGATAGGCGACGCTCTGCAGGAACGCCGAGCTGAAGGCCTGCTCGCTGGCCGCGGGAGGCGAATCGGCGCTCACGGCCACCCGTTCATCGGAGATCGAGAAGGTCGTGCCGCCGATCACGAAATGCTCGCCCGTGTGGACGGGGAACGCCTGCTGCTGCCGGCCGCGGAAGAACACCGGGTTGCGCGCCGTCTCGAGCCGCGTCACCTGCAGGAACTCGTTGTTCCAGACCAACAGCGCATGGCGGCGCGAGATCTGTGTATCCCAGGGCACGTCCCAGCTCCCACCACCGGCGCGCCCCAGGACGATCGGCAGATGGGCGATCAGCGTGCGCCGCCAGCGGTGTCGGGGATCCGCACCTTGCGCGATGAGGTCTGGCATGGTCCCGGTCGCTCATTTCACGGCCGTCACGATCGCTTGCCCAGGCGACTTCGGTAGCGGGCACTGACGCGATCCAGCAACCTGCGCTCGGCGGCCGTCAGGCTGTCCATGCCGTGAGCATGGAGTCTCGACAAGATCCCGTCAACCTGCCGCTCCTCTTCCGCCTCGATTTCATCCAGATCCGCGCGCTGGCCCGCCGACGAGTCCTCCAGGCCCCAGGCCGGACCCGCGGGAGGCGGCGGCCCGGGCAGCCGCGCGGCCCGCGCCGTGGACACCGTGTCCAACTCGAGGCCCGCCTCGTCGCCGACCCGCGCCGGCGTCCCGGTCACCAAACGCCGGTCGATATCCAGCAGCTCGCGCCGCGCACTGACGAGCAACACAATTGCCAGCAACAGCAACACCGACCAGATGGGGAAGGCGGGGGGCCCGACGGTGCCGGTCGCGTGCTTGGCCAACACCGCACTGAGCGCGGCAAATGCCACGGAGAGCCCCACGGCTACGGCGGCAATCACTTCCGCCACGCGCTGCGCACTCCAGGCCGGATAGGTCAGCCGCAACAGGCCGCGCAGAATCCGCGCACCATCAAATGGGTGCGCCGGCAGGATGTTGATCAGGAACAGCAACCAGTTGATCCACAACGCGACCGTCACCATGGCCACCGGCCATTGCGACGGCCATGCGGGCAATGCCGGCGCTAACGGATTGAACAGCGATCCGAGATCCTGGTCAGGCTGCACCGCCAACACGACCACGGCCAGCGCCAGAGCCAGCGCCAGGTTGGCCAGCGGGCCGACGGCGAGCAGCGCCAACTCAGCACGCGGATCCGCCAAGGACCGCCATGCCGTCAGACCTCCCAGCGGACCCAGGGTGATCGTGTCCGGCGCCGCGCGGAAACGCCGGGCCACTAACGCATGGGCTAACTCGTGGACCAACACGCTCGCGAACAGGAGCAGCATCGCCACCAGCACAATCCAGGATAGATCGCGCCCACCCACTTCCGCCGCACCGGGCCAATAATAGTAAAGCGTCGCCGCGGCAAACGCGAGAAACAGAACATGCAGCCGGACGGCCAAGCCGCCCCATCGCCCGATCCCAATGCCCCACTGAAACGGGTCACGCATGACGCCCGTCCCTCTGATTCGCCGTCGCTGTCCCGGCCACCCTCGCCCATCGCGGGCAACCGCCGCCTCGCGCCGGGCACGCGCCCCAGCGCGCCAGGCCTCTACGCACTATACTCTCCATTACGCGGGCCTGCGACCGCGGTTCACCTCCGCTGATCCACCGCACATCGACCCCCGAAGCCGAAGAGCAGAGTCGCACAAGGAACGGCCACGGCCACCCGCCAACGGTCGTACCCCCCGCGGGAGCCTGCCGGTCGCCGAAACCCAATCACGGCCTAGCCGGAGAGACAGTTCTTTCGAGGTAGTGGTTTTCAAGCGGTACGCCGATTGCTGATTCCTGGCTGCACCCATAGAGGGCCCCTAGGTGGCCGGATCGGGCATTGGCAGTGGCGGCCGACGATGCGGAGAGTCAACAGGGCGTTGAGGTAACGCGACGTTTTTGCTGACACGTCCGCCGGTCTGGTTTATCCTGGAAGGCGAGTATCACTTCTGAAGTTTCTATTGCGGAACAGAACACAGCGATGAGACAGTCAAAGGTCCGGTTACGTCGTTCCAAGAGCCGCGCGCGCCACCTGCTGTTGGCGGCCCCCCGTGAGGCGGGGCGGTTGTCGAGTCGTTCGCCTTTCCGGTTCGAGTCGCTTGAGGGGCGCCTGATGCTCTCGAGCGACGTGGGGCTGGACCCCAGTCTCCCGTGGGACCCGTTGGTGGATGGGACCCCGGGCGTCGTCGCGCCGTCCACGTCGGATCCATCGTGGGAGTCGGGTGCTGAGGGGGAGAGTGCTCCGGCCGACGATCTGGTGGCCTTTGCCAAAGCGTTGACGGCGGCCGGCGTGAAGCTTTATACGGCCGTGTGGTGCCCGGCCTGCAACGAGCAGCGGGCGCTGTTCGAGGACGGGGCGGATTTCCTGCCCTCGATCGAGGTGACGAACCCCAACCGCACGTTGAACGCGGTAGGCATCGCCGAGAACATCACATCGTTCCCGACCTGGGAGTTCCCGGACCACACGCGCGAGACGGGTGTCCTGTCGCTTGCGACGCTGTCGGCGCGTGCCGGGGTGGCCATTCCGACATCGGTCAATCCGTTCATTGCGCCGATTCCGGACACGACGCTCTATAGCGGTTCACCGCTGCACATCGGGCTCGACGGCTACGATCCGAACGGGGGCCCGCTGACCTATACGGTGGTCAGCAGCAATCCGTCGCTGGTCACCGCGAGCATCCTGACGGGCAGTCGCAGTGCGCGGATCACGGTGCAGGGCTGGGGCGACATGGTGTTCTATCTCTTTGAGAGCGAGGTACCCAGGGCGACGGGGCGGTTCATCACGTTGGCTCAGTCCGGGTTCTACGACGCGGCGAACAACGATCCGAGCATCACGGTCCACCGAGTGATCGACGATTTCATGATGCAGTTTGGAGATCCGACCGGCACGGGCGCCGGCGGCTCCTCGCTGGGCAATTTCGACGACCATTTCCATCCGGACCTCCAGCACAACACGGCGGGCGCCCTGTCGTGGGCCAAGGCGGGGGACGACACGAACAACTCGCAGGTCTTCATCACCGACGTACCCACCCGATATCTCGATTTCAACCATTCGTATTTCGGCCAGTTGGTCGAGGGGAACTACACGCGTGACGGGATCACCGCCACGGCGACCGACAGCAGCAATCGCCCGACCGTGCCGATCAACATCCAGTCTGTGACGATCTTCCAAGACATCGAGAACGGCATGCTGAGGCTCAAAGCGCTGGAAGGCGCTGCGGGTGAAGCCGACATTACGGTGACCGTCACGGATTCGGACGGGCATCAGTATGTGGAGGTATTCCACGTCACGGTGACGCCGGATCCCTACAACGGCGGGCCGTACCTGGCGGACATCCCGCCGATCAGCACGACGACCAACACGCCGGCGACGTTTGCGCTCTCGGCGATCGACGTGGAAGGCGACCCGGTTGTCTTCAGCGGGGTCAAGCAAGGCACGGTCAACTACAGCTTCTCGGTGGACGCCCAAACCGGGGTTGTGACGGTCACGCCGCCCGTGGGCTACGTGGGCACGATGGAGCTGCTGGTGCGGGTCAGGGCGGCCGGCGCGACGGACACGGCCGACACCTACGACTCCCAACGGGTGTCGATTGCCGTGCTGCCGGCCGCGCCGTCGGCGGTGGACCTGGTGGCGGCCAGCGATTCGGGCTATTCCAGCACGGACGACCTCACGAGGCTGAGCGACTTGACATTTGACATCGTCGGGGTGGCCAGCGGGGCCCAAGTGCGGTTGTATCACGGCAGCACGCTGCTGGGTCAAGCCACAGCCAGCGGGGCGACCGTTTCGATTACGACGTCCGGCCTGGCGAGCTTCGCGGATGGGACCTATGCGGTGCATGCCACGCAGGTGGTCAACGGCCTGGAGAGCGAGGCCTCGACGCCGCTGAACGTGACGCTTGACCGGACGCCCCCGGGCGACTTCACCTCGACACCGCCCACCACGGCCACCGTCGGGGTCCAACTGACGTACGACGCTCAGAATCCCGAGGAGGGCGCGACCGGCGCGACCTACACGCTGATCAACGCGCCGGCCGGCGCGTCGATCACGCCCGCCACCGGCGTCTTGACCTGGACTCCGACCGGCACCCAACTGGGCCTCCAGTCGTTTGCGATCGTGATGACCGACGCGGCAGGGAACACGCGCCAGCAGGATCTGAGCGTGGAGGTGTCTTCGGACGTGATGGTGGTCTTCCGCCTGGAAGTGACCGATACCAGCGGGACGCCGATCACGTCGGTCGATGTGGGGGACGAGTTCCTGTTGAAAGTGTACGTCCAGGACCTGCGCGATGAGCCCCACGGTGTCTTCGGCGCGTTCCTGGACGTGGTCTACAACGGACTGTTGGTGAGCGTCAACGGCGTGCTGCAGTTCAACGAGACCGCGTATCCCAACGGCCAGGCCGGCAGCCTGGCCACCGCCGGCCTGATCGACGAGGCGGGTGCGTTGTCCAATCTCAAGCGGCTGGGCGGCGGCGAGTTCCTGGTGTGGAGCCTGCCGATGAAGGCGATCGGAGCGGGGATCGCGACCTTCACGGCCGACCCGGCTGATGTGCTGCCCGACCACGACGTGTTGCTCTACGACCTGGATCAGGCCGTCTCCAGCGACGACATCGGGTACGGCTCGATCACGCTGACCATCCATCCCCCCTTCGATGTCAACCCCGATACGTTCACCGTGGTCGAGGACAGTCCGGCCACCTCCCTGGACGTACTGGCCAACGATGCGTTCCACCCTGGTTCGACCGGGTCGCTGACGATCACAGCGGTCGGGACGCCCAGCCAGGGCGGCACGGTCACTATCGCCGCCGACGGGAAGACGGTCCTGTACACGCCCGCCCCCGACTTCTTCGGCATCGAGACCTTCACCTACACGGCCAGCGACGGGAGCGGCGAGAAGTCCGCGATCGTCACGGTGACGGTGACGGGGACCAACGACGATCCGACCGCCGTGGATGATACGTTCGTCGTCGCCGAGGATGCGGTCAACGTGGTGCTGCGGGTGTTGGACAACGACCTGATCGCACCCGATACGGGGGAGACCCTGCAGGTGGTGAGCGTTGGCATTCCGTCGGCGGGCGGGTCCGTCACCATCTCGGCCGCCAGAGACAGCGTGCTCTACACGCCGGCCGAGAATTTCTACGGCATTGAGACTTTCACCTACACGATCACCGACGGGCACGGCGGCACATCCACCGCCACCGTCACCGTGACCGTGACGGAAGTGAACGACCCGCCTCTGGCAACCAACGACGTGTTCACCGTCATGGAGGATAGCGTCGGCAACACGCTGGACGTGCTGGCTAACGACAGCACGCAGGGGGATGAGCAGGAGACGCTGACAATCGTCAGCACCACGACCCCGAACCGGGGCGGCACGGTCACCATCGCGGAAGACAAGCTGAGCCTCATCTATACGCCGGCGGCGGACTTCTTCGGCACGGAGCTGTTCCAGTACACGATCAGCGACGGCCACGGCGGGACGGCCCAGGCCAGTGTGACGGTGATCGTCACCGGCACGAACGACCCACCCACGGCCAACGACGACACGGCCACGGCCTTCAAGAACGGCCCGGCCACCCTGATCGACGTGCTGGCCAACGACAGTTCGGCGCCCGATGAGAACGAAACGCTCACGATCATCGCCGTCGGCACGCCCTCGGCTGGCGGGACCGTCGCGATCGTCCAGAACGGCACGAAGATCCAATACACGCCCCCGGCCAACTATTCGGGCACCGAGACGTTCACCTATACGATCACCGATCCGGGCGGCGCCACGGCGACCGCCACGGTGACGGTGACCGTGTCGGAGTATATCCCGAGCAGCCTGTCGGGCTACGCATACATCGACGTGAACAACAACGGCGTCAAAGAGGCGGTGGAGACGCCGTTGTGCGGGATCATCATGACCCTCTCCGGCGTGAGCAGCACGGGTGCGGCGGTCAACATGACGGCGACGACCGACGCCCGCGGCTACTATGAGTTCACCCAGCTCGCGCCCGGCACATACAAGATCCGGCAGACGCAGCCGGAGTTCCTGATCGATGGGATCGTCTCCGGAGGCGCGTTGGGCACCGCCACGGCCGCCAATGAGTTGACCGTTGTGCTGGCTCAGAACGTGAACGGCCAGAACCTGAACTTCGGAGAGCGCGGCAGGAAGGCGGCGTACATTTCCATATTCGATTTCTGTGCGTCCACGCCGCGAGATTCGGTCCTGGCCACCGCCAACCCGGCGGGGACCGGACAGTGGTACGCCATCCAGCGCGGCTGGTCCCAGGCCCAGACACTGGCGCTTCAGCTCCAGGCGAACCAGACCTCCGCCAAGTTGCTGGCGAGCACCGCCTCCAGTTCCAGCACGCACTCGACGATGCTGGACTTCCTGGATCCGCGGCAGGTGCAGCGGCTGGGCGTGTCCGGCGCGACGCAACTCGTCCGGATCGTCGCCGCACCGTCCGTCCTGTTCCCCAACGTCATGTGCGCCACCTGCGGGCCGGCCCACGGAGAAGCCGAAGGCGAAGGCGAATCGGTGACAACGGTCTTGATGGCCGCTACTCCAGCCGACGCGTATCGGGCGACGGAACTGCTGATGGCCCAGTCCGAGGCGGCCCAAGACGGCGGTTTCGGCGGAGAACCGTGGCTGGATTACCTGCGACCCGACGGCCACGACTACGCCGAAACCCTCGATAGCATCCTCGCCGAACAGGAGGCCGATTCGCTGCTGGATTGAACCTGCAACCCGTGTGCATCAGACGCACCGGCCGGCTGTCTGCGGTCGCCGCCACGCGATACGCCCCCTGGTCGCACCACGCCTACCAGATGACCTGGATACCGAAATTCAGGCCGTGCACGAAGAAGTCAGAGTCCCGGTCGAGGAAAGCGGGGCGCGGATCACCCAGCCGCGGGGAGGGGTTGATCACGTCGTCGATCTGCCCGCTGGCCTGCGCCACGTGGTTCCAGTAAATGAAGGAGTATCCGCAAAGCAGGTCGACGCAGCCGTTTAGGTGGAATGCCGCAGACAACTGGACCTCCGGCGAGACGGTGAACTGGTCCCGCTCGTAGACGCCCATGTTCGTGCTCCGCGCGAGCAATCCGCCGGACGAGATCGCCGGGATGAAGCTGGGGGGGACCGCCACTGCGGTCTGGCCGATGATCGTCGTACGCTGTTTCATGTTGCCCAGGCCGACCTTGGCCAGCACGCTCCAGGTGACCGTCGGGTGATCGAACTCTGCGACGAGCCCGATCTCGCCTGCGTGGTAACGGTTCGTCGCGTTGAACATATCGTACATGTCGATCACGGTCCCGTACGCAATGTTCCCGCCCTGCTCGACCGAGACACGGTTCGAGGTGATCAACAGGCTGCTGTCGATTGCGGCGAATTGGTAGCCGGCCAGCAGATCGACGCGGCGAATGTCGTCGCGCACCAGCATGCGCCGGAAGAACACGTCTCCACCACCCACATCCGAATTGCTGTCGACGGATATGGTGCCTACGGTGCGACCCGGATAGGCCACCAGGTCGGCGTCTTCGCGGCTCAACGCCAGATTGAAAAACGGGCGCGCCAGGATCGGGTACAGGTCGCTGTCGGCATGGTAATTCGCGGTCATGTCACCCAGCCAATAGAACTGCCCGCCGAACCCCGAGACCTGGCACGGATCGCACCACAGGCCCAGTGACAAGCGGCCGCCCGGCCGGGCATTGCCCCCTTGTTCGTCGCTGGGATACAAGACCTGCGTCGTCGGCACACCGCGCACGCCGGCGATGTCCCACTCCGTGTCCGGCGGACTGGTCGTCACCAGCGCCGGCATCGGCTGGTTCTGCCGCCACCACAGAAGGAACTCGAAGGAACTCCAGTAGGTGAAGCAGGGAGGTGGGCCGTAACAGACCGGATCACAGCCGGCTGCGCAGTCGTCGTCCAGGTAATCGTAGGATGCGCCGGCTCCGAACGAGTTGACTGCGGCCGGGAGCCGTTCGGCACGCAACGCGCCGCGAGCGCCGGGCATGGCCAACGGCTCGGGCAGCGGCTCGGCCAGTTGAGGCGCGTCGGGGAACGTAGTGGCCGGTGTCTGATAGGCCGCGCGCCGCACCAGCGGCTGGCCCCGGACGGACGTGCGAAACTCGGCAGGCGATGCGACCCGCCCCGCCGTCAGGCAAACCAGGATTACGACGCTCACTACGGCGGATACGGTCAGGCGCGGCAACATGGACATCGGACCTCAGGAATCTGCTCGCTCCGTGCAGTTCACGGTCAACTTGCCGGGGTGCTGGCGCCGTCAGGGTGCGGCAGCCCACCCAGCGCAACCCCCAACAGGGCGGACCGGACGATCATCTTGTTACCTTTTGTCGGTCAGATGGATCGTAGGGGTTAAGAAAACTTTGCCGATTGGGGTGACTTTGCGGTCGATGTGGGTCATCCCTTGCCCAAACGGCGCTGGTTCTGAAAGAAGGCGGTGAGCATTTGACCGCAGGTGTCGGCGAGGATACCGGGAACCACTTCACAGTTGTGGTTCAGCCGCGGGTCCTCCAGCAGGCGATAGAGCGAGGCGACGGCGCCGGCCTTGGGGTCGGCGGCCCCATAGACAACCCGGGCTATGCGTGCAAGCACGATGGCGCCCGCGCACATCGGGCAGGGCTCGAGTGTGACGTAGAGCACGCAGCGTTCGAGGCGCCAGTTGCCCAGCGCGCTGGCTGCTTGCGTAATGGCGATCATTTCGGCGTGTGCGGTCGGATCGCGCAGTTGTTCCCGCTGGTTGTGGGCTGCGGCGATCACACGTTCGTCCTGCACGATCACCGCGCCGATCGGGACCTCGTTCTCCTGCCAGGCCAGCTCGGCCTCGCGCAGCGCCAGCCGCATGAATTGCTCGTCCATGGATGCCGTCATTCAGTGGGTGGGCGTGTTTCGGTTTCCGGCGGCAGCACGCGGTACTCTATGGCGCGCACGGCGCCCCGCGTCTCCCACGTCGCGAAACCCAGCGGCTCGGACCGCCGCACCTCGAACCGCGTCGTGAGCCGACGCCCGGCGGTGTTCACATCCACGACCTGCTTGTCGTCGATCCAGGCACGGATTCGCTGCGGACGCACCTGGAGCCGAATGCGATACCACTTGCCGCGGTCGAACTTCGCGTACGTGGTGGTTTCGTTCATCGACGCATCGTTGTGATCGATGCAGGAGATGCCCACGACGCCGCCACCCCAGCCGCCGAGCACCAGACTGCAAAACGAGTCTTGGACGGGGAACGTCAAGGTGCTGAAAAAATCCACGCCGTCCAGCCGGCGGCCCTCCCATTGGATCTCGTAATCGCAGTGGGGGAACTCTTTCGTGTAGGTGATCCCGGTTAAGGAGCTGCCGAGCCCCAAGATGATGCTGCCCTCTTCGACGGTCACGTGACCCTGACCGCCGAACTCGGTTTCTTTCCACCCGTCCAGCGTCTTGCCGTCGAACAGGGGCTTCCACGCCGGACGGTCCTCCGTGCCCGCGGCGGGGTTGCGTTCTTTCCCCGTGTCCTGACCCCAGAGTCGGGGTGACGGGGCTGACAGGGCCAGGGCGAGCAGTGTGGCGAGGGCTGTGGGGATCACCGTTGAGCGGGGCATGGCGGAATCTCCGGTAACGGGGTGCGCAGGGTTCGAGCGAACATGGTAGAGTATTCTACTTGTTTTTTGGTTTGCCGCGGGGTCGGTTTGCCGGCCGGCGGTCGGTCATTCCGGGGGCGTCCCCCGCGACAGGGCAAGGCTCGTGATCGGGAAGTATGCTGCTCTCAAGTGGTCTCACGTTTCGACCGGCGCGGTGCTGGCCTATTGGGCGGCCATGCTGTTGGGCACGCACCTGCCCGGCTCCGCCGTGCCGGAAACGCCGTACAGCGACAAGACGTTGCACTTCACGGCGTACGCGGGTTTCGCGTTCCTGCTGGCGTGGGCGTGGGCGACCCGCCGCCGTTTCCTGTGGTGCGGCCCCGTCTTCGCCGTGCTGGTCGCCGGGCTCTACGGCGCGCTGGACGAGTTGACTCAGACGTTCATTCCAGGTCGCTTTGGTGACCTGGGCGACTGGTGCTACGACCTGCTGGGCACGTTGACCGGGGTGGCCGTCTTCTGCGTCGTCGAGCCGCTCGGACGCTGGGCGTGGCGGCGAACCGGGCGGCATGCTCAGTAGTTGGGTGTCGGCGGGCGGAAGTGCTCGTAGTCGATCGACCGGAACCAGTCGATCGTCTTCTCCAGGCCTTCGCGCAGCCGCACCTTGGGCGTCCAGCCGAGCTGTTGGCGGGCCAACGTGATATCCGGACGCCGCCGCGCAGGATCGTCGGTCGGGAGCGGCTGATAGACGACCTTGGAGCGGCTGCCGGTGAGGTCGATGACCAGTTCGGCCAACTGCTGGATCGTGAACTCGTCCGGGTTCCCCAAGTTCAGCGGGCCCACCGCATCCGGGGCGTCCATCATCCGGATCAGGCCTTCGACCAGGTCGTCGCGGTAGCAGAAGGAACGGGTCTGCCGCCCGTCGCCGAAGATCGTCAGGTCATCGCCTTGCAGCGCCTGCCGGATGAAATTCGACACGACGCGGCCGTCAAACGGATGCATCCGGGGGCCGTAGGTGTTGAAGATCCGCGCGATGCGGATGTCGACGCGATTCATGCGGTGGTAGTCCATGAACAGCGTTTCCGCCGCGCGCTTCCCCTCGTCGTAACAGGCCCGCGGCCCGATCGGGTTCACATTGCCCCGATAGGATTCCGGTTGCGGGTGTACTTCCGGGTCGCCGTAGACCTCGCTCGTCGACGCCTGCAGAATCCGGGCGCGGCACCGCTTGGCCATCCCCAGCGTGATGATGGCGCCCATGACCGACGTCTTGACCGTCTTGATCGGGTTGAACTGGTAGTGCCCGGGCGCGGCCGGGCAGGCCAGGTTGTAGATCTGGTCCACCTCCAGCCAGATGGGGGTGGTGATGTCGTGGCGGATCAGCTCGAAGTTGGGCTCGCCCAGCAGGTGGGCCACGTTGCTCTTCTGGCTGGTGAAGAAATTGTCCAGGCAGATCACGTCGTGCCCCGCCTCCACCATCCGCTCGCAGAGGTGAGACCCGAGAAAGCCCGCCCCGCCGGTCACCAGAATCCGCTTGAGCTTCAACATGTCCGTCCCACCTTTTTTCTGATTTTCTGAGCCCTGTGGAGGTCGGCGCTGTGCGTCGGGAACCAAGATATGCCACCGCCCCGCGGGTGGCAAGTTGGCGGCCGGTCGGGCCCATCCCCAGCGCGGGGCGCCGCCGGGCTGCCGCGTTCCCCGGGGTCCCGGGGTCCGGGGGTCCGGGTGCGGCGAACTGCCGTGGACACAGGGTGGCCACGTGCGGTATTCTCCGCAAATTACCCGCGGAGCGGGCGATTCGGTGTTGATCTCATCTCACGGCAAGGACGCGTCCCATGCGCTCGATGCGATTCATCCTCAGTGGTCTGATACTCCTGGGCGGTAGTGGGTTCCCGTGGTGTTGCATGGCCAGCGAGTTCCGCGTGGAAACGGATGTGTTCGTCAACGGTGCGCGAGACCCCGCCGTGCAGACGCGGACGATCTTCGCGGAGGGAGTGGTCTACGATTTCCTGCTCACCGGCGCGCAGGAGATCACGGTCTTCGACCGGAGCCGGAACCGACTCGTATTGCTCGACCCGCAACGGAAGGTGAAGACCCAGTTGTCGCTCGATGGGGACATTCTCACGTACGTGGCCGAAATGAAGGCCCAGCTGGCCGAAGGCAATCGCGAATTCCTGCTCGGCGAACAGATGAAGACGACCGAGGAGGCCGACGGCTGGATCGCGCTATCCAATGGCCGCATGACCTACCGGGCGGAAGGGATCACGCCGAAAACCGCGGAGATGGCGGGCGAGTATCAGCAGTTTGCCGATTGGTACGCGCGGCTCAACGCGATGCGGCAGGGGAACCCACCACCCTTTGCACGCATCCGGCTCAATGCGGCCTTGGCCTCGCGCGGCCTAGTGCCCAAGACGATTGAGCGGACCATCGTGCAGAAGCACGGGTTGACCGACAGGAAGCAGGTGCTGCGCAGCCAGCATCTGGCCAACTGGTGCCTGTCGCAGACCGATCGCAAGCAGATCGATCGTGTCGGCGCGTGCCTGGCGGACTTCACGGACGTGACGGTTCGTGAGTACTTCCGGCTGCCGGACGCCACGCCCGACACGGCCCCATAGGGACGGGCACGCCTGGGCACGCCACGGTGGGCGTTCGGGCTGGAATCAGAGGCCTTCTGTCCGCTACCCCCCCGCTCACGCGACCTCCGGGCTCTTGGTGGGCCTTCGGAGCCGAGGTAGGATGGCGGTCAGAGTCTGCCCTCACCCTCGCGGCGGCCATCCAGATTAACCCTCCGATGAGGAACCCTCCGAATGTCACACGCACTTGTTGCCACCTCAGCCCTGCTGGCCCTCCTCGTGACGCCAACCACCCCCGCCGCCCAATGGACGCTCGATAAGGATGACGAAGGCGTGACCGTGCGATGCGACGGTCAACTCGTCACCCGCTACATCCTCAAATCGGGCGCGAAACCCATCCTGTGGCCGGTCGTTGGACCGACCGGCAAGGAGATGACACGCGGCTTCCCGATGCGCCCTGCCCGCGGATCGGAAAAGCGCGATCACGTTCACCAGCGATCCTTCTGGTTCGATCACGGCGATGTCAATGGCGTCAGCTTCTGGGCGGAATCGGACGGCCATGGTCAGATCGACCACCTGGAATTCCTGACGCTCACCGGCGGCGACCAGGCCGTTATCGCGACCCGAAATGCCTGGAGAGCACCTAATGGCGACGTGTTTTGCGAGGATCAACGCACCCTCGTCTTCGGCGCGGACGCCGACGTCCGATGGATCGATTTTCGCGTGACCGTGACGGCCGTCCAGGAGCGGGTCGTCTTCGGCGACACGAAAGAGGGTTCCTTCGGCCTGCGCCTCGCATCGTCCCTTCCCGTCGATGAGGAAGCCGGGGGCCGGATCGTCAACAGTGAGGGTCTTACGAACGGGCAGGCGTGGGGGAAACGGGCCGCTTGGGTGGATTATTCCGGGCCGGTGGACGGCGAACTGGTCGGAGTCGCGATCCTCAATCACCCGCACAGTTTCCGCTATCCGACCTACTGGCATGTCCGCGAATACGGACTGTTTGCCGCCAATCCGTTTGGCCTGCGCGAGTTCCTCGGCACGCCCGACGCCGACGGCGCGCTGGAACTCAAAGCCGGTGAATCGTTCTCGCTCTATTATCGCGTGATCTTACATGCCGGAGACTACCAGGCCGCGCGGATCGCCGAACGCTTCGATCGTTATGCGCGCGAGTCCGTGACGGATTGACGTGCCCGGAAACGTGCGACTTATCCAACATGACGCGAAGATATTCTTTCTATCTTGCCGATAGTATCTTCTGCTGACATTCTCTCTATGTTATCTGGGTACGCTACGTTCCCGATTCTTTCCAGTCACGCAATTTCGGCAAGGAGCCACTACCCACCATGTTGGATGATTCCCCACGAATCAACGACCTTGATGACTTACGCGCCTACGTCCACGAGACGATCTGTGAGAAGAATGAGCTGGAAGTCAATGTTTACGTGATGACGGAGCGGGTTCTTGTCCGCGGTAACCGGCCCTGCGGATTGTACTTCTGCCTGCACGGACCGCGCGCGGTGAAGTTCACGGCGATTTGGGAAACCGATCGAAACTCCGTCCTGTTTTACGGTCCCACGGGAGAACGGATTGAGCGAGCGCAGTTGATGCAGGCACCCAGCCTGGTTCCGCTGGCCGCGTAACCAGTGCGGGTTGCCGCGCTAGGGGCAGTTGTGTGCGACCGGGTGGAACCAGGCGTGTCCTTGTGGGCCAGCCGCCCGGCATTCGGTCTTGACACGCGCAGGATGCGTGTACATAATTCCACTAGTAGTCAATTGATCACCATCAGGGAGGTTTGGGATATGCTCGTACTATCGCGGCGGGAGAGCGAACGGATCAGGCTGGGCGGATCGATTGTGGTGACGGTCGTCCGGGTCTCGGGGGACAAGGTGCGGTTGGGCATCGAGGCACCGCCCGACGTGCTGGTATTGCGTGAGGAGTTGGAGCCGCGTGCGGCTCAGGAGCAGGTGACCATTGCCGCCATGTGAGCCTCGGCGGCGGGCCGGCGCCGCTTACCAGCACAGCCGCTTGGCCCGCGCGCAGCGATTCAACACCGGGCTCGTGGCCGCTTAGTTGATCGGCCCGGCCCGGGTTTTTTTTGCGGAAGGCCTGGAGTCGGTCGCGTGGGCGGGTCGAGAAACCCGCCCACAGTCAGGCCGCGGGTTGGGAGACGTGCCCACACCGGCGCCGGTCCGGTGACGACCTGTGGGAGAAGAATGACCGCCGGGTTTCAGTCGCGCGGTCGTACAGCGCCCGTCAGCCCGCTGTAGTCGTGCCGGTCGTCTTCGTGCCAGAGAGGCAAACCCAACTCCACACGACGACGCAGCACATCAATCTTCGCCTGCGAACCGGCTGGTGCGTCGGTGGGTCGGAAATCCGCGGACTCCGCCGACGGCGCGAAGTCCTCATCGTGGCCATATTTGAGAATTGCCTCGAACACGTTGCTCACTTTGCGCATCGAATCACACCCTCGGATACTGAGTGGTCGTTTAGGGTCCTACCCGGATGGCCTGTCGCTGCGGGGACGACAACGGACCACCTCGGGTGATCAGGCATCGCATGCGCAGCCACCGCCATGAAGCTTCGGCTGAACCATCCTCGGCAGACTGCGAAAGGCGCTGGACGTCGCCCCGTTTTCTCGGTGGGAATAGTCTAGAAGGCGACCGCCAAGACTCGTACCAACTGCAAAACAAGCGATTATTCACCGTTGTAGCTGGGATGTCAAGCAAAATTCCGCCGGTTTTCACGCCCTTGGCTGGGACTGGGGTACCGGCCCGAGGCCGCCCGATCGGGTGAGGCAATCTGTGCGGCCACGGAGCTGGTGAGCGGTCTCATGCCTGCCGCATCAAGTGCCTCGAGTCCGGTCCGGCCGGTCAGTGATCGTGGCTAAGGTCGACCGCGAAACGATTCGCCGTTGCGTTGCGATAAGGGAGAATCTATCCGCGTTGTGCCGCAGGTCGGCATTCGACCCGGATGATAGTCTCTGGTTGGCCTTTTCGCGTGGCGGAGGCCAGTGGGCGTCGATCGGGTGGCCTGCCGGCCGGGGCCGGACTGCCCGTAGCATGGGGTGCGATCGCGGGTGAAGGCGGTCACCTGGACACTTTGTGAGCGTGAAAAAGGTCAGTTCGACGGCAGGGACAGTTGTCCCAGATCATCGATCCAGGCAGCCGTGACCGTCGCCACGTTGGCATTGGCGTCGATGTCGCCCAGGGCGGTCAGGCAGCGCTCCAGGCAGCGCGAGGCGGCGTAAGCCCGGCCTGCCCACTGGTCGGCGGCCGCCGTGACGAACGGGTCGGCTACGCCCTCTCCTCCCAGCGTGGCCCCGACGAGTTGCCGCATGAGGTGCCGGTAGAACTCGGCCGCTTCGAGCACCAGCTGTCGGAGCCGTGCACGCCGCGGCGGGGCGTCCTTGCCAGCCGCTTCCACGACCTTGTGCAGGTACTGGATCAGTGCCACGGTGTCGATGTCCCGCTGGACGAGCTGTTGCAGCAGCGGCTCCCGCGCGGCATCCACGTCCGGGTCGGACAGCTCAAGTGCGCGCTGCATGCTGCCGCCTGCGCGCGCCGCGAGCATTTCGATCCGTTGGGGGTCGTCCAGGGTCCCCAGATCGCTCAACAGCGTCGCCACCTGCGCGTCGGTCAACGGCTGGAACCGGACCACCTGGCAGCGCGATCGGATCGTCGGGAGCTGGCGCAGCAGGCTGGTGCCGATCAGGATGATCAGCGAGTTGGCGGGCGGCTCTTCCAACGTCTTGAGCAGGCAGTTGGCGCTTTCCTGGTTCAGGTAGTCCGCGTCGTCGATGATGGCGATCTTGCGCCGGCCGTAGAACGGCTTGAGCGCGATGTCACGGCACAACCCCTCCTGCATCCGGTGCTCCCTGTCCCCGATGAACGACTCGACGGGGATGGAGCTCTTGTCGTCCGGTTTGCGGACCAACAGCAGGTCGGGGTGGGTCTGGGCCGCCACCTGCTGACATCCGGGACAGGTCTGGCAGGCCTCCAGCACTTCCGGCGCATGGGATTCGCACAGCAGGGCCTGGGCCAGTCGCAGGGCGGTCGTCCATTTGCCGATCCCCGGTGGCCCGACGAACAGGAACGTGCTGGCCAGCCGCCCATGTGCCAGTGCGCGGCGGAACCTGTCAAAGACCTGATCATGACCGACGATGTTGGGCAATGGCATGCCGCCACCTACGCTTTCAACAGGTGGGCAACGGCCGCGCGGACATCCTCCTGCACACGCTCCACATCCCGCGCGGCGTCGATGACCACGATCTGCTCGTGCCGCAGTCCGGATTCGACCAAATACCCGCGGCGTACCTGCTCGAGGTAGCTCAGGCCTTGGGACTCCATGCGATCCGGTTCCCGCCCGATGCGCTGCCAGGCCTGTTGTGCATCCATGTCCAGCACGATGGTCAGGTCGGGGTGGAGCCCGCCGGTGGCCACTTCGCCGACCGCCCAGAGCGCGTCGACATCCAGGCCGCCGGCATAGCCTTGATACACGACGTTGGCCAACAGGAAGCGATCGCAAATGACCGTCTTGCCCGCGTGCAGTGCCGGTTGGATGACCTCCGCAACGAGCTGTGCTCGCGCGGCCATGTAGAGCAGCATCTCGCTGGTCCGGGCGATCGGGGTGGCAAGCCCCTCGAGCACGATCCGACGTACCGCCTCCCCTAGCGGGGTACTCCCCGGATCCCGACACGCTATCACTTCTTGATGGTGCTGCCCGCGCAGCCAATCGCCCAGCAGGGCGATCTGCGTCGTTTTGCCGACTCCGTCTACGCCGTCGAAGCTGAGGAACATGGCGGCTCCAGGGCGCCTCAAATGCAGTGATGGGTAACAGGCGTGCGTTGGACCCCGAGGGGGGATGGCGGCCATTGTAGGGCACCCGGCACGCGGTTCAAATACGACACTCACACAGGAGAGATACTGATGAGATTCTTGCCGCTCGTGGGCGTGGTGGGCCTGATCGCAGTTGGCCAATGGACCGCAGCACAGGCCCAGGACTACTGGGGCGGAGACGGTTACCCATACCTGTATCGATACGGATTCGGGTACGGGTACCACACCGGGACGGCCGCTGAGAGTGCCGCGCGCGGCATGGCCAATCTGGTGCGCAGCATGGGCGAGGCCAACTTGATGAACTCGATGGCCGCTCGGAACTACGAGGCGGCCCGCGCTCAGTACCTCGACAACCGCTTGAAGTACACCAAGACCTACTTCGAGATGAAGCAGTACAACAGGGACTATCGCGACGCGACCAAGGCGCCTCGTCCGACGGCCGAGCAGCTCTTCCGGCTGGCCAAGGATGCCACGCCCAAGCCGCTGACGCCCGACCAGTTGGACCCGGTCACGGGCAGGATCAACTGGCCCGAGGTGCTGACGACCGGCGACTTCGACCGCTGCCGCAAGGCGCTCGACGCGTTGTATGCGGCGCGTGCCGACGCGGGCGGTAAGATCAATCTGGACGAATACCGGGCGATCGAGGAGTCGATCCGGGAGATGCAGGATCTGCTGCGCGAAAAACTGGGCGATCTGCCGCCGCGGGTTTTCACCAGCGCCAACGCATTCATTCGGCAGTTGCAGTATGCCGCGCAGCTGAAGGGCTAGCTGACGCCCGCCGGGCGGCTGCCAGGGGTCGGCCGGGTCAGTTTGCGAGTCGCTTTTTTTCTTCCGAGGGCTCCACGATGCGAACCATGAAATGTCTGTTGTTGATCGGTAGTCTTCTCTTGTGGGCCGGCCGGGCCCGGGCACAGGACGATGTCGCCGCGCTGGCCGACCGGTTGGATGCGGGCGATCTGCAGGTGCGGCTGGAGGCCTGCCGGGAGCTGGCCCGGCGCGGCATCCGCGCCAAGCAGGCGGTGCCGCAGCTGATCAAGGCGCTCCAGTCGGATCAGGCGGAGTTGCGGTGTCAAGCGGCATTGGCGTTGGCGCAGATCCACGAGGGGGCGGTGGAGGCCGTGCCGGTCCTGGCCGAATGCCTCCGGGCGGGAGACCCGCAGGAGCGGCGTTACGCGGCCCATGCCTTAGGCCAGATCGGTCCGGCCGCGCGCGGCGCGACCGGAGCGCTCATCACCGCGCTGACCGACCAGGATCCCGCGGTGCGCCGCGCCGTGCGCGACGCGCTGCGGGATATCCGGCCTGACCGGGACGTCGCGCTGCCCTTGTTCGCCAAGATGCTCAAGACGGCCGAGCCGGCGGACGCGGCCGCCGCGGTCCGGACGTTGGCGGAGGCGGGCGCGGCGGCGGTTCCGGCGTTGACCGCGGCGCTGGACGACCCCGATGCCGCCTATTGGGCCTGTCTGGCGCTCTCGGAGATCGGCCCGCCGGCGGCCCCCGCGGTGGCGAAGCTCGGTCAGCTGCTCGACAGCACGGAACCGGAAGTGCGCCTGGAGGCGCTCGTCGCGTTAGCGGCCATCGGCACGGCATCCAAGCCGCTCTCGGGCAAGGTCGGCCAATTGCTCACCAGCGACGAGGAGGGCGGAGTCCGCTACGCGGCCGCCTATGCGTTGGGGATGATCGGTGACAAGGAGTCGGCACTTCCACTGCTGGAGCACGCGCTGGACGACAAGGATCCGTTCCTCCAGGTCACGGCCGCCTGGTCGTACGTCCGCCTGGTGGAGAACGAGCAGCCTGCGGGGCTTGCCAAGGCGGTCAAGATCGTCGTCGCGGGCCTGGCGTCGAAGGATCCCCGGGTGCGCAACGCGGCCGTGCGGGCGCTGGCGGATCCGGACCTGCCCCGGGAGCAGCTGCGTGACGTGTTCCGGCAAGCCCTGCTGGAACTGCACGACGCCGGGAGCGTCCGGGACGTGATCGACGCGCTTGCGACGCTCGGGCCGGACGTGGTGCCGGGATGCGTGCGGGTCCTGCAGGAGCCGGGCAATCCGCTCCGCGGGCACGCGCTCCAGCTGCTGATCAAGATCGGTCCGGATGCGGCGGCAGCTCGGCCGGCCCTCGAGGCGCTGCTGGCCGATCCCGCGCCGGAGTTGCGTCGCGAAGCGCTCTTCGCGCTGGGCGCGATCGGCCCGGCGGCCGGCGAGGCGACCGGCCGGGTTGCCGCCCGGCTGACGGACGAGGACCGGGAGGTCCGGCATGCGGCCTGTTACGCGTTGGGCAAGATGGGTTCGACCGCCGCCGCCGCATTGCCCGCGTTGCGCAAGGCGATGGACAGTGACGACGAGTTCCTGCAGGTGGCCGCGGTGTGGGCCGCGCTGAAGATCTCGCCCCAGGACACCGCGCTGCAGCAGATCGCCGTCCCGCACCTGGTCAAAGCGCTCCGGGATGTCCGCGTGCATGTGCGGCTGGAAGCGGCGCACGCGCTGGGCGAACTCGGCGTGGCGGCCAAGTCGGCGGCGCGGGCGCTCGAAGAGGCCCTGCTGGACGAGAACGAGGACGTGCGGGCGGCGGCGGCACAGGCCCTCAAATCGCTGCAGCCGTAGCCGCACCGCGCGTGAGGCCGGGGACCTCTTCTGACCGACCCTGCCGCTCAGAACGGTTCGGGGGAGACGAGCGGCAGCACGCTGCCCTCGGCTGCCGCGGGTTCGAACGTCATCGGGTCGAACGGCTGCAGCGCGTCGTCCGGGTCCGGCGCGGGCACCAGTTCGGCGGCCGGACCGCGCGCGGGGCGGTCGGAGAACAACCCGGGCACGCCCGGCTGCTGGTCGACCGGCCCGCGGCTGATCACGCGCGGACGCGTCACGCCGTAGTCCAAATAGGTGCTCGCGTCCCGTTCGCGCGCCTTGCCCAACGCATCCCAGTAGGCCTTTTTGGGCCACGGCCCTTCCGCCAGCTGGATGTTGTTGAACTCCAACAGCGAGCCCTTGCGGAAATGGACGTTGGCGATCGACTTGTTGTACTCGGCCACCGCCCGATAGAAATCAGCCTGGGCATTCGCCCGCCTCCGCTGGCTGTTGAGCAACAGGTCGACCGCCCTGCTACCCTGGTCCGACTCCCCTTTGCCGCCCTCGACCAGCGCCTCGAGCGATTGGACTTCCTGCTCGGTGGCGACCCAGCGGTTGAAGTGCGTCTGGGCGACCTCGTAGTTGTAGTCCAGGTTCTGGATGGCCGTGGTCAACAGGTGCGACACATTGAGTTCCATGTCTTCCAACCGGGCTTTTTCGCGCGCCAACGCCAACTCACCGTTGCGGACCCCGGCCAGTTCCTTGCGGGCCCCGATCCGCGGCGGTTTGAACTCCAGGCCGACGCTGAACTCCTGGAAGTCGCCTTCGGTCAGCTGGTCCCAGGCCGTGGACCCGGGTGCCGGGAAGTTCACGCCGCGACGGTCCGCCGTGATCAGGTCATCGCCGATCCCATACCAGCTGTACTTGGCCACCACGTCCAGCTGCGGCAGGAGCTGGTTGCGGGCCATGATCAACTCGGTTTCCCGCTGCTTGACTTGCCAGCGCTGCCGACGCAGCTCGGCGCTGCGCACCAACGACTCGGTATGCACGGCCTGCCAGTCGTATTGGATGCGGGCCAGCGTCGGGCGGTCGATGGGGCGGAGCAGTTCGCCGTCGGTCGGCGAAATGCCCATCAACCAGCGGAGCCGGTTCTCGGCCGCCAGCAGGTCCCGCAGGGCGGTCTCCGTCTGCGAACGGAAGTAGAAGAACTGCTCGCGCGACTGCGCTTCGCTCTGGGACGTGCCTTTGCCGCCCTGCGTCAGCTCGTACTCCTGCCGCCAGGTGCCTAACGCGCTGTCGCGACCGGTCTTGGCCGTCTCCAGGAACCGATAGGCGAATTGCAGGTCCCAGTAGCAGTTCTCCAGGTCCAGCAGCATGTTGCGGACCGCCGCTTCGAAGTCGGAAATCGCAATGTCCGTGCGGATGCGCGACAGGATCAAAGGCGCGCGGTTCACCTGCGCCCCGCTCCCCCGCAGGATCGGCTGCGTCGCCTGGACCGACATGATCGAACTCCAGTCGCTGTAGACCGCCCGCGACGGGTTGTTGTTGGCGTCGTAGATGGTCTCGTTCTTCACCGCAAACGTGGTCCCGACCGCCGTGCGCTTGGCAAGCTGCGCCTCGAACTGGCCCAGGTCGCGGTCCAGAATCCGCGGGTTGATGGCGTCCACCAGCGAGTTCTGCATCCGATCGTACTTTTCCCAGAACACGCTGGTTGAAAACTGCGCATCGAACTCCGACAACGCCGCCTCGACACCATACTGCGGATCGCTCTCGAAGATCGCCGGGTCGTACACCGTTGTGGACCCGCCCGTGCGCGCCACCAGGCCGTCCGCGATCGTGAACTGCGTGAGAGAGCCCAGGTTCCGGATCACCTTGCTGTTCTGCAACGCGATCGATACGCACTGCTCGAGCGTCACGTCGCGGAAGTTGTTGAACTCGGTGTCGCTCAGCGTCACCGGCGTGCGCGCTTGCGTGACTTCGTCCAAAGACACCTGCTCAATATCGGGGTTCTCCAGATCCGTGACCGTCGCCAGATAGTGCGATAGATCGCCGTCCTCATGCAGATAGAACGGCTGGGTCGGGGAACACCCGGTGGCAGCGAGCACCGTGATCAAGAGCAGGACCACCAGGCGATGCAATGGCCGGTTCATCGATTGACGTTCCCTAACAAGGTCTGGTTCGCCGGGGCAAACGCAAACAGTCAAGAGAGCACCGGGCCTCGGCCCACGTGGAACGTGTGGCACGCGTCCCGCACAATCCAATCCCCCCTGACCGAGCATCACCAAGGCACGCCGGGCGCAAACCTTGCAATGGCACAATCGGTACCGTCCTTATCGTCGGCGCAATCGGTAAACTTTGGCGATTCTCTGTAATCGGAAAAGTTTGACGCGCGCGGCACGCGTCGATTGCGGCCGGGAATTGACCAGGATCGCCTAGACTGCCTGTTTTGAAATCAGAGGTACATGCCCAGGAAGCCTTCCAGCCGATCGCTTTCGGCTTGCTGGCGTGCGATCCGCTGCCGAGTCCTTTCCAGGTCGCCGGCTTCGATGTAGCGATCGAATTCGACCCGCACCGCGTGCTGGACGGATTCCTGAAACCACCGCACGACGGGCTCGGACAGCCACGGGCAGGTCTCGCGGGCCAGCTGGACGGACAGATCGCTGCCCTGGGTGCGGAGGTCGTCCTGGTCCGTGAGCACGACTCCCTCGAAGCGGAACTCGAGCATTCCCACGTTGGGGTGGTTCGTAAGGTGGAAGATGCAATGGGCGTTGTGGAGGAAGTACGCGTTGTGGGTGCCGTGCTTATGTTGAGCCGCTCTGAGGCGGTCGCAGAACTCGCGGAACTTGGGCGATGCATCGCCCGGCGGATCCCACCGGGAGATGCTTCGCAGCGGCAGGCAGTCGAACTGTATCTCCACCCAGCGTTCCATGGGCAGGGTCTCCGCGCGATTGTCGAGCTGATCGACGGGGCGTGCTGAGTCCTCCAGACGTGCTGTGCAGTATTGCCTACCAGTTTCCCGGCAGCCGGTCAATCCAACTGTGCGACCTGGCAGCAGCCCGGCTCGTCGGGCATGGTGGGCTCGTCGTCGGGTTGGGGAGGTATGGCGAGGCGCCAAGCGAGGCTCAGCCAGCCTTTCTGGGCGACCACCTGTTCCAGATGCAGGGGGCCGGCCTGCTGCCACCGCCCGGGCAGCGTGATGCCCGTCGTGCGGAACTCCGGCGCGAAGAGCGATTCGAATTTCTGACGCATCACGGTGCGGATCACGACTTCCTTGTTGCCGATCTTCTCCTGATCGAGGTAGTCGACCGACACATCCCCTTGGCGGATCAACCGCGCACCTTCCGGGGTCTTCTCCAGCGTGTAGACCGCCGACATCTCCATCAGCCTATTGACGACGTTGTCGCCGTTTTCAAACCGCCGCCCGCGGATGGCGAACCGGATCGTATTGCCGTCAAACACGGCGCTGGCCGGATCGTCCGACGCGAAGGTGATGGACCAGGGGATCGTGTCTTCCGTGATGCGGAGCGTTTCCGGGACATCGAGCTTGTTCTGCTCGAGCATTTCCACGAGTTTTTTGCCGGTGAGCTTCACGCCGCCGATCGCGGCGCGCGAGAAGTTGCTGACCATCGATTCGTGTAGGCGGACGGCCACATCGTGCGGCCCGTCGAGGCGTGGCGGGCCGTTCGGTGCGGCCAGCTGGGCGGCGTTCGCCTGGCGCCACACGACCTTCAGGAACCCCTGTTGGGTGCGGAACTGCAGGTCCTGCGGGAACTCGCCGCGACGCACCAGGGGGCGGCGGAACTTGCTTTCGTAGGTTTCCCGCGCGTCGGCCAGCATCCTGTCCGCCTGCTCGGCCACGCGGTCCTCGATCCGCACTTCCGCATGGGCGGAGGCGATCTGCTCCGCCTGCGGCTTGCTGCGAGTGGCTTTCCGCCAGGCGATCCGTTCCACCAGGCAGCGTTGTGCCGCGATCCGGTCGATCACGCTGGCGGTCGCACAACTGGCCAGGGCGCTGCCGGCAGTGAACCCGGCCGGGTCCAGGTACACCGGAATCACCGCGTCGACACCCGTCGTGCCCCGGCTGAAGATCTGCACGCCCCGGTTGTAGCCGACGTTGGACGAATGAACCGTGCCCGTGAGCACGACTTCCACATGGGCGTGGTCCGGGTGATCGATCAGCCGCACGCGGGTCCGGCCGCGCATGGCGGCGCGACCGAAGATGGCGGTCCCCAGGATGCAGTCCTCCACGTCGCTCTCTTCCGCGACGGCCTCGCCCATGCCGTGCGAGATCAGACGCTCCGATACCTCCGCATACAGATTCGGCTGCCAGTGCCGCTGACGCACGGCCGCGACGAAAGCTGACGCCTGGCACGCGTTCTCAAGCCAGCCGAGTGACTGACCGATCTGTTGTCGCAGCTCCACCGTCGGGTGCGCCTCGTAGTGCGGAAGCATCTGAATCAACCCATCCAGACGCTTCTGGTAACTGGCCTCCAGGTCCGGATCAGCCGTCTTCTCCAGGGCCGTCAGGTAAGCGACCAGAGCCTCTCGGACGCGGGTGAATACGGGCAGCTCCAGGCTGCCGAAGTCGCCGACGTACTTCCCCACCACGCTGCCGAGCCGACGCGGGTCAGGACCTTCCGCCTTCGCCAGTTCGGTCGCCATCCGCTCCCACTGCAGGTACTCCTTCCACCGCTGAGCGTTCTCCGGCCCGGAACGACGCAATGCCTGATCCAGCTGGCCGATCCGCCGCTGCAACTGGGCCTTGGCACGCTCCACATGGTCCGTCGGCAACGGCTGAAAATGCAATTTAGCCTCCCGCGCCAGCTCCAACAGCCGGTCGGTCGACACGCCGGATCCCGCCGCGCGACCGCTGCCTGAGAGCTCAGCCCCCGCCGCCGGGCGCCCTCCCAGACCGCAGCTCGCCAGGACGATGATGGCCACAGCAAATCGTGTGTTTGTCTTGCACCACATGGGGGGTCTCCCGTGAGATTGGAGTGCACATTTTGGGGGATGTGCGTGAGTCGACTCGATAAGGTCTGCTTATTTTCCACAGACTCATCAGTCCATTCAATACGCGTAATTGGAGACCATTATGCAATTTCGGAGTTCGACGTGAATCCCCCGTCTTGACAACCGGGTGGTCGGCTCGGCAGGCTGTGAAGCTTGGAATTGTCGGGCCGGGAAGGCTAGGTGCGTGCGTTGGTTCGGTCGGGGCCTGCGCACGGCCGGGGGAGTCAATCGATTGAGGTCTGCCATGCAGCCGGCAGCGCGTGTGACCGCGTGATGGGGCTGGGCCAGACCGGCGGGAGTGACGGCGATGATGGTGCGTCGGACGGTTGGGATGTTATTCGCGTTGATGGTGTCTGCCGCCTGGGGTTGGGCGCAAGAGCCTGACCCCGAGTGGCTGGACAGCTATGCGGCGGGCATGCAGCACGCCAAGCAGTCGGGTCGGCAGCTGTTGATCTACTTTCATGACGACGCGGTGGATATTCAACAGGACAAGCTTGTGCAGAAACTGGCTGGCGATGACCAGCTGCGTCCATTGTTGAAGCAGTCGGTGCTGGTGCGCGTCCCTCTCTCGGGCAAGGTGCGCATCGGCGGTCAGGACATCCGGTTGATTGATCACGCGGTGTTTGCCGAGCTGGAGAAGCAGCCGGGCATTGCGATCATCGAGTTCGCGGATCCCAAGAGCCCGTATTACGGGCATGTGGTCAGCATCTATCCGCTGAGTCTTCCCGGCGCACTGACGACGCGCGACCTAACGTCGCTCTTGACGCTGCCCGCTGGTTCACTCACTCAACGGACGCTGATCTTGGCGGTGCGGATCCATCCGGAGAGTCCGGAGAGCACGGAGGGGGTGTTTTTAAGCTCGTTGGCGAACGAATCCGAGAGCCATTCTCAATACCAGGCCCGCATCAACCGGCAGGGCCATCACAACTGGGAGTCGCGGTTCCACCGCATCTCGGCGCGTCTGCCCGGCGGCCTCCTGGCGAAAGAGGTGTGTGCCGAGAGTTGGCCGGGCATGGGGCTTGTGGCGGCAGCCCTCGACTGCGTGCGGAGTTGGCGGCAGTCCTCGGGGCACTGGGGGGCCGTACGGGGCCGTCACGCCTACTACGGGTACGACATGAAGCGCGGGAGCAACGGCGTCTGGTACGCCACGGGGATTTTCTCGACGCGCTGAACGATCCGCCCGCGGGACCTCGACGGGCGCCCGGGTCGGCCGTCTCAACTTGCCATGACGCACGCGGGCATGCGCGCGTCGGGCCGTTCGGAGTGCGCCGCTACGCGCGGTACAACGGTCACAACCCGCAAGGGCCACCCCGTTTTGTGGCGTTTTCGAGACGGCACGTGATGAAAATTCGCCACATCTTGCCGTGCCGTGTGCTACGTTTGCGGGGGAGAATGTCGCACCACGCGATACGGACGGTCGGGCATGAACGAACTCACCCGAAAAGCACGGATTGTGCCATGGTGCCTGGTGGTCAGCGCGCTGGCGATGGCCGGTTGCCAGCAGTTGCGGATTCCCGCCATCGACCCGACGGGTGAGCGGATCTTCTCGACGACGGATCCCATGCGATTAGCCTGTCCGGACCAGTCGCGCTGCAGGGCGCCCGGGTGCTTGTTCCCCAAGCCGGCTTGGGAAACGCCGGTCACGCCGCCGCCATGTCCGGAGCCGCCGCCTGCTCCGCCGCCCGGGGCGGCCGTGTGCGGCGCGCCGCGGGCGACGATCCAACCGCGGCCGATACAGCGCGGGATCCCGGGCAGGCTGATGCTCAATCCAACTCGATTGATTGCGCCCGTGGGCAGCGAGGTGGTGCTGGTCGGCGGGCTCTGCGGCGACGACGGGTATCTGATCGCCTGCCAGAAGATCGAATGGAGTCTCTCCCAGGACAGTGTGGGTCAGATCGTCGACTTCAGCGACCGAGGCGGGTTCTGGCGCGCATCGAAGAAGCTCAGCGCCGACTATGCGATCACCACGACGTCGCATCGCAGCACGATCGTGACCCGCGGCACGCCGAGCGTCACGGACGACATTGTCCAGCAGAAGGGCCAGTGCTGGATCAGCTTGACATCGGCCAGCGAGGGCACCAGCTACGTGACGGCGCTGGCCCCTGACGGCGCCACGTGGCCCCAGCGGCGTCAAGCCGCCACGATCTACTGGGTCGACTGCCAGTGGGCGTTCCCCAATCCGGTGGCGGTGCCGGCCGGGCAGACTCACACGCTGTCGACCCACCTGACGCGGACCGCCACCAATGCGCCGATCTCCGGCTGGATCGTGCGGTACGACGTGATGGACGGCACATCGGCCGTGTTCGGCCCGAACAACGCCACGTCGATCGAAGTCCGCACCGACGAGGACGGGATGGGCCACGCTGCGCTGCAACCGACCAGCAACCTGGCCGGGGTCACCCAGGTGCACATCGAGGTCATTCGCCCGGCGGACCCGAACAGCGATGCGCCGCGCACGAAACTGGGGGAAGGCTACACGTCGGTCACCTGGAGTGCCCCCGGGCTGGCCCTGCGCGCGACCGGTCCCCAGACCGGAGCCGTGGACGCGACCCTGGTCTATCATGTCGAGGTGTCCAATCCGGGCGACATCCCCACGCGGGACGTCGTGGTGGAGGATGTGCTGCCTCCGAACCTGCAGCTGATCGGCAGCAACCCGCCCGCGCAGCCGTTCGGCAACCGGTCGCAATGGCGGCTCGGTGACCTGCCGCCCAAGAGCGTGCAGGCGATCGAGGTCACCGTGCGTGCGGCGGCCGGTGGGGCGTTCCGGTACGCGTTCCATGCGACCTCGGCTGACGGCCTGCGGGCCGACGCGGCGGTGGATACCGAGATCGCCCAGCCGTCGCTGCGACTCCACGTTACGGGGCCCACCACCGCGGCGGTCGGCGAGCGGATCCAGTTCCGCATCGAAGTGACCAACACGGGCGATCGGCCCCTGGACAACGTCACCATCCGGGACCGCTTTGATGCGAGTCTGGAACATGCGGAGGGCGAAGCCAGCCCCATCGATAAGCTGATCGGGCGACTGGAGCCCGGGCGCACCGAGCAGTTCGCGGTCGGCTTCATCGTGCGCGGCGCGGGCCAGATCTGTCACAGCCTGGAAGTGACGGCGCCCGGGGGCCAGTATGCTCAGCAGCAGGTGTGCCTGACGGGCACCCCGGCGGCCACGGTGCCGCAGCCCCGCCTGACGGTGGCGAAGTCCGGGCCGCAGGAGGCGGCCGCCGGCCAGAACGTGCAGTTCTCCACGCGCGTCACGAACGCCGGCAACGTGCCGCTGCGTAACGTGCGGATCGTGGACACGTATGACAGCGTCTTGGAGCCGAAGGAGTCCACGCCGGGCGTGGACGCGGCGGAGCTGGCGGCTTCCGGCCGGTTGGTCTGGACCATCGCCGAGCTCCCGGCCGGCGCGTCGGCGCGGCGCGATGTGTTGTGCTTCTGTGCGGGGCCGGCCGATCGGGCGTCCACGCGGGTCACGGTGACGGCCGACGGGAACATCGCGGAGTCGGCCGAGGCATCGATTCGCATCCTGCCGCCCACGGCGGCGGCCGCGCCCGGGACGCGCGCGCCGGCCGCACCCACACCGCCGACCGGCCAGTTGGTGGTCGAGATCACCGAAATGGGCGACCCGATCCGGATCGGTGACGAAACCGATTACGAGATCCGGATCCGCAACACACGCGCCGTGCCCGATCAGGACGTGGTGCTGACCATCGAGTTGCCCACGGGGCTGCGGTTCGAGCGCCTCCTGGGCCCCGTGGCGCGGCGCACCGTGCGCAACAATGGGCGGCTGATCGAAGTCAGCCCGATCCGGGAGGTGCGCGCCGGCGAGACGGTGGTCCCGTCGTTCCACGTGGTGGCCGTCGGCGCCGAGGTGGGCGAGCACAAGATTCGCGTGGTCGTGACGAGCCGGTTGTCGCCCCAGGGGGTCGTGGCGGAGGAAGTCACGTCGGTCACCGCACAGTAGAAGCAGACGCCGCATGCCACGGTACGTCATCCTGCAGCATGCCATGCCGCCCCACGCCGGCCGCCCGACGCACTGGGACTTGATGCTCGAGTCGGGCGCCGCGCTGGCGACCTGGGCGCTCGAAACGCCTCCCGCGGCGGGCCGGGAAGTGGCCGGCCATCGCCTTGCGGACCATCGCGCACATTTCCTCGACTACGAGGGGCCCCTGTCGGGCGACCGCGGCACGGTCACGCGCTGGGATGCCGGGCAGTACACGCTGGAATCCCAATCGCCCGACTGCTGGGTCGTCACCCTGCACGGTTCCCGGCTCTCCGGCCGGCTTGTGCTGCGGGCGGCGGCCGAACCCCCTGCCGCGCAGTGGGTCGCCCGCCTCTCGCCGCTCAGCGCTTCGTGAACGGCGGCTAATCGGGCAGCACGCTGCGGCCGGCCAAGCGGAGCTCGCCCGCGCGGATCTCGATCCGTTCCAGGATCGGGCGCGGGGCGTCATCCTGCGGCGCGGGCTGGTGGAGCGTCACCAGCGCGACCGGGTCGCCGTCCGATTGGGACCAGCGCACCAGCAGATCGCCCTGCTGGAGGGACTCCGTCACGCCGTCCAACAGCCACCGCAAGGGCAGGGGCACCGCACCCGCCCGCGCGCCGCGGATTCGCACCGCCAGCGTGTTGGGCTCCTTGGCCAATCGCACCTCGAGGATCAGGCTGACCACCGTGTCGAGCCGGCCGTCCTGGTAGCGACAGGCCACATGGATCTGGTCGGGCAGCAGGGCGACGCGCGGATCGTGCCATTGGCGCGGCAGGAGGTGCGGGAACTTCTCGGGCAGGTCGACGGCCAGCCACCCGTTGATCTGCTGGTCGGTGAACACGGCGCTCCACTGCTGGGAATCGGCCACCTCGTTGTGCAGTGCCAGGACGTTCCGCGCCAGCTCCTGTCCGGCAGCCTTCTGCTGCGGGCTGGGGACGGCGACCGCCACCGCGTAGAAACGGGGCACATGATGCAGGGCGGACCGCCACCCCCACCAGGCGCCGGCCGCCAGGGCGCCCACCGCCAGGGCCGCCACGATCAGTCGTCGCCATCGCTTGCGCATGCCACCCATCGCCTCGCCTCGCAGACAGGTCCTCGTGCGTCAGTCGGCGAACCGCAGCAGGGCGTATCGTTTCTTGCCCGAACGCAGCACAGCGACGCTCTCTCCGGCCAGATCGGACGGTGTGAGCCGGTCCGCCAGATCCGTCCGCCGCCGGTTGTTCACGTAGGCGCCGCCCTGCTCGATGGCCCGCCGCGCTTCGCCGTTGCTCCTGGCCAGCCCGGCCAGCACCAGCGCGTCGATCAGGCTGAGCCCGTCGCCTGCGAGGCGCGACCGGGGCACTTGCCGGCTGGGCACGTCGGCGAAGATCTCCAGCAGCTCATGGTCGGTCAGGTCGTCGATCTCCGCGCCGAAGAACACCTGGGTGGCTTGCCGGGCCTTGGCCAGCCCGGCCTCGCCGTGGATGAGCTGTGTGAGCGTCTCAGCCAGCCGCCGCTGGCTGTGGCGCAGATGCGGTTCGTCACGACGCGACGCGTCCAGCGCTTCGATCTCGGCCCGCTCCAGCTCCGTCAAGAGTCGCAGGCACTTGCCGGCGTCCTCGTCGGCCACGTTGATCCAGTACTGATAGAACGCGTACGGACTGGTTCGCTCCGGCGACAGCCAGATGGCCCCCGACTCGGTCTTGCCCATCTTCGTGCCGTCGGATTTCGTGAGCAGCGGCAGGGTGAGCCCGTACAGCTGTACGCCGTGGACGCGCCGCGCCAGGTCGATGCCCGCCGTGATGTTGCCCCACTGGTCGCTGCCGCCCATCTGCAATTCGCAGCCGAATTCCTCGTACAGATGCAGGAAATCGTAGGCCTGCAGCAGCATGTAACTGAACTCGGTGTAACTCAGGCCGGCATCGGTCCGCTCCAGGCGGCTCTTGACCGAGTCCTTGGCCAGCATGACGTTCACCGGGAAATTCTTGCCCACGTCGCGCAGGAACTCCAGGTAGCCGAACTGCGACATCCAGTCATAGTTGTTGACCAGCCGCGCCGAGTGGCCGGGCGTATCGAAGTCGAGCAGGCACCGCATCTGCTGCTGCATGCCCGCCATGTTGGCGCGCAGGGCTTCGACCGACAGCAGGTTCCGCTCCTCGCTCTTCCCGCTAGGGTCGCCCACCATGCCCGTGGCGCCGCCGACCAGCGCGATGGGGCGGTGCCCGGCGCGCTGGAACCGGCGCAACGTCATGAGCGGCAGGAAGTGCCCGATGTGCAGGCTGTCGGCCGTGGGATCGAATCCGACATACAGCGTGCGCGCACCTCCGGCGAGCCACTTGGCCAAATGCGGCTCGTCCGTCGCCTGATGGATCAGGCCGCGCCACTTGAGTTCGTCGTAGATCGACGGCCGGCTCTCTGTCATGGGTCCTGCTCATCTCCCGGCGAGGTCGCCTCACCGCCACATATCGTCGTCCGCAAATGGGTGAGCCGGTCCGAGGATCTTGGGTTTGGGCAGCGCCTTGAGTGCGTGCGTGGCCAGCACCAGGTCCTCGCGCGTCGTGATCTTCAGGTTCACCGGCGACCCGGGCACGATGGCAACCGGGTGCCCCAGCCGCTGCACCAGCTCCGCGTCATCCGTGGCCGGCTTCTGGCCGCGGCGGGCGTAGGCGTCGATCAGCAGCGCGCGGCGGAAGACCTGCGGAGTCTGCGCCTCCCACAGATCGGTCCGCGCCACCGTCTCGAGGATCTGCTGATCCGCTCCGACCCGCTTGAGGGTGCCGGACACGGGGATGGCCAGGATCGCCGCGCCGGTCTTCTCGCCCGCCGCGAACACCCGGTCAATCCACTCGGCGGCCAGGCACGGCCGGGCTGCGTCGTGCACGGCGATATAATCGACATCCGGCCGTACCTGTTCCAGCGCATTGGCGATCGAGTCCGTGCGTTCCCGGCCGCCCGGCACGACCTGGATACCGAGGATCGCGACGTTGGCCGCGAACTTCGCGTCAAACGCCTCCCGGTCCTCCGGGCTGATGATCAGGATCACTTGCCGGACGTCGTCGCGGTTGATGAACTTCTCGGCCGAATGCAGCCACACCGCGCGGTCGGCCAGGGGCGCGAACGGTTTCTTGTAGTTCTTGTCCCGGAAACGACTGCTCTTGCCGGCCGCTGCCAGGATTACGCTGTACGTGGCCACGGTCTGCTCCTTCCGATGGTCCTGCAGTGTCGAGGGATGTTTCATTGTCGAGTTTCGCCGCAGGGCGTCAAGAAGCGGCGGGGCATCAGCCGAGCATGCGGTCCAGTGCGGTCAGCGCGATTTCCCAGCGCGGGTGTGTCTCCAGGCAGGTCGCCCACCAGCGCTCCAGTACATCGGCGGGGTCGACGAGATGGGTGGGTGTCAGGACCTGCCAGGCGCTCAGCGCCAGATCGATCAGCGCGATGCCCCGCAGCACCAGGCCCGCGTCCTGGGCTGCCTGCAGCGTGACCGGCAGCATGGCCAGCGCCGCCACATCGGGCCGCCGCGAGCCGGCAATCTGATCCCGGAACACGGGCCGGTCCAGGCCCAGCTGCGCGAGCAGCCAGGCGAGCCGGAGGTTCTCAGGCAGTTGCGGGACCGGGTTGGTCAACACCGCTTCCAGATGGACGCTGTTCAGCCGGAGGTGCGCGGACCCGCCGCCGCCGAGGGCGGGGTGCACCAGCACGACGCGGGCGTCCGGGACGACCATGCGCGGGTCGGTCCATCGCGCGACGCTCTGCAGCAGCCCCGGTCCCTGCGCCTCCCATTGCTCGCGCAGCGGCAAGAGGCGCAACGAGAGTTCGTCGAGCAGGTTCGGCAACGCCTGCCGCACCGACGACTCGAGGTCCCCGATCGACGGCACCAGGGTATCGGCGACCGCCGCCGCGCGGGCGCTGCCGATCGTCTGGGTCACCGCCCGCTCCACGAGGTCGCGCAGCCCGTCGGTCAGCGGGGCCAGGCCCGTCAGGTTGCGCCAGAACTCCGTGCGCGGCAGGCCGGCCGCCTGGATCGCCTGGCGGAGTCCCTGGGCGGGATCCGTGACCGCCTCGGCCAGCAGCGGGTCCACGATCAATTGACCGTGGGCGAAGGCCTCGGCCGCGTGCAGGCAACTGGCGCGGAAGCTCACGGTCCACTGGAGCTGCATGGTGGGTGTCACGGGCGAGTTCACGGGGCTAGACCTGGTGGTGGTGCGACGATCGCGCCGCTGGGCAACCGGGCGACACATCACTACTCTATAGCATTTGGCCGCGGAATGCTCTGGAGCGGGCAAACCCCGCGGGAACGGCTGGGCATTTCACGCAGGTCAGGTATCATGGGGTGAACCGCGGAGGCCGCGGGACATCGGCCCTCGCCGATGGGGCGTGCGACGTGCAGCGGAACCGGGTCGGTACTGGGGAGACACAGCCAGGATGCTCAGAGACGTGGTCAATCGCTGGACGACGGTCGATACCAGCGAACTCTATGACGTGCCGCGGTGGGGCAACGGGTATTTCAGCGTGCATGAGAACGGCCATCTGCACGTGCACCCCGAGCGTGACCCGTCGCGGGCCATCGATCTGAAGGAGCTGACCGAACGGTTGGAGATGCGGGGGCTGAGCCTGCCGATCCTGGTCCGGTTCAGCGGCATTCTGCGGGACCGGATCCGCGAGATCCAGCAGGTGTTTGCCAGCGCGATCAAGGAATACGACTACCAGGGCGGCTACTCGTGCGTCTATCCGATCAAGGTGAACCAGCAGCGCCAGGTGGTGGAGGAGATCGTCCGCTTCGGCATGCCGTACGGGTTCGGGCTGGAGGCGGGCAGCAAGCCGGAACTGCTGGCCGTGGTGGCCATGACCAACCCGGACGCGCCGATCATCTGCAACGGGTTCAAGGACGCGGAGTTTCTGGAGATGGCCATGCTGGCCCAGAAGATGGGCCGGCTGGTGATCCCGGTGCTGGAGAAGTTCAGCGACCTGGAGCTGGTGCTGCAGTCTGCCCAGCGGGTGGGCGTCCGGCCGCGGATCGGCGTGCGAGCCAAGCTGGCTGCGCGCGGCTCGGGCCGCTGGCGGACCTCCGGCGGCTACCGATCCAAGTTCGGGCTTACCGTGGCGGAGATGCTCAGCGTGCTGGACGTGCTCAAGCAGCGGGAGATGGCCGACTGCCTGAAACTGCTCCACTTCCACCTGGGCAGTCAGATCACGAGCATTCGGCACATCAAGAACGCGCTGGTGGAATCGGCCCGGATCTATGCCAACCTGGCGATCAGCGGCGCCGGACTGGAATACCTGGACGTGGGCGGCGGCCTGGGCATCGACTACGACGGTTCCCAGACGGACTTCGCGTCCAGCGCCAACTACACGCTCCAGGAATACGGCAACGACGTCGTGTACCACGTGCAGACCATCTGCGACGACGCCGGTGTGCGGCACCCCCACATCATTTCCGAAAGCGGCCGGGCGGTCGTGGCGTATCACAGCGCCCTGCTGTTCAACGTGTTGAGCGTCACCCGGCAGGAGAGCCAGGTGGCCATTTCGGACGAGCCGCCCGAGTCGTCGCCGCAGCCCGTGCGCGATCTGTACCACACGCTCAACGAGCTCACGCCGCGGAACATCCTCGAGTCCTTCCACGACGCCCAGCAGTGGCTCGATACGGCGATCAACCTGTTCGGCACCGGGCACTTGACACTCGAGCAACGCGCCCTGGCGGAGAACCTGTTCTGGAGCATCGCGCGCCAGATCCGCCGGATGGTGGATGACCTGGAATATGTGCCCGAGGAACTGGACCAGCTCGACCGCCTGCTGTGCGACACCTACTTCTGCAACTTCTCCGTGTTCCAGTCGCTCCCGGACAGCTGGGCCGTCAATCAACTGTTTCCGATCATGCCGATCCATCGGCTCGACCAACGGCCGCTGCGCACCGCCGTGCTGGCCGACATCACCTGCGACTCGGACGGGAAGATCGATCAGTTCATCGACCGGCGGGACATCAAACGGGTCCTGCTCCTGCACCCGCTCGATGACCAGCCGTACGTCCTCGGAGCGTTTCTCGTGGGCGCTTACCAGGAGATCCTGGGCGACCTGCACAACCTGTTTGGAGACACGAACGCCGTGCACGTGAACCTGACCGAGGAAGGGGATGTCGTGATCGAATCGCTCATCAAGGGCGATACGGTCACCGATGTGCTCGATTACGTCGGGTTCCGCCGCGCCGAGCTGATCGAGCGGCTGCAGACGGCGGTGGAACGGGCGGTGCAACAAGGGAGGCTCGACAATACGGAAGCCGGGCGCTGCCTCAAGTTCTACGAAGAAGCGCTCAACGGCTACACCTACTTGGAGGACGAGACGTAGCTGCTGCTGCTGCTGCTGCGCCCGCCCGGCTGAGACGACGGGCCGGCCGCGTCTTGTTCACCGGCGCGCCGGGCGACGCGTGAGGCGGGAATCCGATGATCATAATCGGCACGATCGAACTCAACTTCACCAGGCGGACCGGCACCTTCTGCTGCCCGCACTGCGAACAGGAACGAACCTACCGCCTGCGCACGCGGCGGCAGTTCCTGACCGTTTATTTCATCCCCCTCATTCCGCTCCAGGCGATGGGCGAGTTCATCCAGTGCACGACCTGCCACGGTACCTTCCATGTGGACCTGTCGGAATTGACCGTGAGCCAGTACCGCGATCAGAAGCGGCGCGCCGCCAACGAACTGATCCGCCGCGCCCTGGTGGTGGTCGTCGCCGCGGACGAAGTCGTCACGGATGCGGAACTGGCGGTCCTCCGCGATTTCTCCCGCGCCCATGGCCAGGAGGACTTCGACGTGGAGCAGGTTCGCAGCGAAGCCGCTGCGGTGCGGCACGCGCAAATGGACCCGGAGCACTACCTGCGGTACCTCGCTCAGCAGTTGAGCGAGGAGGACAAGGAGCAGCTGGTCTACTTCGCCTTCCTCGCGGCCACGGCCTCGGGCGACATGAGCGCGCCGCGCCGGACCCTGCTGGCCCGCATGCCCGAAGTCGTCGGCGTACCGGAAATGCGGTTCCGCGAGATCGTGCTGCGCGCCGTGCATCACCGTTGATTCCGCGTGTGTTAATCTGGGGCGGCTTGCACGACTGCGCGGGATGCGGCCCTGGGGCCTGTCGGTATGTCCGCCCGTGTCCGGCGGGTCGCCGGTGGACCGATCGGTCGGCAGGTCGCCTCCCTGTTTCTCCCGTTTCTCCGTTTCTCACACGGAAATTTCCGCTCTAGGGCCTGGCCGACCTTCTTGCTAGAATCCCGCCCTCGAACGCGCCGGCGGGGCGCCGGCCGCGCTGTGACTGACCGCCTCTTGCGAGAGTCCGAGCACTATGAGACGCCAACTGCTGCTGTCTGGTATCGTGGTCCATCTGGTCTGGTGGTGTTCCGCGTCCGCGCTGCCCGCCGTGGGGCAGCAGGCGCCGCAGGCGCTGGACAACGCGACACCGGCGCCGGTCACGCAGGCCCCGCGCGTTGCGATGGGTCCCGGCCCGTCCGTGCGGCCGCCCAGCGCGCCGGAATGGGCTCAGCTATCGCCGAAACACCAGGAGTATCTCGATCAGTTGCTGGCCTATTGGGAGCACAAGAGCAACCAGATCCAGCGTTACCGGTGCACCTTCAAACGCTGGGAGTACGACCCGGTGTTCGGGCCCCCGGACAAGTGTCAGACGTACAGTGAGGGCGTGATCAAATACGCGTCGCCTGACAAGGGCCTGTTTCGCGTCGACCAGGTGCTCGAGTACCAGGCGCCCAAGAACGCTGGGGAGCAGCCGACCTATCAGCCTCCCAAGAAGCGGACCACCCGTTTCGACCACTGGGTGTGTGACGGCACCAGCATATTTCAGTTTGATTACGAGCGTGAGCAGCTGGTGCAGTACGAGCTCCCGCCGGAAATGCGTGGCCGAGCGATCGTGAAGGGCCCGCTGCCGTTCCTGTTCAACGCCAAGGCAGACGACATCCAGCGCCGGTTCTGGTTGCACGTCATCACGCCTCAGAACATGAAGGGCAAGTACTGGCTCGAGGGAGTTCCCAAGACGGCCGAGGACGCGGCCGACTTCCAGAAGATCCACATCATTATTGACGAGGCCGACTACCTGCCGGAGGCGATGGTCCTGTTTTCCCCCAGCTACGTCCCGGGGAAGAACGAGGCGCGCACGACGTTCCAGTTCAATGATCGCGAGGTCAATTTCAGCGTGTTGGCTGAACAGCTCAACCTGTTCCACCGCGAGTTCTACGAGCCGAAGCTGCCCCTGGGGTGGAAGAAGGTGGTCAATCGGGCAGGACCGATGGGGTCAGCCGGGGCCGATCCGGCCATCGGCCGGGCATCGGTCCCGGATGCCGGTGCTGCGCAGCGCTGAGTGGGACACGCGTTGCATTAGCGATCTGTTGCCTCCGAGCCGGGCCGCCGCCACGCTGCCGGGCTCAGCCGGCCCCACGTTCCCGTGCCGGCTGCTTCCCCGGTTGCGGGGAATATCTATAATTGACGTAAGTCGTCATCTGACGGTCGCTTGGGCGTGGTGAGCCGCGGATGTCGCCACCTGCTCCCACACGGGGCATCCCGGCCGGGCTCGATGCTGTGACGACGATGGCCATTTCCGGGGGGCGATCGGATGTGTCGGTTTCGCGTCGCCGCGTTGGCAGTGCTGGTCTGTACCACAAGGTGGCTGGCGGCGGACGATGCGCCGCCGCCCGCCGCGGCGCCTCATGCGCCGACCGCGGTGCTGGTTTCGATTCCACTACCGCTGACCGCAGCCGGCGACACGCGGCTGAAGAGTTCGTTCGACAAGCTGCTCACGGAGCTGTCGGCGGAGGTGGCGCGGCCGACCGTGATCCTCGAGTTTCGTCCGGGCGAGAAGTCGGACGGCTTCACGGGCGATTTCGAGCCCGCTTTGGCGCTGGCCCGCTACCTGGCCGGCAGCCGGTTCAAGCGAGTGCGGACGATCGCGTTCGTGCCGCAGACGTTGGAGGGTCACGCGGTGCTGCCGGTGTTGGCGTGCGAGGAGATCGTGATCGGGCCGCAGGCTCAGCTCGGCGCGGCGGGCCGGGGTGAGACGTCGATCGGTCCGACGATGGAGGCGGCCTATCGCGAGATCGCGGGCACGCAGCACACGATCCCGGTGCCGCTGGTGCTGGCGATGCTCGACGCGCGCCGGGCGGTTTTCGAAGTGCAGTTGGTCGACGGCGGCAGGAAATTCGTGCTGCAGGACGAGTTGGATCAGCTGCGCGCGGACGGGCAGGTGGGCGGGGAGCAGAAGATCGACACGCATGGCGATCTGCTGCGGATCAGCGGCCAGGAGTTGCGGCTCCGGTACGGCCTGGCCAGCCACCTGGCGGCGGATCGCCGGACGATGGCCGAGGCGTTGCAGATCCCGCCGGACGCGATCCGCGACGAGGCCGCCGTGCGCGACAGCTGGACGGCCGTGCGGGTCGATGTCCGGGGGAGCATCAGCGGGCGCACGGCGGACGAGCTGACGCGGACGGTGCGCGATGTACAGCGCCACGGGACGGCGAACCTGTTGTGCGTGTGGATCAAGAGCGCGGGCGGCGCGCCGGCGGCGGCCCAGCGATTGATCAACCTGCTGTCGGAGCTCGATCCGCGCGGGCTGCGGAGCGTGGCGTTCGTGGAGGAGGAGGCGCGCAGCGTGGCGGCCGTGGTGGCCCTGGTGTGCGACGAGGCCTATGCCGCGCCCGACGCGGTCCTGGGCGGATCTGGCGACACGTATCTGACCGGGGCGGAGCTGCACGACCTGCGCGCTTCGCTCCAGGAGGTCGCCCGGGCCCAGCAGCGCGACTGGTCGCCGCTGGTGGCCATGATCGATCCGCAGCTGGAGTTGTACCGGTATCGCCGCGAGGGCACGGCCGTGACGCGGTACCTGTGCGAAGCGGAGCACCGGCAGGTGGACGACCCGGCGGCGTGGGTCCGCGAGGAGCGGATCGACCTGCGGTCCGGCATCACCGGGGCTCAAGCCCTGCAGTTCGGATGGCTGCGCGGGAACGCGGACAGCTTCGAGACGTTGGTGCGCCAGTTCCATCTTGAGCGTCCGATCACGGTGGCCCAGCGCAATCCGATCGTGGCGGCGATCGAGCAGCTGGGCGCGCAGCCCTGGCTGGCCCGCCTGCTCCTGTTCGTGGCGTTCTTCGCGCTGATCAGCGAGGCGTCGCAGCCTGGGATCGGCGTCGCCGGGTTCGTCTCGGGCACCTGCTTCCTCCTGTTCTTCTGGTCCCAGTTCCTCAACGGGACGGCCGGCTGGCTGGAACTGATCCTCTTCACAGGCGGGCTGGCCGCCATTGCGCTGGAGATCTTCGTGATCCCCGGGTTCGGCATCTTCGGCGTTGGGGGCGGCGTGATGGTGTTGCTGTCGATTGTGCTGGCCAGCCAGACGTTCATCTTCCCGCGGACGACCTACCAGTTCGAGCAGCTGTCGAGTTCCATGTTTACGATGCTGGCCGCCTGCGGCGGGGTGCTGGCGGCGCTGTGGATCATGCGGAAGTACCTGGCCGATACGTGGCTGCTCAGACGGGTCATGCTGCCGTCGCCCGCGGAAGAGCTGGACTTGGACCGTGCCGAAGCGCTGGTCGATTGGGACTATCTGGAGGGGAAACGCGGCGTGACCACGACGCAGCTGACGCCGTCGGGCAAGGCCCGTTTCGGGGACGACGTGGTGAACGTCATCAGCGACGGGCTGCTGATCCGGCGGGGCACGCCGGTGCGCGTGGTCCAGGTGATGGGCAATCGGGTACTCGTGGAACCTTTGGAGGAGTCGTAGCGAGTCATGGAATCGTTGGCGTGGCCAATCATCCTGTTGCTGGTGGGCCTGGGGATCGTGTGTCTGGAGATGTTCATCCCCTCAGCGGGCCTGCTGGGCGTGCTGGCGGCAGCGGCGGTCATCGCGTCGATCGTCATGGCGTTCATGTACAGCGCCCTAGCCGGCGCGCTGTTCCTGCTGGTCGCGACGATCGCGGTGCCCGTGGTGGTCGTGGTGGCCATCAAGACCTGGCGACACACGCCGATGGGGCGGCTCATGCTGGCCACGCTGCCGGAGAGCGCGGACGAGGTGTTGCCGGATACGGAGCAATACCGGCGGCGGGAGCGGCTGGTCGGGAAACGGGGCGTGGCCAAGACGGAGTTGCTTCCCAGCGGCGACGTGGTGGTCGAGGGACGCGTGTACGACGCCGTGAGCAACGGCGTCGTGATCGCCGCCGGACAGGCGGTGCGGGTGATCGATGTCAACACCCAGCGGCTGGTCGTGCGGCCTTTGAGTGATGCGGAGGCGGCGGCGGCGGACAATGCGGCGCTCGACCCGCTGTCCACACCGATCGACAAGCTGGGAATCGAGCCGTTGGACGACCCACTGGCTTGACATGGCCGTCCGGCCGGGGTATCAGGAACGTCGGTCGCGATCGTGGTGGGGCGTGGTTGCTGTCGCGCGGGGAGAGCGAGAACATGTTGCTGGCGGCAAATGACGTGGTGACGACGTTGCTGGTCCTGGCCGGTCTGGTCGCGGCCGTGATGGTGCTGGTCATCTTCGGCGTGGTGGTGGCGTATTTCCGCCTCTGGATCCAGTCCTTCCTGACCAAGGCGCGGATTGGGTTCCTGGACCTGCTGGGCATGTCGTTCCGCAAGGTGAGCCCGAAGGTGATCGTGCGCAGCAAGATCATGGCGGTGCAGGCGGGTCTGGGCGAGGACGAGGGGATCACCAGCCGGGCGCTCGAGGCGCACTACCTGGCGGGCGGCAACGTGCCGCTCGTGATCCGCGCGCTGATTGCAGCCCGGAAGGCCAAGACGATTCAGCTGACGTTCCGTGAAGCGACGGCCATCGACCTGGCCGGGCGCAACGTGCTGGAGTCGGTGCAGACCAGCGTTTACCCGAAGGTCATCGACTGCCCGGGCAAGGGCTCCGGCAAGGAGACGCTCGACGCGGTGGCCAAGAACGGCATCCAGCTCTCGGTCAAGGCGCGGGTCACGGTGCGGGCCAACCTGCAGCAGCTCATTGGCGGCGCGACTGAGGAGACGATCATTGCGCGGGTGGGAGAAGGGATTGTCAGCGCGATCGGTTCGGCGGCGACGCACGCGGAGGTGCTGGAGAATCCGGACCTGATCTCCAAGGCCGTGTTGGCCAAGCGGCTCGATTCGCAGACGGCCTTCGAGATCGTCTCGATCGACATCGCGGACATCGACGTGGGCGAGAATATCGGCGCGCGGCTGCAAGCCGACCAGGCGGAGGCGGACACGCGTGTCGCGCGGGCCAAGGCGGAGGGGCGTCGCGCGATGGCCGCGGCGGAGGAGCAGGAGAAGATCGCGCTGATCGAAGAGAGCCGCGCCCGGCTGGTTGAAGCAGAGGCCGAGGTCCCGCGCGCCATGGCCGATGCGTTCCGCAGTGGAGCGCTGGGGATCATGGACTATTACAAGCTCCGCAACGTGCAGGCCGACACGGACATGCGCCGCGCCATCGCGGGCAGCGGCGCCGCCCGTCCCAAGCCGGCCTCGTGACCCAGGAAGGATTGCGCCATGGCTGATGATCTGGAAGCCTTCTTGCGTCAGGCTGCCCAGCGCCGCGCGCAACGTCGGCAGGCCGCGCCGCCCCCCGTGCCGCATCGGCCCGCACCTGCACCTGCACCCGCGCGTCCCCCCGCGCGTCCCCCGGCGCGTCCTCCCGCACCGCCTCGCCGGCAACCCGCGCCGCCCGAGGTTGTGACGGCTGAGCTCGTGCCGGCTGGTCCGACTGCGGGGGTGGGCACGCGCGTGGACACGCGGGAGTTCGAACAGCGTGCCGAAATGCTGGGCGAAGAAGTGAGCCAGGCCAACGAGCTCATGGAGGCGCACATCGCCCAGCGGTTTGACCATCAGGTCGGCTCGCTGGACCTGGACGGTCGCACGCAGTCGCTCGCCGGCACCGCCGACGCGGGCTTCGATGTGGCGGAACTCATCGCGATGCTCAAGGACCCGAGGACGTTGCGGCAGGCCGTGCTGTGCAGCGAGATCCTCCGTCCCCTGGATTCCGCCCCTCGGAGTTGATGGCCCGGTATGTGCGACCTGAAGATTGCGGCCGGCGCCACACGGCTCGGGTGGATCGGCACCGGGGTCATGGGGGCCAGCATGTGCGGGCACCTGATGACGCGCGGGTTCGCCATGACCGTGTATTCGCGCACCCGCGCGAAAGCGGCCGCGCTGATCGAACGCGGCGCGCAGTGGGCCGACAACCCGCTAGCGGTCGCCCGGCAGAGCGATGTCGTCTTCACCATGGTCGGCTTCCCGGCCGACGTGCGACAGGTCGTGCTCGCGCCTGACGGGGTGCTCCACGGCCTGCGCAAGGGCGGCGTGCTGGTCGACATGACGACCAGCGAGCCGGCGTTGGCGCGCGAGATCGCGGCAGCCGCTCAACAGCGGGACGTCTGGAGCGTCGATGCGCCGGTCTCGGGCGGCGATGTGGGCGCACGCGAAGCCCGCCTGTCGATCATGATCGGGGGCGACCCGCGGGTGGTCGCCGCGCTGCAACCCTGCTGGGATGCGATGGGCAAGACGAGCATCCATCAGGGCGGGCCGGGCGCCGGCCAGCATGCGAAGATGGTCAATCAGATCCTCATCGCGACCAACATGATCGGACTCTGCGAGGCGCTGCTCTATGCGTACCGCGCGGGGCTGGATCTGGATACGGTCCTTCAATCCGTGGCCTCGGGCGCCGCCGGAAGCTGGTCGCTCTCCAATCTCGGCCCGCGGATCATCCGAAACCACTTCGATCCCGGTTTTTTCGTGGAGCACTTCATCAAGGACCTCGGCATCGCCCTGGCGGAAGCCAATCGCATGCGGCTGGCCATGCCGGGGCTGGCTTTGGCCCGGCAGCTCTACGAAGCGACGGCAGCCCAAGGGCATGCGCGGGCCGGAACCCACGCCCTGCACCTGGCGCTGGCTGCCATGTCCGGCATCGACTGGCCGCAACGCCCCCCTGTGGGCTAGGTTTCCTGCCGGCCGACGTGGGGTAGGCTTCCCGCCCGTCCGTGCCTACTCCTTCCAACCGGCCATTAGCCACCCGCCGGACGACCATTCCGAGTCGGCCCGCCCGCGCGCTGTCGGAAGGACTTTTCGGACTGTTTTGTTTGACACGACTTCGCGGGTGACCTAGCCTTGTTCCGTACGTTGGCCTCCGCGCACCCCCACACCCTCCCGGAGGCCGAGACTCCCTCGCGTGTTCGGATGCATCGGTCATGATTCAGGACGTTGTGGCTCAGTTGCAGCCCTGCGAGTCCGGGGCAGATCGTCGGCAGTCGATTCTGATCGTCGATGACGATCGTTCGCAGGTCGAGGCGCTCTCGCTGCGGTTACAGCGGCAGGGGTTTGCGACGATGCTGGCGCACGAAGGTCGCCGCGGCCTGAATTTAGCGCGTGAGCGTCGCCCGGACCTGGTGCTGCTGGATCTGGGGCTTCCCGATCTGGACGGGCTGGAGGTGTGTGGCGAGCTGGTCGATTCGCCGGAAACCTGTCATATTCCGATCATCATTGTCAGCGGGTTGGACCAGCCGGACATCGTGCGGTCGGCGCGGGCGGCCGGCTGCGAGTATTTCATCGGCAAACCTTACGATCCGAACGCCCTGTTGACGCTCATCCAACATGCGCTGCGGCGCGATATCGACGACTGGCTGACCTAGCGCGCGACAGGTCTGGGTTGGCTCGGGCGTGGGCGGCCCGCGCAGCGTCTCCGGGGTAGCCCCGTCTGGTGTGCCGGGACTTGTCGGCGGGCGCAAGGGCCTGCTACACTAGCGGTTCACTTCGTGAGATCGGAAGGGCCGTCGACTGGTGAACCTCTAGATGTGGAGATGATGGGTGGGTACGAAGAAGACAGGGAAAGGCCGGCGCAAGATCGGGCGTAAGAAGCGTCGCATGCGCTCGAAGATTCGGCACCGCAAGTAATCCGATCGCGTGGTGGCCGGGCGTTGCGGCGACTGCTTCCCGGCCGTCACCGTCTGCTCGGTTGCGCCACGCGCGCTGGACCGTGACGGTTTCCCACTCCACCTCCCCTGCCTTGCTGAGCCTGTGTGTCGGGCCGTCGTGGTGTGCGCGTCTCGGGCGATCGCGCCAGGCCGCATATCCAGCCTCCTGGCGGCGGCGCGAGCGCGCGCGGGCGGGATCGTGAGCTACGTTTGAGGGAACGTACTGCCCGGCGATGCCTCGCGCTCCAGCTCCTGAAAGGAATCGCGACCGATGACCGAACAGGCTGCACCCACCAACCTGCTCCAGCGTTTTGTGGAGCGCGCCGGATCGCTCTATTCGCTGCCGGCCGTGGCGGTCGAGGTGTTGGATCTGACCGCCCAGCCGCGCGTCGACACGCGGGCGTTGAAAGCCTGTGTCGAGCGTGACCCGGCGCTCACGAGCAAGCTGCTGCGGGTCGTGAACAGTTCTATGTTCGGGCTGACGCGGGAGGTGAGCGACCTGAACCAGGCGCTGACGCTGCTGGGCGTGAAGCCGCTGAAGCTGCTGGCTTTGGGGTTCAGCCTGCCGAAAGGGCTGTTTACGGGCATCGAAGCCCACGAACTGGAACGCTACTGGCAGTACACGTTGCTCAAGGCGGTGTCGGCGCGGGAACTCTGCCAGGTTCACTGGAACGGGCCGGGCGACGAGGCCTTCATTGCCGGATTGCTGCAAGAGATCGGGATTCTGGTCCTGGTGCAGGAGCTGGGCGACTCGTACTTGAACTTCCTCCACAGCGTCCGAGCACAAGGCGCCGATCTGGCGGCCATGGAACGGGAGACGTTGGGTTTCGATCATGTCGACCTGAGCGTCCGCCTGTTGGACCACTGGCGCCTGCCCACCCAGATTGTCGACGCGATCGCGGCGCCGCGCGACTGCGAACAGTTGGCACATCGCGAGGCGGACGAGTCGCCGTTGCCGCAGATCCTGCACCTGGCCACGCTCATCGCGTCGGTCCTCGTGGACGGCCAGCATCATCTGCTGCCCGAACTGCTCAAGACGGCCGATCGCTATCGGGCCTTGTCGGTCGAGCAGATCGACCGGCTGCTCGATCAGATGCAGGAGCGCGTCGAGTTGATGGCCAACGTATTCGCGGTCCGGATGGACATGCAGGGGTCCTACCGGGAGATCCTGGCGCGGGCCCATGCGCAGATGTCCCAGGTGGCTGTGGATGCGCTGCCCGACATGCTCGGTGGCGGGCGGAGCGAGGTCGACACCGTGGATTGCCGGGCCTTGAACCTGGCGATTGACCAGTTCAGCCGGGGGCTGACGCCCGCATCGACCCCGGCGGAACGCGGTCGGACCGGCCGGCTGCGGCGCGTGGCCGGGCCGGATCGGGGCACGTACGATCCCGGCCTCATCGGCCGCATCCGCGTCGCGATCACCAACTGCCGGATGCGGCAGCGCGAGCTGAGCCTCGTGCTGTTGGAGGTCGACGATCTCCCGCAGGTGGTCCTGACCCAAGGTCCGGACCGGTTGCCGCGCATCACGGACGCGATCCCGCAGGGCATCGGGGCCCTCTGCGACCTGCCCTGCGATTGCCTGCTGGTGGGCGAGGCGCGCTATGCGATCTTGCTGGAAGACTGCGATCGCCGACAGGCGGTGGCGGTTGCGCGCACCCTGGTCGATCATCTGTCGGACTGGCTGCTGGACCAAGGCCATGCGACCTCGCCGATCACGGCCCACGCCGGTGTCGCGACGCTGGCGGCGCCCACGCGCAATTCGCACCCGGAGGACCTGGTCGAGGCGGCCGATCGCTGTCTGTTTGCGGTCGAGGCGTCCGGCGGACGCGTCGTCAAGAGCATCGACGTGCTATAATCGCGCCCCGTGTGTGCATGCCGGCGTTGGCGGTCGTTGGCGGCCGTCGGGCTGCGGCGGTTGTGGACTGCGCCCGTGCGCGGCGCCGGCGAAGCGTCAACGACGGGGAGGCGAGTCGTAGCCGATGAACGAACCGCGCTTGGATCTGGATCAGCTGGTAAGCGGTCGGGACGCGCTGTTGTGGGAGGTGCAGACGCGGGCGGAGGGGCCGGCGGGCCGGCTGCCTCTGTCGGACCAGATGCTCCGCGACTGGCCCAGCGGAGACCTGTTCGGACTCACCCAGAACGCGGCGATGGGTTGGCCTCCGGAGGCCATGTTGGGCCCGCAGTATCTGATCCTCAGCACGCACGGCGGGTTGCGCGCGCCCGACGGCGCGCCGATCGCGTTGGGGTACCACACCGGGCACTGGGAGGTCGCGCTCCTGGTGCAGGCGGCCGCGGAAGTGATCAAGGCGGGCGGTGGGGTGCCGTTCGCCGCCAGTTGCTCCGACCCGTGCGATGGTCGGACGCAGGGTACGGTCGGCATGTTCGACAGCCTGCCGTATCGCAACGACGCGGCGGCCGTCCTGGGGCGTCTTATCCGCTCGCTGCCGACCGGTCGCGGTGTGCTGGGCGTGGCGACCTGTGACAAGGGGCTGCCGGCGATGATGATGGCGCTGTGCGGCAGCCGGCTGCCATGCGTGCTGGTGCCGGGCGGCGTCACTCTGCCGCCGATCGACGGCGAGGATGCGGGCCGGGTGCAGACGATCGGGGCGCGGTATGCGCAGGGCGAGATCACGTTGGAAGAGGCGGCGCGAGTCGGCTGCAACGCCTGCGCCTCGCCGGGCGGCGGCTGCCAGTTCATGGGCACTGCGGCGACGTCCCAGGTGGTGGGTGAAGCGCTCGGGCTGACGCTGCCGCATGCGGCGTTGGCGCCCAGCGGCCAGCCGATCTGGCTGGACATCGCGCGGCACAGCGCGCGGGCCCTGGCCTGGCTCGACCGGCGCGGCCTGACCGTGCGCGACATCGTCACCGTCCGCGCGGTCCGCAACGCGATGGTCGTGCATGCAGCCTGCGGCGGATCGACGAACCTGTTGCTGCACCTGCCGGCGATCGCGCATGCCGCCGGCCTGCGGAGGCCGACGGTGGACGATTGGATCGAGGTGAACCGCAGCGTGCCGCGGCTGGTGGACGTGCTGCCCAATGGACCGGTCAATCATCCGACGGTCCGCGTGTTCCTGGCCGGCGGCGTGCCGGAGATCATGCTGCACTTGCGCGCTCTGGGGCTGCTGGATCTGGACGTGCTGACCGTCACCGGCCAGACGCTCGGCGAAGTGCTGGATTGGTGGCAGGCCAGCGAGCGCCGGCAGCGCCTGAAGGAGGTGCTGTGGGAGCGCGACGGCGTACAGGCGGACGACGTGATCATGGCGCCGGACGCGGCGCGCGAACGTGGTTTGACCAGCACGGTGTGCTTTCCGGTTGGCAACCTGTGTCCGGAGGGTTCGGTGATCAAAGCCACGGCCATTGATCCGGCGGTGGTGGACCGGGACGGCGTCTACCGGCTCACGGGTCGGGCCCGCGTGTTCACAACCGAGCGCGCCGCGATCGCCGCCATCACGGGTCGGGCGGGCGTGCGCGTGGGGCCGGGCGATGTCGTGGTGCTGATGGGACGCGGTCCCTTGGGGTCCGGCATGGAAGAGACCTATCAGCTCACTTCGGCGCTGAAAGCCGCCCCCTGGGGGCGCCAGGTCGCGATCGTGACCGACGCGCGGTTTTCAGGCGTCAGCACCGGCGCGTGCATCGGGCATGTGGGCCCGGAATCGCTGGCCGGCGGGCCGCTGTCGAAAGTGCGGGACGGCGACCTGATCCGGATCGAGATCGATCGCGTCCGGTTGCGGGGCACGGTCGATATGGTGGGCACGCCCGGGGCCGAAGTATCGGCTGAGGAAGGGGCGCGGATTCTCGCGCGGCGCGCCGCCCATCCCGACCTGCGCCCCGATCCCGATCTGCCGGACGCCACGCGCCTGTGGGCCGCCCTGCAGCGCGTGGGGGGCGGCAGCTGGGGCGGCTGCGTGTACGACGTCGACCGCATCATCGCGGCACTGGAAGGGCGGCGGGATGAACGGGATGAGGGAGGCTCGTCGTTCGTGTGATTCGTGTCATTCGTGGTTGAAGTAGTAGCTTGACACGGCGACATTTCTTTGTCCAACGGATGGCAGCAATGCACTATTCTAAGTTTCACCACGCTACGACAGGTTGTGGTGTGTGCTTGCGACGAATGCGGACAAGTAGCCGGAGGGGCAGCGGTGAGTCAACGCATTGAGATCGCTGTGCTGGCTGGGGTTACATCGCACGCTTTCTGCGGAGGATCGTGATGTTGACCCACCGGGCTTTGTGGACGCATGGCAGGGAGGGGTCAGCGGAGTCGTTGTTGGTGACTCACAAGGCCAATCGGAGGCCATTTGGCTGTGATTCCGAGATGCCGTCAGCCTTCACCCTTGTTGAGTTGCTTAAGGAAATCATCTTGAACAGCGGTGTGGGAGCGGTATCTGAAACGGGAGGCGTGAACAGCGTGAAAACCGAGCTCTCAGCTCCTCCCGACGAGTATGCCGAGTGCGTGGTACGGGTCACTGTTTCAGGCGTGGTCATTTGTGAACGCCGCTTGTCCGTAATGGCTCAGTGACGGGTGCCTGCTACAGGTACACGCGGCGGTTGTAGACGTACCATTCGAAGACGAGCACGACCAGGCCGGCGACGAGGAGCCATTTCCACAGCTCGTGGCGCGTCGGCTCCGGAGACGCCTGGCCGGCGACCGCCTCGTGACCCAGCTCGAGGTTGGACTGGAGCTGCAGGTTGCTCTCGCGCGGATCGAACAGGTTCACGACGAATCGCTGCGTGATCGGATCGAGCTGGCCCTCCTGCACCTGGTAGACGCCCAGCTCCTGAGTATCCGTGTAGGCGAATGGCGCCTGGCCCGTCCGTTCCAACCGCCTGATCTCGCCGCGCGGGTTCTTCACCGCCAGGGATTGGACGTGCGCGGGCGCCCGGAGCGTGATCGGATTGCCCGGCGCGACGCTGGCCACGGTCGACACGCCGCGGCTGCCGCCCAGGTAGCGGACCGCGTTGTACAGGAACACGGGGAAACTCGGCCGCCGCGGCCAGTTGGTGTTCTGCACCGTCTCGCCCTGCGCTTCGACCAGAAGCGGAAAGCCGAGGACCGCGTCCTCGAATTCCTCGCGCGGTGCGATGGCCAGCATCGGTCCGGCGACCGAGTCGAAGAGCACGGCGCTGCCGGTCGGCGGCTGCAGCGGCCGACCTTCGGCGATCAGCACGCTGCTCATGTCCACCAGCTGCGAGAGCGGATGTGTGCGATCGATGTCGATGATGGTCGGCGGGCCGCCGGGCGGGCCGGACTTCCAGGCCTCTCCGGGCGGGAGCGACCCGAGGAACAACGTATTGGCCAACGGCAGCTGGGCCGGCTGGCAGCGGTCGTAGATGACCAGGTCGTACGCCCCCGCCGCGGCCGCGGCCTGGTGCGCGGCGTCCGCCAACAGCTCCGGTTCGGCGAACGTGACGTCGGCGATCAGCCGGACCTGGTCGGTCGACAGCGCGGTCCGCAGCCACTCGTTGCTCGACGACACCACCAGCACGCGGGCGAGTCGGGGTCGATTGATCGCGGCATAGGCCGCGTTGTCCAGCATCAGCGCGTCATCGTGATGCAGGACCGCCTTCAAGACGGCTTCGTCCAGGTCCGGCAGGTCGAACTGCCAGCCGGCCTGGTCGCCTGCGTGGATGGTCAACTCGACCATGTCCAGGGACTGGTCGTCCAACAGCAGTTCCAGCACGACTGTGGCCGGCTCCCGGCCGAAATTGGCCACGCTCACGAACGCCTGCATCCGTTCCGGGTGCTCGGGGTTGCGGTCCGTGGCGAACGCGACGATGGCCAGGTTCTCCGTCGCCGGCCGGCCGATCGGGAAGAAGACCGGGTTGAGGTTCCCCAGCGGGAAATCGGGCACGGCCGGGAACGCCCCGTCGCTGAAGATGTACATCGTCGCCGGCAGCGACTCGTTGACCGCCTGTTGGTTCTCCAGCCGCGTCAGGCCCGGGTTGGCCAAGCCGGCAGCGGCGCGCAGCGCTTCGCGGATGTCGGTCGATCGGTTCGTGGGTACGATCGCTTCGATCTGCCGTCGCAGCGCGCGCCGGCTCTCCGTGAAACTCTGCGTCTGTGCCGTATCGGAGAAGGAGATCACCATCCCCACGTCCCCCGAGGCCATCTGATCGATCAGCGCCAACGCGCGCGCCTTGGCGGCCGCCAGCCGATTGGGCGGCTCGTCGGTCGCCGACATGCTGGCCGAGTTGTCGATCAGGATGATCAGCCGGTGGTCGATCCATTGGGTGCCGCGCCAGCCGGGCCGCAGGAGGGCGGCGGCCAGCAGCAGGATCACCAGCAGCTGCAGGAACAGCAGCAGGTTGCGGCGCAGCCGCTGCCAGATCGAGTTGACATGCAGGTCCTCGATCGTGCGGCTCCAGAGATAGGTGCTGGGCACCTCCAGCGGCTGCCGCTTGAGCTTCAGGAAGTACAAGAGTACGATCGCCACCGGCACGGCGCCCAGCCACGCCCACTGCCACCAGGTGAGGGTGTTGAGCAGGTTCATCGCACCAGTCCCCGTTGGCGCAAATACTTGGTCACCACATCCTCGACGGGAACCGCGGTGCTGGCCAGCATGTACGCCATGCCGCGGCGCGTGCAATACTCGCGCGCGCCCTGCACGAAGGCGCCCAGCGTCTTCCGATAGCGGTCCAGCAGCGGGCGGCTGACCGTCACCTCGGTCACGTCGCCGTCCTCGGCGTCCACCAGCCGCAGGTCGCCTTGGATGTCCGGCTGCAGCTCCTCCGGGGACAGGATGTGGACCAGGTACAGGTCCATCTGCTGTGCCAGCAGCATCCGCAGCGCCGGCTCGTACCCCTGCTTGTCCATCAGGTCGGTCATCAGGACCAGGATCCCTTTGCCCCGATGGCGCAGCACGAAATTCCGGATCTTCTCGGCCAGCGGCGCGTTGGTCTCGTCGGCGCCCGGTTGCAGCCCGTCCAGGTATTCCAGCATGCGCCACAGGCTGCGGCGCCCGCGCAGCACGGGGCCCGACGCGCGGCGCGCGCCGCTGAGCGCCTCGACTTTGACGCGGTCGGCCCGCACCAGCCCGACGAATCCCAGCGCGGCGGCCAACTGCTTGGCGTAATGCAGTTTCGTGGGCTCGCCGAAATCCATGGACGTGCTGGCGTCGATTAGCGCGTAGAAGTGCAGATCCTCTTCTTCCAGGAACAGCCTGAGGAACAGCTTGTCGAGCCGCGCGAAGAGGTTCCAGTCGAGGAACCGCAGGTCGTCGCCGGGTACGTAGGTGCGGAAGTCGGCGAACTCGACGCTCTGCCCCTTCCGCCGGCTGCGGCGCTCCCCTTTGAACCGCCCGCGGAAGATCTTGCGGCTGACCAGTTCCAGCCGCTCGAGGCGCGCCAGCAGCGCGGGGCTCAGCAGATCGGACGTGTCATGCGGTGCGGACATTTTCAGGGCGCCTTCTGACTCATGGTACCCCCGAGCGCCCATGCGGGCGGCGCCCGGCCGGGTTGTCTTCGCGTGCACGCCGGGTCATGGTGCCGGAGGGGATGCGGGGGGCGCGTCGCTCGGGGGCGGCGTGGAACGCGTGTCGCTTGCTTTCTCGGGCACGGCCTCCAGGATCTCCAGCAGCACGTGGTCGGTTTCGATCGACTCGGCCTCCGCCTCGAAGTTCAGGATCACGCGGTGCCGCAGGGCGGGCAGAAACACGCGTCGCACGTCCTCGAAGCTGACGTTGTAGCGGCTCTCGAGCAGGGCCCGCACCTTGGCGGCCAGCGCCAGGGCCTGCGCGCCGCGCGGGCTGGCGCCCCAGCGCAGGTAGCGGTTCGTGATCGGCTGAGCCCACTCGCCGCCCGGGTGCGTCGCGAGCACGAGCCGCACGAGGTAGTCCTGGACATGCTGCGCCAAGACGACCTCCCGGATCAACTGCTGCCACTTCCGGATCTCCCGGCCGTCCATGACGCGGTCCGGCTGGATCTCCAGGCCGCGCGTCGTGCGGTTGACGATCTCGGACAGCTCGTCGCGGTTGGAGTACCCCACGAGCAGCTTGAAGAAGAACCGGTCGACCTGGGCCTCGGGCAGCGGGTAGGTGCCCTCCTGTTCGATCGGGTTCTGGGTGGCCATGACGAAGAACGGCCGTTCCAGCTCGTAGCGTTTCCCGCCGATCGTGACGGTGCCCTCCTGCATGGTTTCGAGCAGCGCCGACTGCGTCTTGGGGGTCGCCCGGTTGATCTCGTCGGCCAGGCAGATCTGGGTGAAGATCGGGCCGGCCTGGAACTCGAAGGCCCGCCTCCCGTCGGGCGTCTCCATGACCACGTTCGTGCCCAGGATGTCGGCGGGCATCAGGTCGGGCGTGAACTGGATGCGGTTGAATTTCAGATTGAGCGTGTCGGCCAGGGTCCGGATGAGCAGCGTCTTGCCCAGGCCGGGCACGCCTTCCAGCAGGCAGTGCCCGCCGACGAAGAGGCAGGTGAGCACGCCGTGGACGATCTCATCGTGTCCGACGATGACGCGGCAGATCTGGTGGTGCACGGCCCAGTATCGATCGCGGAATTCGGCCGCTTGTTGCTGCAGGGTCTCGACAACGCTCATGGATGCTCCTCGTCTTTTCTCTTGTGCCTTCGTGCCTGCTCTTGGCGGGCTTTCTTCTTGGCTTCCAGCAGGCGGGCCGTGTACGCGTCCGCTTCCGACTCGTCGCGCCGGGCCGCGGCGGCCGGCCGCTGGGGCGGCGGCGGTGCGGCCCCGGCGGCCGTGTCCGCCAGGACGGAATCCACGTCCGGCGGCATGCGGTCCGACTCGTCCGGCGATACGAACCGCGCGGCCGCCCGACGCTGATCGATGCTCTCGGCCAACTCCTGCTTCTTATGGCGCAGCCGCTCCAAGCGCTGCTCCACGTCCGCCGCGACGCGGCGATTCCACAGCTTGTTTTTCAACCAGCCGATGGCGGGCACGACCCAGTGGAAGGTCACCGCGACGCGACGGACAAACACGTCGGCCAGGAAGATCAGCCCGCAGAGGAGCAGGAGCAGCGGCCAGACGTCCCGGATGCTCCGCGCCCGCGGGAGGTCCGGCCGGAACGCATTGAGCGCCAGGAGCTGGTCCATCTGGGCTGCTTCCAGGTCCGCTGAGGCGAGCACGCCGGCCTGTCCGCCCGCAGGTCGCGACGCGGCCAACTGCCGCAGCAGGCCGATGTTCGTATCCCGATCGCGATACTCGGCCGAATAGGGCACGTTCACGCCCGTCAGCACGGGCGCTTCGCCCGGCGACGGCACGATGGTCAGGTGGTAGCTGCCCGCCTTGTTCGCATCGAACTCGCCCACGTAGCGGCCCGGCGCGATCTGGCGAATGCGGAAATCGGACGGCTGCAGGTCCGGGTCGATTGCGGCCCCGGTCATGGCCAGCGAGTTGCGGAACTCGTCGTTCGCGTCCAGCGCCGTGATGACGACTCGTACCTTCCCGTCATGCACGTCCGTGGCCACCGTGTACTTGCCGCGGTCGCTCGACGGGCGCATGGCCCACCGCACCAACTGGCTGTAGAACTTGTCGTAGTTCTCCCACTGCGTCCAGGCGGCCGCCCAGCGGTAGCCGGCGTCCGTGGTGACGACCGCCGCGCGGCCGAGCCCGTAGGTCCAGGCGGCCAGGATCGTCGCGTTCTGGGCATCGGCGGGGTGGGGCGACCGGATGGCCACTTCCACCAGCGGGTTGTCCTTGACCGTCGTCAGGACCATGCCTTTCAAGGGCGGGAGCGGCCCGGCGATCCCCTCCAGGATCTCGTGCGGATACACGATCACCGGCGCCACGTCGGGCAGGTCGACGACGACGGGCCGGGAAACGCGCCGCGCCTCGCGCTGGTAGATCTTCGGCAGCAGCTTCGGATCGGCTACCGGGTAGTACTGCCCGCCGGTCGCGGCCGCGATGTCGCGCAGCTGCTGGCTGTCGGCCGGCCCGTGCGTGCCGACCGCGACGGTCGTGATGCGGATCCCCGCTCTCTTGTAGAGGCTGAGCGTCGAGCCGTAGGGAGGGCTGGGATCGCCGTCGCTGATGACGATCATGTGCTTGATCGAAGCGGGCACCCGGTTGAAGGCCGCGAGGGCCATCTTCAGCGACGGCTCAAACTCCGGCATGTCGCCCGGGGTCATTCGGTTGACGGCCGCCAGCATCATCGCGCGCTGGTTGGCGATGCGGATCAGCCCCTCGTTGCCGCCCCAGAGCCAGGCCTCTCGGCCGAAGTCCTCCCAATGGATCAGCCCGCAGTAATCCATCGGGCCCAGCTCCTTGATGGCTTCCTGGGCAATGACCATCTGCCAATGGTTGCCGGCCGCCATTTCCGAGGCGTGCATGAGCAGCACCAGCGCGCCGACCGCCTCGACCTTGGCGTTCTTGATCTGGAAATCGACCGGCATGGCTTCTTCCAGGGGTGTGTTGGCCCAGCCGCCGGCGCCGAAGCTGTTGGGTCCGCCCAGCATGATCAGGCCTGCACCCATCTGCTGCGTGTTGCGGACCAGCATCTCGATCTGCTCGTCTCGGAAGCTGGAGATCGTGGCCGTCTCCTCGCCGCTGCTGCGCGGCACGTTGGCCAGCACCACGCAGTCGTATCCCTGCAGTTCGCCAAGGCTCGTATACAACTGGTTGCTCGGCTGCACGTCGATCTCCAGATTCATGATCCGCAGCCGCTCGACCAGGTGCGCGAATTCGCCCGGATGGTCGCAGTCCTCGATCAGCAGCACGCGGCCTCTACCCCGCACATAGGTGAACGCCGACGCCTGGTTGTTCTGGGACAACAGGTCATCGGCCGGGTCGTCCGGTACGAACGTGGCCTGATACGTGTACATGGCCGGCTTGTCGATCGTATGGCGGAACCCGACCACGGTCTTGCCCGGCGGCAGCTCGACCGTGTCTTCCCCCACCAGCTCTTCGCGTCCGCCGGCGCTCCGCGTGACGCGGACCTTCCCCCGCACCGTCCGGGACGCGTCCTGGCGATCCCCTTCGAGGAAGTTGCTCAAGACGGTCCGCACTTCAAACGGACTCCCGCGACGGATGTCGGTCGGGAGGGTCACTTTCTCAACCGCTACTTCCGCGCGGGTCGCGAGTCGCACGGGCACGACGTCGATGCCGATGCCGCTGGCCGCCAAGATGGGCGCCACCGCGGCGGCGCTGCCGAGATTCTCATTCCCGTCCGTCACGACGACAACCCGCTTGGCGCTGTCTTCGGGAAACGAGGCCGCCGCCAGCTTCAGCGCGCTTTCCAGGTTGGTCGCGTCGCGCCGCTCCAGGAACGCCTCGAGCGACCCGGTGTCCGGCAGGTCGTCGTCAAACGGCGGTACTTCGATCGCCGCCTCCCGGCCGAATACGATCACGCCGGCCCGGTCATTGCGCCGCGCGTCGCGGTGCGCGCGCACATGGCGAACCACATATTCGCGCATCAGGTCGCGTTTGGCCTGCGGAATGCTCTCTGATTGGTCCAGCAGATAAATGACCGTGACCTTGTCGCTGACGCGCAGCAGCTGCATCTCCGCCAGAGAGCAGACAACCAGCAGGATCACCAGCGTGCGCAGCACCAGCGCCACGACGCGCCGCACGCGTCCCAGGAGGGAGAGCGCCCTGTAGCTCAGGATCCAGAGGGCCGGCAACAGCAGCGGCAGCAGCCACAAATATGCGCCTCGATCAAAACCGATGCCCAGGTTCCACATGAGCGCTTGGATCCCTCGCCACTAACCGGCCGACGATGTCGTCCAGTGTACCGCCGACAGGGGGCGACGCCCATCCACCTCGATCGGCGTTCAAAGGCGGATCTGCTGTACACGATGGTTGTAGGTGTCAAGGATGAATACGCGCCGCTGACTGTCCAGCGCGACCGCCCAGGGGTTGGACAGCGCCCCCGGTGCCCGACCGCTCGTGCCCCAGCACCCGAGCGGCTGGCCGTCCAGCGTGAGCTTCTGGACCCGGTGGTTCCCCAACTCGCTGACGTACACGTGCCCTCGACCGTCCAGGGCCAGCCCGTAGGGATAACACAACTGGCCCGGCGCCGACCCCTGCGTGCCCCAGCAGCGGACCAACCGCGCCTCGCCGCCCGTCGCATCAAAGACCTGGATGCGGTGGTTGCACGCATCGGCGACCCAGACGCGGTCTTCCGCATCCAAGGCCAATCCTTGCGGCCTGGCGAACTGGCCCGGCTCGCGCCCACGCCCGCCCCACTGGAACAGGAACCTGCCGTCCGCGGCGAACTTCTGGATCCGATCGCACTGGCCGTACTCCGCCACATAGTAGCAGCCGTGCGAGTCCTGCACGGCGTCGGTCACGAAGTTGCACTGGCCCGGCTCCGTGCCCGACTGGCCGCCCAGCGTGCGCTCCTTGAGCAACTCGCCCTGGGGCGTATAGACCAGCACGCGGAAATAGTGGGTGTCCGCCACCAGCAGGCTGCCGTCCACCGCGAACCCCAACCCGCACGGCTTCCCGAACTCGATCTCCGGGGTGCGCCAGCCGCGCAGGTACTGGCCCTCCGTCGTGAAGACCTGGATCCGGCCCGTCATATCGACAATGTACACCTGGTCTTGCGCGTCGATCGCCATGGCCCGCGGCTTCTGGAGCCGACCGGCCGAGATGCCGCCGCGGCCCCAGACTTGATCCGGCTTGCCCGGCGGCGAAGGATTGGACAAGCAACCGCTCATCAGCACGGCCAGGGCCCACAGCACGCGGCAAACACGCGGGCGACCGGCCCTACAGGCCGCCCGAAGCGGTAACCAACTGGATCGATGCATGGTCTGATTGTACGGTGTACGTGCGATGCGAGGGAGAGCGTCGTGGCCGTCCGCACGCGACGTCCGAGACTCTGCCCGCCCGTCCGGGCGTGGAAGACGCGGCGCGGTACTCGCGGAAGAACCTACGGGTGCCTCTTGACCGAATTGCGCAACATTTTCTATAGTAATGAATTACGTCAAGGCCGTTGATTCGTTTACAGCCGTCCGCGTCGGCCCCGGCGCCGATTTGTCCTGAGGCGATCACGAGGTTGTACGCCGATGCCCGCCGCGATGATTGACCTGCACAACGTGGACGACCATCGCGATGTGGTCCATCGGGCTGTCGAGGCCTTGGCCGACGGCCAGCTGGTCGTGTTCCCGACCGAGACGGTGTATGGGGTGGCGGCCAGTGCGTTGAGCGCGACGGCCGTCGAACGTCTGCTGGATGCCAAGGGTCGTCGTGCCCAGCAGCCGGTGACGCTGGCGATCAAGAGCGCCGAAGATGCATGGGACTACGTGCCCCGGATCTCGCCCCTTGGCCAGCGTTTGGCGCGGCGCTGCTGGCCGGGCCCGATGACGTTGGTGCTGGAAGACGACCATCCGGACAGCGTGGTCAAGCAACTGCCGACGTCCGTGCAGGAAGTCGTCTGTCCGGATGGCACGATCGGCCTGCGGGTGCCCGCCCACCCGGTGATCCTGTCGGTGCTCCGCTTGTGTGCCGGCCCATTGGTCCTGAGCAGTGCCAACCGGTCGGGGGAGCCGGATGCCGTGGCCGTCGACCAGGTAGTTGGTGCGTTCTGGGACCATGTGGCCCTGATTCTCAATGACGGGCACTGCAAGTTCGGCCAGCCGTCGTCGGTGGTGCGGATCCAGGGCAACCAGTGGCGGCTGCTGCGTGAGGGGGTCTTCAGCGAGTCGACTCTCAAGCGTCTGGCGAGCTTCATCCTGTTGTTTGTCTGCACGGGTAACACCTGTCGGAGCCCGATGGCCAGCCTGCTGATGCAACGGCACCTGGCGGACCGGCTGGGGATCGGTTTGGATCAGCTGGAAGACCGCGGACTGATGGTCACCTCGGCCGGAATCGCGGCGCTGAGCGGCGGGCATGCGAGCCCGGAAGCGGTGCAGGCGATGTCCGAACGCGGCTTGGACCTGAGCCGGCATGAAAGCCAGCCCTTGAGCGACCGCCTAGTGCGGTTCGCGGACCTGGTCCTTACAATGACACGCGGACACCGAGAGGCCATCCTGGCCCAGTGGCCGAACGCCGCGTCACGCACCCATGTGCTGGGCGGCGCGGTCGGCGACGTAGCGGACCCGATGGGCGGGACGACGGACACGTACCGTCGCTGCGCCGATCAGATCGATGAATACTTGAAACCGTGGCTCGATCAGCTGGCCTGGGATCAGATCGAAGCTGCGGGGGGATCGGGAGGTTAGTGCATAATGCGGATTTCGGTGGGAAGTGATCATCGCGGCCTGGAAGTCAAGAACCGGCTGATGGAGTTGCTCTCGCGGCTGGGGCATGAGGTGAGCAATGAGGGCACCGACAGCCTGGAGAGCGTCGACTACCCGGATATCGCGGCGGCTGTCGCCGGGAAAGTGTCGCGGGGCGAGGCGGACCGGGGGATCCTGGTCTGTGGCACGGGGATCGGCATGTCCATTACGGCCAACAAGTTCCGGGGCGTTCGGGCCGCCACCTGCAACGACGCCGTCACCGCCGAAATCAGCCGCCGTCACAACGACGCGAATATCTTGTGCCTGTCGGGCGACCTGCTTGGCCAGCGGAGCATCGACCGCCTGATCGAGGTCTGGCTCGGGACGAAATTCGAGGGCGGCCGGCATGCCCGGCGGTTGGAAAAAATCGCCGAAATCGAGCGTAACGGGGCTTAGCGCCAGCCAGTTTGGCGGTCGTAGCGGTCGTGTCGGGACCGAGTCGCCGAAACGTGCCGGAAGGGGCCGGAATAGCCCGCCGGACTATTGCGGGATTTGCGATTGCTGGTACAGTCGAGTTCTGAGCTCATCAGACGCGCCTTGGCCGCTCGTCGTTGTTGTTCCATGCCACAGAACAGGTGTGCCAGCGATGTCGAAAGACCCGCGTACGGCTTCGGAAGATGTCGACCAGCTGATGCTCAACGCCCGGCTGCGCGATGAACTCGAGCCGTTCGTCGACGAGTCCTTGGAGATCATCAACTCGCGTGTGCTCAGCACGCCCTCGGAAAACGAATACCTCGCGTCCATCCTGGCATGGGAGCGAGCGCCCGTGCTGCCGATCAGCCAGTGGTTCGAGCCCGAGTTGAGGCTGCCGCACCCCGAAACGCTCAAGGACCAGCAACTGCACGACCTGCTCTGGCAGACCATCTGGCAGCTGTACGAGAAGCGGATCGTCCTGGAGTTCACCGATCACCTGTCCGACCGGGAGTTGTACTGCCTGCTGCTCCGCGACATCCTGCCGTCGGCCGAGAAGAAAGTGGACGTCCCCGAAAACGTCCTGCGCTGGCACTGCCTGGACGCCGACGACGAGCCGGAGACCTGGCTGCGGTATTACGCTTCGCAGGAGGAGCGTGAAGCCTGGGCCGCCGAGACGGGCGAGATTCCGCCGCCTGCCGAGATGCCGCCCCACCCCCGCGCGCTGCCGGGACGGCCGTGAAGGATGCGACGCCGACGCCCGCCGATCTCCGGGACTCTGGGATGGGATGATGGGATGGGGTGCCGGGAAACCCACCTTGCTCGGCGCCGAGCGCATCTGGTATAAGGCCCGCCTCATCTGTGCGAGGCTCGTCTATGTCCCATGTGCGCTGGTGCCTGTTTGTCATACTCGGAATCCTGGGCGGGATGCGCAGTCCGGCCGCCTGGGGCCAAATGCCCGCCGACTTGCGGTTGCTGCCGCCGGTGGATGACGACTTCCTGAGTTCCCCCTTGCGTCCGGAATCCGACCGAGTGGACGAGGCGGCGGCGGCCGACAACGCGGCCGGTGCCGAACCGGAAGACGACCTGCTTGCGGCGCCGGTCGGCCAATTCACCTGGCACGACTGGTTCCTGCCGACGCGGTGGCACATCCCGGACGAATGGGAGAACAGTTTCGAGGTGGGGATCGACGGTTCGGAAGGCAATGCCACGACGCTGTCGCTGCGCACCGGAACGAACCTGCGCCGCAAGAAGGACTGGAGCGACCTGAAGCTGGCGCTCAATTACGTCAAGGCGTCGGCCGACTACGTGCAGACCAAGCACAACGCCCAGCTGGAGATCCACCATGACTGGCTGCTCGGCGAATCCCGCTGGTCCCCCTATGTCAAGTCGATCTTCGTGTACGACGAATTCCGCCCGTACGACAGCGAACTGACACTCAACGCCGGGATCGGCTACCGCTTCATCAAGGTTGAGCGCACTACCTTGACCGGCCGGTTCGGTTCCGGGGCCAGTCGCAAGTTCGGCGGCTCGGACAACGCGTGGGAGCCGGAAGCGTTGTTCGGGATCGACTTCGAGCACAAGATCTCCGATCGCCAGAAGGTCCGCGCCACGGTCGAATATTATCCGGAATGGGATGACTTCACGCGCTACCGCATCCGCACGGACGCCGGCTGGGAAGTGTTGTTGGACGAGCGCACCAACATGAATCTGAAGCTGGGCGTGATCGATCGCTACGACACGCGCGACGCCGGCGAGGAAGCCAATGCGCTCGACTACACACTGCTGCTGCTCTGGAAGCTGTGATTCCGTAGCCGGCTCCCTCCTGTTCTCGCTCCGTGCAGTTGCTGCAGTGGACTGCCGTGCAGCGCAGGAGCGGCCAACGGAACACGGGCCCAACGGACCTGGTCTCCGTGCTGGACCGCTGCGTCGAACCCGTCACAGTCTCTGCCACCGCGGACAAAGGAGTGATCAGTCCGCCTTCAACGGCTGGCCTTGCGTGATCACCGTGACGAACGCGCGGGCGCGGACGCCCGGCGGCGCGTCACAGCGGAAGTCAAGCGTGTTTTCGCCTGTCGCCAGCTGCGGCACGGATCCCGCGGGCCGGACGGTTCGCATCAATTCGCCTTGCGGTCCGTACAGTCGGCAGTCGTCCAGGCTGTTGAATTCCAGATAGCAGCCGCTGTCGATCTCCACCGGGAATGTGAGCTGCGCGTCGCCGACGCACACCGATGGATTGATGACTTTCGTCGCGACCAGGGGCAGCGCCTTGATCGGGCTCAGGAAGCAGCTCACCTGCTTGCCCTGCGGCAGGTTCGTGTACCACAGGCCCAGGCTGCTGATCTGGCCGTGCTGGATCGACTCGCGATAGATCGCATACATGTTGCCGTACGGCCATCGGTAGTTGGACCAGCGCGCGCCCTCGGGTTCAATCAGCTCGACGTAGCGCCAGCCCGTGAAATCGATGGGCACGTAATGATCTGCCAGGTTGCCCACCAGATGCTCGGGGCTGCGCAGCTGGAAGTTGAGGACCTCACCCTGGCCGTCGCCGTGAATCCAGACGCCCAGCGCCTGATGAGCGCTCAGATCGTTGGGCGGAGTGAACGGCTTGGCCATCATCGTCCAGGCAGCGGCGGGTGTGGGGCTGCTGCTGGTGGCGCTGTAGCAGGCGCTCACGGCCGCCGCCTGCACCGGCGCCGTGGCTGTCGCCAGCTCGGCTGTCGCCCCCGGCGAGGCGGCGCGCTGGGTGAACTCGTCCGTGGACCGGCAATCGCAGAGCGTCAGGTTCGTGGCCGCCTCGTAGGGGCCGGCCGCCATGAGCGCCTCGATGCGCAGCCGCAGCGGCTGCGGGGCGAACTTGTTCGTCGTGCACCACGTCGCCGTCGGCCCGCTTCCCTCCTCAACCCGATGCCTGGCATAGTCGACCGGCAGGAACTGCCAGCCGGACGACAGGTCCCCGAGCAGCGTGAATTCGGCGCCCGGCTGACGCAGTTGTTCAGCGAGCGCCGCGCTCACCTGACCGGAGTGCCGCAGATCTTCGTACCGTTTGATGATGGCGCCCAGGCGCGGCAGGGCCGGCACGGTCTTGGCGGTGCTCGGGTCAATGCCCATCAAGGCGAATCCCGTGTTCGTCGCCAGCCCCTTGGTCATCAGGTACTCGATATCGTCAGCAAAGGTGCGTTCACCCTGCGGGCCGGTCCAGTTCTTGAATGCCCACCAGCCCAGTTCGCCTGGCAGGAACATGGGGCGGTTGTGCTCGTTGTCGGCCACATGCAGGTCGACGAACTGCTTGTGGCTCCGCGTCGGGTGATCCCACGCCCAGATGCGGCTCCGCACGCACCACAGGTGATGGTGAAACGTGCTCATCTCCATGAGCGCGGGTTTCCGGAGGCGCTGCCACACCTCGTACACGAAGCGCGAGCCGTAGTGCCAACCCCACTCCGCACCGCCCAGGATGTCTTCGCCGTCCAACGCGTCGAAGTAGATCATGTCGAAGTCGCACTCATTGAAGGTGTCCGCGGTGGCCGCCGCGATCTCCGTGAACAACGTGGTGTCCGGGTCCGGCACGAAGAGCCCGAAGCACTCCTTCAGATGATGGACTTTGGCGCCGGCCGCGTGCGCGGCCGCCTGCGTGCCGTTGGCGCCCCGCTGGCAGCCGGTGAACCCGAATGGCGGCTCGGTCCGCACGCCCGTGTAGGTGATCAACTCGTTGTCGATCCGCAGCGTCACGCTGTTGCGCACGAAGAAGCCGGTGATGGCCGAGACCTGCTGAGTGGACTCCGACACGGCCAGCGCATCGGACTCCGCTGTCAGTGGTTCGGCGAGCGTGAACGTGGCGTCGCTGGCCAGTCGCGGATCGGGGATTGGCGTGACCCAGGGGCAGTCTTTGGCAATGAAGAACGCATAGGTGTGCAGTCCTGCCGCGATCCCCGCCGCATGCAGCCTGTCCATGACCGCGCGCAGGTTCGTACGCCCTTGCGGATAGCGGGCCGGATTGAGTCGAAAATCGCCGAAGCGAATGGAGCTGCCGTTGTGAAAGTCGATCTGCGTCATGCCCAGGCTGTGCGCCAGAGCGATCCACTCCTCCACGTCCTGCTCGTTGATGCCGTCGAAGTTGAACAAGTACGATCCACGATTGATGGGTGCATCCAGGGCCCACGGGCCGCCCAGCGGGGAGTGCGGGAGATCGGGCGCGGCGGAGACGGCTTCCTGCAGCGCGGTGCGCAAGTCGGCGGCAGGCGCGGCCACAATCGCCACGGCCGCGCCGGCGCAGCCGAGCTTGGGATAACACGCCGCCCGCAGGTGGCTGGCCGCGCGCGGCAGCGCGGCGACATTGGTCTGCAAGTTCAGCGCCAGAGCCGTCGCCGCAAACGGCTCGACCGGATCGCCCTGCAACGTCAACGGCACGTCGCAGAACACGAACTCATCCAGGTCTTCGCTACTGAGCGACACCACCTCCCAGACCAGGTGCCGGGCCCGGGCCGTGACGCGCAGCGAGGCCTCGGTGTCGGCACCGGCAAACTGGACGCGCCACTGGCCGTCAACCCGTGATGCCGACGTGGCGGGGAGCAGCTGGTTCGCTTTGCGCACCCACGCGCACGGTCTCCCTCGCCCCGCTACGTAGTTCCGGCCGCTCGCTCGATCCGTGAACTCAACGACCCGCGCGTCGCTGCTGATCGCCAGCCGCAGCGCGTCGGTCTCGATCGCAGTCGGTGGCTCGGCCCACAACAGAGACGGGCAGCTCAGCAGGCCCGCGACCAGCAGGGCGCCGGGCCTGATCATGACTGGCACACAGGAAGTCATCGCTGGTCCTTTCGTTCCGTCGGTCAGCCCACTTCGGGATAGACCGGTCCCCCGCGGCTGGCACGCGACGGCTTCATCGCCCAGCCGAGCGGGATGGATCGGACGCATGGTCGAGGATCATCCCAGTTTCTCGGGGACTTCCTGCATCGGGCCGCGCCACTTCAGCTCGCGCTCGATGTCGGCGTGCATCCGGTACTTCCTGGCGACGTCTGCCAACTTGGCCCCGCGCACGTCGATGCGGGCCAGATCGCACTCGCCCAGCCCGGCCTGTCCGCAGAACAGCAGATGCCCCACCCACGAAGCATCGATGCCCATGGCTTCCACACCCACACGGTCCGCAGCCACGTAGTCCGTGGAACTGATGGCGATGCGCGACGGCACGGGCGTCCCCTCGGTGGGCCCGTTGCCTTCCATCCCCTCGAAACCATCAATGACCGTCGCGCCCCAGAAGGGCTGCAGCCGCTGGCACGTCAGCATGATATCCACCAGCGTCTGTCGCACGCCGCCATGATAGATCCGCTTGTCATGCCAGCGATCGCTGTCCTTACGGGCGCTGTGCAGCGGCGCACCGAGCGCCATGTTCTTGAGCGAGAGCGTCGCCACCGTCACATTGTGGGTCTTGAGCATGCAGGCACAGATGATGAAGGCGTCCGGGTCGAGCAGCCGGGCAGCCAGCCGCACGGGCACTGCGTGCAGGTCTCCATCCAGGATCGTGTGGGTCTGGTACGCCCCTTCCTCGTTCAGATCGACCAGGCTCACCTGCCGCGGCTTATGTTCCGAGACCACCTGCTGGTACCCGAAGTGGTCGAAGCCCTCGGTGGTGTATCCGGCGGATGATTCGGCGATGACAACCGGACCCTTGAAGCGCGGCCCGAGGAAATCCAGGATGCCGTGCAGCGCATCGACATGCGTCGATGCCAGTTGCTTCTGCGTACTCACCATGTTCGGCTTGATCACCACATGTTTCTTCGTTCTCAGCAGCGGCAGAATCTTGTCCTCAATCGCCACCAGCGAATCGCAGACGTTCTGGCGACGATTCTCGCCACGGATCAGCGACACGACGGCCGGCGGTCGGGGCGGGCCGGCCGGCGTCGTGGGCGCGGCCCTGTCCTGAGCCGGTGGAGCGGGCGGTTGTTGTGCGAGCAGCGTCCTGCCGCACAGGGCTGCCCCTGCAGCCGTCCCCATGAAGACTCTGCGCGAATATCGTTGGACCATGACTATGCCTCCTGGTTCCACTATACAACCTCAGCTCTCGCGGGTCAGGGCGTGGAAGCGCTCGGCCAGGTCCCGTGTGATCGGGCCGGGTTGGCCGTCACCGATCACCCGGTTGTCGATCTTGACCACCGGGATGACTTCCGCCGCACTGCCAGTCAGGAAACACTCGTCCGCCACATAGACGTCGTGCCGGGTGAGCGCGACCTGGCAGACGGGGATGCCGGCCGCGGCGGCCAGTTCCATGACGGCGCTGCGCGTGATGCCGTCCAGGATCCCTGCGTCGGTGGGGGGCGTGAGCAGCTGGCCGCGGGCCACCAGGAAGATGTTGTCGCCCGTGCACTCGGCGACTTCCCCTTTGTGGTTGAGCATCAACGCCTCGACGCACCCGGCGTTGTGGCCCTCGATCTTCGCCAGGATGTTGTTGAGGTAGTTGAGCGACTTGATCTGGGGGCTCAACGCCGCCGGGTGATTCCGCACGGTGCTGGCCGTGATGATCTCCAGGCCCTTCTCGTAGTACTCGGGCGGATAGAGCGCGATATGGTCGGTGATGATGATCACCTGCGGATTGGCACACAGGTGCGCGTCCAGGCCCAGCGTGCCGAGGCCGCGCGTCACGATCAGGCGGATATAGCCATCCTGAATGCCGTTGCGGCGGAGCGTCTCCTCGATGGCTTGGGCCATGGCCGCGCGGCTGATGGGGATCTCCAACCAGATCGACTTGGCCGATTCCCAGAGGCGCCGCAGGTGTTCGTCCAGGCGGAACACCCTGCCGCCATAGCTCCGCATCCCCTCGAAGATCCCATCACCGAACAGGAAACCGTGATCGAAGACGCTGACGCTGGCCTTGTCTTTGTCGACGTATTGGCCGTTGATGTAGACCTGCAAAGGCATGGTGTGTGCGTGTCCCGGCTCGCAGCTGGCGAGTTACCTGGCCTGGACCCGGCCCTCGACCAACTGCACGGTGCAATCGGCTTGTTCGGCAATGGCCAAGTCGTGAGTCACCATGACTATAGTGAGGTTCTCCTCCCGGTTCAAGGTGCGCAGGATCCGCAGGATCTCCGCGCCGTTGTGCCGGTCGAGGTTGCCCGTCGGCTCGTCGGCCAGCAGGAGCTGGGGCGCGGCGATCAGCGCCCGCGCGATCGCCGCGCGCTGCATCTCGCCGCCCGAGAGCTCCCGGGGCCGGTGGCTCAGCCGATGGGACAGGCCGACCAGGTCCAGCAGCTTCCGCGCCCGCTCGACGTTCGACCGCTTGTGGCGCCAGTAGCTCCAGATGCCTTCGTGGATCATGATCGGCGCCAGCACGTTTTCGAGCGTCGTGAGTTCGGGCAGGAGGTGGTAGAACTGGAAGATCATCCCCAGGTCGCGATTGCGGATCCGATCGCGCTGGATCGGCTCCAGGTTGTCGATGCGCCGCCCGTCGAAACGCACTTCGCCCTTGTCCGGCGCGTCGAGCGTGGCGAGCAGGTGCAGCAGCGTGCTCTTGCCCGATCCGCTCTGGCCGACCACGGCCGTGAACGAACCGCGCCGCACCGCCAGGTCGACGCCGCGCAACACGGGGATCGCGATCTTCCCCTTGCGGAAGCTCTTGTGCAGGCCGCGGGCCGAGAGCTGCTCGGCCGGCCCATCCGCCTCCCGCCGGTGGTGCGTCGCCGCCGGGCCGGCGTGCGGCCTGGGCGCGCCCGCGGGGCGGACCACGATCGGAGCGCTCGAGGCGGCAGTCGAGGCGGCAGTCGGACTATTCATAGCGCAAGGCCTCCACGGGATGAAGTCGCGCGGCGTGCCGGGCCGGCAACACGCTGGCCAACACGGCGATCGCCACGGCGCCGGCCATGACGCCCACGACGGTGTGCAGACTGACGATGGTCGGGATCTCACGGAAGTAATAGACCGTCGGGTCGAAGATCGGCCGGCCCAGCAGCCGCTCCAGGCCGGCCGCGATCGCGTTGATGTGCCGGACGAACAGGAGCCCCAGCGCCAGGCCGACACCGGAACCGGCCAGCCCGAGCGAGAAGCCGTAGCCCAAGAAGATGCTCATCACCCCGCGGCTGGGCGCGCCCAGCGCTTTGAGGATGCCGACGTCGCGCGTCTTCTCCACGACGATCATGTAGAACGTCGCCAGGATGCCGAACCCGGCCACGGCGATGATCAGGAACAGCAGGATGTTCAGGATCGTCGTCTCCAGCTGCACAGCTGCCAGCAGCGGCCCCTGCATGTCCCGCCAGGTCTGGATGCGGTAGGGGTAGTCCGCGATCGGGAAACGGGCTTGCAACCGGTCGCGCGCCGCGTTCAGGTCCGTGCCGGCCCGCAGCTTGATCTGGATCGACGTGACATAGCGCACGCCGCTCTGCGCGTCGAACATGCCGCGCAGGCTCTGCAGCGCCTCGAGCGGCATGAACGCCAGCGAGGAGTCGTATTCGCTCATCTTGCTCTCGTACAGGTCCACCACCGTCAGCACCTCATTGACGGCGCTGGGCGGGCTGCCCGCGGTCGGGACCGTGATCTTCACGTCGTCGCCCGGCCGGCAGAAGAAGAAGTCGCGCACCTGGCCGCTCTCGTCCTTCATGCGCTGGCTGCACACGGCGATCCCCAGGATGACCCCGGTCGACTGGTGCGTCAGCGGGTCGAACGAGGGCGTGTCGCTGCCCGGCAGGGCGTACGGATCGGCGGGCGCCGCCTGGCTGTACGGGTCCACCGCCACGTCGCGGGTCGGCGGCGCGCCGGGCACGCCCTCCGCCGCGCCCTGCAGGCGCTGGTCGGAGGCCAGCTTCTCCCGTTCCAGCGCCAATTGCTCCTCGTACGCGCGCTCGTACAGGACGCGCGCGCGCCGGTAGCGCCAGCCGGCGGGCGGGAACTTCGCCCGTTCCGGCGCATAGCCGTCCGGGCGCAGGTTGAAACTCAGTTGCCGGCGGTTCTCCGGATGGAGCAGATACTGCGCGAAATCGCCCACCTGCGCGTAGGTCTGCTCGTCGACGCCAATCAATGTGACCTGCCGCGTCAGGTACTGATCGCGGCCCACCGGAATGCTCAGCATGGCCGGCACGCTGACCGTGGCCGTCATGCCGGCCAGGTCCGGGCCGAGGCACTGGCGGATCTCGGCCTTGCGCGCCTCCGGATCGGCGAACCCGGCGAGGCTGACGCTCTCGACCACGAGGTCCGACAGGATGCCGTTGAGTCGCTTGTTGGCTTCCGCCGTGAAGCCGGCCATCACCGCGTTGACGATGATCAACGTCGCGACCCCCAACGTGACACTGATGATGGAGGCCAAGGCGATGTAACGCGTGCAGAGATAGCGCCACGAGAGGAGCAGGATGTACATGGCCAATCCTTTGGCTGGATACCGATCAGTCGTTCTTCGCTCCACGGCAGGCGGGGCGCGCGCGGAGCGCCGGCCTGCGCTGGTTACTCCGTTGGACGCAACAGCGGGAACAGGATCACTTCCCGGATCGACTGCGCATCGGTCAGCAGCATGACCAGGCGGTCGATCCCCACACCCAATCCGCCGGCCGGCGGCATGCCGTGCCGCAGGGCGCGCACGAAGTCCATGTCCAGGCGGGCCATCGAGTCCTCCTCGGGCAGCCCGGCCAACTGGGTCCGGAACAACTCCTCCTGCAGGTCGGGGTCGTTGAGTTCCGTGTACGCGTTGGCGACCTCCATCCCCTGGATGAACAGCTCGAATCGCTCGGCGATCTGCGGCTTGGCGCGGCTGCGCTTGGTCAGCGGGCAGATGCTGGCCGGGTAATCGGTGACGAACACCGGGCCGGTCAGCCGCGGCTCGACCCGTTGTTCGAACACGTAGTTCTTGACCACGTCCGGGTGTTTGCCCGCGGCCTGCAGGCCCAGCTGGTCCGCCACGCGCGCCAGGCCCGCCGCGTTGTCGGCCGCGACCCCCGCATGCTCGGCGATCAGCTCGTCGTAGGTGCGCCGCGCGAAGGGGGGCGTGAAATCGATCGTCGCGTCACCCCACCGCCGCCGGTACCCGCCGCCGATCGCGTCGATCGCCCCCACGATCATCTGCTCGGTCAGCTCCATCATCGTCTCGTAGTTGCCGAAGGCCTGGTACACCTCCAGCATCGTGAACTCCGGATTGTGCCGCGGGCTGATCCCCTCGTTGCGATACACGCGCCCCAGCTCGTAGACACGCTCGATGCCGCCGACCATCAACCGCTTCAAATGCAGCTCCAACGCGATCCGCAAGAACAGATCGATGTCCAACGCATTGTGGTGCGTGACGAACGGCCGCGCCGCGGCGCCGCCGGCAATCGCGTGCAGTGTCGGACCTTCGACCTCCACGAATTGCCGGGCGGCCAGCGTCGCACGAAGCGACTGGATGATCTGCGTGCGCTGGAGGAACCGCGCCAACACCCCGTCCGTGTAGATCAAGTCCAGATACCGCTGCCGTTGACGCAGCTCCGGGTCGGTCAGGCCGTGATACTTCTCCGGCGGCGACGCAATCGACTTGCAGAGGAAATGCAGGTGCTCGGCGAAAATCGTCAATTCGCCCGTGTTCGTGTAGGACAGCCGGCCGTCCACGCCGATGATGTCCCCCAGGTCGAACAGCCGGGCCAGCTCGAAGTCGCGATCCCCCACCTGCTGCTTGCCCACCAATAACTGGATGTCACCCGTCCAGTCGCGAATGTTCAGGAAGATCAGCTTGCCGGTCGGACGCTGGAACAGGATCCGACCCGCCGCTCGGACCGCCGGACCGACGATCGCCCCCGGACCCTGCTCGGATTTCCACGCGCGGAAATCAAAGCCCGCGGCCCGCAAGTCGGGCAGCGGAATCTGGCCGCCTACCTCGAGCTCATACCGGACTTCCCCGGACCGGGCACGCAGATCGCCAATCCACTGCCGCCCGTCAAACCGACCACCCCACGGGTCGATCCCCAGCGCCTCGATGTCCCGTAAGTTCTTGCGACGCGATGCCTCATGCATACCCAGGCCGTCCAGCTCGTGATCGCCCCCACCGTCGGCCGACGGTGCCGGACAATGGTCGGGCTGATCGCCCGGATGGGCCTGCTTGTCGCTTGGAGACGGCTTGGTCATGGTTGGTTTCGGATCACTACTGAGACTACGCGCAGAGTCCCACTGGGGTACAGTGGTGTTCTGACCCCAGACGCCCTGCGAGGCATAAGCACGGCGAAGCGTACCAGGAAAACCGCCACGTCGAAAGGTGACTTTGTGCTCACAACCCCTGCCCAAGCCGCCCATGCGGCTCGCGAGGCGGTCGACGCACAGTCGCAACATTCACCCTCTGTAAGTGGGGGTGCGGGCGGGAGGCGCGCTCCCGCCTGGTACTCAGCGTGCCGGGCGGAGTATCAAATCACGAGGTGGACGAATCCTGGGCGAATTGGAGACTGGGCGTCGATTCACGATTGAGGCGCAACCCGGTCAGGCGCGCGAACGGGCGGAAGAAGGGGTCTTCAGCCCAACTGCGGTGTCGGGGCGCGGGCGGCCATCGCGTTGGAGGAGGTTCATTCTGGGTGTGCCCGATCTTGGCCCTGTGTGGTGGTCCAAGCGTGGAGCCGGGCCGGAGTCTGTGTCGGCGGGACCTATCTTGATGAGGGGGACACGATCGATGTGGTGCTGCATGCGGTGGGTGATGTTGGGGCTGGTGGTGGTTGGTCTGCGGAGCGTGCGGGCGGAGGACGCATTCTATCAGGTACCGTGGAGCGAGTTGGAGCTGAGTGAAGGCAGGTTGCCGGCCGAGGAGGAGGGCACATGGCTCCAGTGGGGACTCCGGAGTCTGAAACCTCCCTATGCCGTGCTGGACGGGGAAGGGGAGGTCTATGTCCGCGACGGGAGTGTTGACGATCGCGTGTTCGGCGGCAGCCGGGGCCGGGACTCCGAGGCACCCCGGCGGACGATCGTCGTGCGTACGCCTGCCGCGCGGGACGTGACGGGCCGCTTGTTCGCGCCCACGTCGGACGGCGCGTCCATGGTCATGGTCCGGTTCAAGATCGCGGCGAGTCGGGCGAACCGGGACGCTCGACGGACCTTCTACGAGCTCAAGAAGTGGCATTACGACCAGTTGCTTGCGCAGGGTGCGCCTGGAGCGGCCTGGTTCCGACACGAATCGCGTCAGGCCCAGCAGGCGTTGGGCGCGCGTCCGAGCGACCTCACGGCGGACGCCGAGACGTGGTCGCGGCCGGGAACGCGCGACCTGGAGGACACCTATGCCTTGTTCACCGGCGGCCGCGCGATGAGCGAGAACCTCCAACTCGATCGCGTCCTGACTCCCGCGCGGGGCGGCCAGGAGGCGGTCGAGCTGACCGCGCTGGAGGGCATCACGGTCCGGGAGATCGACTGGCGGCCGCTGGTCAAGGACCTGAAGCCGGAGCTGGACCCCTTGGCGTCGAGCATCCCTGCCGATCAGCATGTCATCTTCTTCCCCACGTTCAATACGGCGGCGGCCGTGGCCGACGAAATCGCCGCGCAGGGCCCCCTGGTGCTCGAGCTGGTTGAATCGCGGTCGACCAGTGCACGGACGTTGGAACGCTACCAGGCGCAGTTGGGTCTGTCGATCACCGGCCTGGCGCGGTTGCTGGGTCCGACCGTGGTGCGGAGTGTGGCGATCACGGGATCCGATCCCTATTTCCGCACGGGCACGGATGTGGCGGTGTTGTTCGAAGCGGCCGACGCCACGGCGCTCCAAACGCTCTTAGCGGCGCAGATCGGTCTGGCGGCCGCTGCCAACTCGACCGCGAAGGCGGTGCAGGGCGACGTGGACGGCCTGGCCTACCAAGGCGTGACGGCACCGGATCGCAGCATCTGCAGCTACCTGGCCAAGAGGGACAACCTGGTGATCGTCACCAACTCGTTGTATCAGTTGAAGCAGTTGGTGAAGGTCAGCGCGGATCCGGCGGCTTCGCTGGCCGCGCTGGACGAATACACCTTCTTCCGCCACCGCTATCCGCGCACGGACGACGGCGAAACGGCGCTGCTGTTCCTGAGCGACGCAACGATCCGCCGCTGGTGCGGCCCGCGTTGGCGGATCGCCGCGTCGCGGCGCACACGCGACCTGGCGGTCGTGGCCGAACTCCAGGCCGGCCAGCTCGATCGCCTGGTGGCGGGCCAGGTGGAGCCCGGTCCGCTGTACACCGATCTGCCGCTGGGCGAGAACGGGCAGTTGACCTTGACGCCGCAGGGCGTGCATTGTTCGACCGTCGGCGGCCTGGCCTTCATGACGCCGATCGCGGAGATGGACATCGCGCGCGTCACGCAGGCGGAAGCGGACGCGTACCGGCAATGGCGGAATCGATACCAGGAGAATTGGCGCTGGGCATTCGACCCGATCGCGTTGCGGATCGGCGTCCGCCCCGACCGGTTGTCCGCCGACCTGACGATCATGCCGCTGATCTGGGGCACGGAGTATCGCGAGCTGATCTCGATCTCGCAGGGTGCGGCGATCGCGCCGGGCGCCGGCGACCCGCACGACGCGCTGGCACACGTGGTGCTGGCCTTGAACACGAAGTCCGAGATGTTGCAGCGTCAGAGCGGTGTCGCACGCGCGCTGACCGGGTCGTCCCAGTTGGATCCGCTGAGTTGGCTCGGTTCCTCCGTGGCGGCCTACCTGGACGACGGCCCGTTCTGGGAGGAGCTGGCGCGGGTGGAGCCGGACAAGCGATCGGATTACGTGGAGAAGCAGGTGTGGCGCATCCCGGTGGCAGTACGTGCCGAAGTGTCGAACGGCCTGAAATTGACGGCGTTCCTGACGGCCGTGCGCGGGTTCATCGAGCAGGTGGCGCCCGGCATGTTGAATTGGGAATCGCTCACGTATCGGGACCAGCCCTACGTCAAGATCACGCCGACTCCGCGCGCGCTCGGTCAGACTGAGGAGCTGCGTGATGCGGCCCTCTATTACAGCGCCTCCGGAGCCTCGCTCGTGTTGACGCTCAACGAAGACCTGTTGAAGCAGGCCGTCGATCGGGAACTGGCGCGCGACCAGGGTATCACGGCCGGTGAGGAGCCGAAGCTGCCGACCGGCGCGTGGCTCGGCTCGAACCTTGCGCTGCAGGCGGACCAGAAGTTCCTGCAGGTGGTGGCCGCGTTGGGCGGGACCGAATACCAGCGGGCGATGCAGGCGTGGGCCTGGAGCAACCTGCCCATTCTCAACGAATGGAAGCACCGCTATGCAGACCAGGACCCGGTCGCGCTGCACGAACGGTACTGGCAGACCCGCCTGGTCTGTCCGGGCGGCGGCCAGTATGTGTGGAACGAGCGGTGGCAGACGATGGAATCGACCGTGTACGGCTGCCCGGCGGCGCCCAAGGAAGGCCCGCTCACCGTGCCGGCGCTGCAGGCGATCAAGCAGGCCAGTTTCGGCTTGACGTTTGAGGAGCAGGGTCTGCGTGCCCGGGTTCTGCTCGACCGTTGATCTGATACGATAGCGGCATGAGTCACGACCAGACGGTGCCGCAATCCGGGGACGACGAGCGTCAGTCGCGCGAGTTGAGTCTGCGCCACACGCGCCCGCCGACGCAGGTGCCGGGCTATGACCTGACGCGGTTCCTGGGCGCGGGGGCGTATGGCGAGGTCTGGATCGGGCTGGACCGCAACACGGGCCGTCAGGTCGCCGTGAAGTTCTACCAGCATCGGAGCGGCGTCGACTGGGCGCTGCTGTCGCGCGAGGTGGAGAAGCTGGTGCTGCTGTCCACGGACCGGTACGTGGTCCAGCTGCTGTTGGTCGGCTGGGAGGCCGATCCGCCCTTCTACGTGATGGAATACGTCGAGAACGGCTCGCTGGAGCAGTTGATTCACAGGGAAGGCGGGCGGACGGTCGAGCAGACGGTGGAGTTGTTTCGCGAGATCGTGGTCGGGCTCAATCACGCGCATGCCAAGGGCATCTTGCACTGTGATCTGAAGCCGGCCAACGTGTTGTTGGACCAGGACGCCAAGCCGCGGTTGGCCGACTTCGGCCAGTCGCGGCTCACCCACGAACAGACGCCGTCGCTGGGCACGCTGTTCTACATGGCGCCGGAGCAGGCGGACCTGAAGGCCGTGCCCGACGCGCGCTGGGACGTGTACGCGCTGGGCGCCATCCTCTACTGCATGCTGGTCGGCAAGCCGCCGCACATGAACGACGAGTTCCTGCGGCGGATCGAGGCGGCGCCCGATCTGCCCACCCGGTTGAAGGTCTACCGGCAGTGGATCGCCGGGAAGAAGCCGCCGGACGAGCACCGCCGGGTGTCCGGTGTGGACCGCGCGCTGGCCGGGATCGTCGATCGCTGCCTGGCCACCCGCCCGTCCAAGCGGTTTGCCAACGTGCAGGAAGTGCTCGACGCGCTCCAGGCGCGCGATCAGGCTCGGGCCCGCCGCCCGCTGCTGCTGCTGGGCGTGCTCGGCCCGCTGCTCCTGCTGTGCGTCATGGCCTATGGCGGCTGGAATGTCTACCACAGCGCGCTGGACGCGTCCGGCCGCGCGGTGGTCGAGAAGACGAGCCAGAGCCTGGCGTTCGCGGCGAAGTATGTGGCCGCCAGCGTGGCGACGGAGATCCAGCGTTACTACCGAGCCATCGATCAGGTGGCGCGGGACCCCGACCTGCGGCAGTGCATTGCACAGACGACCCGCGATCTGCAGGTCGAACTGGACGCCCTGGCCGCCGCGCAGGGGCCCCCCGAGGAACTCCGCGCGCGATTCCAGGCCAGCCCGCACCGCCAGGCGCTGCAGCGCCGGATGGATCAGCTGATGGAGGACCCCGACCTCCAGGCCGCCAGTTGGTTCGTGTGCGACGCGCGAGGGACGGCCCTGGCCGGCGCGTTCAAACCGGAGCCACCCGCCTCGACGATCGGCGACAACTTCGCGCGGCGCACCTACTGCTGCGGAGGGCTCCGAGATGTCCCGGATGCCGAGCCCAATCCGATGCCGGCTCGGCACGTGCAACACACCAGTCTCTCGGCGCCCCTGTTCAGCCGCGCCACGCACCGCTGGAAGATCGCGGTATCCACGCCGATCTACCGCAGCGATGATCCCCAGCAGCTGCTGGCCGTGCTGGTGCTCACCCGCGACGTGGGTGATTTCGTCACCTTCGAAGAAACCGATACCCGCTTCGCCGTGGTGATCGACAACCGGGACAACGGGCATCAGGGCATGATTCTCCATCACCCCCGGCTTGCGAAACGCTACAGCGAGGGCGAGGGGCTGGACGAGTCGGAAGAGTACTACGTGCCGCTCGAATTGCTCAGCCAGGACATCCGCGCGTATCGGGACCCGTTGGACACCGAGAACGGGCAGCCGAGCAAGCGCACCTGGATCGTGGCCCGCACGTCGGTCGTCATGCGGCAGACCGACGGAGATTCGAGCGACGCGCATGTCGACACCGGGTTGATGGTCCTGGTCCAGGAAGATGAGGCGGCGGCCACCGCACCGGTGCAGGAGCTCGGCCGCAAGCTGGCCGACAAGGGCGTCCAGGCGGTGGTCGGTTTCTGCCTGGTCGTGGGATTGCTCTGGTACTTCGTCCTGCATGCCCAGCGGGGGCGCCGCTGGTGGAAACGACCGCCGTTGACACCCGGCTCTTCGATCGTCACCCCGACGCCGGCCCCCAACCAACCGACGCCCGCCGCGCGGCCCAAGACGCCACCCAGGCCATGAGTTCAGCGCCCGGCCAACCGCGGCGCCGCCCGGTGGGCGTCGGCCAGCAGAATGCAGGTCTCGGCGTGTCGGCTCAACCGGTCGATCTCGGCTACCGCGGTGATGTGGCCAATGCCCAACGCCTCGACCGTGCCCTCGTCCAGGTGACTCAGCAAGTAGATGTGCTGGCGCTGGCGATTCTCCAGCAGCAGCACGGCCGACAGCGCGTCCTCGGACCGCTCCTGCTGTAGACGCCGCCATAACCGCTCGTCGTCCGCCGAATGGGCCAGCCGCTTGAGCGCCGCGCCGGGCGGACATCGCAGGCCGGTACACAACACGATCGTGCCGTCCTCGGCACAGACCTCGGACGCCGCGCACAACGCGCGGCCGAGATTCTCCCAGTTCTGGTCGTACGTGTCGCCGGTGATCGCCGCGACCACCAACGCGGCTTTGACCGGCACTTCCGGAGACCAGGCCGCGTCGGCCAACGCCTGCCCCTGCTCGAGGATCTCCGGCAATAGCCCGGCCAACACGCGCGCGACCGAGTTGCCGGGGCCCGCGATGACTTGCACCGTCAGCTGGAGACCCAGCAGCCAGGCCACTTCGTCCGCTTCGTCCCGCCGCCGCCGCCGTTCCGCCGCCTGCGTGGCCGAGGCGGGCACTCGAAACCGCTCCAGCGCCGCGATATCCGAAAAGGTCGGAAAAAGCCCGCCGTGCAGACTGCCAGACCCACATGCGGCGCGCGGCCGTAACAGGCTGATCGGTACGATCACGTCCGCCTCACACAAGTGGCGATTCAGATAGATCGGCGTCGCATCCTTCGCGGCCGCCAGATAACACAGCCCCGCCCGGTCGCGCGGATCGTGCATCACCCGCGCCACGCCCGACAACACGACGGGCAGCACGCCCACCGCCGACTCGTCCAAGTCCGGCGCACGCGCGCTCAAGACCAGAATGTCACCCGCCGCGACGCCCGCGTCGATCAGCGTGCGCACCACCCCCGCCACAATCGACAGCGCCTGCGGCACTCCCGGATCGACCGAGATAACCACCCGGTCGCCCGGCACCACGGCGCGCGACAACGCGGGATACCCTGCCGGATTGGCCAGCGCGGCGAACGCGGCCGCAGCCGGATCCTCCAGCGCCAGGCCCGGTACCCGCGCGGTGTCCGCCAGCAACGCGTGAGACGGTATCTCCAGCGCCAGCGTCGCGGATCGGCCGTAATGAAGCACATGCGCCATGCGTGGCTCCCACGCGTCAATTCGTCCCGGTCTCGGCGCCCACGGGTTTCGTGAAAGATTGTTCGGCCAACAGCCGAATCAGTGAATCGTAGCGTCCGGTCTGTGCCGTGGTCAAGCTGCGCAGACGAGGGCGATCGGGGAGCCTTGCGCGTTCTGGGAAACGTTCGTTTCCGCCGTTCTCGGCAGGACGCGCGCGGTGTGATGGGTCTGGCAGCGGTAAGGAGGTCTCGCGGTGGTCGCGCGTCACATGATCGGATCCCGGCTTCGTTCCCGATGGTTGATCTTCTCGGCCACGTGCCTGCTGGCCCTGACCGGTGGTTGTGGCAAGTCGGTGACGACCACGGATGGCGCACGGCCGGTAACGGCCGACGAGGTGATCGAGTCGATGGTGGCCGCCTACCAGTCGGCTGCGGCCTATCAGGACCGTGGGGTTGTCCGTCTCCGCTATCGTCGTGCCGGGCGGCCCTTTGAGGATGAGACCCCGGTCGCAGTCCGCTTTGAGCGACCCAATCGCATCGACGTGCGGGCCTATCAGGTCGAGGTGGTGTGTGACGGGACGTCGTTCTTTGCGCGGATTGAGGATCGGGGCACGAAGGATTTTGACGGGCAGATTGTCCAGCGGCCGGCGCCTGCCCAGCTCGGCCTGGCAGACCTCTATGAATATGACGAGATCCTCGCGCTGGCCTTCCGCCAGGGGTTGGCCGGTTATCCGCTGCAGTTGGACCTGTTGCTCGGATCCAAGCCGCTGATGGCCTTGCGCGCCGGCGACGCGACGCGTGAGCTGCTGGAACCTGCGACGCTCGACGGATGTCCGTGTGAGCGGGTGCGTGCCGATGCGGGAGACGGGCCCTTCGTGTTGTGGGTGGACCGCGGGACGCGCCTGTTACGGAAAGTCGAGTATCCGTCCCAGACGTTTGCCGGTGAGATCGCGGAGGATCCGTTGGTGGAGGACCTGGAGCTGACAGCCGAGTTTCGCGGTGCCCAGTTCGCCGCGCAGGTCTCGCCGCCCGGGTTTGCGATGCGGGTCCCGTCGCAGGCCCACCGCGTGAGGAAGTTCGTGCCTCCGCCTCGTGAAATCCCATCGGAGCTGATCGGCAAGACGACCTCCGAGTTCACGTTCGCCGACCTCGCGGGCCAGGCCCTGGCCTGCGAATCCCTGGCGGACCGCGTCAAGGTGTTCATGTGGTTCAACAACCATCCGGCCTGCCAATCGAGCGTGCAGCAGCTCAACCAGGTCTACCAGCAGTACAAGGCACAGCCGCGCGTGGCGATCTACGCGGTGTGCGCCGAACCCTCCACGGTGTCGGACAGCCAGGTGCGCCAGTTGTTGCAGCTCTGGCGCGTCGACCTCCCGGCGGTCCGCGACCTGCAGGCCTTCGGTCGCGACCTGTTCCAGATCCCCTGGGCCCCGACGCTGGTCGTCCTGAACGGGCAGAACGTGCTGCAGATCTTCGAGGTCGGCGCGAACCCGAACCTCGTGGCCGAGTTGCCGCAAGTGCTCGAGCGGCTCATCGCCGGAGAAGACCTGGCGGCCGAGATCCTCGAGCAGTTCCAACGGGCGCGCACGGCGTATGAAGCGGCCTTGGCGCGCGGCGAACCCGACAGCGCGGACGATCAGGCCGGCACGCCGGTCGCGGCTCAGACGGCTCCCCAACTGCTGCGCCTGGACACCGCGTGGACCTATGCGGACCTCCCGGCGGCCGGCAATATCCTGGCCCTCACGGACGGCTCGGGCGACAGCCGGTACCTGGTCCACGACGGCCAGCGCGCCATCGTCGAACTCGACAGTAACGGTCGGCTCCTGGCACGCCATGCGCTGGACCTGCCCGAGTCGGCCGGCGTGAGCCAGCTGCAATCGGCACTCGATGGCCGGCAGCGGCGCTACTATGTGGCCTGGTCCCTCCGCGGCCCTCAGGCCTACGTGTTCGATGATCAGTGGCATCGGGTGCTCGCGTACCCGCCCCTTGACGAACCGCATGAAGGAGTCCAAGACGCGCTGCTGACCGACCTGAACGCCGATGGCCAACTGGAATTGTGCGTCGGCTTCTGGGGCACGGCCGGCGTGCGCTGCGTTTCGCCGGCCGGCGACGTCCTCTGGACCAACAACTCCGTCTCGCACGTGTTTTCACTGGCCGACGCCGGACCGGAGGCCACTCCCGCTGCGCTGTGGGTTGCATCGGCCAACGGACAGGTCGTCCGGCTCAACCAGGAAGGTCAGGCCCACCGCCTGCCAAGCGATACCGGCCAGCTGATCCATCACCTGTTCCGCGCGCCGGCCGCGTCCCATGCGACCACGCCCTTCTGCGGGATCGCCTACGGAACTGACGGCCGACGCCTGGCACTCGGACTGACCGAGGAACCCCGCGCCCAGTGGCGCTATACCCTGCCGGCCGGGGCCTTCCCCAACCAGATCCGGTTCGTCGCCGCCGCACCGCTGCTCGATACCCCGGACCTGCAGTGGTTGATCGCCGGCCCCGACGGTAGCCTGCACATCATCAGCCAGGATGGGCTGTTCACCGACTCGTTCCAGGTCGGCAACTCGCTCGCGGGACTCGCCGGTGGACGCCACGCCCAGCGCGGTATGCTCGTGGTCAGCACGGACCGGGGCGTGGAAGCCTGGATGGTGGCCCCGCCGGCGACGGCGGCCCGCAAATGACGGCCCGGCGACCACCCGACGCCCGACCAGTCCCTTCCAGATGAAATGGCCGCGCCGACGAACGTGCGGCATGACATTTGCTTGTTGTCTCAGCCGTTCGTGAGCGACAACGGAATCCGAGGGGCCGCAACAGAGAAGAGAAAAGGTAGGTCAGGGGCCGGTTTCAAAGAGGCATTCGAGCACGCGATCGGTCACCAACGGCTTGTGTGTACTTCAATCGCTCGTGGAACAGCCGAGAAGAGGCCCAGTGTAGCAGCAGAAGAGGTCCGTTGAGAGAAGGCCGGAAGTGACTTCCGTGCAAGTTGCAGGCGAGACGCGACCGTGTCCAGGAACGGTCGTACGTCTCGCCTGCTTTCTTTTGCGCGTATCGAAACGCTACGCGTGTATCACAATGAGACAGTTCCGACGGCCTGTTAGTGGGGAAATCGGCTGAACCCGACCGCTTCGTGCCCTGCGGTGTCTTGGGCGTGCATGTCGGATGGTACCGCCGATTGGTTTGTCGAGCGATCGGGGACCTGCGGGTCGCAGTCCCATCGACGCTTGTTGATTTCCGGGGAGAATTTTCGTCGCCTATTCTCTGTGGCTTTGCCAGTTTCTCGCGAGTTGAGCTTTTTGGGTGGGAATCAGCGTTCTGCCGGAATGCGGTTTTTGATATGCTTCCGCGTCAAAACTCCGTAGCGTGCAAGTGCACTTAACCATGGTTCCCTGAAATTTTCCTGCTGGCTCGAGGCGATGACCACGAGGTTCCCGTACACGATCGGGATCGGACTATTGGCTGTCGCGCTGATCGGCTGCGGCACGACCAAGTCCCAGCGTGCGACGGAGCAGTTGCTGATGTCGGACGCTGTGGATCGTTCGGTGGCGAGCATCGATTTCCGGCCGCTTTCGGGGCGTCGCGTGTTTCTGGACACGACTTATGTGAAGAACGTCCGGTCCGAGGATTTTGTCAATGTGGACTACATCATCAGTTCCGTGCGGCAACAGATGGTGACGGCGGGCTGTCTCCTGGAGGACGCGGCGGATTCGGCGGAGTATATCGCCGAAATGCGTGTGGGCACGTTGGGTGCTGACAGTCACGACGTAACGTATGGGATTCCGGCCAATAATTCGTTGAACAGTGCGGCGTCGCTGGTCCCCAGCGCCCCGGCGATGCCGATCATTCCCGAGATTGCTTTGGCGCGCAAGAACAGTGAACAGGCGGCGGCCAAGATCGCGATTTTCGCGTATCACCGGGAGACGCGGCGGCCGGTGTGGCAGTCGGGCGTAGCCCAGGCCCGCAGCCGGGCCAAGGACATGTGGATTTTCGGTGCCGGGCCGTTCCAATCGGGGACGATCCATGACGGCACGGAGTTCGTCGACAAGGATCTGCCGATCCCGTTGCTGACCGACGGCCACGACGACATGACGAGCCGTGCCGATCCGCTGGCCACCTACAGCCGTTCGGCGACTTATTTACCGCCTCAGTTGGACACGGGTTCTCGGCGTTCGGAGGTGACGCCCGCCAGTTACGGCGGTGCGCCGCCGCCGGCCTCAACTGCGCCGGCCGAGGTGCCGCCGACACCAGCCGACGCGGTGGCCGCGCCGTCGGCGGACTCATCGCCGCCGCCGTCGCCGCCGCCGGAAGACCAGGAGTAGGCGGCCGGGCAACCCGGCCGCAGGGAAGCACTAGGATGACGACGCACGGACGCGATCGAAATCCGGAGGATGTCGCGAGCCGAGTGGAGCCTGTCGGCCCGCCGCGCGGATCGTCCGTCAGTTGCGTCGGGGGAGGCCGAGCCATGAGGCCCACGGACGGAGCACCTCGCATCTTGATCTCTCGGCTCAGCGCCTTAGGCGACTGTGTCCTCACGTTGCCGATGGCCTGTGCGTTGCGTCAGCATTTTCCCCAGGCGGTCATGACCTGGGCGGTTGAGCCCCTGTCGGCGACGCTCCTGTCGCGTCATCCGGCCATCGACCGCCTCGTGGTGGTGCCCAAAGGCTGGCTCACGTCGCCGCACGCGATCCGCGTGCTGCGGCAGCGGCTGCAGTCGATCCGGTGCGACTGGGTGCTGGACCCCCAGAGTCTGACCAAGAGCAGCCTGCTCGGATGGCTCAGCGGCGCCCCCCGCCGGATCGGCTTCGCGCGGCCTCAGGGTCGGGAAATCGCCCCCTGGGTCAACAACGAACGTGTCGAGCGGGGTCGGATGCACCTGGTCGACGCGTCACTCAAGCTGCTCGAGCCCTTGGGGGTCACTGCCACGGATGTCCGGTTCGATCTGCCGTCGAGCGGTCCCGCAGAGGCGGCGGTGGACCGGTACGTTCGGGACGCGTATCTCAGCGGCGGATTCGCAGTGGTTAACGGTGCTGCAAGCTGGCGGTCCAAGCAGTGGCCGGCCGACCGGTTCGGCCGAGTGGCGCGGCATCTGGGCGAGCAGCACGAGTTGCCGACGGTCGTGGTCTGGGCCGGCGCCCGGGAGGCCGCCATCGCCGAGCGGATCATTGCCAAGTCGGGCGGGCACGCCATCCTGGCGCCGCCGACCAGCCTCCCGCAGTTGGCCGCCCTGCTGCGCCGCGCCCGCATGGTGATCAGTTCCGACACGGGTCCCCTGCACCTGGCCGCCGCCGTGGGCACGCCCTGCATCGGCCTTTATGGGCCGACTCGGGTGGAGCACTGCGGGCCTTACGGCCCGCAACACATCGCGATCCAGGCCGATTGTCGGCCCCATCGTAGCCGGCGCCGCCGGTATCTGGACGACTCGGCCATGCGGCAAATCACTACGGAACAGGTCATGGAAGCCTGTGAGATGCTCATCCGGCGGGCAGGTGCGGCCGATCTGCGCCAACCGCATGCCGCCTGATCCTGCCGGTTCGCCATGTTCACCCCTGATCAATACGAGCTGCTGGACTTCGGGGACGGCCGCAAGCTGGAACGCTTCGGGCAGCTGGTGCTCGACCGTCCGGCCCCTGCGGCATGCGACGCGGTGCGTGAGCACACGCAGTTCTGGAACCGGGCGGACGCCCGCTACACGCGGCAGGACGCGGCGCGCGGCCGTTGGGCCCTGCGCGCGGATCTCCCGGCGTCCTGGCAGGTCCGCCACGGGCCGTTGGTGTTGGAACTGCGCCGCACGCCGTCGGGTGCCGTGGGGATGTTTCCGGAACAGGCGGCGAACTGGGATTGGATCGACCGGCAGGTCCGCCGCGGCCAGGCGGGCGATCCGTTCCGGGTGTTGAACCTGTTTGCCTACACGGGTGGTAGCACCTTGGCGGCCGCGGCGGCGGGCGCGACGGTGGTCCACGTGGACGCGGCGCGGCCGGCGGTCAATTGGGCACGGCGCAACGCCTCGTTGTCGCAACTGGCCCAAGCGCCCATCCGCTGGATCGTCGATGACGCGCGGAAGTACGTCGAGCGTGAGCTGCGTCGCGGTCGGCAATACCAGGGCGTCATCCTGGATCCGCCCACGTACGGCCATGGCGCCCGGGCGGAGCCGTGGCGGCTGGAGTCGGACCTTCACGGCCTGTTGGCCGCCTGCGGGCGCTTGACGTGCCAGTCGCGCGCGTTCATTCTGCTGACATGCCACACGCCTGCGTGCGGCCCGGCGGAGGTCGCGGCGATGTTGGCGGACGCCCTGTTCGGGTGCAGCCCCGGCGGCGTGGACGCCCGGCCGCTGGTGATCCGGACGCGGGATGGACGGAGCCTGCCCAGCGGCGTGGTGGCGCGCTGGCCCGCGGGCTGACCGGGCAGGGGGCGTGGGCGCCGCCCGCCCGGACGGACGGATGTGCAGACTATGGCGCCGATCATACACAGCCTGCAGAACCCCCGGATCCGGCGGGCGATCCGGCTGCGCGACCGGCGCGGCCGCCAGCAGCAGCGGCGGATCATTGTGGATGGTTGGCGGGAAACCTGCCGCGCCTTGGACGGCGCCGTTGAGCCGCTCGAATTGTTCGTCTGCGAGACGCTGCTGGACCCGCCGCGGCGTGACCAGTTGGCTGCGCGGGCGGCGGCCCGCGGCCTGGAACTGACGCGCGTCACGCGCGAAGTGTTCCGGAAACTCGCGTTCGGGGATCGTGGCGAGGGGGTCGTGCTGGTGGCGGCGCTGCCCCACACGTCGCTGGAGCAGCTGTCGGTCTCCCCGGACGCGGTGATCGGTGTGGTCGAGCATGTGGAGAAGCCGGGCAACCTTGGCGCCGTCCTGCGCACGGCCGACGCGGCCGGCGTCACGGCCGTGCTGGTGGCGGACGGGTGCACCGACCTGCACAACCCCAACGCGATCCGCGCCAGCCTGGGGGCCATCTTCCGCGTGCCGGTGGCGGCGGCGGGTGCCGCGGAGGTGCGCACATGGCTCGCCGCGCACGGCGTGTGGATCTTCGCGGCGCGCGTGGACGCCACGACGCTCTACACGGACGTGGCGTACCCTCGCCCCTGTGCCATCGTCCTGGGAAGCGAGTCGCAGGGGCTCTCCGATGTCTGGCAGGGCGCCGGGGTCCAGGCGATCGCGCTGCCGATGCGCGGCGTGGTCGACAGCCTGAACGTCTCGGCGGCGGCCGCCGTGCTGTTCTATGAAGCGCTCCGGCACGCGACGCCGGTCAAAGTCCCCCCACCTTAACCAGGTTCAGGCCGTGCCGGGTGCGATCCGGGAAATGATCGAAAAACAGGTTAGACGATAGGCCCTGTTTCAGTTAACGTATGGATTGGCGACGTTGCGGACAGCCGGGAAGGACCGGCGACCTGGAAGAGGGCTCGGCCACAGACGATGACCACAATCCTGCACTTCGACGATCTGGCGGTGGGCAGCCGCTGGACCAGCCTCGGGCGTACCGTCACGGAGGCGGACATTGTCAATTTCGCCGGCCTGACGGGCGACTACGATCCGCTGCACGTGGATCATGAGTATGTGCGGCAGACCCCGTTCGGCAAGCCGATCGCTCACGGCCTGCTCGGCCTGTCGCTGGTCGCCGGGTTGGCCAGCCAGTGTCCGTCGGTGCGCACGATCGCCTTCGTGAAGATCGAGCAGTGGGAGTTTCTCAAGCCGATCTACATCGGCGACACGGTCCACGCGGAGACGGAGGTGATCGCCAAGCAGGCCAACGGCCGGCGTACCGGCCATGTCACATGGCGACGGCAGCTGGTGAATCAGGCGGGCGAGGTCGTGCAGGCGGGCGTGTTCCAGACGCTGGTGGCGATGGTCCGCGCGCAACGGGCTCCGGTGGATGCCGCATCGCCGGCGTCGGCCAGCGCGCCCGCCGAGGATTGCGGGACGGTCAAACGCGCGGTGGGCTGACCACAGTCGGTCATCCGAGGCGCGCGGCCTGGAGCGTGTTGCGCAGCAGCATGGTGATCGTCATGGGGCCGACTCCGCCGGGCACCGGCGTGATGTGCGCGGCAACCTGCCGGACTTGCGCGTAGTCCACGTCGCCCACCAGGCCGGCGTCCGTCCGATTGACCCCGACGTCGATCACGGTCGCGCCCGGTCGCACCATGTCGGCCGTCACGAATCCGGCGGAACCGATCGCGGCGACCAGAATGTCGGCCTGGCGCGTGACGGAGGCCAGTGCCTGGGTGCGGCTATGGCAGACGGTGACCGTCGCGTTGGCCGCCGCCGACCCGAGCGGCGAGGTGCGCTGCATGAGCAGGATGGCCAGCGGCTTGCCGACGATGTCGCTGCGGCCGATCACGACGACATGTCGGCCGCTCACGGCGATGTCGTTCCGGTGCAGCAGCTGCTGGATCCCGGACGGCGTGCAGGGCAGAAACCGCGGGCGGCCCTGGACCAGGAGTCCGACGTTCTCGGGATGGAACGCGTCGACATCCTTCTGCGGCGCGACCGCGTCCAGCACGCGCGTTCCATCCAGGTGGCCGGGCAACGGCAATTGCACCAGGATTCCATGCACCTGTGGATCGACATTCAACCGACCGATCAGATCGAGCAGTTCGCGCTCGGACGTCTCCGCCGCCAGCCGGTGCAGGACGCTCGCGATCCCCGCTTGCCGACAGGCCCGCTGCTTGTTGCGCACGTACACCTGGCTGGCCGGATCATCGCCCACCAGTACGGCGGCCAGCGTCGGGGTGATGCCCCGCGCGCGCGTCAGCGCCTCCACCTCCGCCGCAGTCTCTGCTTGCATTACACGGGCCAAAGCCTTGCCATCCAAGATCTGTGCGGACACTCGTGATACCCTCGCCTGCAGTGACCGTCGTCTCGAGCGATGGCCCTGACGCGGGAAGCGGTTCGACCGGGGCCCAGCGCGACAACCCGGAAACAGGTGACGGGACGCAGTGTAGCAGCTTGGCCCTGTTTGTCAGCCCGGTCCGAGTGGGGGATATCGGCATCGTTCCGGCGGTTCACTCATGTTACAATGTTGCGCCGATGTGCGATGGACCCGCGACACTCGGTGCTCTTAAGACAAGGAACACGGTGCATGACGACACGACGAGCGTGCCTCGGATGGGTATGGCTGCTGGGATTGCTGTGCATGGGGCACGCTGCACGCGCCCAGGAGGGCCAGGCGGACCTGGATGCGGCGATCGACCGGAAGATCGCGGCCGAATCGATGCAGGACCTGGCGGAAGTGGCCGCCTTGTGCGAGAAGGCGTTGCAGAAGGGTCTGGCCGCCGATGAGCAGGTTCTGGCCAGGCAGCTGCTGGCCGGCGCGTTGTACGAGCGTGCCACTCGGCTCTGCCGCCCGGTGACGCTCGGCGTGCCGCTGGGCGGCCAGGCAGCGCAGGAGGTGCGCGCGCGGGCCCTGCCCGACTTGGAGAAGATCCTGCGGCACAATCCCCAGTTCGGCCCGGCCCATCTGCTGATCGCGCAGCTCCAGTCGCTCGAGGGCGGCGACGCGCAGCAAGCGCGCAAGTCCGTGGACCTGGCGATCGAGTACCTGGCGGACAACCACCCGCTGCTGGCCGATGCGCTGCTGTTCCGCAGCCGGCTGCAGTCGGCGCCGGAGGACGCGCTGGCCGACCTGAATCGGGCTGTGGAGCTGAACCCCGACGACCCGGCCGTCTGGCAGGCTCGGGCGGTGCACTATCTCGCGCAGGGCGACACCGAGCGGGCGGTCCACGACCTGAACAGCCTGATCGAGAAGAACAGCGGCAACATGCTGTTGCGACTCTTTGCGGCGGACCTGTTGATCAAGGCGGACCAGTGCGACGAAGCGCTTCGATACATCAACCAGGCGATTGACAAGGAGCCCACGGCGCAGGCGTACGGGCTGCGGGCCCAGTTGTGGGCCGCGCAGCGGAAGTACGACGAAGCGATCAAGGACCTGGACGAGGCGATCAAGCTGGATCCCGACGACCTGGGGCTCGTGTTGCGCCGCGCGCAGGTGCACTACCTGGCGGAGCACCATGAGCTGGCGTACCAGGATGTCCAACGCGTGCTGGAGGAGCACCCGGATGTGCTGCCGGTGATCGAATTTCGCAGCGCGGTCCTGGCCGCGCTGGGCAAGTACGCCGAAGCGGCTCGGGATATCAGCCGGTTGCTCGAGAAGGAGCCGGACAACCCGCTGTTGAAGCTGCAGCTGGCCGTCTACCTGAACGCGGGGAACCAGTCGCGTCAGGCGATCGAGATCTTCACCGACGTGCTGCGCGCCGATCCGCAGAACGGTGTCGCGCTGCGCGGGCGGGCCGATGCGTATCTGAACATCGGCGAGCACGGCAAGGCCGTGGCGGACTACGAAGTGGTGGTCAAGATGTTTCCGGACGACGACGGGATCCTGAACAACTTCGCCTGGGTGCTGGCCACCTCTCCGGACGACAGCCTGCGCAACGGCAAGCGCGCCCTGGAGATGGGTCTCAAGGCGTGTGAGCTGACGCAGTACAAGGAAGCCCACATCCTGAGCACGTTGGCGGCCGCCTACGCGGAGACGGGCGATTTCGAGAACGCCGTTTCCTGGTCGCAGAAATCGGTCGATCTGGGCGACTCGTCGATCCTGGAGCAGCTCAAGCAGGAACTGGAGAGCTACCGGCAGCGCAAGCCGTGGCGGGAGAAGAAGGACGAGGCCGCCCCATGAACCGCCAGTCCGCCTGGGAGCTGTTGTGCGAGCATACGCACAACGAGAACCTGCGTCGCCACATGCTGGCCGTCGAGTTGGCGTTGCGCGCTTACGCCCGGAAGTTCGGGGAGGACCAGGAGAAGTGGGGCATCGTCGGTCTGCTGCACGACTTCGACTATGAGCGGTGGCCGACCCCGCCCGACCACCCGTTGCAAGGCGCGGCGATCCTCGCCCAGCGCGGGTATCCGGAGGAGGTGATTTACGCGATCAAAGCGCACGCCGACTACCTGACCGACTGTCCGCGCCGGTCGCTGTTGGACAAGACGTTGTATGCCTGCGACGAGCTGTGCGGGCTGATCTTCGCCTGCGCGCTGGTGCGTCCGGAGGGGATCGCCGGCCTGCAGGCGTCGAGCGTGCGGAAGAAGATGAAGCAGAAGAGCTTCGCGGCGGCCGTCCAGCGGGAGGACATCGTGCGGGGCGCGGAGGACCTGGGCGTGGAGCTCGATGCGCACATCCAGTTCGTGATCGACGCCCTGGCGCCCCATGCCGGGCTGCTCGGCTTGGGTCCGCGCGGCGGATGACGTTCAGGTCGTCCCCTGGTCGCGGCGCCGGGCGCGCCGGCGCTGCTGCTGCGGCGGCTCGGGTGCCGAGCCGAGCGAGGATTTCCTGCGCAGGATATGGTGGTAGTGCTGCGCGAACCGGTGGGCCTCGTCGCGCACGTACTGCAGCAGTCGCAACGCGAACGCGTGGCGGCTCAACCGCAGCGGCGCGGCGACGTCCGGCAGGTACAACTCCTCGTCCCGCTTGGCCAGCGACACGACGGTCGGCGGCGCGATCGCCTGTTCGTGGAACGCCGCGAGGGCGGCGTGGAGTTGCCCCTTGCCGCCATCGATCAGGATCAGATCGGGGAGCACGTCGGATTCGTCCTGCAGCCGCCGGTAGCGCCGCGCGACGACCTCCCGGATGCTGCGGAAATCATCGCCGCCCCGGGCGTCGCGGATCTTGTACCGCCGGTAGCCGGGCTTGAACGGCAGCCCGTCGATGAACTGCACGAGGCTGGCGACCGTCTGGCCGCCCTGCAGGTGTGCGATGTCGATCCCTTCGATGGTGCGGGGGACTTTGTCGAGCTTGAGCACCCGGCGCAGTCCGGCGAGCCCTTTCTGCGGGTCGATGAAGAACACCTCGGGCTGGGCGTGGGTGTCGAGCTGGCCGCGCTGGTCCAGGGTCTCGAGCATGTGGATCTCGTCGCGCAGCCGCGCGGCGCGCTCGAACTGCAATTCCGCCGAGGCGGCTTGCATCTCCGTCCGCATCTGCTCCAGCAGCGCCTGCTTCTTGCCGCTCAGGAACATCTGCAGTCGATGGATGTCGCGCCGGTAGTCCCCCTTGCTGATCCGCAGGTTGCAGGGCGCCGTGCACTGATTGATACTGGCCAACAGGCAGGGGCGGAACCACCGCCACCGCTCATCGCCCTCGGTGATCTCCAGGCTGCACGTGCGGAACTTGAAGATGCGCTGCAGCACTTGCACGGCGCCGCGCAGCGAGCCGGCGCTGGGGAAGGGTCCGTAGAGCTTCACGCCCCGCGACTTCGGCTCGCGCGTCACCTCCACGCGCGGGAAGTCCTCGTGGGTCGTGATCATCAGGTAGGGGAACGTCTTGTCGTCCTTCTGTTCCCGATTGTGCTTCGGCTGGATGTCCTTGATCAGGCGCGATTCCACGAGCAGCGCATCCACCTCGCTGTCGCACTGGATGTAGTCCGCGTCCCAGATCTCGGCGACCCACGGCCCCGTCCGCGGGTCGTCCGCGGCCGCCTTGAGGAAATAGCTCCCGGCCCGCGCGCGGAGGTCCACCGCTTTCCCGACGTAGATCACGACGCCCGCCCGGTCCTTGAACAGGTACACGCCCGGCAGGTGTGGGAAGCCGCGCACCGCGGCCGCGGCCGGACTCCGGCCGCCCTCCGGCTCGCCCACCGGCTCCGCCGCGGACTGGTCGACATCGGCGGGCATCGTGGAATCCCTCCTACACGGATCGGGCCAGCGCGCGCAGGTCCTCTTCCAGCCGGTCCAGGCGCGCACACTGCTCGGCCTTCACCGCCGCCAGGTCGGCACTCGCACTGGGGGGCGTGAAGGCAAACAGGTAGAACTTGATCTTGGGCTCCGTGCCCGACGGGCGGACGGCCAGGCTGTTGCCCGGCGCGGCGAAATCGAAGAACACCATGTCGCCGCGCGGGCCGGCCAGCGGCCGGGTCGTGCCGTGCGCCCGGATCTGCTGCTCCAGATAGTCGCGCGCCGCGGCGATCTCCTGGCCGCCCAACGCCGCGGGCGGCTGACGCCGCACCCGGTCCATCAGCCGCTGCATCCGCTCCATGCCTTCGGAGCCGTCCATCTGGATCGTCACCAGCCGCTCGGTGTGCACGCCGTGCTCGAGCAGCAGTTCGTCCAGTCGCTGGTGCACCGATTTGCCCGCCGCCTTGAGCCGCGCGGAGAGCTCGGCCATCAGAAGGCAGGCGACCACCCCGTCCTTGTCGCGCGCGTAGTGCCCGACTAGGTACCCGTGTGACTCCTCGCAGGCGATGACGAACTGCGCCGGGCCCTCCTGATCGATCACGCCCCCAATCCACTTGAATCCCACGAGCAGATCGCCGCAGGTGCGCACGCCGTAGCGGGCGGCAATCCGCTGGATCAGTTCCGTGGTGACCAGCGTCTTGACCACGTAATGTCGGGGCGAGAGCGTGCCGGCCGCGTGCCGCCGCTCGAGCACGTAGTCGGTCAGCAGGGCCCCCAGCTGATTGCCGTTCAGCGGCGCCCACGCCGCGCCCGGCTCCAGCGTGAGTGGGGCGGCACACCCCATCCGATCGCCGTCGGGATCGGTGGCGAGCACCAGCTCGGCGCCTGTGTCCCGCGCGTAGTCGCTCAGCGCGTCAAACACGCGCGGGTTCTCCGGGTTGGAGACGTGGCCCGGAACATGCGGGAAGTCCCCGTCCGGCGCCGCGTGGGGCGGGTAGATGACCACGTCCCGGAAGCCGGCCCTGACCAGCAACGGGCCCACCGCGGACGCGCCCACGCCGTGCAGGGGCGAGTAAAGGATGCGCAGGTCGCGCGGCCCGCCGAAACTCTGACCGGCCAGCTCGGCCAGGTACGCCGCGTCGGTCTCCGCGGCGCAGGGCACGATCCGGCCTTGCGCCACGGCGTTGGCGAAGTCGGCTTGGACGATCTCCTCCACGCGCATCACCTGATCGATGATCGCGCGGTCGTGCGGCGGGAGCACCTGGCCGCCCGTGGACCAGAAGATCTTCACCGCGTTGTCGCTCGGCGGGTTGTGGCTGGCGGTGACCATGATGCCGCAGGCACACTGCCGCTGCCGCACCAGGTAGGACAGCTCCGGCGTGCTGCGGTAGTCGTCCAGCAGGTACACCTGGAACCCGGCGGCCACCATGATCCCCGCACAGAGCTCGGCGAAATGCCGCGACTGGTGACGCGTGTCGTAGGCGATGGCACAGGAGCGCTCCGCCCCGGCCGGCGCCAGCCCGCGCACATAAGCGGCCAGCCCTTGCGCGCTCTCGCCGATCGTGCGGTCGTTGATGGCGTTGGTCCCGATCGGGTACATGCGCCCGCGCCGACCGCCCGTCCCGAAGGGGATCACGGTCCAGAACACGTCGTCCAGCAGCTGCCATTTCCCGTCCGCGATGTGCTGGACGACCGCCGGGGCATAGGCCGCGTAGCGCGGCTCGGTCAGCCACTGCCGGATGTTGCGGGCGGCTCCGGCCGAGAGTCGTCCGGCGTTCGCGGCCACCTCCAGGTCGGCCAGCGCCTGTTCGATCTTCATCCTTCCAGTCCCTTTCCCGTCTCTCCGCGGTGGGCTCGCCGGCCGCCCGGCCGCGGCCTCTCGTGTGGATTGTAGGGGCCCGGCGGATCCCCTATCAAGTTGCCCAGCGCCCGCGCCCCGGTTCCCACGGACGGCAAACGAGCTATATTTACGCACCAATCGGTCCATCCGGGCCGGCCCAACAGGTCTGGGGATTTGTTGACCATGAGCGAACTGATAATCAGTGTATCCGGGCTGCGGGGCGTGGTCGGCGAGACGCTCACGCCGGAACTCGCCGCGCAGTTCGCCTGCGCCTATGCGGCCGGCCAGCCCGAGGGGCCGCTGGTCCTGTCTCGCGATGGGCGCGGCACCGGCCGAATGTTGGTGGACAGTATCCGCGGCGCCCTCTTGGCGGTGGGCCGCCCGGTCCTGGATGCCGACCTGGCGGCGACGCCGACGGTCGGCGTGCTGGTGCGCGATCGGGCCGCGGCCGGCGCGATCCAGGTCACCGCCAGCCACAATCCCCCGCAGTACAACGGCATCAAGTTGTTCTCCCAGTCGGGACAGGTGCTCTCGGCCCAGGAGGGCGAGCAGGTGGTGGCCCGGTTCCAGGCCGAGCGGATCGCCTGGGTCGACTACCAGCGTGTGGGCCAGGCCCGCAGCATCGAGGACACGACGCACCGCCACCTCGAACTGCTGCTGTCGACCATCGATCCCGCGCCGATTCGCCAGCGCCGGTTCGGTGTGCTGCTGGACTCCAACCACGGTGCTGGCAGCACCCTGGGCCAGCGGCTGCTCAAGGCCCTGGGCTGCCGCGTTACGATCCTCGGCGGGCAGCCCGATGGCCTGTTCGCCCATCCGCCGGAGCCGACGGCCGAAAACCTGGCCGGTGTCTGCCGGGAGGTCGTCGCGGCGCGCGCCGATATCGGCTTCTGCCAGGACCCCGATGCCGATCGCCTCGCGGTGATCGACGAGCAGGGCAAGTACCTGGGCGAGGAGTACACGTTGGCGCTGTGTCTTGCCCAAGTGCTGCGGATGCGATCGGGCCCGGTGGTCACGAACTGCTCCACCAGCCGCATTGCCGAGGACCTCGCCGCGCGGCACGGCGTCCCCTTCTTCCGTTCGGCAGTCGGGGAGGCGAACGTGGTGCGGGTGATGCAGGAGCAGGCGGCGGTGTTCGGCGGCGAGGGCAACGGCGGGCCGATCGACCCGCAAGTCGGTTTCATCCGCGACAGCTTCGTCGGCATGGCCTGGATCCTCTACGCGATGGCGTGTCGCGGCCTGCCGGTGAGCCGTCTGGCGAGCGAGCTGCCCCGCTACGAGATCTGCAAGACGAAACAGAGCGTGCCGCCCAAGGCCATCTCCAAATCGTTCGCCGCGCTGGAGAAGCACTTCGCGGACGCGCAGAAGAGCCGCCTGGACGGCTTGCGCCTCGATTGGCCCGGCAAGTGGCTCCTGGTGCGCGCCAGCAACACGGAGCCGATTGTCCGCATCGTGGCCGAGACCCCGACGGCGGCCGAATCACGCCAGCTGTGTGCCGAGGCGGCCAAGGTGATCGCCAAGCTCTGACAGACCGCGATCCTAGTGGGCGGACCGCGGCCGGATGGCGTCACAGCCGACCCAAGGGCGAAGGACGTCGGGGATCGTGACGGACCCGTCCGCCTGCTGGTAGTTCTCCAGGATGGCCAACAGCGCGCGGCTGACGGCGATCGCGGTGCCGTTGAGCGTATGGACCAGCTGCGTGCCCTTGTGGCCGCGCACCTTGTAACGGACGTTGAGCCGTCGTGCCTGGTAGTCCGTGCAGTTGGATGTGCTGGTCACTTCCCCCCACTGGCCGGCTTCCCCGCGGCCGGGCATCCAGGCCTCCAGGTCGTATTTGCGGTACGCCGGCCCGCCCAGGTCGCCGGTGGCCGTATCGACCACGCGGTATGGAATCCCCAGCTCGTCGAACAGGCGGCACTCCAGGTCGCAGAAGTGCTCGAGCATTGCGTCGCTCTGGTCGGGCAGCGTGAACGCGAACATCTCGACCTTCGTGAACTGATGCACGCGGTAGAGCCCGCGGGAGGTGCGGCCGGCCGCGCCGGCTTCGGTGCGGAAACAGTGGCTGATGCCGCACAGCTTGATCGGCAGCTGCTCGGCGTCGACCACCTCGCCCGCGAGCAGTCCACCCAAAGTGATCTCGGCGGTGGCCACCAGGTTCAGGTTCGTGTTCTCGATGCTGTAAATCTGGGTTTCCGGCCCGCGCGGGATGTAACCCGTGCCCTGGAGGATCTCGGTGTAGGCCAGATCGGGCGTCACGACCGGCGTGAACCCCTCGGCCATCAGCAGGCGCGTGGCGAACTGCTGCAAGGCCAGTTCCAGCAGCACGGCCTCGTTGCGCAGGAAGTAGAACCCGTGGCCGGCGATCTTCGCGCCGCCTTCGAAGTCGATCAGATCGAGCCTGGCCGCCAGGTCGACATGGTCCAGCACGGGGAAGTCGAACGTCCGGGGCGCATGGCGCCCGCGGCGGACTTCCCGGTTGGCCTGGTCGTCCGTGCCCACCGGCGCGTCGGGATGCGACATGTTGGGGATTCCGGCCTGCAGCCGCTCGATCTCCCGGTCCAGCGCATCGACTTCGCCCTGCACGCGGTCTTTGGCGTCGCGCAGCTGGCGGCCTTCCGCCTTGCGGGCCTCGCGCGAGGCGGCGTCGGGCGCCTTGCCGATCGACTTGGACACTTCGTTGGCGCGCCGATTCAGGTCCTCCACCTGGCGCTGCTTCTCGCGCCGCAGCAGTTCCAGCTCCACCAGCCGGTCCACCTCGGCCGCGACGCCCCGGCGGAGGCAGTTCTGCTTCACCTGTTCCGCATGCTCAATGATGAACTTCCGATCCAGCATGGCTGTGTCCGATCCAGTAGTGTGTGCATCGGTGACCCGCGCCCGGTCAGGGGCGTGCGGTCACGTCGATCTTGCCCAGTTCGCCCCACAGGTACGCGCTCGTCCGGATGCCCCGGTGGAAATCCGCCAGATGGAATTTCTCGTTGGGGCTGTGCGCGTTGTCGTCGTCCTGGCCCCAGCCCAGCAGGAGCGAGTCGGCCCCCAGCCGCTCGTGGAACAGGTTCACGATCGGGATCGATCCGCCTTCGCGGGTGAACAGGGGCGCTTGGCCGAACCCCTGCTGGACCGCGCGGGCGGCCGCTTTCATGTAGGGGCTGTCCAGCGGCACCACGATCCCGCGGGCCGCATGCATCGCGCACAGCTCCAGCTCGATGCCCGGTGGACAGCGCGCCTCCAAATGGGCGCGCAGCGCCTGGTGGATCTTCTCCGGGTCCTGGTTGGGCACGAGTCGGAAGCTGAACTTGGCGCCGGCCCGGGCGGGCAGCACGGTCTTGGCCCCCTCGCCCTGATAGCCGCCCCAGATGCCGTTGATGTCGTAGGTGGGACGCGCCCAGCGCCGCTCGAGCGTCGTGTAGCCGCGTTCGCCCGTTACGCCCGTCACGCCGATCTGCGCCATGAACGCGGATTCGTCGAACGGCAACGCGGCCAATTGCCGGCGCTCGCGCCGCGACAGCGGTACGACATCGTCGTAGAACCCGGGGATCCGGACCTTGCCCCCGGGGCCGATCAGGCTTGCCAGCAGCTGGCTCAGGCAGTTGACCGGGTTGGTCACCCCGCCGCCAAATGTCCCACTATGCAGGTCCTGTTTCGGGCCAGTCAACCGCAACTCGAAGTACGCCAGGCCTTTGAGCCCGTAGGTGACGGCGGGCTGCCCGGGTCCGAACTGCGACGAATCGCTGATGACCACCACGTCGCAGGCCAGCTTGGCGGCGTGCGCGGCGAGATACGCTTCCAGCCCTGCGCTGCCGGTCTCTTCCTCGCCCTCGATCAGGTACTTCAGCCGCACCGGCAGGTGTCCGGCGGTCCGCATCCAGGCCTCAGCGCTCTTGATATGCGTGAGCATCTGCCCCTTGTCGTCCGTCGCGCCCCGTGCGTACAGATTGCCGTCGCGGCGGGTCGGCTCGAACGGCGGAGATGTCCATTCGTCCAGCGGGTCGGGAGGCTGCACGTCATAGTGGCCATAGACCAGCACGGTCGGAGCGCCCGGCACCGGCGGCGACTCGGCGTACACCACCGGGTTGCCGCTCGTTTCGATCATTTCCGCCTGGAGGCCCAGCCCGCTCAGCTGACGCTCCACCCACACTGCGGCCTGCCGGATCTCGGCCTGGTGCGTTCGGCCCGTGCTGATGCTGGGAATCCGCAGCAGTTCGCACAGCTCCTCCTCGAATTGGTCGTGGTGTTCCAGCAGGTACCGGTCGAGCTCAGGCATCGCCATGGCGCATCCCGCATGTCCCGAGAAAGAAAAAAAGGCTTCCCGATCGTCAAGTCGTTACAATATAATAACCTGTCACTGGCCGGACTATTCGGGGTAATCCGATTCCACGGTAGATTTGCCATTCCAGGAACGGCCGCCGGATCCCATGTCCTGGAGCACGCGGAGTTTGAGAGCTGTGAGCGATTGGCAGCAGATGACCGCCGTTGATGAGCCGCTCGAGGAGACGATCCGCCGTCGCCACGAGCAGGCGCACACCCAGCCGCGACGACAACCGCGGTACCAGGTGGTTCTGTGGGATGACAACGATCACTCGTACGATTACGTGATCGAAATGATGCGGAAGCTGTTCGGACATCCGCTCGAGAAGGGCTTTCAAATCGCCAAGGAAGTCGATACGCGCGGCCGCGCGGTCTGCTTGACGACGACGAAGGAACACGCAGAACTCAAACGCGATCAGATCCATGCGTTCGGCCGGGATCATCTGATCGCCCGCTGCGCCGGCTCGATGACGGCGACCATCGAGCCGGAACTGGAATAGGCCCGGGCGGATGACAGCGCTGCGCCTCAAGACCTGCACGCTCGGCTGCAAAGTCAATCAGTATGAGACGGAGTACGTGCGCCAGGGCCTGTTGAGTGTCGGCTACCGCGAGGCGGCTCCGCACGAACAGGCGGACCTGTGCATCGTCAATACATGCACGGTCACTCACGAGAGCGATGTCAAGAGCCGGCGTGCGATCCGGCGGCTGGCGCGCGAGAACCCCGGCGTGCGCATCGTGGTGATGGGTTGCTACGCGACCCGCGCGCCGAGCGAACTGGCGATGCTGCCCGGCGTGGTCGATGTCGTGACCGACAAGCGGGCGCTGCCGGATCTGCTCAGACGACTGGGCGTGGCGCAGGCGCCGACCGGCATCACCCGGTTCGGGGCCCGGCACCGAGCCTACCTCAAAGTGCAGGACGGATGCCGGCTGCAATGCAGCTATTGCATCATCCCGCAGATGCGGCCCCACCTGCTGAGCCGATCCGTGCCGGACCTGCTGGACGAGGTCCGCCGGCTGTTGGACAACGGCTATCGCGAACTGGTGCTCACCGGTGTCCATCTCGGGCACTACGGCGTGTGCCAGGATCCGGGCGGGCCTCCAACGGGCCGCTCGCGGCTCGCGCACCTGGTGCGGCAGATCGCCCGCCTCGAGGGCGATTTCCGACTGCGGCTCTCCAGCCTGGAAGCCACGGAAGTGACTCGCGAACTGATCGACACCGCCGCCGAATTCGCCGACAAGATCTGCCCGCATTTCCACATCTGCCTGCAGAGCGGTTCAGACCGCGTGCTGCGCCGCATGCGCCGCCGCTGGGGCGTCCGCCTGTTGGTCGACCGGTGCCGTGAGATCCAGGACCGGCTGCCTCTGCCCGCGCTGACTACCGACGTCATCGTGGGGTTCCCCGGCGAGGAGGAAACCGATTTCGCCGACACCTGCCAGGTCGTACGTGACGTGGGCTTCTCGAAAATCCATGTGTTCCCCTTCAGCCCACGCCAAGGTACGCCCGCCGCGGAGATGTCCGATCAGGTGCCTGCGGCGGTCAAGGCCCAACGCGTGCGGCGTTTGACCGAAATCGAACGCGCACTGCGGCAGGCGTTCTTCCGCCGCCTGGTGGGACACCCACTACGCGTGCTTGTCGAGTCGGCGATGGACGAGCAGCCGGGCCGTTACACCGGCACTGCCTGCCGCTATGCGCCGGTCGAAGTGGCGGCCAGTCCCGAACAGACTGGAGAGCTGGTCTGGTGCGTGCCCTACGCGGTGTGCGAGCATCGACTCCTGGCTTGAACGGCGTCCGGCCGCGCGAGCGATAGCGTACTCCCCTCGCCGGTGGGGCAGAAACTGAGACAGATCGATCTGGTTCTCTGGCGCGGGTTCTGCTACTCTCCCGCCTGACTGTCGCGGCCGCGATCCGCGCGAGGCCGCTTGACGCCGGCGCCTGGGGGTGTCGGCCGGTCGTTCAAGGAGGAAGTGATGAAGACGCGAAAGGCATGCAGGGATGCGGTCATCTGGTGCGGGGTGCTGATGACTCTGGTGTTTGCGGGTGTTGCGCGCGCGACGCCGCCGTGGAAGAAGCTGGTCCCATTCCGGTCGGTCGAGGCTGACCCGAACAAGAGGTACTGGCTGACCGAGGACGAGGGTCCCTGGATGATCATTGTCACATCCTTTGCGGGGCCGGGCGCGGAGGAGCAGGCGCACCAGCTGGTGCTGGAGCTGCGCAAGCAGTACAAGCTGGAGGCATTCATGCACAAGCAGACGTTCGATTACACGCAGCCCGTGTACGGGCGGGGCGTGAATCGTTACGGCGGTCCGAAGCGGATGCGGTACCAGTCGGCCACGAAATTCGACGAGATCGCGGTGTTGGTGGGCAACTATGCCAGCTTTGATGCGCCCGGCATCCAGGAGGATCTGGATCGGGTGAAGGTCGCCAAGCCGGCCTGCCTGGACATTTCCAGTGAAGCGGTCCAGAAGACCACGACTCAGCGCTTCATCGGGCTCCGCGAATTGCAGCGTCTGGCGAACCCGGAAATCCGGGAGCTCGGTCCCATGCGTCGCGCGTTTGTGGTGCGGAACCCGTTGGTGCCCAAGGAGTACTTCGTTTCGAACGGCTTGGATCCCTTCGTGCTGGAGATGAATCGCGAAGTCGAGTACTGCCTGTTGGACAATCCTGGCAAGTACACGGTGCGTGTGGCGTCGTTCCATGGCGAGTCATATTTCAAGGGCGAGGACGCGAAGCAGGGGTCGAGTTTCGGTCCGAGCCCGGGTTTTCTTTCCCGCGGCGCGTCCCACAAGCTCGAGGAAGCGGCCGACCAGGCGCATCGGTTGACCGCGGCGCTGCGCAAGCGCGGGATCGAAGCGTACGAGTTCCACGATCGTTGCGAGAGCATCGTGACGGTCGGCAGCTTCAACTCCGTCGGCACCCAGTTGCCGGACGGCCGGCTCGACCTGCTCCCGGAGATCTACGAGATCATGCAGCGGTACGGTGCGGAGCGGAGCCCGCTGCCGCAGCATGGTCAGGCTCTGAAGCCACGCACGCTTGACGGCATTCCGTTCGACGTGCAGCCGTTGCCGGTCCAGGTCCCGCACCGCGACTTGGCGTCCAACTATGCGTCCGGGAACAAACGCCTTCGTTGACGACGCGCCAGGCACCCGCGTCGCAGTCGGGCGGGTCATCCGCGTGCGCCGCCGTGCAGCAGCCGGCGCGCAGCGCGCACCAGGCTCCGAATCGCGCGCCCGCGATGGCTGAGGGCCGCTTTGACGGCCTCTCCCAATTCGCCGAACGTGCGATGGTACTCGACGATCTCGAACACCGGATCGTAGCCGAACCCGCCGATCCCGCGGGGTGACGCGGCGATGCGGCCGTAACAGCGGGCCTCGATGGCCACGCGTGGCTGACCGCAGGGGTCGGCCAACGTGGCGTGGCACACGTAATGCGCGCCGCGGGCGTCGGCCGGCACGCTCCGCATCTCGTCCAACAGCCGCGCGATATTCGAGGCATCGGTCGCGTCCGGGCCGGAGTAGCGGGCTGAATAGATGCCGGGCCTGCCGCCGAGCGCGTCGACGACCAGTCCGCTGTCCTCGCCCAAGACCCAGGCCCCCAGGTGCGCCGCCTGGCGGCAGGCCTTCAGGGCCGCGTTGGCCGCGAACGTCCGGCCATCCTCAACGACCTCCAGCGGGTCTGAGATGTCGGCCAGCGTCCGGACCTCCACGCCCCAGGGCGCAAAGAGATCCGCCAATTCCCGCCCTTTCTTGCGGTTGTGGGTGCCCAGCACGATGCATGGTCGGTTGACGGTCATGGCGCTGCAGTGTGTGTCGTGGTCCAGCGGGGTGAAGGCCGACGCGCGCCGCCGGGCCGGGCGCGTCGTAAGGGGGTCAGAGTTCCGGATACCGCCCTTCACTGATCGCCCGTAGCTGACGCACATTGCGCAGCTGGACGCGGTTCTTGTCGTGTTCCACGATGAGCCCGGCCTCGATCAGCCGGCTCAACGTCCGCGACAGCGTCTCGCTCGTCAGATTCAGGTGGCTTGCCACATGCCGCTTGAGGCTGGGCAGTCGGATCAAGCCGTCCGGATCGGCGTCCGACTCCAGCAGGAACCGGGCCGTGCGACCCAGCGCGTCGCGCAGCACCAGGTCTTCCATCAGCGCGATGAGCCGGCGGACCCAGAATGCCATGCCGGTCATCACCTCCAGGCACAACTGGTGGTCACGGGCCAACTGGTCGCGGAACCGATCGATCGGGATCAGGACGCAGCGTGTGGCCTCCACCGCCTCCGCGTGGGCCGGACAGGGGAAATTGCCGATCGCCGCGACCTCCAGGAATGACTGGCCGGGCGCGGCCATATGCAGGACGTGTTCTTTGCCGGCCGACGACGTCTTGAACACCCGCACTGTGCCGGTGTCCACCACATACACGCCGGGACAGGGCTGGCCCTGGCGGAAGATCAGCTGCTGACGCGCAAATCGGCAGACTTTCGAGTCCTCGGCCAGTTTCCGGATCCGCTCCGGGCCGACCTCGGCAAACAGTTGGCAGCGTCGCAAGGCGTCTTCAATGGTGCCCACCATGGGAGGTCTCGAAAGGATCCCGATTCAGCCCGCAGCAACCGTATCCCGCCAAAGGCACCGTATTCTAGAACGGAACGTACGCGCCGGCCAAGTCCACGCGGCGTGCGTGGACCCTCCGGCGAGCGGGTGGGAGGATAATCGGTAGATTTTTCCCAAATTAGTGCCCGCGGCTGTTTTCAAGGCGCGGCCGGCCGGTTTAGAATAGGGCCGTTCACAAAACTTATCGCTTATCTCGTTTGCTGGTTCCAGATGTCTCGTCGTGCAAGCGGATGATACTTCACCAGGTCGTGCGGGCCCATCCGTATCGGTTCGGGTCACCAAGGAGCTGGTCCGCTGGTTCAAGCTCCTGGCGGACGAGACCCGTTTGAGGATTCTCATCTACTTGTTTGAGCGGGGCGAGTTGAATGTGCGGGCCCTGTGTGATCTACTGCAGTTGAGTCAGCCGGCGGTGAGCCATCACTTGGCGTTGTTGCGGGAGGACGGCCTGGTGGGCCTGCGGCGCGACGGCAAGCACAACCATTACCGCGTGCTACCCGAGCGGTTGAGCGATCTGATCGGGGTCGTCTTATCCGATCTGCCGGGCTGCACGCCGCAGGTGCGATTCGGCCGCTGCGTGGTGACGCTCCAGAGGGAGGCGGGCGAGTCGGTGGAGGAGCGGTCGTCGAGCTAGGCGGGGCGGCATAGTCCGGCGTGTCGAATGCGACGGCCCGTCTTCTGCACGCGCGCTCCGGCGGCGCGGTCCGCGCGGTTTGAGTGGGATCAGGGTGCGGCAACCATGGGTGAATTCGTCCACCAGCGGCACAAGCCGCCCTGCACCTTGCCGGGTGAGTGCGAGATCGTCCTGGCCTGCCCGCCCATGCGGAGCAACGTGAACCTCTCGCGGATTGTCCGCGTGGCCAGTTGCTGCGGCGTGCGGCGGATGATCGCATGCGGCCGCCCCAAGCTCGATCGCAAGATCGCCCGCGACGGCATCGACCACGTGGTGATCGAGCAGCACCGCACGTTGCCGCCGGTCCTCGCGCAGCTGCGCGGCGAGGGGTTTCAGCGGATCGGGCTGGAGCAGGCGACCAACTCGAAATGCCTCTACCACTTCACGTTCCAGCCCCGGACGGTGCTGGTGATCGGGCACGAGCGGCAGGGGCTCCCGGACGACCTGTGGGCGCTGCTCGATGACGTCGTGGAAATCCCGGTCTTCGGCCTGCCCTACAGTTACAACGTGGCGACGGCCACGGCGATGGCGCTCTACGAATACTGCCGGCAATTCGCGCGGGATGTGACCGCCCGGCCGGTGTGAATGGCCGCGGCGGATCGCGCCCACCCGCACGATCGTCAGGCCCAATGCGGGCCGCCGCTTCGGGGCCCGGCTCCGCGTGCCCGGTTCCCGCACGGTTGACCAGGGACAGCCTGCCCGAATAGACTGACCGGCCGGGGCCGGTCTGCCCCGCGGGTATGCTGAGGGTGTCGGGTTCGTGCGGAGACGACTGCCGTGCCGGGAACGAGTGTGATTGGACTGCAGTGGGGCGACGAGGCGAAAGGCAAGCTTGTCGACCTGCTGGCCGAGCGGCTCCGCGTCGACATCGTGGTCCGATACCAAGGGGGCGCGAACGCCGGCCACACGGTCGTCATTGGCGATGAAACCTACAAGCTGCATCAGATCCCCAGCGGCATCTTGACTGAGGGCGTGATGAACGTGATCACGCCCGGAGTCGTGTTCAACCCGGCGGTCGTGCTCCGGGAGATCGACCACCTGACCGCGCGCGGCATTCCGGTTGCCGACCGGTTGATGCTCAGCGAGCGTGCCCACGTGGTGTTCCCCTGGCACATTGCGGAAGACCGAGCGCTCAATGCGGACGCGTTCGAGGGGGAGAGCATCGGCACGACGCTGCGCGGCATCGGACCCTGTTATCGGGACAAGTACGGCCGGACGTCGGCGATTCGGTTGGGGGACATGGTCGCCGATGATTTCCGGGAGCGGATCGAGCAGGTGGTGGCGGCCAAGCGGCGTGCCTTAGCCGGCTATCGCGAGGCGATCCGGGACGAAGAGCTGGATGCCGCGGCGATCTACGCGGAGTACTGCGGGTATGCGGAGCGCCTGGCGCCCATGATCGGCGACACGACCACTTATCTGCTGGACGCGGTGGAAGCGGACCGGAGCGTGCTGTACGAAGGCGCCCAGGGCTCGATGCTGGACATCGACCACGGCACGTTCCCGTTCGTGACCAGCAGCCACAGTTCGGGGGTCGGCGTATCGGCCGGATCCGGCGTGCCCGGCCGGTGGCTGAACAAGGTGTACGGGGTCGCCAAGTCGTACACGACGCGCGTCGGCGGGGGGCCGTTCCCGACCGAGCAGGACAATGAGACAGGCCAGCAGATCCGCGAATTGGGCCACGAGTATGGGACGACGACCGGTCGGCCGCGCCGCTGCGGCTGGTTTGACGCGGTGGCCGTACGGTACGCCGCCCGGTTGAGCGGCATCCATGCCGTCTCGCTGATGATGCTCGATGTCGTCAGCCGGTTGCCGGAAGTGAAGATCTGTGTGGCCTACGAGTTGGACGGGCGTCGCATCCACCATGTGCCCAGCCGGCCGGCAGAACTGCGGCGCCTGCGGCCGGTGTACGAGACGTTTCCAGGCTGGCTGCAGGACGTGTCGCGCGTGACGAAACGCGAGGACCTCCCGGCCGGCGCGCTGCGGTTTGTGGACCGCATCCAGGAACTCGTGGGTGTTCCGATCGAGGTCATCTCGGTCGGCCCGTCGCGCGCCCAGACGATGTTCGTTCCGCCAGTGCTGAAGCACGATGACCAAGCCTGATCTTGAACCATCCACGAGACCTCCTGACCTGCTCCAGGACGTGCCGCGCGGGCGACTCCCCCGCCATGTGGCCATCATCATGGACGGCAATGGCCGGTGGGCGCAGCGCCAGAACCTGCCCCGGGTCGAAGGCCACCGGCGCGGTGTCGCCAGCGTCCGGCAGACGGTGGAGGAGAGCGCGCGGCTGGGGCTCGAACAACTGACGCTGTACTGCCTGTCGAGCGAGAACTGGAAGCGCCCGCCTGCGGAACTCGACTTCCTGATGCACCTGCTCGAACAGTACATGATCGAGGAACGCGGGACGATCATGGCACAGAACGTCGTGATCGAGATCATCGGCCGCCGGACCGGAATCCCGGACCGTGTGCTGGCCGAGATGGATCGGACCATTGCGTTGAGCGCCGCCAATACGGGCACCCACCTCTGCCTGGCGATCAATTACGGCGGGCGCGCCGAGGTGGTGGATGCCGTCCGCCAGATCGCCGAAGAGGTCCATGCCGGTCGACTCGCGCCCCAGGCCATCACCGAGCAGACGATCGCCGAGCACCTGTACACGGCCGGGCGGCCGGATCCGGACCTCTTGATCCGCACAGCGGGCGAGATGCGCGTGAGCAACTTTCTGCTGTGGCAGATCAGCTACGCCGAATTGTGGGTCACCGACCGGTGCTGGCCGGAGTTCCGTGCGGAAGACCTGCACGATGCCCTGCGCGCCTATGCCCGGCGCGACCGGCGGTTCGGCGGGATTCGGACGCCGTAACGGGCGCGTTGCTTGAGGGCCCATGCCGGAGGAGTGTTCCATCGTGCTCAAGTTGCGACTGCTGTCGGCGACCGTGATCATTGCCGGGCTTGTCGGCCTGCTGTATCTGGATCACCAGCACCCGTGCGGCGCGCCGGGAGTCTGGCTCGTGCCGCTGGCCGTGGCGGTCGCCATCATGATGGTCCGTGAACTGCTGGACCTCTGGAGCGCGCGCCCGGACCGGCCGGCCGCATGGCCGCTCTACGTGGGCGCACCCCTGACGGTCCTCCTGGCGGCCGCGCCGCTGGTGTGGACGATCCAAGGGCAGGGGTACCCAACTGATGCGCTGGTGGGGCGACTCGGCTGGCCGTTGCTGGGCCTGACCGCCGGATTGATGCTGGCCTTCATCGCCGAGATGATGCGCTATACGCCCGACGGCCATGCCACGAGTCGTCTGGCGCTGTCGGTCTTGGCCATCGGCTATGCCGGGTTGTTGACCAGCTTCCTGGTCAGTCTGCGGCTGTTGCCGGACCCGCAGTGGGGCCTGGCCGCGGTCGTCTCGGTGATTCTGATTGTGAAACTGGCGGATACCGGCGCCTATGCGGCCGGCCGCGCCTTCGGACGTCACAAGATGTCGCCCGTCCTGAGCCCGAAAAAGACGATCGAGGGGGCTCTCGGCGGGTTGGCCGCCGCCTGCCTGGGCGCATGGGCCTGTCGAGCCTGGGTGGTGCCGCACCTGGTCAACGCGGACCGGCCACCGGGTGCGGCAGCCGGCTGGCTGTGTTACGGGCTGATGTTGGCCGGCAGCGGCATGGCGGGGGACCTTGCCGAGTCGCTGCTCAAACGCGATGCCCGACGCAAGGATTCCAGCAGCTGGCTACCCGGACTCGGTGGGGTGCTCGACATTCTCGACTCGCTCCTGTTCGCGGCCGGTCCGGCCTACGTGTGCTGGGCGAGCGGTCTGCTGGGCCCCTGAAGGTGGTGTATTCTGCAGAACCGTTGCTGTGCCCGGGGCATGGAGGGGCTGGGAGGATCGCGTCTGGTGTCTGCTGCGGACGATCCGCTATAGTTGACGTATCGGGCAGTCGATGAGGGGACGTGGTGGCAGGCCGAAGGGCTGCCAACGTGTGCATGAGCGAAGCAACGCTATCGCTGGCTGAACCGCAGCTGGCACTCTCCCTATTTGGGGTCCGCGACCAGCATCTGCGCGCGATTCGCGACACCTTGGGCGTTTCGATCACGCATCGCGACGGGCACATCCATGTTGCGGGCGACGATCAGTCTGTAGCCAAGGCCACCAGGGTTCTGGAGGAGCTGAAGCAGTTGGTGGAGCGGCGCGGGTCGGTGGGGGTGGACGACGTGCAGCGGGTGCTGGGGGTCGTGACGGGTGCCGACGGGGCTCTTCCGCCCCAGCCAGCGATCGACGTGGCGGCGGCGACGCGGCAGATTCGCCCGCGTACGGCGGGCCAGGCGCGGTACGTATCGGCGATCCGCCAGCATGAACTGGTCTTTGCGATCGGGCCGGCGGGGACGGGCAAGACCTACCTGGCGGTGGCCATGGCTGTGGAGTGTCTCAAGCGGCGTGAGATACGGCGGATCGTGCTGGTGCGGCCGGCGGTGGAGGCGGGTGAGAGTCTGGGTTTCCTGCCGGGCGATCTGCAGGCCAAGATCAACCCGTATCTGCGTCCGCTGCTGGATGCCCTGCACGAGATGATGGACTACGAGTTGATCAAGAGCCACATGGAGCGCGATGTCATCGAGGTGGTGCCGTTGGCTTACATGCGGGGTCGGACGTTGAACGAGGCCTTCGTGATTCTGGACGAGGCTCAGAACACGTCGGTGGCGCAGATGAAGATGTTCCTGACGCGGATGGGTGAAGGGTCGAAGGTGGTGGTCTCGGGCGACATCACCCAGGTGGACCTGCCGCCCAGCACGCGGAGCGGTCTGATGGACGCGGTCCGTCGTCTGCGCCATCTGCGGGGCGTGTGCATGGTGGAGTTGAACGAATCGGACATCGTGCGGCATCGGCTGGTGCAGGAGATCGTGCAGGCCTACGAGGAGGTGCCGCCGCATCGCGCGCGGAATCCGCGCCGTTGATGCGTGTCGGGACGGTGACACAGCCATGTCGAACTACCAGAGGATCACGCGTTCGGATCATGTGGCATCGCTCGAGTTGCCGCCCGGGCGCGTGGCGGTCGTCTTGGGCAGCCTATCTCGGCCCGATGTCCTGCTGCGTCTGGGGATCTGCCTGGTGGCGATCCTCAGCATGTGGACCATCACCGGCGGCTGGGCGCCGCCATTCAGTTACCGGCTGGGGCGCGTGCCTTCGCGCGACGTATGTGCCAGCGTGGCGTTCCAGGTGCCCAATCCGGAGGGGACGGCGAAGGAGGTGGCGCTGCAGCGTCGGGAGGTGCGTTGCACCTATGTGAATGACGACGGGCGATTGCGGGAGCTGCTGGCCGCGCTGGAAGGGGTCATGTTGCAGGTGCACGAGGCGGAGTCGCTGGATCAGTTGGACCCGGAGGTGTGGCGCGAGTTCCTGCCCAAGGGCGACGAGGCCGCGCCCGGGGGGCAACCGAGCGTCCAGAGCACGGTGGCGTTTACGGGTCTGCGTGCGGCGCTGCCGGACGATGCCCATCTGGGGCGGTTTGCCGAGGCGCTGGAGCGGGCGTTGCGGCCGTGGCGCGAGAGCGGGCTGCTCGAGACGCTCGAGCATCGGCCCGACGACGGCAGCCAGAGCTTCGTGAAGGTCTACCCGCGGGGCAAGCCGGAGTCTCCGCAGATCGTCGAGGTCAAGCGCGTTCGAATCGGCGATGTCCTGAAGGATCTGCAGCCGCGCCTGGTCGACGAATTCCGCAAAGCCCAGTTGCCGGCCGACCAGATCGACACCCTGGCCGAGCTGGTGACCAACTGGATTACGAATCGCAGGCTGCCCACGACGCTCAAACTCGATCCCGAGGCCACGCAGCGGGATTACGCGGCGCTGGAAGAGACGGTTGCGGTCCAGCACGAGTTCCTGCCGGGCGACAAGCTGGTCCAGGCCGGTCGGCGGATCACCGCGGAACGGCTGGAAGTGTTGCGGCGGGAGCACGTGGCGATGATCGGCAGCCTGACCGCCTGGGACATGCTCGCGCACACGTCGGCCAGTCTCGGCATGTATGCGGCCGTGTTCCTCTTCTGCGGCGTGTACGTGTTGAGCCACTGCAGCTCGATGGTGGCCGACCTGCGGCGACTCATCACGCTGCTGGCCGTGGCCGTGCTGACGGTCGTTCTGGGGCGCCTGTGCACCGGCGCCTTGTGGCAGGCGGAAATCGTGCCGATCCTGTTGTTCGGCATGACGATGGCCATCGTCTACTGGCGGGAACTGGCGCTGGTCCTGACGGCTGCTATGGCCCTGATCCTGTGCCTGGCCCTGGGGATGGGCTTGGCCGAGTTCGTGCTGATGGTGGCCACCAGCTCGGCCGCGATCCTGTCGCTCCATCGCGTGCGCAGCCGCACCAAGATGATCTATGTCGGCCTGGTAGCGGGCGTCGTGGCCATCTTGACGACCATCGGCGTCGGCACGTTGATCGGCGACCCGCTGGGCTCCTGGGGCAGCAGCACGGACGTGTTCGGCGCGGAGCGCTGGAGTGACAGCGGCTCGCCGTTCGCTGTCCATCTCCTGGCCGGCGCGGTGTGGCACGGGTTCTGCGCCGTCCTGGCGGCCTTGATCATGACCGGCCTGCTGCCGTTCATTGAGCAGCTCTTCGGCGTCCAGACCGATATCAGCCTGCTGGAGCTGGGCGACGCGGCACACCCGCTGCTCCAGGAACTCGCACGCCGCGCGCCCGGCACGTACAACCACTCGATCAACGTCGCGTCGCTGGCGGAAGCGGCAGCCGAATCGGTCGGCGCCAACGGGCTGCTGGTGCGGGTCGGCGCGTACTTCCACGACATCGGGAAGGTCTTCAAGCCGGGCTATTTCATCGAGAACCAGGGACGCGAGGGCAACCGGCATGAATCGCTGGCGCCCGCCATGAGCACGCTGGTGATCATCGCCCACGTCAAGGATGGCGCGGACCTGGCCCGCCAGAACCGGTTGCCCAAGACGATCGTCGATTTCATCGAACAACATCACGGCACGACGCTGGTCGAGTATTTCTACCAGCAGGCGGCCAGGCAATCGGAGAACGATCCGGACGGGGAGGAGGTCGAGGAGTCCAGCTATCGCTACCCCGGACCCAAGCCGCAGACCTGCGAGGCGGGCGTCCTGATGATCGCGGACGCCGTCGAGAGCGCGAGCCGTACGCTGGTCGATCCGACCCCCGCGCGGATCGACAGCCTGGTCGAGAGCATCATCATGAAACGCCTGCTGGACGGCCAGTTCGACGATTGCGGCCTCACGCTGCTGGAGCTGAGCCGCATCCGGGACAGCCTGGTGAAATCGCTCACGGCCGTCTATCATTCACGCGTCAAGTACCCGGACCAGCAGACCGCGTAAGACATGATCGAGATCGAATTGGCGGACCAGCAGTCGCAATTGGCCGTCGACCGCCAGCGTCTGATGCGGGCGGCGCGGGCGGTCCTGCTGGACCACGGTCCGGCCACCTGCCAGGCCAGCATCGCGATCGTCGACGATCCGACCATCCGGGCCTTGAACCGCCGGTTCCTGCAGCATGACGATGCCACCGATGTCCTGAGCTTCGTGCTGGAACGGACGCCCGATCTGCTCGAGGGCGAAGTGATCGTCAGCGCGGACACGGCCAGATCGCAAGCGGACCAGTACGGCTGGACCCCCGCCGATGAACTGCTGCTGTATGTCATTCACGGCGTGCTGCACCTGGTCGGGTTCGATGACCAGACGGAGCCCGCGCGCCAGGCGATGCGGGCTGCCGAAGCGGCCTATCTGCAACAGTTCGGCTTGACCGCGCGATAGGGTGCGACATGTCGAGTGAAAAGACGCTGGCGCTGGTCCTTCGCGTCGTGGAGTTCAGTGAGACCAGTTGCATCGTAACGCTCTTCACGCGGGACTTCGGCAAGATAGGCGCTCTGGCCAAAGGGGCGCGACGGCCCAAAAGCCCCTTCGAGTCTGCTCTTGACCTGTTGGCCCTTTGTCGCATAGTGTTCCTGCACAAATCGTCCGACGTGCTCGACTTGTTGACGGAAGCCAAGCTGGAACGGCGGTCTCGTCTGGCGACGCGCGACTTGTCTCGTCTGTATGCGGGTTACTACGTGGCGGAGTTGTTGCGGGACCTGACCGACACGGGAGATCCCCATCCGGAGTTGTTCGATGCGGCCGATCAGGCGCTGGTGGCACTCGAGGGCCCTACAGACCTGTTCCGCGTGGTGCTGCGGTTCGAGATGACGCTGCTCCGTGTGTTGGGGCACCTGCCGTCACTCGACGGGTGCGCCGCGTGCGGTGCGCCGATCGTGTTGACCGGTCGCGTGCCGTTCGGACAGATCGCCGGCGGGCTGTTGTGTGCTCGGTGCCGTCCGGGTCAGCGGCAGGTCGTCAGCGTGACGGCCGAGGTGATCCGCGTGTTGCAGCAGTTTGCTGCGGAGGACTCCGAGGTCTGGCGGGAAATCGACATCGACGCGCGAGCGCGTGGTGAATTGCGGGGCGTGACGAACCAGTACATCTGCAACCTGTTGGACCACCGGCCTCGGATGCAGCCGTATCTGGGGCTGTTGGGCCACACCCCGAACTAGCGAGACAACTGCGGGCAAGGATGTCCACGATGCAATGGGGCCGACGACTTCTCCTGCTGTGGTTCTGGCTGGGGGTGACCGCCGGAGTGCTCTCGAGCGGCTGCGCCACGCTGGCGCGCCGTACGGCGGCTGACCCGGCGGACGCGGCCGGCGCCCTGCCCGCCGGAGGTGCCGCTCGCGACGTAGCGCTCGTCTCTTACACCGAGCCGGCTCGGGACGGTGCGCCGGAAGAGGCGGCGGACCAGGACGAATCGCGGGAGCGGGACCCGTTGAAGTGGTCGGACTTCGCGCCGGACAACCTGGGCATGACGATCCGGCGGCTGACCGGGCGCGGACCGGACCGCAACGTGGCGCGCACCCTGTATGGGGCGGGCGAGGACGCATACCGGCAAGCGGTGGCGCTCCGCGACCGGGACCCCGAAGCGGACGTGACCCGGCTGTTTCTGGACGCCAGCGATCAGTACGCGGAGGCGGCCCAGCGGTGGCCGGATTCAGCGCTGGAGGAAGACGCGTTGTTCCGCGCGGGCGAAAGCCAGTTTTTCGCAGACCGTTATGTGAAGGCCAATCACTACTTCGAGCTGCTGGTCAAGAAGTACCCGAACACGCGGTATCTCGACCTGGTCGGCGCGCGCCGGTTCCTGATCGCCCAGTACTGGTTGAAGCGCCACGACGAGCCCCGCTTTCCGAATGTCGGGATCAATCTGACCGACGACAAGATCCCGTGGATCGACACGTTCGGGCACGCGATCCGGATCTACGACCGCATGCGGCTGGACGATCCGACGGGCAAGCTGGCCGATGACGCGACGATTGCCGCCGCCAACGCCCATTTCGTGAAGGGGAAATACGACAAGGCCGACCAGTATTACTCGGACCTGCGCACCCACTTCCCCAGCAGCGAGCATCAGTTCAACGCCCATTACCTGGGCATCCAGGCGAAACTGCGCGGCTACCACGGTCCCCGCTACACGGGCGATTCGCTGGAGGAGACGGACAAGCTCATCCAGCAGATCCGCCGCCAGTTCCCCCAGCAGGCCCGCGAGCATCGCGATGAGCTGGACAAGGCCGCCCGCCAGGTCCGCTACTTGATGGCCGAGCGGGAGTGGCTGATGGCCCAGTACTACGTGCGGCGCCAGGAGTACGGCGCGGCCCGGTTCTACCTGGATATCGTGCTCAAGAACTACCACGACACCCCGTTCGCGGAACAGGCCCGCGAGGAGATCGGCCAACTGGCCGGCAAGCCGCGTGTGCCGCCGCAACGCATGGCCTGGCTGGTGAACCTGTTCCCCGATTCCGACACCGCCAAGCCGCTCCTGGCCACCGCCCCGGGCGATACGAAGGTCCGGTAACGCGACCAGGCGGCCGGCACCTCCGGCCCTCGACCGGCGACAACCGACAACCGACAACCGACAACCGACAACCGACGCATGGCCAACAACAGGTCACTCCACCACGGCGGGCTCCGATGCTCCGGCGCCGTCCGCGGCGCCCTGGGGGTCGCGCTGTGCGTTGTCGCGTCCGCGACCGGCTGCGCCGGGTACCAGATCGGCAACCGGTCGCTCTACCCGGCTGAAGTGAAGACGGTTCATGTGCCCATCTTCCAGTCGGACAGTTGGCGGCCGGACCTCGGTGAATGGCTGACGGAAGCGGTCGTCAAGGAGATCGAGTTGCGGACGCCCTACAAGGTGGTCCACGACCCGTTGGCGGACAGCGTCCTGACCGGCCGCATCCTGTGGGACAACAAGCGTGTGGTATCGGAGAACTACAACGACGAGCCGCGCAATCTGCTCTACAATGCGGCCGTCCACGTGACCTGGATCGACAACGGTGGTCGGATTCTCACGCAATGCGTGATCTCGGCGAGCGACCATTTGGTGCCGGAGGCGGGGCAGTCGATCACCACGGCCGAGCAGACGTTGATCCGCGAGTTGGCCGCCCAGATCGTCTCTGAGATGGAAGGTGACAACTGGTGAGCCGGCCAATCCGTCGTTGTCCGGTGCCCGGGTATTCCGTGCTCGATGACTCCCGCCGATAATGCCACGAGAGTACGGGGCCAACTGGTCGGGGAGTATCCTGATGCCGCACCCTGCAGGTGCTCGCAGTGCCGCCTGGCGGCTGCGCACAGTCACTTTGCCTCTGGATGGGCCACCCCTGGTGGTGGGCGTGGTCAACGTGACCCCCGACAGTTTCTCGGATGGCGGCCGCTTCCTGGACACGGGGCGGGCCGTGGCCCATGCCGTGGAACTGGTCCGGCAGGGCGCGGACATCCTGGACATTGGCGGCGAGAGCACGCGGCCGTATGCCACGCCGGTCGATGCGGAGGAGGAGTTGCGGCGCGTCCTGCCGGTCATCGAGCGGATTCGGGAGCGGACGGACGTTCCTTTGTCGATTGACACCACCAAAGCGATCGTGGCGCGCCGGGCGCTCGACAGGGGCGTGGAAATCATCAACGACGTGAGCGGGCTGACCGCGGACCCGGAGATGGTGCCGCTGGCGCGCGCGACGGGTGCCGGGGTGTGCGCGATGCACATGCGGGGGACGCCGGCCACCATGCAGGACGACCCGCGCTATGACGACGTGGTCCGGGAGGTCCGCGATTACCTGGGTGCGCGTCGTGACCGCCTGATCGAGGCGGGGCTGGACCTGTCCCGCATCTGCCTCGATCCGGGCATCGGGTTCGGCAAGACCCACGCCCACAACCTGGCGTTGCTGAGGCATTGCGACCGCTTCGTGGCGCTCGGTTGCCCGGTCATGGTGGGCCCCTCCCGCAAGGGCATCCTGGGCCACGTGTTGCGCGACAAGCATGCCGACCGCACGGCGGCCACCATCGGTGTCGTGCTGGCGTTGGCCGCGCAAGGTGTGCAACTCGTGCGGGTCCATGATGTCGGGCCGGTCCAGCAGGCGTTACGGCTGTATGTGGCCAGTGGCGGGTTGGGCCCTGCCGCGCCGTCGCCGCCGTGCTGATTGTCCGTGCGCAAGTCTCGTGAAAATACGCGGTTGCGTCAACGCGTAGGACGCTTGCCCAGCGTGCGAGCGACATTGACTTTTGGGCCTGATTGCAGGATACTCCGGCCGTGGAGCGTATTGTCTTGAAAAAAGGGGGGTGAAGCGGGTGGACAGCATGGCGGCCGATGACGTGACCGACCTGGCAGCCTACGCGACGGAAGTGGCCCAGCGTGCCGCGCGTGCCGCGCGGTCGCTGGCCCAGGTGCGGGGCGAGCTGAAGAACGCGTGGTTGCGCCAATCGGCACAGGCCCTGCGGCAGCACGCCAGCGCGATCCAGCAGGCCAACCAACGGGACCTGGATGCGGCACCCGATTACCGGCTGACGGCCGCGCAGATCGAGCGACTGACGCTCACACCCGCCCGGATCGAGGGCATGGCCCAAGGGCTGGAGGACGTGGCGGCGCTGCCTGACCCGGTGGGTGAGACGATCGAGTCGACGGTGCGTCCCAACGGGCTGGAGGTCGCCAAGGTGCGTGTCCCGCTGGGCACGGTCTTGTTCATTTACGAATCGCGTCCGAACGTGACGGCCGACGCGGCGGCCATCTGTGTCAAGAGCGGCAACGCGGTGATCTTGCGGGGCGGCAAGGAGGCCCGGCACTCGAGCCGGGCGATCCTGGAGTTGCTGCAACAGGCGGCGGTGCGCGGCGGCCTGCCTGCGGATGCGATGCAGCTGGTGGGGACCACCGACCGTGCCGCCGTTGGGCATTTCCTGCGACTGGCCGAGTACATCGACGTGGCGATCCCGCGTGGCGGCGCCGGCCTGATCCGCCGGGTGACCGAAGAGGCGACGATGCCGGTGATCAAGCATTTCGACGGCAATTGCCACCTGTATGTGGACGCGGCGGCGGACCTGGCCATGGCGCACGCACTGACCATCAACGCGAAGTGCCAGCGCATGGGTGTCTGCAACGCCTGCGAATCGCTGCTGGTGCACGCGGGGGTCGCCGAGCGGTTCCTGCCGCAGATCGGCGAGGCGTTGGATGCGCAGGGGGTCGAGGTGCGGGGAGACGCGCGCACCCGCCAATGGCTTCCGCGCGCTGTGGCCGCGACCGAGGCGGACTATCGGGCCGAGTATCTGGGGCCGCAGATCTCCGTGCGGGTGGTCGACTCGCTCGAAGAGGCGATTGACCACATCAACCGGTATGGTTCGCACCATACCGACGCGATCGTGACCGGGGATCTCACGGCGGCCCGGCGGTTCGTGGCCGCAGTGGACAGCGCGGCTGTGATGGTCAACGCGAGCACGCGGTTCCATGACGGCGGGGAATTCGGCCTGGGCGCCGAGATCGGCATCAGCACGGACAAGTTCCACGCGCGGGGGCCGTGCGGCTTGAAAGAACTGACCAGTTACAAGTATGTCGTGTACGGCCAGGGGCACGTGCGGACGTAGCTGGTGCGGCCGTTGTCAACGGAGTGACCGATGGCGACTGACGAAATACTCAGCCAGGCGGAAGTCGAGAGTCTTCTCAGATCGATGGAGACCAACGCGCCGGAACCGCTGCAGAAACCGGCTGCGCCCGTGGCCGGCGTGGCCGGGCGGCCGCGCGAGAAGATCACGGCTTACGACTTCAAGCGGCCGGAGCGTGTCGGCAAGGAGCAGATGCGCGCGCTCCAGTCGCTCCACGAGGGGTTCGGACGCAACTTCGGCGCCGCCATGTCCGCGCTGCTGCGGAGCATCGTCGAAGTGAAGCTGACGAGCGTCGACCAGCTGACTTACAGCGAGTTCATCTTCAGCCTGGAGAACCCCACCTGCTTCAACCTCCTCACCGCCAAGCCGCTGGACGGCAACCTGATCCTCGACATCAACCCGTCCATCCTCTACCCGGTCATCAACCGGCTGTTGGGCGGCGGCAAGGAGTCGGGCGCGGTGGCCCGACGGGCGTTGACCGAGATCGAGTTGCGGCTGGTGCGCCGCATTACCGACCTGTTCCTGCACGACCTGAAACGGGCCTGGACCAACATCCTGCCGCTGGAGTTCGAGGTCGAGCGGGTCGAGAGCAACCCGCAACTGGTCCAGATCGTGCCGCCCAACGAAGTGGTCGTGCTGATCAGCTTCGAACTCACGTTGGGGGACGTGCGGGGCATGATGAACCTGTGCATTCCGTTCAATGCGATTGAGCGGATCGGCAACAAGCTGACGACGAACAACTGGGTCAGCTATGCGCAGGCGGCGCCCACCGAGGAATCGATCCAGAAAGTCAGCAAGCGGTTGGAGGGCGCGCTGGTGGAGATGGTGGCGACCCTGGCGCACTCGCGGATCACCACGGCCGATTTGCTGGGCCTGCGCGTCGGCGACATTGTCACGACGGAGCAGGATATCCACGGCCCGCTGGAGATCAGCGTGGAGGGCGTTCCGAAGTTCCATGCCCATCCCGGGACGATCAAAGGCCGCAAGGCAATCCAGATCATCGCCCCGCAGGAGCCGCCCTGACACGGGAGCCCTGCCGCCCGGCACTCGGATCACGCCTCGGGCATCCGTCGACCGCGCCGGGCCGGGCCCCTGGTGCGCGCGGCGCAGGCTGGGCCGAACAGGCCCGGCAACGGGCTGTCGAAGTCCGGGGCACGCGCTATAATGTGGGCCAGTTTCCCTGTGTCAACGAGTTTCCACAGCGCTGGAAAGGAACCGTCCCCATGCCTGAACAGGTCGTGATTGTCGGCAGCGGACCTGCCGGCTGGTCGGCGGCGATTTACGCGTCGCGTGCGAACCTGCGTCCCCTGTTGTTCGAGGGCGCGATCACGGAAGAGAATCGCGTGCAGGGCACGCTCCCGATGGGCCAGTTGGCGCTGACGACCGAGGTCGAGAATTACCCCGGGTTCCCCGCCGGCCGGCTCGCCGAGTTCCTCAGCAGTGCGCTGCTGCCGGACCGGATCCAGAGCCTGCCCCCGCTGGAGGAGGCGCCGCACGCCGTGACCGGTCCGGAGCTGATGGAGCTGATGCGGCAACAGGCAGTCAATTTCGGGACCCGGATCGTGTCGGATGACGTGGTGGACGTGGAGTTGGAGCAGCGGCCGTTGCGGGTCTTCTCGCGGGAGGGCCAGACGGTGGAGACGCACACCCTGATCGTGGCCACCGGGGCCAAGGCCAACTACTTGGGGCTGCCGTCGGAGGAGCGGTTCAAGAACCGGGGTGTCAGCGGGTGTGCGGTCTGTGACGGCGCGCTGCCGCGATTCCGCAATCGTCCGCTGGTCGTCGTGGGGGGCGGGGACTCGGCCATTGAAGAAGCCGTCTACCTCACGAAGTACGCCTCGATCGTGCATCTGGTGCATCGCCGTGACGAGCTGCGGGCGTCGCGCATCATGCAGGACCGCGCGCTGAACGACCCCAAGATCGACATCGTGTGGAGCCACGTCGTCGACGAGGTGTTGGGCGACGACCAGCAGGGCGTCACGGCGGTGCGCGTCCGCAGCACGAAGGACGGGTCGACGCGCGAGTTGGCCAGCAGCGGCATGTTTCTGGCGATCGGCCACACGCCCAACACGGGGTTCCTGCGCGGGAAGCTGGCGACTACGGACCAGGGCTACATCCGCTGGACTGCGCCGTTCCGCACCACCACGAGCGTGGAAGGCGTGTTCGCGGCCGGAGACGTGGCCGATGACTACTACCGTCAGGCGATTACGTCGGCCGGGACCGGCTGTATGGCCGCGCTGGATGCCGAACGCTACCTGGCTGCGCGCGGGTTGTGAGGCCGATATCTACTTTTCGCCCCAGCACGAGTCCGATTAACATGCTCGACATCACGATTGCCCAGGCTCGCCAGCCCGACACGATCGGGCGCCGCGTGCGCGTCCACGGGTGGGTCCGCACGCGCCGCGACTCGAAGGGCGGCTTCAGCTTCCTGGAAGTCAACGACGGCTCCTGCCTGGGCAACCTGCAGGTGATCGCGGACGCGAAGCTGCCGAACTACGAGTCGCAGGTCAAGCGGCTGACCGCCGGATGCAGCGTGACGGTGGAGGGCCAGTTGCGGGCCTCCGTGGGCCAGGGGCAGGCGACGGAGCTGCACGGCGACCAGATCGTGGTGCACGGCTGGGCCGATCCGGAGAGCTTCCCGTTGCAGAAGAAGCGGCACTCGTTCGAGAAGCTCCGGGAGTGGGCCCACCTGCGCCCGCGCACCAACACGTTCGGCGCGATGGCCCGCGTGCGGAACCGGGTGGCCATGTCGATCCATGAGTTCTTTCAGGAAGAGGGCTTCCTGTATGTCCACACGCCGATCATTACGTCCAGCGATTGCGAGGGCGCCGGCCAGCTGTTCCGGGTCACCACGCTCGACCTCGACGACCTGCCCAGGAGGGACGGCGCGATCGATTTCTCGTGCGATTTCTTCGACCGCCCCAGCTACCTGACGGTCAGCGGCCAGCTCGAGGCGGAGATCTTCGCCACCGCCCTCGGGAAAGTCTACACGTTCGGCCCGACGTTCCGCGCGGAGAACTCCCACACGACCCGGCACCTGGCCGAGTTCTGGATGATCGAGCCGGAGATGGCCTTCTTCGACCTGTTCGACAACATGGATCTGGCCGAGCGGTTCCTGCGGCGCATCTTCCACGACGTGTTGGAGCGGTGCCTGGAGGACATGCAGTTTTTCAACGAGCGAATCGATCCGACGACGATCCACACCCTGCAGAAGATCTGCGAGAGCGATTTCGTGCGGCTGCCGTACACCGAGGCGGTGGAGATCCTGGCGCGGAGCGGCGAGCGGTTCGAGTATCCCGTCGCGTGGGGCACGGACCTCCAGTCCGAACATGAACGCTACTTGACCGAGAAGAAATTCGACGGGCCGGTCATCCTGTACGACTACCCGGCGGCCATCAAGCCGTTCTACATGCGGGTCAACGACGACGGGCGTACCGTGCGGGCGATGGACGTGCTGGTGCCCAAGGTGGGCGAGATCATCGGCGGCAGCCAGCGCGAAGAACGCCTGGACGTGCTCACGCAGCGCATGCAACAACTGCATCTCCGGCCGGACGACTACTGGTGGTACCTCGATCTGCGCCGCTTCGGCACCGTGCCGCATTCGGGGTTCGGCCTGGGGCTGGAGCGGGTGGTGCAGTTCATCACGGGGATGGCCAACATCCGCGACGTGATCCCCTTCCCGCGCACGCCTGGCAGTGCCGAGTTCTGAGCTGCCCCGGGGCAGCCTGGGTGCGCTGCCGCCACGCGGCGGATCGTGCGGGCCCCGGTGCGTGGCGACTCCTACAGCCTCGTCGATCCGCATAATCATCACAAGCGCCCAGGACGCCGGGCTCTGTTTGCTCCACCCCCGGATCTGACCTAGAGTTCTTGGTGGCGATCGCGCTCGGTTCCACAGGTGGTCGCCGTCCGGTCGCGTGTTGATCAGCCATGTAATCTCGATGTTCTGTGCGGCTTGAGTCGTGCCTGTCATTTCCAGATCCGCATCACCGATCCCCGCCTTGCAGCCGCTGCACGCCCAGGCTTTGGAGCTGCGTGAGGGTTGTGCCGAGTTTGAGCAGTCGCTCGAGGCGCTGTTCCATCGTCTCGACCAGATGCGCGCGGAGTTGACCGATCAGATGCGGGGCCTGGAGCGGGAGCGGACGCAGTTGCAGTTGCGGGAAGCGCAGCTCGGCCAACGGCTGCCGAGCGACCAGCAGGAGGTGCAGCGTTTCAAGGAGGCGCTGGCGCAGCGCGATCTGCAGTTGGCCAAAGCGCTGGATGACCTGCAGGCGGCACGCGAGGAGCTGGTTCAGCAGCGCGCACGGGAGGCGGCCGGCGCGGCCGGGCAGGCGGCGGATCTGACTGCCCAGTTGACCGCGCTGCGGGCGTCGATGGAGGACCTGCAGCGGGAGTCCCGGGCGCTGAAACGCGAACGCGACGCGTTGCAGGAGTCGGCCAGGGAGTCGGCGGCCCGCGCATCGCGGGTCGCCGATCTGGAACAGGAGCTGATGGGAGTCCGTCAGCAGTTGGAGCAGGCGCAGCTGCGCGCGGGGGAGGTCCCCCGCCGCCCGCCGGACATGGAAGACGTGAACGCCCTGGCGCTGACCGCGCTGGAACAGGAACGTGAGGCGTTGGAGTCGGAGCTGGAGCTGGTCCGCCATCACGCGGCCGAGCTGAACGAGACGGTGGCGCAGCAGCAGCGCGAGATCGCCGCGCAGAAGAACGAGCTGAGTGCCGAGCTGCAGCAGCTGCGCAAGCTGGTGGAGAAACAGGCCGACCTGATTGCCGACCGGGTGGTTGCGCGGGACAGCACGTCCGCGGCCGGGCCGGCCCAAACGGTGCCCACGCAGCCGGCGGACCCGGTCGTCAACTCGGTGATGGCCCAGTTCGCCAAGCTGCAGAAGGATGTGGCCCAGCGGCGGCGGAAGAACTAGGGGGCCAGCCGCGTGCGGACCCGTCCCGCGCGCCGGCGCCGTGAGGACACAGGGTGTGAAGATGAGTGGCAGAGCGATGAACAAGACGATTCGATGGCTGATCGGGGGAGGCGCGCTCGCCGTCCTCGCGGCGACCTGCTGGGCCGCCTTCCTGTCCGGGTTGTGGTGGCTGGCGGTCGGGGCGCTGCTGCCCGCCGCGGCCGGCGCCGGCCTGTGGTGGCGCCGGCGCAGCAGCAGCCGGCGGGAAGTACCCGCCTGTGCTGCGTGTCGCGCCGCGTCCCGCGCCGCGGCGCCGAGCCCGTCGCCGGACGACCCGGGGGCTGCGCCCGCCAAGGCGGTGTACGACGAGAATGACCCGGCTTCGCTGGCTCAACGGATGCTGGACCAGGGGCGCTACGCGCTGCTGTTGCGCCCCCAGATCGCAGCCAACCTGCAACCGGAACAGCGTCAAGCCGCCATGCGCGCGCTGGACGACGCCATGGGGATCGTGCCCGAAGGCGACGTGCTGCTGCAGCCCTGGCGCAACCAGGGCGACCGGGACGAGGCCGACGGGCACCGCGAGCGTCTGGTGCATGTCGAGGCGATGTACCTGGACCGCTACCCGGTGACGAACCGCCAGTACCAGGAGTTCGTGGATGACGGCGGCTATGCGAACATGCCCCTGTGGGAGCCCACGATCTGGCCCGCCGTGCTCGATTTCGTCGATCAGACGGGCATGCCGGGACCGCGCTTCTGGCGCGACGGACACTATCCCGACGCCCTGGCGGACCACCCGGTGGTCGGTGTCAGCTGGTACGAAGGGGTCGCCTTCGCACGCTGGTGCGGCAAGCGGCTGCCGTCCGATCCGGAATGGGTCAAGGCCGGCTGCTGGCCCGTGCTGACGCAGGGCACGCGGCCGATGCAGCGACGGTACCCCTGGGGCGACACGATGGACCGCGAGCTGGCCAACCTCTGGGGGTCGGGCCCGGACGCGACGGTCCCGGTCTACGAGCTGCCGGGCGGCGTGAGCGTGGGCGGCATTTACCAGCTGATCGGCAACACCTGGGAGTGGACGACCAGCAATTTCGGCGTCTGGGACGCTTCGGCCCGCAAGCTCGAGACGACGACGCCCATGAAGAGCATCCGGGGCGGCGCGTTCGACACCTATTTCGAGACCCAGGCGACCTGTCAGTTCCAGAGTGGCGAGAGCCCGATCAGCCGCAAACACAACATCGGCTTCCGCTGCGCGCTGGCGTTGACGGACGTCATCTCGATGGACCTGGATGGCGAGCAGCCGGAGGAGGAGGACGAACTGGTGACATGTGGCGTGGAGGCCCGGGAGGAACTCGCATGAGCAGCAAAGGCGTACTTCCGATGGACTCGTACCGCCTGGCTCAGTATTCGATCCAGGTGCCGTGCTTCATCTGTGAGGGTGGCAACAGTTTCGACGCGGAAGTCTGCCGCCACTGCCAGGCCCCCATGGCCCTGGCGCACCAGGCGAACATGCGCAAGACGTCGCCTCAGCTGGTGGCCACCATCGGCTCGGCCGATGCCGGCAAGACGGTCTATCTCGGCATGTTGACCGACATGCTGTCGCGCGCCAGCGCCGACCTGCAATTGCTCGCCCGCGGCGCATTCTCCGTGTCGTTGCAACAGCTGACGATGACGGCGCTGGCCAACTGCGAGTTCCCCGACAAGACACCCAACGAGCCCGACCGGTGGAACTGGATCCACTGCCAGGTGCGCTCGGCCAAGAAACGCCACCCCATCGAACTGATCATGCCGGATCTCTCGGGGGAAGCCATCCTGGAGGAGGTGGACCATCCGCATACCTACCCGGTGATCCGGTCGTTCCTGACGAAATGCGCCGGCGTGCTCATTCTGGTCGACGCGGTCCGCTTGATGGACGGTGAGAAGGACCAGGATTTCTTCGCCATGAAGATGCTGACCTACTTGTGCGAGCTGGACGACGATCCTAAGAAGGGCTGGCCCAGCCGCCCGATCAGCATCATTTTCACGAAGGCCGACCAGTGCGAAGCGTGCTTCGACGACGCGGCCGAGTTCGCGCGCAAGCATGCGCCGGGGCTGTGGCAGCACAGCGATCAGCGGTTTGCGCGCCGCCAGTTCTTCGCGGCGGGGGTAGCCGGTGCCTGCGCGTTCCAGATGGAGTTGGGCGGTCCGCGGCAAGTCCCGTTGCGGGTGGAGCCGCGCGGCGTGATCGAGCCATTCCGATGGATGGTCGGCCAGATCGGTTCGTGACAAGCCGGCGCGAGGGAGGGCAGCGTGTTCATCGAACAGGCGATCTTCACGTCCGTGCGGAGCGGCCGGAACGAAGGGTATCAGCTCGCGGCGGCCAGCCCCGGCGTCACCATGGCGGATAAGCAGGAGCTGGCCCAATGGGGGCCGGGCCACGATGCGCTCTACGACCCGCGCGGGACGGCCGAGAGCATCAACTGCCATCGGATGGGAAGCGGCTGCCAGTGCGTCTCCCGCACGGTGCTGGCCGGCCGGGAATACAGCGGCCGCGGCGGCTACCGGGTCTACACGCACTTCTTCCTCATTCCGGAGCCGCTCTCCCAGCGGTTCAGCTACCATCCGTTCCGCATCATGGAGGCGTTGATCGTCTCAGGCCGCGCCGATGTCCTGAAGCCGGTCCCCGATCAGCTGGGCACGGCGTCGTTGGTGGGGCGATCCACGACCGCCAAGACGGCGGAGATCGAACGGCTGTGCCAGTTGCTCGGACCCGAGAAGCTGGCTGCCTTGCTCAACGCCGCCCTGCGCTGCGAGACGCTCGGCGTGAGTTCGCCCGTGCCCGCCCACCGGCTGTTCGCCGTCCTGTTGGACCTGCTGCCGCCCATGCATCGGCGCGCATTCTCGTGGACGACCGGCCTGCGCGTGTCGCCGCGTCGGCCGTACCGCCTGGCGGCACTCCCCAATGACCGGGACGAGCAGCGGCAGGCGGTGCGCCTGATGCACCTCACCGTGCTCGACTTGCACGCGGACCCGCCGAACAAGTTCGCGGCCCGCAGCGGTTGGCCGCAGTTGATGTACGAGTTCCTGCGCAGCCGGCAGTTTGCCAGCCTCGCGCACATCGTCCGGGATGCGGCCGCCATCTGCGAGCCGGAGATCGACCTGCTGGCTGAACAGCTGCGCGCCCGGCTCGAGCGCCAGCCGCAGGCCGTGGACCTGCTCACGCCGTTCTCCCCAGCCGCGCGCGAAACTGGCGGAACGGGTCGGAGCTTGCGTGCCACTGCGTCGACGAGTCCGGGTGGTACTGCACGCTCAGCGCCGGCAGGCTGCGATGCCGGATCCCTTCGATCGTCTGATCGTTGAGGTTCCGATGCGTGATCTCCAGCTCCGCGGGCAGTGACGATTCGTCCACCACGAACCCATGGTTCTGTGTCGTGATCGCCACAGCCCCGGTCAGGAGGTCCCGCACCGGCTGGTTGGCGCCTCGGTGCCCGAACTGGAGTTTCCAGGTTCGCGCGCCGCACGCCAGCGCCAGGAGCTGGTGGCCCAGGCCGACGCCGAGGATCGGGCACGCCTCGCGCAAGCGCGCGATCGTCTGGATCGCGTACTCGATCGGCGCCGGATCGCCCGGTCCGTTGGACAAGAACAGCCCGTCCGGTTCGAGCGCGAGGATCTCGTCGGCACTCGCCGTGCCGGGCACAATCGACAGGCGGCAACCCTCGTCCACCAGGCGCTGGAAGAGCTGCCGCCGCATGCCGAAATCCATCGCGACCACGTGCGGCCGGGGCGGCTCGCCGGGCGGCTGCGGCGGCGGGAGTGGGGTCCAAGTGCGGATCTCCTCCCGTCGGCGGGACCCGTTGTCGGACAGCAGTTCGCACACCAGGTCCCGGCCCGCCAGGCCGGGTCCGGCCACGGCCTTGGCCACCAGACGCGCATCGTCCAGGTCCTCGGTCGAGAGCACACCCTTCAGGGCACCCGCGGCCCGGATGCGGCGTGCCAACGCGCGGGTGTCGACGTCCGCCAGCGCGACGATACCGTGGTGGATCAGGTAGTCTTGCAACGACCCGCCCGCGCGGCCATCGCACGCACCGCGGCTGGAAGCGCGGACCACGAAACCGGCCAGCTGGGGATGTGCACTGCTCCCATCCTCCGCGTCGACCCCGCAGTTGCCGATCTCGGGATAGGTCATCGCCACGATCAGGCCGCGGCAGCTCGGGTCCGTCAGGATCTGCTGGTACCCGGTCATCGACGTGTTGAACACGACTTCGCCGTGGACTTCGCCCGGGGCGCCGAGAGACTGGCCAGTCAGGACCGTCCCGTCTTCCAAGGCAAGCTTTGCTGGTTGGGTCATGATCCCTAGTCGCACAAGCGGATCGGAATGCGCGGTTGGTCTGGAGGAAAGGAGTGATCTAAAGTCGTGCCGGGACTCGGCCCGATACCCAAACATACGGCTGTGGGTCTCCGGATGACGGGCCTCAATCCGTCGTCCGGGCAGCCTAAACCTGGAGGACTCTTGTTGCGGCGAACAAGAGTCCTCTTTTTTTTCCGGCGGATTATACCGGCCGAGCCGCGTGCTGGATAGGATCCCGCGGGCGGTCCGATCAACTCTCGCGCTGCAGGCAGCGGCCGATCTGCCGGACCGCCTGGCGCAGCCGGCTCTCGTTCTCCACCAGCGCCATTCGCACATACCCTTCGCCGGCCGGTCCGAAACCGCTCCCCGGGCTGACCGCCACGTCGGCTTTCTCCAGCAGCAGCATGCCGAAATCCATCGTGCTCATCGCCCGGCACCAGCGGTCGGGCACCTTGGCCCACACGAACATGCCGGCCTTCGGCGTGCTGACCGACCAACCGATCCGGCGCAGCCCCTCGACGAGCACGTCGCGGCGCGCCTGGTAATGCTGCGACTGCTGTTCCACGGACGCCTCGGTGTGGCGCAGCGCCACGATGGCGGCGACCTGGATGGCCTGGAACATCCCGTAATCGTAATAGCCCTTGATCACGCCGAGGCCGCGGATCATCTCGGCATTGCCGCAACAGAACCCGACGCGCCAGCCGGCCATGTTGTAGCCTTTGCTCATCGTCGTGAACTCCACCCCGACCTCCCGCGCGCCCGGCGCTGCCAGGAAGCTCGGCGGCCGATAGCCGTCAAACGACACGTCGGCATACGCGAAATCGCTGATCACCATGAACCCGAATCGCCTGGCCAGCCGGACGATCTCGACGAAGAACTCCGGCCCCACCGTGGTCGTGGATGGATTGTGGGGGTAATTGACGATCAGCAGTTTCGGGCGCGGGTAGAGATGTTCGCAGGTGTACACGATGTCGGCCAGGAATTTCTCGCTGTCGAGCACCTCCAAGGCGATCACGTTGCCGGCCGCCAGCGCGACGCCGTACATGTGGACGGGGAAGAAGGGGGCTGGAATGATCGCCGTGTCGCCCGCCCCCATCAAGGCCAGACACATGTGGCTGAAGCCCTCCTTCGAGCCCAGGCAGACCATCACTTCGGTCTCCGGGTCCAGCCGCACGCCATAGCGCGTGAGGTACTTGCTGGCCACTTCCCGCCGGAGGTTCAGGATCCCCTTGGAGTCACTGTAGCCGTGGTTCCGCTCGTCGCGCGCCGCCTCGGCCAGCTTCTCGATCACCTGGGCATCCGGCGGATCGGACGGGTTGCCCATCCCCAGGTCGATCACGTCGTGTCCGGCGCGGCGCTTCTTGTAGAGCAAGGCGTTGATGCGGCCGAACATGTACGGCGGCAGCCGATTGACACGCGACGCCAGCTGGACCTGGAACGGCGCCGCGCCGGTAGGTTGGTCGTGGTGATTCATAGCCGTCAATTCGTCCGTTCGTCCTGTGGTTGATCATCGCCGGCGGCCGGCTCGGCGGCGGGCAGCTGGAGCTGCTGGAGCATCTCCTGGAACGGCTGCGGATCCTTCGCCTGCCGGATCGCCTCCTCCACCTGCCGGACCGCCTCGGCGTCGCGGCCCGCCGCGCGCAGCGCGTCGATCAGCGCGCGGCGCAGCGCGTCATCGGCGGGGTTCAGGGCGACGGCCTGCCGCAGCGCCTCGGCAGCCGCGGTGTACTGCTTGGCCATCGTCAGCGCCTGGGCCAACAACCGCTGGGACTCGGCGCTGTTGGGGCTGAGCCGGGTGGCTTCGCGGAGTGCCGCAATGGCCGCCTCCGTGTCCCCCGACAGGATATGCAGCCGCCCCAGCGCTTGGTAGGCGCTGTCATAGTCCGGCTTGATCTGAATGGCCCGCTCGAAAAGCTGTCGAGCCTGATCGCGCTCGCCGCGCGCCTGGTGCACCTGCCCGCGCAGGTACAGCAGATCGGCCGAGTCCGGATGATCGGTCAAGGCCCAGTCCAGGAACTTCTGCGCTTCGTCGTACTGCTTCTCCTCCACCAGCGCGGCGCCCAGCTTCTGCTTCGCAATGACGTTGCTTGGTTCCGAGGTGACGATCTGACGCAGCCGCAGGATGTAGCCCTCCGAGTCGCCCCGTGCCCGGGAGAGTTCGGCCAGCGTGTTGAGCAGGCTGGCGTCGCGCAGAAACATGGCCCCGAATCCCATTTCCGGGTCGTCCCACACGGTGACGCCCGGCGGCAGCAGCTGAGCCTTCTCGATTTCCGCGGCGGCGGCGTCGGCATCGCCCAGCCGCTGGTAGATCTGCGCCAGCAGTTCGTGCACGTCGCTGCGGTTGCCCTGCGGAGTACTGACCGCCCGCCGCGCCCATTCCAGGCTCTCCCGCGTGTCGCCACGCTGGAAACACAGCCGTGCCTGGAGCAATTGCGCGCGGGCACTGTTCGGGTCCTGCTCCAGCGCCAGGTGCACGTGGTGCTGGCAGGACTCCAGCTGCCGCAGGTCGAACAGCCATTCGGCCAGGCGCAGCCGCAGCGCCAGACGCGTGGGCTCCTTCTGCACCGCCCGCTCAAACGCGTGCAACGACACCTCCGCGTCCCACACGCCCATCGTCATGCCCAGATAATACGACCAGCGGTAGTCCGCCGGGTCGAGCGCCTCCGCCTCCATGAAGCAGTCGCCGGCCTCCTTGCGGAAACCGTGCGCCAGGAGCACCAGCCCATACTCGCCCCAGGCCGCCGCGCTGTCCGGGGCCTCCAGAATGGCCGTCTGCCGCTCCTCCAGCTCCCGGGCTACAGCCGGCAACAGGTCCGAGGTCTCCACCGGCGGGATGCGCAGCATCGGGTTCCTGCTCACGCGCAGCCGGACCCAGGCGGCCACGCCCACCAGGATCAGGCCCACCAGCGCCAGCGCCAGCAGATTGCGCAGCCGGCCGTTGCGTGATGCGGGTGGATCCGGCGGCAACGCGGGCCGGTGCGCGGCCGACGCGCGCTCTCGGCGGTGTGAAGCACGGGTCATGGCACGGTTCCCCGCAACTGGGCCCCCGGCCCTGCGCTCCCAGGATGCTCGATCGCGGCCGTTGCCGGGGCCGCGGCCGGATCGTGCGACAGGGTCCGCAACTGGTTGACTGCCCCACCCGGGAACGTCTGTTCACTGCCGTCGGCCCAGCGCACTTCAATCCGATCCACGGTCTCCAACGGTCCCAGGCCGAAATGGGCCACCGGATCATTGTACGACAAATAACCCCAACCGGGGTTGATCCAGCGCGTCCAGCGTTTGCCGCCCCCGTAAACGGTCACGCGGGCACCGTACGAATCGCGTCCGCCCAGCGCCGGTTCCACGGCCCGCACGCGCAACCAGTTCCCGGCTTTCTTCGCCACGTTGCGGTAAAGCCGCGCCGGCGCCGCCGTGCTGGCCAGCAACATGTCCAGATCGCCGTCGTTGTCGATGTCGCCGATGCACAACGCACGCGAAACCTCGATCCGCTGCAGGAATACCTCGTCGCGGCTCTTGTGCTCCACAAACATGTTGGTCCCGTCGTTGAGAAAGATCAGGTTCGGCTCCGCGAAGATCTTCCAGTACGCCTCTTTGTCTTCGAAGGGCGGGATGTTCACCGCGGTGTCCGGCAGCTTCATCGTCCCGTGCACGGTGACCGCATCTTCGTAGCCGTCGTGATCGATGTCCAGGAACGCTGCGCCGAACGTGGTCAACGGATGCATCGACGTGGCGAGCCCCCGTTGGACCGCCTCTTCGCGGTAACCGACCGGGCCGTCGCTCATGTACAGCACGTTCATCTCCCCGGCCATATGGGTCACGTAAATGTCGGGGATCTGGTCATCGTTCAGGTCGGCGCAGTTCACGCCCATGTTGGCCGCGGGGCGCCCCAGGGAGTCGTAGGCGGCGCCTCGCGACAGCGCCTCGTCCCGGAAGGTGCCGTCCTGCTGGTTGATCCAGAGGGTGCAGGCCATCATGTCGTTCGCCACAAAAATGTCCTGCCACCCGTCGTCATTGAAGTCCAAGGCGACCACTCCCAGCCCCGATGCCTGACGCTTGGCAATGCCGGCGGACACGGTCACGTCTTCAAATCGCACCTCCATGGTGGAGGACCCCCCGGATCGCTCTCCCGTCACGTTTCGAAACAGGCGGTCGACCGACTTGTCAAAGGAAGCGGGACCGCAGTAGTCGGTCCGGCCGCTCGAACCGTAACAGCGGCGCGAAGGGAAGTAATCGACATAGTTGGCGACGTACAGGTCCAGCCAGCCGTCGCGGTCATAGTCCACGAAGCAGGCGCCGCCCGACCACCGCTCATGGATCACGCCCGCCTCGTCCGTGATGTTGCGGAAATGCCCGTTCCCCTCGTTCAAGTACAACGCGTCCTTGCCGTAGTTGGTGACGTACACGTCGGGGTAACCGTCGTTGTTCACGTCCCCCACGGCGACGCCGAATCCGTACCCCTCGTCGCCCAGCCCGGATTGCTCCGTCACGTTCGTGAAATGCCCGTTGGACTCCTGCCGGAAGAGCTGGTTGCGGGCCCGTGCCGGGTCCCGCCGCACCCCGGCCATTTCCGGGTCGCCGCAGTTGATCAGGTAGATGTCCAGGTCCCCGTCCAGGTCATAGTCGAACAGCGCGGCGCCCATCACCATGATCTCGGGATAGAACCAGGTTCCCGGCGTGCCCGGATCGTGGACGAAGTCCAGCCCCAGCTCGGTCTGCACCTCCTCAAACAACACCGGCTGGTTCGGCTGTTCCGCCATGCCGGAGCCGCGTCGACGGTCGCATCCGGACAGCGTGACGGCGAGGGCTATCAGGAAGGTCGTGCAGAGGAGGCTGCGACGAAATGTGCTGGGCCGATGGGCCCCCAACCACGTGAGCAATGCAGTCCTACCTCATGCGACGCTACCGGGATGCGTAATAGGCGTGTCAGCCATTCTAGCCAAGCGACCCTGGAGTGGGTAATCCAAGGGGACGATTTCTATGCTTGACAGGCTGGAAGCCGAGCCCCCGGAGAGTCAGCGGATAGGAGCGCTCACCGGCCGGGCGCTCGTGGCCGGCTTGTTGGGAGCCCCACCGGTGGCCACCGCCGGCCGCCTGCCCGTTTGGAAGCTGCCGGTCAGGTAGTTCTCGATCTGAGCGGACTCCCGCAAGCGGTCGAATTCCACCCCCATGGCCAGCCGCAGCTTCTTCTCGCGGATGTCCTTGACCAGCTCCTCCCGCACATCGTCGTCGAGCGTCTTGACCACGGGCGTGGTGAAGCCGGTGCATCGCAAGATGACATAGTTGCCCTCGGACGCGATGATGCCCGAGAGTTCGCCCGGCTTGAGGGCGAAGGCCTCTTTTTCCAGCTCCGGCTGGCCGCCATGCCTGCGGATCGGCGGCACGCGCCCGAAATTCTCGCGGGACATGCCGTCCACCGAATACTGTTGGGCCAGTTCCCCGAAGGCCTGGTCGGTGGGGCTGCTACGCGCCATTTCCCACACCTTCTGTGCCTGGCGATGGTCGTTGAGCACGATCGCCAGAACTTCGACGCGGGGACCATAATTGGACTCGAAACCCTTCTGGATGTCTTCATCCGTGACCTGCACGCGGCTGTCGACCAGCTTTTTGAGGGCCACGGACGGCCACACGGCGTCCCGGACGTACAGCTCGACCGTCGCGCCCTCTTCCTTCGTGACGTCCTGCAGCCACTTGACCGTGTCGGGAGTCCCGTCGGATTGGACGTACCCGTAGGCGTCGGCCGCGCGCGCGATCTCGGCGTCGATATCGGCTTCCGTTACCTGCTGGCCCTTCTTTTTGAGCGCCTGCTGGAGGATCCGGCGGCTGATTTCGCCCTCCAGTAGCTCCTTGCCGTTGCGGATCACGCACTCCTCGGCCAGCTGCTGGATGGAGATCTTCTGGCCGTTGATCGTGGCCGCCACGCCCGGCATCTGCTTGCGCAGCTCCGGGTCGTTGTACACGTTGACCACCTTGGCCGCCTCCTGGAGCCGCTGGAACAGCGCGGTCGACGCGGCCCGCATCTTCTGGTCCTGCACGCGATCGCGCAAGCGGTTCTCGGCGTCCGGCAGGAAGCGCGGTGCGATGTACACTTCGTCCAACTGCTTCTCGCATTGGAGGATCACGTACTGGTTGGCCACTTGGATGACCGGTGAAATCTCGCCTTCACGCAGGCTGAACGCGATCTTCTCGATGTTCTCGTCGCCCAGATGCTTGCGGATCGGCGGGATCAGCCCGTGCACGCTGGCGCTGGAGTCCTCCGAGAACTCCTTGGCCAGATTGCCGAACGCGTCCGGATTGGCGATCGCTTTGGCGCGCAGCTCCTCAGCCTTCTGCCGGGAACTGACCGTGATGGCCCGCGCTTTCACGCGAGGCCCGTATTCGGCTTCCATCGCCTTCTGCAACTCCTCGGGCGTCACCACGATCTCTTTGGCCGCCAACGCGCGCAGCGCCAAGGTGGGCCAGATGATCTCGCGGCGGTACTGCGCCGGGGATATGTCGCGCTCCTGTTGCAGCAGCGTCAGCCACCGGCCGGGCGAGAGCCCGAACTTGGCCGCCATCCGGCTGATCTCCTCTTCCACGTCCTTGTCCGTGACCTCGATGTTCTGGGCCTGACAGGCCTGCCAGATCAGGTGCTTGTTGATGATGCTCTCCAAGACGTCGTTGCCGTACCGCAACAGACACTCGCTGGCCAACTGCTGCCGCGTGATCTGCTCTCCGTTGACCGACGCGGCGACCTGCGGCGCAGAGGCGGCGGGAGCCCGTGTATCGGCCGGCGCGGCCGGCGCCTGCCGCGCCGCGGCCGCTTGCTGCCGTTCCGGGGCCTGCGCCACCGCCGCCTGAGGCTGCCAGACCTGACGCACACAGATGCAGACGCCGATCAGCAGCGCCGCACCCACCCCGTAGTACACTCGGGTCGCCCACTTCCTCCTCCGCGGCGCTCGGCCGTGACCATCCTGGCATGCCATCGTGTGGTTCCTCCTTCCACCAAGCCGCAAATCGGCGCTGGGTCTCTCTCTCATCGTGCCCCGGGGTGCAGTGCCCGTGCCCGATAAACCGTTGCAGGGATTCATCCCTCTCAACCCGCACCCGAAGGATGGCCCCTGCCGCCCTCATTCAAAGTGGGGCGGCGGAGTATAGATGGCATGGGCAATGGAGGTCAAGAGAGACTGCTGAGGCCTGAGAAAATGAGAAAATGAGAAAATGGGAGGATCGCGAAGCGACCGCGTGCCGCACTCACGGCTCCGCGTCCCCGGGTGACTTCGCGTTGGCCGTCTTCTTGGCGAACCTCTCGAGGAACCGTTCCTGGCAGGCCCACGCCAGACGTCCCAGCAGCCGGTAGAACAGGAACAGGGCCAGCGTCCACACAAGGCCCACCAGTATGCACACCGGGAGCGTCTGGTCCGTCCGCAGCAGACCGAGCGTGGTGAGGGCCACGATCAACCCGAGCGCGGCGTTCATGAGATAGAGCGTGCACCAGAGCAGGAAATCGGTGTTCAGCGACTTCAGGATCAGCTGCGATACGGGCATCATCAGCGAGCCCGATTCAAGCGCAGACAACTGCACGATCGGAAAGAACAGGTACAGACTTAGGGCCGGGAAGATGCAGCACGCGGTGAGCGACAGGCCTGCCGTCCAGGAGGCCAAGAAGAAGGCCAACCCGGGCAGGACCGCGTACAGCGCCGGGGCCGCCACGGACAAGGACTCCGCCAGCCGGTCGCCCAACCCCATGGCGGGCCAGTCGGTGATGCGATCCTGGCCGTGGGCCGATTCCTGGAGGATGAGCAGGCAGGTCGTGCTGACGTACGTGAAGCACAGCGTGGTGAGCAGCACGAGGCTCAACATGCCCAACATGGTGGCAAGATGTTCGATCGGCGAGCTGCCGTGGGCCCAGCGGACGACCAGGACCGTGAATCGCATCAGGCTGCCCAGCGCGAGCCCGGTCAGCAACAGCCGCACCAGCATCGGCAGGTCGGGAAGGAACCGGAACAGGCCGTCCCACAGCGGGATCGGGGGCAATGAGGGCTCGCCCTGTCTGCGGCGTTCGTATTCCTGCTCCGCCCTGCGCAGCGCGTCCTCGCCCTCCGTCCGAGGCGCAAGGCCGCGTTCCGTACAATGGTGGATGTCCAGCGGCACCGGGTCGCTGAGCGTGAACAACGCGCCTTCATAATCCGTGTCGACGACTTCGTTGACGCGTCGCGGCTTGGGTCGTGGACGCTTGATCTCGATCGGCGACAGGCAATCGGGACACGTCCGCCGCTGGCCGATCTCGTCCTCGGTCGCGTAGATCAAGGTGTCGCAGGTGGGGCACTTGACCGCGAACTGGGGCCGGACAATCGGTGCCGGGCCGGGTTGGGACAGGTCCGGCCTGGCGGGCGTGGTTCCCGCGTCGGGCAGCGCCGCGGTAGTGGGCGCTGCCGACGGATCGGACTGCGGCGGCGCCGGAACATCGCGCAGCGCTTCGGCCAAATGGGACGGGAGCAAGACCTGCGCGGGGATGGCGACCGGGTCGCCGAGCTTCAACTCGTCGTTCGGGTCATCGCCATCGGCCGGGTCCGGCGCGGCCGGTTGGGTTTTGGCCGGTGGCACGCTCCGCGACCTGCGCGCCGGGCGAGGCAGGCCGCCAGCCGGACGGGCCGCGGCCGCGTCCGGGACGGTCACTGTCTCCAGGCAGTCGGGGCAGACCATGGTCTTGCCAATCTGCTCCCGTGTTGCGTACATGCGCGTGCCGCATACCGGGCAGACGATCGCGATATGGGCAATCCCGCGCTGGACGGCCGCCGCCGGGAGCGGTGCGTCGGGGGCGGCGCGCGGGGCGGGTGGTTGATCTGCGGCACGGGGCGTGCCGGGGGGCTGGGGCGGGCCGGGCGGTCGGGAGGTGGTGGCGGCCCGCGGTGGGCCGGGCACTTTCACCATCTTGCCGCACCGGGGACATTGGTGCCGCTGCCCCGCGTTGCCGACCTGGGCGGTGAGGGGGGCCTGACAGCGTGGGCACTGGTACGAGACGGACCCTTGGCCGGGAGTGCCCATGACGATGACCTCGTCGGGTTATTCCATGACTTCCTGCTCGCGAGCCTTCGCCAAGTCCATGGCCTGTGCTTCGTATTTCTTGGTCGCCTCCTGGATCTCCTCCTTCCAACGATCCCGTTCGTCCTCGCTGATCTCCTTGGCCTTCTCGGCCTGGTCGAGCGCCTTGTTGGCGTCTCGGCGAATGTTGCGAATGGCGATTTTGGCTTCTTCGGTCAGTTCCTTGATGCGGGCCACCATCTTCCGACGCTGCTCGCTGGATAACGGCGGCACGTTGATCCGGATCAGTCGCCCGTCGTTCTGCGGATTGAAGCCCAAGTCGCTGGCAATGATCGCTTTCTCGATGTCTTTCAGCGTGCCCGGGTCGTAGGGGCGGATCACGATCTGGTTGGGTTCCGGCGCGCCGACGGTGGCCAGTTGCCGGATCGGGGTCACGGCCCCATACGCATCGACGCGCAAGGTGTCGACCAAGCCTGGGTTGGCGCGTCCGGTGCGGATCCCGGACAGGCTGGTCTTGAGTACGTGGATGGCTTTTTCCATCCGGTCATCGGCATCGAGCAGGATATCTTCCGCTGACATGACGGGCACCCGGCAATGAAGCAACGTCCTGGGAGAGGGAACGCCACGGCGACAACATCAGTCTAGCACGCCCGATCCGGGTTTGCGATCGGCCGTCCCGCGCGGGCGAGGTCCGACCAGGGTGCCGACCCGCTCGCCCCGCACGGCTCGCTGGATGTTGCCGTCTCGCTTGTAATTGAACACCAGGATGGGCAGGGCGCGGTCCATGCAGTGGGCGATGGCCGTACTGTCCATGAACCGGAGGTTCTGTTGACGCACCGCATCGTAGTCCAGGCTCTGGTAGAGCATGGCGTGCGGGTTCTTTTCCGGGTCGTCGCTATAGACGCCGTCGACCCGCGTCGCCTTGAGCAGGATGTCGGCATCCAGCTCCAGGGCCCGCAGCGCGGCGGCTGTGTCGGTCGTGACGAACGGTCCTCCGGTGCCGGCGGCCAGGATGATGATGCGTCCTTTGCGAAGGTGCGATTGGGCGCGGCGGCGGATGTACGGCTCGGCCACGCCGTCCATGCGGATCGCCGTCATCAGGCGCGTGTCGCTCCCGCACGACTCGAGCGCGTCCTGCAAGGCCAGCCCGTTAATGACGGTCGCCAGCATCCCCATGTAATGGGCGGTCGCCTCGTTGATTCCCGAGTTCCTGTCGGTGAAGTGTGCACCGCGCAGGATGTTCCCTCCGCCAATGACCACGGCGATCTCGCAGCCCATCTGGGCCGTTTGATGGATCTGCCGGGCGATCCCCAGGACCTCGTCCATCGCGATCCCGCGTTCCCCGGCGTGGGCGAAACTCTCGCCGGACAATTTGAGCACCACGCGCTGGTAGCGCGGTTCATCGGCCGTACGCTGCGACTGGCTCATCACGTGACGTCCCCCGCTCCATCCCGGCCAGCCGGGCGGGTCCGCCGCGCGCCGCTGCGACCGGCGGCCGCGCGGGACGGCCGGGCCGGATTCATGATTGTCCCAGTTCCCAATGCACGAACTGTTTGATTCGCATCTGGTGTTGGGCCGCGAAGGCGCCAACCGTCAACTTGGTGTCCTTGACAAACGGCTGTTCGACCAGCACCCACTCGGCATAAAAGCCTTTCAGGCGGCCCTCCACCATCTTGTCGACGATATTGGCGGGCTTGCCCTCCTTGAGCGCGGCTTCCCGCAGGATCTCACGCTCTTTGGCCACCAGCGCGGGGTCCAACTCGGCCACCGTCAGGGCTTTGGGGCGCATGGCGACAATGTGCATGCCCACATCCTTGGCCGCCTCCGGGTCGCCGCCCTCGACCGCCACCAGGACGCCGGCTACGGTCTTGGCGTTGTGGCTGTAACCGCTGCACGGCCCGTCGATCCGCACCATCCGCCCGACATTGAACACTTCGCGGATCCGGTTGAAGAGGTCGGCCTTCTGGTCTCCGAGCGTCATCCCCGGCCGGCTGGGCGACGGCTGCGAGAGCAGCTCGTCGGCCGTCGTCGCACCGGGTCCGAGCGCCAGTTGGCGGGCCAGATCGCTGGCCAACTGGATGAACTCCTCGTTCTGCGTCACCGGGGCGCTCTCGCACTTGAGTTCGACCATGCCGCCCGCGGGCTGGTCCAATCCGCAGAACACGCCGAAGCGGCCGAACTCCGTCGCCCGGTCCGCGCGCCGCGCCTCGAGCTTTGCGCCGTCCTTGCGGAGCTTCTCGATGGCCTTCTCCTGGTCGCCATCCGTCTCGGTCAGCGCCCGTTTGCAGTCCATCAAGGGGAGGCCCGTCTTCTCGCGCAACGCCCGTACCGCTGCCGCACTAATCTCAGCCATGTTTCCGTCTCCTTGAGAGGTCTTGTCAGCGAGGTGGTGGAGGGGAAGGACTACTCGACCGGTTCGCCCGCGATGCCGGGCGGCGCGTCCGGGGAGGCCGGGGCCGGCGCGTCCACCGGGGCCGGCGCGTCGGCCTGGGCTGGCGCGTCGGCCGGGGCCGGCGCGTCCTGCAGGATGGGCGTCCCGCCCGGGGCGGCCTCGTGCGCCGGGGCCTGCTTGTCCTGGGCCGCTGCGTGAGCTCTGCCCGCGAGCACCGCGTCCGCCAGCACCTTCAGGATCAGCTCGATCGAACGGATGCCGTCATCGTTGCCGGGGATCGGCAGGTCCACATCGTCCGGGTTGCAATCGGTGTCGATCAACGCGATCGTGGTCAATCCCAACCGACGCGCCTCGCGGATCGCGTTCTTCTCTTTGCGTGGGTCCACCACCACCAGGCACTCGGGCAGCCGGTTCATGCTGCGCAACCCGTTGAGGTTGCGGTACATCTTGCGGAACTCGCGGGCCAGGGCGGACTGCATCTTCTTCGAGTACTCGCTCAGCCGTTCGCTGGTCCGCAATGCTTCCAGCTCTTCCAGCCGCCCGAGCCGGCTGCGGACCGTGCGGAAATTGGTCAAAGCGCCCCCGAGCCAGCGTTCCGCGACAAACGGCATGCCGCACCGCTGCGCCTCGCGCTCGATCGCCGCCGCCGCCTGCCGTTTCGTCCCCACGAACAGAATCAGGCTGCCCCCACTGGCCACTTGGGTCAGATACTTCTGGGCGCGCAACAGACCGCGCACCGTCTCGCGGATGTCGATAATGTGGACTTGGTTCTTGCGGGCATAGATGTACGGCGCCATCTTGGGATTCCACAGACTCGCACGATGCCCGAAATGCACGCCGGCACTCACCAGCTCCTTAACCAACGACTCAGACACGAACGGACTCCTAATGCTGAGTGAACTCGCGGGACATGGCGCCCAACTTGCCGGCCCCGGGGGACAGGTTGCCCGCCGGGAGCCCGGACGCCACAGGCGTCAGCCTTCGCCACAACAAGCTCGCGATTGAAAAAAACACGCCCTCGCCGACCCGGCGGGCCGGCCCATCGCCACCGCGATGAAAGTCCAAAGTCTAGCAGTGGAAGGGGAGACCGGTCAATCGGCGTGGGGCCCGGAAACGCCCCGAAGGATGCTCACGGGGCTCGGGTGACACATGCCGCCCCATGCTCTGGGTGCTTACGAACTACCCGGCAAGGACTCGAACCTTGAATGAGGGAACCAAAATCCCTAGTGTTGCCAATTACACCACCGGGTAAACGCCTCGCGCGGCCGCTGGTGCCCTATCTTAGGGCCTGGTGCCCTTCTTCACAACCGCGAACACCAACTGCTCGAGCTCGATCGCCAAGTCCACGCCGACCACCGCGACGCTGTCGGGCAACGTGAGTGTCACCGGCGCGAAGTTCAGGATGCCCACAATGCCGGCCTCCACCAGCTCGGACGCCACCCGCGGTGCTTGCGACGCGGGGACGGCCAACACGGCGATCCGGACCCCGTGGGATTGGACCACCGCCGACAGCTCGTCCAGGTGGCCGACCCGGAGCGGGCCGATCTGCTGGCCGACCAGCTGCGGATCCACGTCCAATGCGGCCACGATGCGAAACCCCTGCTCCGCAAACCCCCCATAGCGCAACAGGGCGTGACCCAGGTTCCCGACACCGACCAGCAGCACCGGCCAAGACTCGGTCATTCCCAGAATCTTGCGGATCTGCTCCACCAACTCCCCACATCGGTACCCGATCCCCGGATACCCAAACTGCCCGAAGTAGGCCAGATCCTTGCGTACCTGGGCATCGGTGACCCCCAGACGCTTCCCGAGCTGGGCTGAACTGATGGTCGATTGGCCCTGCTGGACCAGGTACTGCAGCTCGCGCGAATACAGACTCAACCGGGCACTGACGGCCTTGGGAACCGCGACGCCCTCGGGGCCGCCGGGCACGCCTGGGTTCGTCTCTTCCATCGGATTTCTCGCGTCATTCGACTGCCACGGCGACGCGGGCGGCTCGCACGGGCGGAAAACGCGCACCGTCCACCCCCGGTCGGTTCCGAGCTCCGGCGTTACTCTACTCTCCCCAGTCCCCACGGGCAAGTAACGCCCGACCCCGCGCCCGTTCGCCTCGAGCAGCGTCGCAGCGTGGCAACTCCGGTCGGCTGGGGTCGAGCGACCCCGAGGATCCCGTCGCGCCGTCACGTCTATCCGTTACAAACCCCCTAAACGTGCATAGGTCCACCAGTTCGGCAAAACATGCATGTTCTGTAGATCACGTGGTCGAATTGTAATACGTGATTACGTGACTCATCGCAGAATCCGTTGGTTATCTGTATGAACTATCTCAAGCAGATATCCCAAACTGACGATGAAGAACAACAATTGGCCGCTGTTATGCCAGTTTAGGCAGTGCGCATGAACTTGGAGCCATGCGCGGCTAGAAACGACTGGGGGAAACTGGCAATTGCAGAAGGATGTCACCGGCCGCCAGATGCGGGCGGAAGTGTTGACGCCCAACCAGACTAGACTTCCTTGTTGAAGATTCAGCGAAGGAGGAGATCGGAAGATGAGAGCCCTGATGAGTGTGCCGGTGATCGCCCTGCTGCTGGTAGCGGCATCGGTTAACACTGCTTCCGCCGCCTATTGTGGGGCGGTCAGCTACCGGAATGCCGGTTGCTGTGACCGGGTGGACTACTGTGGCGAAAAGCAACAGTGCTACACGGTCATGAAGACGTGCCGAAAGGTGGTGTACGAACAGCAGCAGTACACATGTTACAAGACGGTCTACGAGACGGTCTGCGAGGACAGGACGGTCAACTGCGTCAAGTACGTCCCCGAGACCTGCTATCGAGACTGCGTGTACACCGTGTGCAAGCCGGTGTACGAAACCTGCTACCGCACCGTGAATTACACGGTGTGCAAGCCGGTCTGGGAGACCAAGACGAAGGACATCTGCTACACGGTGTGCAAGCCGGTCTGGGAGACCAAGACGAAGGACATCTGCTACACGGTGTGCAAGCCGGTCTGGGAGACCA
>JBPOJB010000015.1:0-14975 GCA_052034005.1 Planctomycetota bacterium | reverse complement strand
TCTGACGCATCCTTGTCCTCCGTGTAAATGAGTTGTGAATAACCAGAGGATAAGGATGCGTTTCTTTTGGTCAATGCGTCCCGCGCAAAAAGACACGCGGATTTCCTTTCCGCAACAGAAACTCACTATGACGCCGGCCTCGCATGCGTGCGGCAGGCAGACTGAAGGCGGACTCACCGGCCTTGCGCTCAGGCTCGCTTGCCGTCACGATTCAGCCAGGCGCGTTGCTCCTGCCTGCTCCAGCAGTCGTGCCAACCGCCGGACCAAGCGGAAGTCTCCAGGCAAATGCCAGAGGAACAGCAGGCGGCACAGGTCTACGCAGACAGTCATGGCACGTCAAACCGCATTAATGAGTCCTGACCGTTTTTTGGGTCACTTGTCGATCGGCACCGGGTCGATCACCTCGAACGTCCGCAGGAACTGGTCGCTGAAACCATCCTCGGCGCTCGCCTTGTCGGGGCCCGCCGGACCGGTCTTCTTGCGCAGGTCGCCGTTGACGAGCACGTTCTTGCCGGCACTGGGCGGGGTCTTCGGGTGCTGGCCCGGTGACCCGGCGAGCTGCGCCGTGCCGTGCCCGCCCTGCGTGTCGCCGGCGGCCCCGCCGCGCTCCGGACGCGGATCGCCGACCAATGGGAACCGCGGGCCGAAATTGCGGCTGTGGAACAGGTAGCCGAGCTTCTGGAACAGGCTGTACTTCAATTCCTCAGCGCCCGAGGGGTGGCTGCCGCCCGAGGCGTCCGCGCCGGGTGTGTACCCGCTTTCACTCGAGTCTGCTCCGTCATCCGACCCTGATGACGAATTGTTGTTATCGTCCTCATCGTCATCGCCGCTGTTGCTGCTGTCGTCGTCGGAGCCGGTGTCGTCCTGGCTCGCGCCGGCCGTCCCGCCGTCACTGTTCTCCTGGTCGGCATTTCCTTGGACGCCGCCGGTCGCGCCGGGGTTCTTGCCGCCGTTCAGAATGCCCGAGCAACCGTACACCATGCAGGCGCGGAACGTCTCGTAATCCTTGTCGGATATACCGCCCCAACTGCTCTTCGGTGCATCCTCCGCCGGCGGGCCGTATTCGTTCTCCACTTCGACCGTCGTGGTGCCGGCCGGTGGCATGGGACCCATGTCCTCAGGTCGTTCGTGTGATCCTGAACTCGAGCCCGGCTCCTCGCCGGGATGCCCTGCGATGCCGCTGGAGTCGGGTTTGCTGGACCCTGCCGGCGGTCCTCCCGAATCGAGGCCGCTTGCGTGGTTCCCCTTGCCGCCCTCCTGGTGGTGTGCGGGAACGCCATTGCCGGCCGCGGGGTCGGCGGCCGCGGGGTTCGAGTCCACTCGTCGGCGATAGTCGGCATACCATCGGGCGTCATTGGCCGCGGCCCACGCCAGGTCGGACTTGGCCTCCGGCGCGCTGGCCGGCATCCAGGGAGAGGCGGCGTGACCGGGATCGGCAGTCACGCCCGGCTTGAAGTAGAAGGGCGATTGGGGGTCCAGGATGGTGACCTTCTGGTCGGGCAGCTGCAGTTTGTCAGCGATGAACTGCATGCGCCAGTATTTCCGGTTGGCCCACTCAGTGTCCTTGGCGAATTGCTTCATCTGCTCATCTGTCAGGCGCTCGAAGGTTACGAATTGCTCCCCGTCCTGAGTCGTCGCGTTCTTCCTGAGGAACAGGCCAGAATGTGACGTGTAGACATGCTGACTGGTGATGGTCAGCGGGCCTTTGGGCTGTACGTACTTGGCAGTTGCGTTGGCCGGCGCTGCATCGCGCGACAGACTGCTATTGGGGACCAGCGGCGTGAGCGCCGGTATGAGTCTCGAGCTGTCGTGCCGTCCGCCGTCGGCCGGGGACCTGGTGGCTGAGATGATCCCGGAGGACGGCCGGGCGATCGGAGCGCCGGCCGCACCCGGCCGCGTCACGGTAACACTGGGCCGGGCATTGACCGGGCGCGTTACCGGATTGCGATTCACGACTCCCTGACGGGACAGGGCCGGTTTCTGCGGCGGCACGGGCTGCGTGTTGACGATCAATGGCGGCAGTGCCTTGGCCGGAAACCACAGCGGCGCCGCGAAAGCGGGGCGGCTCGCCGGCCGGCTTGCGCCCGGCCGAGCGCTCGGTCGATGGTCTTGAATGTCTGCTGCGCCCGGCTGCGGCTGCCTGGCCACTAATCGGTCCACCTGTCCGGCCACCATGGTCGGTCGGGCTATGACAGTGGCCTGAGTCTGCGGGTTACCAGCTACCCGGAGCGGCGCTCGCTGAGCGGTACAGACGCTCGGCTTCGCGCCGACGGCGATGGCGACCGAGATCGCAATTGCTCCGACGATCTCTCTCTTGTGCACGGTACCCATGGCTATTGCCCTCGCGGAATGGGTGTCTAGGAGCACGGTTTTCTGAGCGTGGTATTGTCGTCAGACCGTGACCGGCGAAATGGCTGTCCCACGGTCACCGGCCTACTGCTGAATCGCCTCGACGTAGGGCGATCGATACAGTTCCCATCCGTGGTCGGTCGATCGGAATTTGTAAAGGTGCTCGTCCAGCCGGTAGCGGCCCACACCGAATTGTGCCCCTCGACTGAACTTGATCAGGACAGGGCGCGTGACCGTGTAGTCGATCCGCATGCCTGCTTCGAGTGTCTGGGGTTGACCATCGAGCAGGAAGTGCAGCGTGACTTCGTTATCCGTCGGGTTGACGATGGCGATGCGCATCAGAGCGGCTGGCGGCGGATTGGTCGGCACCTCGCCGGCGTCCGCATCGACAAGCGGGGGGTACGCGTCCGCTTCGGGCGACGCGTTACCGGCCGCGCCGTAATCCGCTCCGTCGTAGCTCGGGGCACCGTAACCCGCGTTCCCGCCGCCCATCATGCTGGAGGCCATACCCACGATGGCGCCCGCGGCTGCGACCCAGTCGTCGACGGTGGGTTGGGGCTTGGCAGGCTTCTGCTTGGATTCCTGCGGTCCGGGCGCGGGGTTCGGTGTCTGCCCTGGCGCGGCGTTCGGCGCCTCCGGCGCTCGCACGCGTTCCGGTTCGTTGCTATTGGGTTCAGGAAGGCTCTTGCTGGGTGGCGCCTGCCCGAATCCGGGGCTCTTGGTGCCGCTGGCAGCCGCATCGCTGTTCTTGGGCACGATGCCCCATGAGCCGCCGCCCTTGTTAGGGCTGTCCTTGGGCACGATGACCCATGAGCCGCCGCCCTTGTTGCTCGGCTGGGGCTTGGCAGGCATCTGGTTGGATTTCTGCGATCCGGGCGCGGGGTTCGGCGCCTCGGGCGCTCGCACGACCTGCGGATCGGACGGTTTTGCTTTCCCTGCCGGGACGTGGTTCGTACCGGACGAAGTGCGTTGAGGGCCTTCGGCGGAAACGGTGCGGGGAACGGCGCCCATGATGCAGGCCACCATCAGTCCCAACCCTGTCATCTGCCAGCGATTTGCGTGTCTCATGGTTCGTGGCTCCTTGGTTTTTCGAGGACGCGTTTGGCTACCTGGAGAACAAGCAGAATCCGGTCGGCCGCAGGTCGCTGCCCGGGCCTCCCACCGCTCTCTACTACGGGCTAAGCGCAATGTGTGACAGGAATTCGGGAGCACGGTTTTGGGGGGCGTCCCCGTTTGCGCAAAAGGCTTTGCCCCAACACGTTAGAGTGTCGGCGGATGGCGGCGGGCGATCGCCGCGACGCAGTATGTGAGCAGGCCCAGATCGTCGAGTTCCTGCCGCAGCTGTTCAGCCGTGGGATGGCCGAGCGAATGCGCGACGTCCGCCACGAGGAAGTCCGCGAATGCTGCGCGTGCACGCTGCAGGGCCTTCCGCAGCGCGGTCTCGGTCCAGGGGTTCTTCGAGCGCGACTCTGCATTGAGCTGGTCCGCCATTTCGGCGGAGTTGAGCGTAGGGTGGTCCGCGCGGAAACGGAGCAGGCTGTAATGGCGCGGGCCGCCCTGCTGCTCAGTCTGCGCTAGATGCGCCCAGGCCCGGGCCAGCAATTCGTCCCGCATGCTGGCCACGAACGATGCGTCCAGATCGTCCGGCCCCCGATCCGCGGCCACAGCCACAGCCTCGAACAGCGGCGGGGCGACTGCCGACGAACGTCTCTGTCGCGCCCGGCGGTGATCGGTGATCAGATTGATCAGCGCGGATTTGAGGTAATCGCGGAAGCGGCCTTTGGTCGGCTCCGCGCGCGCGAACCGACCCTGGACGACACGCAGCGCAAACTCCTGGAAGAGTTCGTCGGCGACGTCCGGGTCGCGCACCGCGGCCAGGAGGTAGCGGTAGGCGGCCCCTTGATAACGCTGGATCAACGCCAATCGCGGATCGGGCCTGTCGAGCGCAGGTCCGCGGCCGGCCTCGGCGACGAGCGTCCAGACCGTGGAGATGCGGCTGAGTCGCAAGTGCACGCTGTCTTCGTCCACGTCGGTCTCTCCTGAATCGCGCGATCCAATGTACCGTTTTCGCGGCGACTGTCACAGACGCGTCGGCACGCGTATTCGTTTCTGGAATGCCATGGCCGCTGCATTGCTTGCCGGACCTGGACCGCGGCGATAAGCTAACGGCATCGTCTCCCGGGCCCCTGTGGAGTCGGCTGCCGTGGTGTCCCTCGACGAATTCCTGGTCGGTCTGCGCAGCCTGGCGGTGTTGCCGCAAGCGGAGCTCCTGCGCCTGAGGTCGGACCACCCGACCGAGGCAGACGACGTCTATGTGGCACGACTCGCCCGCCGCTTGGTGGACGATGGCCGGCTCACGCCGTACCAGCGCGATCAACTGCTCCAGGGCCAGTGGCACGGCCTGTGCCTCGGCGACTACCTGGTGCTCGAGCCGATCGGGCAGGGCGGCATGGGACATGTGTTCCTGGCGTTGCATCGTCCAATGCATCGGCGCGTGGCGCTCAAACGACTGCGAGCGGACGTGGCGGACAAGGAGGGTGTCGTGCCGCGCTTCCAGCGCGAAATCAAGACGATCGCCCAGTTGTCCCATCCGAACATCATCAGGGCATACGATGCGGGCGAGGCTCACGGCATGCTGTACCTGGTCATGGAACTGGTGGAAGGTGAAACCTTGCACGACCTGCTGAAACGCGGCCACCAGTTCTCGGTTGCCGAGGCGGTCGAGTACATCGCCCAGGCTGCGCGTGGCCTGCGTGCGATCCATGCGGCGGGGATCATCCATCGGGACATCAAACCGTCGAACCTGTTGCGCGATCGCCAGGGCACGATCAAGATCCTGGACCTCGGGCTCGCGCGGATCACGAACCCGGCGCTCGGCATCCTGTCGGAGCACCCCGGGGAGCCGCTGACCCAGGTGGACCAGGTGGTGGGCACCGTCGGCTACATGGCGCCCGAACAGGCGGAGAGTGGCCGCGAGATCGACCACCGCGTCGATCTGTACAGCCTCGGCTGCTGCCTCTTCCACTTGCTCACCGGCCAGCACGTGTACGAGCGCAGCTCGTGGCTCGACTGCCTGCTCGCCCACCGCGAAGCCGTGCCTCCCTCGCTGAGCGGCGTGCGACCGGACGTGCCGGCGGAGCTGGACGAGATCTTCCAGCAGCTGGTCGCCAAGCGGCCGGAGGATCGGTTCGGCTCGGCCGACGAGCTGCTCAGTGCACTCATGCCGCTGTTGCACAGTGATCCTGCAGCGGGGCAAGAGGAGGACGATGCGGAATCCGCACTGGATGTGGTGCCTTACGTGCCCCTGGTTGAACCGCGGCGTGCGTCCTCACGGCCCGACCGCCGCGCGTGGTTCGCAGGGGGCACCGCCGCGTTGGCCGTGCTGGCAGCTGCGGCGGCTTGGTTCTTCTGGCCGCGCGGCGATGGGGGCGAGGCAGGCGGGTTGATATCCACATCGAAGCCGCCGACCGCCGTCGCCGCGATCGAACCGGCGATGTCGCTGGTCGGGCATGGCAATACGGTCGAGTGCCTGGCTTTCATGCCGGACGGCCATCAGATCGTGTCGAGCGATGACGATCAGCTGGTGCTCGTGTGGGATCTCGCGGCGGGCCGGCTGGCGTACCGGCTGGTCCAGGGGGACGACACGGGCCCCGCCCTGGCGCTCGACAGTTCCGGCAAGTTGCTCGCGACCGCGGCCGAGAACGACTTGCTGAAACTGTGGGACATGGCGGCGAAAACCGTGGTGGCTCGGCTCAAGGGCCACCATGTGGCGTTCTCCCGATCCGGCGAGCTGCTCGCCGCCGCTTTGCACGATGACCCCATCGCCCTGTACGACATGGCGACTCGGCAGAACGTGGGCGAGCTGGTGGGCCACGACGCGTGGGTGCAAGCGCTGGTCTTCTCGGACGACGGCACGACGCTCATCTCGGGCGACGAATACGGCGTGCTGCGCATCTGGGATGTGGCTCACCGCACGCAGCGCACAGCGGTGACCTGCGATGTGCAGATCAACAGCCTGGTCATGCTCCCGGCGGGCGACCTGGTTGCCGGAGACTGCGCCGACGGGCTGGTCCGAATCTGGAATATCAAGACGTACGCACAGGAGGCGGCGTGGCCGGCTCACGAGGGTCCGGCGTGGTGCGCGACGTGCTCGCACGACGGCCGACTGCTCGCGTCCGCGGGCGCCGACGGGAATATCGTGTTGTGGGACCTGCCCGCGCGCCGCCGGCTGCTCGCGTGGCGTGCCCATCAGGGCGAATCGATGTCGGTCGCGTTCTCGCCCGATGACAGACGGCTCGCGTCGGGCGGCGACGACCTGACTGTTAAACTATGGGACGTCGATCGGTTGCTTCTTGCCAGATGACTCCCGCCGGCACACGCGTAGAGACTATTGCGAGGGACAGATGTGGATCTTCACGAAATACGGCTTCTACAGCGCCGTATGTGCCCGGCAAGGCGACGGTCGTCACGATCGGCCGGTCGATCCTGATCGGATCATGGTACGGGCGCGGGTTCGCCGCCACCTGGATGCGCTCAAGGAACGGTTCCCCGCTCTCCTGGCGCCGTGCGATGTCCAGGAGTTCACGGGCACCGACTACGCCTATCGCATCTTCGTGGACAAGTCCGTTTGGTCCCAGGTGCTTGTCGGGTTGAGCGAGGACTTGGACTACGACAACTTCAAGTCGGAGGTTGGCAGGTACCAGGGCGCGGACGAGAGAGACTATGAGGACGCGCTCCACGCGGTGTGGTCCGTGATGTACAGATTGCAGAAGTGAGGGGGCGAGCACAGAACCGGGAAGACTACCTGAACAGGCTATCGTCGCCGGACGAGCCGTATTATCAAAAAGCCGGCAGTAGCATGTGTGGGCTAAATGACCGTGCGCGATTCGGCCATCATGGATGAGAATGACGAAGCTCGAAATACCCAAGCACGAAGGAATGACGAAGCTCGAAGCTCGAAGAGCTCAGGCGGCCAACCGAAGATAACGCTCGTACGAACGTCCGGCGCGTCATTCGTGCTTCCTCATTCGAAGAAGACGAGTGCAGAGTGCAGAACAAGGAGTGCAGAGTGCAGAGTGCAGAGTGCAGAAGGGAAGAAGGCAAAGTAGTGCAGTGGTTCGAACAGCAACAGACACCTTCCCCATCCAGGATCGCTCGGACCAGGGTGCAGTCTCGTCCGTCCCGAAGGGACAACTGTATCACAGCCCAGGGCGCAGGCCCGGCGAGCCGTGCAAGCCGGGCCGCAGCCCTGGGTCGCGTGCACCCACCAGACCCGAGTCCCAACGGGACGGCCCCAAATGGCCGTGCGCGATTCGGCCCTCACGGGTGAGAATGACGAAGCTCGAAACACCCAAGCACGAAGGAATGACGAAACCCGAAGCTCGAAGAGCTCAGGCGGCCAACCGAAGATAACGCTCGTACGAACGTCCGGCGCGTCATTCGTGCTTCCTCATTCGAAGAAGACGAGTGCAGAGTGCAGAACAAGGAGTGCAGAGTGCAGAAGGGAAGAAGGGAGAAGAGTGCAGTGGTTCGAACAGCAACAGACACCTTCCCCATCCAAGATCGCTCAGACCAGGGTGCGGTCTCCTCCGTCACGGCGCCTTCATCGTCAGTCCTCACCGAGCGCAGATACGCACAATTCAACGTGCGCTCCAGGAGTCCCGCACGTGGGAGCATACGCCGTTTGTGGACACGGTGGACAAGATGCAGGGGCAGGAAGCCGACGCGGTCATCGTCAGCTACGGCGTCGCCGATCCCGAGTTTGCCATGCAGGAGGCCGACTTCATCTACGAGTTGAACCGGCTGAACGTGGCGGTCACCAGGGCCAAGACCAAGTGCGTGGTCTGTCTGCCGCGCCCGCTGTTGAACGCGACACCGCATGTGCTGGATCAACCGGCGGCGGCGCGCGGCCTGGCCTTCATGCGGCGATTGGTCTTGCAGGTCGAGGATACCGGGGAGAAACTATCGTTCGACTGCCACGGCGGCGTGACGGCTGTCGTGTACCGCAGTGGGACATGTGTTGAACAGAGGCCCGGCGCTGCAGCAGGTGGTTTGCGGCTCGGGACGGCTCGGATCGAGCGGTCGAGGGGAAGGGGATGAGCCAAGCAGTCAAGACTCTCAGCCAGGCGGAGTTCATCGCCTTCGACCTGGAGACTACGGGCCTGCACCCGGTCGGCGCCCAGATCGTCGAGATCGGTGCTGTCCGGTTCCGTGGCAACGGGATCGTGCTCGACACGTTCCAGCAGTTGGTCGATCCCCGGTGCGGTATTCCGGCCCGGGCAACCGAAATCCACGGCATCACCAACCGGATGGTGGCGGGGCAGCCCGTCATCGGCGACGTCCTGCCGCGTTTCGCGCGGTTTCTGGGCGACACGCCGGTCGTTCTGATGGCCCACAACGCTCGATTCGATATCCGATTCCTGTCGGTGGCGTTCCGTCGCCTGAGGCAGGCCGGCCCGGCGCATCCGGTGATCGACACGTGCACCCTGGCCCGCCGCAGGCTGGACCTGCCCGACTACAAGCTGGAGACGATCGGCCGGCATCTGCGGCTGATCGACGACGAAACGCACCGGGCGCTCGAAGACGCGCTGCTGCTCAAGGATGTCTTTCTCCACCTGATCGGCAGGCGCCCGGCGATCCGCAGCACCGATGAGCTGTACCAGCTGTCGTCCCGCCTCAGCTTTCAGCGGTCTGCGGCCGCGCTCCACGATCCATCCGCTGGATACGAGCGGCTCTGAGCGGCCATCTCCGGCCGGCAGTCGGTAGAGATGAAGTATCTGGGCGGCAGCGCGCCGGGCGCAACCCGCGTGGTGATGCCCTGGGGCATTCGGCGCAGGGCAAGTCCACGTCAAGGAGGGTTTTCTTGCCCCACGGCGAATGTAAGATCTGCTGGATTGAGCAGCAGCTGACCGCGCGGCTTGCTCGACACAGGGCTGGTCGAATTGCTCCGGCATCGACATGCGGCCCCTCGGAGGGAGGATATCTCCCGCACCATCTTGTTGTCAAACGACCACATGCTGTGCCCATGCGGAATCGAACCTCGCGGGCGATCCTGACCGTGTGCCGCGACGTGTCGGCGTGTCCCAGATTCTTGCCCCCAACACCGACTCAAATGCGCTTGAAGAAGAACTCGCGTTCTCGATTGAGCGGGTGGTCGCGAACCAGCGCAAGATAACGAGGGAGGCCTAACCATGGTTTCCCGACGAGCATTATCGCGGGTCGTTGTTGTGTTTGTCTTGGCGCAACTCAGCGCGGCAGGGCCGTTGCTGGGACATAGCCCGGCCGAACGACAGCAACCATACCTGAGGTTCTCCGGGCACCAGGTGCGAATTGACAATCACTTTGGAGGCGAACGCCATTATGGTATGCACGTCGACTCGGTCCGACGCGGCTCGGCAGCCTGACACATGGGACTGGAACATGGCGACGAAATTGTTGCGATCGACAACGTGGCCTTTGGCGTTACGACTTCAGCGTGCACCCAGTCAGGCGCGGAGTGAATTCAAGGGAGCCAGCCGAATACGGCGTTCGTCGGGAGAAACCGCTGTGGACCATAATGATCGACTCAGCCGTTGGCGTTTCCATGGGTCCTGCCTGTCTGGGCGAGTCTCGGCGACGACCATCGTTGCCACCGTCGTTGCGAGCATGACGGTCTGGACCATGATCGTCTGGGGGGCGCAACAACGTCCCCAGCAGCCGGCCGACGCTCGCGTGGCTCCGCAACAAGGCAGCCCTCGGGCCGAGCAGGGGGAACCACCAGGCACTGTGGCCAGTACTTCCGAGGTTGACAAGCAACGCCGGTTGGCACGCTTGGCGATCTACCAGCAGCAGTTGGCTTACGCTGCACACGGTTGGCGAGATGACCCGAGCTCTTGTCTGAGGATTCTAACCGATCCCGCACGTTGTCCGAGTGAATTCCGCGATTTCGCGTGGGGGCTCTATAAGCGGTTGGCGGAACGTCAATACCTATCTCTGGCCGGGCCCTCCTCCCAGGTGACCGCCTTGGACTTCTCTCCCGACGGCACATGGCTCGCGTCCGGTAACGACGACGGAACCGTTGACTTGTGGGACATGCATGCCGGCGAGCTGAAGCGGTCCCTGAAGGGACATGCGAGCCGGATCGGGCGTGTCCAGTTTTCGCCCGACGGTACACTTCTGCTTTCGCATGCGGAAGATGGAGCGCGGTTCTGGGATGTCGTGTCTGGCCGGCTCGCGGGGACGCTTGCCGGTCAGGAATTCGTGACTTTCATGCCTGATAATCATCGCGTGATCTCGGTTGTCACGCCCACCGCGGATGGGGACTCGCCTCCCGATGCTCCGGCGGTCATTAAGTTCTGGGCTGTGCCCAGGATGGCTGCCGGGGAAACGCAGGACAACTGGAATCCTCTATCGCCATGGGAGTCCACAGCGAACCCCGTAGCGCAAGGCGGATACACGTCGCCCCGGCTCTCTCCTGACGGTTCTGTGGTGGCCCATTTGACGACGCACAAGACCGTGCTTTGCGACACGCAAACGGGAGCTGCGCGATTGTTCCTGTCAGCCCTGCATGAGCCTTGTCGTGGGCAGTTCTCCCCGGACGGCCGCCTTTTCTTCCTGTTGGCTGTGGACGAGGGGGTCCACCTGTATGCTTGGGACTCAGCCACCGGCGAGCTGAAGTGGCGTGTGTACGGTGGTTTCCGGTACATGTGGGAAGACATGGTTGTGTCGCCCAACGGCCGGACGCTGGCCGTGCTCGAGATCGGCGCAATCGGTATCCGCGATGCGGCCACCGGTCAGGAGATCCGAAAGCTGGGCGGCGATGGGAAAGTCGCTCTGACCGGTGCCTTGGCTTGCTCGCCGGATGGTCAACTCCTGGCCGCCGGCAACCAGAATAGCGGCATCACGATCCTTGCCGCCGAGCCGCCAGCGGAAGCGAGTCTCGTGCTGCAGGATAGTGGCTCGTCTCGGTTCGTAGAAGGAACCGTATTGGTCCCGCGCGAAGTCAGCAGGGCTCAGGTTGTGGACGTTGCCTCGGGCAAGACGTATGCGCAGGTCGAGATCGGTCGCGATCCGCCGTCTCACTTGTGCGATCCTCAGCCGCTGCAGTTCTCTGTCAATGAGCGTGCCCTCTTGCTGGCGCCGTCGGATCCGGATCGACTTGGCGCGCGAAAGTCGTGGAGTCTCCCGCAGGGAACGATGCGAGCGGCCTTTCCAGGCGGTCGCTTCTCGCCCGACGGGCGATGGCTTGTTTCGACCGACTCCGGCTGTGTGGCGAGACTGCGGGATGCCGCCACCGGGCGTCATCTTCGGAACCTGATTGGAGCCAAGGCGGTCTTGTGGGAGATTGGGTTCTCGCCGAACGGACAGTACGCGGTGGTTTCCGCCGGTGGCCAAGTTCTCTGGTGGCGCGTGGATGATCCACAGGGCGCGCTGATCGCATCCCACGAGGCACAATCCGGACTCCCCCTGTTCTCTGCAGACTGCCGGCTGCTGGCCCTCTGCGTTGCAGAGGATGTAGTGATCTGCCAGTCAGCTACAGGCAACGAGGTTGCGCGCCTTGCCGGTGCCGCGGCGGACTCCGGCACCCCCGTGGCGTTTGCTCCCGACAATCAGGCACTTGTCATTCAGCGTCCTGGGGAAGCCGCTATCTGGGACGCGGGAACCTGCAGGGAACTATGCCGCTTTCAAGGCGACAAGCTCTGGTTCTGTCAAGACAATGAACATGTTCTTGTCCTGCGCACCGTGGCGAAGAGCGAGGGACAAGAGGAAATACCGTTGGCGCTAGAGACGGCGAATCGTCAGTCAATTGCTCTTGAAGAAGAGCCAGGTGCAACGGACTCAGGATTCGTCTTCGATCCAGTCGAGGGCTCGCTGATTCTTTCCGTTCGCGAGCGACGATCGGGTGCCGTCGTGATGGAGACTCGTCAGGAGGTGCTCGACAAACAGGATCGTCTGGCCGTGGCCGGCGATGGTACGGCCGTGGCTTTGGTCACGGCGTTCAATATCGAAACATGGCGCTACGTTCGGGATCCACGGCCGAGTTGGGAAGCAGTGCTGCCAGATCTGCGTCGCGAGTTGCCAGTGGACGTGTCGTCACCCCCGCAGCGCCCGCTGGCGGAGTTCTCCGCAGATGGAAAATACTTGACGGTGATGCACCCGGACGGTACGGGCGAAGTGTGGAACGTCGATTCCGCCGAACTGTACGCCCGATTGCCGGCCGGCGAAGGAACTGTCGCTTCCCTGGCCTTCTCGCCCAGCGGCCGCCGACTGGCAATTCACCGCGTGAGTCGTGGCACCGAAGTGTACGACGCCGAGAGGGGCATCTGTCGTCGACTGTTGGCAGTGCCCGCGACTCAGTGCGACGTCTCACCCGACGGGAATCATGTTGCCATCGTCGAACCGACGCGAGTCGGACTCCTGTCCATCCACGCCTCCGAAGTGACTGAACCGCGGTACGATCCGGCCACCGAATCATGTTCGTCATGGCAAGAGCAGACCGGTTTGCTGATGGTGGCCGAAAAAGGCCAGGCACGCTTTCTAGCGCCCGGCAAAGACGATCAGCTCTCGTTGGTGCGCGATGATGCAATCACGCCGTGCCGGGCGGTATTTGCTCGGGAGAAGAGCGTCGCCGCGCTGGTCGGCCGGGATAATCGGTTGCTGGTTTGGAGATTCGGCGAGAATGGCACTGCAGTCACGAGAACCAACCCTGTTATGGGAGCCATCGAGGTCGTGTGGCTATCACCGGATGGACGAACCGTGGGTGCAATCGTGGACTCAACAGAGACCAGCGCGCCGAGTGCTCCGGGAGCGTCCAATCCCCAAACGCGTCCCGCGAACCTCGACATCGCGGGGGCTTCGGACGTTAGCCCGCTACTGTCGGACTATCAAGAGGAGTCTGCCGGCATTGAACCTCCGAAGATGCGACACGTCGGACTGTGGGACGCGATCACGGGCGCCGAGTTGGCGCGGATCGACGTGGCTTACTGCGACTCTGAACTGCCGAGCTTCGCGCCGGACGGGAGCCTGTTGCTGGCGCCTCGGTCGTCCACTTCGTACGGAGTCTGGCGTGTGCCAAGCGGGCAGCGAACTGCCGAGCTGACAATTGAGCGGGCTGCGCCAAACACCGTGCGATCCTACGGCTTCTCGCCGCAGGGCGGGGTCGTGGCGATAGGTACCCTCGACGATGGCCAGCTGAGTGTGGGTGCCCGTATAACTTTCTACGACACGCGCAGCGGCCGCGCTCTCTGGAACTGCATGGCGGAGGCGTGCGTGTGGGACCCCCGGGGTGAGAACGTGGCGCTGGCTACCCCAGCGGGGTTGGTCCACATTAAGGACGTGGTGAGCGGCGTCGATCGGATGGTTCTGCAAGATGTGGAGAACCGGCCCATCCGGGCCATCGCGATAACGCGGGACGCCAGAACGCTTGCCGCTGCCGATTCCCTTGGCGTGGTGACGCTGTGGTCGCTGGAGACGGGCCAGCAACTGGCCAGGCTGATCGAAGCCAGCCGTCACGTACCGGCGCATTCGGAGTTTCACGCCGCTGCTTTCGAGTTCTCCGCAAGTGGGAGGCACCTGGTGCTGCGCGACGTGAACGGTCTTCTCGTAGTCTGGCCTCAATCCAGGACAAAGTAACCTTTTGAGCAGAGTGCCGCAGACAAGCGGAAACGGGACGCCATCGGTCTTCGAGGCCACGTTCGGCCATGCCGTGGGGCGGGCGGCGACGCTCACCGGTGCTCGCCGAGCGGATGGAGCTGCAGCATCTCAAAGGCATTGCGGCTTGCCGTCGCGCTTTCACGTAGCGGTTTCGCGATCGTGGCCCTGTCTCGGTCACCCGCGTTTCACCTCCACCACGCTCATCGTGCACGCAGTGGCTGCAACTGAGTGCCCGACCGGCTCCAACGCCCCCTTGATCATCACGTAGACCCTCGCTCCTCGGACCGCCTCCAGCGCGAACGACTCGGTCTCTTCGTCCCACAGCCGGCGGCAGCCGCGTGTCGAACCCGCCTCAGCCTCGGTCGCCGCGGGCTGAAGAGTCAAAAAACAGAGTGTCTGCAACCTCGGCACCATCGTGCCGGCAGCCGCGTCGCCGATCTGTGTAACCGCAGGGCCAGAGTCCGCCGTCAGGCGGACGGCGGCCCGCGCGCTAGACACCGGCGGCTGGCACCTGAGCCCGCGGCGGACGACGGTGGCGCCTGGGAGGAGGATGCGGACGGTTGTGCAGCGCGCCGGCCGCTGGTCTGTGTAACCGCCGGGCCAGAGTCCGCCGTCGGGCGGACGCCGGCCCGCGCGCTGGACACCGGCGGCCGGCACCTGAGCCCGCGGCGGACGACGGTCGCGCATGGGTGCAGGGTGCGGACGGTTGTGCAGCGCGCCGCCCGCTGGCCTGTGTCACCGCAGGGCCAGAGTCCGCCGTCAGGCGGACGGCGGCCCGCGCGCAGGACACCGGCGGCCGGCACCTGAGCCCGCGGCGGACGACGGTGGCGCTTGGGTGCAGGGTGCGGACGGTTGTGCAGCGCGCCGTCCGCTGGTCTGTGTAACCGCAGGGCCAGAGTCCGCCGCCAGGCGGACGGCGGCCCGCGCGCTAGACACCGGCGGCTGGCGCCTGAGCCCGCGCCGAAGGACGGTGGCGCCTGGGGTGCAGGGACCGC
>JBPOJB010000064.1:0-19799 GCA_052034005.1 Planctomycetota bacterium | reverse complement strand
TCGCAACGCGAGATCCGCAGGTTCCGCCTGCGCGCAGGCAGGTGGTGACCGCGACGTATCCGCCTCCCGTTTGCCGCATTCCGCTTGGGCCGTGGCTCGGCCGAGCCACGTAGGGAGGGACTCACATGGCTTCGCATCTTCCGGATTATGTCGCGTCTGCTCGACCCGTGCCGCTGGCCAATCGTGTGCCGTGGTATAAGAGCACGGCCCAGACGTACGCGGGCATCATGCTGTGGTTCGTGTTCTGGCACGAGGTGCCGATGGGTGCGGCGTTGGACGCCAACGCGGCGCCGGGGGTTGCCCGGTTCGCCGGAGGCACGTTGGGGCAAGGTCTGCTCGTCGCGTTCCTGGGCCTGATCCTGGCCGCGCTGGTTTGCCACTTCCTGTTCTACTATGTGCCGGGCCTGCTGGGCATGAAGACCGGGCTGCCGTTGTACATTGTGGGCACTTCGACCTACGGCGTGGTCGGCGGTTTCCTGATGCCCGGCTTCTTGATGGGCGTCTTGCAGTTTGGCTGGGTGGCGGTGAATGCCTTCTTCGCGGGAATCCTGCTGTGTAAGCCGTTTGGGCAGGGTCCGGGAACGCCTGCCCACATGATCGTGTGTGCGCTCTGGGCGATCGCTGCCGTGTTCATGGGGCTCAAAGGCATCCAGTACGTGGCGCGTGTCGCCACGTTCCTGCCGCTGATCCCCTTCGCCGTCCTGATCGTGTTGTTTGCGGCCACGGTCGGGGGCATCGCGGGCTTCAACCCGGAGACCGTGATCAGCGCGGGCAAGGAGTTTGTGCCGAAGGAGGGGGCGTCGCTGGTCGCTCAGCCGGCGCTGACGAGCCTGGGGGTGATACTGCTCCTGGGGACCTACATCGTCGGTTTCTTCGCGACTGCCGGGGCGGCAGGTGCGGATTTCGGCATGAACAATCGCGACGCGCGGGATGTGCAGTGGGGCGGTCTGGTTGGCGTGGCCGGTGCCACGATTGTAGCCGGCGGGCTCGCGCTGTTGATCGTGGCGGGGGCCTACGGCGCCGGGAAGGTCACGCATCCCGGCGTCCTGCAGGCGACCGCTTTGATGGATGGAATTGTCGGCTCCAAAGTCTCGGCGATCTTCATGTACATGCTGGCGATCGCGGCCTTCCCGTCGTGCTGCTTCTCGTCGTTCATCGCCGCCAACAGCTTCAAGACGACGATGCCGAAGGTGAATCCGTTCATCTCCTGCGGCATCGGTACGCTGGTGGCGATCGTTCTGGCGGCCACCGGCTGGGCGGGGAACGCCGTGCGGGTCTTCGAGATCATTGGCGCATCGTTTGGGCCCGTCTGTGGTGCGATGGTCGCCGACTACCTGCTGGCGGGTCGGAAATGGGCCGGCCCGCGGGGCGGCTTCAATCCGGCCGGCTGGATCTCCTGGTTGGTGGGGTTCGTGGTGGGTGCCGCGAATTTCATCCCGGCCATGGCCGGTAAGGTGCCCTGTCCGCCCGTCGCGGCATTCGTGGTGGGGATCGTGCTCTACTACATCCTGGCGAAGGCCGGTCTGGAATCGAAGACCATGGAGATGCCCAACGCCGCCGCCGACGCATGAGCGGGTTGCACACGGATGACAGTCACTAACCGTCTCTCCCACGCGGGGAGACGGTTTTTTCGTCGGCTCGTGCCACGGCTTCCCGGGGAATGTGAGCCCGCCGCGCGCGTGGCGGCGCGAGCCGCGCGGATCAGCTCAAGGCCGGCAGTTCGTACGCCTTGCGGCGCGGCCGCCTGACCATCGTATTGGCCTCCGGGTCGTCCGGGAAGGTCTCCGTCAGCGGGTCCCAACGCAGCTTGCGGCCCAGCCGGCGCGTGATGTTCGCCAGGTGGCAGACGGAGATCGAGCGGTGCCCGATCTCGACGTCCGCGACGGGCAGGTCGCGGGTCCGGATGCAGTCGATCCAGTTCTGCAGGTGCCAGCGGGCCTGCCAGAGCGCCGTGCTATCGGCCCATTTCGTTTCCTCATCGGCCTCGTCGACTTTCTTAAGCAGTTCCCGGGCGATCTCGGGCGGGTTGGAGGTGAACTTGTTGCGGTTGATCTCGATCTTGCCTTTCTCGCAGATGAAGATGGCGCCGCCCATGGGCGCGTCTTTCAGCACGAAGTTCAGCGGGACGCCGTTGGCATACCGCATCCCCACCTGGCCGTTGGAGCCCTCAGTGATGGGCCACATCTCCACCGGGCCAGCGTCGTCCATGCCCAGCGCCCACTGGACCTGGTCGATACCGTGCGCGCCCCAGTTGGTCATTTCGCCGCCCGAGAAATCGCGCCATGCCATCCAGCTCAGCCACTGCTGATGGTACGGCCGCATCGCCGCCTGGTTGAGCCACACGTCCCAGTTCAAGCCGGTCGGCACCTGCTGTTCCGGCAGCGGCTGTCCGGGTGCGTCCTGCGGGCCGGGGTAGTTCACCGCGCGCACTTCCTTGACCTTGCCCAGCCCGCCCGTGCGGACCAGTTCGCAGGCGATCCGATTCAATTCCATCGACCGCTGCTGCGATCCGACCTGGAACACGCGCTCGTACTTGCGCACGGCCTCGACCAGCACGCGGCCTTCGTGGATATAGAGCGTCAAGGGTTTCTCGGCATAGATATCCTTGCCGGCCTGGCAGGCGTGGATGCAGGGCAGGACGCGCTGGAACTCGCCCGTCCCCACGATCACGGCATCGATGTCCTTGCGTGCAAGCAGCTCGTGGTAGTCCTGATAGATGGGCCAATCCGCCTGCTGCTTGGCCTTGTACGCTTCGGCGCGCGGCAGGTTGCAGTCGGACAACGCGACGATCCGGCCGTCTTCCGGCAGCTGATCGAGCAGCATGCTGCAGCGGCCACCGACGCCGATGGCGCCCACCGTGACGCGCGCACTGGGCGCCGGGCCGGCGGAGCCGCCTAGTACCGATCGCGGCACCCACACGGGCAGGCTCAACCCGATGGCCGTCTTCCGGATCATCTCGCGGCGCGACATCTTCCCGGTACGAGCACGTTTCATGTCAGGACCTTTCTAGGGCAGTGTGTGTATGAGCGGGCGCCCGGGTGTCGCGTGCCATGCGCGTACGGCGCACCACCGGATTACCGTGAGTATAGCGAAGATCAGGCCGTGGTGCGTCACGGCTGGAGTCCGCCGGACGGGGATCGGGCAAGACTTCCGGCGACGGACGCAGAACGCGACAGCCTCAACGGTTCGCGCAATTCAGGTGCCCCGGCCAGGAACCGGTCGATCACCTGCTGCAGCTGCGCGGGGTCATCGCTCTCGAAGCGGAACGTCATAGCCGGTTCGGTGATCGAGGCGCGGGCCAGTGCCCAACCATCGGCGTACTGCGCGCGCACGCCGTCCAGCCGGCTGATGTCACCGCCGCAGTGTGCGGCGATCGATTCGAGTACGGCCCGGCTGTCGCCGCGCAGCGGCACCCGCAGGTCCGGCGTGATGCTCGGCCACCCGATCCGCTGCAGTTGGGCGCGCAGCGAGGAGGGCACTCGGCGGAGCAGCTCGAGCACGAACAGCGCTGTGAACAGTCCGTCGTCGCCCCCCTCGAGCGCTCCGAAGAAATGGTGCCCGCTTACCTCCACCCCCAGCTCGGCGCGCCGGTCGAGCATGGTCGTCTTGATGAACCCGTGCCCGCTCGGCTGGATGACCGGTTCACCGCCGTGGGCGCGCACGGTCCGGGGCACGATCGATGCGCATTTCTGGTCGTACACGACGGTGCCGCCACGATAACACCGCTCGACCAACAGCGCGGCGATCTGTTCCGGCCGGGCAATGCCGCCGTCGTGGTCGACGAAGATCACGCGGTCTCCGTCGCCGTCCAGCGCGATGCCAAGGTCCGCCTGTCCCTCCCGCACGGCGTCCACCAGCTGCCGCAGGTTGCGGTCCTGAGCGGGATTCGGGTCGCGCTGCGCGAAAGCCGGATCGATATGCGGCGTGACGGTCAGGATGCCATAGCCCGCGGCGGCCAGCACGCGCGGCGCGATCTCGGTAAACGCGCCGCCCATCGCATCGACGGCCACGCGCTGCGGCGCCGGGCCGGCGGAGACGGCGCCCGGCTCCGACGCGCCCGCGCCATACGTGGCTGCAACCAGTTCGCGGGCGGACCGGACGACCCAGATCTCATAATCCGCCACGACGTGGCGCGACGTGTGTCGGCCCCGGGACCGCAGGTCGCCCGCGGGGGGCGGCTCGGACGGCGTCAGGCGGGCTTGCAGTTCCCGCATCAGTTCGGGGATCGGCGGCCGGCCGTTCACGACGAACTTCACGCCGTTGTACTTCCCGGGGTTATGGGAAGCCGTGACGATCGCGACGTTGGCACAGCGCGCTTGCCGCGCCGCGAACTGGACGACCGGCGTGGGGACCTGGCCGACATCGTCGACGTCCACCCCCGCCTGCTGCAGGCCCTGGATCAGGGAGGCCTTGAGCGATGGCGTCGAGCGGCGGAAGTCACCGCCGACGCAAATGGCCTGCTGGTCGCGCGCGCGGAGCATCGCGCCGAGCGACCGGCCGATGGCCAGCGCCTCCGCGTCGCCCCATTCCGCGCCCACCACGCCGCGCACGTCACAAGGCTTGAAGATGCTCACGACTCACCCCGCGGCCTTCTCGCGGTCCATCATGACTTGCCGGAACCGCGCATAGATGTCGTCGTAGCGGTCGGCCCACCGCGCGCAGGGCTCGATCGTGCGTCCCCACCGCACGAGGCGCGCCGCCGCTTCCTGACAGCTCCCGGTGGCCGGCATGGCCGCCAACACGGCGGCACCAACGCTGCACCCAGCGCGGGCCGGCACGCACAGCGTGCGGCGGCTCACCGCCGCGCGGATCCGCAGCCACACGTCGCTCTCCGCCCCGCCACCGGTCGCGTAGATCGTCGGGCCGATCGGCAGCCCCAACTGCTCGAACCGTTCGATCCCCATCCGTTCCAGGTACGCCACGGCCTCCATGCCGGCGGCGAACCGCACGGCGGGGTCCGGCAGCGCGTCCAGCCCGAAGCCGCGTGCGTGCGGCCACGCCATCGGGAACCGCTCGCCCACCTTGACCAGCGGATACACAAGCTCGCCCGTCGGCAGGTGTTCGAGTGCCTGTCGGCCCAGCAGGTCCAGGTCGGCGCCCGGCAAGTGCGTCTCAATCCACTCGCCGCCCGTGCTCGACGCGGCCCCCGGCAGGTAGCCACCGGCCGGATGCCGATGGTTGTAGATGGCGCCCTGCGGATCGATCAGCGGCCGGTCCGCAATCGCTTTGAAGACCAACGTAGTCCCCAGCGTCACGTTCAGATCGCCTGTGACCCGCGCTCCGGATGCAAGGCAGCCGGCGGTGCCGTCCGTGCACCCGGCCACCACCGGTGTTCCCGCCTGGAGCCCGGTCTGCGCGTGGGCTTGCGCCGTGACCTGCCCGATCGGCGTGCCGGGCAGGACGAGCCGGGGCAGCAACGGCAGCGGCACGCCCAGGGATTCGATCACCGGGGGCCAGGCGAGCGCGCCCGGGTCCGCGCCGGTCTTGAGGGCGGTCGAGATGTCGGTGCAGTCGTAGACACCGCACAGCAGGCCGACGATCCAATCGGTCTGATGCACGACGCGGTGACCGGGTGCCGCCAAGCCGGGTTGCTGCCGCAGGAGATGCACGATCTTCGGCAATGCGAAGCTGGTGGCGATCTGAATGCCGTACGGCGCCAACACGGGATCCAACGCTTGAGCGACTTCCGGCGCGGCATCCGCGGCGCGCTGGTCGTTGTACATCAGGCCGGGCGTCAGCGGCCGATGTCGAGCATCGACAAACAGAAACGTTCCGGAGGTCGCGTCGACTGCCACGCCCTCGATTCGAACGCCAGTCGGCAGCCTGCCGGTCACCGTGCGCAGCGCGTCGCACGCCGCAGCGCTCCACGCGTGCGGGTCCTGTTCGACGCGCGGCCCGTCGACGGTCGTGGCATGTGCGGGCAGCCGAGCAACGCCCTCGCCGAGCAGGTTCCCGGCCAGGTCGATCGCCGTGGCCCGCGCGCCACCCGTCCCGACATCCAGGCCGATGACCGCACTGAGCGCCTTCGTCATAGCCGAGCCCTTCGTGGTGCCGACGCCTCGAACGACCGTGCGCCCCAATTTGCACGCTGCGACGGGACCGATTATAACGAGTTGAACATCACCCGGGTGCACGGGGTATGACAACGGCGACAGGAGGCTGGCTGTGAACGATCCGATGATGGGGTTGCGACGCGCTGTGGCCCTGTTCGGTTTGGTGCTGCTGGGGTGCCAGGCGGCGTGGGCACAGGGAACTACGCAGGAGGCGCCGACCGGGGAGTCCGAACACGAGTTCACCTACGCCACGATGTCCGACGGGGTGCGGATCGCGTTGGCCGTGGGCTATCCCCGCGGATTCGACCCGCACTCCACGTCGCGCAAATGGCCCGCGATGTTCGAGATGCAGGGCTACGACAGCTCGACGGTCCCGCAGCGGGCCAGTGCGTTTGGCGATCAGTACGTGACGGTGCGGGCGTCGTTGCGCGGCGCCGGGGCGTCGGGCGGCACGATCCAGGCGATCAGCCACCGCAACGGCCTGGACGGTTACGAGGTGATTGAGAACTGGATCGTCCAGCAGCCGTGGTCGAACGGCAAAGTCGCGATGCACGGGCACTCCTGGGGCGGCCTGTCGGCGTTCATGGTCGCGGCGACCAACCCGCCGCACCTGTCGGCCGTGGCGGTCTCCGGACTGCTCGACGACATCTATCGCGACATTGGGCGGCCCGGCGGCGTGCGGAACGCCGGGTTCCCGGTCGAGTGGATGGTGAACCTGTACCAGCCGACCGGCCCGTTCGGTTCGAGCGAAGCGGCGCGGCGGGCGCGCGGCCTGACGCCGCAACAATACCAGGACCTTTGGTCCTCGCGCCCGCCGTGGGATCTGGGGCGCGACATCCTCTGGAACTCGCTTGTCAGCGCCACCGAGCGACCTGAGTTCGCCGCCGCGTCGCCGGGCGCGTTTGCCGCCGGAGTGCGGGCTCCGATCCACATCATGCACGCGTACCAGGACGAGCAGACGGGGCCCAGCGGCCTGTGGCTCTGGACCTATATCCCGGACGACGTTCCCAAGCGATTGGTGCTGTCCAACGGCGACCATGGCGATGTCGGGCGCTTTGCGCAAGACCGGCTCCAGTGGCTCAACTACTGGACCTTGCAGGACGGACAGGGCGAACCGCGGGCGTATGCGGATGCCGCTCAGCGCGTGCAGGTGCACTTCGAGACCCCGCGCGACTCGGTGGCCGTCAATCGGCCGCTGGTGGCCAGCAACTTTCCGCTGCCCCAGACCCGCTGGACGCGTTACTACTTCCGCGACGAGCAACAGCTGTCGACCAGTCCGCCGACGGAGGACGAAGGGGGCGAAGACACGTATGTCGTGACGGTCGGCCAGGCGGATTCCGACCTGGACGGCATCTACTACATGTTCACCTGCGATGAGCCGTTGGCGGTGTGCGGGCCGATCGCCGTCTCGTTCTGGGCCTCGAGCACCACGGTCGACACCGACTTCTACGTGGCCCTGGCCGATGTGGACGCCGACGGCGTGATCCAGCTGCTGCAACGCGGATTGCTGCGTGGCTCGCACTACGCGATCGACAAGGAGAAGTCGCTCAGCGTCACGGTCGACTCGCAGCCGGTTCTCGTGCGGCCTCGACACACCCATCGCGACATCGTGCCGCTGGTGCCGGGCCGGCCCTATCGTTTCGATATCGAAGTGTTTCCGGTCGGGCATGTGTTTCGCGCCGGGCACCAGTTGGCGCTGTGGATCAGCCAGCCCCTCTCAGCCGACCCGGTCACGCGCCACCAAGACGGCCGGCCGGCGTACTGGTACGAATCGATGATGCCGCCCGGCACGGTCCGGATCCTGCGTACTGCGGAGTGCCCCTCGCATGTCGTGCTGCCGATCCTGCCCGAACTGCCGCCGATGGCCCGCGTGGAGATCGCGCCGGGCGGGCAGGCCGGCATCTTCACTTTCGATCAGTAGACCAACGGAGCTGCTCCGATCCGGCCGGTACGTTCGATCCCATCGGCGAAGCTGTCAGGTGGCGTCCCGGGTCCGTGCGGAGCCCTGGATGATGCCCCCCATCCCGCTCGTCCACTCCTGGACCTGTCTGCGTGCGAGGATAGCGCGGACTGCTCCCGCGTGCGGACTGATGATCAGGACGGCTTGCTGATCGCCCCTGCCCTGCAGCTGGCGGCGGACGGCGGCTGGGTCGACGGCCACGCCCCGTTTCTTCACCTCCAGGTCGCCGATGCGTCGATCGTTCAGCGCGGCGCGGAGCTTGCGCAGGTCGAAAGGCAATACGTCGAGCACTTCGAACGCGGCGAGTCGGGCATCGGTTATCAGGTGGTCACCGGTCAAGTAGGCGACCTGCGGATCGAGCTGTTCGAGGTTGAATTGCGTGCCCAGCGCGGCGGTCAGCCGTGCGGCGAGCACGCAGGCGTGGGGCTCGAAGAGGAAGCGGCGGATGGCCGTTGCCGTGGGACACGATTCCTGTCCCGTTCCGACCAGCGGCGGGCTCGTCAGCCCGTGTCGGTCCACGACCAGGGCTGAGCGGAGTCGCGGGTGGTGCGCCAGCGAGGCGAACCAGACGACCTGTTGGCGGCATTCCCGGCCGCTGCCGATCCACTGCCGCTCCGCCCGGTTCGTCCAGTCGTCCGGGATGTCGGCGCTCGGGGCCAGCTTGAGGGCGGCGTGCGGGCACGCGGCGAGCAGGCGCCGGAGCGCCTCGACCGGCGGCTCGGAAAAACAGGGCTGCGCGGTGCGGCGTCCTTGCACCCGCCGGTCCGGGTCGATGTGCCAGGCCGCGAGGTGCTGGACCGGGCACAGGCCGGCATCGGCGGTCCGCACGGTGCAGGCCGGCAGCTCGAGCGCGCGGGCGTTGGCCTCCGCCAGCAGCGCGTGGACGGGGTTCAGATCGACGCCGGTCACGGAGGACTGCCGCGCCAGCGCGAGCAGGTCGCCGCCGATGCCGCAGCACAGATCGGCCACCGCCTCTCCGGCGGGGAAGCGGAGAGCCTTATACTGTGCGACCCACTGGTCGGTCGATTGCTCCAGGCCTTGTCGGGTGAAGAACAGCCGGTCGGCCGCCTCGAACTTGCCGGCCGCGCGCCGGCGCAGTTCCTGCTGTTCCAGCACCAGGTGCGAGCGTGCCGCCGTCAGTTCGCGGCGCAGTTGCCGGACCAGTGCGACCGTCGGCGCCGACGATTCCCGGCACCGCTCCAGCCACGGCGCCGCGTCGGCGCTGATCAGCCAGCGGTAGTCTTCGAGGTGAGCCTGCATGGTCTGGTCATTGTGGCATCGGGCCGCGTGGTCGGCCATCGTGGCTTGCCTTCGCCTGCCGGAGGGACGATGATGGAGTGTGCGATGTCTGCGGCGAGTCATCTACTGCCGATCTATCTGCATCTGGCGGCGGCGAGTTACCGGCGCCGGCGCCCGCATGTGCGCGACCGGTTCCTGCTGTTGGCCGCGGCGGCGGCGGCCGAGATGCGGCTTGACCCGGTCGCCCGGCGCTGCCGTAAGCTGGTCCTCGAGCACAACCCGCGGCACCTGATCGGCCGGTGGCCGACGATCGAGCAGGCGCTGCTGGACGAGGAGTACCTGTGTTTCCTGCGGCAGTTGCGGCGCCGGTACCCGCTGGAAAAGGCGGAACAACTCCTACAATCACTCGAGATCGATGCGGAGCACGAGCGGCGGGCGTACTACTCCGACTACGAGTATGCGGCTGCTCTGCTCGGCACGACCCCCGAGGTACTCGACCGCGACGACGCGCCCTGACTGCTCGGGCCAGCCCGGTACCTGCTCCGCGCGCCGACCAGCGCGGTTCTCCGTTCCCGTTGTCCCGACTGGGTAAGCTGCCCAGCGCCGGGCCGGATTTCGCAAGTTGCCCGCGACCCTGTCCGATGCTTTGCGCAGGAGGTGCCCGCGGACTGCCGACGGGGATGGTGCCGCGCGAGGGGAGCCCGCGGCCCGCTGTGGCCGGAGGTGCGGAATTCATGAAAGGTCTATTCCAGCGATTCTCGCTTGCGATTCCCTTGGCGCTGGCGATCGGTGTACCCTACCTGCTGACCAGCGAGTCGACCGAGTCGGTGCGCGGGACGATCGGCGCGTGGCTCTCCGGCGGCCAGCGCGACGACGTCGCGCCGGAGCCGGGGATTACGGATCCGGCGGTCGGCCGGGCGTTGGCGTTGAGTGATCTGAGCACGTCCTCTGCGCCGCTGCGGTCGGCCACGTCGACGCCGGTCGCGACGCTCGAGGGCGTCTTGCGTTTCGACATCACGCCGCGCTGGGTCATGGACAACTGGCCGCGCGTGTCCACCACGCGCAGCGAGGGCGATCTGGATGGGCTCCGCGTGCCGCTGATCACCGGCACGCGCCCGCAGGACGTCGCCGGGTCGCTCACGTACTATTTCGACGAACAGCGCGTGGTCCAGCGCATCGCGTTGGACGGCGTGGTGGGGGACGAACGGCACCTGGTCTCGGTGGTCACGCGCGTGTTCCACCTGCAGCCGGAACCGTTGGCCGGCGTGGGCGTGTTCGTCAGCAAATGGAACGGGACCACGACCAGCGCCCTGTGGATCCGTCGCTTGCCCGTGGTGGCCGTCGAGAACCCGTACCAGAAATTCGAATTCGCCATGGAGCTGAATCGGCCGAATCACTATTTCGGCCTCAGCCCTCTGTTCCGCGCACGGCTGGAGAACTCGCAGGCCGGCGTGGAACTGTCGCCGTCCCTGCGTTGAGCCGCCGCCGCGATCCTGTGCGGCGGTGCAGGTGCGCCTCCCAGGCGCCTTGCATGCTGTTCCGGGCCGGGATGATCGCATAGAATCAGGCGCTGAGGTGATCGGTATCCGTGCGTCGGGGAGGGAGACGCGGGCCGGGAACCGGGCCTGGAAGCCGCAACCAGGGTCGAAGTCGCAGTCACATGGGAGTACCGTGATGGATCGGCGCACGTTTCTCGCGGCCACCGCCGGCAGTCTGGCCTGGGCCGCCTCGCAGAGTCAGGCTGTTGCGTATGCGGACCAGAAGCCGGCGCGCGTCGGGCTGATCGGCACCGGCTGGTACGGCAAATGCGACCTGTTTCGGCTGCTGCAGGTGGCGCCCGTCGAAGTGGTGTCGCTGTGCGACGTGGACAGCCAGCTGCTCGCGGAGGCGGCGGAGCTGGTGGCCGCGCGGCAGGTGTCGAAGAAGCGGCCGCGCACGTACGGCGATTACCGCCAGATGCTGGCGGAGAAGGATCTGGACATCGTGTTGATCGCCACCCCCGACCACTGGCATGCCCTGCCCATGATCGCTGCGGTGGAAGCGGGTGCGGACGTCTATGTGCAGAAGCCGATCAGCGTGGATGTGCGCGAGGGCCAGGCGATGCTGGCCGCAGCCCGCCGCGCCCAGCGCGTGGTGCAGGTGGGCACCCAGCGGCGCAGCACGCCGCACTTGATCGAAGCGCGGGAGCAGATCGTCCGGTCCGGGAAGCTCGGCAAGGTCGCGCTGGCCGAGATCTACTGCTACTACCATATGCGGACGCGCGAGAATCCGCCCGATATCCCGCCGCCTGCCCACCTGGACTGGGAGATGTGGACCGGCCCGGCGCCGCGGCGCGGTTACAACAAGCTGGTGCACCCCGGCGGCTGGCGCGCGTTCATGGAATACGGCAACGGGATCGTCGGCGACATGTGCATCCATATGTTCGACATGGTCCGCTGGCTGCTGGACCTGGGGTGGCCGCAACGCGTGTCCTCGACCGGCGGCATCTGGGTGGACACGGGCAGCCGGGCGAACATCTCCGATACGCAGACCGCCACGTTCGACTACGACGATCTGCAGGTGGTCTGGCAACATCGCACCTGGGGGGCTCCGCCCGATCCGGACGACCAGTGGGGCGCCGTTCTCTACGGCGACCAGGGCACGTTGAAGGCCAATGTATGGTGGTACGAATTCGTGTCGCGCGACGGCGAGAAGATCCGCGGTCAGTGGGTGGATGAACGCGACCAGTATCCGGAGGACCGGACCGAGAAGCGGCTGGAAATCCACTGCGCGCCGGCCATCCGGGGCCATATGCGCGACCTGCTTCAGTGCATTGAGACGCGCAGCAGGCCGGTCGCGGACATCGAACAGGGGTATATCTCGTCGGCCAGCTGCATCCTGGCCAACCTCGCGATGCAGCTCAAGCGCACGCTCGCCTGGGACCCGGTCAAGCATGAAGTCGTGGGCGACGACGAGGCCAATGGGCTGCTGGCCCGGCCCTACCGAGAACCGTGGGTTCATCCGGGCGTGGGATAGGTGTCCCTGCCGGGTGCGCCCCATGATGTTCGGAGCCGGGGTTTTCGCTTAGAATCAGACCCCGAGGTGACCGGTATCCATCTTCAACTGGGAGAGACACACATGTTGAGACACGACTTGCAGCGGCTGCTGGCTTTGGTGGTCCTGGTTGTCTGTGCCGCGCCCGCCGTCGCCGCGGACGACAACTGGGTCAGTCTGTTTGATGGCAAGACGCTCCAGGGCTGGACGCAGAAGAACGGGACCGCGAAGTACACGGTCGAGGACGGGACGATTGTCGGTACGACCAATGAAGGCAGCCCGAACTCGTTCCTCTGCACGGACAAGGACTACAGCGACTTCGAGCTGACGTTTGAAGTGAAAGTCGACGACCGACTCAATTCGGGCGTGCAGATCCGTTCGCGGAGCACTCCGGACTACAAGGACGGGGTTGTGCATGGCCCGCAGGTGGAGATTGCCCTGAGTGACGCGGGGCGCGTCTATGGCGAGGCGTTGCCGAACGCCAACTGGTTGTGCCCGGCCGGGGACGAGGCGGCGCGGAAAGCATTCAAGGCCGGCGCCTGGAACAAGTATCGCGTGCGGGCCGTGGGCACGAAGATCGAAACCTGGATCAACGATGTCCCGATCGTCTCGTTTGACGATGAGAAATCGGGCATGTCTTCGGGCTTCATCGGCTTGCAGGTGCACTCGATCGGCCGAGGGGAGGGGCCCTACCAGGTGCGGTGGCGCAACATCAAGATCCGAGACCTGTCCAAGCAGTAGGCTGCCTGCCACCGTTCCTTGTACTTCAGGTTATGGAGGCGATCTCATGGTCCGGTTCCCGCGTAGCGGGGCGGCGGTGCCGCCGCCGCTGATCGGTCTGGTTTGGGGCCTGTGTTGGAGCCTGGCGGTGTTCGGCTCGGCAGCCGAGACGGTGCCGCTTTCGGAACTGGACCTCTCGAAGATGTCGGCCGGATGGGGTCGGCCGCGGGCGAACCGATCGGTGCAGGAGCAGACGTTGTCGATCGCGGGGCGGCGGTTTGAGCACGGGGTGGGCACGCACGCGGAGAGCTTCCTGTGGATCGATCTCCAGGGCGGCTGCCGGCGCTTCACCGCCTGGGTCGGCGTGGATGACGAGGTGACGGGCACGGGGACGATCGAGTTCCGGGTCGTGGCGGACGGCCAGACGCTCTACCGCAGCGGGGTCATGAAGACGGGCGATGCCGCCCGACATGTGGATGTCGACCTGACGGGCCGGGCTCAGCTGGTCTTGATGGTGTTCAGCGGAGCCGACGGCATCGACTATGATCACGCGGACTGGGCGGACGCGGTGTTTGAAGTCACCGGCAAGAAGCCTGTGGCGCTCGCGCCGCCGGCGCCGCCGGAGGAGGAGCCGAAAGAGATTCTCACGCCCAAGCCGGGCCCTCAGCCGCAGATCAACGGGCCGCGGTTGTTCGGCGCGCGCCCGGCGCGACCGTTTGTCTATCGCATCCCCTGCACGGGCGCGCGGCCGATGGCGTTTGCGGCGGACCAACTGCCGGACGGTTTGCAGCTCGATCCGGAGACCGGCATCATCACCGGCCGCGTGCCGGCCGCCGCGGGGGACTACCCGGTCCAGTTGCAGGCCCGCAACGCGGCCGGCAGTTGCGACCGGGTGTTCACGATCGTCGTGGGCGACGCCCTGGCGCTGACGCCGCCCATGGGTTGGAACAGTTGGTACATCCACTATGCGCGGGTGACGGAGCAGCACTTGCGGGACGCAGCCGATACGATGATCGCGTCGGGGATGGCCGATTACGGCTACATGTATGTGAACGTCGATGATTGCTGGATGAAGAAACTGGGGGACGACCCGTTGCGCGACGCCCGGGGGGCCGTGCTGCCCAATGCGAAATTCCCCGACATACAAGGGATGGTCGACGCGATCCATGCCAAAGGCCTGCGCGCCGGCACGTACATCTCGCCCGGTCCGGCAACCTGTGCGGGCTACGTCGGGTCGTATCAGCATGAAGAGATTGACGCGAAGCAGTTCGCCCAGTGGGGATTCGATTTCCTGAAGTACGACTGGTGCTCGTACGGGCAGGTGGCCACGGGCGAGGGCCGTGACCGGCTCACGAAGCCGTACCGGCAGATGGGCGACATCCTCCAGAAGCTGGATCGTGATGTCGTGTTCAACCTCTGCCAGTACGGCATGGGCGATGTCTGGGAATGGGGCGGCGAAGTGGGCGGCCACTGCTGGCGGACCACCGGCGATCTGGGGCTCGCGCCGAGCCAGCGGCTGCCGGGTTTCTACAGCATTGGGCTGTCCAACGCCCGGCACTGGGAGTACGCCAAACCGGGACAATGGAACGACCCGGATTATATCCTGATCGGTTGGATCAATTCGTCGGACGACAACCCGGAAGGCACCCCCACGGCGCTGCGGGCCGGCGAGCAGTACTCGTACATGTCGATGTGGTGCCTGATGGCCGCGCCGCTGATTTTTTCAGGTGACATGGCCAAGCTGGATGAGTTCACGCTCAACGTGCTGTGCAACGCCGAAGTGATCGCCATCGACCAGGATGCGCTGGGGCGGCAAGCGCGCATCGTCACGCTCGATGACCTGACGCTGATCCTGGCCAAAACGCTGGAAGACGGGTCCGTGGCGGTCGGGCTGTTCAATCTGGACGACCTCCCCCAGACGATCCGGGCGACCTGGCCGCAGCTGGGGTTGAGCGGGCCCTGCCGCGCGCGGGACCTGTGGCGCCAGCAGGATATCGGCACGGTGGACCAGGCGTTCGAAGCCGTCGTCCCGCGCCACAACGTGATCCTCGTCCGCCTGTATCCTCAGAAGGCGTAGTCGTCCGGCCGCCTCCGCGTCGTCATCCCCTCGCGCCCGATTGCCGGTCGCCGGCCGCCTCGCGCGCCGTGCGCGCCAGTTCGCGGACCGCCAGCCAGTCGCCCGACTGGATCAGTGGGCGTGGGGCGATCCAGGACCCGCCGACGGCGAGGACCAGGGGCTCCGCCAGGTAGGGGCCGACATGCGCAAGCTTCAGGCCGCCGAGCGGGATGAAGCGCACTCCGAGATGGGTGTAGGGGGCAGCCAGGCTCCGCAGGTACGCGAGGCCGCCGAGTGGTTCGGCCGGGAAGAATTTCATCACGGCGCAGCCGAGTTCGACGGCCAGCTCCAGGTCGGAGGGCGTGGCGACGCCGGGGGCGAACGGCAGCGCAGCCGCGCTGGCCGCTTGCACGACGCGTCGATTCGTGCCGGGTGCGACGCCGAACGCGCCGCCGGCCGCACGGACCTGGGCGACCTGTTCGGGCGTGAGAATCGTGCCGACCCCGGCCAGCATCTCGGGGACTTCCCGGCGGATGGCCGCCAGGGCGTCGAGCGCGGCCGGCGTGCGGAGCGTCAGCTCCATGACATCGATGCCGCCGTCCACCACCGCCTGGGCCAGCGGCACCGCCTGTCTGGCGTCATCGATCACTAATACGGCGACCACGCCGCACCGTTCGATCCGGTCCAACATCTCGGCGGGCCATGGGGATGTGGTCATACGCACAACCTCATGCTGGCAGGCCGGCGGCCGATGGTCCGGTGTCATTCGGACGACATCGACGGCGGCTCGTAATCGAAATCCTTCCATTTCATCGCGCGGCGGAACGGCTCGATGCGGAGCATCACCTCGCCATTCATAAAGAGCCGCACAGTCCCGTTCGTCTCGCTCACGACCACTGCGATGGCATCGGTGGCACGACTGATCGCCGCGGCTGCCCAGTGCCGCGCGCCAAGCCCTTTCGAGAGGGTCAAGTTGGCGTGCGGCGCGTCGACGATCTGGCAGGCGCGCTCCACGGTCGCGTCGGAGGTCACGATCAGCGCCCCGTCCAACTGGGCGATCTCCTTGACGGCTTCCCGGGCGCGCGGGTCATGCAGGTCCCGTTCGTCGCGCTTGTGTCCACGGACCGGGTCGAAACCGGCCGGGTGGCAGTAGTTGAGCACTTTGCGCGTGTCGCCGACGACAAACAGGGTGCCGACCGGTTTGCCCTCGCGCCCTTCGCGACCGATATCCACCGCCAGGTCGACGACCGTCTTGAGGGTTCCGAGCGGCACGTTCGTCTCCAACTGCCGCAGGTCGCGGGCGGTGAGCCGGCCCAGGTGTTCGTCCAGTTCGATGTAGCTGACCGAATCGATCTTGTTCGCCTCGAAGCCGCTATACACGGCGATCACGGCCGCGCCCGGCATGAGGATGTCGTCGGCCACTGCCTCGAGCAGCGCCAGCGTGAGCATCTCGAATACGGGGGCGTCCGGCAGATTGACGATGACGGTGTCCAGCCCCGCCTCGCGCGCCCCGGCCAGCTTGTCCGCCTGGTCGGCCGACACGAGCAGCTTGATGCGCGACGCGCGCTCCTTCAATTTCTGCCAGTCGGTAGGCCCATCCAGCACGACCATCAGCGCGTCCGCCTCGACGGTCTGGGCAAGCCGGGTCGCGAGCTCGAGGAATTCGGCGAACTGCCGATTGAACTTCTGGGGTATCATGCGGCCAAATGAGGATCCATCAAGGGCGTGCGAACGGCACCGTCACCCGCGCCCGGTGCGAAACGTACGCATCCTAGAGTGTTTTGGCCGAAAGAGCAATCACTTGCCCGGCCGCTGAGCCAACAAAGCGTGGAGTTCGCCCGGCTTGTCACCAAACACGCGCTCGTTGTAGAGCACCAGGGCTCGGAGGGCATGGCCGCGCGGGCCGATCTCCCAGTCCTGGCTCCGGTTGTTCCACAACAACGTGGCCAGGTAGTTGATCGACTTGACCAGTCGCGGATCGGTCAGCTGATCCTCAGGCAGCGAGAAGACCAGCCACTCCAGGATATGCCCGGTAGTCTGCATCCGACGCTCGATGTCCGGCAAGGCTTCCCGCCGCTCCAGCCACTTCGTGCTGAAGCTGCCGTCCGGGTTCTGCAGCTTGAAGGCGTACTGCTGATAGGCTGTGACGAACTTGTGGGCTCGCAGCCACTCGCCGTCCAACGGCTCACCGCGCTTCACGCGCGTCTTGACCGCCATGCTCAGGCCGATCAGGCGGTGCGTGCCGCCACAGGCCACCCCGTTGATCGGCTGCGCCAACTCCTCCCGGATCATGCGGGGAATGCTCCATTCCTCGCCCCGGTCGTTCTTCCAGGTGGCGTCGGACGGCAGATAGTGGGCCAGGCCGATCAACTGGAAACTGAGCTCCGACTTGGGCCGGCACTGCCGCTGCTCCAGCTCCACCAGGTCCGCCACGGTGAAATCGTAACCGTCCACCCGCAACGGATAGGTGACCTGGACCCTGCATAATGCCAACATCGACAGCAGCTGGCCTTCATGGCCCTGATACCCCGGACCGTTCCGCAAGGCTAATCGGCCGTTCTTGGCACTGAACAACGTCAGGCCCCGGCAGGGCCGGTTGGAACACAGCCAGGCGATCGCGTTGACGCGCCGCCCGCCCGCCTGTAACTGCGTGTCCACGCCGAACGAAATGAGCGAATGCATAACGCCCCAGGGACTGCGATCGTTGATGCTCGTCGGCCGCTGGTAATAGTAGGACAGGCATGCGCGGATCTTGTCGCGCAGCCGAATCATCTCCGGACTGAATTCCCGGGCCGGTTCGGCGGGCGCACGCGAGAGCGGACGTGCAGGCACGTCGGGGACGTCTGCGGCGGCCTCGTCCGATGAAGATGAAGCGGATGGCTCGTCCGCCGCCTCCTCGTCCTGCTCCTCGACGTCCGCCTCCTGCTCCTCGGACGCCGCATCGTCGGATGTCAGCGGGTGGAGCAGGCGCGGCGCGGGCGGCCGACGGCCCGCCGTGCCAGGAGCGTCTAATGGCTCGACCTCCTCCTCTTCCGCCTCCTCGGACGCGCGAGCCGCGTCCGACGCAGTCTTCAGCGGGCCCTGGAGCGGTAAGGTCTGACCACCGTCCGCCTCGGAGGCCTGGATCCGACGACGGGCCGAAGGACGCGAAGCAGGCGGATCCTGAAGCCTGATTTTGCCCAGCGACTGCGCTACATCGAGGTTGCCCGGCTCCTGCTGAGCTTCCGGTCGCTGGGAGCCCTCGATACGCACCGGCGTGGAACCCGTGGCCGGTGATTGTCTCTCCACGTCTGCCGACGACAAGTGCCGGGCCGCAGGCGCCTGCGCATGCGCTGGTACGAACAGACAACCGACCAGAATGACGACAGCCTGCGAAATCAGAATCCGTGCCATGGTATTGAAATAGCCGGGGCGTTGGTAATTCGGGGATACTGGATCGAGTAGGCAGTATTCGCGGGCGCGTCGGACCTGCCCGTGCATTACGATCATATCGGCTGCGGCAGATATTGGAGTCCAGGTTGGAGCCGCAAATGCAGAATGATGACAGGCTGGAAGCCGGTCCGACTAGAAGAGTGCGCGGACACGGTCGGCGACCGAGGGCCTGTATTCCGGGCCGGGGTCCTTGCCCTCGGCGAACAGCTGCCAGGCCTGCAGGTCGTTGCCGTAATTCTTCCCACTGGCCTCTTTGAGCGATTCGATCACCCGGTACTGGAGCGCGGGGTCGTCATCCTGGAGCGCCAGGCCGAGCGCTTCGTAGGCTGTGCGCTCCGGGAACCGCCGGAGTTCGCGAGCGGCCGCCATCCGGACGTCCACGTCCGTATCGCTACCCAAGGTGGCCGCCAGCAGCTCCACGGCCTCTTGCCCCCCGCGCCGGCCCCAGACACGACAGGCGGCGATCCGTACCATGGCATCCGCGTCCTTCATCGCCAGCCGCAGCGGCTCGTTCGATTCAGGCACGGTGAATACCGCCAGAGTATCGACGCACGCGGTACGCAGCACAGGGTTGCTGTGGGTCTCGAGAATGTGCTTGAACTCGCCGCACCAGTGCGCCTGCTCGTCGACCGATAACTGCTTCGCACGATCCCGCACCTGGGCGACTTCATACAACTGCTGATGCAGCGTCGGCGCATAGACCTCGTCCGCGTCCCATTGACTGCGCATCACAGGGTTCAACGCCATGCAGTAAGGCAGCGGGCCGTTGGCGCATCCCGCCAGGCACGCCACCGCAACTGCCGCACACACACACCACGTACGCCGGACAGCGATCGAGCCCATAAGTCGACAGGACTTTCTGCAATAAGCTGCGAGGATGTGGACCGCGAGCGGAAAACCGATATCCCCAGGGGTGATAAGCGGCCGGTTTATAGCAAACAGCCCGCCCGCCGCCTAGGTGGATTCACCCCGCGCACGGCAATCGGGGTGGCATGGGATGAATGAATGAAATGCGAGGACCGGATCGAGGGTGGGTCAGCTTGCCCCTGTTTATCCCATTTGCATCATTTGCCACGCCTGTGCCTTGGGCCGACCGGTTCCCCCGATGGCCGTGACGCGACGGAACAACGGGGACGACAGGAACCAACGACACGGCGGCGATTGACATGCGGCTGCCGTGGGGTGCGGCGGCTCATTTTAACTGACCGGAATGAGCGGCATTTGTCTCGAAGTATTTGACCAAGAAAAGCCCGCCCCAAGCCCGCCCCAAGCCCGCCGTCTGGCATCTTTTCTAGAAGCCCGCCTC
>JBPOJB010000033.1:0-90471 GCA_052034005.1 Planctomycetota bacterium | reverse complement strand
TGCACCCCCCCCCCCCCCCCCCCCCCGAAATGGCCGATGGGGATGGGCCCACCAGCTGGCGCGCCCGGGAAATTGACAACGAATTCCGGGGGCGGGATGATAGCGCACCGCGCCGGGTCGCACGGGTCGGAATCCCGTGGTCCTAGGGGAACTTATACAGCCTTCCGCACGTCGGAATTGACGGAGCGACTGTGAACGACGACGCTCGATTGATCCACGACACCCTTGCGGGCGACCGCGCGGCGTTTGAGGAGTTGGTCCAGAGGTATCAGGGCCGGCTCTTCAACGCGTTGGTGCACGTGGTGGGCTCGCGCGAGGAGGCCGAGGACGTGTCGCAGGAAGCGTTTGTCCAGGCGTTCGTGAAATTGGACTCGTTCAAAGGTCACAGTGCGTTTTACACTTGGTTATACCGAATCGCGTTCAACGTCTCGATCAGCCGGCGGCGGCGTGCGAGGCCGGAAGTGTCGATGGATCTGCACCGCGATCGCACGGGCGACGAACCGGAGGACGCGGGAGAGAGCCCGGGCGAGCAGCTCCTGCGTGCGGAACAGGTGCGGCAGGTGCGCGCGGCGCTCGATGCGCTGAACGAGGACCATCGCGCGATCCTGGTGCTGCGCGAGATGGAAGGCTGCGACTACGAGGCGATTGCCGAGATCCTGGAGTTGCCGATCGGAACCGTGCGGAGCCGGTTGCATCGAGCGAGGTTGCAGTTGCGTGAGCAGCTCAAAGAGGTGCTGTTGGAGGAATTGACCGACTGACCGTTCGGCGGCTGTCTCGGGCAGCCGCTCGACGCGGTGAGCGTCGCCCTGTTCTCGTGCGTGTGCGATTGTCATGATGTTGCCATTCTCCGACGAACTGATCAGTGCGTATCTGGACGGTGAACTCTCCGCCCAGGAGCGGCAGTACGTCGAAGCGCAGTTGCGTGAGAACGCGGACCTGCGACGGCTGTGCGACGAACTGGGCATGCTGCGAGTGCTGCTGCAGGCCATGCCTGCCGCGACGCCTCCCGAGAACCTGGCGGAACGCGTGCTGCGTCAAGCGGAGCGGCGCATGTTGGGGGGCGACGAGCAGCACGTGGCTGCACGCGGCGAACCGCCCACGGTTCCGTGCGTTGCGGCCCCTGCCTCAGGCCGCCATTGGCGTCTGGCCGTCGCACTTTTCGCGACCCTGGCCGCCTGCGTTCTGGCAGCGATAGGGCTGCCATGGTATGCCGGGCGGCCGTTTGCGCAGGCGCGAAAGAACGAAAACGAATTGGATCGGGTGCCGCAGGCCACGCACAACGAACGCCTGACCTACCAGGCGCCCCCGGATACGGCCGCACCGTCCGACAACAGGGCCGCCGAGGGTCGTGAGCCACTGGCCGTTGGCCTAGCGGTGCCAGATTCGGCGGCACCGTCGGGCGACAGCGCGGCCGTACAGCCTCTGGCCGCGGCCGCCCCCGCTGCACCGCCGCCGGTCGCGGAATCAACCGGCCCCGACATGGATAATCCTGAGACCGCGACCACACAAGAAACCCGAGAAGCCGCACCGATGCCTTACAGGTTCTACAGCTCGGTGCCGCAGGGCGGCATGGGCAGTGCGGGCGGTGGCCTCGGCGGCAGTCTGGGCAGTGCGGGCGGCATGGGCAGCGGCATGCCGGGCGGCGGCCCGGGAGTCGCGGAACGCGGGTCGGCTGGGGCGCTTTCTGGCATGGGTCGGGGAAGCGACTCGGCCGAGAAGCGCGAGCGGCTGCAGGCCGGTCAAGCAGCGCCCGCGCAGCCCCTGATTCTCGGAGGGGGCCTGACGGAGCCGGGAGCCGCACCCGCCGCCGCGCCCCAAGACACGGTGGAATCCACCACCGAGCTTACGGACCGCGCACACGAGAACCGGCAGGCGATCGAGCAACTGACGGCGCAGTTGAGCCGGGGTCAGATGGCGCTGGTCAAGCTGCACGTGCCCGAATCGCGATGGTTGGAGTCGCTTGATCAGCTGCGGACGCTCGAACGTGACACATGGCCCGCGATTGCTCCCGGCGAGGCGTCACCCAAGGACGCCGCCTTACCCCCCGGCGCGGAGGCCAGTTCCGAAGCAGCCGCCTCACGGCTCGCACGCGACCTGGAGGAGAACCTGGCAGAACCGAATCAGACGCTGCTGGTCGTCAGCGGGTCGCCCGCTCAGATTCATCAGGCGCTGGTCGATCTGGCGGCTCAGCCCGGTGTGACCATTGAATCGGCGCCCCACGAGCTGAGCCTGGTTCGCGACCGGTGGTTGTCGCGAAGCGGGCACGCGATCCAGCAGCGTCTCGGGCTGGCAGAGTCGCCTCACCGCGCGCAGGCCGACGAAGAAGCGGGCACGGCATCGCTCAAGGCTCGGACATTCGAGCCTCCAGCCGGCCGGGCGCGGGAGCCGGATCACCGGCCTGTTCAACCAGCAAAGTCGGCCTATACTGACCCGATGGCCGGTGCGCGTGACGGGCAAGCGCCGGCGCGTGGCCGGGAGGAGGCGGACGGGTCTGAGACCATGAAGACAGTCTACGTCTTCTGCCGTGTGGTGCCCGACACCCCGCCGCCGGCTTCCACGCCGACCGAAGAGACGAACGGCCGCTGAGCGGTCGTACAGGACTTGCAGACGGAGAGCGACTGGATGACTGACAATGTGACGATCCGAGTCCGAGACAACGGACCGTTGTTGGTGGAAGGCCCATTCCATCTGCTCGACGGGGAAGGTCGAGAATACGCGCGCGATTCCGCCAAACCGGCGGTGGCGCTGTGCCGCTGCGGCCAGTCGAAGAACCGTCCGTTTTGCGACGGCACGCATAGGACGTGCGGTTTCCAGTCGAGTGTGCGTGTGGATGGCTGACGCGCGGTCCCGTCGCGAACAGTCCGCTGCGCATCGTCGACAAGTTTTCCCCACCGGCCACCTACTCTCACAGGGCGGCCAAATGCTTCTCTCGTCGGCGTTTCCCGCCTGCGGCGCGAATCCCTGTGCGCAGCATCCCGCCTCGTGCTAGCTTGTCGGACCGCGGTGATGAACCTCCCAACGCAGCTAACGAGGGTGTCGCACATGGATCAGGACGTGGAATCTGCTGGATCGGCCCGCGAGACACAAACGGTCGATGCGCAGGCATTGGATCAGGCGAGCCAGCCCTTCGTAGGGCGATGGAATCAGCTGGTCAGCCACACCAATTGGGAGAAGGGCCGCATCATTCAGCAGTGGCGGGAGGCGTTGCGGGAGTCGGGGGCGCCGTCGACGGAGTATTCGGACGATGCCTGGAGTCGTCGTGTCGGGGGCGTGACGGGTCAGCACGTCGGGCGACTACGGCGAGTCTACCAGCGATTCGGGTTGTCCTATCAGGCGTTTTCAGGCCTGTACTGGAGTCATTTCCAGGCGGCCTTGGAGTGGGCCGACGCCGAAATGTGGCTGGAGGGGGCCGTCCAAAACGGCTGGTCCGTCGCGCACATGCGTCAGCAGCGGTGGGACACGCTCGGCACGGTCGATGCCCAGCGCGCCGACGAGGGGGACGTGATCAGCGGCGAGTTGGACGAGGACTTCGAGCCGGCCGCACACGCACCGCCCGGCCGGGACGCCTCACGCTCCCGGACCAACGTCACCTCCGAGCCGCGTGATGAGGGCCCGGATTTCGGCGAGGACGACCCGGCCGTCGACCATGGTTTCGACGACGCCGCGCTGCACGAGTCCGCGGCGGGCGGCCAGGTGGATTTCGTGCGGCCGTTCGCGGAACTGAACGAGTTGCCGGAAGATCTGGCGGCGGCGTTCGAGGGGTTCAAGCTGGCCATCCTGCATCACCGGCTGGACGGCTGGCAGCGGATTTCGCCCGCGGACGTGCTGGCCAGCCTGGATGCGCTCAAGCAATTAGTTGTGGCCCCGTAAGCTGTTCGCGGCGTTCAGGCACGGGCAGCCCGAGCACCTCGCACGCCAGGCAGCGGTAGTCCTCCGCACCATGCGAGGTCGGGGCGTAGTGGAGAATCGACTGCCCGAAGCTCGGCGCTTCCGCCAGGCGGATATTGCGGCGGATTCGCGTCTGGAAGCAACGGGCGTCCGCCCACACCGAGCCGGTCTCGGCGTGCGCCGTGAAGAACTGCTCGACGTCGCGCGTCACTTCCGCCGCCAGACGGGTCGCCGAATCGTACATGCACATGACAACGCCGGTCAGTCGCAGGTGGGGATTGAGCCGTTTGGCCACCAGTTCGATCGTGTGCAGTAGTTTGCTCAGCCCGTGCAGCGCCAGGAAATGAGGCTGCAGCGGCAGGAAGACTTCGTGCACGGTGGTCAGTGCGTTGAGTGTCAAGATGCCCAGCGACGGCGGGCAATCGATGATCAGGAAGTCGTACAGGTCCTCGCACGGCTTCCACTTGTCCCGCAGGATCACGTCCCGCCCCACTTCGCCCGCCAACTCCATCTCGGCGGCGGCCAGGTTCAGGTGGGCCGGCATGAGCCACAGATGATCGTCGAGCGTCTGACGCACGTCGCTCAAGGCCGTCGTGCCGGTCAGCACATCGTAGATCGACAGGTCGTCGTCACCCAAGGCGATTCCCAGATGGAGCGACGCATGGGCCTGCGGATCCAGATCCATCAGACACACGCGCTGCCCGGTCGCCGCAAGGGCTGCCGAGAGGTTCACGGCGGTGGTCGTCTTGCCGACACCGCCCTTCTGGTTGATCACGGCGATGGAACGCATCGAACGGAACTCCTTTCCCAGCCGGACGCGGCCGAACATCCCATGGCGTTGCCGTCGGGGGCGGGATTATAGCCCAGGGAGCCTCCCGAGCACCAGTGCCGCAAGTCGGAATTAGCCTGGGACGACGAGGCGATTTTGCCCAGATTTACATCTCCCCGGTCTTTGCGACATCCCCAGTCCCTCCAATCTTCGCAGTTGACCTTGCATGAAGCGGGCGATTTTGCAGCGCGCCCTCGCTGGCCTGTGTAGCCGCAGGGCCAGAGTCCGCCGCCAGGCGGACGGCGGCCCGCGCGCCGCCCCACACCGCTGCGCTGCAGAGGCGGCGCGGGGATGCGCTGGCAACCGCCTCCCCACAGCGCGCGGCCCGTTGGGCCTGCGGTTAAACAGCCGGGCCAGAGTCCGCCGCCAGGCGGACGGCGTGAGCGCGCGCTGGACACCGGCGGCCGGCACCTGAGCCCGCGGCGGACGACGGTGGCGCATGGGTGCAGGGTGCGGACGAGTCTGCAGCGCGCCGCCCGCTGGTCTGTGTAACCGCAGGGCCAGAGTCCGCCGTCAGGCGGACGCCGGCCCGCGCGCCGGCTGGTGAGCTGGTGGGCCGACGCGGGATCGGCGAAGGTCGCGGTTCCCGCGGCGATTGCGGCAGAAACCGGCGATACGGGGCCCTCGATCCGCACCGGGGCGTAGCTGCAAACCGCGTGGCTGGCTGGATTTGGAGCGCGACGCCCGCACCCGGCCGGGGCCTCCGGCCGGGTACCGCGTCTGGCCCTGGCGCTCGGGGCAGGTACAATCCGAGGGTTACGGTCCCCAACTTCCCGTTCTCGTACGACCAGGATTCTCATGCGACAGGTTGGCAGTCTTCCCGATCAACGCGCGGCCGAGCGGTTTGCGGCGTACCTGGTGACCCAAGGCATCGACGCGCACGCGGAACCGGATGCCCACGACTGGGCGGTATGGGTCCGGGACGAAGACTGTCTGGATCAGGCGCGCGAGTCGCTGAGCCAATTCAAACTCGACCCGGACGACAGCCGCTATCGGGGCGTGGAGCGGAACGCGGAGGCGATCCGGCGCGAGGAGACGCAGCGACGCGGCGCGGCGCAGAAGAACCTGATTGAGATGCGTGGCCGCTGGGGCCAACCCGTGGCGCGCCGCGCCCCCCTGGTCATGACCATGATCGGATTGTCGGTCCTGGTGACGGTGCTCGGCGGCATGGGCCAAGCGACGGAGGGTTTCGGCTGGCGCCTGAACGAGGCGCTGCGATTCTGCGCCAACGAAGATTATCGACAGGCCAACGGGAACCCTTTGGCGTCGGTGGCCAAGGGTCAGCTGTGGCGCACCATCACGCCCATCTTCATCCACTACGACTGGCGCCACATCGTCTTCAACATGTTCATGTTCTTCCAGTTCGCGGTAGCCGTCGAATCGCTCAAAGGCACGGTGCGCCTGGGCGGACTGATCCTGGCGATCGCCGTCATCTCCGACGTGGCCCAGGCCGTTGGCCCGCCGAGCTGGGGCGGGGGCCCTTCGTTTGGCGGCATGTCGGGGGTCGTCTACGGCCTGTTCGGGTACATCTGGATGAAGGCCCTGTACTGCCGCGAGCCGGGGTTCCATATTGCCCAGGTGAATGTGATCATCCTGATGGCCTGGCTGTTCCTGTGCATGACCGGCGCGGTCGGGCGGATCGCCAACATCGCGCATGTGGTGGGCCTGGTGGTGGGTCTGGCGGTGGCGTACGTGCCCACGCTTTGGAAAGGCTGAACCGGTGGCAGACAAATTTGATCCGTACCGCGAGGCGCTGGTGGTGGAGACTGTGACAGTCTGGCCGGACGACTGTGCCCAGATCGAGTTGTCGCGGCGGGCCGCGTTGGAGGAGCGGTTGCATTCCGATCCGGCCGCCTGCGCGCAGCTGGAATACGTGCGCGTCCACACGGGTTTCTGCCGCCGTATCACCGTGACCCCGGCAGACATCGACCGGCTCTCTTCCTAGCAGGGCATCATGTTCGATTCCATACCTGAGCGTTCGGATGCGTCGGATACGGTGCGAGTTGAGCTGGGCGAACGGAGCTACAACATCCTGATCGGCTCGCGCACGCTGGGGTCCGCCTCCATACGGGTCGCCCGCGAACTGGCCATGACCCACGCGATCGTAATCACGGACGACAACGTGGAGACTCCGCACGCGACCGGCGTGGCCGACCACCTGTCGAGCGCCGGGGTGGCCGTCGACCTGCTCGTGGTGGCCGCCGGTGAGACAAGCAAATCCGTGGCGACTGCGGAGCGTTTGTGGCAGCAGCTACTCGAGATGAATGCCGACCGCAAGTCGGTGGTCGTCGCCGTCGGGGGCGGCGTGATTGGAGACCTGGCCGGCTTCATCGCGGCCACGTATGCGCGCGGGCTGGCGTTCGTCCAGATCCCCACGTCGTTGTTGGCGCAGGTGGACAGCAGCGTCGGCGGGAAGGTCGCGATCAACCTGCCCACGGCCAAGAACATGATCGGCGCGTTCTGGCAGCCGTCGGCCGTCATTATCGACACCCATGTGCTCTCATCGTTGCCGCACCGCCAATACGTGGCGGGGTGGGGCGAAATCGTCAAGTACGGCGTGATCCTGGACGCGGAACTCTTTGCCTACCTGGAGGATCACGTGCAGCAGATCGCGACGCGTGACGACCAGACACTTCGGCACATAGTGGCGCGCTGCTGCCGGCTCAAGGCCCAGGTCGTCGGGGAGGACGAGCGGGAGCAGACCGGGCGGCGCGCGATCCTCAATTACGGCCACACGTTCGGCCATGCCTTGGAGGCCGTCACCGGTTACCAGCAGTTGCTGCACGGGGAGGCGGTGGCGATCGGTATGTTGTGTGCCTCCCGCCTGGCGGAGTCCCGGCAGCTGGTGGACCGGGAGTTCACCGCGCGGCAACGCCGCCTGCTCCAGGCGCTCGGCCTGCCCGTCGACATGCCGCCCGTGGACGCCGAGGCCGTGCTGCAATGCATGCGGCAGGACAAGAAAGTGGCGCATGGCCGACTGCGATTCGTCCTGCCGGTGCGCATGGGACATGTCGACCTCTTCGACGACGTCGATCCCCAGCTGATCCAGCAGGCGCTGGACGATTGACGCCGACGTCGAGCCCAGCGGGCGGCAGCCTTGTCGGGCGCGTTAGTCCGCCTGATCGGGGTGGACGCTCGACACGCGCGCGGGGTTCCCTTGTGCGTGATTCGTGGTTATATTCTGTCCCGCAGTGACTCGGCCGGAACGGGAGTCCCAGGTTCCGGCTGTGGGACACAGGGTGCGCATTCCAGACCGTACGAGGCACGAGCGGTGTCACTCCAAACGTACGACGCCTACGCAGACACGGTGGTCTACATCGTGGACGACGATCCCGGGGCGCGCGAGTTGGTTCTGGCGTTAGTGCAATCGCACGGCCTGCAAGCTCAGGAGTTCAGCTCGGCCGAAGAGTTCCTGGCCGTCGCCACCCCCGACCTCTACGGCTGCCTGGTGTTGGATATCCGCATGCGGGGGATGGATGGCCTGACCTTGCAGGACGAGTTGGTCCGCCGCGGCATCCCGTTGCCGGTGATTGTGATCACCGGGTATGCCGACGTGCCCGCGGCAGTCCGGGCGATGCAGGCCGGCGCGGTCAACTTCCTGACCAAACCCTGCCCACCGGCTGACCTGTGGAATACCATTGTGGCGGCGTTGGAGCGGAGCCGCGCAGCGCGCGACCAGCGCATCCGCAACCAGACGATCGAGCAGCGACTGGGCACGCTGACGGACGACGAGCAGGCGGTGTTGAGCAAGATCCTGGAGGGGACTCCCAACAAGCTCATTGCGCGCGATCTGGACATCGGGTTGCGGACGGTCGAATTGCGGCGTGCCAAAGTGATGAAGAAGATGGGCGCGGAGTCGCTTGCCGAGCTGATCCAAATGGCGTTGACCGTGGGGTTCGTCAGGAGACCTCCCACCAGTCCGTCCACGCCGGTAGAATAACGGTTGACTGATTGCAAATCGCGGTTCACGGGCAGGTCGATCACGTGAGCTCGCGCGGTGTAACGCGCTGGGCGGTGCACCGGCGAGCCTTGTACTGGACCTGAGTTCCTTCTCGCTGCGACTGGATCATCCCGTGGATTCGCCACTCCCTTTCGCGTCCAGGGAAGCGGATTCCCTGCGCGACACGCTGCGTCTATGCCTGGTTCCCGGCGTCGGCCCTCGGACACGCCGTGCACTGCTCGACCGGTTCGGCGCCTGCGCCGCGGTGCTCGCGGCGCCGGCCGACCAACTGCGGCTGGTGCCCGGCATCGGACCGCGTCTGTGCGACCGCATTCGCCGCGCGCACGAGATCGACATCGACCGGGAGATCGAACTCTGTACCCGGCATGGCATCGACATCATCACGGAGGCGGACCCGCGGTATCCCGGTCTGCTGCGCGAGATCCCGGACCCGCCCGGCGTGCTGTTCCGGCGCGGCGACGCCCAGCCGCAGGATCGCCTGGCCCTGGCCATCGTCGGGACCCGGCATGCGACCCGCTACGGACTGCGGCAGGCGGAGCGACTGGCCGCCGGCTTGGCGCGGGCCGGCCTGACGATCGTCAGCGGGCTGGCGCGGGGGATCGACGCGGCGGCCCACCGTGGCGCGTTGGAGGCCGGCGGCCGCACGATCGCCGTGCTGGGCAGCGGGGTCCTGAACGTCTACCCGCCCGAACATGGGCCGCTGACCGACTCCATTTGCCGGCAGGGGATGGTGCTGAGCGAGTTGCCGCCGCTCCAGCAGCCGATGAGCGGCACTTTCCCGCAGCGCAATCGGCTCATCACCGGCCTGTCGTTGGGCGTGCTGGTTGTCGAGGCTGCCGAACGCAGCGGCGCATTGATTTCCGCGTCGCACGCCGCCGAGCAGGGGCGCGAAGTCTTCGCCGTACCCGGTCCGGCCGACAGCCGCATGTCGCGCGGCTGCCATCACCTGATCCGCGACGGCGCGAAGCTGGTGGAACAAGTCGAAGACGTGCTCGAGGAATTGGGCCCACTGTTCGAGCCGATGCAGCGCGAGGACGGCCGCACACTTCGGCACCCCGCCGAACTGCAGCTCAACGAGCAGGAACGCCGGGTGCTGGACGCGATCGCCACCGAGCCCACCAACCTGGACCACGTGGTCCGTGTCACCCGCCTGCCCGTCCCGCGCGTCCTGGCCACCATCAGCGTGCTCGAGATCCGCCACCTGGTCCGCCGCGTCGGCGGCAACTGCGTCGTGCGGCTGTAGGCCCGGGCCGGCGGCTGGGGTCTACTCCCGTGCGATGGCCAGGCGCGCGGCCATGGGCGGGTGGTCGTGCAGCAGGAAGACTTCCAGCGGATGCGGGTCGGGGTCGGCCTTGTTGATCCGGGCCAGCTTGGTGAACGCCGATCGGTAGGCCTCGGCATCGCCCGTGGCGCGCAACGCATAGCGGTCACAGGCCGTCTCGAAGCGCCGGCTGAGCGTGTTGCGCAGCGGGCTGAGCGCCATGGAGAACAGGGCGACGACGAACATGAGCAGCGCCAGGGCGTGGACGGGGCAATCCGCGTAGCGAAACGATCCGTCGACCGCCGTGACCCAGCGGACCAGGGCCATGTCGCAGACGAAGAAACTGGCGACGGTGTACACGAACCCGAGCAAGAGCAGCTTGGCCATGTGATGGTACACGTGATGGCCGACTTCGTGGGCGAACACGACTTCGATTTCGCGCGGGCTGAAGCGGTCGAGCAGCGTGTCACCCAGGATCACGCGCCGGGTGCGCCCCAACCCGGCCAGCAGCGCGTTCGCCTTGGTGGTCTCCGTGCTGAGCCTCATCCGGTACACGCCTTCAAGGCTCAGCGACGTGCCGCGCGTCAGCCGCTCGAGTCGACCCCGCAACTCATCATCGTCCAACCGCTCGATCTTGTAGAACAGCGGCAGGATCAGGACGGGCACCAGTTGGCCCGCCAGGACCGTGACCGCGAACGCTGCCAGGGCGGCCGCGAACCACCACCAGGATTGGGCCCGCCAGATGATCAGGAACAGCCCCTCCACGACCAGCAGCCCGAAGGACACCACAAGCAGGCTCTGCAGCGCGTATCGCCGCAGCCAGCGCCCCAGGCTCTGCCGACTCAGGTGGAACCGATGCTCGAGAATGAACCCGCTGTAGAACGACAAGGGGAACGAGCAGGCGTAGTGCAGGGCCGTGATCAGGAGGAACAGGCAGGCCAACCGCAACACCGCCCCCTGCGCAAGCATCGCGGATCGACACAGCCAGCGGTCCAGCGCCAGCGCACCCCAGAACGCCATCACGCCCAGGAAGACCAGGTCGATGACCATGTCCAGCAGCGTGCAGGCCAGTTCCCGTCGGCCGTACTGCTTGGCTTCGGCAAGCTGGTCCCCGGTCAGTCCCGCCTGAGGGGCGTCCGGACGATCCGCCCCGTCCGCATCCTGGGAGGTGTTGTCACAGCAGTTCTCGCATTGCATTGGTCGTTCATCCGCGCGGGTCGCTCCCCGTGCCGTGTCGTCGGGACGGACTCCGTCCCGGGACTAGGACTTCTCCATGAGTTTCTGCACGATCGCAGCGACCAGTTCCGGCTTGTCCTGCGTCACGAGGTGGTCGATCTGCGACTGCTTCAATCCCAGCTTGCTCAGATGCAGACGCAACTGCTCCCAATGCCGCCGGCGCTTCTTGCCCTCCGCCAGGTACAGCTCGGTCACCAGTTCCTGGGCCCGCTGCAAGGCGATCGCGTCACGGTTCTGGTAGTAGTTCCGGATGATGTTCTGTTGGTGCTTGGAGTAGTTCACCGTACGAATCCGCTTGCTGGCCGCCAGGTGGTAGATAGCTGCCGGATATCGTGCCAGAAAGCGCACGGCCCGTAAAGACGCGCGCCGGCTGGTTTGCCGGCCGGCGCCCTGATACGATAAGGCCGTCTGCTACCCGGTCCGTTCCCGGATGGAGTACTGTGAAGCAGGTCATCGCGATCGTCAAGCCGTTTCTCGCCGAGAAAGTGCTCGAGGGGCTCCGGCGCGCCCCCTTGGAGGCGCTGGCCGTGCGCGAGGTGAAGGGGTTCGGGCGCCAGAAGAGCTACCTGGACCAGTACGGCGACAGCGAATACTCGCTGGCGTTTCTCCCCAAAGTGGAGATCTCCCTGTGGGTGGACGACGCGCGGGCCGACGAGATGATCCGCCGGATTGTGGACATTGCGCGCACCGGCCGGATGGGCGACGGGAAGATCTTCGTGCTCGCGGTCCACCAGTGCGAGACGATCGACATTGCGACCGGCCAGGGCCCGTAGGGGCGGTGACGGCTGGTGTCGCCCGGCGATCGACCGGCCGGGAGTCGCGCGCGGGGTCGTCAGGCGGGCGGGTTGCGGGACGCGGCATCGAACAGTCGGTGGAAGCAATCGCGGTTGAGCTGCCGATGTCGGCGGCAGTCGTCGACGAGCTGTTGAGCGTTCTGGCAGCCGATGAGGAATGCGAGTCGGTGCAGTTCCCGCTCGTCCTCGGGCAGGTCATGCCGCGCCGTGGTGTTCATCAAGCGCAGCGCGGATTCGATGCTGCGCAGGAACCGGTAGGAGCGGCTCAGTTGTTGCGCATCGTCAGCTTGGAGCAGGGCGGCGCGGCGCAAGGCATCGATCGCATCGAGCGTGCCCGGCAGGAGGATCTCCGGGTGCTGGTTCGCGGATCGGAGTTGCAGCATCTGGACGATGAACTCCACGTCCACGGTGCCGCCGACGCCTCGCTTGAGGTTCCGGTCGGACGCGGACTGCTGCATGCGGATCCGCATCTGGCGGATCTCCTCGGCGCTGGCCGGTGTCCAGTCGTAGTCGAGGATGATGCGGCGGATCAGGTCCATGGCGCGTCGGCATCCGCTGGCTGATCCGCAGATGGGGCGGGCCTTGCACAGGGACTGGCGTTCCCAGAGCTGTCCGCGGCCGTCCGCGAAGTAGCGCGCCAGTTCCTCCAGCGACACGGCGAGCGAGCCGCTCTTGCCGGTCGGCCGCAGGCGCGGATCGATCTCGTAAAGACGGCCATGCGATCCGATATGGGTCACCAGCTTGATGATCCGTTGCCCGAACTGGCTGAAGAAATGCTGGTTGCTCGTGACGTCGTTCCGCCGATTGCGGCGTTCATGTTCGGTCTGGCCGTCAGCGTCGAAGAGGAACAGGAGGTCGAGATCGCTGTGGTAATTCGGTTCGCGTCCGCCGAGCTTTCCCAGGGCCACAATCGCCCAGCCGCATTCCGACCGCTCGCCATCCTCGCCTTTGACGCCGGGTCGTCCGAGTTTCTCGACCAGGCTGTCGAACTCCCGCCGGGCAATCTCCTGGAGGCAGACTTCCGCGATGTCCGACAGGGCGCGGTGGGTGGCGTGCAGGTCCTCTTTCCCCAGGATGTCGCGCACGCCCACGCGCAAGTGCTGACAGTTCTTGAAGCTGTGCAGGATCGGATCAAGATCCTCCGCGCCCCGGCACAGTTCGCGCAAGGCCGCCGCCAGCAACTCGTATGTGGGCAGCTTGTCGAGCATCAGCGAATCCATCAGCTCGTCGATCATTCCCGGATTGCTGGTCAGGATGCCCGACAGGTAGGGGCTGGAGGCGCACAGCCGGACGTAGAGCCGGAGCGAGGGCGGGTTGAAGCTGAACAACTCCCACAGCACGCCCTTGCCCCCCAGCGAGTCGCTCACCTGGCCCAGGTTGACCAGCGTGGAGTCCGGGTCGGGCGTCTCCGCCACCGCCTTGAGCAGGCGGGGGGCGATGGAGGCCAGGAAGTGCCGGCAGCGGCGCGTGGACAGGAAGGGCGCGCGCTCGCGCGATAGTGCCATCAGGTTGTCATAAGCGCCCGCCACGTCGCGGAAATGGTACCGTTCCAGGCAGGCCCGGATCGATTCGGGGCTGGGGGACGGGTCCAAGACCAGGTCGGTCTCGGGCGCGGCGGCCGGGTCTGCCGGAAAGGCGTCGTGCAGCAGGTGGTCCAGGATCCGGCGGTTCAGCCGGGCGTTCTCGCGCAAGTCCTCTTTGAACTGGTCGAGCGCCGAGCGGCCGTTGCGATCCGCATAGCCGGCGCGGATGGCGAGCCGCCGCAGCTCCCGATCGCTCTCGGGAAGCGTATGGGTCCGCAGGTCGAACATGATCTGCAGGCGATGCTCGACTTTTCTCAAGAGGCGGTAGTTCTCCTCGAGGATCTGGCGCTCCTGGATGGTCAGGCAGCCCACGCGTTCCAATTGGGCCAAGGCCTGGAGTGTGTTGCCCGTGCGGATTTCCGCCAGGTCGCCGCCGTTGAGCAGCTGGAGGAACTGGATGCAGAACTCGATGTCACGGATGCCCCCATGGCCGGTCTTCACGTTGCGCGCGTCGCTTCCCGCCAGGTGCGCGCGGCTCTCGATGCGGCGCTTGAGCGCTCGGATGCCGGCGATGTCGGCCGCGCTCAGATACCGGCGGTAGATCCACGGCTGCAACCGCTCCAACACGAACTCGCCCAGGTCCTGGTCGCCCGCCACGGCGCGTGCCTTGACGAACGCCTGGCGCTCCCAGGTACGTCCGGAAAGGTCGTAGTAGCGCAAGACGCCCTCCCAGTCCAGGACGGCCGGGCCTTGGCGGCCGGCCGGCCGCAGGCGCAGATCCACACGGTAGGCGGTGCCCAGAGGCGTCGGCTCGGTCAGCAGTCGGACGATCTGCTTGGCCAGCCGGTCGAAGAACTCCACGTTGCTCACCGACCGCGGCCCATCCGTCTTGCCGTGGCCGTCGCTCACGAAGATCAGGTCGATGTCGCTCGAGTAGTTCAGCTCGACGCCGCCGAGCTTGCCCAGGGCGAGGACGGCGAACCGGGCGCGCTGGCCGTCGCCCAGTCGGGGCAAGCCCCGCGTCTGCTGCTGGAAACGCCAGGCGGACCGGACCGCGGCCTCAATGATGGCGTCCGCCAGATAGGACAGTTGGGTCGTCACGGTCTCCAGCGCCTGGCCGCGCACGATGTCCCCGTAGGCGATCCGCAGCATCTCCCGGTGCCGCAACCCGCTCAGGATCCGCGTGACCACCCGCTCGTCGTCCACGCTCGCCACGCTGCTGCAGATGTCATCCCGCAAGGCCTCGCGCGCCACCGGCTGACCCTCGGTCAAGCGCAGCAGATCGAACGCTTCCGGGTCGCGGACCAGCCAGTCGGACAGGAACTGGCTGGTGGAGAAGATCTGCAGCAGGGTCGGGAGCGACTCCGCGTCCCGCTCGAACAGCGAGCCCAAGGCCAGCGGGTTGCGGGCCGCCGCGACAAACCGGTCCAGATTGTTCACGGCGCGGTCCGGGTCGCTGATGCGCGGCAGGTGCCGCGCGAGTTGCCGGCAGACGACGGCGAGCAGATCGAGTGTCAGGCCGGACCGGGCGATCCCTTCCAGGTTCCGGCAGGCGTGTGGCGGGTCTTCCAGCCCGAGTGTCGCGAACCACCGCGCAGCATCGTCCGGCTGATCGAGAAAGCGTACGACACGCTCAACGTCCATGGACATGACCGATCGACCGCTCCAGACGACAGGTTCGTTTGGACAGAGACCCTGGGAGGTCGGGCTCCCAGGGTCCCCCTCGGTTATCTCAGGCGCGTGCGCGCGCCGCCCGGCGCTCAGTCGAGGAACCCGACCAGCTCCTGGCTCCGGCTGGGCTGTTGGAGTTTCCGGACGGCCTTGGCCTCAATCTGCCGGATGCGTTCGCGGGTCACTTTGAAGATGTGCCCGACCTCCTCCAGGGTGTAGCTGTAGCCGTCGCCCAGCCCGTAACGGAGCTTGATGATCTCCCGCTCGCGATAGCTCAGCGTCTTGAGCACCTTGTTGATGCAGCCGCGGAGCATCTCCTGGGAGGCGCCGGTCGCCGGGCTCTCCGCCGCGCCGTCGGGCAGCAGATCACCGAAATGGCTGTCCTCGCTGTTGCCCACCGGCCGGTCCAGGCTGATCGGATAACGGCTCATCGCCAGCACGCGTCGGGCTTCATCGACGGACGTGAGCGCCTTGCGCGCCGTCTCCTCCAGGGTCGGCTCGCGTCCCAGTTCCTGCAGCAGATGGCGCGAGACGTTCCGGACGCGCGACATGGTCTCCACCATGTGCACCGGAATGCGGATCGTGCGGCTCTGGTCCGCCACCGCCCGGGTGATCGCCTGCCGAATCCACCAGGTCGCATAGGTACAGAATTTGAACCCGCGCCGATACTCGAATTTGTCGACGGCCCGCATCAGGCCCGCGTTGCCCTCCTGGATCAGGTCCAGGAAGCTCAGTCCCCGATTGCGGTATTTCTTGGCGATCGACACGACCAGCCGCAGGTTGCCTTCCGACAGCTCCTGCTTGGCCTGCTGGTACTCGGCATAGACCATCTTCAGGAACCGCACCCGGTTGCGCAGGCTGGTCGGCGTCTCCTGGGTCGCCAGCAGGATGCTGCGGATTTCAGCCACCAGCGGCGCGCGTTCCGCCTGGGACACCCGGTTCCGCTTGCATTCGTCCAGTTGCGCTTTCAACCGGTCCACACGGCGGCTGAACTCGTCGAGCGTCCGGATCATGGGCTCGATCCGCTGCGTCCGCAGGCCCAACTCCTCCACCAGGCGCACCGCCCGCCGCCGCCGCTGTCCCAGCCGTCGCCACGCCACCCGCCGCTGAGACTTCGCCTGCCCCCTGCTCAACGCCACGCGATAGTCACGCCGGTTCCGCCGCAGCAGCACTTCCAGCGTGCACAAGTTGTGCGGGAGCCGGCCCAGGATCTGCGCCTTCTCCAGGCGATCGGTCACTGAAACCTGCACGGTCCGGTCAAACGGCAGCTCGCCACGATGTACCCGCTTGAGGACCTTCTGCGCGGCCTGGATCACGTAGTCGCATTCGAGCAGCCGCGTGCGGAACCGACGACGGGTGACCTCGATCTTCTTGGCCAGACGGATCTCTTCTTGGCGCGTCAACAGCGGGATCTCGCCCATCTGCGTCAGGTACATGCGGACCGGGTCGTCCGACCACGATTCGCTTTCCTCCGATCCCAAGAGATCATCGTCCGCTCCGCGCAAGTCGGGGTCGTCATCCTGGGATCCCGAATCATCAAGGTCGCATTCATCATCCTCGGAAGCATCCTGGTCGTCCGACAGTCTCTCGTAAGTCTCTTCATCATCCGGAGTTCGTGCTGCATCGTCCTCGAATTCATCCAGGAGGGTGTCGTACAACTCAGTACTCCTACACTAAGTCCAACAAGTTGAGAAAACCACGGGCACGGAAGCTCGCCGGGAAGAAGTCACTCCGTCGCAATGGCCAACCGTGGATCACGCAATTCTACCACCCACTGCTCGGCTGTCTCCGAGACCTGAACATTTGGCAAGAAATTACGCCTGGACGATGCGGAAGGTTACCAATGATTGCCACCCCAGGCCGCTCATCTTGCCAAGTCGGAGCGTACCATGACCACACGCCGAAAGCAAGGATTTCCTGGCCTGTCCACGGCAGGTCGGCTGGGCAGGTCAGATGCCCCAATTCTAACGGTGCCGGGCCATTCGTCCAGGCGCGGCGCCCCCTCGATTTCCGGCTCGGCCGGCCGCCATCGCGCGTCGGACCGGATCACCCGCCAGAGCGGATCGGCATCGGTCCGGCGAGGCGCGCAGCTTGTCGTTGTTCGGGGGAGCGAGTAGCATACGACAACTGGCGGGCGAGCGTGGCGTCTAGGTTGAGATTGACGGCGGTCAGCACTCAGTTCGAGACAGGCGAGTCATGTTGGTGGACGTGGACTTGAAGGGCAGCGTGGCCTTGGTGACCGGTGGGAGCCTGGGGATCGGCCGCGCGACATGCATCGCCCTGGCCCGCGCCGGCGCTCAGGTCGCGGTCAATTACCGGACGCACCCCGACGAGGCGGATCAGGTCCTGCAGGCGGTGCGCGACAGCGGCTCGCGCGCGATCAAGATCCAGGCGGATGTTGCGGATCAGCAGGCGGTCGAGCAGATGGTGGCGGAGGTGGTGCGACACTTCGGCAAACTGGACATCGCCATCGGCAACGCCGCTTACAGCGACCGGGAACCGTTTGTCGACGCGGACATGGCGGGCTTCCGCCGGACGATCGAGGTGACCATGTGGGGTGCATTCTACCTGACCCGCGCGGCGGCCCAGGAGATGATCCGTCAGGAGCACCGTGGCTCGATCGTACTGGTCAGCTCCCCGCATGCCACCATCCCGGTCGGCGGCGCGATGGCCTTCAACATGGCCAAAGCGGCGTTGGAAGCGATGGCGCGCACCGCTGCGCTGGAACTGGCCAGCCACCAGGTGCGCGTCAATGTCATCCAGCCCGGGTGGATCGACACGCCGGGCGAGCGCAAGTATGCCACGGAAGAAGCTCTGGCGCGCGCCGCGCATCGGATCCCCCTCGGCCGACTCGGCACCGCCGAGGAGATCGCCCAGTCGATCATGTTTCTGTGCGACCCGCGCAATGAGTACACCACCGGCGCCACCCTGTTGGTCGATGGCGGATTGAGCCTCCCCTGGTGGGCCGACGACGGAGAATTGCCCAGGATGGATTGAATTGCCGTGGTGCGCCGACCTGTTGTCGCCACCTGAGATTGATATTGTCCCGTTTGCCCGGGCTGCCCGTGCCATGAAATACCTGCTCCCCTGCTCGTGTGGAAAATCGGTTGCCATCGAATACTCGCAGGCGGGCGGTCGCGTGCAGTGCGATTGCGGCCGGCTGCTCGATGTGCCGACCCTGCGCCTGATCCGCCAGCTGACGCCGGTTCCAACCCAGCCGCAGCCGACACCCGCAGCGCACGGCGGAGGCTGGCCGGTCGCCTGGCGACTGCTCTTCGCCGCCGGATTGTTGCTGGGCGTGGGTGGTGTGGGAATCGCCGTGTATTATCAGCTCTGGCGCGCGCAGCTCATTACGGAAGAAGTACCCTGGGACAACATTGAGCAGGTCACCCGGGACATCGACAACATGAGCCTCGAACAGACCTGGGAGCTGTGGCAGCTGGTCCGCACGCAGGAGATCGGCCCGTACCGTCCCCCAGGGTTCATCCGGGGTCGACTCGTGTCGGCGGAATGGAAAAAGAACGTCTACATCGCCCTGGCCACGGCCGCGGTCGGCGCCTGCTTGACCGCCTGTGCGGTGGTGGTCGGCCCACGCGCCGCGCGGCGGACGGCACCGCCCGGCAAGGCGCGTCGGCGGCAGGCCCCGACGCGAAAGTGACAACACTCGACAGCTCAGTCAGCCCACCCACTGGGCGTGCTGGATCGCGGTGGCCGGCGTCCAGCGGGTCGACAGCCGGGCGCTGACCGCCACGTGCAGGACATCCAACGTCTGCTTGTCGAGCACCACCAGCAGCCGCCGCAGCGCGGACGCGCCTGTGAGCACCTGCACGCTGCGCGTCTCGGCAACCCGCCAGTTGCGCCACCGGTCGAGCCGGGGATAGGCGTCCAGAATCCGCGCCATGCGCGGGTCGCTCTTCGAGACGGGCGACAGGTGACGGCACGCCGGGCAATGGCCGCCTTCGAGCGCGCCGCCGCAGACGCGCTGCCGACACATGGAACAGGGCTTGAGTTCCGACGCGAGCACCCGTTTGCCCGTGACCGGGCAGCTCCGGAGGTATTCAGGCAGGACGCGGCGACCCGTCTCGGCGCACCGTTCCAGCTCGTCCACCAACACCCGGCGCGCCGACTGCTCGCACGTGGCGATCCGTTCGGCAACGGTGATCCGCCCGTCATCCGTGGCAGCCAGTCGATACGAATCTCGGCCGCAGAGCGGACACTCGTAGGGAGGCGGCAGGACGCGGCGGTCGGCCAGCAACCGGCCCCATCCGGCAAACGCGACCTCCACCGACCTGGCCCCGATCGAAAAAGACAGCCGGCCCTCGGCATGTTTGCACCACACCAGCGTCGCGGCCACCAACGACCACCGGTCGGCCGCCACCTGTGACACGAACCGCCGCTCCGTCGCATCCGCCCATCGACGCAGGACGTCGCGGTCCAGGCGGGGTGTGGGTCCGGACGCCGGCACCAGCTGGTCCAACTCCAAGTCCCGGACCAGGCGCTCGTCCAGCAAGGTCCCGTCACCCGTCCCGAAACAGTGCACCAACTGGGGCTCACCCTCCGCGGGGCGCGTGGCCAGGAATGTCAGGCGCAGAAAGGGCCGGTCCTCCAGGCTGCAGCCCGAGAGATGGACGCGCCCGCCCTCGACGCTGTACTGGGCGAACAACGACGCCGTCAGCTCGTGGACACTGGCCGGCTGCCGTGCGGCGGCGGCCTGCAGCGGCCAGGCGACGTTGCGCAGCTCGTTCAACAACCAGCCCATCAGCGGAGACCGGAGCGTCCAGTGCTCGATGGGCGTGACACCCGCCCAAGCCGGATCCTCCACCGGCCGGAAGGCGAACCGCCGCCCGGCGAGGTCCGCGTAAGGATGCGGAACCGCCGCGACCGGCGCGCCGGCGGATGCTGGACCGCCGCCAACCTCCAGCCGGTAGAGGTCCGGCCCGTCGATGGCCGGAGACAACCCCAAGGCTTCCAAGCACCACAGCACGAAATGCCGCGCCGCGGCATCCAGTGACTCGCCGGTCGTGTCGGGCCCGCTGGAGGTCACGATCAGGGCTTCCGATGGAGCAATACTTCGTCCAGTCCGAACATGTAAGCCTTGACGGCCTGCGGATTGGCGCCCACGATCTCCACGGTCAGCTTGTGATCGCCGGCGGTGAGCCGGTGAGTCCCGATGGGCAGGGGGCCCGACGGGATCACGCCGTCATGGTAGAGATCAATGGGCGATCCGGCCTTCCGGCCGTCGATCCAGAACTGCACGATGCCATAGTCCACGGCCTTGGTGAGGCAGACTTCCACATCGTACGTGCCCTCTTGCGCCACCTGCAGCCGGATGTCCAACTTGTCGCCCGGCTGGGCGCCGGTCCACCAGAGCTGGCTGTCATCCTTCCATTTCCCGGACCAGGCGGTCATGACCTGGTCCTCGACGTTGCCCGGCGGATCGCCCAGCACCTGGAACCCCCCGCCACCGGCGGGCAGCTTGACGTAGTATCCGTGCCGCTGCTCGACCGGCACCGGCTCGATCGGGTCCTGCTGGCCGGGCGCCAGGTAGAAGCAGGGCAGACAGGCGTAGAGCGTCCCGCCGCTGTTCGGGTAGTACTTCTCGATGCACGCCTCGAACGACGTGTGGAGCGGGATGTTGTCCGCGACGTGCCAACGCAAAACCGACTGGTGGCCGCGGTTGTTCTGCGTCATCGTCTGGCAGTGGTAGGCGTGTTCGAACCGGGCCGGATCACACCACGCATAGCCGAAGTAGTCCTCCGATCCCGTACCGATCGTGGACGGGAATTTCTCACCGTCCACGAAGAACTTCTCATCCCCCTCGCCCCACCAGCCGCCGCGCGGGTTCCAGACATGGAGCATCACGCCGCAGAACCGGCCCCGCCCGGCCGTTTCCAGCATCCGCCAGTCGGGGAACCGGTCCTCGGGCACCGGCGTCAAGTCGCGGTGCCACTTCGCGTGGAAATGACCTAGACCGTCAAACGGTCTCGACAACGGCGCGTGCACCACCTCGAACTGGATCGTCCGGTCTCGAGTGCCGTCGTTCTCCACGCGAATGGTCGCTTGCTGCGCGAACGGCATGTACCAGTAGGCGTAGGCCCCCTCGGCCGTCATCCCGGTGAGCAGGCTGCGATAGAGGTTCTTGCCCGGCGCAGTGCCGAAGAAATCGCCCAGCGGAGTCCACACCGAAGGCGCGGACTCGCGATCGAACTGGATCGACAGGACCAGTTCCCGCAAAGCAGCCATCTCGTCCTCACGGTCCCCACACTCAACGGTACCACGGATCGCGGTGATGGCCCGGGATCCGGTGATCTGCAGCTGCGCACTGCTGCCGGCCGTCACCGTGACCCTGTCCGCGATCGTCTGCTCGCCCGCGCGCGTTCCGGCCGGGTCCTCGCCTAATCGCTCGGCCAGAAACCGGTTCACGCGCTCCAACGCCTCAAGCTCCGGCGGCGACAGATGGGAACTGAACGTCGGCACCTTCGTCCCCGGGGCGAACGTCGAGTACACGAAGTGATAGTAAGCGCCCCAACCCTTCTCGCCCACGATCCGGCACGATTTCTGGTACGGGATCGGGATGTACAGGTTGTGCCCATGGCTCCCTTCGTCCGTCAGCTGGTAAGACAGCGCCGGGTAGGCAAAAGGGGGCACCTTGCCCGTGAAGTAATCACAGAACGGCAGGTCCACCACCGGCTGCTCCTGACCGTCCAGGTAGATCTTCACATGCCCTTGCTGAGCAAGGGCCGACCAGATCCGCCAGATGCAGCCCGGGCCCTCCATCTCGGCAAACACGTAGACATCGCCCTCCTGGCGAATGTACTGGTCGCCATCACCGTTGGCGTCCCAATGGACGTACTTGCCTGTTGCCGAATCGTAGCGGCTGGCACGATCGTAACTGGACCACTGCCGACAGGTCTCCCCCTCGGCCGGCAGCACCGCCAAGTGCTCCAGGTCCAGCAACCGGTGGACCAGATCGACGTAGGTGTAGGTCTCGGCCGGCAACCCTCGCGAGGGTGCCACCATCAGGCCGACCAGACAACAGAGCCAGCATAATCCGGTCTTTCGGATCACACGGGTGCTCATCACAGTGGCTCCTGAAAGAAGGGAAAGATCCGCTCGATTCCAGTGGCCCATCATCGCATAGACCGACGACCAGCGTCGAGCCCCGGCAGGATGTGATTAATCGGGTCGTAACGAGGATGCCGGGTCGTATTCCACAAACCCTGATAGCGGGGCAACTTACGACCGATAACGGCGCCCGTCTCTCGCTTGACATCCCATATCACCCAGCTTATCATCGAGCCATGAGGCTCTATCGATTGGCCCTCCATTCTATGATGGCATTACGCGCATGATTCCGCTGCTCATCGGCATCTTCTTCATCATCCTGTTCATTGTGATGATCGTCCTGTCGGCGTCGACCTGGCGGGCATGGCACATCGTGGCGATGTGCCTGACGTTTCTGGCGGCCGTTGGGCTGGTGGTTGTCGGCTCGCTGTCGCTCAAGACGCACAATTACTGGCGGAAGACCCATGCCGACGTGTCGAAGAAGTTGGCGGACGCCACGCATGAAGGGATTGTCCTGGAGCATGGTGATCCGATGCTGGTTGCCTCACCGACGCCGGCGGTGGATGAAGTGCAGTCGGTGGACGAGTTGCAACACCGCCTGAACCGGGTGCTCTTGGATCGCGGGCGCGTGTGGCGGCGATGCACGCCCGGCGTGCCGGCCAACAACGCCATTCAGGTCTCCACGGTACCGCCGACCGAGACGGGGGAGCCGGGCGATCCGAACACGGCTCAACCCAACGGCATCGCCCCGGACATGGTGCTCTATGCGTTCCTCGAAGATGGCAACCAGATGCCGATCGCGTACCTGGGCGAGTTCCAGGTCATCGATGCGCAGCCGACCGTGGTGACGCTGCAGGAGACTGTCGCCCTGGACGGGCAGCAGCGGCAGTTGATCGCGGCGCCGCCCATCCAACCGGTGCGCTGGACACTGTACGAAATGATGCCGATCGATTCGCACCATGTCTTCTCGGACCGGGACACGGTCGGCAAGATCCTGGACGATCAGCCGCAGCCGGTTTACGGAGAGGTGAACGAGGAGCATCTTCGGGTGATCTTCGCGACCGTCACGGGCCAGAGCGCCGACAGCCCCGTCGTCACGGAACTGGTGTCGGACTATCTGAAGGACGGCCGTCCCGCCACTGAGCAGGACGTGAACCAGTCGCCGGAGAACATCTGGGTGAAGCTGGAGTTCCTGAAGGACCACCAGGAGCGTGTGGACAGCAACAACCCGGACGCCGGCGTGAGCGGCGCCTACTTCGATCCGGAAGGCTATGCGGAGGCCTCGCGGCTGCGCCGCGGAGACGCTCAGCTGCGCAAGGGCGATGTCGGAATGTACCTTTACGCGCAGGCCGAACACAAGCGGGCGGTGGACGACCTGATCTCCAGCGGGTTGTGCCGCGAAGTGGGGCCGTACTTCATCCGATCGTTGCGCGATTACCAGGAGGCGTTCCACGACAACTTGGCGCGCTACAGCCGCTGTATCGAGGCCACGCGCCGGGCACAGCGCGATGTGGACGCGCTGAAGTCGACGATCGTCAAGACTCAGGAGCAGATCGCATACCGGCAGGAGGAGCGCAGCAAGCTGCAGCAGGACCAGCAGGGCTACGAGCGTGACAGGAGCAAGCTGGCGGAGCTGGTGGCGGCTCTCGAGTCCCAGAAGACGGCCCTGCATGAGGAACTCAGCCGGCTCTATCAAACCAACCTGGCCCTCAGCCAGCAGCTGGCCGAATACAACGCGAAGCTGACCGACGAGATCAATCAGCGCGCTGCGGCCGTGGCAGCCGCCCGCACCCCGTGAAATGATGCTCGCCCCGACGATCGGGCCGCTCTCCTCCCGGGCCGGACAGCACCAGGTTCGTTGACTACCCGCACCGCTTGCGGGCAATTGCGGGCCAGTGGCGATCCGTGGCTCTGTTCTCTAAATGATCGTGCGCGATTCGACCATCATGGATGAGAATGACGAATCGCGCACAGGCATTTAGCCCACCGCGGCGGGCACGCGGTTTGCGCGGGCTTGGAACGTGCCCGCCAATGCGTGCCGCCAGCGTTGGACCCGCCTCTCGGCCTGTTCGAGAAGCTCGACCAGCTCGGCTTGGTCCAGAGGCTTCAGCAGATAGTCGGTGGCCCCCAACTCCAACGCGTCGGTCAGCGAATCGAGCGTCGACTGGCCCGTGACAAACAGGACTTGGGTCAGCGCGTTCCGCCGCTTGGCGCGGCGGAGCAGCCCCAGGCCGTTGATCCCGGGCATCTCCAGGTCCGTAACGAGGATGTCGAAGAGTCCCCGCTCGATGGCATCCCGCGCGGCGGCCGGGTCGGTCAAAGACTGCATTTCCATGCGACCTCCAAACGAGCGGTCGATGATCTTGGCCAGCAGCCGGACCATGCTCGGGTCGTCATCGACGAGCAAAAGCCTGGTCTTCTTGTCGAATGGGTCGGTCATGGCAGGGACTCCTGTGACTGGGAGATTCAGGCGGTATGCGAGCCTCCATCGAATGAACGGCCCGAAGGGCTGCATCGATCGGCTCGTCATCGACATGCAGGATGGTCTGGCGGCAGCTCATGTCCGTTCGCTCCGTGGGACGGCGCGCGGGTCGTCTCCGGCCGGTGGCGCGCCGGCGCGGACGCGGCGGCAGAGTTCCAGCAAATCGGCGAGCGCAGCGAGGATCTGCTGCTCCTCCTGCCGGCCGGCTTTGGCGGCCTGTTCGAGCCGGGCGGCCACGGGCGTTAAGTCGTGGAACCCGTAGCTGCCGGACGCCCCTTTGAGTTGATGGGCCGTCCGCGTCAACTGTGCCCAGTCGCGGCTCTGCGCCTGGGCTTCCAGGGCGCTGATTCGATCGGGCATCTCCTGGACGAACATCTCGACCAGCTCGCCGAGATCAGCGTCGGCACCAAAAGAGGAGTAGATCAGGTCGGTGTTCATAGTGTGTTCACACAGAAGTTGGGGGCCTGGAGGGATCAGTGACAATCACCGCCATCGCTCGGTGCACCCCTTACCTGTGTCTCCCGTTTTGGGGGTGAATCTTGGGACTCGACTCATAAGGCGTGGTCTGGTACTCCGCCCAGGCTGCCCGCCCCGTCCGTCTCCGGTGCCACGACCCGGGGCGTGGCCACAGACTCCATGGCGCGGGCGACTGTCTGCAGGAACTTGGCTCGATCGATCGGTTTGGTCAGGTACTGGTCGCATCCGGCAGCGAGGCACTTGGCATCATCGCCCTGCATGGCATGGGCCGTCAGGGCGATGATCGGTCCGGCATAGCCCGCTGCTCTCAGCCGTTGCGTGGCCTCGTATCCATCCATGACGGGCATTTGCATGTCCATGAGGATGACGTGGAACGGCTGGCCGCGGTCGCGTGCGGCCAGTGCTTCGTCGTGGGCAGCTTGCCCATCCGCCACCACGGTGACCTGCGCCCCGGCATTCCTGAGAACGAAGGCAATGAGCCGCTGGTTGTCCGGGCCATCCTCGGCCAGCAGGATTCGGCCGTCGAGTTGCCCGGCCGGTGCCGTGTTGTCGGCCGGCGCCGCCCTAGCCTGCAGCGCTTCTTCCAGCGGCGAATCCAACAGTCGCACTCCCTCCAGATCACCCGCCTCGACGGTCAGGCGGAACGTGCTTCCTTTGCCGTGTGTGCTGCTGAGCGTGATGTCGCCCCCGAGCATTTCCGCCAGCCGTTTGCTAATGGTCAATCCCAGCCCGCTCCCACCGAACTTGCGCGTGGTCGACGAATCAGCCTGGCTGAACGGCTGGAACAACCGGGCCGATTGCTCGTGGGTCAACCCAATGCCCGTGTCGATCACATCGATCTGGAGCGTAGCTGGCTGGTAGAGGCTCTGCACAAGACGCGCGACAACACGCACTTCGCCTGCCTCGGTGAACTTGATGGCGTTGCCGATCAGGTTGACCAGGATCTGCCGCAGTCGAACCGGGTCGCTGTGAATCGTCTCGGGAATACCGCCGACGTAGTGCAGTGTGAGGGGGATGTTCTTGGCGTTCGCGCGGACTCTCATCAACGAGATGACATCGCCGAGGATCTGTGCGGGCGCGCATGCGACCCGTTCGATGCCCAGTTTTCCGGCTTCGATTTTGGAAAGATCGAGGATGTCGTTGATCAGCCCGAGAAGGTACTGACCATTGCGGACGATGATCGCCAGGTAGTCTTGGCACTCAGCCGCGCCGCAGTCGCAACCGGTGGGGCAATTCTCCATTGCCGCCTCGGCGAACCCGAGAATCGCGGTCATCGGCGTGCGGATCTCGTGGCTCATGTTGGCCAGGAACTCGTTCTTGGCGATATTGGCTTTCTCGCTGGCCTGATAGAGCTCCTCCATGGCACGTTTCTGACCCTCCAACGCGCAGGCGTACTGCTCTTGCAGTTCCTCGGACCGCTTGCGATCGGTAATATCCGACGTGACACCGAACCCGACGACGTGCCCCTCGCTCTGACGATACGCCGAACCGTGGGAATAGACCCACCGAATCGAGCCATCGCTCTTCAGCACGCGGTATTCCACGGACATGGGTTCACCCGGCACGGATAATCCGCCAGCCAGCGTCTGCTGGACGGCAGGCAAGTCCTCCGGGAGCACGCGGGAAAACCAGAAGTCGAAACTGTTGCCCATGGTGCCGGCCGGCTCGCCCAATAGCCGGTCCGCGACCGGCGAGACGAAGCTATTCACAAATTGGCCCTGATCATCAACTTCGTAGCGCCAGACGATGTCGTTGACCCCGGCGATGGTCTCCCGATAACGGGCCTCGCTTTCTCGTAGCGCCTGCTCCACCTTCTTGCGATCGCTGATATCGGTCACGATGTTACCGATGTATTGAGGACTCCCCTGCTCGTCACGAATGACAAAGATATTCTGCTCTGTGGGCACCCGGCGGCCTGTGGAGGAGAGTAGCGACATTTCTCCTGTCCATTGACCTTTCTCCAGCACGATGGGGAGGATCTCGTCGTCCAGCCGCTGCGCATCCTCCGGCGCGTAGTACCTGGACCAGAGCTCGCCTAGCAGGCCGCGTTCATCGTCCGCATCGACCAATCGCGCCAACGCGGAATTGCTGAAGATCAATTGGCCATTGAGCTGTCCGATTCCAAATCCGCATGTCGAGGCCTCTGCAAAGCGACGGAACCGCTCCTCGGTCACGCGCAAGGCCGCTTCTGCCCGCTTGCGCCGGCTGATATCAACGATGACGGTCAACAGGTAGTCTTGTCCCTGATACTTGAAGGGTTCTGCCGAGACCAGGCCGTCCACGATAGTCCCGTCTTTGCAGCGGATTTGCACTTCGCTTTGGCCGATCCGTCCCGTCTGCCGGAGCGCATCGGCCAGCGCTGCCTGCTGCTCCGGATTTGCGAATAGCTCCAGCTCGGCGCTGTCCTTTCCGAGGAGCTCGTCGCGGCTGTAGCCAGTCCTGGAAACAAAAGCGTCATTCACATCGACGAACGTTCGCTCCGGCAGCGCGACAAGCGTCAGTAAGGCTGGGTTGCTGCGGAACAGCCACTCGAAGCGCTGCTGGGCCTCCTGCTGGGCGGTTAGGTCCTTGGCGAGGCCGAAGAAGCAGTCCTGGCCGTTCCACTTGCCAGGCCACGCTCGGGTCTCTACGGGAATCAGCGCGCCGCCCTTGGTGATCCAAGGTAAGGAACAGGCTGCCTGCTCGCCTCGGACCATCGTGCGGAACAGATCGGCTGCCTCCAGATGCACGTCGGCAGGGTGGAGATCAAGAGCGCGCATAGTTGACAGTTCTTCCAGCGTATAGCCCAGCTTCTGGCGAAGTGCCGCGTTGCCATAGAGGAGTTGACCGCTGGAAGTGCACACGACCACCATATCGCCGATGGATTCAAAGCACGCGCGAAAGTTCTCCTCGCTTTCTCGTACCGCCTGCTCCATCCGCGTGCGGTCGGTAGTGTCGCGAAGAATGCCGACGGCGTGCCATTCGCCGCGGAGCGACAACGCCGAGAGGGACAAGTCGACCGTAATCTCCCTGCCGTCTTTGTGTCGGGCCGCCAACGCGACGGTCTGGCCAACAGCGTCGCCGCAGCCGGTTTTCGCGAAATGCGGAAATGCGGCACGGTATGGCGCGAGAAATCGTTCCGGGGCCAGTAGTCGGTGGAGATGCCGCCCGACAGCTTCCTGCGCGCGATAGCCCAAGATCCTTTCCGCCGCGGGGTTCCAGAACGAAATCGTTCCCTGCGGATCCATCATGATGATGGCATCTTGGGCTGATTCGGCAATGCCGCGCAGCTGCGCCTCGCTTTCTCTCAGCGCTTCCTCGATCCGCTTGAATTCGGTGATGTCCCGCGCCAGACCGACAAATCCGGTGACGACACCCGCATCGTTCACCGTGGGGCTTGCGTTCGTGGTGTGCCAGCGCCACGAGCCGTCCAGATGCCGTACGCGGTATGTCACGCTCCCCTGCTGCAACTGCGCTCCGATCAGTTGCTCGAGACGGGCGAAACAGATCGGAAGATCGTCGGGATGCACGAACTCCACGAACGAATGGCCCTCGACGTCCGCCACCCGATGCCCGAGAACGCGCGTCCACGACGGCGAGACATAGAGAAATACGCCTTCCGACGTCATCGAATAGACGATGTCGTGTGCATTCTCGACCAAGTGGCGGAATTTGGCCTCGTTGGCCTTCAACGCTCGCGCCGTCACCCTGCGTGCGCCGATGCCCACGAAGCACCGCAGCAGCTTCTCCGCTCCGCGCTGGATGCTGGGATAATGCTCTTCGCTTTCGCACAGCTCCACCCGCTGTGGACAGCTGGCCGCATCACTGCGGCACAGCATTCCAACAGCCAGACCCGACAGCGCTGCCAGGAGGACTACACCAGCAAGTCCGGCCAGGGCCACGGTGCGGTTCAGTGCGGTCTTGGCGCCGGCCGCGTCGTCCATCACCAACAGGGCGTCTGGCATCGGGCAGGCGGCCGGCGCGCCCGTCCACCAGGCAGAGAAGACCACGGTGGTCAGACACGCGACGAGCGCCACCGCGAGCGCGGATTTCCTGGCGAGACGACGCGTGATCATGAGATCCCTGGCTTTGAACATGTGGGGCTCTCTAAGGCGACCCAAGCGGCTCGGACAGTCCGACCTCGACGGTGATCGACCCCCACTCCGAATCGAAGGGGATGCAAATCGGAGTGACCTTGGTGGGGAACTGGATGCAATGGCACTTGCCGGTGATAACCGAGGGAAGGCTTACGCTCAAGTTCAAGTGCTCCAGTTGCGACTTGGCGCGGCCGGCGATGATGTTGGCCAGCTCGCCCACCGCGTCGACCACATCGCTGTTGATCTCCGGGGGCCGCTCCTGGAGCATGACTTCCGCGACCTTCAGCGCAGCTTCCCGGCTCAGGCCGACGACGACGGTCCCGATGGCTTTTCCGGAAAGGCCAATGATGCCGCTCACGTCGTGCGACGACTGCGAGCCGGTCTTCACATAGGGCGTCCCCCGCGACAAAGCACACTTGAGCAACGTGTCGAATGCGGTGATCGTGGACGCGAGGAACGGGTTGATGTATTCGACTTTCATGGGACTCGACTCGGCTTGCGTGCGTGTTGCTGACGTCAATGGCTGGCTTCGGGGAGCAACTGGGCCAACGTGGCCTGGAGGTTCTCCTTGTCGAACGGCTTCGAGACGAAATCGGCGGCACCGGCCTTGAACGCGTCTTTCAGCACGCCGCGCTGCTCTAGGGCGCTCACCAGGAGCACCTTCGCCTGGGGATCAAATTCCATGATGCCGTGTAGAGCGTGCAGTCCGTCATGCTCAGGCATGATGAGGTCCAAGGTGACCGCGTCGGGCCGCAGCTCGCGATAACGGTCGATCGCCTCCTGGCCGTTGGCGGCCTCGCCGACCACTGTCCAGCCGGCGTTGGTCGCCATGTCCTTGATGATCTGCCGGATGATCAGGGCGTCATCGGCAACAAGCAGAGTCCGAGGCATCGTTCGCATCTCCGGGTTCGCGTGGTGGTCAAAGGCAGGTTGAGATCTTGTTTCATAACGTTCGTGCCGGCTGGCCGGCGATCTGGACGGTCATTTCGCCGCTGGCGCAGTCGAATTCAACGCGGCGTCCGCGCGTGCCGCCGAGGTCCTGTCCGGCCACGCGGATGCCGGCCTTTTTCAAGGCGGCGGCCACGGCCACGGCATTGGCATTTCCGATCTGCAACGGGCCGGAGCCGTTGAACATGTTGGCGCCGCCGGCCAGTTTGGCCATCAGGCCGCCGGTCGGCAGACCCCGTTCCCGCAGCACCGACAGCATCTGCGGGACGGCCGTATCGGCGAACTTGCCCGGAGTGCTGTCGCGGCCGGCTGACTCAGGCAGGACGATGTGCGCCATGATGCCCGCCTGACGCGCGGGGTGATAGAGGACCAGGCCGATGCAGGACCCGAGGATCACCTTCATTCGCTGCGGCGCCGCTCCGGCGGCGATCTGTCCCATGCCAACCAGGATCTCCTTCCCGGCACTGTTCGTTGTCGGAATGTTCATGCTGTGTCGCCCGAAGCGCGTGTGGTTGGTGAGATTTCCTGCTGCTACAGAGCGGCGTGGAGGGACCGCTGCATGGCCGCCTGCATTCCCTGCGTGGGAACGAACACGACGCGCCAGTCGAGTTCTTGCGCCTGGCGGCGAAATGCGATCTGGCAGAGCAACAGGCGGTCGCTGGTGAGGGCTTGCGTCATCACGGCCTGTTGGACAACGCTCGCGCCGTAATCCTGAATGAAATAAGGGGCCGAAGGCATCAGGTCGGCGCCGATCAGCCGGGTGAGCGCATTGATGTAGGCACAGCCCAGGATGTTGCCGGTCTCGGTCAACGCCGATTTCTCCAGCTCGCTCCATTCGGGTTCCGTCCCCGGGCGGCGCCCCAGCAGCGAGCCCGCCAGTTGCCGCCCGTTGAGTTCGTCGAACAGGAGGATCAGGTTCCCACCCACCTCTCCGCTGATGGTCAGGACCACCATCGTCAGCAGGTCGTCGCCGATTTCCAGCGCGGTGCTGACCTCCTCCAGAGGAATCTCGCGCACCTGGTCGAGCGTGACGGTGATCAGCCCGTTGGTCCAACGGCACATGGCCGCCGAGGCGTCGTGCGTGGCCGATGCAAAGAGTCCATAAAGGGCATCGAGCGCTCCATCGTTGCCATGATCGAGTCCAGTCATCGTGGTTCTCCTCAACGGGTTACGTGAGCGGCTCTCTCGGAAAGCGTTGCAATCAAAGCCGGGATGTCGAGGATCAGCGCCACGCGGCCATCCCCCAGAATGCTGGCGCCCGCGATACCTCGGATATTCTCGTAATTGTCGGCAATCGATTTGATCACCACGTCTTCTTCGCCGATGACGCGGTCGACGGCCAGGCCGACTTCCCGGCCACCGTCGCTCACGATGACCAGCGTGGTTTCCGTGGTGAGGCGGGTCTGGGCATCGTCGCAGCCGCCGCAGTGGAAGCTCAGCAGATCGCCGAGCTCCACCAGGGAGATCACCCGCCCGCGCACGGTGGCCATGGGTCGCCCATGCACCGTGCGAACGCCGTTGCGGGCGACGCTGACGATTTCCGTCACCGCCTCCATGGGCATCGCGAACATGCCGCCGGCAATGTCGACCATCAGCGAAGGCAGGATAGCCAACGTCAACGGGAGCTTGATCGTGATCGTGGTCCCCCTGCCCGGCTCGCTGGAGATTTCGAGGGTGCCGCTGAGTTCCTCGATTTTCGTCTTGACGATGTCCATGCCCATGCCGCGGCCCGAGACGTCAGTCACCTTCTCGGCGGTGCTCAGCCCCGGCTTCCAGATCAACTGGTAGATCTGGGACGGGGTCATGTGCTGGGCCTCGACTTCGCTGATCAGGCCCTTGTCCAGGGCTTTGCGGAGGATACGACCGGCATCCAGTCCCTTGCCGTCGTCGCGGACCTCGATCACGATGCTGTTGCCGCGGTGGGATGCGTCCAACGTGACGGTGCCCTGGCGAGGCTTCCCCGCGGCTTCGCGCGCCTCGGGTGGCTCGATGCCGTGATCGGCCGAGTTGCGAACCAGGTGGACCAGCGGATCCCCCAGCTCGTCGATCATGCGCTTGTCCAGTTCGGTCTTCTCGCCTGCGACCTCCAGCCGGACCTGTTTCCCGCTGGCGCGCGAGATGTCCCGAATCACCCGTTGAAAGCGGGCGAACAGCGGGCCGATAGGTACCATGCGGATGTCCATGACACCCTTCTGGATGCCGTCGCTGACGCGACCGAGCTGATGGACGGCCTCGGACAATTCGCGCGCGACCTCGCGCGCCCGGCTCAAGATCCGGACCTCCTGGCGAATGGGCTCCAGGTCGTGTCGGAGTCGGCGGACCTGGCCGCGCACCGACTCCAGCTCCGTCGCAAGGTGCTGGCCGTCCCAGCGGAGCGTGCCGTGACCGGCCGACGGGTGCTCGCCGAGCTTGTCCAGAGCGCCGGACAGCCTGTCGAGTGCGCGCACGGCCTGATTACAGTCGGCCACGGCCTTGAGCCGAGCGCCGATCTGCGTGAATTGCGCTCTGTTGATCACCAGTTGGCCGGCCAGGTCCATCAGTTGATCCAGCCGATCGGTGTCCACCCGCACAGTCTCCACAGGACGCTGGCCGGTTGTGACTGCGCGCGGGTTGGCTTCCGAAAGCGATCGCGGCGCTTCGGACGTGGAAGAGAGCGGCGGACCGGCAGACTGGGCGGCCGCCAGGTCGGCCTGTGCCGATTGCTCACCCGGCTGAGCGGCCACCGGTTCCAACCGGACCCGGAGCACCCCGCCGACGCGCACCTGGGTGGCCACGGCTTCGGCCGATTGGTCCGTCGTGACTCGGAAGCGGAAGCAGTCCAATTGTTCGATGGCGTCGAGCTGCTCAGGGGGCGGCTGACAATCATGCACGCTGCCCAGTTTCATGAGCTTCTCGTAGATCAATTGAGCCTTCAGGCCGGCAGCGGGCAGCCCCGGTTTGAACGTGACCTCGCCGGCGTACGTCGTGTGCCCGGCCGCCGTCCGAGCGTCTGGATTCGGGCGCTGCGCGGCGGGCTCGGACTGTTCGGCCTTGTCCGGAGCCCGAAGTGGCGATCGTGCGGCAAGCAGCTCGCGGGCCAGCGACCCGAAGTGGTCGGCCGCATGTCCGCCGCGTCTCAGATCGGCCACATGCTGGCGCAGCTCATCCGTGCACTTGAGTAGGACGTCGGTTGTCTGAGGCGAGAGCGAGCTGTCGGTCGCCGCCACGTTCTCAATCAGACTCTCCATCAGGTGCGCCAGCTTGGCGGCGCGGTTCAAGCCGACCGATGCGGCCGAACCTTTGATCTTGTGGGCGCTGCCCAGCAGGTCTTTCAAGTCGCCGGCGCCCCCCTCCATCGCCAGCAGTCCGCCGGCCAAGGCGTCCAGCGACGCGTCAGCTTCGTCGACGAACATGGACAGGTACTTGTCAGGGATGTCGCTTTCATCCTTAATCCCCTCCAGCGGGTCGAGTTGTTCTGCGGTGCTGGAAACGGCATCCGCGGCCCGGGACGGCAAGCGGCGACTGTCCCCTCTTTCAGCGCCCAGGGCGCGCTCCGCGTCGGCCTGGGTCGAAAGCTCCTTCTCTGCGCCTGCCGCCTGGAGCAGCCGGCGGATCGCCTCCAGAACGGCGTCGCAGTCCACCGGCTCGCCGCCTGGCTCTTTCAACAGGCCGACCATGGCGGTCAATTGATCGAACCCCATGAACATCAGCTCGGTCACGTCGCGGGTGACGGTCAACTGGCCGTGGCGCGCCGCGTCGAAGACGTTCTCGATCTTGTGAGTCAGGTGGTTGATGTCCGTCAGCCCGAGCATGGCCGATAGGCCCTTGAGGCTGTGGGCCGCGCGGAACATCTCGTTCATCAGACCTTCATCGCACGGCTGATGATGATCTTCGTCGAGCGTCTGCACCCATTCGTCCAGTTGCAGCAGGTTCGTGTTGAGCTGGGTGAGAAGCTGATCCGACTCATCGAGAAAGTCGCTCAGCAGGCTGTCCAACAGTTCGTTCCGGGTGTCCGACCGCGCTTCGCTCATCACCATCTCCTTTCATTGCTGCGGCCGTTGGTACAGCCACGACCGCAGACGCGCGAAATCCTTGACCAGCTCTCCAATGCCCTCGGCGGGCCCCGCCACGAGCAGCCCACCGGGGCAGATGGCCGCACGCACATTGTCCATCACCCGCCGCTTGGACTCCGGAGCGAAGTAGATCAGCACGTTTTTGAGAAATACCAGGTCGAACGGAGCTTCGCGGATCCGGTCGAGCAGATTGTGCTGGCGGAAGGTGACCCAATCGGTCAGCACAGAGCATGCCTGCCACTGATCGGCGGTGGCGGCCTTGCGGAAAAAACGCCTCTTGTACGATTCGGGCACCAACCGCATCGCCCGCTGGCCGAACTGGGCCCTCTTCGCCTGCTGGACCGCTCCGATTCCAATGTCGGTGCCCAAGATGCGGATCTGCCACGCGGTGTGGTTGGGCAGGCCGTCGGCAATGCAGCAGGCGGCCGTGAAGGCTTCGTCGCCGGTGCTGCACGCCGCCGACCAGATCCGCAGACGCCGTGGGCGGCTGCCCGCGCGGGCCTCGGCTGCGCAGTTGGGAAGATACTCCTTGCGAAACCACTCCCACTGCCCCTCATCGCGAAACAGGAACGTCTCGTGGGTGGTGATCTCCTGCAGGAACGCGTCCCACTCCGCGTCGGTCGGGGGGAGCCGCCGCAGGCGGTCGTAATACTCGGTGAACCCGCGAGCACCCGTCTCTTTCAAGCGCCGCCGCACGCGGTTGGACAGCAACGATTTCTTCTGCGGCGAGATGCGAATCCCGGTGCGCTGATAGATCAGCTCCGCATAACGGGTCAACTCGCCGTCGGTCACCTCGGCCAAGCGGCCAACCGGCGCCAACGGGACAATGGTTTCCGCAGCTGTCGCGGTGGATTCAGTCGACGCCATGGTTGTGCGATACCCTGTGCTCCAACTGCCGGTGCTGCCGGGCAATGGTGTCGGCCAGCTCGATCAAATGGATCCGCTGGGCAGCCGGCAGTGAGTCGATCTTGATGCGGAGCCGCTGGAGCCTCGTGTGGAAGCTCTCGCCGGGCTCTGTCGGTGCTTTCCTATTGATAGACATGACGCTCTCCTCCTCATGTGGGGAACGGATGAAAAGAGTCTCCAGATGCCGAGGCACCGGCGGCTGTACGGTGATCGCGGGCAAAAAAAGGGGACTGTCCCCCTGTCGTGCGCTGCGGGACCGCGGGGACAGACGGGGACTGTCCCCCTCGTTCTGCCTCGCGCCTACCTTCCGGTGCCAAGGGCCGCCTCAGTCATGGCCTCGATCTCCCTGCCGCCGAAGAGCCGGTCCACGTCCAGGAGGATCAGCAGGTCCTCTTTCAACCGCACCAATCCGGTCATGTACTCGTTGCCCGAGCTGGTCACGGTGGGCGGGGCTGGGGAAATCTGGTCTCGGTTCACGCGCAGCACTTCATTGACCGAGTCCACCATGATGCCGATCGTGCGGTTGCCGACGTGCAGCACCATGATCCGGCTCTCCCCGGTCAACTCGCTCTCAGCCAGCGAGAATCGTGCCCGCAGATCAATCACGGGGATGACCGTGCTGCGCAGGTTGATCAGCCCCTTGATGTAGGCGGGTGTTTCGGGAACGTGCGTGATCTCCCCGACCAGAATGATTTCCCGGATCTTGGTGATCTCGATCCCGAACGTCTCGCCCCCCAGTTTGAAACTGACCAGTTGCATCGAGCCGCTGTGGCTCGAGGTATCGCGCTGTTGAACTTCTGGTTCACACATAGCTGTGGACATGGAATCACTCCGAATACTCTCTAATGGTTGATGGGTTGTCATCCGTAGCCTGGACCTGGAAACGGCCCTCGGTGTCGCGTTGGCGGAGTCCGCGCAGGCGGGCTGCCAGGTGGAGCTAGGTGTACTTCACGATCAGTTCCAGGTCGGCCAACAGTTCGTCGACCCGGTCGGACGTACGACGCATCTGCTCGTGTTGCGCCAGTACCCTGTCGGCCTCAGCGCGCAGCGCGGCGCGGTGCTGTGCGGGCACCGTCTCGATCTCCGCCCGCAGTTCATTCAAACGCCGATAATACTCCTCACTGGCCATCCGCATTCGGGTTGCTGACATATCTGTCTCCTTGAACGAGAGGCACGCTCAGACGGGGGCGGCCCCGGGCTTGCCGGGGCCGCCCTTCGCCTTTCCGTGCAGCATCAGACTGCGACGGCCGTGGGTGGCTCGCCAGCCTTTGCCGTCCGGCTCATGGCTTTGTGCTTTTTCGCGCCGGCGCCCGAGCCTTTGCCCGTCGCGGCCTGCGCACGGGTCGCCTCGCTCGCGGTCGTCTGGGTCTGGCCGTGGCCGGTGTTGAACTGGCCGACCAGGTCGCGCAGGGCCTGGGCCTGTGCGCCCAACTGCTCGCTGGACGAGGCCATCTGCTCGCTGCCGGCTGCGGACTGCTCGGTTACTTGCGAGATCCCTTGGATGGCCTTGGAGACCTCCTCGGAATTAGTGGCCTGCTGCACGGTGGCCGTGGCGATCTCGCCGATCCTGGCGGCCGTGGTCTGCACGCCCGAGACGATCTTCTTCAGCGCCTCCTCGGTCTCTTGGCTGAGCTTGCCGCCCTCCTGGACCCGGTCGCTGGACTCCTTGATCAGCTTGGTGATCTCGCCGGCCGCCTGATTGGCGCGTTCGGCCAGCTTGCGGACCTCATCGGCCACCACGGCGAAGCCCATGCCATGTTCGCCGGCCCGGGCCGCCTCAATCGCGGCGTTCAGCGCCAACAGGTTCGTCTGACTGGCGATCTCCGAGATGACCTGGCTGATTTCGGCGATCTGGTCGGAACTGGCCCGGATCAACTCCATGGCCTCGGCCGACTTGCGTACGGCCTGGGCGCCCTGTTCGGCCAACTCGCCGGTTTCCTTCGAGAGTGTATCGGCCTCGTGCGCGTTGTCCTTCACGCCCTGGACCGAACGGCTCAGCTCCTCGATCGACGCCGTGACCTGCTGCACGCTGGAGCATTGTTCCTGCGATCCGGAGGCCAGCGTCTGCGAACTCTCGGCGATCACCCGCGAACCCTCGGCAAACTGGTTGGCGCTCTCGTTGATCTGCTCGATGGCCGCGCGGATGGCTTCCACGACGGTGTTGACGTTGTCGCTCAGCTCGCCATAGGCGCCCGGGTACTCGGTCTCGACGCCTCGCGAGAAGTCCTTGCGGGCCAGTCGCTTCAGCACCTCGCCGATGTCGGTCATCGGCGTGGCGAACTCTTCCAGGGTTCGGCTCATGCCCTGCATCAAGTCGCGGTACTTGCCCTGGAACTGGCTGTCGTTGGCCCGGGTGTCCAGCCGGCCTTCCTGCGCCGCTTCCGTCAGAATCGCGCCCTCGGCAAGCAGCCCGTTGAGCGCGTCAATGCACTGGTTGAGGTTGTTCTTGATCTCGTTGAAGTCGCCGTTGTAGCTGTCGGTGATCTTCGCCGGGATATCGCCCTTGGAAATGCGATCCACGTACTCGGCCGCGATATTCAATGGGCCGATCACGGCGTCAAGCGTGGCATTGATGCCCTCGACGATGGGGCGGAATTCCAAGCTCATCAGCTCGGGGTTGCCGCGCGTCTGGAGTCTGCCCTCCACAGCGTCCTGTGTCAGACGCTTGGTTTCGCTGATCAGCGTGCCGACCATCTTGGAAATGCTTCTGCTGAGGAACACACCCAACAGGAGCATGGCCACGAAACCGATGCCGATCGTCGTGAACATCACGACCATCGCCGTGCTCGCATCGTGAGTGGCCTGCGCTGATTCCTCCTCACTTAGTTTCGCACTCAGCTTGATGAGTTCGTCGAGCTTCGCAGCGGAGCTGTTGAGCGCACTGCGTGAGACGTCCCCAATCTCCATGGCCTTCTTATCGATGGCGAGGACCTTCGGATCATCCAGCGCAACGCCGTCGGCTACAAGCTGGTCCTTTTCGCGCGAGACTTTCTCGATCTCTTCCGCAGTCACTTTCCAGTCATCCCAGAGCTTGCCCAACTCCTTCCACATCGCCGCTTCCTCGGGTGTGTGCGTCAGCGGTTCGTACATCTTCCAGCCCACTTCGGCTTGCTCAAAGCCTTGCTTGCACCGATCGTACTGGTTGGCCCGGGACCGGGCGTCCATCATCTGGGGATGCAGCAATCCGCGATGCCCGTAGCTTACCTGGAGTTGCCCTTTGGCGATCAAGTTCAGCCCGCGGACGCTGGGGAGCCGGCAGTCAGCAATCGTGTGCGTGTGGCCCGAGAGCTTGTTGATTCCCCAGTAACCCACCACCCCGACCGCGATGGCGATCGCGGTGGCGATTCCGAACCCGGCCAGGATCTTGGTCCCGGTCTTCATCTTGGCAAACATGTGTTTCTCCTTGTTTGTCTGGAGTGTGGCGAAAGGCTTCGGAAGGCCGTTGTTGGATTGCGCGAGCTAGCCTTTCCCTTGTTGCTGGTACGACTTTCCACAATGGGGGAGCGATCCGTCGCCTTGCACGTCCTCGCGCGAACGGCCATGCGCGTACGGAACGTCTTTCTGGGCCCGATGCACTGCAAGCACTCGCTCTACCTTCCGGAAGACTTGGGCATGAGGAGCGACCTGCTGGAAGAACGGCTCCAGCACATCTGGTAGTCTCTGAGTGTTTTCCATCACCAGGATGCCGCACGGCTGAAGGGCGGCGTGGAACATCCGCAGGACCTGAATCCGCTGCGCCGCGTCGAAGTGCAAGAGCACGTTCTTGCATACGATCAGGCTCAACCCTTCCCGAATCGGCCGAAGCGACAGCAGGTCGTGGTGCGAGAATGTGACCTTGTTCCGCAGTTCCGGGACGACCTCGACCAAGCGTGAGAGACCGTTCCCGTTGGCTCCTGCAGGTTGGCAGGCGACGCGGAAGTATTTCTGGAGGATCTCGGGCGGGACCCGCTTGACCTCCGCTTCGGCGAAGACGCCTGACGTCACCTGGGCGGCGAAGCTCGAATCAACGTCGGTGGCATGGATGTGGACGTTCCTGAAGACGTAGTCGGACATCCGCTCGCGGAGCAGGATAGCCAACGTGTAGGGTTCGGGCCCGTGGGCGCATCCGGCGTCCCACACGTGGATGGAAGCGCGACCCCGGAGGCTGGGCAGGGCCTGGTCGATGGCCAGTTCCAGCGTCTGCGAGTCACGGAAAAAGAAAGTGAAAGCCATGTTTCGGGTGGGATCGCTAAGGGTCCATCGGGGACAGCCGGCGGATCCGTCGCCGCGGAAGGCCGCGTCCGTGACCTGCTGCGTGTGGTAACTGGCTGGCCAAGTGGTGGGGCGGGTGTGGGTGCGTAACCAATTCGACCAACAAAAAAAAGCACCAACGAGGTCGACTCTTCGCTGGCGGGGTAGTCCCGCGGAAGAGTATGACTTCGTTAGGTGCCTTCAACTGGCAGGCCCATGTCCTGCTCGTTAAGGTGCCCCGCCCTGTCTCCTGCGGGGCCGTTTCTCTCGCGCCGCCTGCGGCGCGAAGGAACTCGTGTACGCAACCATAGCCCACAATCAATGCGGTGCAAGAAATGCCTTCCTAGCTTCCCACGCTTCGTTTTGCACGGTCGAAGCGGAAAAACCAACGGCTGTGGCCCCTGTGAGTGCCTCCGCCTTGGAAGGTCACGGTGGAGTCAGTCCGGCTGGAAGACAGAATATGTGTAACCCGTTGATTCAAACGCACGTCAATTCGCTGGCACCTTCAACTGCCAGGCTCAAATCCTGTCCGCTAACGCCGGCGACGTGCCAAGCCGGTCTTCTGGATCTGGTGCAACCTTCGCGAGCGTTGGGCAGCACCACTTGTGTCAGATAAACCGCCTGGACGAGCTTTGGGATCCGACCTGATGCCACGGATTCATGGTGTGGAGACTGCAGCAACTGCCGGATTTGTCCCGTGAGCGGCAGGGCCAGGATCATGCCCCGACTGCGACGTGCTTTTCGACCTTCTCCTGGAGCGTCTCGGGAGTGAACGGCTTGACCAGGTAATCGGTCACACCCGCCTGAATGGCCGCCAGCACGCGCTGCTTCTCGGCTTCTGTTGTGATCATGATGATGGGCACCTTGGTATCCTGAGCGCGGATTTCCTTGATGACCTCCAGACCCGACTTGTCGGGCATGTTCCAGTCGGTCAGCACCAGGTCGAATGCGCCCGGCTTGAACAGCGCCACAGCCTGGTTGCCGTCGGCGGCTTCGACGACCGACGTGATGCCCAGCGCGTTGAGGGAACGAATGATGATCTTCCGCATCGTGCCGGAATCGTCGGCAACAAGGGCATTCGTGCTCATGAGATGGCTCGGGGAAAGAAACCTGCGTGACGTGGTGAAACCGATAGCGGACGAAAAAACCTAGGCCACGTAGTCACGAAGTCAAACGCGGGATCCTGGCGCGAAACGACTACGCACATACTGGGCGATTACCGCAGCCGCCTCGTTCAAGGAGAACTGGCGGTCGACGTTCCCCGCCAAGTAGGCCACTTTGTTCATGCCGTAGACGTCCGAGCTGGCCTCGTCCTGGCCGAGGACATACCCGCCGGCGGCCCGAATCGCGCCGCAGCCGTCGGCCCCGTCGCGTCCCATGCCGGTCATGATCAGGCCCAGGGAGTTCCTGCCGAAAGTCTCTGCGACACTCTTCATCAGCACATCGGCCGACGGCATGTGGCCGCTGACCGGCGCCCCGCCGCGAACCACGGCCTTGACCGACGTGCCGACACGGTGGACCTGCAGGTGCTTTCCGCCCGGTGCAATCAACACATGGTCGGGTTCGAGCAAATCCCCATGGGCCGCTTCCCGGATCGTCAATTCGCTTAGCGAATCAAGACGCCAGGCCAGCGGTTTGGTGAAACCCGGCGGCATGTGTTGCACCACGACGATCGGCGGCATGGGCGACCGGATCGCCTCGAACAGGCGGGCCAGGGCCGGGGGGCCGCCCGTCGAGATGCCAATCGCGATGCACTTGTCGGCCAGGGCGCGCGAGAAAGGGGACGGGGCCGATTTGCCGGAACGGTCCGAAGGTTGCTTCGCACCGAGGGGACCTGTCCCCTTGGCCTCCGCACGGCGCTGTTTCCGCTCCTGCCGGATTTGCAGAATCCGCCGCACGTCGACCCCTGCCGCCGCCCGGATCTTGCGCGGCAAGTCCTCCAGAATCGCGGTCTTAGTCTTGGCCCCGTAGTCGGGTTTCGCCAGGTAATCGACCGCGCCGCGATCCAGCGCGTCCAGCGTGATGTTGGCACCGAGCCTGGTCAGCGAGCTGACCATGATCACGGGAATCGGCCGGCGGGCCAGAATGGCCTCCAGGGTAGCCAACCCGTCCATGTTGGGCATCTGGATGTCCAGGGTGATCACGTCCGGCCGCAGGGAGTCGAGGACCGCCAGCGCTTGCTGCCCATCACCCGCCTTGCCGACCACCTTCATGCCGGGCGTGGCCGCAATGCTATCCGCGATGATCGAGCGGATCACCGCCGAATCGTCGACCACCAGCACACCAATCTCTTTCGACGGCATGACGTCTCACGCAGCTTCCAGAATGTCAACGGATCGCGTTTCAGACCGAGGGCGCGCCACGGCCTGTCGGAGATACTCTAGCTCACGGATCCAGACCGCTTCCCACCGAACCCACCATTCCGACCGTCCCGGGGTAACCTGTCATGGCAGTCACGTTGTGGGCTGGAGCGGATATCCCGCTTGCCATTCCGGCCTGACAGCGCGTAGACTAGAGGAGTGCGGTTCCAGCCGTGCCCCATACCTTGCCCGAGAGGTGAGAGCATGGCTAGCGAAGAGAGCCCCCTAGAGAAGCACGGGACCGCATCCACACCGATACCTGAGACAGCCGGCGTTGTGTCGACGTGCCCTTGTGCTGTCCAGAACCTCACCGAGCGCAGATAGATGGAACAAGGGCTCCAGGCAGTCCAGGCTGAGCTTCAGGCGGTCTATGAGTCTGCGCCGACCATGATGTGCGTGCTCGGCCCTGGCCGCAAGGTGCTCTACGCCAACCGGGCTCTCGCCGAGTTCGCAGGCGTCCCAGCGTCTGAACTGGTTGAAGGCAGGGCGTGCGGCGCGTTCGGCTGCCTCAATGCCGCGGAGCATCCGGACGGTTGCGGCTTCGGCGTCAGTTGCCGGGACTGTCGGCTCCGCCTGGCCATCGAAGACACGCTGGCGACGGGGCGGGTACACCGCGACGTTGAATACCGCGCCACGTTGGCACACGCCGGGGTTCGGCGAGACGTCGTCCTGCTGGGCACGACGGCCAGGATCGATAACGGTGAACCGCCGCGCGTATTGCTGTGCCTGGAAGACATCACCGAGCGCATGAAGGCGGAGGAGCGGCTCACAACGAGCGAACGGGGATTACGCACCATCATGGAGATCGCCGGTCCGGCGGTCTTCGTGCGCGATCTCAGCGGCAGAATCTTGTACGCTAATGACAAGGCCTGCCAAAGCTTAGGATATGATGCCGAAGAACTACTCTCTTTGACGATTAGAGATATTGATCCGGAAGTGACCGCTGGTGAAGTCATATCGCTTTGGGAGAAGGTAATTGCCGGGGAGACTATCTCGTTTGAGACCGTTCATAAGCGTAAGGATGGGAGCGTATTCCCAGTCAAGCTGAACCTCGGAACGATCGAAGTGAGCGAACAGAAGTATGTCGTCGCTTTTGTGGATGACATCACCGAGCGCACGCAGGCTGAGGAGGTCCTGCGCCAATCGGAGAAGATGCGGACTGAAGCGGAGAAGCTGGCAGCTACCGGCCGGATGGCCGCCCGCGTCGCCCACGAAATCAACAACCCGCTGGCCGGCATCAAGAACGCCTTCCGCTTGATCAAGGACGCAGTGCCCGAGAACCATCCGGACCGCGACATGATAGAACGGATCGATCGGGAAATCGCACGCATCTCCAACATCACACAGCAGATGTACATGCTCTATTCGCCGGAAGCGAGTCGAATCACCGAGGTAGTTGTCGGTGACACGATCCGCGACGTGCTGTCGATGATCGAACCACTGCAGCGCGAATATGAAGTCCAGTTTCGTGAGCGACACGCACTCCCGGAGTTGCGAGTCCTGCTGAGCGAAGGTACACTCCAGCAGATCCTATACAATCTGACGACGAATGCCATCGAGGCATCCCCACGCGGGGGCGTGATAACCATCGCCGTGGAGTTGGTCAAGGGCCATCCGGATCTGGTGAAGATCAGCATCCACGACGAAGGTCAAGGCATTTCCCCTGACATCAGGCCGCGAATTTTTGAGCCTTTTTTCACCTCGAAGACTGGTTATCCGTCAACCAGGGGGCTTGGCTTAGGTCTCTCGGTCGTTAAGAGTGTCGTCGAGGCGGCCGGCGGCAGGATCGAGTTCACGAGCGTCCCCGGGCAGGGGACTACGTTCCGCGTCTTCATCCCGATGCACGCAAATGCGTTGGAGGAGTGATATGGTCAGCCTTGGATCAGTCCTGCTTGTCGACGACGAGGAAACTTTCCGGGAGTCGACCTACCGGCTGCTGCAGCGCAACGGCTTTCAGTGCCACTGCGCCGGCAGCGGCGACGAAGCCATCAAGGCACTCCAAGATCGCCGGTTCGACCTGATGATCGCCGACATCCGCATGCCGAGCAATCCGGACCTGCGGGTCGTGCGCGCCGCGAAGGAACTCGACGGCCAGATGCCCGTAGTCTTGGTGACCGGCTACCCTTCCACGGAGACGGCAATCCTCGCCATCGACCTGTCGGTCGCAGCCTACATGACCAAACCCTTGGACTTCGACAAGCTGCTCGAGCACATCAAATCGGCAATCGCGCATTCTCGCAAACCGCGGGTGTTGGTGGCGACTCGAGAACGTCTACAGACCTGTCTGGGCGACTTGGATGCGATGCTGTCCGGCCTGAACTCCGGGATCGCTGGTGAGGCGGTCACCGCCTCGGTCGGTACGATGCGGACCTTGGCCGCCTGCTTGTCCGAATTGCTGACGCTCAGCCCGCAGTCTGGTGTAGGTACAGATTCCAGCAGTCTCTGTGAATTGTTGGACTGCCCTCAAAGGGTGGTTTTCCGTCAGGCAATCATGGAGACCATCGCAGTAATTAAGAGGACAAAAGCGGCGTTCAAGTCCAAGGAACTGGCCGAGTTACGGACTAAACTCGAGCAATTGTGCGGGCTCGACTAGGGATTTCACCTCCGACGCGGACCGTGTGCTAGAGTTGTGTGTTGAGTTTCAGACGGCTCGCAGCCGCCCTGAAACGGGCTCACCGGAGGTCCGGTGAGCCGCCTTAGTGAGTAGGACCAAGGCCTGCTAGCTGAAGGCACGACGGAAGTCAGCCCCGTGAGCGTTGGGGGCAGCTTCCGTCGTGCCTTTTTTTGTTGCCGCCACAACCCGCCGCCGCGAACCCCGCGTCGCGCATGTGGCGAGGCTGATGTGAGAATCCCGTTATGCAGGACAACCCGAGAAAGAGGATCTTGATCGTCGACGACGATGCCGCGATTCGCCGGTTGCTCCAGGGTCTGCTCCAGAGCGAATATCAATTGGCGGAAGCCGCCAGCGGCGAACAGGCGCTGGAAATCCTCCCGGCTTTCTGTCCCGATCTGGTGCTGCTCGACATCCTGATGCCGGGCATCAGCGGGTACGAAGCGTGCCGCCGAATCAAAGTCGGCCAAGCGAATGTGCAAGTCGTCGTGATCTCCGCGATCTCCTCACCCGAACAGCAGTCTCGGGCGTTTAACGTCGGCGCGGACGACTACCTGGTCAAACCTTTCGACCCGCAAGACCTCCGCGCCCGTGTGGCATTGCATTTCCGTTTGCGAGAAGCCACGGCCGCCGTCTCTCGGATTCGGGCTGAAATCGAATCCCACAACTCCAGCTTCCAGAGGCTGGCAGAACGACACGCGGAGGAGGTCATCGCCATCCAGGACGCGGCCGTGTTGACACTGGCCAAGGTCGCCGAGTCACGCGACCAGGAGACGGGCGGCCACCTGGTGCGGATGCGCGCTTACGCGCAAATCCTCGCCGAGGGACTCGCCCAGGATGGACCCTATGCCGACCAGATTAGCGACCAGTTCCTGCAGGACCTGTATCGGTCAAGCCCCTTGCACGACATCGGGAAGGTCGGTATCCGCGACGAAATCCTCTTGAAACCCGGACGCCTCACGCGCGAGGAGTTCGAGACGATGCAGCAGCATACCGTCATTGGCGCGAACATCCTGGATCAAGCTGTGGCGCGGTTGCGGGGCGGGGGCTTCCTCGCCATGGCGGCCGTGATCGCTCGCTTTCATCACGAACGGTTCGACGGCACCGGCTATCCAGCCGGACTCATAGGCGACGAAATCCCCTTGCCGGCGCGGATCGTGGCGGTGGCCGATGTGTACGACGCGCTGACCTCCGTGCGGCCTTATAAACCGGCCTACCCGACCAACCAGGCGAAGTCCATCATCCGATGCAACTCGGGCGAGCATTTCGATCCGGTCATCGTGGAGATGTTCTGTCGACGCTTCGACGACGTCCTGCAGGCACAAGAAGAGGCCGTGGACGACTTCCCGATCAGCTACGGCGCCATGGCCTTCCGAGAATACGACCTGGCGGAGGTGGGGGTCTGACCGGCCCCCCCGTTGACTCACCGGGTCGCCCATTGTCTCAATCGGATCTAGGATATCAGGCGGTGCTGCGGACGATTGTGACGTAGAACGGAAGCGGACAGTCATGGGGATCTACGATCGCAACTACTACCAGGCGGACGATCTGCGGGGGTACCGGCGTGCGGGCGGCCCCCGGATGATGGTCACTCAGCTGGTGATCATCACGGTGGCAATCGCCCTGATCGACCTGTTCACGCCGCCGATGGTGGGACAGCAGAGCCATTGGTTGAGTTCTTTCCTGGCATTGAAGCCCAACCTGTACAGGCACCCGTGGGAGGTCTGGAACCTGCTGTCGTACGGTTTCGCCCACGCATCGATCGACGTGAACATCTGGCACGTGGCCATCAACATGTTCGTGCTGTGGATGTTCGGCCGGATGGTCGAACTGCGGCTTGGCCGACGCGAGTTCCTGTGTTTCTATCTCGCGGCCATTGTGGGTGCGGGCCTGGCGTGGCTGGCCATCGTGAATGTCTGGGCTCTGGGGGCGGGCCGTGCGCTGCCGGTCGGCGCGGCGGGGATGGTCGGTGCATCGGGCGGCGTCACGGCGGTTTTCATTCTGTACGTGCTGTACTACCCCCGCCAGACCGTTTACTTCTGGGGCTTGTTCGCCATGCCGGCCTGGGTGGTTGGGGTCATCGTGATCGGTCTTGATCTGCTCAATGCGGTCAGGGGCACGGAGACGCATGTGGCGTGGCAAGCGCACCTCGGCGGCGCGGCGTTCGCCTATTTCTATGCGCGGTTCGGCTGGCGGTTCACCCGCGGGCTGTCCGCGCGCGGCCCGTGGCGGTGGCCCCGGAGCTGGCCGCGGCGGGGCTCGCGGCTGCGGATTCACCGACCCGACACCGACGAAGTCACGCTGGACAGGGAAGCCGACCGCATCCTGGAGAAGGTGCATCGCGAGGGCGAACAGAGTCTCAGCGGCCGGGAGCGGCGGATTCTGGAACAATACTCGCGGCGGATGCGCGAGAAACGCCAGCCGTGATCGGCGCGCGGAGCGTCAGTCGTACAGGATCGGTTCGGTCTTCCAGTCTTTGTCCTTGTCGCGTCCCCACTGCTTGACGCGCGGTCGGCGCTCGCGCAACCGCACCGATTCCAGCCCCAGGTAATACCCCTGAGACTGCGGGTTCTTCCCCACGCATTTCAGCCGCAGCGTGTAGTCGCCCGGCTCCGGCCAGAAGTCCAGCAGGTGGATCTCCCACTCGGACACCTTGCGGGCGAACAGGTCGAACGGCCTGCCGATCTTGACGCCGTTGAGATAGGCCTGGTAGATGCCGTAATCGTCGGCGCGGGTGACGGCCAGCAGCAGGCGGCGCGGTTCGTGCTGCGCGACGGTCAACGGGATCTCGACCCACGCATCCGCGGCTTGCGTCGGCTGATAGAACAGCTGGCCATCCGGGTAGAAAGCCAGGTTGCTTTGCACCGAGCAGGCGCCCTGCCCGTGGTGTGCAGCGCCGGTGAAGCGCTTCGCGGGCGTGATGAGGTCCAGGTTGGGCAGCGTTCGTTCGGCCGCATCCGGCACCGGCTCGGCCGGCGTCGGCTGGCCGGTCTGGTACCAGAACGCGACGCTGGCAAAATCGTCTTCCCGCTCGTTCCAACTGTGGCGCTTCCCTTCCGGGTTCTCATCGGTCGAGATCCATCCGAAGTGTTCGAGGGTCACCTTGATCGACTTCTGGAACACGATCGAGTCATGAATATGCCACCGGTAGGCCGAGGTGTGGCCGCCGACGATTCCCCACTGGTCGAAATAAGGCGTGCCGAAATACGGCGTGCTGGTCGTTTGCAGGCCCCAGGCGGACAGGAAATAGTCCTCCGTCCCGGTGCCCCAGATCGACGGCGTCGATTCGCCATCGATGTAGATCTTCTCATCGCCTTCCCCGAACCAGGAGGGGCTGCGGGAGCGCACGGCGAGCACGGTACCCACGTAGTGCCCCTTGCCCTGCGTGTCGAGGATGACGTAGTCCGCGCCGGACTTGACGGGATACTCCTGATGATAGCGCGCGTAGAAATACGGCGTGTCTGGTGGCAACTGGTCCTTCTTGATCCAATCGATGTTGTAGTACAGCAGGTTCAGCTGTTTCTTGCTCTGATTGACCACTTCGATGCGGATCGCCTGGCGGAACGGCATGTGCCAGAAGCAGTTGTACGAATCGGCGTCCTCGACGACCACGGGCACGCTGATCACTTCGGTGCGTTTGCCGAAGCAATTCGCGAAGAAATCGCCCAGCGGCACGTCGATCGCCGGCTCCGGCTGGTCGTCGTAGAACACGCGCAGCAGGATCTCCTGGTGGTTGGCGGACCCTTCGGGCGCCCACGCCTGCCGCTCCGGCCCGAGGAACGTGAACCACATGTGGGTCACAACACCCGGCCCCTTCGCGTCGAGGACGACTTTCTTCGCGCCCGAGGCCACGCGCGAGTTGTCCGAGTTGTCGGACAGATAGTTCCCGTGCTCGTCCACGGCCGTGGAGGTAGAGCGCATGCTCCGGCCGTCCTTCGGCCTGGCGAGCTGCTCCATCGTTTGAGCCTGCGCGCGCACACCAACCAGGCACAACATGAGTCCGACAGCCAACACGCCCGCCCGCGCCCACGCTCGATTCGTCTGCCACAGCATCGCAAGTCCTCCCGGTTGTCCAGCCACAGTGCGGGCCGAGTATATGCCCGCCGCGGGCGCGCGTCAACCAGCGCGCGGGCGGCGGCGGCAGAGTGGCGGGCCGAGCGATTCAGCTCGAGAACTCAGCCTTGATCCGCGCGATGCGGTGCACGATCTCGACGGACTCGGGCAGGACGATCTGGTGCGTCATGACCAGGCGCCCGAGGACGATCAGCAGGTGATCGTAGCGTTTCTGCAGTTCCCGCACGCGGGCCTTGCAGCGCGCCAGCTCCGAACTGGCCGCGATGCGTTCCGCCCTGTTCGTCGTCCGGCCCTGACGCGTCTCGGCCGCCGCGACAGCCTTCTGGGCCTCCTCCAGCTCGCGGAACGTGCGCACGGCTTCCTGCTTCTCGTTCGCGATCAACTGCGGGACCGAATTCCACAGCGCCGTCTGGCCCAGCCGGGCGTATTGCTCGTCCAGCTCTCTGAGCAGCGACTCCTGCGTGGTTGGCCGCGGGCCTGGAACCACAGACCCGGCCGCGGTGCTCGTCAGAACGCTGAGCTGGGCGCACCAGGCGTCCAAAGACCCGAAGTCACGCGCCCGGGCACGCGTCACTTGGACCCGCGCACCGCGCCGCGAACCCGGGACTGCCGCCGAGACGGTGATCAGCCCGCTGGCGTCGAGCGTGAAATCCACGACCACCTTCGTCCCGGGCGGCAGATCGTCCGGCAAGTCGTCGATTCTGCACTTGCCCAGCCGGACGCACTCGTTCGGCTGCCGGGCTTCGCCTTCGACAATGGGAATCGACACGTGCCGCTGCCCGGCCCGCGCGAGCGGAAACGCCCTGCGGGCACGCGCCGGGAGCGGCGTGTTGCGCGGGATCAGCACGGTGTTGACCAGCCTGCGCGTCCGCCGCTCACGCCCGACGATGCCGAGTGAGTGCGAGTTGACATTGACGAGGCTGAGCCGGTCCAGGACCGAACCACCACCCGTCTTGCACAGCATCCCGGCATAAATGGCCGCCCCGCGCGCCACCATCTCGTCCGGCAACAAGGTCGCTTCCGGACGCTTGCCGGTCAGTCGCCAGATCATGTCCGTCACGATCGGCATCCGCGTCGCGCCGCCCACCAGCAGGATCCGGCTGATGTCCGGCCAGCCCAGGTCGGCCGCCTCGACCACCTGCCGGAGCGTGGTCTCGGTCCGCGCTATCAGGTCCGCACACAGGCGCTCGATGTCCTGGCGCGTCACTTCCACCCGCACATCCAGGCCCGCGAAACGGATCGGGACGCTGGTCATCGGCACCACGGACAGGACGTGCTTGGCGTGCTCCGCCGCGGTCCACAGCCGCGCACACTCCACCGGATCCACGCGCGGATCCAACCCGTGCTGGTCCAGGAAGCGCTCGGCGAGGTACTCCACGAGCCGCTCGTCGCAATCGCGTCCACCCAGGCGGACATCGCCGTCGGTCGCCAGCGCGCGCATCGTCCAGCCATCCACGCGCAGGACCGTGGCATCGAACGTCCCGCCACCCAAATCGTAGACCAGCAGGTTCTCGGGCCGCGAGAAACCGCGGTCCAGCTCGAGGAGCCCGGATTCGAGCGCGTAGGCGATGGCCGCGGCGGTCGGTTCGTTGATGATGTCCAGCACGCCCAAGTGGGCCAACCGGGCCGCCTCGAACGTGCTCTGCCGACGCGTCTCGTCGAAGAACGCCGGGACCGTCACCACCGCCTGCTCGATGCCGCCCAACCGCCGATCGGCATACGACTTGAGGTGGCGCAGCACGAATCCGCTCAAGATCTCCGGCGGAATGTCGACGCCCAAGAGCTTCTCCCGGTACGACGCGTCCCCGATGTCCCGCTTGAAGCAATCGGCATAGCCGGCCGGATAGTCCGTCAAACGCCGGACCGCCTCATGACCCACCAGCATCTTGCCGTCGTGAAACAACACCGCGCTGGGCGTAAGGTGTTCCCCGAACTCGTTCGGGATCACCTCCGGCCGGCCGGTGTCATCGAGGAAGGCCACCACCGAGAACGTGGTTCCCAGGTCGATGCCAACAGGAGCATGCCGGGTTGGTTGCGCAAGTGGTGCCATCACGGCCTCTCAGAAGGCCCATCCTGGGCAGCCGTCCGGGGCTTCAGGCGCCAGGCGTCCAGGCCGTCGCCCTCCAGCAGCCCCGCCACGGCGTCCAGGCAGAGTGCGTAATGGTATCGGTCGGCCAGACCGGCCAACGACTTGTTGTCCGACAAGTCCGCCTTCTCCACATACACGGCGACCACCTGGCCCCGCGCGTCGATGATTGGGCTCCCGTATGCGTTCTTGGGCAGCGTACCGATCAGCGCCAGGAGCCTGGGGCGCGACTCGGGCGGCAAGCCGGCGCCGCCCCCGCGCGTCACCATGTAGATCTTGGCCGCGTGGCGGCTCGGCGCGATGTTGTCGAACTTCGTGAGCGGCTCGGCTTCAAATTCCGGCGTTACACACTCCAGCGGCGCACCTTGTTCAAACGACGTTGCGTCGGCGGCTCGAGCCAGCGGCGCCACCGAGTGCTTTCCGTCGGAGAGCTGCACAGCCCCGATGTCACGGTAAAGCTGCTCCTCCGGACGGTCCTGCAACGACAGGAAATCCGGATGCAGATACAAGGCCGTGACATCCGCTTGATCCTGGGACACACAGTTGATCGCGAACACGGCCCGACCCTTGTCGCGCGCCTGAGCGAGCTCCTGCACAACCACCCCGCTGGTCAGCAACAGGTCGTCACGCACCGCGAACCCGACGGCGAACGGGAACACGGTGCCCGACATCGGCTCTTCGATCACCAAGAGGTACAAAGCGTCTGCCCACTGCGTCGTCGGCGGCGGCGGCTGCTGAACGCCTGGTTCCGGATCCGCCGGCGGCTGCCGGACAACTGGTTTCGGATCCGGCGGTGCCGCCGCCGGAGGCGTGTCGACCGCCCGGACCTGCAGCGTGAAGGCTGCGGTCTGCACAGCATCCGCGGCCTTGGACCGCACTTCGAACTCCACGGCATACGACCCCGGCGCCTGCGACTCGCCCGGCGTCCAACTCACTCTGCCCGACTCCGCGTCCAGCTGCATCCCGAGTGGCAGGTGGCCCACCGGTCGGAATTGATACGCATCGGGCTGAGCCGGCGACACATACTCGGACAGATCCAGCTCCCAGCGTCGGCCCTTGTCGACCAGCTGCTCCGGGATGCTCTGCACGCTCAGCGTCGCAACCGCCACGGCCTTCGTGGCAGAGTCCTTCGCAGCCGCTTCTTCCTCGGCCGGCATGGTCCTCGAACGCATCGCCGAGACGATCAGCGCCAGGGCTACGACCATGAGCGAAACCAGCGCCAGGGCCACGACGCCCGCCCCGAGATGCAAGGGCGTGCGCGACTTGTCCGACGCGGCGCGTTGCATTTCCGGCGGAGCCGGTCCGCTCGTTGGCGGCAACGGATCCCGGTCCGCCACGATCGGCCTGCCCGCCAGCGAACGCCGGTCCTCCTCGGCCACCACCGAGAACATCATATCGGGACCGGCCAGCGACAACCGGATCACATCGCCCGACTTGAGCCTCGTCTCGCCCGCCGCGATCGAATGGTTGATGGCCACAGTGGAGGAGCCCAGGTTGTTCAGGTACCATCCGGAGGGCGACGTCAGGATCTGCACACAGCACCGCTGGCCCGTGTCACAATCGCCGGCTGCGATGCGCAGGTCACAGGTCGGATCGGTCCCCACCGTGACACAGTCCCCGGTCACGTAGTGACACTGGCCCAGTCCGCTGCCGGACAGGAATCGCAATGCGATGGTCGCGTGCGGTACAGGCGAGCGTTCGGCGTCTGTTGGCATCTTTGTGTCCGCCCAGGTCATCCTCGCAAATGATCACGACTTCTGTTGGAAGAACTCCAGGTACAGCTGCCGCATCATCATGTAGAGGCGGTTGTAGGATCCTTTCCCGCCGCCTTCGGGCGGCGCGAACCGCAGCCCATGCCGAGCCATGTGTCGCACCAGGTCCAGCACCGTCTCGCCGTCGAAGATGTATTTGTCGGTCAGGTAGACCGCGTCGGCAGTGATGCGCGCTTGGAACACCATGCTCGCTTTGGACTTCAAGAACCGCAGCGCGGCATTGTACACCATGAACTCCTGGGGGTCGTTCTCGAACCGTGCGGGCGGGTACTGGCGATGCAGCTCTGCGAACAGGGCGTCGATCGCCTCTTGGATCGCGTTCCACGACGCCGGATCGACGGTGCCGGCGACGGTGAACCCGTCCAGCAGCTCCTGTTTGGCTGCCTCGTAGCGCCGGCGGGCCGAATCAAACCCGGCGTCCTGGAAGACCAACGGCCAGTCGAATTCCAGCGGCGACCCACGCTCCGCGCGGAAGGTGACCGCGCTGCTGCCCTTGCCGGTGCCGTCGGTCAGGATCAGGTTGTGGATGTCGTCCTGGGTCAGCCGGCCGTCCCGCTCGCTCGCAGACGGCTCGCCGAAGATGACCTGGTGGGCCAGCGCATGGTTCGACAGCTTGTCCAGCATGAAGTTCAGATCCGCCGTGACATCCCCGGCCGTGGCTAGTTCCGGACGTTCTTCCAGCAAGTGTTCCTTCAGCCGCTGCGCCTTCTCGTACCGCTGGATGTAGTTGGGATGGTACTGCTGGCGGTAGGCACGATTGAGCTCCTTCCGTTCGAAATACGCCTTGACCCACGCCACGGAATTCTCGATCTCCTGAGCGGCGGCGGCCGCATGGTGGCGCCGGGCAATGGCCGCTGATTCGAGGAAGTCGCCCTGCGCTGCAATCAAGCGCGACTGGGCATCGATGAAGGCCGAGAGCGCCGTGGCACCGCGCGTCGGCGGGAGAAAAACGTGCTCACGCGCCGGCTGAGCGTACAATCCGGTCGCCAGCGCCAGCTCCGCTAGAGATACCACGACGAACCACCGTCGGAGACAACCGCGCATGGGGACCTGGCCGGACATGATGATTTCACCTGCATGCATGGGGTATCGAATACGCGCCTCACACCTGTAACCTGTCACAACAAACGGCCTCTATTGGTCCGACGCGGCCTGCAAGAGCACCAGATCACCCAGCTCGCCCCGGGCCAGCACACGGAAATGGAGTCCGGAACCGCCGGACAATTGATCAACCAACGCCAGGACGCGTTGCGTCCGCTCGATCGTCTGCTCCAGCTTCGGGCACACTTCGGAAAGCCGGCGCGCCTTCGATGTCGCACTCGCTGCCATCTGCTGGAGCTGAGCCATCTGAACGCGCAGCGCCGCCGCCTCCTGGTTCGAGCTCGGCGTTACGAGGCTCAGGCCATCCAGCTTCCGCGCGATTGCCAACAGATCCTCCTGCGCGCCCGCCATCTCTTTCTGGCTCCTGGTCAACCGGGACTGCTGGCGAGCCAGGTCCTTCCTGACCTCGGTGGCCACCAGCTGCTGACGGCGATCGCTCGACAGGTAGCGGGGCAGCACCGCGAGGCTATACTGCCCGTCGGCGTCCGAGAGCGTGATCCTCAATTCACATTCTTGCTGACTGTCCAGTGGGATCGTCAACTCCTGGTTCACGCCTGTTGGCTGCCAGGCGGTCGGTGGCGCGGCCCCGCGCGTGTCGACGTGCAAGACTTCCAACAGGACGCGGTCCCTCGCCACCATGCCGACCATCGGCAAGCCGCCCAAGACGATGGTCTCCTTGGCCTTCTCAAACTTGATCTCCACAGGCGGCATCCGCTCGCGCGTTCGCAGCTGGATGCGATGCGCCGCCGTCGCCTTGCGGAAGACCAGCATGCAGAAACTGAACTGCTCAATCAACTCCGGGCTCGCGGAAGCTGAGAACTTCACGAACAGCCCGGCAGGTCCGGTTTCCAGGTGGGCCAACAGCGCCGCTTCCGCGCCGCCCGGCTCGCGCGACGCGCCGCCCGGCTCGACAGGCACCGCCACGGCCCGGTCGACCACCGGCCAGCGTACCGCATGCCCCGCGGCCTCCACGACGCCGACCGAGAACCGCGAAGTACCCGTCGGCGATGAATAGTCCTCCAGCAGGAGCTGCCACGAGGCGTCAAGGGTCGGCAACTGATCTGTCAACAGGATGTTTTCGGGCCCCCCGGCCGCAATGGCCGCCGACAGATCAAACTCGATCGGCGGGCCATCGGGGCCGGCGACCGGTTGCGACACCCGCGACACGTTCGGTTCCTCGGCAGCGTGTCGGCCCGGACTAAAACCGTAACGGTTCCCGTCAGCAGGGCCGCCGGCTGGCTGTGGGTCCGGGCGGTATGGCTCGTTGTCTCGCAGGTCCACGCTCTGCAAAGCGCTGCCTGGTCCTGGCACGCGTGCCGCCACGATCGGCGGATCAGCGACCCCCGGCGTGGTGCCGGGGCCCGCCGGAACCGGCGGTTGGGGCGGTTGAGGTGGAGCGCCGGGCGGGGCGGGCGGTGGCCGCACCGGTGCCGAGCTATTCCCCTCGCCGTCGGACTTCGCGACCGGATCCGTGTCGGCCAATATATTGTCACTCCCGCCCTTGCCCGTGAGTCGGGACAGCCCGAGGAGCGCGAGCGACAACAAGGCTGTCGTGACCGCTCCACCAAGCACCAGCCGCCAACCGGCGGAAAGCCGCCGCGCGCCCTCCCATTCCCTCGAGCGATCGCGGCTGCCCTTCGCCCGCGCTTTCAACGGCGCCGCAGGGTACAGGGGTGATGACCATGAGGCGCCGGGCGCGGCATCCGACCACGGCTCGTCCGGCAGCGGCTCGTCCAACCACGGCTCGTCCGGCAGCGGCATGTCGTGCTCGACCGTCAAGATCATCGGACCGGCCGGTTCGCTCATGCGCGGCTGGCTGTCGAGCGACTGGGCTGGCGTTGGGCTGTCGGCGCGCTGACGCAACTGCGCGTCGTACTCGGCTTTCCGTCGCACGTCCAGCAGGCAGAGCCGCGCTGAGGTAACCTCATTCATCAGCTGTTGCGTCAGTTTGCCGTGCGGCCCGTTCTGACGCGTCTTGAGCAGCAACAACTGACGCTCGGCCGACGTCTCAATCACGTTCGCATCCTGCTCGAACCGGCGGATGCCGAGCAACCGGTAGTGATCGGCCGGCTGCTCCTCCGGTGGAATGCCAAGCCATTGGTGATAAGGGTCGAACGACATGGGACAGGACCGCCTACGGCCGAACGTTCTGCTCCCACCATCTCGGACGGCGCGCGTCAACGCACTCGTTCAGCATACCGCTGCAGGGGGCCAGTTTCCAGCCCTTTTTGTTGTTCCTCCCTCCTGCACTCCTCTCCCTTCTGCACTCTGCACTCCTTGTTCTGCACTCTGCACTCCTCTCCCTTCTGCACTCTGCACTCCTTGTTCTGCACTCTGCACTCCTCTTCCCTTCTTCCCTCCTAGACTCCTCCTTCTTCCCTCCGCACTTGCTGCCCGTCGCGCACCTGCTCCGGTCGGCTCCCCGGCGGCCGTTACGGCTGGATGTTTGTCACCTCCTGGCGCAGCCAAGCCAGGTAGTCCGCGCTTCCGTCGACCAGCGGTAGCGCGACGATCTCTGGGACCTGGTAGGTATGCAGCTGCCGAATGCGCGACTCCACGACGCGGTACAAGTCGCCAACCGTCTTGATCGTACAAGTCCACTCGGTGGCCGTTTCGATCTGTCCTTCCCAGCGGTACACGCTGGTCATCGGGCCGCTTACCTGTACGCAGGCAGCTAATCGGTTCTCTACGAGATCCCTCGCGATCGCCAGCGCAAGCTGTTGGCTGTCCGTTGTCGTCACGATCTGGATTGCTGTATCCATCGCACGCCCGCCCGGCGCTCGCGGCGCCGCAAGAAAAGCACCTTAGTTCAGGAAACCGCCAGACCTATTGTATCGACGCCCCGTTCTGCACTCCGCACTCCTCCTCCCTTCTGCACTCTGCACTCCCTGTTCTGCACTCTGCACTCGCTGCTCATCGCTCTCCGCTCGCCCCTTCGGCATTCTCCGCTCCTAGCCGGGCGGGTGCGGGCGATCGAGGCATCGCGGGGCGATGGGGCCGACGGATTCAGGGCGCGTCGGCTTCCGCGCCGACCGTCTTGCGGCCGATCGAGTAGTAGGTGAAGCCGGCCGCCGCCATATTGCGCGGGTCGTACAGGTTCCGCCCGTCGAAGATCACCGGCGTGGCCATGCGACGCCGCATTTCCGCGAAGTCTGGGTTGCGGAACTCACCCCACTCCGTGTTGATTGCCAGCGCATCGGCGCCCACCAGCACATCCAGGGGATGGTTACCGTAGAGCAGTCGATCCCCGTAGATTTCTCGGACGTTGTCCATGGCCACCGGGTCGTGTGCGTGCACTCGCGCGCCGGCGGCCAGCAGTTGATCGATCAGCGCGAGTGCGGGCGCCTCGCGGATATCGTCGGTGCGCGGTTTGAACGACAAGCCCCACACGGCCAGCGTCTTGTCTCGGAGCTGTGCCTGGAAGTGCTGCTTGATCTTCTCGACCAGCACGAGCTTCTGGCTGTTGTTGACCGCCTCGACCGCGTCCATCAGCCGCGGCTCGACGCCCAAGCTGCGCGCCATGTTGGCCAGCGCCCGGACATCCTTGGGAAAGCAGCTCCCGCCGTAGCCCACGCCGGGGAACAGGAACGCGAACCCGATCCGCTGGTCGTGTCCGATCCCTCGCCGGACGTCGTTGACGTCCGCATTCATCTTCTCGCACAGGTTGGCCATTTCGTTGATGAAGCTGATCTTGGTCGAGAGCATTGCGTTAGCGACGTACTTGGTCATCTCGGCGCTCTCGGGCGACATCACGAGGAACGGCTTATCGGTGCGCAGGAACGGCGCGTACAGGTCGCGCAGGATCTGGCTCACCTCCGGCCGGCGGACGCCCACGACGACCCGGTCGGGGAACATGAAGTCGTTGATGGCCGCGCCTTCCTTGAGGAACTCCGGATTGCTGGCGACGTCGCACGTGCGTCCCGTCCGCCGGCTCAATCGTTCGCGCACCTGGGCGTTCGTCCCGACCGGCACCGTGCTCTTGATCACCACGACGGCTGCGGGGGCGAGGCAGGGCGCGATCTGATCGACGACGGACCACAGGGCCGTCAGGTCCGCCGCCCCGTCGGTGGTCGACGGCGTGCCGACGGCCAGGTAGACGACCGACGCGCGTCGCACGGGCTCTTCCAGCCGGGTCGTGAAGTGCAGTCGTCCGGCGGACGCGTTGCGGACCACCATCTCGGCCAGTCCCGGCTCGTAGATCGGGATCTTCCCCTGCGCAAGTTTCTCGATTTTGGACTCGTCAATGTCGATGCAGGTCACGTCGTTGCCGCTGTCGGCGAAGCAGGTGCCCGTCACAAGCCCAACGTAGCCGGTCCCGATCATCGCGATTCTCATGGGCGTTTCCTCCGACCAAGTATTGCACATTCCGGCCGCGCGGCGGGTGTGGCCGGGGCCGGCTGGGCGGGCTGCGCGCCGAGCGCGCGGTCGCCAGGCTGGAGGGCTATCCCAGGGCTTGGAAATAGGACAGCGTGTCGCGAAGCGTCTGTTGGAGGGGGACGCGGGGTATCCAACCCGTGTCGGTCGTGATGCGTGTGATATCGGCAATCGGGTGATATCGGGGTCCCGGGCTCAGCTGGATGACGCCTGTGCGGCGTCCGGTGAGTTCGACGAGGCGATCGAAGATCTCGCCGCTACGAACGCTAATACCGCTACCCACGTTATAGGTCCCCCGGGTGTGCGGGCAGGCCAGCAGGTCGCGGTAGGCGCGCACGACGTCGCGTACGTCGCTCAGATCGTTATGGCTGTCGAGCGTGACGACGCGGATCGGTTCGGAGCCGGGCCGCACGAACTGCTCAACCCATTCGGGCAACATGAACTTGGGGAGCTGGCGCGGCCCGGCGTGCTGGAAGGCCCGCGCGACGATCACATCCAGGCCTTGGTCCGCGGCCTCGCGGCAAAGCTGTTCACCGCGGAGTTTCGTGATCCCGTAGGCGCCGGTCGGCCCCAGCGGCGCATCCTCGGCGACGCGCGGGCGCTGGTCCGACACGGGCGCGTAGACATGCGAGCTGCTGACGACCAGGACGCGCGGCGGCGGGGAGAGGGTGTGGGCCAATTCGAGCACGGCGCGGGTGCCGCCGACGTTCACCGCGGAGGCCAGCGGCGAAGGTTCCCCGCCTCCACACTCGCCCGGGACGCTGATCGCGGCCAGGTGGAAGATCTGGTCGACGGCCCACTGGTGCACTTGCCGGTGCACGGCCGGCGGGGTCGGCTCGGCCAGGTTCCACTCGATGAGCGGCACCTGTTGCTGCAGCGCCGGTGCCGCGTCGCGATGCCAGGATTCCCGGTAGGTCGATCCGACGACCTCGTCACCGTGGTCCAGCAGGTGTTCCGCCAGGTATTGTCCGGCGAATCCCGTGATCCCCGTGATCAGCGCTCTCACGCGATTTCCTTCTTGACGCGATTCAGGTCGGCGTCGACCATCATCCGCACCAGATCCTCGAACGGCACTTGCGGCTCCCAGCCCAAAGTCTGCCTGGCCTTGGTGCAATCGCCGCACAGCGTGGTCACTTCCGCGGGTCGCAGGAACCGGGGATCGACTTCCACGTGGTCCTGCCAGTCCAGGCCCACGTGTTGGAACGCGATCTGGGCGAACTCGCGCACCGAGTGCTTCTCGCCGGTGGCGATGACGTAGTCGTCCGGCGTGTCGTGATCGAGCATCATCCACATGGCGCGCACGTAGTCGCCGGCGAACCCCCAGTCGCGCAGGGCATCGAGGTTGCCGAGTTTGAGCTTCTTCTGGACACCGAGCTTGATCCGCGCCACCGCGTCGGTGATCTTCCGCGTGACGAACTCCTTGCCGCGCAGCGGGCTCTCGTGATTGAACAGGATCCCGTTGCACGCGAAAAGGTCGTAGCTCTCCCGGTAGTTGACCGTGATCCAGTACCCGTAGACTTTCGCCACCCCGTACGGGCTCCGCGGCCAGAAGGGGGTCGTCTCGCGCTGCGGCTCCTCCCGCACCGACCCGAACATCTCGCTGCTGCTCGCCTGATACACGCGGATCGACCGATCGACGGTCCGGACCGCCTCGAGCACGCGAGTGACTCCCAGGCCGGTGAATTCACCGGTGAGCAGCGGCTGCTCGAAACTGGTCGGTACGAAGCTCATGGCGGCCAGGTTGTACAGGTGGTGGGGGCGGACGGCGTCGACCAGCCGCACGATGGACAGCTGGTCCAGCAAGTCGGCCTGGTGCAGTTGGATCTTGTCATGCAGGTGGCTGATGCGTTCGAAGTTCTCCGAGCTGGACCGGCGCACCATGCCATGGACCGCATATCCGCGCTGCAACAGGAACTCGGCCAGATAGGCACCATCCTGCCCCGTAATGCCAGTGATGAGTGCTCGCTTGGTCACGCACGGTCTCCTATCGCCAAGGGTCAGCTCAGATCGCCGTCGGATACTTCCTCTTGTGGCACGCGGACGATGGCCGCCAGCATGTCGTCGTCATCGAGCGTCATGATCCGCACGCCCTGCGTGTTGCGGCCGATGACGCTGATCTCGCTGGCCGCCACGCGCTGGATCTTGCCTCGCGCCGTCATCATCATGACTTCATCGTCGTCCGAGACGCGCGCGATCCCGATCACGCGCCCGTTGCGCTCGGTCGTCTTGATGTCGCGCAGCCCCTTGCCGCCACGGTGTTGCGTGCGATAGCGGGCCGCCGACCCGGCCTCCTCCTCCGCGTCCTCCTCGCTGGGCGAACCGATCCCGAACGGGGTCCGCTTGCCGAACCCGTTTTCGCAGGCGGTCAGCAGCGTCGCCGCGGGATCGGCCACGACCATGCCGACCAGTTCGTCATCGCCCTGGAGCGTGACCCCTTTGACGCCCGACGTGTTGCGCCCCATCGGGCGGGCGTCGGACTCGGGGAACCGGATGGCCATGCCGGTGGCGGTGGCCAACACCACTTCGTCGCCCGGCTTGGTGACCACGACATCCACCAGCTCATCGTCGTCGCGCAACTTGATGGCGATGATACCGCCCCGCTTGGGCCGGCTGTATTGGTCCAGGGGCGTCTTCTTGACCAGCCCTTTGCGCGTCGCCTTCATCAGGAAGTGGCCGGGCAGGTCGAAATTGGGCACCGACAGGCAGTCGGCGATCTTCTCGTCCGGGGCGAGGTTCAGCAGGTTGACCACAGCCCGGCCGCGGCTCTCGCGGCTCAGGTCGGGCAGCTCGTACACCTTCTGCCAGTAGACGCGGCCCTTGTTGGTGAAGAACAGCAGGTAGTCGTGCGTACTGGCCGCGAACACGTGCTCGATCGGATCCTCCTCCTCGGTGCTGGCGCCCTTGAGCCCCTTGCCGCCGCGGCGCTGGGCACGATAGACACTCACGGCCGTCCGCTTGATGTAGCCGCGATGGCTGATCGACACCACCATCGTCTCTTCCTTGATCAGGTCCTCCAGGTCGATGCTGCCGATCTCCTCACCGCTGATCTCCGTGCGCCGATCCTGGCCGAACTTGCGCTTGATCTCGCGCAGGTCATCTTTGATGACCGCCCGGATGTGTCTCACGTCGGCGAGCAGTTCCAGGTGACCGGTGATCTCCTCGAGCAGGCCCCGGTGTTCCTCGGCCAGCCGTTCCTGTTCCAGGTTCACCAGCTGGCCGAGCGTCATCCGGAGGATGGCGTCCGCCTGGACGGCCGTGAGCGAATAGGCGTCGGCCTCGCCGCGCTCTTCCACGAAGACCCGATACCCCGCTTCGCCCAACGCGCGCTGCATCATGGCGGCCGGGCAGGTGACGCCCATCAGGCCGGTCTTCGCCTCCGCCTGGGTGTGGGAGGCGCGAATGATCCGGATGATCTCGTCGATATTGGCCAGCGCCAGCAGGAGGCCTTCCACCGTATGCTTGCGCCGCCGCGCCTTGGCCAGCAGGAACTGCGTGCGGCGGCGAATCACCACGACCCGGTGGCGGATGAACTCCTCGAGCAACTCCTTGAAGTTCAGCTCGCGCGGCTTGCCGTCGACCAGGGCGAGATGGATCAGCGAGAAGGAGTCCTGCAGCGGCGAGAACTCGTAGAGCTGATTGAGCACGACTTCGGGGTCCGCGTCCCGCTTGATGTCGATCACCAGCCGCACCGGCTCCTTGAGATCGCTCTCGTCGCGGATCCCCGAGATGCCTTTGATCCGGCCGTCGTTCACCAGGTCCGCGATGCTCTTGATCACCCGGTCGCGGAACTGCTGGTAGGGGATCTCCGAGACGACGATCCGGGCACGCCCCTTCGCCTGCTCTTCGATCCGCGCCCGCGCCCGGACGACGATCGTGCCCCGACCCGTGTAGAACGCGCGCCGGATCCCGCTGCGGCCGCAGATCACGCCGCCCGTCGGGAAATCGGGCCCTTCGACCACCTCCATCAGCTCGTCGATCGTGACGTCCGGATCGTCGATGACCCGAATCAGCGCGTCGCAGATCTCGCGCAGGTTGTGCGGCGGGATCGATGTGGCCATGCCGACCGCAATGCCCGTGGCGCCGTTGACCAGCAGGTTGGGGAACTTCGACGGGAGCACCGTGGGCTCTGTGCGGCTCTCGTCATAGGTCGGAACGTAGTCCACCGTGTCCAGTTTCAGGTCTTCCAGCATCAGCGCGGCGACGGGCGAGAGCCGCGCTTCGGTGTACCGCATGGCGGCCGGCGGCAGGCCGGCGATCGAGCCGAAGTTCCCCTGCTTGTCGATCAAGACGTGGTTCATGTTCCACTCTTGAGCCATCCGCACCAGCGTCGGATAGATCACGGCCTCGCCGTGCGGATGATAGTTGCCGCTCGTGTCGCCCGAGATCTTGGCGCATTTGATCCGAGCGGAGCCGGGCCCCAGGTTCAGATCGTTCATGGCCACCAGAATGCGGCGCTGGGACGGCTTGAGCCCGTCACGCACGTCCGGCAACGCGCGGCTGACAATCACGCTCATGGCGTACGTCAGGTAGCTCTGTTTGAGCTCGTCCTCGATGGGCAAATCGACCAGGTTCTCGCGGCCGTTGTCGCCCGCTTGACCCGCGTCGTCCTGACGGGCCTCCTGGTCGGGTGCGGGACTGGACTCAGATGCGTCATCGGGCGGAATTGAATCGGAAGACACCAGGGCGTCCTTTCTGACAAACGCACGGAGCGATAAGCCGTGAGTTTATCATTTCGGCCGCGCGGCGACAATCGGACCAAACGGGCGCAAAGCGTTGCTACTAAGCCATTTGCAGGGGAAACCGAGGCCCAGGCCCCGCCCGCCACGCGGCCGGCCGCCGACCCGGATCGCCAGGGTACCACCCGAGGCCCGCGCACCGAGAAACGGACAGGTCGGCCGCCCGGGCGCGGTGCGAGTCACAGAGCGAAAAGAGAGAGCGGAAAGGGCTCCGTCTACGCCAGCCGGGTCGGCCACGGCCCGGGGGGCCCGTCGTCCGGCAGCTGGTACGAAATGGCGCCGCCGCCCGATGCGGGCTTCCACCAGGGGAAACTGCCCCACCGGCGGAGCTCCAGGTAGAGCAACAAGCAGGCCAGGGAAATCGCACAGAACGCCACGATCAACATCACGGTGTAGACGTTCAGCGGCTGCTTCTGAACGACTCCCTCGGTTCGGTTACTAGCTGAGTTTCGTTGCGACACGGTCACCCTTCCTAATTGTGCCTCTCTTGAATCCCGGAATGATCTCCGCCACGGCGCGGTCGGGCGACGTCTTGATGATCCTCACCTTGCCCAGGAACGAGTCGTCACGGTAGACATACAACTCGTGCTCCTTCAGGATGCCGTCGTCCGAGCCGATCGAAATCTCGATCAGGTTCTTGTCGCCGACGTTGATCACGATGCCGTTGACCATCGGCGGAATGCGGTCCACATCGGTGCGGACCGTGCCGTCCTGCTCAACGTCCACGCCGACGCCCATCTTGCCCAGCGCCTCCCGCATCGCCGCCACCGCCTCGACGAGCGGCCCCTGCCGACTCTCGAGGTCCGCCTTGATCCGCTTGGCCTGGTTCAGTTCATCCGTGACCTTCACCACGACGGCGAACTGGGCATCGACATCCTTCTGCGCGTCGCGAACCGTATCGCGCAGCGTCTTGACTTCGTTCATCACGTTCGTCAGCTCGGTCTGGGCGGCGACCAACGCGCCGGCCGTCACGCCCTCCGTGTTGGTCAACGTCGCCAGCTCCTGCTGAACACGCTCCAATTCGTCCGAACGCGCCTTCAACTTGGTTTCCAAGCCGGCCAGCGCAAAACGACGCGCCGACTGCTCCAGCGCGATGGCCGCCAGCAAATTCTGCTGCTGGTCCTTGAGCTGCTGATTGACGTCCTGCTGCCTCTTGAGCTGCTGCTCCAGACCAGGCTGCTCACCCGCCGCGGGACTCGGATTCGACACGACCTTGCGCCAATTCACGTGGGTGGCGTATACGGAGATCGCCAATCCCAAGAATAGCACACTCATCACGAGAATGAGCCCAGTAAAGACCTTCCCCAGCAGTGTCATAGCACGGTTTCCCTTACAACAATCCGACCTGCCACGAATGTGGACTGCACCCTACGGCGGCCAATTCGATCCGATGAGGTGGGTACGGGATGCAAACTGGCCCTATGCACCCAAACAACGACAGCTAAAGGACATAAAGCGACAATCGGTCCACTCAGTATAATTTCGCTGTTTTGCTGCTGTCAACGAACTGAAGATAAAATCAGAGGCCTGCGAAGAATGGGGAAAACGGCCGACCGGCCAGCGACGAGCGGCTTAATGCCGAGATACAAACCATTTACAGCGGGCCGACGGCCGGTCGAGCAGCGCGCCGCCGCCTAAACGCAACCCAGCCAATACTTTCGGTAGTCGGTCGGTTGTAGCGGTTGAGCCGTCTAGAGGGCCCGCAGACGGCGGGCCGCACGGCCACACGCAGCCGCGGCGAGTGCCGCCAGACTACAGGTCGCACAGAACCACGCCGGACCGTCGCCCCAGAGCTCGTACCCGCTCCAGCGCCCATCAGCCGCCACGTCCGCGACAATCACCCCGGGGGCGCGCCGCGGTCCACGCGCCCGAATCGCCCCCTGGCCGTCGATCCACGCCGAGAAACCCGTGTTGGCAGCCACCAGGACCGGGCGGCGCAGTTCCACAGCACGCAACACGGCACAGTCCAGGTGCAGGTCCAGAATGCTCGAACCCCAGAACCAGCCGTCGTTGGTCAGATTCACCAACACATCCGGCCGCGTGCCGCGACGCGCCAGCTCGACCGCCTGCCAACGAATCAGGTGCGGGATCGTGCTCTCGAAACAGATGCTGGGAGAGAACGTCAGCTTGCCCACCGGGATCGCCACCGGCTCGGTTCCGGGAGTCAGGCCGTTGGGCAGCGGGAACAAGTTGTAAAGTGACGGCCAGATGTCACCAAAAGGGACGTACTCCCCGAACATCACCGGGTGCATCTTGAAGTAGCGCGCGGTGACTTCGGCGTCAGGGTTGATCATCAGCGCGGCGTTGTAGCGCCGTGATGGATAAGGTCCGAACTGCCAGGTGGTCGTGCCCAGCAGCCAACAGGTGGGCCGTCCCGCCGCCCCGCGCGCCGCGGGCCGGTTGATCCGACCGATGCCGTAGCGCACCAGGCTCCGGAACTGCTCGACGCTCGCGTCGAGCATCGCGCGGTCCAGACCCGGCTCCAAAGTGAGTTCCGCCCCCGCCTCGAACAGCGATTCGCTGGGCGGGAACATCGATTCGGGCCAGACGACCAGGTCGAACGGTCCGTAGCGATCACAGGCCTGTTGGGTCAGGCCGCTGTACTGGTCCAGGATCTGCCGCCACCGATCCGGCTGGTCGTCGAAGACCGTGTCGATCGAGCCTTGGATCAACGCCACGCGCACACGCGGCTGGTCCTGATCCGCCCTGACCGGATCACGGAGTCGGTACTGTCCGTAAGTGACGACCAGCGCCACCCAGGCCAGCGCGCAGAGGACCAACCCGATCCGCCTGCCGCGGGCCGGGCTGTGCCACGCGCTCGAGAGGCTCGCGGACACCGACATCAGCGCGAAGCTGACCGTGTAGGCGCCGCCCAGGTCGGCAATCTGGATGAGGCTCAGTTGATGCACTTGGGTATGCGCCAAGGTGGCCATCGAGAAGCCCAGCGGCCCGTAGCCGCGCAGCATTTCCATGCCGGTCCACGCCACCGGCGCCGCCAACACCACGGGCACGCGCCAGCGATGCACGGCGTGCCGTGCGGCGGCGATCGCCAGCGGCATGTAGACGCCCAGGTAGGCCGCCAGGGCCACCAGCCCGAGATAGTTGGCCCAGTGGGCCAGACGAATCCCCTGGAGCGTCACGGCCCAGAACAGCACGGAACTGAACCAGATCGCCACATAGGGCCGGCCGGCCGACAGCTGTTCCTGACGGATCAGCTGCAGCCAGAACAGCGGGGCGATCCACGCCAGCGGCCACCAGCCCAGGGGCGGCAGGGCGGCCCACACCAGCGCGCCGCCGGCCAACGACAGCCAGAACGGAGCGTTCCACCACGTACGTCCCTGCGCCATGGGTCTCCCATTCATATCGTGGGCGGTGATTGCAGCGACATGCGCCATCCCAGCCAGTGGATGGACACCGGCTGGCCGGCGGCGTATGTGCGATTCCCGGGCGGGAAAAACGCCAGGCAATTGGCGTGCGTCAAGGCCTGCTGATCGGCCGAGCCCTCCCAGGCCAGTACGGTGACGGTCAGGCCTCCTTCCGGGCCCCGCGCGGCCCGTGCCGGGACATAGGTGGGGCGATCGCCCCGGTGATGATGGTCCTGGGCGAGCTGCGCCGCATCGGAGGCCGGCTGGACCTCGTCATGTCCCAGCATCCGACGCAACGCGGGGGCCACAAACAGCTCGAAACAGACAAGACTGCTCACCGGATTGCCCGGCAGCCCGAACACCAGCGTCCGTCGCTCGCCGACCGCACGGACGCCGAACCACAGCGGCTTGCCCGGCCTCAGGTGAACCTGATGAAAGACCTGTTCGGCGCCCAGTTGCTCGAGCAGTCGGGGCACCAGGTCCAAAAGCCCCGCCGAGACGCCGCCGGACAGGAGAAGCAGATCGCAGGCGAGGCCCTCTTCCACGGCGCCGCGCAGCGCCGCGATTTCGTCGCGGGCGATCCCCAGATCGATCACCTGGCCGTGCTCCGCACGCGCCAGCGCACAGAGCATGGGCCCGTTGCTGTTGCGAATCTGGCCGGCCGCCGGCTTCTGCCCGGGCGGCACCAGCTCGCTGCCGGTGGCCAGCACGGCCACGCACGGCCGCCGCCGAACCGACACGTCGGCACAACCGACCTCGCACAGGAGTCCGACATCGCGGGGCCGCAACCGATGTCCGGGTTCCAGCACCGTCATGCCGCACCGCACGGCCGCGCCACGCCGCATGATGTGTTGGCCAGGCCGCGCCCCGTCCGCCTCGATCCGCACCCGCCCCGGCACCAGCTCTCTCGTCCGCTCGACCATCACGACCGCGTCCGCACCCGGCGGCATCGGCGCGCCCGTCATGATCTGGGCCGCCGTTCCCGGGCCGACCGGCCGGGCCGGCACCTGCCCGGCGACGATCACTTCCACCACCTCCAACTCGACCCCGCCGTGCCGCACGTCCGAGGCCAGTACGGCATAGCCATCCACCATGGCCTTGTCGTACGGCGGCGAATCAATGTCACTCACAGCCGGCTCCGCCAGCACCAATCCGACCGATTGGTCGGCCGGCCGAGACTCCGGCGGGTTCTTCCAGGTCCGCGCCAAGATGCGTGCACGTGCCTCGTCGATACTGATCATGACGCTCGCGTCTGCTGCAGGAACCGCCGGAGCAACTCATGCCCGCATTCGGTCAAGAAACTCTCGGGATGGAACTGCCAGCCCTCCACCGAAAAACGCCGGTGTCGGATCCCCATAATCTCCCGCTGGCCTTCCCGCGTGAAGGCCCAGGCTGTCACCTGATAATCCTCGGGCAGCGTACCAGGCCGAATGACCAGACTGTGGTAGCGCGCAGCGACAAACGGATTAGGCAGCCCGGCAAACAGACCTTGATTGTCGTGGTGAATGGCATCCGTCTTGCCGTGCATCAACTCCCGCGCACGAACGATCTCGCCGCCCGCGGCCTGCCCGATCGATTGATGCCCCAGACAGACCCCGAGGATCGGCAGGTGGCCCTGAAAACGCTTCACGCACTCGAGCGAAATGCCCGCCTTGCTCGGCGTGCACGGCCCCGGCGAGATAATCAGATGGCTCGGACCGAACGACTCGATCTCGTCGAGCGTCAGACAGTCGTTTCGGTACACCCGGATGTCCAGCGACGGGTCGATCTCCCCCAGACGCTGCACGAGGTTGTACGTGAACGAATCGTAATTGTCGATGATCAGAATCACTTGCGGACCGTTCCCCTGGGCGCGGACGCCGGACCACACCGGAAGGCGGATTTGTCCATCTTACCTGCTTTGGCAGTCGTCGTAAGTGCCATTTGCCGCATGTCAGACGGCATCGCGTGTCGGCGGATGCACCACGACGTTGGAGGGGTGAGCCGGGGACCACACACGGGTCCAGGTGGCCAGCAGGCGTGTGCTAGTTGCCGTCTGTCGACGGTTTCTCTTCGCGATTGGCCCGTCCTTCGCGCGGGCCCAGCACGCGGTGAAACCGTTCATCTGGCAGGACCATCGAAGTCAACCGGAGGCCGAATTTGTCACCGACTTTGACCGTCTCGCCTTCCGCCACCCGCTGGTTCGCAACCTCCAGCGTCAACGTTTCATCGCAGAGCTTGTCGAACTGGATGATCGAGCCCGGCACGAGTCCAAGGATCGTTCGCACCGGCTGCTTGGCCGTGGCCAGGGTGACCGTCACGGGAACCTTGATCTTCAACAGGCTGCGTGAATAGGACGGCAAGCGCTCCAGCCATGCCGACGAATCTGCATCGCTTCGCCCGCTGGTGATCGGCTTGGTCACCTCTTTGGAAGCCATGGTTGCTCGGTTCCCCCGCTAGCACGGGGCGGAGACGATCAGGCGACAGACACACACGACACTAATGTCGACATGCTCATCCGCAAACTTTAGCCAGTTTGCCTGATCCGAACGGCGCCACGCGCACACGGGGGGGTGTCGCGTCGCTTCCGAGCCGCTGGTTGGACGCCTATAATCCATTACACGACGGGTGGGTTTGCCGGCGGTCAGGCAGACGTGCATGCCCGACAGGCGGGAAGCATCTCCCCCCCGTTTGGAAGCTTCACCCTGGATTGGCATCAAGATGAGCGTTGCTGCGCAACACGTACCGAGCCGCGAGTTGGCCGACTACCGGTCGCTGGACAACCAGGCGCTGACTCAGCGCATCCAAGCGGTTCGTCAGCGGATGGGTCAGGAGCTGCTGATTCTGGGTCACCATTATCAGCAGGACGAGGTGATCGCGTTGAGCGATTTACGGGGCGACAGTTACGAGCTGAGCAAGACGGCTGCGTCGAACACCACCTGTCGTTCCATCGTGTTCTGTGGCGTGCATTTCATGGCGGAAACGGCGGACATTCTGGCCAACCGGCCGGAGCGGCTGGCCGAGCGTGATGGTCGCCGGGTGCGTGTGATCTTGCCGGACCTGACGGCCGGCTGTTCGATGGCGGACATGGCTCAGATCGAGCAGGTGGAATCCGCCTGGGAGGAATTGGGCGAGATCCTCGATGTGCGGGACATCACGCCGGTGACGTACATCAACTCGGCGGCCAGCCTCAAGGCGTTTTGCGGCCGGCATGGCGGGATCATCTGTACGTCGAGCAACGCGGCGGCCGTGCTGCGCTGGGCGTTCGACCGGACCCGCCGTGTGCTGTTCTTCCCCGACCAGCATTTGGGCCGCAATACGGCCCTGGGCATGGGGATCACCAATGACCAGATGCCGGTCTGGGATCCGTTTGCCGAGCAGCTTGGCGGGCACGACGAAGCGACCTTACAGCGCAGCAAGGTGATCTTGTGGCAGGGTCACTGCAGTGTCCACCAGATGTTCCGCCCGGAGGACGTGCACCAGTTCCGCCAGCGCATTCCCGGCATCCAGATCCTGGTCCATCCGGAGTGTCCGCAGGAAGTGAACGATCTGGCCGACATCTCGGGTTCGACGGGCAAGATCCTCCGGACGATCCAGCAGGCGCCGGCGGGCAGCAAATGGGCCATCGGCACGGAAATGCACCTGGTCCAGCGTCTCAAGCGCGAGTTTCCCCACCTGGAAATCCACTTCCTGTCACCCATCATTTGCATGTGCGCAACGATGTACCGCATCGACCTGGCGCACCTGTGCTGGAGCCTGGAGAACCTGGCGGCGGGCACGCCGGTCAATGTGATCCACGTGGATGAGGTGACCGCCCAGTGGTCGCTGGTGGCCCTGGAACGGATGCTCGCCGTGTCCTAGCCGGTGGCGTTCTTGGGCGGGCTGGCGGGTGGACTTTCCGCCTGCCGGGGTGCGGCGCGGCGCACCGGCATGGGCGCTTCCTTGGGCAGCGGCTGGTCGATGACGCGCAGGAAATCGATATCGATGTCGTACCATCCCACGTTGTTGTGGCCGTCGAACTGAACCAGCGCGCGCCCGTTCATGTTCACGGTCTTCACGGTGCCGGTCAGGCCCTTGAATCGTCGCAGCTCCGGTCGATCGTCATCCACCACGACGTACTTGTCGGTGTACTCGGCCTGCAGCTTCTGGATATCTTGGAAGACCATCGCGGGGGTTCGCTTCTGAAGGTCGATGTCAACCACAGGGGCGTGGCGGCGGCCCCGTCATCCTCCGGCCGGCACGGTGCCGGCGGCGGGCAGTTGCGGGTCCACCCCAGGTTCAGCACCTGGACTCCCGACATTCTGGCCCTCCAGCGGCCGGGATTCAAGGCCGTGGCGTCGGGCGGAATTCGCAGCACGTGAACGTATAGTGCCAGCGGTGAGTCAATGCCTGGCCGCCTGCAGCCGGTCCGATCACCAGCCGGTCCTCTTCCACGCGCAGGGTGGTCGCGCCATCCGCGTGTGAGCCGGCGACACACTGCAGGCACCAATCCCGGTCGACCCACCGGGCGACCGTACGGTCGTCGGAGAGGTGGCAGGGGATCGACATCCGGTAGACGCTGTGCAGCAAATCTGGACCTGCAACCTGGGCGCGGCAGGCGACATCGAATTGGACGCGCCGGTCCAGCGGGTGGGACTCGGCGGCGACTGACCAGTGATTCCGGCCGGCCATGCCCAGCAGCAGCGCGGTGGTGCGCCCGCCGGGGGGCGTTTCGATCGCCAGTTGCTGGAGCGGGGGGCTGGGCGGAAACGGCTCGTGGCTGTCCCCTTCGACCGACGCGAGCACCCATTGGACCCCGCTGCGCGTCACGAGCCCGATGCGGTGGACGATGCGCGGCGCGACCTGCTGGAACGCCACGCGTACGCCCTGTTGGCGCGTGTCCAGGGCGTCCAGGTTGGCGAGGAGGTCGCCGCTCAATGGATCCGCTGCCCGGGCTGGGCCCCTTCATCGACGGTCAGCAGGAACACATTCGCGCCGCCCGTGCCGGAGGCGAGGATCATGCCTTCGCTCACACCCCATTTCATCTTCCGGGGCGCCAGGTTCGCGACCAGCACGACGGTGCGTCCCACGATCTGCTCGGGCGCATACGCCTGCTTGATCCCCGCGAACACGGTGCGCTGCTCGGTCCCGCCCAAGCTCAGCGTCATTTTCAGCAGCTTGTCAGCGCCGGGCACGCTCTCGGCGGACACGATGCGCGCGACTCGCAGATCGACTTTCGTGAAGTCGTCGATGGTGCACTCGGCCGCCAGGGGCTCATCCACCAGCGGTCGGCTGGCCACGGGCGCGGGTTCGGGCGCGGGTTCGTCTTCGGCCGGCTGTCGGCTCTCTTCGATCATGGCATCTACGTCCTTCTTGTCGACACGTTGGAGCATGTGATGGAACCTGGCCACGGGGGTGGCGACCAGCGGCGTCTGGGATTCCTCCCACCGCACGATCGGCCGACCGAGCAACTGGCCGGTCTGCCGGGCCAGCCGCGGCAGGACCGGGGCCAGGTAGATCGCCAGCTGCCGGAACAGGTTGAGGGCCACCGTGCAGACGTCCTGCAGCTGTTGCTTCCGGAGCGGATCCTTGGCCAGCTTCCACGGTTCCGCGGCCTCCACATACGGGTTGGCGCGATCGGCCAGCTCCATGATCAGCCGCATGGCTCGGCCGTAGTCGCCTTCTTCGTAGGCCGCGGCGATCGCCTCGCCGGCTGCCGCCGCCCGCGCGAAGAGCCCCCCGTCGTCTGGATAGGTCGCGGACAGGCCGGTCGCCTGCACGAACCGCGCGCAGCGACTGGCCAGGTTGACGACCTTCCCGACCAGATCCGCATTGGCCTTGGCGGCGAACTCGTCCAGGTTCAGGTCGATGTCATCCAACCGCGAGCTCAGCTTCGAGGCGTAGTAGTACCGCAAATAGGACGGGTCCAGGTGCTTCAAGTAGGTCTCGGCCATGACGAACGTGCCCTTGGACTTCGACATCTTCTCGCCGCCGACCGTCAGGAACCCATGGATCCGCACGCGGGTGGGCGTCGCGAAGCCGGCCGACCGGAGCATCCCCGGCCAGAACAACGTGTGGAAGTAGGTGATGTCCTTGCCGATGAAGTGGTGGATCTCGACGTCGTCGCTGCGCCACCAATCGTCGAAGTCCTCGCCGTGCCGATCGCACCACTGTTTGGTGGACGCCATGTAGCCGATCGGCGCGTCGAACCAGACATACCAGTAGTTGCCCGGGCTGTCGGGGATCTCGAATCCGAAGTAGGGCGCGGGGCGCGAGACGTCCCAGTCCTTGAGCGGCTCGTTGAGGAAGTGCCCTTTCAGGTAGTTCGCCACTTCCTCCTGAAGGTGCTCGCCGCACTGTGTCCACTGCGTCAGGAAATCGTGCAGTTGGCTCAGCTGGACGAACAAGTGCCGCTCGTTGCGCAGCTCGGGCGTGGCGCCCGACAACATGCTCACCGGCTCGATCAGATCGGTCGCGCGATAGGTGCTGCCGCACTTGTCGCAATTGTCACCGTACTGGCCGGGGGTCCGGCATTTGGGGCAGGTTCCTTTCACGAACCGGTCGGCCAGGAACGTGCGGGCCTCGGGGTCGTACAGCTGTGCCACATCGCGCTCGACGATCAGGCCCTTCTGGCGGAGCGCCTGCCAGATCTCGCCGCACAGCTGCCGGTTCTCCGCGCTGTTCGTGCTCCCGTAGTTGTCGAACTCGATATCGAACCCGTGGAAATCGCGCAGGTGCGCCTCTTGCATTTCCGCGATCAACTCGGTTTCGCTCCGCCCCTCCTGCCGAGCACGGATCATGATGGCCGTCCCGTGCGTGTCGTCGGCACAGATGTATATGCAGCGGTGTCCACGCAGTTTCTGGAAGCGGACCCAGATATCCGTCTGGATGTACTCCACCAGGTGGCCGATGTGGATCGGACCGTTGGCATAGGGCAGGGCTGCCGTCACCAGGATCCTTCGCTGAGCCATGTTTCCTCCGCTCTTTCGATCGGGCCGAGGCACCGCGCCGGCACGAGACAGGCCGAATCGCGACATTGTAGTACAGACCCCGTCGGTTTACTATGTCGCCTATAAGACCAGGGGTCCTGCGGCGGAACTGACGACAGCCAGCTCCAGACACGATCAGCCCGGCAAGCCGGACCGGCCTGGAGTTGATTTGCCCCTGAGGCCGCCGACCGGCCCAATCGGGCAATGAGGACGTGGCCGTGATGCAAGGTGTGGCGATTCTCGAGATCCAAGGGCTGGGGCCGGCACTCGTCACGATCGATTCGATCGAGAAAGCGGCGCCGGTGGAGATCCTCCATTACGAGCTGAACGACCTCTATGGAGTCTGCCTGCGGATTGCCGGCGCGCCGACCGCTTTGGAAAGCGCGGTCCACGCCGCCCACCGGTTGATCGACGGCCTGGGCGGCTCCTGCGTCAGTACGATCATCAACGCCCCCACGGCCGAGTCGGTCAAGGCGATTCACGCGCGGGCGGAACATCAACCACTTATCGAGCAAGCGGCCGTGTTCTTCCCGCACGACGACTCGGGGCCGGCCGCACAACCAACGCAAGGGACCCCGACCATGCCAACCGAGCCGAACCAGGCCATCGGACTCATCGAAACCCAAGGCTTCACCGCCGTGATCGAAGCGATCGATACCGCGTGCAAGGCCGCGAACGTGGAAGTGATCGGCAAAGAGAAACTCGGCGGCGGCTATATCACCGTGCTGATCAAGGGGGATGTCGCAGCCGTCAACGCAGCCGTGGAAGCGGGGAAGGCCAAAGTAGACGGTCTGGGCAAGCTGATTTCCGCCCACGTCATCGCCCGCCCCAGCCCCAGCATCCTCAAGCTCCTCCCGAATTAGACGCAAATTCCTATTCAACAATATGTTGCGTCAGAGACGGGCGCCCGGAACCAGATTCGAACCCGGCAATCGAGGGGGGTACACCCCAGAAATTGGTCTTGTCAGTTTTGCCGGACAACGTCAGAGTGTGGCGGCCTCGGACCCAGGCCGCGCATGCTCGCACAGCGGTCGTCGCCACGGATTGGCCGACGACCCGCTCGCCCGATAGGGCTCGCACGCCCGGGCGCAACAGCGAGCCTGCTCGCGCATCGCATCCAAGGAGGGATCACGATGGTATCTCTGCACGCGTTCTTGCTCGCAGCCGCGCTTGCGGGCAGTCATGACACAGTGCTGCTCGAGTTCACGGCCGATTGGTGCGGCCCCTGCCGGCTCATGCAACCCACGATCCAGCGTCTGCACGACGCCGGGTACCCGATTCGTCCGGTGAATGTCGATCGCGAGCCCGACCTGACGCGCCAGTTCCGAGTCGGGCCGATCCCCTGCTTCGTGCTGATCCGAGGTGGACGTGAAGTTGATCGGCTCGTAGGCGCCGCCAGCTACGACCGACTGGTTCGCATGTTCGAGTCACCGAGCCAGGTCGGCGGTGTGCCGACCGATCCAACGGCGGTGCCCCGCGACCCCGGCAATATGCGTGCCCAGTCCCCCGACGCGCCGACCGCACCCCTTGCGCCTCTACCCACAGTCAGTTCGACGGCGGGGGAAGCCGAGCCGCGGTCGTTGGCCGCAACCACCCACGGCGCGGACTCGAGTCCGGTCGCACCGCGCAGCACTATTCGGCAGCGGGCATTGCTGGCGACCGTCCGCCTGTGCGTGCGCGATGCAACAGGTCAGTCGCATGCTACGGGTACGATCATCGACGTGCATGGCGACGAAGCCCTGGTCTTGACCTGCGGACACGTATTCCGAGCGTCGCGCGGCCAAGGCGAGATCCTGGTGGAGCTGTGCATGCCGGGCGCCACCGGACCTGTGCCCGGCAAGTTGATCACCTACGAATCCGAGACACGAGACATCGGCTTGGTGAGTATCCGCCCGGGCATCCGCGTCTATCCTATGCGGGTCGCACCCACCGAGTACCGGCTCCAGAAAGGCGAATCGGTGTTCAGCGTCGGGTGCGATTACGGAGCCAGTCCGACTGTCCGCGAAAGCGCCATCTCGGCAATCAACCGCTACGCCGGGGCGCCGAACCTGGAAATCGTGGGGCATCCGGTGGAAGGGCGCAGCGGTGGCGGCCTGTTCACCGCAGACGGACTGCTCATCGGGGTCTGCAACGGAGCCGATCTGGAGGAGGACCGCGGACTCTACGCGAGTCTGCCTGTGATCCACAACGAGCTGAGGGCGATCAACCAGGAGCGGATCTTCGCCGGCGACCCGGCGCTGCCCGCCGCGCCGGTCGCGGATGCCCGGATCGTGGAACCCGGTGTGTCGGCGATCTCCCTGCAGGGCGTCACGACTCCGCCCGCACCCTCCAGCCCGTCGGACGCTCTGGAAGTGATCTGCATCGTCCGTTCACGCCACGGGGCCGACCGTGACGAACGCGTCCTGGTCATCGACACGCCCTCGGCTGACCTGTTGCACCAGTTGCGCCAAGCGGCTCAGGGCGCGGCCCGCGACCCGGCGCCGGGCGCGCCCGCCCCGCCGATCCTGAACGCCGCGCGGCAACAGCCAGCCTCCATCCCGCCACCACCACCCATCCTTCGCGCACAGAACTACTGACCGTGACGACCGGCACCGAGCCCTCGACGGCCGCCTGTGAGGTACAGTTGAACGACCGGATGGCCGTCCCAGCCGCCTGTCGGAGGGTCCACCATGTTCAGCGTCACGTTCGCGCTCGTCGCTATCCTCGGCATTGCCCTGATGAACCTGTTCTTGGGCTTCGCCTCCGCGATGCTGCTGGGGCGAGGCCCCAAGACCTGGGCGGATCTCGACAATGCCGTCCAGATCCGCTACTTCTCGCCACGCTTGGCATTGCCTCGCGCCCCGCGGGCCCCAGCGCCGGTCGACCAGCCGGCGGAACCTCCCTCCCAGGCTCCTGCCGAGCCGACGGCGCCTCCCGAACCAATCGAAGCGGCTGACTCGGCGCCTGCCACGGACGCGGCGCTCCACGAGCCGCAACCCGCACCCATGCCGGTCGCCCGCCCAGCCTGGGACGCCACCACGCACCGACTGGTGCTGCCGCCCAAACCGGCGGCCCCGCGCGAGGATGAAGGGCCGCCCGACGCCGTCTTCGCCCGCCAATTGGAGACGTGGCGCACCAGTCAACAGCGCGAGGAGACTCCCTGCCTGTCGGGCATCATGGTGAACGTCCAGCAGGTCGTGCTCGACGACGACGCGCGCACGGCACTCGCCAACGCGCTCCATACGAGCATCGCCGGCCAGCTGCGGAAAGACCGTCGCGTATTACAGATGGCCGATCACCTGTTCCTCTGGTTTTCACCCGACGTGCACCCGGACGAAGGCCTGGCGCCCGTGGAACGGACTCGGCAGATCCTCTCCAGCACGCGGTTCCTGTACGACGGGAATCCCCTGGATATCTCGGTGCAGGCGGCGATCGTGGCCGTATCCGTCCATGACCGCCCGGCGGACCTGATCGAACGGCTGCGGAGAACGCTGCAGTACGCCTGGGAAAAAGGCGAATGCGCCACCTGCGTCGATGTGGGGCATGGGCCCGGGTTCGTGCAGTCTCCCAGACTCGATCTCGATGAAATCGAGTGCGTCCTGTCGTGACGTCCGCGAGCGCCGGCTGCGGGCGCCCCACCGGCTGGAACCCGGACTCGCGTCACGGCTCGCGAATCTCGAAGATCCCCTCGATCTCGACCGTCATGTCCAGCGGCAGCGACACCATGCCCACCGCACTGCGAGCCCCCACACCATGCTCGGGACCGAAGACCTCGGCCAACAGCTCGCTACAGCCGTTGATCACGGCCGGATGCTGTTGAAACTCGGCCACACAGTTGACCATCCCGAACACCTTGACCACACGCACCACCCGATCCAGGCTGCCCAGCCCGTGGCGCAGCGTGGCCAGCATGGCCAGGCCCGTCTGACGCGCCGCCGCGTAGCCGGCCTGCTGGTCGACGTCACGACCCACACATCCAACCAGTAACGAGCCATCCGGCTGAAGCGGTCCGTGGCCCGACAAATAGGCCAGATTGCCCACCACGACCATCGGCCGGTAGACGCCCACCGGCTTCGGCGCCGGAGGCAACGTCACCTTCAACTCCTGCAATCTCGCTTCAAAGCTCATCGCCATGCTCCCCACAGAGACGCTCCTGATCCTCATGCGCCACGCCGCAGAGACCCAGAATACCGTGTCCCGCGCCGCACTGCCATGCGGCAGCGTGGAGGATGCGCCACGGACGCTCGGCGACGACCGCGGAGCGCCTGCTCTGCCCGACATAACCGATCTGCCCCGCATGCTGCATACAACAGGGCCGACCAGGCGGACCCTGCAGCCGGCGGTTCCCGAGAACCGATGAAGGCAAGTGGCATACCAGGACGGAGCCACGCCACGCTCGTACGGAATTCACCTACGCACTGCCTTTCAACTCACAGCAGGTGACACAGTGAAGCTCTCCTTGAGCGTCGTATTGCCGGTGCATAACGCTGAGGCAACACTCACGCACGATGTCTACGAACTGCTCGATGTCCTGCCTGAAATCGCCCCGCGGTTCGAGATCCTGATCGTGGATGACGGCTCGACCGACCACACTGAGGAAGTCGCTCACGAGCTGGCCCGCTGCTATCCCCAGGTGCGCTCCATGCGCCACGCGCGATGCCGCGGTCGATCCGCCGCCGTGGAGACGGGGACCACGCACGCCAACGGGGATATCGTGTTCGTCCACGACGAAGCGACCCCGATCAGCGCCTCGGAACTCCGCAGTCTGTGGAGCCTGCGGCACGATCGCGAACCGCTCACCACCCGCCCGGAAACACCGCGCCCTCTGGGCGCCCGGCAGGGGCTCAGTCGGGCGTCGATCTGGGGCGATCCGATGCACGAGTCACCGGCCGCGCACGGCGTCGCCGGAGTCCCCATGATGCGGCGGGAAGGGGCGGAAGGACTCACGGGGCTCACCGCATGCCCCCAGACACATCACGCCGGCCTGTAGACCCGAGCCACCGACTGCCCCCCGTACGATGACGCCGCAGGAGTGTGCCGCGCCGCTGGCGGCGCGCAGCACCCCGGCTGTGGGCCAGCGTGCCCGGCGGCGTCAAAATCGGAAAAGACGGCAGATTCGGGGAACTCTTGCCCGCCTCCGCGCATCTAATTGACGTGGTAATGACTGCGTCAAGAGGCAACAGAGCGGGAGAGAGGACAGGCATTCATGGCAACCGTTGACTATACGGCCCTGCCGACCGACGTGATCAGCACGTCGCCCATCAAACCACAGACTACCCCCCCCCACGGCCCGCGAATGCACCGGATCCGTACCGTGCGGCTTCAGCAAGGTGCTTCGCTCCGCAGTGTGGCCCGCAACTCTGGAGTGGACATCCGTCAACTTCGTCTGCAAGAGCAGGAGTCGGCCGACTTGCGGCTGAGCGACCTGCACAAGTGGCAGAAGGCGTTGGACGTGCCGCTGGCCGAGCTGGTGGAGGACCCCGGTTCGAGCCTGTCCCAGCCGGTGCTGGATCGGGCCAGGCTGGTGCGGCTGATGAAGACGGCCACGGCCATCCGCGAACGGTCGGAATCGGCGGGCATTCGGCGCATGGCCGAGATGCTCTGCCAACAGCTCACGGAGATCATGCCCGAACTGGAAGGCGTCGGCCCGTGGCACGACTACGGCCAGCGGCGGAGTCTGGACGAGTACGGCCGGATCATGGAGCGGACGGTTTCGGACGACCTGTTCCGCAACCTCGCCCGAGACTGACGTCGCAGGTGGTTCAGCCGAGCAGTACCGCCTGATGTTGCGCTCCGCACGCGCGCACGATGTCGTCGCGCTGCGCGTCCGCTTCTTCGTTGGTCAGCGTCCGCTCGGATGATCGGAGCGTGATCGAGAACAGGACCCGCTTCTTGTCGGCGCCGTCTTTCTGCTTGTCGCGATAGATCTCCTGGAACTGCAACGATTCCAACAGGGGCCCGGCGGTCGTCCGGACCGTGTTTGCCAGGTCGGCCCACCGCACGGACTCGTCGACGACGAGGTTCAGGTCCCGGACGATGGCGGGGAAATCGCTCAACGGCCGCTGCTGCGGGACCAGGTTGGCTGCCGCCTCGAGCACGCTCAGGTCCAATTCCAGCACGGTCGCGGGCGTCCGCAGCCCGAACTGCTTGAGCCCCGCGGGACCGACCTCGCCCAGGTAGCCCAGTAGCCGCCCGTCCAGATCGAGCCGCCCTTGGCGCTGCGGCTCGAGCAGCGGCAGCGCAGCCGGCTCGACCACCAGCGCGGCTGAGACGTGGAGCGTTTCCAGCAGCGACTCGACGACGCCCTTGAGCACGTGGAAGTCGCCCCCGCTGGTCACGGCCAGCGTCCACTGCTCGCGCGGGAGCGCGCCAGGGGCCGGCAGATAGATGTGCGCCGATTCGAACAGCTCGATCGGATCGTTCCCCATCGACTCGTTCACGCGTCGCGCCTCGAGCAGGCTGGGGATCAGGCTCATGCGCAGGACGTCGGCGCCCTTGAGCATCGGGGTATTGGTCACCAGCGGCCCGGCATCGCTCCAGGGGCTCAGCGCGTCGCACCACGCCCGCGGCACGACACTGGTCGTCACCGCCTCGTCGAACCCCGCCGCCGTCAACGCGCTGCGGACCTGCGCGAGCACGCGGTCCTGGCGCGAGCGCGGGCAGGGCGCCATGGGCACCCCCACATCCTCCGGGATCTGATCGTAGCCATGGATCCGCGCCACCTCTTCCACCAGGTCGATTTCGCGGGTCAGATCGCGCCGCCAGGAGGGCGGCGCCACCTCCAGCGCCTGGTCATCGCTCGCCACATACTCGCTGCCCAGCGCGACGAGGATGCGAGCCACTTCCTCGGCCGGAATGGTGATGCCCAGCACGCGCGGCAGTTGGCTCAGCCGCAGCGTCACTGCCGGCCGCTTCGCGAGCGGGGCCCCCACGTCCAGCACGCCCGGCGCAAGCTCGCCGCCGGAGAGTTCGCCGATCAGTTGGCAGCAGCGCCGGCTGGCCCAGTCCACGCCCAGCGGGTCGACGCCGCGCTCGAATCGGAAAGACGAAGGGCTGTGAAGCGCCAATTGGCGCGCCGTCGTGCGGATCGACAACGGCGAGAACTCCGCCGACTCGATCAGCAGATCGGTGGTCGAATCGGTAACCTCCGAGTCGACCCCGCCCATCACGCCCGCCAACGCCACCGGTTCCTTGGCGTCCGCGATAACGCACATGCCGGGCTCCAGCGGATACACCCGGTGATCGATCGCCGGAAACTGCTCGCCCGGCAGCGCCTCGCGCACAATGATCTCCGGGCCCCGTAGACGCGCCAGGTCGAACACGTGCAGCGGCTGGCCGCACTCCATCATCACATAGTTGCTCACATCCACCACGTTGTTGATCACCGCGATGCCGACGCTCCTCAACCGATCGGCCAGCCACGCCGGACTCGGCCCGATCTTCACGCCTCGCATGACGCGGGCCGTGTACCGGTAGCACAGCTGCGGACACGTGATCGACACCCGGGCGAGCTGCGCGACGTTCGGACCGCTCACCGGAGGACGCGGATCGGGCACGCGCAGCGGCCGCCGCCACAGCACGGAGACCTCGCGGGCCACGCCGATGTGGCCGAGGCAGTCCGGTCGGTTGCTTGTCACCTCCAGGTCGATCGCCAGGTCGTCGCCCACGCGGTGGGTCGACTCGTGATTCAGGCCGGCCATGGCCAGCCGCCCGGCCAGCTCCTGGGGGTCCATGTCCAGGTCCACGTAGTCTTTGAGCCAGTTCCAAGAGACGATCATCGTACAGCTCGATTCACGTTTGTCACACAAAGTAGCGACTGCGGGCCTCTGCGCGGCGCGGACTCCCGGCGCACGCGGCTAGAACTGGCGCAGGAATCGCACGTCATTGCGGTACAGGTCACGAATGTCGGTGATGTTGTGCCGTCGCATACACAGTCGCTCCACACCCAGGCCGAAGGCGAACCCGGTCACCCGTTCCGGATCATAACCCACGGCCTGCAACACGTTGGGGTCCACCATGCCGGCCCCGCCGAACTCGATCCATTGTCCGTTCCAGCTGAAATCCACCTCCACGCTCGGCTCGGTGAACGGGAAGAAGGACGGCCGGAACCGGATGTGCACGTCGCTCCCCAGGAAGCTCGCCGCGAACATCCGCAAGACGCTCTTCAGGTCCGCCATCGTGACCCGCGAGTCGACGAGCAGCCCTTCCATCTGGTGGAACATCGGGTAGTGCGTGGCGTCGGCCGTATCCGGACGGTAGACGCGGCCCAGCGAGATGACTCGCACGGGCGGCGGCGTCCGCTCCATCACCCGGATCTGCACCGTGCTGGTCTGGCTCCTCAACAGCATGGGGCCGGCCGCCTGTCCGGCCACCGACAGGTAGAAATTGTCGAGCGGGTCGCGGGCCGGATGCTCCAGCGGGATGTTCAGGGCCTCGAAGTTGTGCCACTCGTCCTCGACCTCCGGCCCGTCGGCCACGGCGAACCCGAGCCGGCCCATGATGCTTTTCAGCTCCTCGACGGTCTGCGTGATGGGGTGCAGGCGTCCCAGGCGCGCGCGGCGGCCGGGCAGGGTCGGATCGAACTGTGTCACGGATCCCGCGACGCCCGGATGGGCATCCAGCCGGTTGCGGGCCGCGCCATACGCCGCATCGATCTGGGCCTTGACCTCATTGAGCCGCTTGCCGGCCGCCGGGCGATCCGCCGCCTGCAGGGCGCCCATGAGTTTCTGCACCGCTTTGAGGCGGCCTTTCTTGGCTCCGATGAACTCGACCCGCGCGGCCTCCAACGATGCCGTGTCGGCCGCCGCCTCGAACGCGGAAACCGCCGCCGCCGCCAGCTCGTCCAGCTGCTTGACAAAGTCGGCCAGTGCCATACATCCACCTGCTCAAGAAGAGAAAACGAGAAGAGACAGGCCGCTCCAGCGCCTGTCTCTTCCCAGGTATCTGCAGTGCCGTGGAGGCATCAGACGCACACGCGGCGCTGGTAAGCCAACGGATGCTCGCGCGGTGCCGCCCGCGCCGCCGCGCTAGGCGGCGAGCTTCGCCTTGACCTGCTCGACCACCGCATCGAAAGCCGCCGGATCGTGGATCGCCATCTCGGAGAGCGTCTTGCGGTTCAACTCCAAGCCGGCCAACTCCAGCCCATGAATGAACTCGCTGTACCGCAGTCCGCGCTGGCGCACGGCCGCGCTGATGCGGATGATCCAGAGCCGACGAAAATCGCGTTTGCGCGTGCGGCGGTCGCGGAACGCATACGCGCCCGCCCGCAGGAGATTCTCCTTGACCGTCCGCAACAGTTTGCGGCGACCGCCTCGGAACCCTTTCGCGCGCCGAAACAACCGGCGCTTGGCCCGCGTGCGAGCCGCTCCCTTCGTCGTTCTCATCGCTCTGTACCACCCTTGCGCACCACGCCCAGGCCTCTCCGGTCAGGATCGTCGGACCTGCCGAAGATGTTCGCCGCGCCCGCGTGGGATCGTGTTCGTCGAAACCCCCACTAGTAACTGTTACCGTTCAAAGCCGCGCGGATCGATTTGGCCATGCAGTGGTCGACAGTCGTCGTCCCGCGCAGGTTCCGCTTGCGCTTCTGCGAAATCCGCGACTGCAAATGGCTCGTGCCCGCCTGACGATGCTTGGCCTTGCCGCGGGCGGTCAGCCGAAACCGCTTCTTCGTTCCCTTGTGGGTCTTCTGTTTAGGCATCTGCACACTACTCTATAACGTGGTTGGACCGCCCGAGCAAACCACACATTCTAGGCGCTGGCGGGCGTCTCGCAAAGGGCGCTCGCCGGAATTCCCAAGCTGTTGACCGGTCAGAAGATAGGCGGGCCGGGCGGGGCCCGCCACAGCGTGCCCAGGAACGAGCCCATACCCGTGCGAATCATTTACCTCACCGCCGGCGCCGCCGGGATGTTCTGCGGCAGCTGCATGCATGATAACACCCTGGTGCGCGCCCTGGCTGAACTGGGGGTCGACGCCCAATTGGTCCCCATGTACACGCCCATCCGGACCGATGAGGAGGACCAGTCCGTCCGCCGCGTCTTCTTCGGCGGCCTTAACGTCTACCTGCAACAACAGCTGGGCCTGTTTCGCTACCTGCCCCGAGCCGTGGACCGGCTGCTGGACAGCCCCGCACTGCTGCGCTGGATCGGGTCCCGCGGGTTGGAAACGAGCCCAGGCCGGCTGGGAGCACTCTGCCTCTCGATGCTGCAGGGCTCGGCCGGGTTCCAGCGCAAAGAAGTCCGGCGGCTCTGCCGGTGGCTGGCCCGGGATCCCCAACCGGATCTGATCGTGTTGAGCAACATGCTGGTGGCAGGCTGCGTGCCCGACATCCGGCGCGCGTTGCCTGCCAAGGTCGCCGTGACGCTCCAGGGCGACGACCTGTTCCTGGACCAGTTGCCCGAACCCTACAGGGCCCGCGCCTTGACGCAGATCCGCCGGCTGGCCGAGCACGTCGATGCGTTCCTGGTGCACAGCCGGTACTACGCCGCGTTCATGGCCGACTACCTGGGGATCGATCCCGCCAAGATGCGACGCGTCCCCCTGGGGATCGACACCTCGGGGTACCCTCCGGCGATCGAGGCGACCGGCGCCCACGCGGACCGGCCCCCGCGACGGTGCGTGGGCTACTTGGCACGCCTGGCGCCCGAGAAGGGGCTCCATCTGCTGATCGATGCGTTCATCCGGCTCAAGCGGCTGCCGGACATGGAGACCACACAGCTGTTGATCGCCGGCTGGCTCGGCAAGCGCCACCGGCCGTATGCGAACGAGCAGTTTGCCAGACTGCGCGCGGCAGGGCTGGACGACGCGTTCCGCTACCTGGGCACGGTCGATCGGACCCAGAAGATCCAGCTGCTCGCCCAACTGCACCTGCTCTCCGTTCCCACCGCTTATCGGGAACCCAAAGGGCTCTACGTGCTGGAATCGCTGGCCGCAGGCGTGCCGGTCGTTCAACCGACCCACGGCGCATTCCCGGAACTGCTCGAAGTCACCGGGGGCGGGCGGCTGGTGCCGCCCGGTCAACCCGACGCGTTGGCCCAGGCCATGCATGAACTGCTGCTGGACGACCACGCCCGGCGCGAACTGGCAGCGACCGGGCACCGCGCGGTCCACCAGCACTTCAACCGCCGCGCCATGGCCGAGCGCACCTGGGACGTCCTGCGTACGCTGTGACTTCGCTCCGCTGGAACCGGGCCCGCGCGGGACGGCGCGGGCGATCGGCAGGATCAGGCCGGCGGCCTCGACCTACTTGGGCGCGATCGTACACATCATGCGACGACCGTATTGCTCGGGCGGGATCTCGACTTTCCCGCCCTCGCTCAGGAGTTCGATGACTTTCTCCATGATGCGCCGACCTTCCTCGACGTGGGCCATCTCACGCCCACGGAACTCCACCAATACCTGGACCTTGTCTCTATGCTTCAGGAACCCCAACGCCTGCTTCACCTTGAAGCTGATGTCATGCTCGCCCGTCTTCGGTCGCAGACGAATGGCCTTGGTCTTGGTGTGATGTTGGTTCTGGCCGGCCTTCTTCTTCTTCTCGTACTTGTACTTGCCGTAATCCATGATGCGGCAGACAGGGGGCCGTTCGTTGGGGGCCACCTCGACCAAATCCAGGTCGGCTTCATGGGCCCTGGAGATCGCTTCTTGAGTGGGCAGAATGCCCAGTTGCTGGCCGTCTTCACCGATCACCCTGACAGGGGATATGCGGATCTGTTCATTGATCCTGGTCTGCAAGCGGTCGATTGCCATTATCCTTTCCTGTAAAGACACGCGAAACATGGAGACGCCTGGCGAGCAACGCCGCACTGCGGCGGTTCAATCCGCCCGGGCTCTCCCCCCTACGCACACCGTGAGTATTGGCAACGATTTCCCCGAACGTCAACTGGTTTGCGGGAAAAACATGCCGAAAAGACCGGACCCACCATCCCAATCATAGGCCGTGTTTCCAGTCGGGACCGACGCAGTTCAGTATTCGTTCTTCGCGCCCCGTTCGCCGAGCCCCGCATGGCCGCCGAAAGTCTGCCGGACCGTGCGACGGCGCACCTCGTCCAGTAGCCGTTCGATCGCGGCCTGCACCTTGGCCGGACCCTGATCGCCATCAATGCGATCCCGGACGCTCACTTCCCCCCGTTCCATCTCCCGGTTGCCGACCACGAACATATAGGGGACCAATTCCAGTTGTGCGTCACGGATCTTGGCACCGATCTTCTCGGAACGGTAATCCCCCGCGACGCGCAGTCCGGCCGCCAAGAGCTGTTTTTCCACCTGGCGCCCGTACTCTTCGAACTTCTGGCTCACGGCCAGCACCCGCACCTGTTCGGGTGCCAGCCACAGCGGGAAGGCGCCGGCGAAATGCTCGATCAGAACGCCCATGAACCGCTCGAGCGAACCCAGCGGCGCCCGGTGGATCATGGCGGGCCGGTGCGGTCGGTTGTCGGCGCCGATGTACTCGAGGTCGAACCGCTCGGCACTGGGCAGGATGTAATCGAGCTGCACGGTGCCGAGCTGCCATTCGCGGCCGAGGCAGTCTTTCACGACGAAATCGGCTTTCGGGCCGTAGAAGGCCGCCTCGCCCAGCTCGATGGCCGCTTGGATGCCCAGGCGCTGGCACACCTCCAGCAGCGCTTGCTGAGCCGCCTCCCAGTTGGCCGCGTCCCCCACGTACTTGTCACTGGCCGGATCGCGAAAACCCAACCGCACACGATACTGCTTAAGGCCCAGACAATCCAGCACGAACTGGCTCATCTCGAGGCACGCGCGGAACTCGTCCGGAACCTGCTCGTGGGTGCAGAACACGTGCGCGTCGTCCTGCGTGAACCCGCGCACCCGCGTCATCCCCGACAGCTCCCCGGACTGCTCGAACCGGTACACCGTACCGAACTCGGCCAGCCGCAACGGCAAGTCGCGATAGCTGCGCGGCTTCGCCTTGTAAATCATGATGTGGTGAGGGCAGTTCATCGGCTTCAACAGGAACTGCTCGCCGTCCTCCATCACGATCGGCGTGAACATGCTCTCCTTGTAGTACGGATAGTGCCCCGATGTTTCGTACAACTCGATGCGCCCGATGTGCGGCGCGTAGACGGGCAGGTAGCCGCGCCGCTGCAGCTCCTCCTTGATGAAACCCTCCAAGAGCCCGCGCACAATCGCACCCTTGGGATGCCACAGAACCAACCCCGAGCCCACCAGCGGCTGGATCGAGAACAGGTCCAGGCGCTTGCCCAGCACACGGTGGTCGCGCTTCTTGGCCTCCTCGACCAGTTTCAGGTGATCTTCCAGTTCCTGCTTGCTGAAGAATGCGGTCCCGTAGAGCCGCTGCAGTTGGGGCCGGGATGCATCGCCCTTCCAGTAGGCCCCGGCCAGTGACAGGAGCTTGAACGTGCCGATGCACCCCGCCGTGGGAACATGCGGGCCCCGGCACAAGTCGAGGAACTCGCCCTGGCGGTAGAACGACATCGTCCCGTGTTCGGACAGCCCGTCTTCGATGTGCTCCACTTTGTACGGCTGCTCGAGATCGCGGCAGATCTGCAAGGCCCGCTCCCGCGACTCCTCGATACGCTCAAACGGCTCGTCGGCCTGGATGATCTTCCGCATCTCGGCCTCAATGGCCGGAAAATCCTCCTCCTTCAACGGCTCGTCCAGGTCGAAATCGTAGTAGAACCCGCCCTCCACCGTCGGGCCGAACGCCAACCGCGTCCCAGGACGCAACCGCATCACCGCCCGGGCCATCACGTGCGCGCATGAATGCCGCATGACGGCCAGCGTCTCGGGATCCTTCTTGGTCAAGAACCGCAGCCGGACCTCGCCGTCAGCCGGCAACGGACAGTCCAAGCCCACGATCGCCTCATCCACTTGGGCCGCCAACGCGGCTCTGGCCAGCCCAGGACTGATGTCCGCAGCGATCTCGCTCAGCGTGATCGATGGGTCGTATTGTCTCACACTTCCGTCGGGCAGATGTACCTTGACCATGCCAGCCATTGATTCCAGCTTGAAACACACCCGGCAGCGAGGATCGGCGTCGATACAAAGGACCACCTGAAAAAAAACGATCGCTGCTTCCAGGCCGTAAAGTACACAATTGGTGGCACTTGGGGCAAGAGCGCGTTCGGCGCGACGCGACCGGCCGAGGGGCGACCGACCCGGGTCTCGTCTGCCCCGTTGGTCCCAACGCGCGGTCGCGATGCGGTCTTCCGCGCTCGGCAGCTCCCTGGGGCAAATGGGCCGGATGGGACAAATGGGGTTGGCGAAATGCCCGCCCATCACCGAGGGCCTGGAACGCCGCTCTTCCCCCAACGGGGCCGATCCGCTATCTTTCTTGTAGCAACAAGGGCCGTTAGCTCAGTTGGTTTAGAGTGCCTGCTTGACATGCAGGAGGTCACTGGTTCGAGTCCAGCACGGCCCACTTGGAAGAATTCCGGCTGCCAGCCTCTCTCGTCTGGCCGTCTCGAGAGAAGGGGCGGCGACTTCTGTTTCCTGGCACTGTGCGTCCGGAGTGGGCGGTCGGCGCCGGCACCCATCCGCGCGCCATGACCATCCGTTAGGGTCGCCCCGATGACCGGCAGTCCTCGTGAGAATCTCCGTGTGTTACTCGATGGCGGCTGTCCGTGGTGGGCGCCCTTTTCGGTGGACATCGGCGCCATCCCCGGCTGCACGCCGCCCGTGCTGAGGCGGCTGGTAGCCGAGACCGGCTGCGACGACCCGGCCGCCTACTTCGACACCGACTGGCGTGTGTTCTCTCTGGCCTGCCGCTTTGGCGGTTCGGACCCGGCGGCGCTGCACGGGACCGTGGAGCCGGGCACGTGGTTTGACGAGTGGGGTATCGGGCACTGGTCAGGCGGCCTGGAAGCAACCCTCGACCGGCAGTATCCGCCGCTGGCCGCCGCTCGGCACGTGCGCGATCTGGACGCGCTGCCTTCGCCCCTCATCGACCCGTGCCCGACCGCGGCGGCCGTCGCGCGGTTCCAGGCCGCCGGCTATCCGGTCTTCGGCTATGCCGGGAGCATTTACGAGTGGTCGTGGTGGTTGCGCGGCATGGAACAGTTCCTGATCGACCTGCTGAGCGCGCCCGAGATGGCCGAGGCGATCCTGCAGAAGGTCGAGCAGCATACGACGCGTCTGGCGCTGGCCACCGCCGAAGCGGGCGTGGACGTACTGTGCTTCTACGACGACGCGGGGATGCAGCACGGCATGCAGCTGGCACCGGCCCTCTGGCGGCAATTCGTCAAGCCGGCCTGGCAGCGCGTGTTAGACGCCGTCCGCACGCGATTCCCGGCCGTGCGGTTCTTCCTGCACTCCTGCGGCAAGATCGACGCGATTGTGCCGGACATCGTGGAGCTGGGGTTCCACATGTTGCACCCGCTCCAGCCCGAATGCATGGACTTCGCGGAGCTCTACCGGCAGTACGGGACGCGCATCACGCTGGCGGCCACGATCTCCGCCCAGCGCACGTTCCCGTTTGGCACGCCGGACGACGTGCGGCAGGAAGTCCGGCGGCTCGCAGGGATCGCCTCCGCCGACCGGCGCGTGGTATTCATGCCGTCCAATCGCCTGCAGCCCGAGACGCCGTGGCCGAACATCCTGGCCTTCGCCACCGCCTGCCGGCAGTTGCGCGACGGCGTGGGATGAGTCTCGCACGCAAGCGGCTGGGATTCTTGACCGGGCCCATGTTCCATCACAGCCGTTCACCTCTCCGATCCCGCCGCCCGCTCAGGAACGGCGCACCAGAGGCGGGGTTTGGGATAACTATGCGAACGGACCAAGTGCATGGCGATGCGGCTCAGTGCTGCTCGCCAAATCGCAGCACCATGGTGTATTCCGGGTTGCGGGCGTCGCCGTGGGCGCACGATCAGCAAATGCGTGTCAGCACCGTTTTCCCGGAGCGCCTGCCGCAACTTGGCGATGGCCTTGCGCACACGCTGGCTGGCACGCTGGAACTCGTCTCCGGACGCATCCATGTCGCGCGTGGTTTCCATGCCATCGACCGCCCGCTGCACCTCGGCCAGTGACCTCGCGCGCCCCACCGGTTGGGCCAACAGCCAGAACAGCCGGCTGACCTGCGTATCGTGTCCCAGGTAGATGCGCTTGCCAAGGCAAGAGGCGATCTTGGGATCGTGTTCATCGCGCCGGATGCCCGCGTCAACTGGCAGCTTGGGATCGTGTTGCAGTACATCGCTTCCACCCTGGACGGGTATGCCGCCGCGCGCGATGCGGCAGCGGAGGATCTCGCGTTTGGCCCACGCGATGGCCCAGCGGTAGATTTCCTCAATCGTCTGCGCACCGGGTTCCCGTTCCACGATCCGCGCGAGTTCTTCCCATCCTACCAGATCACGAGGTGGTTCAAAGCCATACGCGCCCAGTTCCACTTCGGCCGCATCGTTGGAAGCCGTGATCTCGGCCGTCAGCTGCTGAAACACTTGCTCTTGTTCGGAGCGCAGCGCGCCAACCAGCTCTTCCAAGCCTTGCTGGCGCACGAGCGGCCATACTCCGCCCAACGCACTCGACACGTCCTGCATCAGGTCCAGGACCTCCCGTTGCGAGGCGCCGACCGCGCGCAGGGATTCGGCCAACAGCCGTAACTTGAGCATGGTCCGTGTCAGCGCCTGCTGGGCCTGGGGATCGTCCCGGATCGCGTCCCGATAAGCTTGGCCCGCGCGGATAGGTCGGCGGCTCTTCTTCTCGTTCATGGCGACTTTCGCTTCTCTGGAGGGGATGGCTAAACAGCCGCTCATTCTACCGACTCGCTCCACGTGCCGACACGCGTGATGCGTGCGCTGGGTCCCGCGAAAAGGTCACGCTGTTCCCCACCGCAGGTCACACAATTCCGCCCCAAGGCTAATAGGGGGCCGTGTGTCGGACGCAGGATATCCGGCAGCGTTCCACCGGACGTTAAGAGAGGCCTGTGATGCATACGGAAACGCTGCTGACGATCGGCGAAATTGCCCGCCGGCTGGGGCAGGAGCTGCACCGCATCGAATACGTGATTCGGTCGCGGAACATTCAACCGGCCTCTTGGGCCGGTCACGCGCGCGTCTTTCGCGAGGCTGACCTTGGGCGGATTGCCTCCGAGCTACGCCGGATCCAAACCGAACGGGAAGGAACCTGAGTCGAGACATGGAGATGCACTCCCCAAACATTGTGGATGACCTGCCCGAGGATTTCGCTGCTGCCTGGGCCACTGTGCTGCTCGACATCTGGCAGAAGCAGCAGCCAAAGCCGTTGATCGAAACACCACGAGATGGCGAAGAGGACGCTGGCCATGTCCATTGACACGGATGTCAAGTCACACCTGAGTCGCGTGGGGTCGGCAGCGCTGATGTACGCGCGGCGAGGGTGGTCTGTGATACCGATTCCCCACGCCAGCAAGAATCCCGGCTTCAAGGGCTGGGAGCGGATGCGGCTGGTGCCAAAATCGATCGATGACCATTTCGATGGCGCGCCTCAGAACCTTGGCGTACTCTTGGGCGAACCATCGGGTTGGCTGGTCGATGTGGATCTGGACCATGAGCGTGCAGTCCAGCTCGCACCCGATTTCCTGCCGCCCACAGGTGCCGTGTTCGGCCGCGCAGGTAAACCGCGCTCGCATTGGCTCTATCGTGTCACCAGTCCGCTGGCGACCAAGAAGTTCCGCAGTAAGTCGGCGGGCATGCTCGTCGAAGTGCGGTCCACCGGGATGC
>JBPOJB010000026.1:0-19856 GCA_052034005.1 Planctomycetota bacterium | reverse complement strand
CTGGGGGTGAAGAAGCTCCCAAGGGTTTGGCTGTTCGCCAATGAAAGTGGTACGTGAGCTGGGTTCAGACCGTCGTGAGACAGGTCGGTCCCTATCTGCCGTGGGCGTTCGAAACTTGAGGAGGTTCTTCTTTAGTACGAGAGGATTTAGAAGGACGTAGCTCTGGTGTACCAGTTGTCGCGCTAGCGGCACGGCTGGATAGCTAACTACGGAAAGGATAAACGCTGAAAGCATCTAAGCGTGAAGCCCGCTCCAAGATCAGGTTTCGTAATCCGCATTGCGGAGTGAGTCCCCTGGAAGACGACCAGGTTGATAGGCCAGATGTGTAAGCACAGCAATGTGTTCAGCTAACTGGTACTAAGGGACGAAAGCTTGGCCACATTGATCCAACACTCTCTGCATCCGAGACACGCGCCGGCGCAGGCCTCCACCCGCGCCGGTGATGCCCGCTACCGTTACAACCCCGTACCCAAGCGCGCCGCGGCCTGACCGCCCGACGCGCTTCTTCCCGGTGACCATATCGGAAAGGCAACACCTGTTCCCATCCCGAACACAGTAGTTAAGCTTTCCGAGCCGATGATAGTGCCAAAAGCGTGAAAGTAGGTATCGCCGGGTTTGTTGAATGACGCAGCCCCCGCGGGAACCCCCGCGGGGGCTTTTCTTTTCCGCGCCCCCCCGGCGCGGGAACCCAGGGTCAGTCCAGCAGCCGGGCCAGCAGCTCGAGCGGCAGGCCCACTACGTTCGACGTGCTCCCCTCGAGCACCTCGATCCACGGCAGGCCGTCCTGATACCCGAACGCACCGGCCTTCCCCACCCACGCCTCGGTCGCCAGGTAGGCCTCCAGCTCGGAGTCCGAAAGGGCCGCCATCCGCAGCCGCGTCACAGCGACTTCCACCCGGACCAGGTCGGCCGGCCGACGCCACACGCACAGGCCGCTCAACACCCGGTGCTCGCGCCCGCGCAGCAGCTGGAGCATCCGGCGCGCATGCTGTTCGTCACTCGGCTTGCCCAACACTTGTCCCAGACACTCGGCAACCGTGTCGCACCCGATGACCGTCCCCAGCGCCACACGGCGCGCAACGTCCGCCGCCTTGCGGTAGGCCAGGCGCGCCACCAGCTGGGCCGGCCCCTCGCCGCTGCACACGCCGCACTCCGCTTCCGGACTCGGGACCATGACCGTGAAATCGTACCCCGCCTCTTCCAACAACCGGCGGCGTCGAGCAGACTGGCTGGCAAGGATCAAAGGCCCGTTCGTGTACATCCGACAACTCGTGGCATGACCAAAGCACCGTTCCAAATACTCCTGGAGGATAACCACCTGCTGGCTGTCGTGAAACCGGCCGGGCTGCCGACGATGGGCGTCGACGCGCGTCGCCCCAGCCTCGTGACGCTGGCACGCCAGTACCTGAAGGTGAAGTACCATAAGCCCGGCAATGTGTATGTCGGCGTGGTCAGCCGACTGGACGCCTGTACGACCGGCGCGATCGTGCTGGCACGCACGTCCAAAGCCGCCGGACGCCTCATGCGGCAGTTCCGCGACCGCCAGGTGGGCAAACGCTATTGGGCGCTGGTCGACCGGGCACCGGCACCCCCCGCCGGGCAATGGGTGGATTACCTGCTCAAAGACGAACGACAACGCATCATGCGCGTCTGCGACCGCCGCATGCCGCGCACCGTTGAAGCCCGACTCGCTTACCGGACGTTGTCGCGACTCGAGACGGCCGTCCTGCTGGAGATCACGCTGCATACCGGCCGCAAGCACCAGATCCGCGCACAGCTGGCAGCGCGTGGGATTCCCATCCTGGGGGATCGCCGGTATGGCAGCCACCGCGCATTCCCGGCCGGGATCGCGCTGCACGCCCGGCGGCTGGACTTCACCCATCCCGTGCGGAAGACCCCGATCGAACTCGTTGCCCCGGTCCCGCGTACTTGGCATCAGTTCGGCGTGCGCTGAGTGAGCGCACCGGGCCCTGGCGGCCCGAACGCGTTGGCCGCGGGCGGTTGTGCCGGTTGTGCGTGTTGGCCGACCGGCCGCCAGCCGATCGCCCACCGGGCGATCCGTGGAAATCCCGGCCCCTGCGATCCGGCTGCGACTTGGCGCCACGTCGGCAGGCGAGTTAATTTAATAGTGGGCCTGGGGCCTTCTCGTCTGAGCGTGATCGGTCGGTTCACCGTCGCCAGGGCCGACCCGGGCTGCCGGCGACGCGTTCTGCACACGAGGTGATTCCAGCGTGGGCAACATAGTTCAGTCTGTTTTCCGGACCGCCGCACTGGCCAGCCGGCTGATCACGCAGGATCAGCTGGACCGGGTCGAAGCGGCGATCCGCAACAGCGGCGCCGTACGGTCGGGCGAGGTAACCGACGAGGCGCTGGCCGCCAAGCTGGTGGAACTGGACGTGCTGACCTCGTACCAGGCCGACCAGCTGAAGGAAGGGCGCAGCAAACTCAACTTGGGCCCGTACATCATCACCGACTGGATCGGCCAGGGCGGCATGGGTCAGGTGTTCAAGGCCGTCCACGAGATGATGGGTCGCGAGTCGGCCGTCAAGGTGCTCCCACTCAACAAGTCGACTCCCCAGGCCATCGTGAACTTCACGCGCGAGATCCGCACGCAGGCACAGCTGGACCACCCCAACCTCGTCCGCGCGTATGATGCGGGACACGATGGAAATGTCTACTACCTGGTGACCGAGTATGTGCCGGGGATGGACTTGCGGCGGTTGATCCGCACGCAGGGCCGCCCGCTGACCACCCAGCACGCGGCCAACATCATCCGGCAGGCGGCCCAGGGCCTGCACTACGCCCACCAACGCGGCCTGATCCACCGGGACGTCAAGCCGGGCAACGTGCTGGTGACTCCCGACGGGAACGCCAAGGTCTCCGACCTGGGCCTGGCCGGGTTCATTCACCTGGCCGACGAAGACCCCCGCTCCGGGAAGATCGTGGGCACGGCGGATTACCTGTCCCCGGAACAGATCCGTTCGCCGCGCGACATCACGCCGGCCAGCGACATCTATTCGCTGGGCTGCACGCTGTACTATGCGGTGACCGGCAAGGTGCCGTTCCCAGGCGGCACGACGCGCGAGAAGGCCCGGCGGCACCTGGAAGACACGCCCTGGCATCCGCGGCGATTCAACCCGGACATCAGCGAGGAGTTCGTGGAGATCATCGCCGACATGATGGAAAAAGACCCTTCGGCGCGCGTGCAGACGGCGGCCGAGGTCTGCTCGCGGCTCGAACCGTGGGCCAGCGACGTGCTCGCGTTGCCTTCGCAGCCGATGACCAAGAGCCCCTGGATGCCGCCGCCGCTGCCCACCGGCCAGGAGGAGTTGGACGCACAAGACACGAACGAAGGGCCGTATGACATCGAGGAGGTCGAGTCGAGTCGCGGCTCGAGCCAATGGTCGCAGGGCACCGATCCGCTGGGCGCGGCGGGCCAGGATACGCTCCGCATCCGCGCCGGACGCCGCCGCAAGCCGCCCCTGGCCCTCTCCTACCCGCTGACCGCCTCACGCGACCTGACCGTCCCGGTGGCCCTGGCCGTCTCTATCCCCGTCTCCCTGCTGGTCGGGATCACGCTGGGGTTCCTCATCAGCTCCTGGCTGCGCTGACGACCTCGCTCCACCGCGACTCGGTCACTCAGGACGCGTCCGGCCCATCTCCGCCTGGTGACGGCGGCTCTCGCTCCGGCGCTTCGGGCGACGCCGCAGGTTGGGTTGCCGGTGCAGGCGCGCCCCCGCTGATCGCGCGCTCGAGCGCCACGAGTTCTTCCGGGTTGAGGTACTTGTTCAGCAGGCTCCGGGTGCCGGTGAGCAGCTGGTCGATGCGCTGTTGTTGCCGCTTGTCCGGCGCGGCGAGGGCCGCCTGGCGGCTGGCCAGCATCATTTCCAGATCCTCCTTGGTCTGGAAGCCCTTGAGTTCCTCGAGCAACTGGCGTGCGGCGGCCAGGTTCCCTTCGGCAATTCGACGGTGAATGCGCGCCGCGAGGATCGCCCGCCGCGCCACCAGGTCCATCACGGTGCTCTCCATGCCACGCACGAACGCTTCGGCTTCCAGCCGCTTGTCGTCGCTCGCCAGAGGGACGACCTCCAGCGGCTGGTAGCCCGGCACCACCGGGATCCGGGCCACGAGATGCGCGCCGTTCTTCACGTAGATCAGCCGCAGCGGCAGATCCGACGCGTCCACGTCGATGCGGCCCCGCCAATCGGTCAACCCGAGTCGGAGCGACGGGTTGGCGTCCGAGCTGTCGGCCGGGATCGGCTTCTTGGCGAACATCTCGTAGCCTTCCAGCGGCCGGGCCGGCTGATCGCGGTCGACAAGCTGCAACGTGGTGCGGTTGCCGCCCGCACGTACCTTGAGCGCCATACGTTCGACCGTCACGGAGCTGCGACCCACCAGCGGATTGCGCATGGCGGAATAGACGTCGCAGTCGAGCAGGTATTCCTGGGCCTCCCGCACGAGCAGGTAGGTCCAATCCAGGACCTGGATGCCGTCCGGCTTCGGTTCGCCGCGGCGATCATTGCGTCGGATAACGGGCCGCAGCACGTCGCCGCTGCCGACGGCCGACGGGCACTCGGCGTCGCTCACGAGCCCGCCCGCGCGGACTCGCACGGTCGCCTTCTTCCCACGCGACGACTCGACGCGCACGAGCGCCTGAAACGACGCGCCGACGGCGTCGGCCGCCACGCGCGACACCAGCGCGGGTTGCCAGGCCTCGAACCGGACTGTCGGGCCCAAGGTCCGCGTGTGCCAATCCAATTCCCGGCAGGCCACGAGGAATCGGCCCTCCTCTTCGCGAATACCCAGCAGCATCAGCTTGTCCGGCGCCCGCGCGCCGGCCGGGTCCTGGGCCTGGACATTTGATTTCTCCCGCGCCGGCGCGCCGTGCAACGCGGACTGCACCTGCTCCACCGTCAGATCCTCGATCGCGGCCGCGATACTCGAACCGATCCCGGCCGGCGCCGCTTCCGCCTCGAGCCGCCAGGTCGCGCCGCCGTAGAGAGGGGACAGGTTCTCAAGCGCGTCCCGGATCCGGTCCTGCCACGCCGGCGTGAGCGCCGCGGACGGCCCGCCGGCCAGCCACACGCGAATGCGGTACGGCAGGTACTCCCAGGAGTCGGCTTCGTCCGCCGGGCAGGCCCGCGCGCAGGCCGCCCAGGCGCAGCCCAGCACGGCCACCAGGGCGGCCATGCGCCGCAGCCGCCAAAAGGCCGGGCCGCCCGAGACCGTCACGCACGCACTGGATTGCGCTTTCATCATCTACTCGCTGGACCCTTGCCCGTCAGGAGGTGCGACTTGCCACTGCTCGACGTCCTGGTAGAGCGTCAGCGGACGCTGGCCGACGCCGTCCACGCGCCGACTGTGGACCAGGTAGTTGACCGTCTGCCACAGCGGGATGATGGCCACCTGCTCATCCACAATCCGGTGCAGGTCGTGCAGACGCTCCCGGACCTCCCGCCAGTTCTTGGCGGCATCCAGGCGACGCAAAGCCATCCCCACGTATTCGTTGCCGACTTCCGCGACGCCCCGCGGCGCCAGCAGACGCCGCGCATCGACCACCGGCTCCCACATCGCAACCTGCCGGTACACCAGGTCCAGTTCGTCCAGTGTCGCGGCGTCGGCGTCCGGAGGCAGCTCGCGGAGCTCACAGGTAATGCCGATGACGGACAGGTACTGACTGATCGCCTGGCACGTGATGCGCGCCAGCTGGCTGTCCGGGAACCCGAGCACGATCCTGGTCTCCGGCGGCACCGACTCACCGCGCTTGTCCGCCTTCTCGGTCAGCTCGCGCCGGGCCAGCGTATTGAGGATGGAAGCCAGCCGGGGGTTGTACGATCGTGCCGCCACACGCTGGTCGTACGCATAGGCCAGCGGATCGTTGTCACGCGTCCCGACGGGGAACGGGCCGCTGATCACCTGATACCCGGGCACTTTCTGATTCCCCAGGATCTCCGTCTCCAGGATCGCCTGCCGGTTGATCCCATAAAGCAGCGCACGCCGAAACGTCTGGTTCGACGTGAAGACTGTTCGGTGGTTGGGCACCAGCAGGTGGATGGTGGGCAGCGCGTAGGGCACGACGCGGACCGTCTTGTCCCCGGCCAACCGGGTTGCCTCGTCGGGCAGCAGGAAGTCGACGATGTCGATATCGCCGCGCCGCAGCGCGCCGAGCGCTTCATCCGACGACGCAAAATGCCGCTCCACAATCTCACGCGGGTGGTTGTCATAGGCGAACTTGCAGGCCGGATGCGCGACGAAATGCCGGTCCGGGCCGTTGCCGGGCGCGCGCAGGAACGGCCCGTCGCCAGGTTCCATGACGGACGGGTCCGACGCCGTCGTGGTGAGCTGGATCTGCAGCATCGCTTCCGGGAGCACATGGGGCCGCCGCAAGTCGATATCCACGCGCCATACGTCGCGCACGCAGACCCGTTCGGCCAGCGCCGCCCAGGCCGGCTGGTACAGGTCGGACCGGGGGTCCGCCATCTGCGTCACGCGCCGGGCGACCGCGTATCCGTCGAGCGCGGCGGGCCCCGCCGGCTCGGCGGGCGGGTTCAGTTCCAGCGTCAGCCGGCGCCGATCGTCGCTCTGCACGTACTCGCCGTACGCACATACGTATTTCCCGCCCTCCGGCCCCGCGCCGGCAAACTCCAACAGCGTCCGCTGGGTCAATCGCCCGGTCCGCCGCGCCGGCCAGCTCTCGATGCTCGCCGCGTCCTGGTATCCGGCCGATTCAGACACGCCGACGATCACCATGGGGTAGCGGCGCACGACCTCGCCGCGCAGCGCCTGTGCGCCCGGCAGATCGGGCCAGATCGCGACCATCCGCCGGCTCAGCTGCTCCGCCTCCCGCAGCGTCTCGTCGGCCGCCATCTTCGCTTCCGCCTGGCGTTTCAGGTCCTCAGCCTCCTGCGTGAAGCGTTGCCGCCAGCTCGTTAAGGTCGCGATCCGATCCGCGCCGTAACGGCTGTCCAGGCTCGCCATGATCTGGCGGGCCGCCGCATAGTCGCCGCGCTCGACCTCCTGGTTGATCAGCAGGTCGGCCACCTGCGACAACTTGCGCCCGACCTCGTCGCTGCGGAAGTGCCGGTCGCGCTGCGAGAGCTCCTCCAGCACCACCAGCGCATGATCGATCTTCCCCTCGGACAGCAACAGATCCGCGTTTTCCAGCAGGTACTCCAGCACGGCAGTGTTCAAGCTGGGCGTGCGTTGCGTGTTTTTCAGCAGGTAGTCGAAATTGCGGAACGCCGCGCTATACTTCTTCTCCCGCACCAGGCGCTGTGCTTCGTCGAAGACAAGCTGGTGGTAGCTGCGGTACGAAGCCACGTTCTCCCAGGTGACCTCGTACTCCTGGTCGGGATACTTCACCAGCCTGACTCGCAGCCGATCGGTCGACTGCAGATTGACCGGCGGCGTCTCGAGCGGCAGAATGTCCACCACGACATTGCCGTTGGCGGCGGTGAGCGTCAACTGATCGAACGGCTCCCGATCCATCAATTCGACCGGCGCTTTGGCCGGCTGCAGCTCCTCTTCATCCTCCGCGTCCTCCGCATCCTGTGCCGATGCCAGCGCCGCAGCCAGGCAGAGGAGGGCCCCCATCCCGATCCGCCGCCACGCGCGCAAACGCAGCGCGTGCGCGGCGCACCGCACCGCGCGCCGCAGCCCGCCGCGCCACCGGCCGTTCGTGCTGATCGCGTGCGCTGACTTCATCCGGACCGCCTCAGGGACTTGAAACCGCCACGTTCCACAACACGCCGCTCCGACCGGCCACCAGCAACCGGTCGCCGTAGAGGACCGGGCCGGACGCCAGCGGTTCGCCGATCGCCACCGTCTCCACCAGGTTCCCGTCGGCCAGCTCGATCCGGCACAGGAACCCGTCCGCCGAACACAACCACGCGTGCGCGTCGCTGCGCAGCGCCCTGCCGACCACCGGCCCATGTTCCAGCGGCGTCTTCCACCGCTGCTGAAGTGTGCCGTCCATACAGATCAGTTCCGCCTCCGAGGCCACCAGCACGACATCGCCGACCCGTTCGGGTCCCCAGGCGAGTCGCCCGGCCAGCGGCACGGGCGACGCGGGTGTCAGGTCGGGCAGGGCGTAGCCGGCCACCTGGTCGCCGGCCGAGGAGCGCAGCACGCCGTAGCAGCAGCTGCCGACCGCCGCCCACGGGCTTATGACCTCGCCCTCCACCTGCCGGCTCGCCAGTTCAGCCAGCGCTTTCCCACCCACGTCATGGATGCCCACGCGATAGAGCGCGTGGTAGCTCGTGGCGATGACGAACTCCTGCCCGCCGTCGAGCACGGCCGGGCGGCTCCAGCGGGTCGTGTCGCCCAGCGGCGTCGAAGGGTGGAACGCGTGCATCCGGTCGCTGCCGGTCACCGGATCGACCAGCGTCACGTTACCGTCCTGCTGCGGCACCAGCAGCCCGCCGGCGAACGGCACCGGCTGGCAGGTCGCCGCCCCCGCCGGGACGGTGAGCGTCAGCAGGCGCAGCGGTTCCTGCCCCGCGCCCGGCTGATAGAAGACCAGCTGGTGGTATCCTTGCGGAGGCGCGAAGACCCATTGACCGTCGCCCGCTTCGATCCCCTCGGCGAGCGACAGGACGAGCCGTTCGTCCCGCAGGGCCGAGGCCTGGGCCGCCGAGAGCAGGCCGTGCTGGAAGTCGGCCGCTCCCGCGCGGAACAGCCGGCCGCGGGCGGTCACGATGTCCACCGCCTCATCCCGCACGAACACGCCCCGCGCCGGCACCGCCACCTCCGTCTGCCATGACGGATCCTTGTCACCCGTGCGTGTGGCGGCGATGGACACTCCCGGCGCGCTCTGCCGGCGGCGAACGTGGATCACGACGTCGCGCACCAGCTGCAGCGGCGCGAGGTAGACGTCCTGCTCATCCAGCACCCACTCGCTGACCAGCTTGCCGGACGTCGCCTGCAACTGGTACTTCGAGAACCGGTTGTTGGCCACCCAGGCGTAACCGACTTCCAGGAGCGGGTAGCCGATCATGGGCTCTTCAGCCGTGGCGTTGAGCCGCCCGAGGGTTGTGACCGGTGTCCCGGTCGCGTTGTTCGGGTCCACGTCGAACAGCTCCACCGCACGGCGATCGGTGACGACCAGCACCTGGCGCCGCCCCACGACGGGCGGCACGAGGACCCGGCCGCGCAGCCGGATCTTCTCCTGCGCGACCTTCAGGTTCAGGCCCTGCGAATCGGTGGCGATCACATGCAGGAACGAGACGTCGGGGCCGGCGTTTTCGACCACGAACAGGTACCCGAGCGCCATCACGGGCGGGACGGAGATGGTGCCCCGCTTGTGGCCGAGGTACAGGACTTCACGGCACTCGAGCGTCTCGGCCGACAACACATAGATGTTGTCCTGGTTCGCCACCTGGTACAGCTGGGGCCGGCCCACGCCGACGCCCGCGGCCACCTCCAGACTCTGCGGGATCCGCACGTGGTGCTTCACCTGCCCGGAATCCGCCTCGATCACATAGAGCTTCCCCGACGCGCCGGCCACGTAAATGTGGTCGCCGACCACCAGCGGCGCGAAGAACGCTTCGCCCAGGGCCACACGCCAGACGAGCGTGCCGGTCCGAGCCTGCAGCCGCATCACCTCCCCGCTCCGCTGGTCGACCACGACCGCGTCCGAGCCGGGCGTGGCGGCCGCGAGCGGTTGCGGCTGCCAGATCGTCTCGAACCCGACGAAACGGCGCCACAGCACGTCTCCGGTGGAGGCGTCCAGCGCGAACACGTTGCCCTCTGCCAGCGTGTAGACCACATGGTCGATGACGCTGGCGATCGTCTGGCCGGCGCGGTGCGACAGCACGATGTGCGGGGGCAGCGCCGCCGCGGGATCGTCCGTGGCCGGCGCGATCGGTTCCTCCACGACCTGGACGCGCTGCCGCTCCCGGTCCGAGATCTTCAGCATGGCGTCGCGCAGCTGCGGATCGGCGTCCAGCCCGGGGTAGGTGCTCAGCAGCGCCTGGCGGGCCGCGTAGGCGGCCGGCGTGTCGCCCGACAAGGCCGCCTGCGCGATCGTCTCCACCGTAGCGTCCAGGTTGCGGACCCGGTCGATTTCGCGCCGCACCCGCGCCATGTCCTCCCGGATCGCATCGATCGTGGTGGCCTGCGACTTCCTGAGCTCGGAGGGGATGTAGTTCGGGTTCTCCACCAGTTCCATGGCGGCGGCCGTCTTCTGCAACAGCTCTTCCTGGGCCGTCGCGTCGCCGGCCCGCCGCGCCTCGCTGACGAACCCGGCGGCGATCTGCGGCAACATGCTGGCCAGTTCATCGCGGGCGGTCGGGAAGCTCTCTTCCTGTTCGATGATCGGCAGCACCTCGCGCGCCACCTTCAGGCCCTGCTCGGGGACCTTGTACGACTGGCGCAGGCGGGCGATCTCCCGGCGCACGCGGGCCAGGCTGGCGTCCTCGTGGTGCGGGTAGGCCTCGAGGAACTCGTCGTACAGGCGGATCGCCTGGGCATACGACTGGGCGCTGTACTCCTTCCCGGCCGCGGCGATCAGCTCTTCGGCCTTGCCGCGCGCCAGCGACAGGTAGAGGAACGCGCCGATCACGAGCATCACGCCGATCGAGGCGCCGCCGACCAGCAGCAGCATCGAGTCCCACTCGCTCGTCTTCTGCAGCCGGCGCTGGACGGGCGCCAGGCCGTGACGGCCCGACCTGTCGCCGGCCATCAGCACCGGCGCGCCGTGCGACTCGAGTCCGGCCAGCAGGTCGTCGGTGAGCGGGACGGCGCGGGCCGTCGGGTGCGGCGGCGCGGGCGGCCCGCTCGGCGGCGCACCGGGCGGTGCGGCGGGCGGCCCCGGCTGGACGGCCCGCGGACGCCTCTCCGCCTCCGGCTCGCGCGGCACCGGGGCGGCCGGCGCAGGCTGATCCCAGTCCCGGTCGATTGCCGTCAGGTCGTCCACCTCCTCGTCGACCGCGGGGCGCTGGCGCGCGCCGGGGGCGGGGGGGACTTGCAGCGAGTCGCGCAGGCCGGCCGGGTCTTCCAGCGGAGCCAGCTGCAGTTCGCCGGACTTGGATTTCGCGCCGCGATCCCCGGCCGTGTCGGGCAGCGAGGTGAACTCGTTGACCAGCTTGGTGGCCTGGAAGCGCGTCAAGTGCCCGCGGTCGATCAAGTACTTGGCGATCGCCTCGGGCGTGACTTTCTTGCCTTGGACCTTGGCCACTTTGCGGCGCAGTTCGTCAATGACACGCTTATCGAGCAGCCCTTGCTGAGCCAGGCGATCGATGAACTGTTCGACCATCATCTCCGAGTTCCTTCGTTCTCGGCTGTGCCCGTCGCGGGGCCGCCACGCGCAACGGCGCGCGACCGGCCACCCGACGGGGCCCGCACGGGCCACGCTTCACTCGTTTTCCTCAACCATCATCAGCTGGATCTCCTCCATCCCCACCTGGCTCCCGGCATCCATGGCCGCGATCACGCGCTCGTGCAACGCCTCGTTGTTGGCCATGACCAGCAGCTTGGTGGGCCGTTGCCCGGCCCGCGCGTCGTTACAGGCTTCGCGCAGCCGGATCAGCAGCTCGTGCGTGCTGGGCGCCTCGACATCCGTCGTGGTCGTCACCACGCGGAAGGTGTTGTTTTCATCCACGTGCACGGTGATCGTGCCGGGGTCCTCCGTCGGGTCGCGCTGGACCACGTTCGCGCTCGGCGCGTCCGGGTGCGGCGTCGGCACCGGCTGGGCGCGCTGCAGGCTGAACGCGGCCGTCACCATGAAGAAGAGCAGCAGCAGGAAGGTCGAGTCGACCATGGGAGTCATGTCGATCTCGTTGTCCTCCCGGTCGGTCTTGCGGTGCGTGAAGTACGCCTCGTCCGCGACCATCTCGTCCACGCGATGGTAGGCCGTCTCGAGCTCCGAGGCGCCCACCACCAGGCTGTCCGCGGCGGGCGGGCCCGGCGGCGTTCCTTTGAACCGGGACCGGCCGGCCGACGGCGGAGGTCCGTCGCCGGGACGCGGGACATCGTCAGTGGTCGATTGGTCACTCATCGTTCATCCACCCGCCGCCGCACCGCGGCGCCGGCCGCCTCACAACTGCTCCACCACGGCATAATGCAACGTGTCCTTGTGGGTCGCGCGGCCGATCGCCTCGGCGACGCGGGCCACGTCTCCCTCCTTCACACTGCCCTCCGCCTTGACAATGATCGTGTCCATCGGCCGCTCGAACGGCGGCGAGCCGGCCATCCCCGCCTCGATGTACGCCGCGATCTCCTCGTCCTGGGTCGCCAGGTCCCGCGAGAACGGGGTGCCGTCCCGGCGGGCGACGATGACCGAGTTGCCCGCGCCCTTCTTGATGATCACCACGATCGCGTTCTCCTGGGCGATCGACACGCCGTGCCGCGCCGGCGGCAGCTTGACGGACGTGGACTCGTCGATCTTCGACGCCACGAGGAAGAAGATCAGCAACAGGAACACCATGTCGATCATCGGCGTGATGTCCGTCTCCGCGTCGCTCACGAAGCGCCCGCGCGAGGAGATCGGCAGCTCCGGCCTGGAGAGATCGATCCGGTCAGTCATGATCACAGGCCCCGCTCACGTTCCGATCCGCCGATCGCTACGCGGAACGTCTCCAGGAACCGCGACAGGCCGGCCGCCACCAGATCCTCCATCTTCCGGATGCGGACGTTCACGCTGGCGGTCGCCAGGATGAGCGGGATGGCGATCCACAGGCCGCAGATCGTGGTCACCAAGGCGAAGCTGATGTCGCCCGCCAACTGCGACGGCTTGACCGACTCCTGGCTGGCCAGCGTGCCGAACGCGCCTTTCATGCCCATGACCGTCCCGAGCAGCCCGAGCATCGGCGCGGTCTTGATGCAGGTGTTGACCCAGCTGAGGCGATGCTCGAGGTCGGCCAACACGTCGCGTTGGAACCGGTCGACCAGCAGCTGGCGGACCTTGGCGTAGCCCAGGTCGCGATTGATGATGGCCAGCAGCGCCAGCTGGGACATCGCCCGCTCGTCCGCCTCCAGCATCTGGCTGGCCGTGTCGAAGTCGCCACGCAACATCGGATCGTCCAGCGCGTCCAGGAACTCGGCCTGCGCATCCTCGCTGCGAAACCGCTTCTCACGCACCCGGTACCACACCATCACGACGCAGAACGCGCCCCAGACCGCGATGACTGCCAGCGCGAAGTACATGAGGTTCCCAATGGTCGTGTAGACGTCAATCTGCGCTAACATCGTGCTCATTCGTTCAACTCTTAACGGCTGGTTCCCCGAAATGATGGACTAACCGCTCTGGCCGCGGCTCAGGTCGGCACGGCACGGTATACTTGGCTCACAACATAATACTCAAACCGGCTCCCCTGTCGGCGGACCCCGAAGACCGTCTGCCGGATCTCCTTGACGCTCGTCTTCCCGTTGGCTTTGGCGTACGCCAGCTCGATCGTGGCCAGGTTGTTCTCCACGTTCGCCGGGTAGAACTGCACCACGATCCGCCCGGTGGTGTCGATGCCGGCGGCCCGCAACAACTGCTGATCGAACCGCCGCAGGTTGCCGGCCGTCCACAGCATGTAGAGCCGCTTCTCGGCGTCGCCCGGCCCTTGCCGCCGCTCGGGCACCGCTTGGCGCAGGTTCCGCGCATAGTCGACCTGTTTCTGGCCGCCCCCCACGGCGCCCAGCTCGATCCCGAAATGGTCCAACTGCTGGGCATAGGCCGCGACGCTGTTCGCGTTGTAGCGGATCTCCCACCGCTCGCCACGCGGGATGATGTTGTCACCCTCGCCCAGCGGGCCGGGCGGGCGGCTGTCGCCCAGCCCCGCGCCGACGCTGCTGCTGACCATCGGCGTTTCGATCGCGTCCAGGGCGGTGGCCTGGGTCGACACCGTCTGCGTCACGGCCTCCAGCAGCTGTTCCACCTGCGGCTCCATCTCGTCCGCCAACTCCTCCATCCCCGGCGGCTCGGCATCCCGCTCGAAGCCCGCCGCATGGTCGCCGCGCCCCGCGATGTTCTCCACCAACACGACCGTCGCTTGCTCCTCGCTCCGGAACGTGATGATCTGGCTCAGCCAGAACAGGAACAGCAGCAGCACGGTCACGCCCAGCAGGATGTTGATCGCGATCACCCAACTGGCCGCGCGATCGTAGGCGGAGACCGCCATCCGGATCTTCCGCGGAGCTGCTCCCACTGTCAGGCCTCCCTATCGCTTCGGGGTCGGGACCGCCGACGGCTCGATCAACGCGCCGTCCGGCCGTATTGTTTTGTACCACGCCTGCCACCGCGCCACCATCGCGTCCAGATCGGCCTGGGTGGGGTTCTCCGGCAAGTCCATCCCGTCGAACTTGCGGCTGGTCAGCCGCAGGCCGGCCTGGGCCTCCCGCACCACGCGCGGGTCGCCGTCGGTCAGGGCGTAGATCAGGATCGGGACGTTGTCCAGTTCACCCTGACGGCCCAGCGCGCGGGCGGCCACGATCCGGGCCTGGTAGGATCCGGTGCGCAGCACGCGGGCCAAGCGCTCGGTGTAGGGGCGGCCTTCGCCGGAGAGCCCGCTCAAGGACAACGAATCGGGGTTGTCCAGCATGCTCTCGATCTTGTCCGCATCGTCCTTCTCCAGCATCTCGATCAGGTCGGCCACTTCACCCACGATGGCCGGCGCGACCAGCTTGTGGTCCCTCAGCCGCACGTCCGTCAGGTCCGCGGGCAGGTCGTGCCCGCCGCGCAACACGCCCCCGCGCTCCACCACCCGCTCGACCGTGTCGCGCGTGCTGCGCAGCAGGAACAACATGGCGAAGGCCGTGCCGACCACCGGGTCGTTCTCCGTCGGGGCCGCGTTGTCGCCGATCTCCGCGCCCCAGTGCCCGCTGGCCGTCTGCAACGCCTGCAGGACGCGCACCCCCTCGTTGTACCACCGCGGCTCCGCCTCCGCCGTCCCCTCGTACAGCTCGCGGAACGTATGGTAACGCTCGTAGCCGTACAGGAAATAATACTGCCACTGCTCGGTCTGCAGCGACGGCAAGCGCCGGAACCACTCGTTGCCGTCCTCCATCGCCTGCTTGAGCAGCTGCGCGTCCACGCTCGACAGCGACCGCCGCTGCGGCGACTTGTCCTCGGCCAACACCGGACGGAACACGGCCGGCACGTCTTTGGGCCGCTCCTGCGGGACTCCGCCCCGAGACATGCCCAACAGGTCCGCCAGCACGTAAAGCGTCCCCAGCCCGGCCGCCGACAACGAGGGCCGGATCGGCGCCTGGATGACCCGCGTGAACGTCCCCGGATCGTTCCCCTGGTAACCCCAGGCCCCGCTCGGGTCCTGCACCCGCAGCACGTAATGCAGCAGGTTCACCACGATGTCGTCCGACACGCGACAACCCGAGTGCTTGGCGGACCACAACCCCAACGCGGCATATTGGAACTGCGACGTGTCCCCTTTGTCCGAGTACCCGTAACCCCAGGATCCGTTGGGCTTCTGGCGGCTCAAGAGCTCCTCGAGCATCAGCTGGATCTCGCTCGGATGCTCGCCGACCTTGACCTCGGTGAGAAACACCAGGCCGATGCCCAGGCTGTAGTTGTCCAGCGCTTTCAAGTTCAGCCGGTCCTGGGCCGTGCGGAGCGTCCGTTCCAGCGCGCTTTGCGTCAGCGCGGGAATGCCCGGTTCCTGCGGGTTGAACCGCCGCTGGTACTTGTAGACGGCCAGCCCGGCCAGCGCCTGACCGCCCAGCTGCGTCGCGTGCACGCCGTTGAGCGCCGACCGGTTCAAGTAGGCCACCCCCTGGTCGAGCATGCGACGCACTTCGGGGCTGTTGGGGGTCGCCGCGCTGCCCACACGCGGCAGACCGGCCGCACAGCACGTGGCCAGCCCCAGCAGAAGCCGCCCCCAGAGCGACCCTCGGGATGCGTTCAGATTCATGAGTGTTTACCTCCTGCGGCCGGCGCGTCGCCGGTGAGGGTCTATGGCCTGCGCGCGTGGAGCGCCTTGAGCGCTTTGGGCAGTTCTTCGTACGGGAACAGCCGATGGTAGTCAAGCTGCCCGGCCAGCGCCCGCAACTGGACCCCATGCTCCATTTCCTGCAAGATGGCGATCGGGTTGAGGCCGCCGACGATCAGCGCGCCTAGGCGGCCGAGCGGCACGGCCTGACCCAACAGCGGCTGCCCGGGGAGACCGACCTCCAACAGCCCGCCCAGGCCGATGGCCGTCAGCCGGGCGCTCAGGTTCAACACCGCCTCGCGACTATCGGCCGGCAGCTCGCGGAAACTGGCCCCGATCAGGCCGTTGCCGGTCCGCACCGCCCCCAGATAGTCCGTCATACCGCCGCGGATGAACACCTCCAGCGGGTCGATGGTCGTCCCGTCATAGTGGATGATCTCGACGAACCGCGTCGGAAGACCGCCGCGGATCTCCAACAGCCCGCCGAACCGCGACGTGGTCGGGATGCCGTGCTTCAACAGGACTCCATTGAGGGTGATGGAGCAGATGGTGCAGAAGCCGACCTGGTCGGCCGGCACGATCACATTCCCCACGGACTCGCCCGGCCCGATCAGGGCGACGCGGTTGCCCATGGCGTAACCCTTGGCGAACACCTCGCAGACCCGGTCGGCACACGCCGCCAGCCGCCGCGGCTCGATCAGCGAGATGTTCACCACCACGCTGCCCGTACGGGTCGCCAGGTCGAACGACATCTTGAATGTCATCTGGTCGATCTTCGCCGACAGGAACCCGACGCCGTCCACCACATGCGCCACACGCAACTCGGCCAGCCCCTGCTGCGTGATCACGTGCCCCCGCCGACCCTGCGACTCGGTCAGACCGTCCTCCTCCAGCTGCTGCAAATACAGCCGCACGGTCCGCTCGCTCAACCGGTGCCCGCTCGCCTCGAGCACTTGCGTGATCCGGCTCGAGGTCGCCCGCGTCTCCAGCTTGCTCAGCGCCTGGAGGATCTCCACCCGATGCCGCTGCGTCTTCTCCACTGGATTCCCCCCCTTCGCTGCGCCACCGCCCCGCGCGTCCCGGGCTCGTCGCCTCGTTCGATCTTACCACGCCCGCGGTGCGCTGCAGAGCCCGCCTGCAGCCCGACCCACACGCCGTCGCGTGGTGCGCCGCCTGAGCCGCACGCCAACAGTCGCGCCGCAGCCCGACCCACACGCCGGCGCGCGGTGCGCCGCCTGAGCCGCACGCCAACGGTCGCGCCGCGCCGTCCGGCAGGACGACGTCCCCGCGCGGGGACTCGGCCGGCCCCGGCTTGAGCCCGCGCGCCCCGACCCTCACTTAACGGCAATTATATGCCGATAATATTTTGCCGATTATTGGCATTTACCTCTGGATTCCTGCCGATATTCAGGCTACAGTTGTCTCTGGCAGCGTGGGCCGCCGCGGGCGGATGGGGCCGGGGCGGTGGGGCACGCGGGGTTTCGCCGCACTTTACAGGAGCCGGACCATGTCCGTGGATATCGCAACGGCCCGCCCGACGACCAGCAACCTGTCCGCGCGTGTGGGGCAGTTCATGGACCAGGTGATCGCCCGGAACCCGGGGGAGCTGGACTTCCATCAGGCGGTGCGGGAGGTGGTCGAATCGGTCCTGCCGTTCGTCGACGCGCATCCGGCGTACCGGCAGGCGAGGATCCTGGAGCGGCTGGTGGAGCCGGAGCGGGTGGTCATGTTCCGGGTCCCCTGGCTGGACGATCGGGGCGAGGTCCGGATCAACCGCGGGTATCGGATCGAGATGAGCAGCGCGATCGGGCCGTACAAGGGCGGCCTGCGGTTCCACCCCAGCGTCACGCTCGGCGTGCTCAAGTTCCTGGCGTTCGAGCAGGTGTTCAAGAACTCGTTGACCACGCTGCCCATGGGCGGCGCCAAGGGCGGCTCGGATTTCGATCCCAAGGGCAAGAGCGACCACGAGGTGATGCGGTTCTGCCAGTCGTTCATGACCGAACTGTTCCGGCATATCGGGCCGGATACGGACGTGCCGGCCGGCGACATCGGGGTCGGCGGCCGGGAGATCGGCTACCTGTTCGGCCAGTACAAGCGGCTGGCCAACCGGTTCGTGGGGGTGTTGACCGGCAAGGGCCTGGAGTACGGCGGGTCGCTGCTGCGGCCGGAAGCGACCGGCTACGGCTGCGTCTATTTCGCCCGGGAAATGCTGGCCGCGCGGGGCGAAGGCCTGGCCCACAAGACGGCGCTGGTCTCCGGGTCCGGCAACGTGGCCCTGTACACCGTCGAGAAGCTGAACCAGCTGGGCGCCAAACCCATCACCCTCTCGGACTGCGACGGCACGGTCGTGGACCTGGACGGGATCGGACCCGAAAAGCTGGCCTGGATCATGCACCTTAAGAACGTGCGGCGCGGCCGGATCCGGGAGTACGCCGAGCACTTCAAAGGGGTCAAGTACCTGCCCGGCCAGCGCCCCTGGAGCGTGCCCGCCCAAATGGCCTTCCCAAGCGCCACCCAGAACGAAATCGACGCGGCCGACGCCCGCACCCTGGTCCACAACGGCTGCCAACTGGTCGCCGAAGGGGCCAATATGCCGACGGCCCCCGCCGGGGTCCACCTGTTCCACGAAGCGCGCGTCCTGTTCGCACCGGGCAAGGCGGCCAACGCGGGCGGCGTGGCCACCTCCGGACTCGAAATGGCCCAGAACGCCAGCATGATCCGCTGGACACGCGAAGAAGTCGACGCCCGACTCCAACAGATCATGCGCGCCATCCACGCCCACTGCGTCCAGTACGGCGGCGGCGACGGACAGCTGACCAACTACGTCCGCGGCGCAAATATCGGCGGATTCGTCAAAGTCGCCGATGCCATGCTCGCACAAGGCCTCGTCTGACCGGACCCACACGACCGACACCCACCGCGCGGGCGCTCCCGAGCAACAGCCCTGGGCGCCAACCCAGCGGCTGGGCCGCCGCCCCCCCCGCATAGTGTACAACGCCCGTGAACCTCAAAAATTCGAGCAAAATAAGCTTGCAGCCGCCAAATGCATAAGTACTATCGTATAAGTGGCTGTTTGAGACTCGGCCGACGGCGAGAAGAGCATCAGGCAGGCGATCGGCGCCCGCTTAGCCAGAGGATTCGGACGCTTGACGGACGACCGCCGCTGGGGGGCCCGAGCGACACGGCCGAGCGTAGTTTCCACTCAGGCGGTTTGGTTTTTTGCTGAGGACACAGGAACATGAGAATGCATCGCGTATTGGTGATGGCAGCCGTGCTGTCCCTGGTCGGCGGGATTTCAGCCCAGGCCGGGATGATCACGGGATCGCTGCCTTTGGCTGGAATCGCTGTCCGACAGGACAGCCATGACCTCTTGTCGAGCAATCAGATCACGACGAGGACCAACGTCACGACCGATCAGGGGACCGACGACTTGGCCGTCATCCCAGAAGGTGTTCTGTTCGACTCCGGGACGATCGATCTGCTGCTCGAGAGCGCTGGCTTCGGGTACACGCTGTCCAATGACGATTACGGCACGTTCACCGCGACCAGCGGGCTGATCCTGCCAGGGCGTTCCGAGAACTATCTGGAACTCTTCATGGACGGCTTGTTCACGCCCGGCCCGGAACTCGCCGGGTTTAGCGCGACGCCCGCGCACCTGCGGATCAGTATCAACCAGAGCGGCAAGTCGCTGTCCGAGGCCATCACGCTCTCGGTCATCCCCGAACCGTCGTCGCTCATGCTCGCGGGCCTCGGTTCGATCGTCGCGCTGGCCGGTCTCGCGCGCCGCAGGTGGAAGCAGTCTTAGACCGCCGACAGGAGCCGGATCCTCCCGGGTCAGCCACCGCTGAACTCACCGCGCGGGAGGCGGCGGCGGTTGAGACCTCTGAAGCTCAGCCGTCGACCGGCGCATCACCGGCGTGGGGGGGGGGGGGCGGGGCGGGGCCCGCCGGCGCCGGCGCCGCGCACCGCCAGTGGGGGACGAGCGGG